>CAYYWG010000002.1:299389-558182 GCA_964475335.1 uncultured bacterium
GCGTGGGCATGGCTGGTCTCACGATGTCGGGTGTGGGCATGTCTGGTGTAGGCATGGCTGGTCTCACGATGTCGGGTGTGGGCATGTCCGGCGTGGGGTTCTCTGCCTCGCTCCCTGTGATTCGTCCTCGCCAGTTTTGGCTGGTGGCCGATGCTGAGTTGATTGTGTATGGCGCGACAGAACCCGATGCGACGGTGACGATTGGTGGTCGCCCGATCAAGCTGAATCCTGATGGGACGTTCCGTTTCCAAATGTCGTTCCAAGATGGGTTGATCGATTACCCCATCATGGCGGTGGCGGCAGATGGGCAACAAATGCGCTCGATTCACATGAAGTTTGTGCGGGAAACGCCGGAGCGGAATACCAATACCAAAGAGGATGCTGTCCAGGAATGGCTGGCTTAGTGGTCTGGGTTAACCGGACGACAAGATAACAAGTGTCTCCCTTCTTGCTCCCCTGGCCCCCTTCAGGGGAGTTTTTTTGGGCGATCGCCTGTGATTGGTATTTGGGCTGGCGGTGCTTTGCCGATGAGTTGCCCAGGTCGGGGGCACATGCTGGGGCTAAATGTTACCGGGCAGAAGGCCGTTCCCGATCGCGCGAACGGTTCGGCGGGAGGAGCGGCAATCTCCGGTTTGGTGGACGATAGGTTGTGGGGGTAGCCGATCGCCCAAAGATTTCGGCAAAAAACTGTTTCATCGCAGCCCAAGAGCGGACATCGGCTTGGCGATCGTAGGCGGCCCCTTTCGATTTGTCATTCCCGGCGGCGGGTTCCGTAAAGCTGTGCACTGCGCCACCATAGGCGATCAATTGCCAATCGACATTGGCGGTAGTCATTTCTTTTTCAAAAGCGGCCACTTGTTCGGGGGGCACGTAGGGATCGCTTGCGCCATGCAGTACCAGCACTTTCCCTTTAATGTTTTGCGCGTCGGCGGGATTGGGAGTGTCTAGGTTCCCGTGGAAGCTGACAACGCCTGCTACGGGTGCACCGCTCCGGGCCAGTTCCAGGGAGACCCCACCCCCGAAGCAGTAGCCGATCGCTGCGAGTTGGGAATCGATGCTGAGAGGATGGTTTTTGAGGACCGTCAACCCAGCCTGGGCGCGATCGCGCATCAATTGCCGATCTGACCGATAAATTTTGGCTTGGGCGGCGGCATCGGTGGGGTTATTGGGCCGAATTCCCTTACCGTAAATATCTGCGGCAAAGGCAATATAGCCTTCGGCTGCTAATTGTTCGGTGCGTTGTTTGACGTAATCTCCAACGCCTGTCCAGGTATGCACTACGAGTACGCCGGGGCGCGGTGTAGTGATGGCATCGTCGTAGGCTAAGTAGCCTTCCAAGACGGTATCTCCCTGTTTGTATTCCACGACTTGGGTTTTGATTTCGGCCCAGGCCGCCAAGGGCAACATCACACTGATCACTGGCGCGATCGCAATGACAAACAATCCCCGCATAGTCGTTATTCCAATGACATGATTCATTACACCCTATACCTTACCGGGCTTGACCCAGGATGGCGCGTAGAACGCCAAAAAAAACTGGACTTCACTTGGAAGCCCAGTCTGAATCTGAGGTACTCGTGCGAAACTGAAACGCTATTTCACCAGGCCCAAAAGTTCACTGCTCATGGGTTTGGGCAACTCCGGTGCGATCGAGACTTGCATGAAATCGGCGGTTGGTTTTTGGGCGATTGTTGAAACCACAGTCCGTGCTCGACTGGCCACTTGCACCGTTTTCACATCATAGGTGTGGGTCAAGAGCTTGGGATACAACCCAACCCCAATCACCGGAATGAGCAAACAGGCGGTGATGAAGACTTCCCGAGGCTGTGCATCCCACAAGGTCAGTTTGGCCAATTTCGGGTTTTCGTCACCGTAGAACACTTCCCGCAACATGGAGAGCAGGTAAATCGGAGTGAGGACAACCCCAATGGCCGACAGCACGACCATCACAACTTTGAAAGAGGTGGCGTAGGAATCGCTGGAGGTCATGCCCAAGAACACCATGATTTCGCTGGCAAACCCACTCATGCCCGGTAATGCGAGGGACGCCATTGACCCGGCGGTGAACAAGGCAAAGGCGATGGGCATGGTTTTGGCGAGGCCACCCATCTTGTCTAGCATCAAAGTGTGGGTGCGATCGTAGGTGACACCAGCCAAGAAGAACAATGCTGCTGCAATCAACCCGTGAGAGACCATCTGTAACATTGCGCCGCTGAGCCCAACCTCGGTGTAAGACGCAATACCGAGCAGGACAAAGCCCATGTGGGAGATTGAAGAGTAAGCCAAGCGCCGCTTCAGGTTCTGTTGTGCAAAGGACACTAAGGCTCCGTAGACAATATTGACCACGCCCAGAACCGCCAGAATCGGGGCAAAGTAAACGTGGGCATCGGGTAGCATTTCAACGTTCATGCGGATTAGCGCATAGCCACCCATTTTGAGCAGCACCCCAGCCAGAATCATGGAGACAGGCGCAGAGGCTTCACCGTGGGCATCGGGCAACCAGGTGTGGAAGGGGAAAACGGGGAGTTTGACACCGTAGGCAATGAGAAACCCGGTATAGACCAGAATCTGGAACGGCATGGAGTAGTCTTTGAGGGCCAGTTCTTGCATGTCAAAGGTGACGTTGCCCCCGTAGAAGGCCATGCCCAATGCTGCTAGGAGAATAAAGATGGAGCCAACTGCGGTGTAGAGAATAAATTTAGTGGCTGCATAGAGCCGTTTTGGCCCGCCCCAGATCGATATAAGAATGTAAACCGGTACCAGTTCTAGTTCCCACATCAGGAAGAACAGCAACAGATCTTGGGCGCAGAAGACCCCAATCTGGGCGCTGTACATGGCCAGCATCAGGAAGTAGAAGAGGCGTGGTTTTTCTTGGACTTTCCAGGAAGCCAAGATGGCGAGGGTAGTCACGAGACCGGCCAGGACGACGAGGGGCATGGAGAGCCCGTCAACGGCGAGAGACCAGTTCAACCCTAGTTGGGGAATCCAACTGTAAGACTCGGTTAACTGAAAATCGGGAGATTTGAGGTCGTAGTTTTGCCAAAAGGTATAGATGATGAGTGCGAGATCGACAAAACTAACGCCAAAGGCGTACCAGCGGACTGTTTTACCCTGTTTGTCTGGCAGGATTGGAATGAGCAGAGACGCTACCAGGGGCAGCAGGGTAATCGTGGTTAACCAAGGAAATTGCGTAATCATTTTTGCAAGTTACACAAGGGCGTGGGTGTACAGGCGTTCAGGGTTGTCATTCGGTCAACAACCTTTACTTAATCCGTTAAGGAGCCCACTTAATCCCAAGTGGAGGACTGA
Organism: uncultured bacterium; assembly: GCA_964475335.1. Taxonomy (GTDB): domain Bacteria; phylum Cyanobacteriota; class Cyanobacteriia; order Leptolyngbyales; family Leptolyngbyaceae; genus CAYYWG01. The sequence goes on from CAYYWG010000002.1 coordinate 302,699, forward strand.
CTTGGAAGCCAGTCGCGCTTGAAATTTCTGATTGAGCTAGTCGGGGCAGTCGCTAGGGCGTTCTACATGTTGAGATGTGAAGGAGTAGCGGCATTTCGTGAACCCAGAATCGTTCCTTGACAGACTAAGCTAACGTCAAGCGGTAAATCTGATGAGGATTTGTACCTATTTCTATGTTACCTAGTTTTGTTAAGTTTATTGAATGCAAAATCGAGAAATATGACGAATCAGCAATAGATATTTCTAAGGAATTTGATGGAAAGGGATTGATTGTTGCCGATAAAGCCTTGATTTGTCGAGGTTTGCGCGGTTTTTGAGGGCGGCGCGATCGCCTCGTACCGATTAGGGGTTCTTATGGTTTTGTTAAGGAATCTTGAGTCTTGACTCCGCTTCGCCTAGGCTTTTAGCGACAAATCGCCATTTTCCCAGGAGACCTATGCCGAAAATTGCCAGTGACGCAGTTTGGCAGCAAGCGGAGTTATTAATGCAACCTGCCTTTATCCGTTTGGTGGCGAATATTGGTAAGCAGTTGGAGCAATCGACCTGGCGCGGGGACTATCAGGACGTGCAGGTGTGGCCTGAGGGGGTGGATGAGCGGACGAAGGCAACAGTGCAGGAACTCCGGCAGCGACTTGAAACAGTGACGGGGGATGCGGCGATCGCCCTGCAACAGCAGCTTGATCAGTTACCGGGAACCTATCCGGGCTATCACTTGTGTTTGACCCACGGCGAGCACGAGGTGCGGGTGGATATTTGGGCTTTGTGTTACCAGGTGTGTTTTCGGGATTATGACGCGGCGACTGGAACGTCGCGATCGCGGGGCTTTGGGCAGCCTGCCAGCACCAGCGTGGAAATTGACGCTCAACTCTTTGACGCAGATGGCGACGTGGATTGGAATCAACTGGATACCAAAGCGCGGCAACTGGTTGACCGGATTTTTGCCACCTTGCCCACGGATTAAACTTGTCCACGGATTAAACGACTCAGTTGCTCAACCCAGCGAGTTAAAGTCTGCCTTTGATGGCTTGGGCCTGGATGGCGGTAATGGCGATCGTGTTGACGATATCTGGCACAGTGCAGCCCCGACTGAGATCGTTAACGGGTTTTTTCAAGCCTTGCAGAATGGGGCCAACGGCGACTGCCTTAGCCGATCGCTGCACGGCTTTGTAAGTGTTATTCCCCGTGTTTAAGTCGGGGAAGATGAAGACCGTCGCGTGGCCGGCGACTTTGCTGTCGGGCAGTTTGGTTTTGGCCACACTGACATCCACCGCCGCATCGTATTGAATTGGCCCTTCGATCGCCAACTCAGGGTATTGGTCACGGACAAGGCGAGTTGCTTCTTTGACCTTATCCACATCTTCGCCTTTGCCCGATTCCCCCGTGGAGTAGGACAACATGGCCACGAGGGGAGTGATGCCAAAGGTGCGGGCGGTTTGGGCAGAGCTGACGGCAATGTCGGCGAGTTGTTGGGCGTTGGGGTTGGGGTTGACGGCACAGTCGCCATAGACCAATACCCGATCTTCTAAACACATGAGAAAGACGCTGGACACAATGGAGCAGCCGGGCAGGGTGCGGATGAATTCCAGGGCGGGGCGAATGGTGTGGGCGGTGGTGTGGAGAGCACCGGAGACCATGCCGTCGGCCAGATCTTTGTAGACCATCATGGTGCCAAAGTAGCTGACATCGTGCATTAGGTCGTAGGCAAAGTCTTTGGTGATACCTTTGTGTTGCCGGAGGGCGTAGTAGGTGTCGGTGAAGTCCTGGTGCCAGTCGGAGGTGAGGGGATCGACGATCGCGGCGCTGTCGAGGTTGAGGCTGGCGGTGGCGATCGCTTCTCGAATTTTGGCTTCGTCACCGAGGAGGGTAATGTCTACCACGCCCCGGCGCAGGAGGATTTCGGCGGCCCGGAGAATGCGCTCATCGTGGCCTTCGGGTAAGACGATGTGTTGTTTGGTGGCTCTGGCCCGTTCAATCAGTTCGTACTCAAACATGATCGGGGTGATGCGATCGCTGCGGGAGATGGCAATACGCTCGGCGAGTTTGGAAGAGTCCACGTTTGATTCAAAAACACCCAGGGCTGTGGCAATTTTGCGCTCGTTGTCGGGGGTAATCTCGGCGCGGACGGAGTTGGTTTTGGTGGCGGTCTCAAAGGTGTCGGTATCCACGCTGAAAATGGGGACAGTCCAGCGGGTGTAGCCATCTAACAGTCGCTGCACCGACGGCGCAGGCGGAATGCCCCCGGTGAGGATCATGCCTGCAATGCTGGGATAGTTTTCGGAAAAGGCGGAGGCCACGCAACCTAGAATAATGTCGGCGCGATCGCCAGGAGTGATGACTAAACTGCCTTCTTGCAAATGTTCGAGGACGTGGGGCACTTGCATTGCGGCGGCTTTGAAGACCGAAACTTCGCGGTTGAGTTGGCTCCCATCGCCATGAATCAGTTTGGCGTTGAGCGATCGCGCAATTTCGGCGATCGTGGGCTTGGCTAAAAAGTCCTCATCGGGCAAGACAAACACCGGGTCTTCATAGGGCCAAACGGCGGCCAGTTCTGCTTTGACGGTTTCGGCAATGGTGGGTTTGACGCGGTTGATGATGGTTGCCACCACGCTGCATCCTTCTTCCTCGTAGGCTTCGTGCTCGGTGCGTACGGCCCCGACAAGTTCCTCTGCTGTTTTGTTGTAGCCACTGGCCACAATGAGGATGGGCGCAGATAAGTGTTTGGCGACGCGGGTATCGAAATTGTCAACCAGAGCCGGGTCAATATCCGTGGGGTTGATGCCTTCGCACACCACAAATTCGCACTGGGCTTCCAGGTGTTTATACCGTTGAATGACCAGTTTCAGGAGGTCTTCAGATTTCCCTTCTGCGGCTAGTTTGCGGGCCGTGTGGTGGGTCATGGCGTAATGCATCTCATAGGGCACATCGAGATGATAGCGACGACGGACGAGTTCAATATCGTTGTCGGGTTGTTCGCCGCCGTGAATGACAGGCCGAAAAAAGCCCAGTTTTTGAACCCGTTTAGACAGGAGTTCCATAACGCCCAGCAGCACAAGGGATTTGCCGCTACCGGGTTCGATCGCTGAAATGTATAAATTCCGCAGCATGAGACGGGTTCCTGAATCACAACAGGCGAGCCTTTCGCCTCAAGAATACGAGGTCTTGTTCCGGGCGTTTCGGATTTTTCATGCTTTCTTCAGGCTAACAAGTCCGATTAGACGGGCAAGGGGCGAAAGATTCGCTAACCGATGATAACTTTCCACAGGGCGGAGCTGAGGGCGATCATGGCGATCGCGTGGGGGGCATTTCTCCAGAGGGATTGGCGGGAAATTTTGAGCAAGAGCAATAAACTGAGCCAGAAGGCGGCGATCAGTGTGGTGGCCTGTAAAAAATCAACAACCGCAGGATGGGCTACGGCGATGGGCAAATCCCACGGGCCACCCCCAAAGGTGGCAGCGGTAACGGGGAGAATGCGTCCGGCTTCGGTGAGCCAAAGCTGGAGGTAATAGGCCAGGTTTGCCCCCAAAACAAGGGGTAAGTACCCATAGGCGACTTCGACCAGGGGCCGGGGTTTGATGGTGCGGTGGGCTAGGTGCATCCCCTGATGGGCGATCGCCACCACGCTGCCGGGTAGAAGCAAAGCCCCACAAGCGGCGATCGTATGAAGCCCAAAGTGATCAAGCTCGTTAGCATGGCCGAGGAATTGGGCGATCGTGGGCAAGGTATGCAAAAATACTGCCCCAAACAATAAAAATAGGAGGCATACCTCCGCCGGACGGGGGGTATGGGTTGTCCAGAGTTCGATGCCGGGAGGCCGCAGGTTAAACTCCACTGACCGATGGGGACAAGCCTTGAGGCAAGTCATGCACAGCACACAGTCTCGGTTATCGGCGAGTTGGGCCGGATGGGAATATAGGGGACAGCCATCCGTGGCTTGGCCTTCGCCTTTTTGTGGCCCGCCTTTGTAGCATTGGTACGTGGTGCAGGAGGCGGAACAAATGCCTTGTTGGGCGCGGAGTTCGGTGATGGCGAGTTTGGCAAAAAGGCCATTCATGCCGCCAATGGGGCACAAATACCGACACCAAAACCGTCGCTCAAACAGCATGGAAAACAGCACTGCGCCTGCCGTAATCAATAGCAGCAAGCAGCCTGAGAGATAGGCTGTATTTTCTAACTGCCATAACTCTTCCCATAGCAAAATCAGGGTAAACAGGCCAAAGAGAAACCACCCGCCCCATTTTTCGGCTTCTTGCCGGGGCCAGGGCAACAGTTTGCGGGGATAGAGCCAGAGGGAAAGTTTTTGGGCAATTTCGCCGTAAATCATGAAGGGGCAGACGGCACACCATAAGCGCCCGACAAAGGGAAAGGCGAGTAAAATCAGGGGCCACCACCAGGCCCAAAAGAAGTTGAGGGCGATGTTGCGATCGCGGCTTTGGGGGCCAAAGAGCAGAATGGCGACAACCACGGCAAACAGGCCGAAGGTCAAGCCATAGTTGAGGCGATCGGGATACCACGGACTGCGGAGAAATTGCCGCAACTTAGGATAGGCATTTAGTAAATTCACCCGAAATTGCTTGCCCTTATTGCCGGTGGCCCAAAAGACTTCTTCGGTGAGATCCTGGCGATCGCCGAGTTGGCTGACCGCTCGTTCTACCAAGTTTTCAAGTTCGGTTAAGTTGCCCGGAAAGTCATAGCCCTGCAAGCGGCGGAGGGCTTCGGGGGTGACTTTGGGTTTGGGCAGATTGCGTGCCCGACAAATGAGACTCAGATAATACTCAACTTGGGCGGCAATATCAGCTTTGCGGACGCGCAGGGGCGAGATTTTGATGATGTGGCCCATGACCCCTTTTTTTTCGAGGTCGGGCAGTACCCGTTCCGAGGTGATTAAAATGCGGGCTTCGCAACGACGGGGACTGGCGGGTGGGCCACCTTCCCGTTGAATGGGGGTATATTCCCCCGTGGTGAGGAGGGTGACAAATTTATTTAGCAAGTCGGGGGGCAAATCTTGCACGTTGTTGAGCAAAAAGGTGCCTGTTCCCACCCATTCCAACAAGCCCGGTTTGCCCCCGGCTCGCCCAAACACGTCGGCCCCGCTGGCCTGCAAGGTGTCGCAGTTGACTTTGATCATGGGTTCGTGGCGGGTGGCTGACCCAAAGTGGATGAGCGCCGCGATGTTGTCTTTGCCTAAGCCCGGTTCCCCAAAAATTAAGACGGATTGGCGATCGCCCTGGGCTTGGCGAATGGCCTGCCGTTGCCGCACGGCATAGCGACTGTTCCCCACAATCCCGCGCCGAACTTTGGGGACTAGATAGGGCCGGAGGGCAGCTTGGCGATCGCGCTCGTAGGTGAGTTGGGCCGAGACTTGATCGAGGGCCGTGACCAATTGCCGCGACAGGCTTTGGCTAATTTCGGGGTACTGCTGCACCAGGGCTAAAAATTCAGCACGGGGGATGCGCCACACGTCGCAGTCTGACAGGGTGATAACCGTTTGCGCGATCGCCTCGTCGAGTAACAACTCTTTGAGGGGAAAGACTGAACCGGGCAACAAACTGACGGCTTGGGCGGTGCTGGTTGGACTGGTGCGATAACTTTCTAAGCGTCCCGATCGCAAAATGTAGAGGGCATCGGGAGGGGTGTCTTCGAGGACAATCCGCCGATTGGCCTGTAGCGTTTGGACTTCGGCAGCGGTCGCGATCGCCTGTAAAACCGCAGTGTTCAGCGTTCCAAAGACGGTGTGGGCCTGCAACCAACTAACCTGGGCCGCGTTGTCCATGCCGTTCCTCCAATGCGATGGTGCAAGCGCCGGATGGACGTTTCACCTCCCGTTGGGCTGGGGCTAGGCCATCAAAGCGCCATAAACGAATAGAAAGCCCCTTGTACAAATTCTCGACAATGCCGAATTCTTGCACAAAGGACTTCCTAACAGACCTTATTGCTTCTAATCAAGCGCAAATCGTTTTATGCCGAAACAGGATTAGTAGATGGAGCAAATTGCTTTGTCACCTTTCATCTTGATCAGCCCTTCATCGCCATTGATGACGAAAGGTACCATTTTGTCGCCCACCATCCGAACGAGCTTGGGCTTGGCATACAAGCACTTGCGGATGTCTTCGGCCCAAACTTTGATATCGCTGCCAATGCCGTATTTGTCAGTGATGGGGGTGTCAGCCAGGGTGTCATCCTTGACGATCGCAACATCGATGGGCAAGGTGAACTGGGCGGGGTGTACAGGCGGGGTGGGTAGGGTGTGGCTCTCAACCCCAGTCAAGGTTTCACCTGGTAATACTTCGGTAACCGCAGTGGGCACAGCCGCCGCAGGCAGAGACGATGCCGCAACTACGCCAGCAGCCCCAAGAACGGATAAAACGCGCATGTTCATCTTTTGTCAACTCCTCTCAAAAACCATATTGACAACTGAAAAACTAGAGAGTCTGGTTTGCTAACTCAGTTGCTCCTCTATTTCTACACTCTCTATACTAAAAACACAACTAGCTTAAATAGAGAAGTTATGCAGACGGGCCAATTGCCACGGCCTCCACGCTTCCCTTTGACCCCTTTACCAACTGATTTGCGATCGCTCGTGCAGCACGCGATGGTACACGGCTTCCGTCTGCTGTGCGAGTTTTGACCAGTTGAAGCGGCGTTCCAGATCTTCGTAAGCATTTTCAACTAACCACAGCATGTAGTCAGGATTTTGCAAGACTTCGATAATGCCCCAGGCCAGGGAATCGGGGTTGTTTGTCCAGGTGACGATCCCAGACTTGGCATGGCGCACAATTTCGGGAAACCCCCCGGTATCGGAGACAACCACAGGCACCCGAGCGGCAAAATTTTCGAGCACGACAATCCCAAACGGTTCATACAAGCTGGGGAAGACGGCACAGTCTGCAATCACCCGGAATTTGTTTAGGTCCTCATCGGACATGAAGCCGGTAAAGTAGCACTGCTCCCAAACGCCAAACTCCCAGGCTTGGCGCTTGAAGTCATCTAGATTGCCGCTACCGATTAAGACGAACTTGACCTGATCTTGCAAGGCCGCCCGAATTCTGGGGATCGCGGCCAGCAGCACCGATATCCCTTTTTCATAGGTCATCCGCCCGACGTAGTACACAATCTTTTCCTGGTCATGGGCAAACTGTCGCCGAAAAGCCAGTTCATCGAAGGGGGCACACAGTTTGCGTTCGGGATGGATTCCGTTATAAATCACGTCAATTTTGTCCCACGGCACCCCCAAAACGCGCTCTACTTCCAGGCGCATGTAGCTGGTGCAAACGATAATCCGCCAGGCTTCAAAGGTTAGGGTGCCTTCTTTGCTGCTGACATAGTGTTGGGCTTCGGTGTAAATGCCGTTATAGCGGCCATGCTCGGTGGCGTGGATGGTGGCGACGAGGGGTATTTTGAACAGGTGTTTCAGGGCGATCGCTGCATCTCCCACTAACCAATCGTGGGCGTGAATTAACGCAAAATCCCCTTCTTCTTGGATCAGTTTGCCGCCATGTTGCCCCATGCTGTCATTCATGTTGGCAACCCAATGGAAAAAATCCTGACTGGGTGCAACTTTGACTCGGTGGATGTGAATCCCTTCAACAACTTCGTAGCTGGGAGCTTGGCCAAACTCCACGGTAATTAAATGAATCACATGGCCGCGCTTCACCAGTTCTGGATAGAGCTCCGCCACATGACGCGCTATGCCACCGACGATGCGCGGTGGAAACTCCCAAGCCAATACCAGAACCTTCATCAAGTGTGTGATCCCTGTGTTTGACCTAATCTTACTCAACTTTATCCGTCTCAGCACGTAGGGCGAAAAACCCTAGAACTGGCAATGGGGGAAGGGGCGGTGTTGCGGTGTCTGGTGCGGGTGGCGTTCCAATAGAGTGGCGACAACTTTACGATGGTGGCGCAGAGCGGTGGGGGCGGCAAATTTGACGACGGTGGCGATCGCCCCGCCCAACGGCAAGCGCAACCTCCCCATTGTGCCCGAATCAGCCCGAAAAACGAACGCTCTCGTCCGATTTCAAAAACGCCGTCCCAGTAATCGTTGTTTCACACCCTCGGCAATTTTTTGGCCTAAATATTCTGGAATGATGCTCTCATTTGGCCCCAACAGATACAGAATGAGCCGCGTCCGCCCCCGCCACACCAATAAATTGGCATTCACCACCATCAAATCTTCTTGCCAAATGGCGTACATCACTTTGTAAAACAACCCCGGTTGGTTATCTGCCTCAATCAACAACGCAGGCAGATGAAAAACGGGATCAACATAAAACTCCGTCTCGACCTGCTCCAACCCGGCATCCAGGTTAAACTCGACTGCCAGCATTTCCTCGACTTCAAACCGTCCGGCCAGGGCTTCCCGAATGGCCCGACACACGTTCTCTGCCGTTTTATCCGTTAACGCTTTCCCGCTGCGCGATACGATCAATTTAATAAACACGAGCATGGGCGGGTAAATCTGGCCATACAAACTCAGGCTGTGGATCGTGAGGCCGTAGGCTGCCAACACTCCAAAAATGTCGCTCAATAAAAAAGACTGATTGCGGTAAGCAAAGTGCAGTGCGCTTTTACTGCCTTCGGGCTTCAACTCAATGACGGCCTGTTTCGTCTTATAAAGGTGATAGGCTAGTCGTAAGTTTTGCAGTTGAATTTCGCTACTAACAAATTGCTCGTAGAATTGCGGAAACGCACGATTAAAGCGTTTCAGTAATGCGATCGTCGATGACTTTAAGCCTAAAGCCATAATGTCGATAAGTGCGCTAGTGCAGGTCGCCTCGGTCTGATATGCAATTGCTGATCCTAGAGTTATCACCCGAGAAGCTTTAACTCTAAACCAATTTAGGGTGCTTTGGCACGCCTTTCTTGGTTGGATTCTGGAAAAGCACAGGATTCTGGAAAAGTATAGATGTTTTCTTGATTTGTCGCCCGATTTCTCCCCAGGGAAATCCGAAGGGAGCAATGCGCTAGCAAGGATGGGGGCTATACTAGCAATACTGTGATTTAACTTCTATTTCGCTTACATGGGTTTTTGGAAGAGCCTGTTCAGTACGGCTGATGCCTCTACGGCCTCTCGGAGCTTCGCGATCGCACAAGATGGTGAAGAGGGCGCGGGCGATCGCACCTCCCAAATTTTCTTTAGCACCGAGCGCGAAATCGACCTCTATGAATTAGAAGAATTGTGCGATGCCGTTGGTTGGTCACGGCGACCGCTCCGCAAAGTGAAAAAAGCCATCCAGCATAGCTTTCTCGTCGTCTCCATGTGGGAGCAACGGGGCACCCAGAAACGACTCATTGGCTTTTCCCGCGCCACCTCCGACCACGCTTTCAACGCCACTATTTGGGATGTTGTTGTTCACCCCGACTTTCAAAGCAAAGGTCTTGGTAAAGCCCTGATGAAGTATGTCATCAAGAAATTACGGAGCGAAGATATCAGCAATATTACGCTGTTCGCCGATCCCCACGTTGTGGATTTCTATCGTCGGCTTGGCTTTATTTCTGACCCCGAAGGCATCAAAGGCATGTTTTGGTATCCAGACTAAACGTCCGTTCACCAGACCTTTTGCTGCTGTTACAACTTCATCGACTCTGTCCACTGCCCTGGCTAACGTAAATTAGTCGGGGCAGTCTGTTTTGCACAAGATCCGCATAGCCTGATCATCCTATCTGGGAACGGGTTAAGCCCCAATATTTGTATCCTTCCCTGCTCAACCCCTGCTTCCACCGGATGTCTAGCTGATCCTCACAGCTTGTGCCAGAGACCTATGGGCTAGAGGTAAGTAATTACCCAAATATGATGTAAGTCGCAGAAACTCTAACGCTCTACGTCTCCGCTATTTTGCGGAGATATCTACTGAATCACGATCCGTCTACCGAATTTATCTTTATTTTTTGACAAAGATTAGATAAAGACTCTTTGCCAATTAGTTGCCTAGCGTAATATACTTTCCCGAAAGTACAAAAGTCATCACGCTTACCAAATAATCAGATTTAAACCTTCAGTGCCTAATATGCTTTGCAACGTCACAGTTTTTCCTGACGTACTATTATTCCGTAACTAGTGAGCTGCTATCCATGTTCTGTAGCTTAGCGAACTGTTTGATCAGAACTACTCATCTTTACCAATTTTGATGTTTGCTGAAGAGTATCTTTATTTGAGTGCCATAATCCTTAAGGTCGGTTCAATAACTAATTAGGTCAGGAGTGAATCTAAAAATGAACTACGAAAATAAAAACTATCTATTATCTAGCCTCGAGTTTTAACCCTAACAATGACCAAGCCAAAAGCTTTGATGTGGAAGAAATTGCTTAGCTTGAAGTGGCCAACTATAGTCCAAGTCTTGTATTCAAGTGTTATTAGTTCTACTGATTACTTTGCTGCCGTGTTAAGCACCTGAAGAAGTGGATTACATTGATATACAGTAGCTTTCCTTGGAAGTCTGGAATTCAAGTATTCCATGTATGTATTTAATGCACCCTGTTAGCTTGTTGATACCTTATTGGGGAGAATCTGTTAAATGCCTAGAGTCTCTGTAATCATTCCTGTGTACAAAGCTGAAAAATTTGTTGCTGATGCTATTAGATCTGTTCTTGCGCAGACCTATGCTGATTTCGAAATTATTGTTGTTGATGACGGTTCTCCAGATAAGAGTATTGAAGTCTGTCAGCAGTTTGACGATCTTAGAGTTCGGATCATTCGGCAATCTAATAGAGGACTTCCTGGCGCAAGGAACACTGGCATTCGAAACGCAGTTGGCGAGTACGTTGCTCTACTAGACGCAGATGATCTTTGGGCACCTCAGAAGTTGGAAAAGCATGTTCAGCATTTAGAGGAATCACCAGATGTTGGTATCAGCTTCAGTTATTCAGCCTTTGTAGATGAATTTGGAGTGCCAACGGGATTAGTTCAAAAACCGAAAAAACTACAGGATATTGAAGCGAGCTATATCTTATGTCGTAATCCTATCGGTAATGGATCTTCACCTGTAATGCGTCGTGAAGCACTCAACTCAATTGAGTTTTATGATGATGTTCATGGTCAAGTAGAGCCTTGCTATTTTGATGAGCGATTACGACATAAAAGTGCTGATGCAACTGACGTAGAATGTTGGTTGCGAACTGCCATCAAAACCGATTGGAAAATAGAAGGTATCCCTGAAATTCTAACCTTGTATCGCGTAAATTCTGGTGGTTTATCTGCAAACGCATTAAAACAATTAGAAGCGCTTGAACGTGTGATTGAAAAAACTCGCTCCTATGCTTCAGACGTCATTAGTGAGTGTGAGCATAAGGCTAGAGCGTATCATCTTCGATACATTGCTCGACGAGCGGTAACGTTGAGAGATGGAACAATGGCAGTTCAGATGTTACATCAATCACTAAGCTCGAATTGGCAAATTATTTTGGAGGAGCCTCGCCGCAGTTTGGTGACTGCGATCGCGGCATACTCACTTTTCATCCTACCTAAAAGCCTATATGTTTGGTTTGAGAGAAATGCGTTAAACTCACTTCAAGTCATCAGAGGCCTTAAGCAACTGCAAGTATCCTAAGGCTAGACTTAACAGTGCATCCCAATTTTGTCGAGTTTCCCTTACACCAAAACCTCTGTGCTCAAAATTACGAGCACAGACAGTCAGTTCAAAATCTTTTCTCTAAACTGGAGAAGACTTTGAGGCGGGGATTCCAAAAAGGGATGCATCTGCGTGTAATTTCAACCTGTTATTGAAAGATGCTTATCCTATTAATTTCATGTGGATTAGTAAATTAAAAAAGAGTCTATCCAACCGATTTATTAGAAATGCTGGTTGGCTCGGGTTTGCAGAACTTGTTAACAGGGTTTCTCGGCTAGGAGCAACTGTAGTTGTAGCACGACTGCTAAGTCCGCATGACTATGGACTCGTTGCTATTGTCTTAACTGTCAATGAATTTTCGAATGTTTTTACATTGAGGGCAGGAATTGGCTCTAAATTAGTTCAAGCTTTTGAGGGTGAGGTTGATATATTATGCGATACCGCATACTGGATGAATTGGATCCTTTGCTTTTCCATTGCTTTTATCCAATGCATAATAGCATTTCCAATTGCTTGGATCTACGGTAATAGTCAGGTAATCTTGCCTATTTGCGTATTGGCTTCGACGTATTTAATGCTTCCGACATTTGCGGTGCCAATTGCTCTAATTTATCGAGAGAATCGCCTTAAGGTTCCAGCCATTTGTAATGCATTTCAAGCAGTACTTAGTAACTTTTTAACAGTACTCTTCGCTTTACTTGGACTTGGTATGTGGGCAATTGTTCTGCCAATTGTTCTTACGTTACCTGTTTGGATTGTTATATCCCGTCGAAATCATCCTTGGCGATCTAAGCAACCTTTTACTCTATATCGATGGAAAGAGATTGCGGGTTTTTCCCTTAATATTCTAGGTGTCGATTTACTAAATAAGCTTCGGAGCAATTTAGATTATCTTTTGATAGGCGGATTTTTGGGGCTAAAAAGCTTAGGGATTTACTATTTTGCCTTCAACGCAGGTTTAGGTATTAGTTTAAACGTGATTCAATCTTTAACCTGGTCATTGTTTCCTCATTTATGTGAAAGCCGTAGCGATTTGAATGAGCTTAAAACGCGGTATTTTAATAGTCTAAGAACTATTGCTATTTTTATTGTACCTCTAGTCTTGATTCAATCCAGTTTGGCACCATTCTATGTGCCAATTGTATTCGGGCAAAAATGGATCGATGCGATTCCAGTTCTGATGGTGATTTGTCTGTCTGCCTTGCCTCGACCTTTTGGTGATGCTGCGTCTGCTCTTCTCCAAGCTATCGACAAAAGCCGCATCGTTCTTATCTGGAATTTAATATTTACAATCTTTTTTGCAGCATTTCTTCTTTTTTTTGTGAAGATGGGTGTTTTCTGGGTTGCCGTGTCTGTACTACTGAGTCATATGATTGCACTACCAATATTTACAGTATGGGCAACTCGGTACACTTTTGTTATGCAAAGCGATTCCTTAAGTAAGGCTAGGTGAATAGCATGGCTCCTACAGTCTCCGTTATTATTCCTGCTTATAACGCAGCCAAATATCTAGCTGAAACAATAGATTCAGTTATTAATCAATCATTTGAAGATATCGAAATTCTGATTATTGACGATGGTTCAACAGATAATACTCTTGAGATTGCAAACTACTATCAGAAATACGATCATCGCGTGCGTGTAATCTCACAATCCAATCAAGGCGTTTCTGCAACACGAAATCGCGGTGTTAGAGAGGCTCGAGGCGAACTAATTGCCTTTATGGATGCAGATGATCAATGGCTTCTTGAGAAGATCAACGTACATGTTGAGCATTTTAGTAGGCGATCTGATCTTGGTCTTAGTTTTGCACGTGTGGAATTTATGACTTCGGATGGCGAAGCAACAGGGGTTTTATCAAACTCGCGTCTTTTTGAATTGGAATTGCAGCATTTTTATTACGAGAATCTAGTTATTACTCCATCAAATGCAGTTTTTCGTCGCGCAGTTTTTGATGAAATTGGCGGATTTAACCAGCATTTGAGCGGAACGGAGGACGCAGAGATATTCTTAAGAACTTTATTTAAAGGATGGAAAGCTGAGGGAATTGATGCAGTCCTTGTACGTTATCGCACTGTCCAAGGAGGAGTTTCCTCGAACTTATACAGGATGGAAGAAGATTGGCAGAGATTTAGTAAAGTGGTTCAAGCCTATGCTCCAGGCTTTGTAGCTAAGCACTCTAAACGAGCACAGGCTTATTTTCTGCGTTATCTTGCTAGACGAACTATTCGTAGTGGCTCAGAACCAAGAACTGGCTTGGACTTTATGAACCGCGCACTTTTAACTGATTGGAGACTGCTTCTGCTTGAGCCAAAGCGAACAATTTTGACATTGTTAGCGGTGTATGGTCGATTTTTATTTGTGAGAGTTTAGCCAATGACAACACCAACTATTTCTGTAGTAATTCCAGCATTTAATGCCGAAAAGACTATTTTAGAAACGATAAAATCAGCTCAAAAGCAAAGTTTTCAAGACTTTGAAATAATTATAATTAATGATGGCTCTACTGATAACACTGTGAGTTTAGTAAAAAATATTTCAGACTCGCGCATAAAAGTTTTCTCCTATGAGAATGGCGGTCTCTCAGTTGCTCGAAATCGAGGTATTTCTCGCGCGGTTGGCGATTATATTGCATTTTTAGATGCAGATGATTTATGGACTTCTGATAAGTTAGAACTTCAGCTAAAAGCACTTCAACAGCATCCAAAAGCTGGTCTTGCTTACAGTTGGACTTATTTTATGGATGAACAAAAGCAAACTGTTCATTTAGATCGTCCCCTTTACTTTGAAGGTGATGTCCATGCTGATCTGCTGGTTTGGAATTTCTTGGCACATGGTTCCAACCCTTTAATTCGTAAAGACGCGATTAACTCTGTAGGTGAGTTCAATCCTGCTGTTTCAGGGGCTGCAGACTGGGATTATTGGCTTCGGGTAGCAGAAAAATGGGAATTTACAGTTGTTCGTAAACCCCAAATTTTCTATCGTTTATCCTCTACTTCTATGTCTTCTAAGGTTGAATTTATGGAACGCTGCCAGCTAGATGTCTTAGAGCAAGCGTTTGAGAGAGCTACAGATGATTTAAAGTCATTGAAGAAACAAAGTATGGCGAATGTCTATCAATACTCTGCTCAGCTTTATATTTCACGTTCGTCTAATACTGAGGGTCTTCAGAAAGCATTTAGCAAGCTTTATAACGCAGCTCGACTTTACCCTCTTATTCTATTTCAGCGTAAAGCTCAAAAGTTAATACTCAAGCTATTACTGCTTTCAATTTTTCCTTCACAATTTGCACCAGTTTTATTAGAAAGAATTAGCAAAGCTAAGGCAGTAACACCTGAAAATATAAGTGAGTCAATTTTCTAACCTGTATTGTGTTAACTATCTATTGATAATCCTGGGATTTTTATATGCCAACTATTTCTGTTGTTATTCCTGCCTATAACGCTGACCAAACAATTCTGGAAACGATTCAATCCGTCCTAACTCAAAGTTTTTCAGATTTTGAACTAATAGTGATTAATGATGGTTCAACAGATAAAACGTTATCTTTAGTCTCTTCAATTTCAGACCCTAGACTAAAAGTGTTCTCATATCCAAATGAAGGTTTATCGGTTGCTCGAAATCGCGGTATTGAATGTTCTGCTGGGCAGTTTATTTCCTTCCTTGATGCTGACGATTTGTGGACCCCAGACAAGTTAGAGAGCCAGTTATTAGCTCTTCAAGCTGTTTCAACTGCTGGAGTTGCGTATAGCTGGACTTGCAATATGAGTGCAGTAGGGGATTCATTTTATCCTGGTCATTCGGTTTCTTACAATGGAGATGTATATCCGAAGCTGTTAGTCAGAAATTTTATTGCGAGTGGTTCTAATTGTTTAATTCGACGTGAAGTAATTGATGCGACTGGAAGTTTCGATTCTTCTCTTAAATCTTATGAAGACTGGGACTATTGGTTACGAATAGCACCTAATTGGTCATTTGTCGTCGTTCCCAAATACCAAGTCCTTTACCGTCAATCTTCAGGAGCAATGTCTTCCAAGATTGATGTAATGCAAGAATATGGATTAATTGTTATCGAAAGAGCATTCCAAGCAGCACCGAATAACTTAAAGTATCTGAAACGGCAAAGTCTAGCTGCGAATTATCAGTACTTTGCTGGAATGTGTCTTACAGATATTAACAACCAAAAAAGGCTAAGAAAAGCAGGTGAAATGCTCTGGAAATCGATTTACTCTTATCCTCTTATCTTCTTTACAAAAGAAACGCAGCGTTACCTTTTTAAATGGTTCCTTATTAAATTTTTCTCAGCACTTTTGTTAAAGTCTTTAAAGGCTATTATTCCCTCAATTTTCTTACCTAGATCTCTATCTGACCCGCGATCGTAAAACTAGTTATCAATCTTAAATATTTTGTATTCTTATAAAATTTAATTTTTGGTTTAAAATAACTTATAGCATTCCTTTGTCCGTTTGTAATTAAAGTTCTCCGAGCTTCATTACCTCTTTACTCATTGGGTGCCTCTTTCAGTCTTGCTAATTATATGCTTTCGGGCATTTGCCACTGTCCGATAATGTTGGAATCCTTTGCATCTTAGTTTTAACGACTAAGAGTGAGTCTTCGCGAAAGAGAATTTGGGACTCAGTCAGCGAAAAGGCCAGATTCCTGAGTGGCCTTAAATTTGATGCATGACCTTTATAGATGACGAGCTTTGCTAAGGGTTCTTCCTCAAAAAATTACACTGAACATTGATAGTACTTGTTCGCACTTGTTATCTTTCATAATAGGGATACCAGAATTTTTTTTCTGTGTTGAACAGATAAAACGCCTTAGCTGTAGAGTGAAATGATGCATTCGTCACAACAAGCCTCAAAGGCTTGGGCAATTATTTTGCCCAAGAAGCGTTGGTTGATTTATGTCGCGTTAGGTTTGTTGCTCAATATCTCCTTTTGGACTTTAGCACTCCTCTATATAAAATCTGCACCGCGTTCTTACAGGAGCGTGATGGCTATTAATCTTCCAGGTTCTACATCTCAGACAAGAATTGATGTTCCTGGTGTTGGTGGTGCTTTTGTTGAAAATATTTCTCCTTATGCAAGTTCTCAGGATCCTAGAGAGAACTTTAAAGTCATTGCTGAGAGTGGTGAGGTTTCAATATTGGCCTCTCAGAAAATAAAAATGTCCATTGACGAGTTTGGTTCACCCCGAATCAAGCTAATTGATGGTACGACTATTATGCAACTTGAATTTTCTGGTAGTACTCCGAAAGAAGCGCAACTTAAGGCTAAAGCTTTTTATGATGCTTTTGAAGAGCGATTAAATCAACTCAGGATTCAGGAGTCTACCAAGAGGGAAAAAAGTTTCATTGAAACAACGTTGTCTTCCCAAGAAAAGTTAGAGCTTGCGCAAAAGCGACTTTCAGACTATAGAGCACAATCTGGCTTAAGCTCAGAGGAGCAAATTAAAGAACTATCAACCAATATTGAGTCTCTACGCAAATCACGTGCGGAATTATTAACAGAGTATCGTAAAACTAATGCTCGGTTTGACCAGCTTACGAATGATTCCTCTTTGTCTGCCCGCGAAGCTGCAGAGGCGTTTACCCTTCAAGCGGATGCAATGTTTCAGCAAATTCTTAAAGGCTTCAATGATGTAAGTGCAGGCTTAGTTCTGCTGGAGTCTAGATTCACTTCAGATAACCCTAAGGTAATACAGGAAAGAGTAAAGCAGCAAGAAATTAGTGAGGCTCTTCTTGGGCGTGCTCAATTATTACTTGGACGCTCCGTGAGTAAAGGGTACATAGATAAACTTAATCTAAATGGCCTAAACGATGCGTCAGCACGAGAAGCATTGCTGCGCGAGCTTGTGACTACTCAAGTCAACCAGCGTGGTGTAGTGTCGCAAATTCGTGAAATGGATAACCAAATAGCTCAATTAGAAGCCCGCTTGAAGCGACTCACACAATTACAAGCTAATGTAGATGCACTAAAACGTAATGTCCAAATTGCTGAAGCCGTTTTTTCCTCGACTCTAGCTAAACTTGATGTTGACCGTTCAAATACTTATGATTCTTATCCATTAATGCAAATAATCAGTAATCCATCTTTGCCTGAGGCTCCTAGTTCACCAAAACCTAAACTTATCTTAGGTGGTACTGTACTTTCTTCACTTCTATTAACTAGTGGCTTGTTTGCTCGTTGGTTTTATAGAAGTAGTAAGATTAAAAAAATAAAGACTAACTTATCTTTGCCATCTGACTCTTCTTTGTTGTAGAAATAAAATCATTAGGAGGTTGCTTAAATATAAAACTCAAATAGAGCTGCTATTAATGAATGAAACCTCAGAATTTTCCTGAAAAACTAATCTGGTTTTGTATTTTAGCTACCTATCCATTATACTTTTCAGGATTGCTTTTCCCAGTAAATACTTCGATTGCGTGGATACTTCTAATTAATAGGATAATTAGGAGTATCCATGTAAAAGATGAGATGTCGAGAGAGGAAAAGGAGTCAATTCCTTGGATAATTTGGTTGTGGATTCTTTCAATGGGCTTGATGCTCGTTGCAATTGTCGTTGGCTTGATTGATTTTGGCTATGATAATAGAGAGGTGATTCGATCAACTTTAAATTGGACAAGGGATTGGGCACTGTTTGCTGTGTTGCCACTAATTGGATATTGCTCGGCTATCCGCCCTCAAATTATTTATCGTGCAAGTTGTATCTTGTGCTTACAAAGCTTGTTACTTATTCCTTTGTGTGTGGCAGCTTATGTGCTTCGAATACCTCCTTTAATTTACTCGTCGCCTTTTGAGCGTTTAACTCAGAATGGCAAAATTTACTACACTGCTCTTCTCTATATTCAAGATTTTGATTCTTCTGGTTTACGCCTGAGCCTGTTTACTCCTTGGGCCCCTGCGTTAGGCTTGATTAGTGGAATTTATTTGATCTTTGCGTTGCATGAATCTGATAGGAAGTGGAAAGCGATTGGAATTATCGGATCTCTTATAATGCTCTTTCTTTCAGTCTCCAGAGGATCCTTACTGTTTATACCTTTAGTACTCGTTGTTGTATGGGGTATACCTTATATTTTGCGTCCTCTCAGTCAAATATATGTAAGTTTTATTTGTTTCGTGGCTAGCGTTTTTTCGGTTCAAGTTGTTGATGCTTTAAAAGACTTTAAGGAGTCTTTTAAAGGTGCAAGAAAAAGTTCGTCTCAAGTAAGAGAAGCCCTAGAAAGAATGGCTTTTGAGCGATGGAGAGAAGCTCCGATTTGGGGACATGGTAAACAAATCCAAGGGCCAGCTTTGCTTAAGGGGATGCCAATTGGTTCTCATCACACATGGTTTGGTTTACTGTTTACTCAAGGAGTTGTAGGTTTTATTGCCTTTCTTGTCCCTTCTATTTTTACAATTCTGTATCTAACTTTTGGTGAATATAACAATAAAAATAAAAAGGTAGGACTCAGTGTTTTTCTGTTAGTTTTGTTTGCTTCTATGAGTGATAATATCGAGAAACTTGCATACATCTATTGGAGTAGTCTAGTTGTTTTAGGTATTGCTTTGAAGAATGAATGAACTGAGATTTTAGCTCAAAATAGCTCATCTCTTCCTCAGTACGGGACAAAAAGCTTGAAAGGGAGAGCAGGGTAGAGTTTCATCAGAATTACCACACTCTGTAGAAACTCTATGAGCCAATATAGCTAATTAAAGCGAATCCTCCAAAGGCAATTGAACTGGCATGGAGCCAGGATTGCATTTTGGGCATTGTTCTTATTAGCCCTGCTGAAAGTCAAGACTGTGAACTTGAGCGACCTGTGTTTAGGCTTTGGGGGGAAGGCGTTACCGCAATCGAGCTACAAGCGGTTGCAGCGATTTTTTCGCGAGTTTGAACTCGATTACACCCAACTGGCTAATCTGGTGGTCAGTTGGATGGGGATTGGGGGGAAGTGGGTATTGAGTCTGGAACGCACGACTTGGAAATTTGGCAGTCATTGGCACAATATCTTGACCTTAGGGATTGTGCATGAAGGGGTTGCCTTCCCGGTGCTGTGGTGGTTATTGGACAAGAAGGGGAATTCCAATAGTGACGAACGGATGCGATTCATGGAAACCTTTCATAAACGGTTCCCCATAGCTGTCGTGAGCTACTTGTGTGCCGACCGCGAGTTCATTGGACAAGCCTGGATGCGCTATCTCCTGCTCGAACCGGCTCTCGCTTTTTGCTTAAGGATTCGGGGCAGCGACCAAATTGAGCACGATGGCAAACTCTTGGCAGCGCGGGTCGTCTTTGCGCATTTGCAACTCGGTCAATCCCAAAGACTCACCGGTACTTGTCGGGGCTGGGGTTGCCTAGTTGCGGTGGAAGCTCTACGCTTAGTCGATGGTGATTTACTGGTGGTGATTGCGCCGGTTGGGACTCAAAATTTGGTCAACGATTACGCCCAACGCTGGTCCATTGAAACCTTGTTTGGCATGTTCAAAACTCGTGGCTTTTGTCTGGAATCGACTCACTTCACTGATGCCGAGCGGTTGAGTAAGTTGTTCGCCTTGTTGACCTTAGCCTTATGTTGGGCGATGCGAACCGGATTATGGCTGTATCAGTGGCAGTCCATTGAAATTAAAAAACATGGTCGCCGTGCTAAAAGTCTATTTCGTTTAGGGTTCGATTATTTGCGCCATTTGGTGCCCAATTCATCTGCGTCTAATGAGCCCAACTTTTTGCCATCCCTACAACTTTTGTCCCGTACTTAGGGGTGATGTACACAACCAGAGCAAGGATATAGGTGTCATCCCTATAGTGGATGTCTATGGTGTGGTTGTGTTTATCGATACAGCTAATTTTGCAGATGTGAAAACGGCCTCTAGTGGACATTTCGGCTTTGGAGAGGAGTTCATCGTTAGCCAAAGCACGCGCGATCGCCCCTGGGTTTGGGATATTGCCCCAAGCGTTTGGGGGGATTTTGGGTATTCTAGTCGAGTGGGGTACACCGCGATCGCGAAGGCAGGGAACCAAATGACAGACGGCACACCAGACCGCAAACGGGCACTGATTACTGGCATTACAGGGCAGGATGGCTCCTATCTCAGCGAATTGCTACTGGAAAAAGGCTACGAGGTGCATGGCATTATCCGGCGCACCTCAACCTTCAACACCGATCGCATCGACCATCTGTACGAAGATCCCCATAACCAAACGGCGCGCCTGTTTTTGCACTATGGCGACCTGACCGATGGCACCACCCTGCGCCGCATTTTGGAAGAAGTGCAACCCACCGAAATTTACAACCTGGGGGCGCAATCCCATGTGCGGGTGAGCTTTGATTCGCCAGAGTACACCGTTGATTCCGTGGGGATGGGCACCTTGCGGTTGCTAGAAGCCATTCGGGACTATCAACATCGAACGGGGATCCAAGTGCGGTTTTATCAAGCCGGGTCGTCGGAAATGTTTGGCAAAGTGCAGGAAATTCCCCAAAAGGAAACAACTCCTTTCTATCCCCGCAGCCCCTACGCCTGTGCAAAGGTCTATGCCCATTGGCAAACGGTGAACTATCGCGAATCTTACGGGTTGTTTGCCTGCAATGGCTTGTTGTTTAACCACGAGTCGCCCCGGCGCGGGGAAACTTTTGTCACCCGGAAAATCACTCGGGCGCTGGCTCGTATCGTCGCTGGGCAACAGAAACACCTGTTTATGGGCAATTTGGACTCTAAGCGCGATTGGGGCTATGCCAAGGATTACGTTCGGGCGATGTGGCTGATGCTGCAACAAGATGAACCCGATGATTACGTTGTGGCGACGGGCGAAACCTATTCCGTGCGGGATTTTTTGGATACGGCGTTTGGCTATGTCAATCTCAATTGGCAGGATTATGTAGTCTTTGATGAGCGCTACCTGCGGCCCGCCGAGGTGGATTTGTTGATTGGTGATCCGACGAAGGCGAAGCAAAAGCTAGGCTGGGAGCCGAGTGTCAATTTTGAGCAATTGGTGCATTTAATGGTGGAGGCGGATTTGAAGGCGCTGGGCTTGGTGCCTTTAAGTGGGGTGGTGCCTGCGATGCCGGATCCGGCGACGGTGCGCCAAGGGGTCGGCAGTGCCCAGGGATTTTAGGCTGGGGCTTGGGGCGATCGCGCTATTCTGGGAGCGGCCTGCTAACTAGGTTGCTGATAGATCGCTGAATGTAGGGACACGTGAATGACGATGGCTGAATTTGGGTTGGCGAATCAACGGATTTTGGTGACTGGGGGCGCGGGGTTTTTGGGCCGTCAAGTGGTGGCACAGTTGACCCAGGCGGGGGCCGACCCAGCCAAGATCACGGTGCCGCGATCGCGGGAATGCGACTTGCGGCGGATGGAGAGTTGCCAGCGGGCTGTGGATCAACAGGATGTGGTGGTGCATTTAGCGGCGCACGTCGGCGGGATCGGGCTGAACCGGGCCAAACCGGCTGAATTGTTTTACGACAATTTGATGATGGGCACCCAGTTGATCCATGCGGCGTACGAGGCTGGGGTCAAGAAGTTTGTTTGTATTGGTACGATTTGCGCCTATCCCAAATTTACGCCCGTGCCCTTTCGGGAAAACGATTTGTGGAATGGCTATCCCGAAGAAACGAATGCGCCCTATGGGGTGGCCAAGAAGGCGTTGTTGGTGCAGTTGCAAGCCTATCGGCAGCAGTATGGCTTTGATGGCATTTATCTGTTGCCAGTGAATTTATACGGGCCAGAAGATAATTTTGATCCCCGTAGTTCTCACGTAATTCCGGCGTTGATTCGCAAGGTGTATGAGGCGCAGCAGCGGGGCGATCGCCAAATTTGCGTTTGGGGGGATGGCAGCCCCACGCGGGAATTTCTCTATTCGACGGATGCGGCTCGGGGCATTGTGCTGGCGACCCAGCGGTATAGTGACGGAGCCCCCGTGAATTTGGGAACGGGGGAAGAGATCACCATTCGTGACCTCGTGACGCTGATTTGTGAGTTGATGGAGTTTCAGGGCGAAGTCGTGTGGGAAACGGAACAGCCCAATGGGCAACCCCGGCGGTGCCTGGATACGCAACGGGCCGAGCAGGCGTTTGGGTTTCGGGCGGCGGTGAGTTTTCGGGAGGGGTTGCAACAGACGATCGCCTGGTATCGCCAGCACGCGATCGCCAGTGACGGCTGAAGGTAGGACAGTGGGGCGATCGCGCTATGCTAGGATGGCTGCGGCCACGATGGTCGGGGCTGGGGAACCGGGGGCTGCGATCGCGGGGCTAGCCGGGGCAAGCAAGGGAGTGAAACCGCCGTTGGCAAAACTGTTTTACACCGAGATTGTGGTGTCGGAAGATGTGATTGACCTCAATCAACACGTCAACAATGTGGTGTATGTGCAGTGGATGCAGGATGTTGCAATCGGCCATTCGCGCTCGACGGGAGGCACCCAAGCCGCACGGGAGGCCGGGGGCACGTGGGTCGCCCGATCGCACCACATTGAATATCACCAACCCGCCTTTGTGGGCGATCGCCTGCGGTTAATGACCTGGATTCACGATTTCCGCAAAATTCGGAGTCTCCGGAAGTACAAGTTTTTGCGGTTGGATGACAACATCACCATTGCCACAGGGAGAACGGAGTGGGTGTTTGTCGATGCGGCCTCTGGCCGTCCGCGTTCCATTCCCCCCACGGTGATTGATTGTTTTGATCTGTTGCCGGAAGCGGAAGAACCTTAGGGGGCGATCGCGGCTCTATCGCGATCGCCGTAGGGCTTCAAGTCGTATATTCGGCGTTGATTTTCACATAGTCATAACTGAGGTCACAGCCCCACGCGAACCCGGTGCCCGTGCCTGGGCCTACACTCACCGTAATCAGCACCGTATCGGTTTTCAGGTATTCGCCAGCGGCAGCTTGTTGGAGATAGGCGTTGGCCGCAGTGCGATCGAAGGGTTGGGGTTGTCCCCGTTCCATCATCAAAAAGTCACCCAGTTTGATCTGCAATTCCTCTTGGTTAAAGGGCACGCCAGCGCGTCCGGCGGCTCCCGCAATGCGGCCCCAGTTGGGATCGCGGCCAAAGATTGCTGATTTGACCAGGGAGGAGCCAGCAATGGTGCGGGCAATCTGGCGGGCGGCGGCATCATCGGCAGCACCCGTGACCTGGACTTCGATTAAACAGGTGGCTCCTTCGCCATCGCGGGCGATCGCTTTAGCCAAATGCATACACACTGCTGTCAGCATGGCTTCTAGCTTGTCAGCTTCGGGGCCTGGTTCGGTGATGGCTGGTGTGCGCGATTCGCCATTGGCCAGGGCTAACACCGTATCGTTGGTGCTGGTATCGCCATCGACGGTGACTTGGTTAAAGCTTTTGTTGGCAGCGCGGCTGACCATCGCTTGCCACAGGGGGGGCGAAACCGCAGCATCACAGGTGATGAACCCCAGCATCGTCGCCATATTTGGGTGGATCATTCCTGCGCCTTTGCAAATGCCCCCAATGCGGACGGGGCGATCGCCCAACATCATTTCCAGGGCGATCGATTTTGGCACTGTATCCGTGGTGCAAATGGCTTTGGCGGCAGTATCAGAGCCTGTCGGAGAGAGGGCTGCAACCAGGGTCGGTAAGCCTGCTTTGAGCGGTTCGAGCTTAATGCGTTGGCCAATGACCCCAGTGGAGGTGAGCAAAATGGACTCGGCGGGAATTCCCATCGTTTGGCCGAGCGCTTGGGCCGTTTCCAGGGCATCGATCATGCCTTGCTCTCCCGTGGCGGCGTTGGCCTGTCCAGAGTTACACAAAATGGCACGGGCACTGGGTTTGGCCCGGAGGCGATCGCGACAATAGGTAACAGGGGCCGCACAGACCTGATTGAGGGTAAACACCCCAGCGGCGATCGCCTCCACATCAGACACAATCAACGTCAAATCCGGTGAGCCGGAGGGTTTAAGTCCGGCGGCGATCCCCGCAGCTTTATATCCTTTAGGCGCTGTAATGCCCCCTGGAACCTCGTGCCACTCTGCCATGCTCCATCCTCTCCGAAATTAGCTTGCGATGGGATTATAGCAGGGGGAGGAAGGTGCGTAGAGCGTGGTTGCTCCTTGCCTTGCAGAGCCGTCAAACCTATCCCAGTTTTTGCTGTTACCTCTGGGCACTGGGTCAGCCCCCGATTATGGTGTCGAGCTGGGGTGGGCGGCTAAAAACTCCTGGACAACTGTTTTGGGATCGCGCAATTCCCCTTCGACGGCGTTGTTCATTTTCTGCATTTCCTCGGCGGTGATCAGGCCCGCTAGTTCTGCGATCGCCGCTTTGACCTGCGGGTACTTTTGCAATACCTCTGTTCGCACAATGGGCACCGCTTCATAGGGCGGGAAGTAGCGTTTGTCATCTTGCAAAATCACCAACCCCAGTCGTGCAATCTGGCCATCGGTGGAATTGCCAGCCGTCAAATCAATTTGCTTTTGCACCAGTGCCCGATAGATCAAGCCCAAATCCATTGCTTGGGGTGGTCGAGCAAAGGCGAGATTGTAGGTTTTCGCTAACCCTGCGAGGCCGTCTTGGCGCTCGGCAAATTCGTACCCAAACCCTGCTCGCCATTGGGGGGTGTATTGGGCCACTTGAGACAAGGTTCGAATATTTTTTTGGCGGGCATCGTCACCCCGAATCACGATCGCAAACGTATTTTCAAACCCCAAACCGGGCAGGATGGTTAAGTTAAAGGCTTGG
This sequence comes from uncultured bacterium, assembly GCA_964475335.1. Lineage (GTDB taxonomy): Bacteria > Cyanobacteriota > Cyanobacteriia > Leptolyngbyales > Leptolyngbyaceae > CAYYWG01. The sequence goes on from CAYYWG010000002.1 coordinate 327,931, forward strand.
GCGTAGCGGGTTTGGAGTTCCTGGTAGAGGCGTTTGGCATCGGTGGGAATGGGCCGATCCTGAAACAGTTGGCTGACGGTGGCGGCTGTCCCGGTGTATTCAATGTAGGCATCAATTTTGCCGTTGATAATGGCCTGATGACACACATACGAACCGCCGAGTCGGGGTTTGCGCTCAACGGTGAGGTTGGTTTTCCGTTCAATTTGTTGGGCGAGCAATTCCCCCAAAATATCCTGTTCGGTGAAGTCTTTGGAGGCTACCACAATCACTTCGCTGCTGCGCGGGGCAGAAGCAGGAGCCTGACACGCCCCAAAAAACAGCGCAAGGCCAAACCACAGGAGAAGCGATCGCCGCCGCATAGAATCACCCCGCAACGCTAGCACGACACGCAGCACAAAGGCTGTTGTTTCAACTTACGGGAAAACTAGCCCATCTGCTCGGAAGAATTCTAACGGTGGGGTGGCTCTGGCGGGCTTGCCCCTTGGCCTGGGGGGAATCGTGGGGGCTGAAGGGCCAGATGCTCGATTCCTGTTCTTTGGCCCGGCTCCTATCCCCGGAGTTGTCGTTCGCCCGAATCTAAAGCAATAATGAATGTTTTGGTGATCTCTGTAGCAGACTTGCCTAGCGCGACAACGCTAGGGTGGCTCGTAGCAGCCAAACGTTTTGCTGACTGGGCCTCAAGCCTTTTTCTGTTGTCTCCATTACTGGGCTGCGGCGATCGCCCCCACCAAACAATGACCCCTGATTCTAACCCAACCCTCTCTCCTGGTTCCCCAGCTACAGCCGTTTGGGCCAACCGTTCGGTATGGCTGATTGCCCTTGGTCGGTTTCTGTCGCAAATTGGGGCCGGGCTAATCTTTTTTTACATTCCCCTGGTGTTTGTCAACTACCTGGGGCTGTCGGCCACGGCGGTTGGCCTCAGTGTTGGTCTCAGTTCCATTACGGGCGTCGGTGGCCATTTTCTGGGTGGGGTTTTGGTGGATATGCCTCGGTTTGGGCGCAAAACGACGCTGATTTTATCGGGAGTCTTGGGGGTTGCGGTGTCGTTGATTTTGGCGATCGCCGCCACCTTGCCCCTGCTCATTGTGGCCAGTGTATTGCTGGGTGTGGGGGTTGGGTTTTATTGGACTGCGGCAGATGCCGCTTTGATGGATGTCACCACGCCACCGGAACGCCATCAAGCTTTTGCGATCGGCAACCTGGCCAACAATTTGGGCAACGGGGTTGGCATTTTGGGGGGCGGTGTGTTGCTTGTCCTGGTCAATGACAACCACCAGCTTTTATTCATCGGGTGTGGGTTGATCTATCTGGTGTTTGTGATGATCGTGCAGATGACGATGCCAGAGACCTATCCACCCCAAGCGGAGGCGATCGGAGGCGGACAGGGATTGGGCTTGGCGCTGCGCGATCGCGCCTTGCTGGTTTTTATCGCGGCCAACCTGCTGTTTACGACCTATATCGCCCTGGTGAACAGCACCATTCCCCTCTACTTCACCAACTTTGTGCCCGCCATTGGGCAAGCCCAGACCTCGACTAGCACGGCCACGCTCTTTTCCTGGTGCTACATCGGTCTGGGGGCATTGCTGCAAATCCCGGTGGCGTATTTGTTGAATGGTTTGCCACGGGTACGGATTTTGATGGTCGCCCTATTGATGTGGGCGACAGGCTTTTGCCTGGTTTGGGTTGCAGGCACCAATCTCAACGGCCAAGTTGCCTGGAGTATGTTGTCTTTATGTTGGTTGGCGCTGGGAGCGGTGATTTATGTCCCGTTTGCAGCGGCGATCGTGGCTGAACTGGCCCCGCCGACCTTACGCGGTGCTTATGTGGCAGTGAGTTCCCAGTGTTGGGCGATCGGCTATTTTGTCGGCCCTGTGCTGGGTGGGTGGGCAATGGATCAAACCGCCGCGATCGCCCATCAGTTCTGGCTGTGGGCCTGTTTGAGCACTGTCTTTGGCTTTATTATTCTGGCTTTGTTTAACCACGTGTATCGAGCCCGAATCAGCACCGACCCGGCGGCGTTCTTCGCCACAGCCTGCCCCACCACCGACGAGGCCCCAGCAGACTCCCCCGCCTCACTGTGCAAAGAACCCGGTCACTAGTAGGGGCACCAGCAACAGCAGCGCAATTATAAACACGACTGTACCTGCATCGATCCGAAGCATTGGCGGTTTCGGTGGCTCTGGTTTTTTCGGTAAATTATTCATAGAGTTTTGTATTGCTCCAAACAAAGTTTTGATAACCAATAGTAAGTTTGCGTCACATTTAGCGCATTCTAAGGTTGAGGCATCTGGATTTTGCTCGGTTTTAGGGTTGGAAGGCTCGTTTGCCGACCTCTGAAACTGCGATCGCTCTGACGCAAGGGTTGGCGGTTGATCAACACCCTGCGACTCCCACTGCCTCATCCGGGGTGCCATCCTGGTTATAGGAGGGGATGTTTTGTGGGTTGAAACAGGTTTTTTGTTGATTTAGAGTCATGCTAGCCGTAGGGTTGAACTAATGACCTGACGGGCTAAACCCCAGTTTAAACATTGGTTTTTGTCTATCTCACTGCGCCCATGATTCCACCAGCATTATTTCATTTGGCTCGTTAAGGTTAGAGGTTACAGTCATGCGGCCCAACCATCGCTCATTTCCTGCTTTGCGTCCTTGGCTCCAATCGTGTTCGGTTCTGGGGCTATTGTGCTTGCTGGCCGCAAGTTATGGACTGAACTTAACCAAATGGACACTCTTTTTTAATGTTGACTTTATTTTTGGCTCGATCGCCGTTTGGTTAGTCGTTGGCTTATATGGGTGGCGGTGGGGGCTTCTTGCGGGGTTGCTGTCGGGGTTGTGTACCTATGTGCTGTGGAATCATCCCTTCAGTATTATCACTTTCACCCTGGAAGCGGGGTTTGTGGGGTGGGGTTTCCGCCGTTATCACCAAAATTTGTTGTTGCTGGATGGGATTTTTTGGTGCGTTTTAGGGATGCCCCTGGTCTGGTTGTTTTACCATCATTTTCTGAATCTGGATGTGGTCGCGACTCAGATTGTGTTGTTGAAGCAACCGGTCAATGCGTTGTTTAATGCGCTGGTGGCCAATTTGTGTTTGACTCATTTGCCGCTGCACCGTTGGGTGGGGCGACCACGGCTGATTATGAGTTTGTCGTTGCAGCAAACGTTGTTTAACTTGTTTGTTGCGTTTGTATTTTTTCCGACCCTGTGTTTGACGATTCTGAGTAGTCAAAGTGTGATGCCGGAAATTCGGTCAGCCGCTTATGCCACGTTGAATGGCACGGCCCTGTTTGATGTGGCGGAGGTGCAGGGGTGGTATGAGCATCGGATGCAAGGGCTGAGTAAATTAGCGAAGATGGTGGCCCGCAAAACGGATTGGCTAGCCCGCGAAATTGATTCGTATTTGGAATTGACCCAAGAGGGCCTGACGGATGTGACGGCTTGCGCGATCGCCAATGAGAATGGGCAAATTTTGTTTGTGAATGCGGTCGAAAGTAAGGAGCAGTTGAACGCGCTGTTTGCTGGGCCGGATAATCGGGTGTTTTGGGAAACGGCGAAATTGACCCAAACCCCAATTTTGTCGAACCCGTTAATTTCGGACACGGGTGAACCCTATGCGATTTTGAACATTCCGATTGTGCGGCAGGGGCAGGTGTTGGGGTTTGTGTTTGGGCGTTTGTCCTTGTCGCGGTTGGCCGATGCGTTGCAAGCCAATGCCCATGAGCAGACGATGGTTTTGACGTTGGTGGGGCGCAATCAACGGGTGGTGTTGAGCACGAATCGCGATCGCCCGCTTGGCAGTGTATTTAATCCCAGGGCTGATGGAGATTTGCATTGGTTTGATGACCACACCTATCAATGGTTTCCGAGCCAGGGCAGTCACTTGATGATGGTGCGGTGGCGCAATTCTCGGTTCATTCACGAAAGCGCGATCGCCAGTGATTTGCCCTGGCAGCTCGTAGTTGAGCAGACTGTGCAACCGGAGGTCGTTTATGTGCAGCGCGTTTATAGCCGGAATTTGGCCCTCATTTTAGCCATTGTCCTGGTGGCGTTGGTGTGTGCGGTGGTGTTGAGTCGGTGGTTGGCTCGTCCGCTAACGGCTTTGGCAGCGATGACCACAAATTTGCCAGATAAGCTAATCACCGGGGAGCCTGTGCATTGGAGCAACAATAGCCGGGTGACGGAGGTGAATTCCCTGGTGAGCAATTTTCGGGATATGGCCGCGATCGTGACCCAAAATTTCCAGGAAATTCAACAAGCCCTGGCCTACGAAGCTTTGCTGAAGCGGATTACTGACCACGTTCGCGATAGTTTGGATGAGTCCCAAATTTTGCGAACAGCCGTGGAGGAATTGAGGCTGGGGCTGGGGTTGATTGGGTGTGATGCGGCAATTTATAGCGATGACCGATCGCACGCCACAATTTGTTATGAACACACCACGGTGGGCAAATCAGCAACGGGGGAGGTGCTGGAGTTGGGGACGGGGTTTGTGGGCGTGCATACTCAGTTGTTGGCGGGGCACTGTTGCCAGTTCAGCCTGACGCAGGCTCATCCTGTGCGCGAAGCCTATCAACGGGCGACGGTGTTAGCTTGTCCCATGTTGGATTATCACTTTCCGTTAGGGGATGTCTGGCTCTATAAGCCTGTAAACACGGTGTTTAGCGAGAGTGAGGTGCGGTTGGTGCAACAGGTGGCGAATCAATGTGCGATCGCCATTCGTCAGGCCCGGTTGTATGAGTCGGCCCAGATCCAGGTGAAAGCCCTGGAAGAGCTGAACTATTTGAAAGATGATTTTCTGAGCACGGTTTCCCACGAGTTGCGCACGCCGTTGACGAACATCAAAATGGCGATCAAAATGCTGGAGTTGTCGCGCACACCGGAACAACGCGATCGCTACCTGAATATTTTGAACATCGAATGTCAGCGGGAATCGGATCTCATCAACGATTTGCTAGATTTGCAACGGCTGACGGCAGGCACCCAAGGGCTGAATTTAGAACCTATTCATTTGCGGGATTGGGTGGCAGATATTGTCAAAACCTTTGAAGAACGCACGCGCCATCGCGAACAAAATTTGCAGGTTTCAATCTCGGATGAACTCCCGGTTTTTGTGTCTGATCCGGCTTGCCTCACGCGGATTGTGTCGGAATTGTTGAATAATGCCTGCAAATATACGCCACCGGGCGAGATGATTATGCTGTCGGCGCGGGCGATCGCGGAACTGCCGCCAGATCCCAAAACCCCCGAACCAAAACCACCCGGCACCCCAATAACGGATACTGCGTGGTTGGCCTTGCCCCGTTTGGAGGCATCGCTCGTGCTGGATGTGGCGAATACAGGGGTTGAAATTCCCTTGGCGGAACAAGCCCATATTTTTGAAAAGTTTTATCGAGTGCCGGGAATTGACCGATGGAAACAGGGGGGGACGGGCCTGGGACTGGCCTTGGTGCAAAAAATGGCTGAACATTTGGGCGGGTCGATTCGTGTGCAAAGTCAGGGGAATAAAACGTGTTTTACTGTGCGTTTGCCGATCCAACCGGGGGAGTCGTGGCCAAGCGGGCAAGCGGCGTTGAACTGAGGTAGGGGCGATCGCGCTGGGAAAAAAGGGGATAAACCTAGCCCGCGACACCGCTCTGGCCGAAGGGAAGCGATCGCCGCTTTGCAACAAACGTTTACACTACAAAAGATGACCATCCTCGGATAGACACAACTGAAAAATCTATGGCGCTCCAAGTTTACGGAATTCCCAATTGTGGGACGTGCAAAAAAGCAGTGGCATGGCTGACCACCAATGACATTGCTTACGAATTCATCAACACGAAAGAGCAACCCCCCACTCAGGCGATGGTGCAGAACTGGGTGGCAACCTTGGGGTTCAAGCCGTTGCGCAATACTTCTGGCCAGTCCTATCGGGCGTTGGGCGCGGTTAAAGAGGCGTGGGGCGATCGCGAATGGATTGAAGCCTTTACCCAGGATGCGATGTTGCTCAAACGTCCACTCTTTGTCAACGATGGGCAGGCGGTGGCGGTGGGCTTTCGGGATGCGGAGGCCATTCGCGCCCAGTTGGGGGGCTAAGCGCGATCGCGGGGGTTGCTGCGGTGCAACGCCATGCTTTAAAGCCACGGTTCTGACGGCGGAGACAACCTGGCTTAATTTCTGTCGCCTGCTGCCCCAGCAAATTTGCAGAACTTGATAGAGGTTGTTGCCAAACTCAATCGTTCCTAAGGATTTTTTGTGGCAGGATACGGGAATAGACCGTTGCAAGGGCAGGGGGCGATCGCCCAGGGCGATATACGACCTTCAGGGGGCGAGCCGCCTGCACCGGCCACGGGTTGGATGAACTGCATTTGGAGGCCAAGGCAATGCCAATTTGGGTGAATGAACAATTTGATCCGTGCGGGTTGCTGTATTCTTGCATTGCGTGCTGCGATGAAGACCAGGCCCGTGATTGTCATGAATCGTTTAAGCAAAATTTGACGGCTGAACAGGTGGCCCAGGGGTGGACAGCCAAAATTCGGCAGGTAGATAGTTGGGATGATGTGCCAGTCAATTCCCTGAAGTTGGATTAGGGTAGTCCCGCTGATTACAGGCCGGGGCGGGCGCTGCTAGGCACCCTGGCGGGGAGGCCGGGAATAGTGCGATCGCCGTGCCGTCCTGCTGGTCGATCGCCGGGGCCATGAGCAGAACACTGCAAGGCAGATCGCTGGCATGCGAAGGGTTATTGGAGCACCATCAAGCGATCGGGGGCAAGATAGACTCGCCAGGGCAAGGGCTGTGCCTTCAGCTGCATCCATTTCTCCTTAAACACTTCTGCTTGTAGATGGTAATCGTTGCTGTGGTTGGGCGGGGCCTGAAGTTTCAAGTACAGCGTCATCCGATGGGGGGTTTCGCTGGTAGCCGCCAGCCAGCACCACACGAGATTTTGTGCACAGAGGGCAGAACCTGTGCCTGGAGCCGAGAGGCTATCGTCTGGATCGCTCAGGGAGTCTGGGGAGAACAGAAAAATTAATTGATGCGCCCGCAGCCCCACATAAAAGTCATCAATGGTGATTTGTTCCGTTGTTTCTAAGGTGCAGTCCCAGTCTACTGCCAGGATTTGATGATCACTTTGCGCGATCGCTCGGGAGATATTTTTGCACCCCGTCAGTCGTGCTACGGTTGTGTATTGGGGATGCTGAAAAATATCCTGTTTATAGCCGTGACGAACGACTTGACCGTGTTCGAGGATGAGGAGATCTTGACAGATTCGATAGGCTTCTTCCATGTTGTGGGTGACGAATAGAGCCATCCCTTGGTATCGGTGCAAGATGCCAATTAATTCCTGTTCAAGTTGATGGCGCAAATGGGTATCAAGGGCGGAAAAGGGTTCATCCAGCAACAGCACATCGGGCTGGTGAATCAAAGCTCGCGCCAGGGCGACCCGCTGCTGTTGACCGCCAGAAAGCTGATGGGGATAGCGATCGCCTAGTCCCTCTAGCCACATGGCCTGGAGCTGGGCTGTGACCTGGTGTTGCACCCACGGGGGCAATTGCACCTGGGCCGTTGGCGATCGCCACTGCCAGAACTTGGGTGGGTAAATACTAAAGGCAATATTTTGGGCAACGGTCAAATGGGGAAATAAGGCGTAATGTTGAAAAATGAGCCCAATTCGGCGATCGCGACTGGGGACGTTAATGCCCCGTTGGGAATCAAACAACCTGCGACCATTTAAGTAAATGTGGCCGTGGTCTGGGGTTTCCATGCCTGCAATACATTTGAGTAAGAGACTTTTGCCCGCTCCAGAGGCCCCGAGAATTCCCAAGGTTTGGCGATCGCTCTGAAACTGTGTAGCTAAACAGAATCCGGCTAAGTTTTTTTTGATTTGAATTGAAAGTCCTGTCTGACTTAACTGGGCAGTTTGTATTTGAGTCAGTTCAGGTTCTAATAGGCTGCGCGTTTGAGGTGCCAGATTTGTTTGAACTGGTGTGCTGGGATGGTGCCGACCTAATTGCCAGAGGTTGAGACTGGCGATCGCGCTGAGGGAAACGAGCAAAATGATGATTGACCAAAACCAGGCTTGTTCGTAGTCGCCAGCTTCGACTGCGGCATAGATCGCAAGCGGAATCGTCGTGGTGACGTTGGGAATATTGCCTGCAATCATCAGCGTTGCGCCAAATTCGCCTAAGCCTCGCGCAAAGGTTAAGGTGGTTCCCGCTAAGATGCCAGGGAGGGCAAGGGGTAAGGCAATTTGCCAAAACACACGGACTTCTGATGCGCCGAGTAACCGAGCCGCATTCAGCAGATTTCGATCAATTTGCTGGAAGGCTCCCAGGGCGGTGCGATACATGAGCGGGAAGGTGACGACTGTGGCCGCGATCGCCCCCGCATACCAGGTGAAAATGAGGTTAATGTTGACCAGTTGGAGGAGCCGACCAAGAGGCCCATACTTGCCCAAAAGTTGGAGGAGAACAAAGCCAACAACTGTGGGTGGCAAGATGAGCGGTGCAATGCACAAGCTGTCAATGAGCGATCGCCACCGTCCTCGATAGTCGGCCATGCGATAGGCCGCGAACACCCCCAACCCAAACGTTACACAGGTGGATACACTGGCAACCTTCAACGAAATCCAAAGCGGTGATAGATTTGGTGGCATAAAAAAGGTTTAAGCCTTGTTGGGCGTAAAGCCATACTGGATAAAGATCTGCTCCGCCGGACGACTCAACAAAAACTGGATAAAGGTTTTGGCTTGCTCTTGATTTGGACTATTGCTTAAGACTGCGATTGGATAGGTAATTGGTGGATGTAAGGTATCAGAAATAACTTCGACAATTTTGACAGACTGACTTTGCTTGGCATCGGTTAAATAGACGATCCCTGCATCGGCATTCCCGGCTTCTACAAATTGCAAAACTTGCCGCACATTTGTGGCAAACACGGTTTTAGGTTTGATTTGCTCCCACAGGCCCAATTTGGTCAACGCGGCGGTGGCGTATTGTCCTGCTGGCACACTTTTGGGATCGCCCAGGGCAATGCGGGTTGCTTTAGAGGTTGTGAGATCTTGCAGAGAAGCAACAGGGGCGATCGCGGGCTTCGGCACAATTAAGACTAACTGATTGGTGAGTAAATCCTGACGAGTCTCTGGCACGATGAGCCCTTTCGCCTGAAGTTGATCCATTTGTTTGGCGGCGGCGGAAATAAAGAGGTCGCCTGCGGCACCCTGTTCGATTTGCTGTTGCAAGGTGCCCGAACTCGCAAAGTTATATTGAATGGCGATCGCCGATTGAGATGCTTCGTAGCGCGTTTGAACGGCTTGTAACACATCAGTGAGGCTGGCTGCTGCCGCGACCCGCAGTTGGATTGGGCTGGGGGCGGGGGCTCCAGGGGGTTGCCCAGCCTGACAACTAACGCCACCCACGAGTCCCAGAAGCAGACACAGCATGAAGGTAATCAGTCGGTTTAGTGGCATAGTGGTGATGCGAGATGGGTCGTGTCGGGTATCAGTCAGTTAGCAAAGGATACTCCACCCCTGGTGGGCAGGGCGATCGCAGGCTGAGGCAAAGCTTTTCAAGGGGGAGAAGGCGGCTGAGGGCTGCAAGGGGGTGAGCCTTGCGCGATGGGCCGGAAGCGATAGGCCGGCAACGATCTGGCTCGAACTAATGGGTGTTCCCTAAAAACAATCTAAATTTTTGATTAAGATATTCCCTTTTCCCTCCATATCTAGTAAGCTTAGGCGTTCATATAGGGTAATACTACCTTGCAAGCGCTAGATGTAGGGCTTGATGATTTTAGCCTCGATGTCGTTGTTTGCGTCAATAGTGTTGCTGGGACGATTCCACGGAGGAACGCATGAAAGAGTGGAGATTTCTATTGCAGAAGGATGGCGATCGCTCTTGGCTGCCGCTGGAGTCGTCGGATGTGATTTTGCCGGAAGGCCGTTATCGGATTGTGGGCCAGACGGGGCAGGCCCATGCGGATGTCAGCATTCGCATTTGTCATTTGGCCACGAGTGAAGAGCCGCCCAAGCGCCGGATTCAAAAGCGGGCGAATCGCACTAACCAAAATGGATTGATCGTGGTGGTGCCCTTTACCCAGTTGCAAGCTGGGATTTGGGATTTTTCCTGTTTCTTGACGGATCCGATGTCTGATTTGCTGGGGGATACGCTGCATCACGCGGTGCGGTTGCAAATAGAACGGGTGGCGATCGCGGCGGGGACGGAAGCCAGCGGTGCATTGGCCCCTGAAGCAATTCAACCCAAAGGGCCAGAGGCGGCTGCCCATTCTGCGGAGTTGGGTAGTGTGGCCCAACCGGAATCTCTGCCCGTGGTGGCTGTGGTGCCGGAGTCTGGGAGTGGTGCAGAATTGGCCGTGGCGCGGCAGAACGGGCGATCGCAAGATGAACCTTCCTACCCCGCAACGCCCAGTTTGGTGGTTGGGCCAACTGCGGACACCCACGAGTCAGAGGGCACGATCGCCCCGGCTTCTGAGTTGCCAATGCCACAGATTGAAATTGCCCAGTCTTTGGGGGTTTCGATGGATCGATTGGTGGCGATGACTGATCAACTGTCTCACCAGTTGGTGGCCGAGATTTTTCAAGAGTTCAACCTGGTCACGGCGGAGCCTGAGACGGCGATCGCTGCGGATTCCGTTGGAGAGGCAGCTTTAGAAGCCCCACTGGCCGAGACTCCAGCGCTCCATTGGCTGACGGCGCGGGGTGTGGATTTAGTTTTGGAGTTGGCCCAGTCTGGTTGGTTGGCACGGCGTGGCGAACAGTTGCACATTGCGGGGCAGGTTCAGGTGAATCCGGCGATCGCGGCCCAGGCGGAAGCTCCGGTAGCCTCCAGTCAGTGGCGGGTGGCAGAAGATGGGGCTGAGCCATTGGTGGTGCAGCTTGAGTTGCGCAATCCCCAAACGTCGGCGGTGTTCCATCGCGATCGCCTGGAATTACCGGCTGAGGCGCTGCCCTGGACGTTTGGTTTTGACTATTGCTTGCCAGAAGAACTGGCAACCCATCTGGTGCTGGGCGAGGTAACTCTGGCATCGGCGATCGCGCAAGTGGAGGCCGAACCCCTGGCCAATGTGCTGTTTACAGTCACAGTCAATCCAGAGTCTTTGGTGGCAGAATTCCACAAAATTAATGCAGTCTTGGCGGACAGCACAGAAGTTGAGGAGTTACCGGAACAAGTGGCCCAGTTCTCGGCACGCTTGTTCAAAGAAAAGGCCAAACCAAAGCTGGATATGTCCTTTTTGGAAATTACGGCCCCGGCGGAAACTTCTGGTGTGGCTGTTACTGGTAGCGATTTGGCGACGGCCACCTTGCCCAAACGGGCGATCGCCCTGCCACCACAAATTCTGCCCCCGAAGTTATATGAACCAGAACCAGCCGACGCGGGGAAACGGACGCTGCAACTGCCAGTTTTTCAGGCAAAATCGGTATCCCCAGTCGTTGATGCTGAGGTTGAGACGCCGCCCGATCCGACTCCGGTGGAATTAGAGCATCCGGCCCAAAACGCTTTGGCCAATGTTTTTGGGATGAGCGAAGCCGAGTTGGAGACGCTGGTGGTAACTGAAACAGCGGCTTCGGCGGAAGGCACGGGGGAGGGGGCGGAAGCCTCTGGGGCGATCGCGGCGGCAGTAGCTGAACTGAAGGCCGCCGTGGTGGGAGCCGGGGATGACCCCGCCCAACCCATTGGGACAGACCTGCACCAACCACCTAGCGAGCGATCGGCTGCCGCTCCTTTGTTTGAAGAGCTGGCCTCGCCCATTCAAACGGCCTTCCAATCATTGCGCTTGCAAGATCGCTTTTTAGAACGGCTGAATTCCCTCGCCACGGATTCTGAACTGTCTACCCTGCTCAAATTGATGCATCCTGAAGTCTTGGTTGAGCAAGCCGTTGAACAAGGCCGCGCGGTGGTAACGGTGGATGGGGTGATTACCTCTGCGCCGGATGCGGAGACAATGGCAATGGATGAAGTGGTGGTTTTGGAAGATGATCCCGTGTGGCAAGAATGGGTGCGGCGGGCAGGTTCCAAAGCCAAACGGGTAGAACCGGAAGTGCGTTTACCCATCGAAAATCCGCTGTTGTTGCCGGAAGATCAGCCTGTTCCCGTTCCAGAACTGGAGGTGCTGACGACGGAAATCATTGCGGGGAAAACGTTGCGGGTGCAAGTCAAGCTGCCGTACCTGCGGCCTAAGGTGTATGTCAAGTTGTGGCTAAACGATCGCCAGACGCGGACGTTGTTGGATGGGCCGCGGTGGCTGGTGGACTTTTTTGCGGATGGTTTTGGCGGGATGGAGGCCACGACTCAATTTACGGCCCCGCTGGGGAGTTTGGATGTGCGGCTAGAGGCGATCGCGGTGGAAATGCAGACTCAGCGCGAAAGCCAAAAAACAGGACTTGATTTGACCATCGATCCGGCGGAAATTCCAGACGATTTGTTTGAAGGGATCGATTTGAGTTTCTAGGGGTTGCCCCGTAACAAGCTCGGTGATTTTGGCTGGGCCAATGCAAAAAGCAGGAGTGATCCGCGATCGCTCCTGCTTTGTTGTGTGCTGTATCTTAGCGTGCTTTATCTTCGCAAAATTGGGTTGAACTTCCAGGGAATCGTGTGTCTGGTGTGAAAGGCTCTTGAGCTGAGAATTGTAGCCTTGAGTGATACTGTTCAAGCCTTAATCCTGGTGTGGGCCACTATCCACCCTGGGCCTCACCCTGGGTAACGGGTCATTTTTCGGGATAAACCACCATCCAGACTCCAGTTTGCGGGTCGCGATAAACCTCGAAGGGTTGGGGTGCAAGGGGCAGCCGTTGAGGGGCGATCGGTTCATCAGCAGAGGAGACGGCTGAATCATCCGCATGTGAAAGCAACAAAGCAGATTTCATGGCATGAGTTGTGTGCGTCTGTGAGGGATTTTGGTTCGCGTCTAACATTGGAGTTCAGACTTCGACAACAATGGGAACGGTCAATCTTTGGGTAGTGCACGATAATCACGATGCAGAACTGCTTCAGCAGTGGGGTAACTGCTGAAAGATCAATCTGGGGCAGATGTTCTTAGGCTGATTTCTATGTTAAGGAGCTTGGGGACGGGAATGAGTGATTCATCTCACACCTTGATGTATATCTCATCACAAATTATTAGGGGCTGCCCATGAAGGGGCCGTGCATCGGTAGGTTGGATCCTCAGTGGGCCGAAGTATAAATGAGCTGAATTACAAAGGGGGCGATCGCTGGCTTGACCTGGGCGGAGGTGGTACTGTCGCCCTGATGTGGCTACACTGGGGGGATATTTGCGTCTAGAGAGATTAGCTGCATGTCGATCAAGGCTCAACTGGAACAGGCGATCGCAACGACTAACACCCCCGCCGATTGGATTGGTATTCGGGCGATGCGAGAAACCGCGACTACGCGATCGGCGCGGGATGGGCAACCCCAATCCAACCATACCTCCTTGACGCAGGGGGCGATGGTGGAAGTGTTGGCCCAGGGCCAGTTTGGGTATGCGGCGACGAACCAACTCACCCCCGCAGGCTTGCAACAGGCGATCCAAGTGGCCTACCAACAGGCGATCGCGGCCCAGCCTTGGGGCATTTATCAGTGGACAACGGCACAGCGGCCCAAAGTTGTTGGGACGTATCAATCGCCTGCGGTCAAAGCGTTGAATGCGTTATCGCCAGCAGACCTGAATGATTTGCTGCTGCGTATTTGTCAAGCCTTGAACGTTTCTGAGCAGGTGGTGCAAACCAGTGCGGCAGCAGTGACTAATGAAGTCGATTCCTGGTTTGTGAGCAGCAATGGTTCAGATGTACACCAACAACTGAGTTTAGTTTCAAGCCATTACGGTGTGATTGTGCAAGATGGTGCTGTTGTGCAACAACGAAGTAATAACGGCTATTTGGGGCGGAGTTATCAAGGCGGGTGGGAACGGTTTCCTGATGAGCATTTGTGGGAATCGGCAGAGCGAATTGGGGCGCAGGCGATCGCCCTGTTAGCCGCAGATGAGTGTCCGACGGAAGCGACGACGTTAGTGTTAGCCCCTGACCAAATGATGCTCCAAATCCATGAAAGTATTGGTCATCCGCTGGAACTCGATCGCATCCTGGGCGATGAGCGCAACTATGCGGGGGGCAGCTTTGTGAAACCGTCTGATTTTGGGCAGTTGCAGTATGGCTCTGAATTGATGAATATTACCTTTGACCCTACTGTGGCTGGAGAGTATGCCAGCTACCAGTTTGACGATACTGGAGCCCCTGCAACACGAGAGTATTTGATTCGTGCGGGTAAGCTAGAGCGGGGGCTAGGCAGTCTGGAGAGTCAGGCCCGGTTGGGGGTGCCAGGGGTTGCCTGTGCACGGGCCAGTTCGTGGAATCGTCCGCCGATTGATCGCATGGCGAATATTAATCTGGAACCGGGCGATCAGTCATTTCATGAGGTGATTGCTGGCATTGAGCGGGGCGTTTATATGGAAACAAATCGCTCTTGGTCGATTGACGATCAACGCCACAAGTTTCAATTTGGTTGCGAATATGCGCGGCTGATCGAAAATGGCCAACTCACGAAACCGTTACGCAATCCCAATTATCGTGCGACCACGCCTCAGTTTTGGCACAGTTTGGTTGCTGTGGGCGATCGCAGTACGTGGGCAATGTATGGCACTCCCTTTTGTGGCAAGGGCGAACCCAATCAAGCCATCCGCGTGGGGCACGCCTCCCCGGTCTGTGCCTTTGCGAATATCGAAGTATTTGGAGGAGCCGCATGAACTCAGCGCATTTGACTGCCCTAGAAACAACCTTTGATCAACTGCTGCAAGCCTTAACGCACCAGATGAAGCCTAGGGAAACGTGGATTCTGAGACTGACCGCAGAATATAGCCAGTTTGTTCGTTTCAATCAGGCAAGGGTGCGCCAGACGGGGCTGGTGACTGACGGTAGACTTAGCCTGACACTCATGGATGACCAGCGGATAGCCACTTGTGAGGTGCCGTTTACGGGGGATAAAGGGACAGATTGGAGTGGGTTGCAAACGGCCCTGGAAGCGTTGCGCCAAGAGGTGACTCAGTTACCCGTTGATCCGTATTTGGTGTTGCCGAGCGGTGAGGCCCAAAGTCATGCGGTGCATTTGGGGGCGTTGCTGCCGCCTGAGGCAGTGGTGGCGACGGTCTTACCAGCGGTGCAAGGGCTAGACTTTACGGGGCTTTATGCCGGAGGTTGGTTAGTGCGGGCCTATGCTGACTCGGTGGGGCAACGGCACTGGTTTGCGACGGAAACCTTTGCGCTGGATTATTCGCTATTTACGGCTTCAGGCCAAGCTGTGAAAGGTACGGTAGCGGGCGATGTGTGGGATGCGATCGCCTATGATGCAAAACTGGCAGATTCCAAACTGCAACTGGAACGGTTGTTGAGCGCCCCACCGAAGGCGATCGCCCGTGGCCAATACCGTACCTACCTTGCGCCGGGGGCCGTTGCCGCCCTAACTGGCATGTTTTCTTGGGGTGGGGTGAGTGAGGCCGCAATCCAGCAGGGCCAGAGTGCTTTCGCCGCATTGCACCGGGGGGAAAAGCGCCTTTCTCCGCTGTTTACCCTGACCGAAAATTTTCAGCGGGGTATGGTGCCCCGGTTTAATGACTTGGGGGAAGTGGCTCCTCTGGAATTGCCAATCATTGCGGCAGGCCAATTGCAGAATACGTTGATTAGTTCGCGCTCGGCCAAAGAGTATCAAAAAACGGCGAATGGCGCGGTTAGTGGCGAGGTTTTGCGATCGCCGGAAGTTAGCCCCGGCAGCCTATCCCCAGCGGCTGTGTTGCAAACCTTGGACACGGGCCTGTATGTCTCTAACTTGCATTACCTCAACTGGAGCGATCTACCCAATGGGCGTGTTACTGGGATGACCCGCTATGCCTGCTTCTGGGTCGAAAACGGTGAACTCGTTGCCCCCATTGAAAATCTGCGCTTTGACGAAAGTATCTACAGTTGCTTGGGCGATCGCCTCCATGCCCTGACGAATATCCAAGAGTTCATTCCCCAAGTTGGCACCTACGGCAATCGTAGCCTCGGCGGCACCTGGGTTCCCGGCATGGTGATCGACGATTTCACCTACACGCTGTAGACCGTGGTATCTCTCTGCAACGCGATACGCTTGCGATTCGCCCATCTGGCATTGAAAATCAATGGGTAAAGGGGCGGCATTGTGCCACGGTTGTTGCCCAGCAAATCGGAAAATTCCCGTTTATTCCCTGCCGCGATCGCGATGGGTGTCGGCTTAGGGCTGGGCTTTGCTGGCGGTGATGCCTGCGCACTGGGCCAGGGGTTGCTTGGCGAGATGGCCCAAGTTAACAGATTGTAAGAGTTCTTGCCAGTTAGCGGCGAGGTCGGGGTTGGTGGGGTCGGTGCAGCGCAGGTCAGACATGGTGGCCACGGCATCGAGCCAAACGTCGTTCTGGGTATAGAGTTGCAGGCGATCGCGCGGCGAGGTAGCTTGTAGCTGCGTATTGAGGTTTGCTGGTAGTGCGACACGCCGAACCCACCCGCTGACATAAATATCGGTCACTGGATCCGCAGGATTGCATTGTAACGTCACCACCCAGTGATAGTTCTTGTCAATTTCTAGGGGCGGAATGGTGCCGTCTTTGGGGAGTTGGACACTGAGGATGCTGGCTTTGGGGGGAATGGTTAGGGTCGTGTCGTATAAAACGTCGTCTTCTGGGTTGGCTTCAGAGCTGGCAAACAAGACAAGGCGAGCAGTTTTGGCGCTGGTTTGGGGCATGAAGACAAACAACCGGGGATAGTCAGTGGTGGTCAGCCCCAGGTTGGTTTCCGGCAGGATCGTGGTGAGGGTGGGCTTCTGGGCGACGCAGGCTTGTGCGGGGCCACGGGTGCCTGCACCTTCGCGCCGACCGGGTAACCCTCTTCGGGTGGGTTGGTATTCTCTGGCGCTGATGGGGAGGGCCAGATTGCCGGAGAGGAGGAGCCCTATGCTCAGACAGACGGTGAAAAAATGAATTGCACGCATGGGTCTGCTAGTCGTTCAGAGGGGATAGCCGATCAGGAAGGGGGACTCGGTGGGGCTGTGGCGATCGCCAAGGCAGATGGACGAAAAGATGCATTGCCTGTCGGGGATAGGGGCCAGCAAAGCACTGATCCCTGAAGCTTGTATATCCCTGAAGTCGGCGGGAGCAATGGGTCACAGTGCTGATAGCGCTACAGATCAGAACTCAAATTTTGCGGATCTGAGCCGCACGTGGGCCGACACTCGGAGTATAGCAGAATTTTTGTTGTCACAATTTTTGCGGTGAGCAGCAGGTGCAAATTGAATGAAGCGATTTAGCATGGATGCGGGTCTCACCATGTGCAGCACCTGGAGAGTCCCTGTTCTATGTGCTAAACAACCAATAAGCTACTGGGTTGAGAGATAAAGATATGCGTGTGGAATTTTGCGGTGGGAGTGCTCGGTTCGGCAGCATGGCATTGGTGTTGGTTGCATCGGCTATTGGGGTGACCGTGCCGATCGCGGGGCTGGCTGCGACAACGGGAGTGCCAATGAGTCGTCCTTCCGCTGGGGAAGAGTTCAGCCCGGTGGCCCAAGTGCCCGATCCCAGCCGCACCCTAACCCCTGACCCGAACCGCGATCGCTTCCCCCAACCCATCCCCACGCCTACGCCATTGCCCTCAACGCCGCCCATTTTGCCAGAGGGCAAACCAGAAACTCCGCCCAGCCCAGAAACCCCACCAACCGAGCCTGCGGCAACCTTTCGGGTAAACCAGATTAAAGTCACGGGCAGCACCGTATTTGGCCCGCCCCAGTTTGATCCCATTACCAACCCCTTGGAAGGCAAAGACAACACCCTGGAAGACCTCCGAAAAGTGGCCGATGCCATTACTCAGCTTTATTTGAATGCGGGCTACATCACCTCGCGGGCCGTACTGGCAGATCAAACGGTTACTGATGGTGTGGTCGAAATTCGGGTGATTGAGGGAAGGATCGAAGCCATTGAAGTGGAGGGAACTCGCAATGTCCGCAAGGCTTATATTCGTAGTCGGGTGGGCTTGGGGAGCCAAATGCCGCTCCATCGAGATGACCTGGAAGATGCGTTGCGGTTGCTCAAAGCTGATCCGCTATTCACCAATGTGGAGGCGAGTCTGCGACCGGGGCAGGAACTGGGTGGCAGTATTTTGATTGTGCGGGTGACAGAGGCCAAAAACTTGAGTGGGGTGGTGTCGGTGGATAATTATTCGCCGCCATCGGTGGGTTCGGTGCGTCTGGGAGGAGCGTTGTCCTATCGTAATTTGACGGGGTTTGGGGATGAACTGGGTTTTTCGGTCTATCACACGACGGTCAACGGGGCAGATAGCCTGGATCTGTTTTATCGGGTGCCGGTGAATCCATTGAATGGGACGTTGCAATTTCGGTTTGCGCCCAACTGGAACCGGATTGTGGATTCGGCGTTTGATGAGTTGGATATTCGCGGGCGATCGCAGTTGTATGACTTCAGTTTTCGGCAACCGTTGTTTCGCAATCCCCGGCGAGAATTTGCCCTGTCACTGGGGTTTACGGCACAGAATGGGCAAACCTTTTTGTTTGAGAATTTACCCTTTCCGTTTGGGCTTGGCCCAGATGCGGATGGGGCCAGTCGGACGCGGGTACTCAAGTTTGGCCAAGATTATGTGAAGCGGGATCCGTTGGGGGCGTGGGCGTTGCGATCGCAGTTCAACTTTGGGGTGGATGTCTTCAATGCAACGGTAAATGAAGATCCGATTCCTGATGGGCGCTTTTTTAGTTGGTTGGGGCAGGTGCAACGGGTGCATCGCTTGGGGAATAACCATTTGCTGATTTTGCAAGGGGAATTGCAACTTACACCAGATCCACTCTTACCGTCACAGCAATTTGTAATTGGTGGGGGACTATCGGTGCGGGGTTTTCGGCAAAATGCGCGATCGGGAGACAACGGTTTTCGGATTTCCCTGGAAGATCGTATTGCGCTTGTACGGGATGAAGCGGGAATTCCGACTTTGCAACTGGCTCCGTTCATTGATTTTGGGAAAGTTTGGAATCATCCCGATAATCCTAACCCGCAGCCGAGCCAACGCTTTTTGGCTGGGGCGGGTCTTGGTGTGTTGTGGCAACCCTACACAGGGTTAAATGTGCAACTTCAATATGGGCTGCCGTTTTTGCGGTTGCGCGATCGCGGCGATGATGCCCAAGATTATGGGTTTCACTTTAGCGTCAATTATACGTTTTAGAGGAGTAAAGCTAACGATATCAGGGGAATTGGCGATCGCCCAAACTGAAATCCTGCCCTGCCAAGCAGCACCGCTCAATCCTTAGTTTTTATCGAAGTAAAATAGAGTGCGATCGTGGAGCGTAGATAAATCCATTTTAGTTATTTTTCAAAGTAAAATACACTGCTCTTTTGGGCCGCAAATAAATTCAGTTCAATGAACCAAAGCATTCCGAAATCCCATCCAGCCTGAATGTAGCCCTAGGATGTTCAGATTGCTAAATCAGGTTTTATGTTGCAAACAGCGATTAAAAAGATGGGACTTGGCTTGCTATGCTTTCCTTTGCTCGTGGTGGGTTGCGTGGGCACTGAAACGAGTAGCACTGCAAATGAGCCTACGAGTCAAACTCAAGTTGAACAAAAAACTTCTGGAGTGGTGGCTAAGGCACAAGATGAGTTGCGCGATCGCCTCCAAGCAATTGCCCAAACCGCTCAAGGTCGGGTCGGAATTCGGGCTACTGTATTAGAAACGGGTGAGTCAGTTTCGCTGAATGGTGAACAGCGGTTTCCTATGCAAAGTGTGTATAAATTTCCCATTGCGATGGCGGTGCTAGCCCAGGTCGATCAAGGCAAACTTCAGCTTAACCAAAAAGTACGAGTTGAGGCCAGCGATGTTGTTCCAAATAGTCAAGTAATCGATGAGAACTCCGTCCAAAAAGAGTTCACGCTGGCCGAATTATTACAAGTCATGATTATCAAAAGTGATAGCACTGCTTGTGATATTCTATTACGATTAATCGGTGGGCCAGCTATTGCAACCCAGTATCTACAAAGTCTTAAAATCGATAGTATTGTGGTTGCCAATACGGAGCAGGAAATCCAGCAACAAGAAGCAAAAATCCAATATTTAAACTATGCGACACCAGATGCAGCGGTGAATTTATTGCAAATGCTTCAATCTGGCAAAGGTTTATCTCAATCGAGTCAGGCATTGTTGCTGCAATGGATGAGAGAAACGACAACAGGGCCACAGCGCATTCGAGGTTTGTTACCAAAAGATACGGTTGTGGCCCATAAAACGGGGACTTCGCGGACGGTGGCGGGGGTGACGGCGGCGACCAATGATGTAGGCTTGGTCACGCTGCCGAACGGACAACATTTGGCGATCGCGGTGTTTGTGTCGGATGCCAAGGCGGATCAGGCTACCCGTGAAGGGGTGATTGCCAAAGCGACCCGCGCCGTTTGGGAGCAATGGAGTCGATAAAACGGCGGATTAAAGTGCTGTGGGCACAGGAAAGGGCGATCGCGCGATCGCCCGGTTATCGCTATTGCGCACTTGGTCTCAAGAAAAGTCATAGGGAAATGGCCGTGGGCGGAGTCAGCACCGTTTGGGCGGCAGGCTGTATCCAGTCTTCCCGGTGGCGATCGCTCAGGGGGAAGGCATCCACTTGAATGGCATCGTTACGGGCAAATTCGGCTTCACACATTAGGGTGGTTTCCGCTTCGTTAAGAATGCCCATTTCGTAGGCGAGATCCAGGACTGCTTGCGGTTTGTCAGTCGGTAACTGGCCCGATCGCATGGCGGCTTTGAGTTTTTGTAGAATCGGTTCAGTTTGGTGCAGGAGGGCAAAGGCGTGTTCGAGGCGACCCAATGCCTGGTCTTTGGCTGTGGGAACGTAGATGCCAGCAGTCAGGCGATCTCGATCGGGGCCAAACCGTTGCAGAGATTGGGCGACCTGTTGGCCGAGGTGGTCAGAGGGCAGGGTGCCCAGTGGGTTGAGCCGCGCCAACGGCAGAATAATTGTGCGGGCCAGGAAGCCAAGGATGGGAATCTCCAGATTGCTGAAAATACCTTCAAAGGCAATTTGGATTTGGGCAAAGGCATATTGCAGCGACCAGTGAACCAGGGGAAGGTCTGCGGTTTGGCGACCTTCGGCTTCGTAGCGGCGCAAAGTGGCCGCACCCAAATACAGCCAGGAGAGGGCATCTGCAAACCGTCCGGTGAGTTTTTCCTTCCGTTTGAGGGAGCCACCAAAGGCCAGTAGGGCAACGTCGGTGAGGAGGGCGAAAACTGCCGATGCCCACATCAGTTTGCGGTAGTACCGCGCGGTGGGGCCAGAGACGGGCGATCGCGCCAGGTGGCCACGGGTGAGGCTCAACAGCCCTGCCCGGAAGAAGTTGCGAACAAGCCCGCCCAGATGCGGCCAGAGGGCGCGATCGAAGGCAACGCGATCGCCCGTGCTGAGGGCTTGGATTTCGGCATAGACATAGGGATGGCACCGAATGACCCCTTGCCCAAAAATCATCAACGTGCGGGTAAGAATGTTGGCTCCTTCCACCGTAATCGAGATAGGGGTTGCGGTGTAAATATTGGCCAAGAGATTGCGGGGGCCGCGACAAATCCCATTCCCGCCCAAAATATCCATGCCATCGTTAATCAGGCGACGAGCGATTTCCGTGGTGGTGTATTTGGCGATCGCTGAAACAACGGCAGGTTGTGCCCCGCGATCGACTGCTCCACAGGTGTACAGGCGAGCTGCATCCATCATGTAAGCCAGCCCTCCAATCCGCGCGAGGGGTTCTTCCACGCCTTCAAACCGCCCAATGGATAACCCAAATTGTTGTCGAATCACGCTATGCGCCCCGGTGACTCGTGCGACCAGTTTGGCCACTCCGGTGCAGGTGGCGGGGAAACTAATGCCCCGGCCCGCCGCAAGGCTCTGCATCAACATTTTCCAGCCTTGTCCGGCCTGCTCAACACCGCCAATAATTTGGTCGATCGGCAAAATCACATCATGCCCTTCCGTCGGCGAGTTGTAGAATGGCACTCCCATCGGGTCGTGGCGCTGATTAATCACAACACCGGGCGTATTGGTCGGGACGAGTACACAGGTAATCCCCAGATTTTTGCCTTTGCCAAGCAGATTGTCGGGATCTCGCAGGCGAAAGGCCAACCCCAACAACGTCGCGATCGCCCCCAGCGTAATGTACCGTTTTTTCCAGTTCAACCGCAGATAGAGGTTGCCATCTTTACCCCGAAACACTTCACCGTGGGAGGTAAGGCTGGCGGCATCGGATCCGGCAGTGGGTTCTGTCAGCGCAAAACAGGGAATTTCTTCCCCCCGTGCTAGCCGTGGCAAATAGTGTGCTTTTTGTGCTTCAGTGCCATATCGCAGCAACAACTTGGCAGGGCCGAGGGAATTGGTCACACCCACGGTGGCAACATGGGTAAAAGAACGCGAGGCTAGTTTGACCATTACTGCACTGTAGGCCAGATTCGAGAAGCCCAGACCACCGTATTCTTGGGGAATCATCATCCCAAAGAATCGCTCTTGTTTTAGATAATCCCACACGGCGACTGGCAAGTCATGGCGCTGATAAATTTCCCAGTCGGTCGCCATCTGACAGACCTTTTCTACAGGGCCATCTAGAAAGGCTTGAAGCTCTGGTGAAACCTGGGGGTATGGCTCTTCTAAAACCCGCTTTAAGTTCGGTTTGCCAGTAAAAAACTCTCCTTCTATCCAAACGTTGCCAGCTTCGATCGCGGCTCGTTCAGTATCAGAAATACTAGGTAATAAGTGTAAAGCCTGAATGAGATTAAAAATCCAGCGCGTCACTAGGTTTTGGCGGAGCCAAGGGATATTTAAAATCAATGCAATTAAACTTACTGGAATCCATAGCCAAAGGGGCAGATTAAATAGCGCGATCGCCCCAATGATACAACCAGTCCATAACCAGAGTGGTACACCTAAGTAGCCGAGCAAAAGCACTCCTAAAAGAATGCCCAAAAGCATGAGAGGAAGAGGAATGGGAGGAAACATAGTCGCTCCTTATGAAGTGAAATAAACAGCAGTTTTTGAAGTTATCTAGCCTGCTATTTAATGTTCTAGAACTATCTGTAAACATTGCGTGAAGAGTTGAATGAAGAGTCAGACAGGCTCTAATCAAAAAACTAAAAATCAGCAGTGCAGGAATGCTGACCGTAATGATTTGTCTCAATCATCTGAAGCGCGATCGTGCTCGAATCTTTAGTAATTCTGAAGATAAAAAAACTGCATTGCTATCTAGTGAAATAACAATGCAGTGCATCTCCTCAGAGCATCAAGTTTTCAAAGATTCCAGCCGCTCCCATGCCGCCGCCCACACACATTGTTACCATGCCGTACCGTACACCTTGCCGTTGCATGGTATGGAGCAGTGTCGCTGTGAGTTTTGCCCCAGAACAGCCGAGTGGATGTCCTAAGGCGATCGCTCCACCATGAACATTGACTCGTGCTTCGTCTAAACCTAACTCACGAATGACTGCTAACGATTGGGCTGCAAAAGCTTCATTCAACTCGATTAAGCCAATATCATTTAAGTCTAAATCGACTTGTTTGAGCACTTTAGGAATCGCTGCAACTGGGCCAATTCCCATAATCTCTGGTGGGACGCCGACAACAGCAAATCCAAGCATTCGGGCCATCGGTTGAATGCCTAACTCCTGCACCATTGCCTCACTCATGACCACTGTTGCCGCAGCTCCATCCGACATTTGGGAGGAATTACCCGCCGTGACTGTGCCATTCATCCGAAAGACAGGTTTGAGCTGGGCTAACGCTTCTAAATTGGTATCTGCACGAGGCCCTTCGTCTGTATCAAAAACGGTTTCTGTGAGTTGTACCTTGCCATCGACGTAAGTTGTGTCTTTCACGACGACGGGTACAATTTCGGCTTTGAAGTGGCCTGCGGCCTGGGCAGCGATCGCCCGCTGATGGGATTGGAGGGCAAACCGATCTTGATCAGCACGAGAGATATGGAAGCGCTGAGCGACATTTTCAGCCGTTAACCCCATCGTGATGTAGGTTTCGGGTGCGTCGGTTAATAAGCTGGGATTGGGCAAAAACTGGTGGCCTCCCATCGGAATCAGACTCATAGACTCGGTGCCGCCTGCAATCATGACATCAGCTTGGCCAAAGGCGATCGCCTGAACAGCCATTGCGATCGCCTGTAACCCGGATGCACACAAGCGGTTGACCGTACAACCGGCAACTAAATCGGGCAAGCCAGCGCGCAAGGCCACGACACGCCCCAAATTAAAACCTTGTTCCGCTTCCGGCATGGAACACCCCATAATCACATCATTAATTTGGTGTGAGACTAAATGGGGAATTTTGGCGATCGCTCCTTGCACGGCAGTGGCTCCTAAGTCATCTGGACGGGTATGCCGCAAAGTGCCCCGTGGTGCTTTACCCACTGCGGTTCTAACACTACTAACAATGTAAGTATTTTTCATGGTTTTATCCCAATGCATGAATGGCAAAAGACTAATTGAGCACAAGAGTTTTTTACTTCGATTGGAGTGAGTTTTAGACTTGTCCTGAATGATGAAGGACTGACTAATTTCGAAGTGGTTTCTTAGTCTTTAGCATGTGTATGATTCGTTCTTGG
This sequence comes from uncultured bacterium, assembly GCA_964475335.1. GTDB lineage: Bacteria > Cyanobacteriota > Cyanobacteriia > Leptolyngbyales > Leptolyngbyaceae > CAYYWG01. The sequence continues at coordinate 352,537 of CAYYWG010000002.1, forward strand.
GTTTTACTTTCATCGATAAGTGGCAAGAAATTCTCGCGTTCCAATTTCAGTAAGTAATTGTCATCGACATAGGTCGGTGCAGTTAAATCACCACCCGTGAGAACATAGGCTAATCGCTGAGCTAAATGGCGATCATAATCACTAATAAATCCTCCTTGATGCATGACGTAGCTCATCATGTCAAACGTTGAGCGGGCGGGTTGTCCCAATACATAAATTGGATTACGAATTGGTGCCTGATACCCAATGCGGTCTAAACATAGAACTTCTTGCTTCGCAACATACAGACGGCGATCGCCATTTGGTAAGATCTTTGTATTGGGGGGTAAAAATCCTAAGGTTTGACCTTCATAAGCACTATTAGAAACTTTCGCCATGCCAATCGTTTCAAATACCTTTTTGACAAACGGCAGGACATCCCCTGGTGTGTCTGCGGTAGCTCGTCCTGCGGCCCATCGCGCCATCCGCATTAACCCGCCCCCTGCTGGGATCAAACCCACACCTAGTTCCACTAAGCCGATATAGGTTTCAGCACTGGCTACCACATTCGGGCAGGCCATTGCCAGTTCGCACCCACCCCCTAATACTCGCCCTTGAATCGCTGCCACAATCGGTTTGTGGAAATAATACATACGTTGTACCAGGGCTTGAAACTTATTCAGGAGTTCGGCGATCGCAGGATGGGAACGGGTAAAAGGATTCAAGTTCTCCATTTGGACAATTTTGCCAACTTCAGCAAGGTTGATGCCCACACAGAAATTTTCACCCTCATTCGCAATGACCATGCCACGATAGTCACGAGTCTCTAGTAAGTTCATGACATCTACTAAGCCATCAATAACTTTGCTGCTTAGCGTGTTTGCTTTAGAGTAAAAGTTGTATAAAACAACCCCATCACCCATGTCAAGCAGTTGAGCTTCGGAGTTGTGCCATAAGACTGCGTGTGCATTGGCTTGGATATTGGCAATATGTAGTTCATCTGAGGCAGTGGGTAACGTAACAAATTGACGCCCAGGCACATAGACGCGATGGCGATCGCCATAGAATTTAGTTGCACCTTCCTGATGCATGACCTCTATCCAATGAGGAATGTGGAAGTTAGCCTTGGTTAGGTCTGCTAACACGCGCTCAAAGCCTAAAACATCCCAAATTTCAAAAGGCCCCATTTCCCAACCAAAACCCCAGCGCATAGCGCGGTCAATCTCCAAAGGACTGTCTGCAATTTCAGGAATACGATTCGCACTATAAGCCAGCGTGGCTAAAAGGGTCTGTCGGAAAAAATCACCCGCGCGACCTTTATGCTCGTATAGTTTTTGGAACCGTTCTGGGAGGGTTGGTAATTTTTCGATGGACTCTAATTTTCCTAAATCCAAAGTTTTAGGTGATTCATAGGCAAAAGTTTTAGGATTCAGCGAGCGAATTTCTCCATCTACTTTTTTGTAGAATCCTTGGCCTGATTTTGCACCTAGAGAACCAGTTTCAACTAATTTCTGCATCAAGTCTGGCACCTGAAATATTGCCTGGGACTCATCATGGGCGATCGCAGGATAGAGATTTTTCGCAACATACAGCAGCGTATCTAAACCTACTAAATCAGCCGTTCTGAAGGTGGCCGATTTGGGCCGACCGACAATATTGCCTGTCAACGCATCAATTTCTTCAATCGTATAACCGTTTTCGGTTAATGCTCGAATGCCGAGTAAACTGACAAATACACCGATCCGATTAGCAATAAAGTTTGGCGTATCTTTTGCTATAACAATACCTTTGCCTAAATAAACTTGACCAAACCATTCCATCCGCTTTAAAACTTCAGGGTCGGTCTCTTGGGTTGGGATTAGTTCTAATAGCTTGAGATACCGAGGGGGGTTAAAAAAGTGAGTGCCTAAGAACCGTTGGCGGAAAGACTGAGATCGTCCCTGGGCGATCGCGCTAATTGATAAACCGCTGGTATTGGTTGAAATAATGGTATGCTTGCTGACTATTTTTTCAAGCCGCTCCATGAGTTGTTGCTTGATAGTCAAATTTTCGACTACGGCTTCAATGACCCAATCAACATTCTGGAGACGATCAAAGTGCTCCTCGTAATTTCCTAAAATAACTCGTTGGATAACTTGCTCAGTAAAAAAGATTGGTGGAGATAACTTTTGAGCTTTTTTAAAAGCACCTTCAACGAGGCTATTTTTAGGGCCGGATGGTGCAGGCAAATCAAGAAGATGAACGGTTAAACCAATATTGGCTAAGTGGGCTGCGATCTGAGCACCCATCACACCCGCACCCAATACAGCAGCAGTTTGGAATGGTTTAAACATGAGCTTTGCCTCAGTAAGCAACTAATAGTGAATTAAAGACTTGGCATAGATTGGACAGGATGCCGCCGGAACAATCGGACACGAAGCGGTATGACTAGAATCCTTGGCCGCATCACTCAAGCTACCTAAGCTTTGAATTTCAGTGTCATGTCGATAAAGGCGTGAAATTTCTTCTGAAAATGCCTTTATCACTTGGTTGCGATTGATAGAACTATCGGGATTCAATAACCCATTTACAATTGTTAGGTCGGCATTGACCAGTTGAAATTTCCGAACTGTTGACCAATACGGTAAATGACAATTTGCCTGATCAATCAAATCTTGATAGAGAGCTTGTAGGCAAGGATGAGATAGCCAAACATCGTCCGTAATTTCGATGTTGAGAGTCCGTGCAACGTCTTGAATTGCCTCGTATTGTGGAAAGATTAACATGCCACAAAATTTATGGCCTGCACCTACTGTCACAGCATGAGCAACTAACGGAGATTGCATCAATTCTTGCTCTAGTGGAAGGGGTGATACATACTTGCCAGTTGAGAGCTTAAACAGATTTTTTTTAACTCCAATTAACTGAAGAAAACCCTCATCTGTGATATACCCTAAATCGCCAGTATGTAACCACCCATCTGTATCAATAATGGCTTGAGTTGCTGCCGGATCTTTGTAATAACCCTGCATAACAAAAGGCGACTTGATTAAGATCTCACTATCATTAGCAAGGGTAATTTCTACACCGGGAATGGCTTTACCAACTGTTCCGGCCCGGTTATGTTCACCTCGGTTGTAGCACAGCACTGCACTAGTTTCAGTGAGGCCATAGCCTTGTAGTAGGGGAACTCCTGCTGCGGTAAAAACGTTGGCGAGATCGCTACGTAATGCTGCTCCTCCGCAGATCAGTGCTTTCATGCGATCGCCAAAAATAGCTCGCCATTTACCGTATACTAAGCGCTCAGCTAGCTTGAGTTGTAATCGAAACAATCGTGAAGGTGAACGCCCAATTTCAAACCGATGAGCAAGTTTCAATGCCCATTGAAAGACTCGTTGATCAAATCGTCCAAGCCGTTGTCCTTGTTCTACGATGCGTTCGTATAGTTTTTCTAACAAGCGCGGCACCGTAATGAGAACGGTAGGATTAACGAGCTTAAGGTGTCTGATCAAATGATTGGGATCAGAAAAATAAATGCTGTGCCCATACGCTAAATGACCATACAAAAATGCACGGGCAAAAATATGAGTGAGGGGTAAAAAGATGAGAGCAGTTTCCGCTGAACCTGTTGCAAGATTAGGAAAACTACTAAAAGCAGCAAGAATATCGGCTGAAATATTTTCGTGACTTAGCATGACTCCTTTGGGGCGTTTAGTTTCGCTCGCAATATAGAGAATTGTTGCTAAATCATGAGGCTGTATTTGCGATCGCAAGGCATCTACTTGTGCCTGATGCCATTGGGCTTCACCTTGCTGTTGAAGATCTGTTAGCGATCGCACCCATACTGAACGAGGAAGATGAGCGTTTGGTGATGTATGACTGGGGTGACCCTCGCCAAGTAAATGGGGAATCTGTAAACAGTCATCTGGGGGTGCCAGGCTACTTTCTTCAGGGTGAATTGTGGGATGGACTAACTGAGCTTGAATGCGATCCCAGTTATCAGGAACGGACGCAATTATAACTCCTTGTAAAGTGCTTGTTTCGGTGAGATAAGGCAAAATTTGATATAGTAAATCGAGGTTAGAAATGACCAAGATTTTAGTTTCGCTATGTTGCAGAATAAATATGATGTTTTCGATAGTTTGAGTCAAATCAATCGGAACATCAATCAAGCCTGCTAACAAACAGCTCATATCAACTAAACAAAATGAAATATCATTTTGCATCATGAGCCCAACTCGATCGCCTCGATTTAATCCAAGGGACAGCCAACCTAAGGCGATCGCTTCTGATTCATATCGAAATTGCGTGTTAGAGAGCGATCGCCACTGTCGCTTTTGCCATTGATTCAGCGCTTGTTCATTCGGATAGCGATTGCAAGCGTCATCGAGTAACTCTGGGAGAGTTTTGCCTAAGCAAAGTTCGCCGGAATTGGGTGGTGCACGATAAATCATTGGAAGATGTGTCATCGCTTTAATGAAATAGAAGACTGCTAGTTGAATCGTAAACTTATTAGCCAATCATCTAATGGGAAGCGTATTTGGATCAATTTAGCTTGCTAGAAACTGACTCTAAAAGCATTACGAATTCTGGTATTGGGAGCCTGTATGCAATAGATCGATAGCCTGGTAAAAGTCTTGGACGACAACAGCGATTAAGGATTTACCTTAAGAGCTAGAGATAAAAAGAGAGGAGAGAATGAGAGAAGTAGAAGAATACTTTTATCAGGCAAATGAAGCACTCAAGAAGGAATTAAACCTCGTTAAGATAGAAATAAAAATACTTATCTCTTCTTAATTGCATACCTTTAAGTAGAGATAAGAATGAGAAGAATTAACCTGATTACTTGGGAATTGTTGAACCCAAATTAGTTTGGCTATGTGCAGTGAGATGATGCTGTTATGAGATTGCTAACTGATTGTCAGCAAAAAAGAGAATCACTTGAAAAGATGGATTTGCGAATTATCAGATGAGACTTTTTGGGGAAGCAATGGGAAGTTATGCTTCTAGCAAAGTTAAAAGTCTGAAAGGATGACTTTCGCCTTTGCTCAAAGGATGATCCTCAAATCCAAAATCATCGATTAAGTCCGTATCGAGGCTTATTTTTAGTATAGCTAGCTACTTTATGGCCGTGGAAAGTTGATACGTATCGCAATCTTTTTTGTAAAGAAATCAAGCGTTAATCTCATGATGAGAGGGCTTTCTCGGGTATTCCGTGGCTTTAATCTGGCTCCGTCTGATGGATTTGAGATAAAGAATTGCGATCGCTTACAAAAATTAATCTTTTATTCAGTTTGGTGGTCATTGTTCTGGGTGCTGGGGAGTGACGTTTTCTATGGGAGAGGAACTGCAACAGGGATGCTGACTCAGGGCTACAGAGGCGTACTGAGTTGTTCCACTGAGAGTCTTGAAAATAGTTGGAAATTGCCGAGATAAAGGTTTTAGGGAGAGTATAATTTGCAAATTTCAACTTCGCCATTGATATGGCGATCAAGCCAGTTTGTAATGTCTTGTAAAACTGGGCGTGCATCGATATCGTTATGGAGGTCATGGTATCCATTTGGATAAATGCGATATTCTTTGTCGATGACGGGGATCTGCTCAAACAGGAGTTTACTACTGTCGGGTAGAGCTACGAGATCTTGGGTGCCATGTAATGCCAAAACCGAGCTTTTTAATTCTGGTAGGTGCTCATTAATCCATTGAATAGTTTTGAAGAATTCTGTGACTAACCGGGCTGTTCCTTTTGTATGGCGTAAGGGATCTTGTAGCTGCTGGGATAGGGCGATCGCGTCTTTCATTCCAGCAGTTTTAGGAATACCTGTATTTAAGCTAAATCGAGGATAAATCTGAGAGACTAAATAGCCAATTTGCAGCCGCCATGCTGGCACACCAATTGGTTTGAGGGCAGGTGCAAGAGTGACGATATAAGGCACCGTTTCAGGATAGTGCAGAGCATAGTCGAGAATTACAATTGCGCCCAAACTATGACCAATCGCAAAGCAAGGACTTTGGCCAGACTGTTGCTGAAGCAGTTGCCAAAAACAATCGAAATCATTGCGAAAATCACCCCATTGCTGGATAAAACCGCGTTGTCCGGGCGATCGCCCATGACCACGCAAATCCATTGCACAAACACCATACCCACGCTGGACAAGGGTTTTGATAAGCTGTTCAAACCGTCCGCTATGGCTACCCAAACCGTGGACTATCCCTACCATTGCTTTGGCTGAAAAGGGGGGCGACCAGCACTGATAATACAGTGATAGGTTATCTTTGCTTAAAAATGTTCCTTCAACGTGCTGCATAGTGAACTCCAAGATTGTTGTGGTCAACAAGTTAGATTGTGAATTAAGTTAGAGAACTGGTTGGCACTACCAATTCAGATAATTGCTTAGATCAATTGATAGATAAATCTTTGTTTGTGCGATCGAGATAGAGAGTGAAGATCAATCTTTGAATTAGCTAAACTTTGTTGAATAACGATGGGGCTTCCAAATTTGGATTTATGCTTGGAAAAAGCCCTTTTTATTTGAAGCGAAAAGTGGGCCTGGTCTGAGAGGCGCTTTCAAGAGTCCCGACTGTAAATCAACACGATAGATGTCGGACTTCATTTAAAGGGAAATTTGGTGATTCAGTTGGGCTTGGGAGGCTTGGCTTAACAGCCAGATATCATAGGGAGACTGGCTGAGCGTGCTCACATAACGAGCGTTGAAAGGTGGAAAATGGGGCGTGTTAATCCCTAAGTGTTGATTTAAAAAGGCCAGACTGAGGGCTGCTGTGTAGGTGACGAAGGGGGTGGCATGGGGGATGTGCAGGGGGTGGGGATGCAGTTTGAGGTGTAAGTTCAAGGTGTTGAGCAAGTCGCCTGGATTGTGAAGATGAGTTTTTCCTTGCATTAAGGCTAAATAGTGAATGGGGGTTGTTAACCATTGAAATAGACGAATTTGTTCGCAGGCTAGGGGGGCGGTGAGGTCGTGGCTCCCGGCGATGAGGAGGACTGGAATTTGAATGGGGTGAAGACCCATGCTGCCAAAAATGGCACTGCCGACGGTATCGATCGCGATGATGGCACCGACGCGGGAATCGTAGGCTGAGTGCAGGGTGTGGGGGAGCTGGAGGGCCTGACATTGTAATAGTAAAGAGATGTTGGGATGGGAATTGGCCAGATCGCAGGAGGTTTCGAGTTCGGTAAATTGGATGGTGGCTCCGGCGAGGGCGAGGGCGGTATAAGCCCCAAAGGAATTGCCCATCACGCCGATACAGTCGGTATTTAAGCGTCCTTCAAAGAGGGCCGTGTTATGGGTGGTTAAGCGATCGATGAGCCGACTGATGGTGCGGGGGCGTGCCAAAAACTCGGTTTGTTCAAAGACTTCGTTGGCTTCTCCGGCCAAGAGGCGGCGGACTTGGTCGCTACTGCTGCCGGGATGCTGGGGGGCGACGACGACGTAGCCATAGGAGGCTAAGTGGTGAGCGTGGGGGGCGAAGTCTTCGGGGTTGGCGGCTAAGCCGTGGGATTGAATCAGCAGGGGAATGGGGCCGGGGGGGAGCGATCGCGGTTGATAGCACAAGATGGGAATGGGTTGTTCTCCTGGGTTGAGGGGCCATTCCCAGGTGGTTTGCGTGACAGGCCACGGGCCGGGTTGCTGGAGATCAAGGCTATGGTCGGGTAATGGGGGCTGGGTGTGTGCTTCGGCGATCGCCAGTTCGCGGATTATGCTTACGAGGGTATCGGTGGCGGCAAACAACGCTTCGACTTGCCGTGCTGTTTGCAAGATTTGTTCCAAGTTGAACTGAAACTGCTTGGGCGATCGCCGCCACAGGTCGAGTAACGAAATGCCCTCTGGCTCGGTCGCGAGTTGGATGAATAATTCTTTGAGGGCAGGGGTGGGTGGGTGCGGCGCAGGGGGATGCATAAACCGGGCAAACCAAGTCACCAGGAGATCGCCCAAGGCCGTTTGAAAAAACTGCTGAAGTTGCGCCGGGTTGAGGGTCAGACGAGTTTGTAAAATTCTGCGGCACTTGGCTTGGTGCGACTGGTGCGCCTCGCTCAAATACGTCTCACACACTTGGCGGGCGACAAACGGTAAGGTCGGGGCAGCCCATTTGCCTTTCATCCGGCGTAACAGTTGCAGGGTTAAGGCTTGCACTGTTTTAAGTGGCGTTTTAGCAGCGGGAATGCTGGGCTTGGGCACAGGAGAGTTGGCGGTTGACATAGGACACCTACACAGACAGCAATAGGATGTCGTCCGTTTCTCTCCTATCTTCTAGGATGCCCAAAAAAAGGATGGCGACGAGGTTTTGCAACATCTCTACATTCAGGATGTGCGCAACTGACCGAGGCGGAGGCGCGGGGTAAGGCTGGATGGGTATGGGCGATCGCGAGGGTGAGCAGTAGCCTCAACGCGTATGAGGTTTTTTTCACCAAAATGTCCTGATGTGGGTTAGCCCGGAATGAAGGGTAACGGTATTCGAGTTTCTACCGAGATAGTCAAGACGCTCTAGCCGAGGCCAGAGCGTCAGGAACAGTAACCACTCTCTACTTCTGTGATACCACGTTGCCCTTTGTGATTCCGTAAAATCCCAACATCAGTGTGCCAGTTTATCAAGTGTTTACGGGCGATCGCATCTACCCTGGTATGGCGTGCTGTTTCGACATCTCTGGGGGGAGCTTGAACAGTTTGGTTGTCGCCAAATGTTCCCTCACTCAGATGCTATGAAATTCAAATATTTATTGCTCTTTGCTGCCTCCGCATTGTTGCTAAAGCCTGCTCCAATCGAGAGTTTTCCGGCCAAAGTTGCCTATGAAACCCGGACGGTGGCGACCTCTTCGACGCAGGTGTATCAGCAGGCGAATCCTGCCGTCGTGACGGTGTTTGCAGGCCGAGAAATTGGGTCGGGCAGCATTGTTAGTGCCGATGGTTTGGTGATTACCAACAACCATGTGATTCGGGGGAATACGCAGGTATTTGTGCGCATGGCGGATGGCCAAAGGATTGCCGGACAGGTCATTGCCACTGATGGCCGCGCGGATTTGGCGTTAATTCAGCTCAATGGTGGGGGCAGTTTCCCGACGATCGCTTTTGCGAGTCAAGCGCCCCGTGGGGGGCAGGCGGTGTTTGCGATCGGCAGTCCCTATGGGCAACCTGGGGTGATGACCACGGGCACGTTTACGCGATCGCGGAGTAATGGCGATTTGCAATCCTTAGTGGAACTGAAACCGGGGAATTCGGGGGGGCCGCTGCTCAATGCTCAGGGGCAGATGGTTGGTGTGAATAAAGCTATTTTGGAATCAGCTCAGGGTAGTAATACAGGGATTAGTATTGCGACGAGTGCGGCGACGGCCCGCCAGTTTATTGAACGTAATCGACCGGGGGGTTTGGTGGCTAGTGCCCCCGGCCAGTGGGCGGGAGGGGAGGCGCGATCGCCAGTCCCAGACTACGCGCCTAATTTTGCCGTTGGTGCCGCCCCCAGATCACAACGCAATTATGCAACTGGGGAGAATGGGCGATCGCGCTATGCCACGAAGGGCAACCCGGTCATCATTGCGCCCAACGGTCAGCGCAACACACCCTTTTATGAAGCGGGGGGAGCTTTGCCAGCGCAACGCTACGACAATCTGCTGACGACTGTTCCGCCTGCAACCCGTGGGTCTGGGGTGCGGCTTGGTGTCATGATTGATGCGCGAACGTTGATTATTCAACAAGTGGAAGCGGGCTCGGCAGCGGCAAATAGTGGCCTCCGGTCGGGCGATCGCGTTGTTGGAATCAACGGCAATCAACTCAACAATCTGGGGCAGTTACAGCAATTGATTCAACAAGCCCCAAACCGGGCTGCCTTTGTCGTTGAACGCTATGGCCAAGCCCAAACGGTGATGGTTCAGTTTTGAGGGAGTGCCCCACGGGCGGCGATCGCGCCAGCCTTATACCGCTAGCATCGGCGTATCCGTTGAGGGGGCGGGTGCCAGATCTGCGGCATATTGCTGCAAGTGCTCAATGGCGCGATCGATCAGGTCAAACCCTTGCTGGGCGGTTTCGATCGTGCTGAGTTGGCCGCGCAATTCGGCAGCGCCCATAAACCCTTTGGAGTACCAGGTCATGTGTTTCCGGGCTTGGCGCACACCGCGATCGCCCTTGTATTCCCACAGCATGTGCAAATGTTCCCGCGCACACTGCAAGCGTTCAACGGGGGTAGGTTCGGGCCGCAGTTCGCCAGTTTTCAGGAAATGATCAATCTCGCCCACGAGGAACGGATAACCCAAGGTCCCCCGCGAACACATCACTCCATCTGCCTGGGTCAATTCCAGACAGTTCACTGCCGCTTCGACCGAAAAAATATCGCCATTCGCAATGACGGGAATCGTCAAAATCTCTTTCACCTTGGCGATCCATTCCCATTTGGCGTTGCCGTTGTAGCCTTGCGATCGCGTCCGCCCATGCACCGTAATCATGCATGCCCCCGCATCTTCCATCCGTCTAGCAAAGTCGAGAATATTAATCTCCTGATCCGTCCAGCCAATCCGCGTTTTGACCGTAACTGGAACCTGCACCGCGTTGACGACAGAACGCACAATCTCAGCCGCCAGTTCCGGTTGCCGCAACAACGACGACCCGCCGCCATTTTTCGTGATTTTATTCACCGGACACCCCATGTTGATGTCCACCGTATCGGCCCCTTCTGCCACCGCCATCTGGGCCGCCTCTGCTAAAAAGTCGGGCCGACAATCAAACAGTTGAATGCTAATAGGCCGTTCATTGGGGTCAACTTCCATAATCTTGGGCAACTCTTTCACATAGTGCAGCCCCGTCGCGTTGACCATTTCGGTATACATCATGGAATCCGCCGCATACCGCCGCACCAACCGCCGAAAGACCAGATCCGTCACCCCCGACAACGGCGATTGCAATACCCGACTTTTGACCTCAAACTGACCAATCTTAAGGGGTTGGGCAAGGCGTTCCTGCAAGGCAGGCGATAACGTCACCATGATAAACTCACCGACTGAAAGAGACCTTTTCTATCTTATCGCTGCGGTTTACGCCCTGAGTAAAAGTGCAGAGTTGACTAGCGTTCTACGGCATCCGTGCAGCAACTATGGGGCGGTGTCAGGGATGCGGTATCAGAAATGGTCGGTGGATTTGCACTTCGGTTTATGAATGGGTTAAAGCGCACACTCCCAGACTATTCCTTGCCCCCAACCAATGACCAATCTAAGTGGTATACAAAGATGAATTGCCAGACTGTAAACCGAGATTTATTACAAATTTAGACAAGTTGCATTGATTCCACAAGACCGATGCTAAAGCAGAGAAAGCAAATCGTTAAAACTTGGCCAAGACAATATGCTAGATGATCATGGCATTCATGATGTGATTTTTGAGGAGCGGGATATTCAAATTTTTAATATTCCTAACCTTAAAACGCGGCTGGCAACGCTACAAAATTATTTCTTTCCACGGTTGGAGAAGGTACTGCGTTATACCCTGGATCTCGTATCCCAAGTCTACGATGTCAACCCCTACGAAACAATGACCTTTGTGTATTCTCCCAGCCATCGAGAAAACGCCAAGGAAAATGCAGACTTTGGCAGAGTGCATGTTGGAATTGGCGCAAAGCGAGGTCGCAAACCCCTCCAAATCACTAGCAGAAATGGAAAACCCTTTTCTCTTCATCCAACATATTTAATGTTTAAGATTTTACCAAGTGGAACTATGGAGGTCGAGTTCGTTCCATTCACCCTCTGGGTTGATGATAATTACGTCTCAAGAATTGCAAACCTGATTGAAACCCACCACGCCACCCTAGCGCCATTGCTGTCCTTCGCCCATATCACGCATACATCCGACCAGAGTTATTGTTGCTTTGTCCCTTTACACAACGCGATCGTCCCAGAAGAAGTCGGCTGGTCAGGACTCAAACTGGTATCCCCCAGATACTACTTTCCCGTTGATATAAATCGGGGATTATGTGAATTAATTTTTGCTTTTGTATTGTTGTATGCTCTGGCGGAATCATTCATTGAGATTGGCGAAGGAAGGGAGCCAGGGCTGAATAAAAGACTGGAGCAGTTTAAGGAATGGTATGTAGCGGCTGAACAGGACGAAGTTGAGGCGGAAGAAGTTGACCCGCAGGACGATTTGATCGAGCTAGAAATTCCAGAGTTGGATAGTTATTCGTTTGTTAGAGCGAGTAAATGGTGGGCGGTGCTGGCTAGAGATCAGTGGCAATGTTTGAGTTGTGGGAGAACTGCGCGGGCGGATGGTGTGTTGTTAGAAGTGGATCACATTATTCCTCGGTCTAAAGGGGGTTCTGATGATATGAATAATCTCCAAACACTGTGCAAAAAATGCAATATTGGCAAAAGTAATCGCGATAGTACACGGTTATCTCGGCCTTAATTGATTACGGAATGAATGCGGTAATGTTACGGAATTTAGAGGTTAAAGTTGGCGATCGCGCACTCATAAGCACAATACAATTAACCATTAGTCCAGACACGCTTTTAGCGTCGCGGCAACCGATGTGGCGAGTGCATCTAAGTCGTAACCACCTTCTAACCCGAAGAGGATATTTTGGGTGACAGTGAGACATTGTTGGGTAAACCAATAGTAATCATCAGGAGTTAAGCAGAGATTGGCTAAAGGATCGTCGCAATGGGCATCGTAACCAGCACTGATGATCAGCAGATCTGGCTGAAAGCGGAGGAGAAAGGGAATGACGGCTTGTTCAAACGCGGGTTGATAGTCGGCGCGGGTACTGCCCGATCGCATGGGAAGATTCAACACATTGTTGTGAAAGCCTGTTTCACTGCGGGCTCCAGTGCCCGGATATTGGGGTGATTCGTGGAGGGAACAGTAAGCAATTTGGGGGTTCATTTCAACAATTGCCTGGGTGCCGTTCCCGTGATGGACATCCCAATCCAAAATCGCGACTCGTTGAATGCCCGGTTGCGCGAGGGCGTAGGTGGCCGCGATCGCCGCATTGGAAAAAATGCAAAAGCCCATCCCGCGATCGCTGACAGCATGATGCCCCGGTGGACGAGCGGCGACAAAGGTGGGTTTGCCCGTTTGCAAGACCTGATCTACACCATCGAGCCAGGCGCTGACGGCTAACTGGGCAATTTCAAAGGTGCGGGGCGATACGGGGGTGTCTGCATCCAAATAACCGCCGCCGCGATTAGCCAATTGCCGCACCTGTTCCACGTAGGGCGAGGTATGGACGTGTTCAATGGTAGCGAGGACTGGCCGCTGAGCGATGGGGGTAGGTGTGCGCCAGGTTAATTGGTCGGCCCAACTGACGGTTTTTAACTGCGTCTGAATCGCAGTTAATCGTTCTGGTCGCTCAGGATGAAAATAACCAGTTTCATGGAGTAAAAAATCGTCGGAATAGATGATAGTCAACATAAATCACCGAAGCGCAAGAACGTTTGAGTTGGGTTGCTGCTAATTATACCGATTGCCTGAGAAGAGTGTGGATTTTGCTAGGTAGTTGAATTCATTCATTGCAGAAGTGTTTGGAGAAAGGTAGAAAATCTTTCTTGATGTCGGGGAAAATTGCTTAGCCTGGTGCGTGGCTGGAAAAGTGGCTTGGGAGAAATCAGTATTTGTGGATGGGCGATCGCGGTGGTCGATGGATTCGAGAATTTGCGGCTCCCTGACCCTGGTGTGGGGGCCGTTTAGCAAGGTGATTGGGCCTGGTTGGCGCAGGCAGCCATGATTCAACTAGAGAGTGACGAGAAAGAACATCGCTATTAGAAATCGTGATGTTGGCTAAAAAAACAAGAGAATTATTTGTTTTTGATTATTATAAGCTGTGAGTTTGTGCCGAAAAGATAGCGTTATTGAATAAGGTTTAATTAAAGGATTTATTTGAGGTTTGACTAATTCTTGAAAAGCTGATTTATATTTTGAGTTGGCTTGAATAAAAAAGAATGATTCGGATTTTGGTAAAAAGCTTCTGTTGGAATGGAGATACTAATTCTAGAGGTTTAAAGTAAGAAAAAGATAGCTCGTTTTTGATGATAAAAAAATTATGAAGAAGAGTTGGTTTTGTTGGGGCGATCGCGGCGGGTAAATCGGCCACGATCGATGCTTATCTGTGATACAATCGGAGGGTTAAAGAATGGGTGTGTAAACTAGTATTTTCAAGCTTGTTTTGTTGCCTTTCTTCCTTGTTGAAGTTGGGGCGTTAGCCATTCATTGCTCATCGATTTGGAGTTATTGACGATATGACGTTTTCCCAGGAGTCGCCGCAAGACCGGATCATCCCGACCGATTTACGGAGCGAGATGCAGCAGTCTTACCTGGAATACGCGATGAGCGTGATTGTGGGGCGGGCACTTCCCGATGCGCGAGACGGTTTGAAGCCAGTGCATCGCCGCATTTTGTACGCCATGCATGAGCTGGGGTTGACTCCAGAGCGGCCCTTCCGGAAGTGTGCCCGTGTGGTCGGGGAAGTGTTGGGTAAATACCATCCCCACGGGGATACCGCCGTTTATGATGCGTTGGTGCGAATGGCGCAGGACTTTTCCATGCGATCGCCCCTGATTGACGGTCATGGCAACTTTGGTTCGGTGGATAATGACCCGCCCGCCGCGATGCGATATACCGAGTGTCGGCTGCGACCACTCACGACCAATGCTATGTTGCAAGATATTGAGTCGGAGACGGTTGACTTTGCTGATAACTTTGATGGTTCGCAGCAAGAGCCGATTGTTCTCCCCGCACGAGTACCCCAGCTACTCTTAAATGGGTCTTCGGGGATTGCGGTAGGGATGGCGACGAATATTCCGCCGCACAATCTGGCTGATTTGATTGACGGCATGACTGCGTTGATCCGCAATCCAGAGTTGACTTCGCTGGAGTTGATGCAATATATTCCGGGGCCGGATTTTCCGACGGGCGGGCAAATCCTCGGAACGACTGCCATTCGGGAAGCCTACACCACAGGCCGGGGTTCGATTGTGATGCGGGGTGTGGCGAGTATTGAAACCATTGAACACCGGGGGCGGCCCGATCGCGAAGCCATCATCATCACGGAATTGCCGTTCCAAACGAATAAGGCGGCGCTCATTGAGAAGATCGCTGAAATGGTGAATGAGCGGCGATTAGAAGGAATTTCGGATATCCGAGATGAGAGCGATCGCGATGGAATGCGGATTGTGATTGAACTGAAGCGCGATGCTTATCCTCGCGTGGTGCTCAACAATCTGTATAAGCAAACGCCTTTACAAGCCAATTTCGGGGCCAATATGTTGGCGCTGGTCAACGGCGAACCCCAACTCTTGACCCTCAGGGAGTTCCTCACTGTCTTCCTCGACTTCCGGATTGAAACGATTACGCGGCGGACACAGTACCGTCTGCGGAAAGCTGAGGAGCGGGATCACCTGTTGCAAGGCTTGTTGATTGCGTTGGCAAATTTGGATGCCATTATTGAACTGATTCGTCACGCAGCGGATGCGCCCACAGCTCGCCAGGAATTGATTGGACAGTACGGCCTGTCGGATGTGCAGGCGGATGCAATTCTCCAAATGCAATTGCGGCGTTTGACGGCGCTGGAAGCGGAAAAAATTCATCAAGAGCACGATGATTTGCTGAGCCAAATTACGGACTTGCAGGATATCTTGGCCCGTCGGGAACGGATTTTGTCCATCATTGAAACTGAGTTGGGCGAATTGAAGGCGACCCACGCCACCCCCCGCCGGACGGTGATCGAGCAGTTAGAAAATGAACTGGCTGATGCCGATTTGATTGCGAATGAGCGGGCGGTAATTCTGCTGACGGAACAGGGTTACATTAAGCGGATGCCGGTGAACACCTTTGAGGCGCAGAGTCGGGCAACGCGCGGTAAGGCGGGGGCGCGGATTAAGGAAGATGATGGGATTGATCACTTCTTGGCCTGCCGTGACCATGACAGTATTTTGATGTTTAGCGATCGCGGGGTGGTGTATTGCCTCAGGGCTTACCAAATTCCCGTGGGGTCGCGGACATCGCGGGGCACTCCGGTGGTGCAGCTTTTGCCCATTCCGGTCGATGAAAAAATTACATCGATTATTCCGGTGGCGGAATTCAGTGAAGACGAATATTTGGTGATGCTGACGTGTAACGGCTACATCAAGAAAACGGCCCTCGCTGCCTTTAGCAATATTCGCGCCAATGGGTTGATTGCGATTTCCCTGGAAGAAGGGGATTTGCTCCGTTGGGTGCGGCGGGCCAGAGCCGAAGACACGATTATTATCGGATCGAGCCAAGGAAAATCAATTCACTTCCGGGCGACTCACGATCAGTTGCGTCCGTTGGGGCGGGCGACGCGGGGTGTCCGGGCGATGAACTTGCGGTCGGGCGATCGCCTGATTGGCCTGGATATTTTGCCGAGCGAGATTGTGAACGATCTGGCGGCGGCCCTTGAAGGCGATGTCGTCAACGATGTCACCAATGGCGAAGATGAAGTCTTGACTGAAGAGGAGGTGAACGATGCAGTTACTCCTGCGGGGCCGTGGATTTTGACGGTGACTGCCGGAGGCTATGGGAAGCGGGTGCCTGTTTCTCAGTTTCGACTTCAAAATCGGGCGGGGATGGGTATTGTCGCGACCAAGTTTCGGAAGGCTGGCGATCGCATGGCCTCGTTGCGCATCGTGAATGCTGGGATGGAATTGATGTTGATTACCAGCCGGGGCATTATCATTCGTCAGGCCGTCGATGCGATTTCTTGCCAATCCCGAGCGGCATCGGGGGTGCGCCTCCAGCGCCTAGACGAAGATGACGAAATTGTAGCTGTAGCGCTGGTTCCGGCCTCGGACGAGGAAGCTACAGACCTGAACGATGAACTGGCGGAAACGACAGCAGCGGGGGACGAAGGCAGTGTCGATGCCGACGCAGAAGACACCCAGGTGGACGCGGCGGCTGAGGCGGAGTAAAGTCTCCTCGGCCAAGGATGGTTGATGGTCAAGCGATCGCCCGTGTGAGCGCGATCGCTTCACCATCATTCTGACAACGGTTGACCGAGGGCCTCGAACCCATGCTTTGGTTCAGGCATAATAAAATTAATTTATGAACCAGTTCTTGTCGTTTAGCCTTGGCGTGTTGACTGGTGAGTTGCCTGGTTGGTTGTCCGCTGGACTATCCCCTGTGCAAAACTCGCTTGCTTTGCCGCAACGCTCTACTGCAATCTTTGTCTTGTGCCTCACCTTTGTATGGGCACACAGCTTGAATGAAGCACCCCATCGCCACAATTTGTCAATCATTATTGCTCAGTAGCCTGACGATCGCTGGGACGCTAGCACCCGAGTGGATGGTTTTGAATCGCCTTGGGGCTGCGCCATCAGCCCAGGTTATGGTGGCTGCGGAAATGGCGCGATCGCTCCATCCCCCGCAACAAATTTCTACCCCCGAACCAGAACCCGTTCAACGGCCTGCCCCTGGAACGGCCTGGACTCAATCGCCTTTGCAGTTATCCTCCCAGACCTTGCTGGGTCAGCAATCGCCCAAATGGGTGAGTTTGATCGTTGGCGTAGCGATCGCCGCCGGACTGGTGCGTTTATCCAAGCAGCGTTGGCGGTTCCTTCCCTCAGCGGCGATCGACTATCGGTTGCTGGCTGAGGCCAATCCCGGCGGCATTTTTTATAACGATACTGACGGTAATTGTATTTATGCCAATGCCAGAGTCTTGAGCCTGACGGGGCTGACGGCACAGCAAATCAAGGGGGCAGGCTGGGCAACCACCATTCACCCTCACGATCGCGATGGGATTGTGGCTCAGTGGACTGAATTTGTAGCCCAAGTGCGGGCGGGGCAGGCGGCTGAATACCAAATTGAATGTCGGTTTTTGCACCCAGATGATCAAATTGTGTGGGTGTTTGGGCGGGCCGTGCCTCACCACGATGCCAAGGGCCGGCTGCTTGGGTTTGTGGGCTGTTTGACGGATATCAGTGCCCATAAGCAAACCGAAGCGGCCCTTTGCGCCAGTCAACAAGAACTCCAAACCATTACCGACGCGATTCCCGGTGGCATTGCCTATATCGATCGCGATCGCCGCTATCAATACATTAACCAGACCTACGAACGGTGGTTTCGCCGCGATCGCACTGAAATTTTGGGCAACACCGTCGAAGAAATCCTCGGCCCCCAAGCCTACAGTTGTGCCAAGCCGAAAATTGATCGAGTCCTGGCTGGGGAATTGGTGTCTTTCGAGTCCCACATGCGGCTCCGCAACAACACCTCCCGCGATATCTCTGCCATTCTTGTCCCGGATACTCGGGATCCTGCCTGCATTCAGGGGTATTACGTGCTCATTACGGATATTAGTGACCTCAAACGCACAGAAGCCGAACTCCGCCACAGTGAAGCCAAACACCGTGCTTTGATCCAGGCTTTGCCCGATCTGGTGCTCCGGGTTGATCGCGACGGTACCTATCTCGACTTTTACACCACTGATGCCTTCAACGTGTTAGAGCGCGATAAAGCGCTCGTGGGGACGAACGTTTACGACAGTTTGCCAAAAGCACTGGCGGACTGCCGGATGAATGCGATTCGGCAAGCACTGCGATCGCGCCAAATTCAGGTGTATGAACAAACCATAGAATTTGAACACCAACTGCAAATTGAAGAAGTCCGGGTGTTAGCCTGTGGTGACCATGAAGTTTTGCTGGTGGTGCGCGATATCACCCAACGCAAACAGGCCGAACAAGCACGCCAAAAACTGAATGAAGAATTGGAACGGCGTGTCCACGAACGGACTCAAGCCCTTGCCCAATCCCAAGCGGAACTGCGGTTGCAGGAACAATTTTTGCGGGGCATTTACGACGGGATTGAGGTTTCAATTTTTGTGATCGATGTGTTGGATGGAGGGCGGTTTCAAATTGCGGCTTGTAATGCAGCCCACGAGCGGTTTACAGGGTTACCATCAGCCCAGTTACGGGGCAAAACGCTTGAAGATCTTTTCCCGGCCAATCTGGCCACTCCGGCGATTCAGCGGTTTCGCATGTGTGTGCAGCAAATGCAGCGCCTGACCTATGAGGAGCAGTTACCCTTTGCCGGGAAACCAACCTGGTGGCTGACCAGCTTAACGCCTTTGGTGAATGCAGAGGGGCGAGTTCATCGGTTGATTGGCACCAGTATTGACATTACCGATCGCAAACAGGCTGAAGCCGCGTTGCAAGATAGCGAAGAACGGTTACGGCTAGCGATGATTGCGGCGAACCAGGGGTTGTATGACCTCAACGTGCAAACTGGCGTGGCGATCGTGAGTCCGGAGTATGCCACAATGCTGGGTTACAATCCGGCGGAGTTTCGCGAAACTTGTACCGCTTGGATGGAGCGCCTCCACCCGGATGATGCCGAGCAAACTGTGGCGACCTATCGGGCCTATATCGCTGGGCGGATTCCGGTGTATCGCATGGAGTTTCGGCAACGCACCCAAAGTGGCGAGTGGAAGTGGATTTTGTCTCTGGGCAAGGTGGTGGCCTGGGATGAAGCTGGGCAACCGTTGCGGCTTTTGGGCACCCACACCGATATTAGCGATCGCAAACAAGCCGAAGCCGCCCTGCTGCAAGCCAACATTGACCTGGAACACCGGGTTGAACAGCGCACAATCGAATTACGCGCGGCCAAAGAAGCTGCCGAAGCCGCCAACCTGGCCAAAAGTCAGTTTCTCGCCAACATGAGCCACGAGTTGCGCACTCCCCTAACAGCCATTCTGGGTTTCAGCCAACTGCTGGCCCAAAAAAACGCAATGGATACGACCCAGCAAGAATATCTGACCATCATCAACCGCAGTGGTGAACATTTGCTCAACTTGATCAATGACATTTTAGAAATGTCCAAGATTGAGGCCGGACGTTCTACCCTGAACCCCAGTCGGTTTGATCTTTATGGCTTACTGAAGGAATTGGATGACATGCTGCGGTTGCGTGCCACCCAAAAAGGCTTGACCCTTGCCCTGCATTGCCATCCTGAGGTGCCCCGCTATGTGTGTACCGATGCGGGCAAACTCCGCCAAATTGTGTTGAATTTGCTGAGTAATGCGCTGAAGTTCACCCAGGCGGGGAGCATCACTCTGGACGTGACGGCAGTGCCAGCGCCTACGGCAACAACATGCCGCCTCCACTTTACGGTGGCTGATACGGGCGAAGGCATTGATGGGGCGGAGCAAGACCTATTGTTTGAACCGTTTATGCAAACGACTACAGGCCGCCAGATTCAAGAAGGAACGGGGTTGGGGTTGGCGCTGAGTCGGCAGTTTGCGCGGTTGTTGGGAGGAGATATGTCGCTCATGAGCCAGCCTGGGGTGGGGACTCAGGTGGAATTTTCCATTCAGGTACAGGTAGAAAAGCCCCCCACTTTGCCCGAGGCTGTCTCCCCACGCCGAATTACGGGGTTGGCAGCCCATCAAATGGCCTACCGCATTTTGGTTGTGGAGGATAATTGGACGAGCCGGAAATTATTAGTTGAGCTGCTGCGGTCTACGGGGTTTGTGGTGAAGGAGGCCCAAACCGGGGAGGAGGCGATCGCCCTTTGGGAAACCTGGCACCCTCACCTGATTTGGATGGATATGCGAATGCCGATACTGGATGGTTTTCAAGCGACGCGCTACATTCGTGAGCATGAAGCACAACCCCAAGCCCCAGACTGCGATCGCCCCCCTCGTACGACGATTATTGCCCTGACGGCGGGAGCCTTTGAGGATGATATGGAACGGGTGCAGGCAGCGGGGTGTGATGATTTGTTGCTGAAACCCTTCAAACGCCAAACCTTGTTAACTAAATTGGCGGAACATCTTGGCGTGCAGTATACCTATGCGGCGGAATCGTGACGGGTCGCCGGGAGAATTGGCCCTGGGGAGGGTAGTCTGGGGCAAAAAACTTCGCCTATAGTAGGTAGATGAGGAGACGGTTCGAGTTGGAATGATATGCGGCACGGCGTGTTGACAGGTGTAGGGCTGTTGCTTGTGGTTCAGGTGGGGGCGATCGCCGCCTCCGCCTCGGCAGTCACCACAGAGCGGCGAGAGGACAATCCGGTACCTAACGGTTTGCCAACGGCCTACGACCTCAACGCGCAACCAGAGCCCCCCGCCCCTCGGTATGATTTTTCCTTGCCTGCGGTGGAGCCACTACCACCCCGCCCTGCCTACATTCAAGAATCTCCCGTCTGGCTAGAAATTAAGCTGAGCAAGCGGCGCGTCACGGTCTATCGGGGCAATGCGGTGGTCAAAACTTATCCCATTGCGGTGGGCAAACCGGGCTGGGAAACACCCGTGGGCACCTATTCCGTCCGGCAAATGTTTCGCAATCCAACGTGGGTGCATCCGCTGAAGCAAGGCATTGAGATTCCGGGGGGAGATCCGGAGAATCCTTTGGGCAAGTTTTGGATTGGCTTTTGGACGGATGGTAAAAACTGGATTGGGTTTCATGGCACGCCGAACCCTGGTTCTGTAGGCCAAGCTGCTTCTCATGGCTGTGTGCGGATGTTCAACCAGGATATTGAAGAACTCTTCAAAAAGGTTAGTTTGGGGACGGAAGTGAAAGTGGTGAAGTGAGGACGGGCGGGACTGGCTAGGGGTTACGGAGTTTGGGCGATTTGGGCGATCGCGCGTTTTCCGCACAAACAAATTGCCACAAAGGATGGCTCTCGCCCTGTTGTCGAATGTAAAGCACTTGACGTTCGAGGCGGCGCTGGGTGCGTTTGGGTAGGCCAAACAAAATATTGCGGCTTTGCCAGACTAAGACGGCAGTGGTCAACGCGACACAAAATGCTAACCCCAGAGCGGGCCAGGGCTGAAAGTATAACCCGTAATACACAGCGGCCCAGGTGAAATAATCCAGGGTTAGGGAGATGGGGTAGCGCAATTCCCACAGACATAGGGGAGCCAGAATGATCCAACTCGCCAACACCACTAGCCATCGCCCCCAAACCGTGAGTTCATGCAACCGCTGCACCTGCTGCTGGAAGGTGGGATCTTTGGCGACTGCGGGGACGGGGTTGGGTGCGCCGGGTGGCTGGTTCATCATAGGGGCGGGCGGTAAGGGCTGACTCAGGGGTCAGGTTGCGAATCCTATTGCAATCTCATCCTACTTAAAAATTATGATGACTGACAGCAATGGCCCTGGGATGGATAAATTTGCGTCTGCTGCGGAACAGGAAACAGTGGTGTTTGGTGCGGCCCGTCCTGGCGATCGCGCGGGGGAACTGGGTCACTGGCTGGAGGTGATGCAAGCCCACGCGATTCGGCGGGTGTGCTGTTTGCTGTCGGAGCGGCAACTGCGGCGCTATGACAATTTACTGGCCGCTTATGCCCAAACCTTTGGGGTTGAGCGGGTGTGTTGGGCTCCCGTGCCGGATTTTCAGGTGGTGCCCCGACTGTTGTTGCGGCAGCAAATTTTGCCATTTTTGCACCAGGCTGATCAAGCTCAGGAGCGGGTTGTGGTGCACTGTGCTGGGGGCGTTGGTCGGACGGGGCAGGTCTTGGCGGCGTGGCTGGTGGCTGGGCGGGGTTTTTCTCGTCAAGAGGCGATCGCGGCTGTCCGTTGTCGAGGCCGTAATCCCTATGAAGCGGTAATAGCAGCGCCTTTCTATGGGCGGAATCCTTGGCGGGTAGCCGCCGCTGTGAACGAACTGCTGGACGACTTACACGGATGGGATTGGCAGGGCCACGATGCCGAACCAGAGTAAGGGGCGATCGCGCCTTGCCTCTAGGGCCTGTTCTCCCGTTCCTTTGGGGGCTATTCCCCTGGCAGGGTTGGCTGCGATCGCGTTGGCCGTAACCAAGTTTGGCTACAGCAAGTTGGCTTACGTTGAGGCTTCATCTGACGAGGCAATGGCCTCTTGGGCAGTGACCGTGACAACTGCATTGCCCGTGCGTTCGCGCCAGAGGGCCAACAGCGTACTCGCAATGAAGATGCTAGAGTAAGCCCCGGCAATGAACCCAATAATTAAGGCGAGGGCAAAGTTCTTCAGGGTTTCGCCCCCAAAGAGGACAATGGAAACCAAGCTCAGCAACGTGGTGAGGGTGGTGTTGATGGAACGAGTCAAGGTTTCGTTAACGGCTTCATCGACGATGGTATCGATGTGTTGCCCTGGGTTCCGGGTAATGGTTTCCCGGACGCGATCGTAGATGACCACAGTATCGTTGACTGAAAAACCGACGATGGTCAGCAGTGCCACAATGAACAGGGAATCGACTTCC
This sequence comes from uncultured bacterium, assembly GCA_964475335.1. GTDB lineage: Bacteria > Cyanobacteriota > Cyanobacteriia > Leptolyngbyales > Leptolyngbyaceae > CAYYWG01. The sequence goes on from CAYYWG010000002.1 coordinate 375,673, forward strand.
GTCCCAAGCACCAAACCCATGATGGCAAAAATCCCCATTGTGATCAGCACATCGTGAACCAGGGCCACGAGGGCAAAGACCGCGTAGTCAAACTGGAAGCGGAGACTGAGGTAGACGGTGATGCCAGCGAAGGAGACGAGCAGCGCAATTAATCCAGAACTAAATAACTGTTGTCCCAAGACGGCCCCGACCGTATCAATTTGGGTTTTGGTGGGGTCAAATTCCCCGATCGCCTGACTGAGGGACGCTTGCAATTTTGTCCGTTGTTCCCCATCCAAGGGGGCCGTGCGGATGGTGAGGCCAATTTGCTTGCCTTCCCGATTGGTAATGGCCTGAATGCTGCTATTGGCGAACCCTTCGGCACTCAAGACAGAACGGGCTTTGGCAATATCGATGGGGTTTTGGCAATTATTCGCTTTTGTACAATCGAGTTCAAATTGTAGCCGTGTACCACCGATGAAGTCCAAACTCGGCTTGAGCGGTGCCCCAAACTGCTGCCAGGATAATCCCATCGATAACAAGCCGATTAGAATCACGGCGAGCGAAATCGCCCACCAAAGTTTACGCTGTTGAATAACTTGCAGCTTCATGAGATCACCGATGCCTCCGACTTGGCCCCTGGCAGATTGGGGCAGAAATATTCTGGTTTCCGCAAGCTCTGAACACTGATGACGTAGAGCAGTAAGGTGCGGCAACAGGTAATGGCTGTGAACATGCTAATTAACACCCCAATGCCCAGGGTAAGCGCAAAGCCTTTCACTAAGCCTGCGCCGAAATAAAACAAGGCAAGGCACGCGATGACGGTGGTGACGTTACTATCCAAAATGCTGGAAAAGGCTCGATAAAAGCCGGATTCCACAGAGCGATAGAGGCTTTTGCCGGCTTTCAACTCTTCGCGAGTGCGCTCAAAAATCAGGACGTTTGCATCAACGGCCATCCCAATACTGAGAATGAACCCGGCAATCCCCGGTAAGGTGAGGGTCACGCCCAGGAGGTTGAAGGCGGCCAGGGTCAAGATGGAATAGACGACGAGAGACACATCAGCGACAACGCCAGGTAAGCGGTAGTAAACCACCATGAAGATCAGGACGAGGGCGAGGCCAAAGAGGGCGGCATAAATGCTGCGCTGGATGCTGTCCCGGCCCAGGGTTGCCCCAACAGTACGGTTTTCGACGACGGCCACGGGGAAGGGCAGGGCACCACCTTTGAGCTGGATGGCAAGGTCACGGGCGGTTTCGAGATCAAAGCGGCCTTCGATGACGGCTCGCCCACCGTTGATGCCGGTTTCGGCGTATTGGACGGGGACGGAGTAGGCAAAGTTGGGGCCGACGGGGATGCCATCCAGGAAAATGCCGAGGGTGCGTCCAGTGCCCGCTAGACTTTTGGTGAGTTCGGCAAAGAGTTCGCCGCCGCGCTGGTCAAATTCGAGGGCTACGTCCCAAATGCTCTGGGCTGTGGTTTGGCCGCTGGGGGAACTGGGGTAGGCGTCTTTCAGGTTTTCGCCGGTGAGTTCGGTTTTTTCAAACAGGTCGGCGATCGCGGCGTAGGTTTTGTCTAAGTTGGCCTTATTCTGGGCGATCGCGGCGGTATCGTTCGACTTTCTCAGGCTGGCCTGGATTTCCAATTTTTCGCGTAACTGTTGTTGTTCAATCCGAAATTGGGGATCTGACCCTGGTTTTTGGCGACGGAAATCGAGTTGGGCCGTTCCCCCCAAAACACGCTCCGCCTGGATCGGGTCGTTGACACCGGGAAGTTGCACAATAATTTGGTCATTCCCAGAGGTGACCACCAACGGCTCGGAAACGCCCAATGCGTTTACCCGTCCTTCGATCACGCGGCGCACGGCATTCAGATCGTCAGATTTGATTTCTTTAACTTTTTCGGTGGGTTTCACCTGGATCGTAAGCTGCGAGCCGCCCCGCAAATCTAGCCCCAACTGAGTGGGGACTCGCCAGATGATGGCAATGGCTCCGACGACTAACGCGGCAATCAGGAGCAAGAGTAAACGCTGTCTTCCCATGCTGAGGCACCTTGGTGGTGCAGCTTAGAGCTGCTTTTCTACAATTTTTTGAACGGCTTCGACGATTTGCGGGGGTTGCACAATCGTGAGATTTTCTAACAACCCGTTGTAGGGCGTTGGAATATCTTGTGAAGACAGACGCACAACGGGGGCATCAAGTTCATCAAAAAAGCGATCGCTGATCGAGGCACTGATTTCAGCTGCAATTCCCCCCGTCCGCATACACTCCTCGACGATGATCACGCGATGGGTCTTCCGCAACGACTCGCCAATCGTGTCGTAGTCAATGGGTTTGAGGGAGAGCAGATCAATGACTTCGGGATCGTACCCCTCTTTTTCCAGGGTTTTTGCCGCTTGCATCACGTGGTGCCGCATCCGGGAATAGGTCAGGATGGTGACATCTTTGCCCGATCGCACCACTTCCGCTTTGTCTAAAGGCAAGTAATATTCTTCGTCCGGCAAGTTTTCTTTGAGGTTATACAGCAAGACGTGTTCAAAGAACAGCACTGGGTTGTTATCGCGAATGGCAGACTTAAGCAACCCTTTGGCGTTGTAGGGCGTGGAGCAGGCTACGATTTTGAGCCCAGGGACGGCCTGAAAATAGGCTTCGAGGCGTTGGGAGTGTTCGGCCCCTAGTTGCCGGCCCACGCCCCCTGGCCCCCGAATGACGACGGGAATTTTGAAGTTCCCGCCGGAGGTATAGCGCAACATGCCCGCATTGTTGGCAATTTGGTTAAAGGCCAAGAGCAAGAAGCCCATGTTCATCCCTTCAATGATGGGCCGTAACCCAGTCATTGCCGCCCCAACGGCCATGCCGGTAAAGCTGTTTTCGGCAATTGGGGTATCGAGCAGGCGGAGTTCCCCATACTTTTTGTACAAATCTTTTGTGACTTTGTAAGAGCCGCCATAGTGCCCGACATCCTCGCCCATGACTAGGACGGTCGGATCTTTTGCCATTTCTTCGTCGATCGCTTCCCGAAGGGCATTGAAGAGAAGGGTTTCTGCCATTGATTTCTCAGTTGCTTAAGACCAACCATTTATTTTTACATACGACAGTGGCGATCGCAGTGCTCCCGCCGCGCGATCGCTAAGATCAGTTTTAAGCGGGTTTTGGCAAAGACTTGCAGCAAAAATGCCTGAGTGGCTTTAACTCTCTGTTAAAATATCTGCGTCGTTCAGCCGGGAAGCATCGTTGAGTCAGTCTATTAATATTCCTAAAGTTGATGATTTTCTTCAAGAGTTAGCGACTATCCAGCAAACTGGCTCGAAGCGGATTGCGTTGCTCGGCTCTCGTCATGTGCCCATCACCCACCAGAAGCTGATTGAGGTGATGAGCTATGCCCTGGTGTTAGAAGGAAATCGCTTAATTACGTCGGGGGCGACCGGCACCAATCTAGCGGCAATCCGGGGGGCAATGCGGGCCGATCCCTCTTTGTTGACGGTGATTTTGCCCCAAAGCCTGAGTCGGCAGCCCCGGGAGTCGCGAGAACAGCTTGAGCAGGTCATGCATCTGGTCGAGAATCCCGACAACGATACCTTGTCGTTGGCCGAAGCGAGTGCCATTTGTAACCAGGAGATTATTTCTCGGTGTCAGCAATTAATCTGTTTTGCATTCCATGACAGTGTGACACTGCTGAAAACCTGTGAAGAAGCGGAAGAGTTGCGGAAAATTGTCACGCTCTTTTACTTCGATTGAGGCTAGGGGATTGGACGGGGTGGCTGGGATGGCCCAGCCCAGCGAGTAGCGATCGCGGACTTCCACTTTGGGGCAACTCTGCTGCCTTTGTGCGAGGCGCGATCGTCCCCCCCAGCCCCGTCTACTGGCTTCAAAAGTGATCTTTCATGCCCCGTAACCGGGAAAACGTCTGGATCGGGTTTGTGGCTCTGGTTGCGGCTTGGAGGGCTGGTTCGTCCCAACGTAGAAATGGATTGGTGCGCTTTTCCAGGCCCAATAGAGATGGAATTGTGGCCACACGGCGATCGCGTGCGGCTTTAACGTCCGTCAGTCGGTGCTGCAAATCCGCATTGGCAGGGTCAACGGTCAGGGCAAACTGCAAGTTTTTCAGCGTATATTCATGGGCGCACCAAACTCGTGTGGTGTCGGGCAACGCTCGGATCTGGCTGAGGGATTCGACCATTTGGGTCGGTGTTCCTTCAAATAGGCGACCGCACCCCCCAGCGAATAAGGTATCGCCACAGAATAAATCGCCGTGGCTGCCGGTCTGGACAGGTGGAAAATAGTAGGCAATGTGGGCACGGGTATGCCCTGGCACGAACAACACAATGCCTGCGCGATCGCCAAAGGAGACGCGATCGCCCGCCCGCAAGAACACCTGTTGCCCCGGAATGCGACCGCGATCTTCCGCCCCACCATAAACAACTGCTGCGGGAAACTGTTGGAGCAGAACGGCATTTGCCCCCACATGATCATGATGATGGTGGGTATTGAAAATGGCGATCAACGGCGCTTCCAGCTTTTGCAACTGGGCCAAAACAGCGCCCGCCTCGGCAGGATCAACCACCGCCGCGACCTTGCGGGTTGAATCATGCAACATAAAAATGTAGTTATCAGTCAACGCCGGAATTCGATAAATCTCCACGGCTGCAAGTCCTCATTGTGAACAACCCTGGTTTTATCCTAGAGCCTGAGGCTGCTTTGGGGCTGGCTCGTGGGCTGGGGTGTCAGGGAAAAAAGCGGGGTACTGCCACCGCGATCGCCCGTGCCGCGCCTTGATTTACAAAACGTTATATTCTTGTCCCCAAAAGGTTGGCTGCCCCGCCTTCTGGCCAATGCCAAACGCCGTAAAACTAAATAAAATATAAATACGGTGCATCCAGTGATACAAAAATGAAAGCAGCTTCTACGGGCTTCGGCAAAGCAAAAGGTTTTGCCAATTTGGCCATTGATGAGATTTTGACCACTGGCCAGGTCAGCCGCCAAGAGCATCTCCATCTCACGACCGCCTTATTAGCCGACCAACACATCAGCGATCGCGATCGTCGCCAAATCAACCACATTTTGGAATCGGTGCGCCTGGGGAAATTGAAACTCATCGATTAGGCAAGCGGGATTTTAGGCAAGCGGGATCTTCCCCTTGCCGCGCAAACGCATAATAGTTCTGAACTGGTTGAAACCCCTTAGGCCCCTAGTGGCTTGGGGGATTTGTCTTGCTGGGCTGGGCGACTGCTCCCGCAAACTTGGTGATGCCCAGCGCAACAACAAAGCGGCCCCCTGTTAACGACTGTCAGCCCATATCGCGTCAAATTCCCAAAAATATGATCTCGTTCTCCGGAATGGGATGTCCCAAAATTGTTTCCGAGAAGGTAGACAATCAGATACTACACGTTGTAGTATTTTGTCGAGTGAATTTATTTCTCTAAAACCATGTTGTCTCTATTCGCCTATTCCCCCTCCAATTGCCGTAGCCGCCGGACTGGTGCCAGTCTCGGAGCGATCGTGCTGTGGGGTGGTTTGGTGGGCATAGATTTATCCCAACAGCCACGGTCTAGCCGCAGGAACAGCCTCGTGGTTGGCATTGATTTATTCTTCGGCAAACTGATGATGCCCGTAGCGGTTTCGATTCTAGGCGATCGGAGCCACGCTCTACGGTCGGAACTGATTAGGAACATACAGAGCGGTTGGTATCGGCACAGCGCCATACCCACATAGGGAACCCTATATCAAGTCATGATTCCCCCGCTCCTGGTGTTCAGCAGTGGGGGAATTTTTTTTGGAGCAAAACCATGTTGAAGTTGACCTATATCGAAGATGGACTGCACATGGAGCGTGTCTCAGCTCCGTTAGAAGTACTCATTGCGCAGCGGGTAACGTTGGTAATGCAGGCAGGGCAACGGTTACACATCGAACCCGGCCAAGCCTCCTTTTTGCTACGGGCGGAAACTCCCGGTTTGGCTCGTTTAGAACGAGTCCTGCGGTTGGAACAAACCCTGGATGCTGTAATTACCCCAGTTGACTCTGCCTTTGTAGAAGTCACGGTGAAAGGGTGTTGGATTGCGGAAACCGTGGATGCGGAATCAGGTATTTTCGTGACGACTTTATCCGATGTCGCTGAATTTCTGGTGATGAAACTATGGCAGGCCATGTCTTCGCAGTTTTCCTCACTTGCTTGAGGCCGCAGTTGATTAAGAGCCTGAGTTTGATCAGGCTCTTTTATCATTCACTCTAGACAAGCGATCGCGAATGTATTCAACTAAAAATTTAGTTCAAACGTTGAGCCGCTCGGAATTTCCTTGAGAGTTGGGTTTGAAGTAAACTGTGGCTGATGAAGAGTCAATCATGAGTCGCTAGCAACATCCGAATGTAGGCCAGATCATAGGGAATGCGCTGTGGCATGGGTTGATAATCCTTGGCAAAGGCTGGCCCATGACGAATGACGGAGTTAATGGCAATGCCCGGTTCCTCCCCAAGATTTAACCCTCCATGGGGCACGCCGGGGGGAATTTTGACGACCTGGGGATGGCGATCGCTCATGACGATGTATTGATAGCGGCCATTGAGCAATACTGCTAAAACTAATTTACCTTTGACAACCAATAGTTGGTCTGTTTGATAGTGATGAACAAATAAATCTTCGATAGTTCCAGGCGCAACATAAACCAAGTTTGTTTCATGGCTGGATGGCACACGATATTCTGTGACACCTGGGCAGTCGATGGGACAAATTTCAATCCCCTGAGCGGGTTGAATACAGCTTAAGGGGTTGATTTCAATCGTTTTAGTAAGGCCCACAACACACCTCCTACAAGGAATGTTTTTGTGAAAAGTGACTGAGACTGGTATGCGCTCAGACCTGGCGTGGCTGCTCAATTAAGTCCTCAACACCAAACTGTAAGGTTCATCTAATGGAATGGTGTTAATGGATTGACACCATGTTGTGCTTAAAGCTAAAAGACTCAAGTTTTAGATCGGTCACTTTAACTCAATACCTACTGAAGGCTTGAATCAAATACTTAAATCTAACTCGTATCAGAACTTGATGGATGAGATAGGTCGCATCACTGGAGCACTTTAACTAAGTGATCCGAAAAACTCGGCGATCGCACCAGTTTAGTCAGACGCTTAAGTTCGGCCTATGCCGCTCATCAAGCCTGATCTGAGAAGTCCATGATGGGACAACCTGACTTCTGCAAAACTTCTGCAAGTCGCCGTGGATTGAATGGGGGCAGATTGGGAAAACCGACTGTAGTGCTGTAGCGTGATATATCTTGTGATAGCATGAGCGGGGCTAAGTCGTCATCGGCGCGATCGCCGTTCCAAGTGGCAAAACTCGCTGTGCTAGAGGTCATTAAAGCGTCTGTCTGACCAAGCAGCGTAGAACACTGGACGTTGCAACGCTGGCGGGAAAATGGCTGCGACGTTCCCCCCCGTTGGGCAATGTGAATTTAGATTACACTGAGAGGGGGGGCTTGGCTCCCTTCACCGCAACAAGGTAACGCCAAAATGACAAGAGTTGGGTCACTTGCGGCGGAAGACTGTAGAGGCTGGTCAGACGTGGGCCATTGCCTCAAATCCAAGCTGAAATCGTGAATTTAATCGTGATTTGTGTTCTCATCTTTTGAGGCGACGCGATAATATGCAAACGGTGCAGCATGGTTTGTGATGGGTCTTTGTGATAGGTCATGGAGCCTCTGACGACTCTGCGCCTAGCTCAATCCCCTAGCGTGTGGCATTTTGGTCGTTTCCATCCCATGCGCCATGCAGTTGGCAGTTCGTGGCCCAGGCCCGATCAGGGGGTGTGAATCGGTAAACGGTATACTGCTACAGGTTGAGTATCTGGCGCATTTATGGGAGATTATGCAGACAATTCTTATCGTTGACGATAGCCCTACCGCCCGCGAAATGGTGTCCAGTCAACTGCGTCAGAGTGGGTTCAAGGTTTTGGAGGCAGAAGACGGAGAAGCGGCGATCGCCTCGATTCAAGCGCAGACTCCCAACTTAGTTGTGACCGATATTGTGATGCCCCGCAAAAATGGTTATGAGTTGACGCGGTGGATCAAAAATAACCCCGTGACTCAGCATATTCCTGTAGTGATGTGTACCAGTAAAAGCGAAGAATTTGATATCTATTGGGGCATGAAACAGGGCGCGGATGCTTACATTACCAAACCTTACCATCCGCCTGATCTCATCAATGCGGTCAAACAATTGTTGAATTTATAGGCCAAGGCTGCGCTAGAACTGTGTGTGCTTGTCGTTTCGTTGAGGCTGCTCGTCAGAAACAACACGACGGGTATGCAAAATACAGGTATGCGAAATATGAGTATTCAAAATATTGTGCTGGTGCATGGCTTCTGGGCGGATGCTTCTTGCTATGGGGCGGTGCTGGCGGGTTTACTGGCCGAGGGGTACAACGTCATTGCAGTGCAAAATCCTTTGTCTTCGCTGGCGGATGATGTGGCGGCAACGCAACGGGCCTTGAATCGACTGGAGGGGCGCTCAATTTTGGTGGGGCATTCTTGGGGCGGCACGGTGATTACTGCTGCGGGGAATAGCGATCGCGTGGCGGCGTTGGTGTATCTTGCTGCTCTGGCCCCTGATATCGATGAATCAATGGTGGATTTGATGAGTCGTCATGGTGCGCCTTCACCGCATTTTCAGCCCCAGGACGATGTTGTTTGGATTACCCAAACTGGAGTGCAAGAAATTCTGGCGAGTGATTTATCGGCGGAGCAAGTGGCCTTGATTCACGCGACACAAAACCCACCGAGCACGGCTTTGCCAGAAACAAAACTGACTGAAGTGCCCGCTTGGAAGCAAAAGCCCAGTTGGTATGTCATTGCGACGGAAGATCGGGCGGTGCCGTTGGCGTTACAGCAAGAACTGGCCGATCGCATGGGTGCCAGTGTGCGGTCTGTGGCGGCGAGCCATTTTCTTTTGGTGTCCCAGGCCCAGACGGTGATTGATGTGATCAAGGCGGCGGCTGAAGTGGCCTAAACTGTCGTCCGGCCCCGTGCTATTGGTGATGGTCATCTGGCGATGGTTGGCGTAGCTGTGCCAATCGCGCTCAGGGCGCAGATGGGTGTGTGGCTGTTTGGCTCCAGCGTTGGGGTGAGGTTCTGTTCCGTGGGCGCACTGAACCTGCATCTGGGTTGCCCGATCGCACCTTTCTAGAGAGTGCAGCATGGCGATCGCCGTCTTAACTGGATGGGGCAACTTTATAATGAAAACATGCAAAAACTGACTATTACTCGACCGGATGACTGGCATCTGCATCTACGCGACGGCGCAGCCCTGAAAGCGGTTCTGCCCTATACGGTACGTCAGTTTGCCCGTGCCATTATCATGCCCAATTTGAAACCGCCAGTGCGGACGGTGGCGGATGCAGCGGCCTATCGCGATCGCATCTTGGCGGCCATTCCAGCCGGCCAACCGTTTGAGCCATTGATGACACTTTATCTGACGGACAACACCAGCCCTGACGATATTCTGGCGGCCAAAGCAGCCCAGTTTGTGAAAGCGGTGAAGTACTATCCGGCGGGGGCGACGACCAATTCAGAATCTGGGGTGACGGATATTCGCAAGTGCGATCGCGTGTTTGAAGCGATGCAGCAGGTCGATATGCCGTTGTTGCTCCACGGAGAGGTGACCGATCACGCCGTGGATGTGTTTGATCGGGAGAAAGTGTTTATCGAGCAGTATTTAATTCCCCTGAAAGAGCGCTTCCCCAAGCTACGCATTGTGTTGGAACACATTACGACCTCAGAGGCGGTGCAGTTTGTGTTGTCTGCGGATAACGTCGCCGCCACGATTACGCCGCAGCATTTGTTGTTTAACCGGAATAGTCTGTTTAAAGGTGGGATCAGTCCCCATTTTTATTGCCTGCCCATTTTGAAACGCGAGCAGCATCGTCAGGCGCTGTTGCAAGCGGCCACATCGGGTAATCCCAAGTTTTTTCTGGGAACCGACAGTGCGCCCCATGCCCGCGATCGCAAAGAAAGCGCCTGTGGGTGTGCTGGGTGTTTTTCGGCATTGCACGCGCTGGAGTTGTACGCTGCGGCCTTTGAGAGTGTGGATGCGTTGGATAAACTGGAGGCGTTCGCGAGCTTTTACGGGCCAGATTTTTATCAACTCCCCCGCAACACAGACCAGGTGACCCTGACAAAAACAACCTGGCGGGTTCCGGATGAGGTGCCATTTCCTGAAGCGGGACTGGTGCCTTTGGGGGCTGGTCAAGAAATGGCGTGGCAAATGGCCGCATCATGATAGCTAGCCAATCAGACTGATGGCCATGCCTACGGGCAGGGAGAAGTACCAACGCGGCTAAAAAACGGTGCCATCACTATCAATTTGGAGGGGGGGAAGGCCCTGACGGCGTTGGGCGGCGAGTTGACGGCCCGCAGCCCAAGTGCCCCCTTGCAAGACTTTGACGAGGGGTAGGTCGATCGCGCTTTGGCCGAGTTGTTGCCGGAGGGTGGTGGCGATCGCGTCAAGTAGAATGACCGTGAGCGATCGCCATTCTACAATGACTTCTGAACTGGGGGGATGGGGCACTTGAAGAATGGCCGGATCTTTCACTTGGAGCAGGCCCATATCCAGGCAGAGTCCCCCGTTGCGGTATTCGGGCAAGCCAGTGAGTGCATCTAAGTCGGTGATGTGTAAACCTAACTCTGCCAGAGGTTCGAGTAAGGAATAGGTGAGCCACTGAGACAGTTTGTGGAAAGGGACGAGGCTGGAAAACACCGATGGGTCGGCAGTGGCCAGGGCGGAGTGAGGCCAGACATCACCGAGATTCACGCCGTGCAGTTGGATGCGACTGGGCCAAATGGGGCCAAAGCCTGTGAGCACTGCGGCAAGGACGGTGGCGGCGGCCAGTTTGCCGTCTACTGCTTGGCTGACCAGATAGGGCACCAGATTGCCGGGACGAGGAGATTTGGCCCCAAAGAGCTGGGGGTTTTGGGTGAGGCAATGGCCGAGTTGATTCAGGAGGGTTGTCCGGCCTGCTAAACCCAGCAGGGGATTGGTGTCTGTCACCTGCAAGCCGCTCCCTAGGTGCTCGGTTGTGAGGTGTTGGAGGGCGATCGCGTCTGCTTGCCAGGGGCGATCGGGCTGACTGGAGAATAGCCCTTGGGCCATCATCCAAAAACTGGCGACGGCTAAACCTTCCGATCGCGTGTAAACTTGGCCGCTACGGGGTTCAGTGTAGTGCCAAGCTGGGCCAGACCCCGCATCCAGTAAGACGCTGATGATGGCTAGATCAAACTTGGCCTGGGCTTGTTCCACCGGAGATAAAGGGGCGAGTTGTTCCGCGAGAAAGGCGAGGCGATCGCCCCCTTCAAAGTGTCGCCAACGGCTATGAAACGGCACGTTGAGATCGGGATAGGTTTGGCGGGTAACGTGGAGGACGTAATCGGCAGTGGCCTCTAGCTGACTGAGATCGCACCGAAAGTGCGGTAGGCGATCGCGGCAGGCCAGGTCAAACAGTTGTTGGCAGCGATCGCGAATGGCACGGGGCGATCGCAAATAGGCAATCTGGGCTGCCGCTTCCGAAGAAATCACTGACTCTGTTGGGGACACCATAACCAGACCGGGGCGAAGGAATGTAAGCAAACGATGCTGGCCACTGGCCAAGCAATAACCCCTTGTGGGAGTAGGGCAAACCTCGGAGGGGAATGCTGGAACTCTCCGAGGCTATGGTTGGTTGCTTATTCAGCCAGACCGCGACCTTTGACGCCGGCCAAGGCTTTGGAAGAGAGGGTGGTGCCGTTGGTGTAGTATCCAGCGGCCTTTTTCGCTTCAATTTCAACCTGGGCATCGTCAGGAATCAGATCATCGGGAATGGGCACCCGTTCTACAATTTCGATCCCGGTTTGGACGATCGCGTCGTATTTCATGTTGCTCATGGAGATGAAGCGATCAATGCGGGTAATGCCCAGCCAGTGCAAAATGTCGGGCATGAGTTCTTGGAAGCGCATATCCTGCACCCCGGCGACGCATTCAGTCCGGGTGAAGTAGGCATCAGCGCGATCGCCCCCTTCCTGGCGTTTCCGCGCATTGTAAACCAAGAATTTGGTCACTTCGCCCAAAGCTCGTCCTTCCTTGCGGAGATAGACAATTACCCCGACGCCCCCATGCTGTGCCGTTTTCACGCACTCTTCAATCCCGTGGACGAGGTAGGGCCGACAGGTGCAAATATCGGAACCAAAGACATCGGAACCGTTGCATTCATCGTGAACCCGGACGGTGAGCTGCTTTTCAGGGTCGGTGATGGCAGTCGCGTCTCCCAGGATGTACACTGTAGCCCCCCCGATCGGCGGTAGGAAGACGTGCAAATCGGGCCGGGTGACCAGCTCAGGGAACATTCCTCCAGTCTGTTCAAAGAGGGCTCGCCGCAACTCGGATTCTCCTACACCGAGCCGTGCCGCCAGACCGGGTAAGTACCACACAGGTTCGATCGCGGCCTTGGTCACGACCAGATCGCCGCTGCTTTTCATGATCTTGCCATCGATGAGTAAGCGCCCTTTGTTGACAGCCTCCACCAGTTCGGGCATATTGATGTGGGCTTTGGTGATGGCGATGGTGGGGCGAATGTCGTAGCCCTGTTTGCACAGATCGGCAAAAAGCTCTCCAACCACGGCCCCAAAGGGATCCAGCGAGACGATTTTGCTGGGGTTACTCCAGGCGGGGTGGGGGCCAATGGGCTCGGCAGGAGAGGTGTTGGTGAGGTCGGCCCGATGGTCAGATTGCAAACGGCCACTGGCCACGGCTAAGGCGCGATAGACCCCGTAAGAGCCGGAATGGCTCCCAATGACATTCCGATGGGCGGCGTTGGACAGGGTGCCGATAATGGGGCCACGCTGACGTGGATCAGATTTGCCCCATTGAATGCTGATGGGCTGTGGGCCAAAGCGGGCGGGATGAGAGGTGAGAACAATGTGTTTAGGTTTTGAGCCGTTTGTGTCCTGTACCATAGATGCCCCCATAGGGTAGTTTGTACACCGCTGTGCAGAGTACGGCTGTCTCGGTGCTGCGAAGGCTGGCGATCGCCCAATCGCAGCGGGTGGAAATGGAGGAAGCGGGAGGGCGTGAACCCGTGGGTGGAAATAGGGCAACAGCCGTTAGGCGCTTACCGGGATTGACCACTCAGTGGTTTTGGCCTTGCCATCCAGGCGATGTTCCGTCCTGACTCCTGAGTGAGACAACGAAGCTCTGAAAGAGTCAAGTCTAAAGGAAAACCCTGGAGTTGGTAAAGGGTGGAAGATCGGAAACTTGCGCCTTGGCGCGTTAGGAGGGGTGCGCCGTGTAGGAATCGCGGGTTGGGATGGGGGCCGCTTTCAACGCTTCGATAATTTTGATATTGGCTTTGGGGAAGGGGTACTGCTCAATTTCATCCAGCGTGACCCAGCGGATTTCGTCACATTCAATAGGCTGGGGCTCGCCGCTGACGTAGTGGCAATGGTGGACGTTTAACGTGACGTGGAAGTGGCTGTAGGTGTGTTCGACGGTGATCAGGCGATCGCCAACGGTAATTTCAACGCCCAGTTCTTCCATGATTTCCCGCTGAATGCAGGCTTCGATGGTTTCGTCGGGTTCGACTTTGCCGCCCGGAAACTCCCATAGGCCGCCCAGGAGGCCAGATTGTTTGCGGCGATCGATCAGAATCTGGTGTTGATCATTCCAGATCACGGCAACACCAATCACTTTCCGGGGAATGGGCGTACGGGTTTCGGTCATGGGGAGTTCGGTTTGAAGTTGCAGGGCAAAGGCGCGGCAGTGAGCCTGCCAGGGACAGCGATCGCACAACGGTTGCTTGGGTAAACAAACGGTGGCACCGAGATCCATTAATGCTTGATTAAAGTCGCGGGGGTGATCTGCGTCAAGTAGGGTTTCGGAAAGCTCCCACAAGGTCGCGATCGCTTTGGCCGGGGGCACGGGCAAGGCAACCAGGCGGGCCAAGACTCGTTTTACATTACCATCCAAAATGGCGATCGGTTGGTCAAATGCTGCACTTAAAATGCCGCCAGCGGTGGTACGCCCAATGCCGGGAAGGGCGATCGCCTGCTCAAACGTAGGAGGAAATTGCCCCTGATATTCGGTGACGATAATCTGGGCTGCTTTGTGCAAATTCCGGGCGCGGGCGTAGTACCCCAAGCCTTCCCAGAGTTTGAGCACCTGTTGTTGGTCAGCCGTGGCGAGGGCGTGCACAGTGGGTAAGGTGTGTAACCAGCGATCGTAGTAGGGGATCACGGTTTTGACCTGGGTTTGTTGCAGCATGATCTCCGAGATCCAGATGGCGTAGGGATCGCGGGTCTGTCGCCAGGGTAAAACGCGGCCTTCGCGCTGATACCAGGCCAACAGGCGGTGCTGCAAACTGGCGGGTGGGGCGGGCACGGTCGCCAAAAAGCCCGATGAGCGATCGCCCACCGAGCTAGCCTGACTATCCGAAGACTGGGTAGATGCCTGATTGAGTTGTATGTGTGGCTGGATCTGGTGCCGTGGGGAACGGCGCGATCGCACCGAAGACTGGGACTTGACCAAGAGCAATTCTCCTACTGGCTCTCCTGGCTAACCAGTTTAGTCGCGATCGGCCTCCGTAATGGCCAATGCCTTTTCAAAATCCATCCGTTGTTCGGCTTTCCGCAAGAAGTAGCCACTCATCATGGCCGAAGCCAGCAAGCGGCCTAAATCTTCACGAGTGGTTGTGATGGAAATGTCAAACGAATCTGGTGGCAGCGCCCCCAATAACCCAATGATATTGCGCTCCATGACTTGAAACACTTCAGCCGAATCGGGCTTGGAAAGCTTGGCGACGGTCTCCGGGCTGAGAGACTGCACATATTGAAACAAGGAGTTGCCAGTCTCAATGTCGCCAGTTAGAAATTCGGGGAGTCGCTCTTGGTTGTTCACGATGAAACCTCACTCAAGCTGCTTTAATGTTTCGTAGTCACACTCTAACAATCTTGATGGTGGGGGCGAAGTGGGCAGAACCGAACCAGCAGAGGGGGGATTTTGCGCCTGAGGTGATGGGTTTAACCGAGTTTGTGGACGATGAGGGTCATCCCAGAAATGGATAATTCCAGGGATTGCCATTGGGGGGCAGGCTGAGGAAGGTGGCGAAAAGCGGCCTCTGTGAGCAAGATTTCGCCAGGGCGGGCCAGGTCTTCCCCTAATTTACTGGCCAGGTTCATTTCGCTGCCAAATAGATCTTCGTTGGCGATGTTGAGCACTGTGCCATAGCCGATGCCGATGCTGGCGTGGAGATCGTGTTCATCGGGGAGGCTGATGTTGGCGATCGCGAAGGCTTTGAGAATATCTGTGCTGGCTACTACGGCCTGTTCTACTGAGTCAAAAACGGCAAACAAATTATCTGCTTCTTGTTTCACGACGCGCCCTTGCTGTTGTTGCACGATGGGGGTGGCGATCGCGGTCATCCGGTGCACCATGCTGAGAAAGTGAATGATGCCGTGGCGAATGGTTAAGCGGGAAAACCCCGACAGATCTAAAACGGCGATCGCGCAGGTGCAGTTAAATGTGGCGTGAATTTGTTGGTCGATGTCGGTGGCCTGTTCGGGATGTTCGATGCGGAGTTGCAACAGGCGTTGGAGTTCGGTGCGGGTGTTGTTGGTCATGGATTTTTGGAGAAAGGGGCAAGCGGGCATCCCATTGCAGAGCTGGTTCGGTCAACCGTGAAATGACCGCCACAACTCTACACCCCGGCGTTGAGGGGCTGGTGGGATGGGTTGACCTGAGTTGTTCCGAGATGCACCATGAAGGCTGAAATCGTCAGTTCAAACTTCGGCGGGGGTGAGCCATGAAGTCTGACGGGTTGCGGGCTATGGGTGTGCCCGTTTGTGATTGTAATCGCGATCGCACCTAAAAGCGTGTTTGCAACAGTAACAGTGGGTTAGATTGATGCCAGGAAACTAACCTACAAGATCCACGATCGCCCTAATTTTAGGTTTAGCTACCCCTACGATTATCCTTCTCTCTGGTGGTGAGATTGCCCCTGGCTGCCAGCTAATATGAACACGGATGGTACGTTTACTTGACAGCAACATATCCTACAAGATCCGCGAGCAAAGCACCCCATAAGATTAGCGATCGCAGTGTTGCGAGATCCTGGTGGCCTTACAACGGTTATTCGCAGCCGCTCAGCTGGAATATTACACGGCTCTAAAGTACTCGTGAGAAAATAGTTGTGGAGTTAGCAGTAGACCCGCAAAGCTGAGTTGCTCAAAGTTTACATAATCTCAGAATGAAGAAAAATAAGCAGGTGAGATTTAAAGGTGATAAGGAAGGATACTGTAACATTTGTGGGAAGTATTCTAAACTCACGCGAGATCATATTCCTCCTCAAGGCTGTGTCAAGCCAACAAATCTTGAGTTGCGAACACTAACGCAATATCTTACGGAACCCAATGGAAAACCAGTTAATTCTCAAAGCGGTCTTAACTTCCTTTCCATTTGCGGAAACTGCAATAACAATTTATTGGGTACAGAGTATGATCCAGAATTGATTGAAGTTTCTAGACAAGTAGCTAGTTTGGTGAGAGTAACACGAGAGCTTGGGTTGTCTTTGCCGGAAAAGATAAAATTAAGTGTCAAGCCTCAACGATTAGTTAGAGCTGTAATCGGACATATTCTAGCTGGTAAATTACCTACTCCTGGTCAACCTCCTGTTTCGGCACCTTTTCCAGATGCTCTAAGAAATTATTTTTTAAATACTTCTAGCCCTATACCAAAAGAAATCGAAGTCTATTACTGGGTATACCCATCCAATAAACAGATTGTTATTAATTCGCTCGGTATAGGCTCAGCTACAGGAGAGGGATTTATCTCTGGTAACTGCTTACTCAAGTTCTTCCCATTAGCCTTTTGGATAGTTTGGGACAAGCCTTTCTCTTTTCCGATAAACTTTGAGAAAATATCAAATGAGAGTTTCAAGGGTTTAGATGAAAGATGTGAAATAATAGTTGATCTTCGGAATTTATCGCCTCTTAACTATCCAGAAGTACCCGGCGAAAGTAGAGTCATCTTGGTACATGATGATTCTACTGTATTAGCCCAACCAAGGAAGCCGAAAGGATTTGAATAGTGCGATCGCGATTTAAGGGGCTGGTCAGCTTGCAGTTGTTGAAGTTGGGCGATCGTTGCCACGGGAATTTTTGCCTGACGCATTTTCAACGCCAGCGATCGCGGGGGTGGGGGAATGGGGTTTCTTGGCGTTAGCGGGGTTGGGGCTGGGTTCGTTCGGTTGGGCTGAGGCTGGTGTAGGCGCGATCGCGGCCTTGGAATCTAACAGCATTTGATGCAGTTGTTGGCGATAGGCTGTTGTGAGGTACTGACTGCGGATACTGTCCCAATCGCTAAACAAGTCAGTGCGGATTTTTTGGATTTGCGCTTGCAGGGTTGGCATTTTGGCTTTTTTGGGTAAGTGCTGTTGCAACAAGTCATTCAAAACGTAGGCATCTTGGAGTTTGCCGAGGCTGTCTTGCAAAGTTTTGATTTCTTTGATCCAGGTTTGGAAGGATTCGCCATAAAACGGCACAAAAAATTCCGTTTGATACCGGACGTGTTTGCACGCTTTGCGCAAGTCGTGGAGACATTCTTCGTCGGTGGCTGCGCTGGTATGGGCCGGAATGAGCCAACCGGGATGGATGAGGAGTTCGGCGAGGAGGGGGCTGAGGAGATCGGGCAAGAGGGCGGTAAGGGGCAGTTGGGCGATCGCGGTGTATTGCGGTTTGGCAAACCACTTTTCATAGGCGGTTTTGAGCGATCGCAGGTGTTTGCCTTCCAGGGTTTTCTTCACGGCTTTGTAGGCTTGCCGTCGCTGTTTGCGCAGTTTACGAATGACGCGATCGAGCAATGCTTGTTCGGTCGTGTCGAGGTTGGGGCGATAGGTTTCGGTGAGATCGGCCAGTTGCACATCGAGATCGCGCAATTGCCCCAAGACTTGGGCCAGGGCTTTAATCTGGGGTTCCCTGGCTGCTTTGGGGAGTTTGATGGCTCGCCCAAAGATTTGGAGGGCGGTGCGTAAGCGCCGAGTGCCTACCCGCATTTGGTGGAGATGCTCAGGATCGGTGTCAGCAAGGACGGGGGTAAGGTGCTGGAGGATGGCCCGATACTGGGTTTCGATGACGAGATAGGCATAGTCGCCAAAGGTCAGGGCTGGATCGGCGGCGGCAGTCTGGAGTTGGTGCTTGTGGCTCTGTTTTCCCATTGCGGTGTCCGAGGATGGCGGTGTGCGAGGAGTCCAGCCAAGGCTAGAAACGACCAAGGTTTAAGCAGACCAGGATAGACAACTGCGCAGGGTTACCCTCGCGATCGCCTCTGGTCAATGTGGGTCGCGCTAGACGAGTTCTCTATTTTAGCGAATGGAAAATGGGCTGCTTACTACCCTGGGAGAGGGAAAGCCTAAGACCATTGCCCTGGTCAGTTGCGATCGCGATCGCGCCCCAGGTTCTAATTTTCTTAACGAATTATCTTAACGAAGGGCCTGATTCATATAATCGCCCCACAGTTGGGCGGCCTGGGCACTGCTCCCGCCGGTCGGGGTATTGTCGTCGTTGCCCAGCCAAACCCCCGTCGCGATCGCCTGACTTGGCACATACCCCACAAACCATAGATCCACATTGTCATTGGTGGTGCCCGTTTTGCCGACTTCGCCCCGCCCGATCGCCGCATTGCGCCCGGTGCCGCTGGTCACAACTCCCCGCAACAAATCGGTCATCGTGTCGGCCACGGCGGGTTCAATCACGGGTTGATTTGCCTCCGAGTCATCTTCTACGGAATAAATCACCCGGCAACTTTTAAAGTCCGTTTTAACTTTGCAATCGCTGCCATCCAGAATGCGGCGAATCGTCCGGGGGGGATTACGCTTGCCCCCATCGGCCAGGACGGCAAAGGCTCCTGTCAGGCTCAACAAATTCACCTCGCTTTGCCCCAAGACCAGGCCAGGGACTGCCTTTAAATCGCCCTGAATGCCCATGCGGCGGGCCATTTGGATCACCTTATCCAGTCCCACTTCCTGGGCCACCCGCAACGCCACCACGTTTTCAGATTGGGCCACACCAGTGTACATATCCACGCTGCCTCCACCAGAGCGACACCCTTCAAAATATTGCCCTTCCCAATTTAATGGCGCGCAGGAAAAGGTGGCTCCGGGGGAAATCCCCTGTTGCAGGGCGGCGGTGTAGGCAAAAATTTTGAAGGTGGAGCCGGGTTGCCGAAAGGCTTGGGTCGCCCGATTGAACTGGCTTTGTTTGTAGTCTTTGCCCCCGGTCATCGCGAGGACTTCCCCCGTTTTGGCATCAATGGTGACGATCGCCCCTTGGGAAAAGCCTCCACTGGCTCCACCTGTGTCAATCTCGTTGCGAAGTGCGGTTTCGGCCTGTTGCTGCATCCGCAGATCTAACCCGGTTTCAACGATGAAATTGCCTTCGCCAGCGACTTCTGCGCCGAGCAGATCTTCTAAATCCGCAAACACCTGATCGTGATAGTACGGTGCCCGAATGCTGTTGAGTTCTTCTTTGGCTTTGGGGTTGACCTGAATGCGCGATCGCCGCGCCCGTTGGGCCTCATCGGGGCTAATCATGCCCAAATCTTGCATCCGTTGCAGCACCCCATTCCGCTGTTCCAGGGCTTTTTGATAATCCCGTACGGGGTTAAACCGATTGGGCGCAGGCAAAATTCCGGCTAACATCGCCGCTTCTGACAAGTCGAGATCTTTGGCTGACTTGCCGAGATAAAACTGGGCCGCATCTTCAAACCCAAAGGTGCCCCCACCGAGATAGACCCGGTTGAGATAGGTCAGCAGCAAAAAGTCTTTGTTGTAAAAGGTTTCGAGCTTCAGGGCGACGGCGGCTTCCCGCAATTTCCGGGCGGCAGAGTCATCCGTGCCCACATACCCCCGAAAGATGCTGCGGGCGAGTTGTTGGGTCAAGGTGCTGGCCCCTTCGCGGATCTCGCCCCCTTTGAGGTTGGCGACCAGTGCCCGTAACACCCCAATGGGATCAACGCCCATGTGCCAGTAAAAGCGGGAATCTTCCGAGGCGATGACGGCCTTGGCCATGTAGGGCGAAAATTCTTGCAGGGTTTTCATCTCCGCATGGGAGCGGGTGTTGGGCGAACTGAGGGTGCTTTCGCCATCTCGGGCCAGAATCATGACTGGGCCTTGCACGGAGTTGGGGAGGGGATAGACGTCGAATTTTTGCCATTCGATCAGGGTGACGATCGTCGCGATCGCCGAGATCCCCCCAAGGCCATACACCCCATACCGAAAGACTTTGACAAACCACGGTGGGGGATCGTTGTACTTGATCCGTACGGCATCCGCCAATTCTGATGGGCCTAAGGTATAGACATCGCCATGCCGCAAGACCATTTTCCGAATGCGGCGCTTGCCCCGGTAAATGCCATTGGTGGAGTCTTCATCCCGCAGGACAAAGGGCGATCGCCAGAAATAGCCCAAAAATCCCGGCGGTTGCTTATCCCGGTTCAGCGACAAATGCACCTGACTCACCACCGGATTCCGCACCACAATGTCACAGGATTTGGAACTGCGGCCTACCAGATAGCGATCGCCCAACAAGGGATGCACATCCGCTTGCTCCGTTTCTGCATCCTGAATCCACAACTCTGGCACCCGCGCATTGGGGTTTAGCTTCAGCTTGTTCAACACCACCTGGGTGTGACTCCGAACAGACTGAAACGCCTGAGTCATATTGCCCAGCAACGATTTTGGGGGACGAGTTGGCGGCGGCGTTGGGGACATGGACACCTAAACCCTCACAAGCAAACAGTTTAACGAGCAAAGAATTGCTTCCATTGCTTCCTCCCATATTACGCAATCTGGCCCAGAGACGACCCACGCAACTTTAGGACTCGCCGTAATAGGCGCGATACCACTCCACAAAATTGGCAATTCCAGTTTCGATGGAGGTCGCAGGCCGAAACCCTACATCTGCCATCAAGTCCTCCACATCGGCATAGGTGGTGTGCACATCGCCCGGTTGCATGGGCAGTAGCCGTTTTTCGGCAGTTTTGCCCAGGGCTTTTTCGACCACCTCAATGAAATAGAGCAAATCGACGGGATGGTTGTTGCCGATGTTGTAGAGCTTGTAGCGGGCGTTGCTTTGGGGTGCGTCGGGGCCGGGAAAGGTGGTTGCAAGTACCGCTTGGGGTGGGTGATGCAGCACGCGCACAATGCCTTCCACAATGTCGTCGATGTAGGTGAAGTCGCGGCTCATCTTGCCGAAGTTGTAGACATCAATGGGTTGCCCTGTGGAAATGGCTTTGACGAATTTGAAGTAGGCCATGTCTGGGCGGCCCCAAGGCCCGTAGACCGTGAAAAACCGCAACCCCGTGACGGGAATGGCGTAGAGATGGCTGTAGGTGTGGGCAATGAGTTCGCACGATCGCTTGCTGGCGGCGTAGAGCGAGACGGGATAGTCCACATTGTCTTGGGTGGAAAAGGGGACTTTGGTATTGGCCCCATATACCGAACTGGAGGAGGCGAAAACTAGATGCTGTACGGGTTGGAGCCTGCACCCTTCCAGAATATTGACAAAGCCTGTGAGATTGCTGTCGATATAGGTCCACGGATCTTTGAGGGAGTGGCGCACTCCGGCTTGGGCCGCGAGATGGACGATCGCGTCAAAAGCGTGGGTTTGGAACAGTTGCAACACCAGGGCGCGATCGCTGATGTCGAGAAACTGGTAAGTAAAGCCAGCCTGGGCTTGAAGGTGGGCCAAGCGGTCTTTTTTTAGACCCACGTCGTAATATTCCGAGAGATTGTCAATCCCGTAGACTGTGTTCCCGTCACTCAACAGGCGTTTTGCTAAGTGATACCCAATAAAACCGGCAACGCCAGTGACCAGGATGTTCATAGTGCTATCGAACTTAAAAAGATCATTGATTTGAGCAAGCAAAAATCGCAAGGGGGCGAGGATTGTCTTGCATTAAACCAGGAGTTTGCCTTGAGTGAAATCAACTGCAACCTAAACGATTCATCAGCCTACCATTTTCGGGGGATGCCCTTTGGGGCGATTACCATTCTGGGCGATCGCTGGGTGCGGCTGGCTGGCCCTAATCCTGGGCGGGGTGGGTGCCTTCCCAGAGTTTGGTGGCCCCAATGACCACTAACATCAAGCCAACCCCAACGGGCACCAGACTGATAAACAGGGGAAACCAGTCATAGGGCGGTTCGGCGACTTGGACGATTTTGGCCTCAGCGGGGGAGGCTCGGTCATAGACCACCTCGACGCGATCGCCCACGGCCAAGGTCAGGTAACACGCTTTCAAGGTTAGGGGCGGCCCCATTTCCGGTTGATATTCCACGATGGGACATTGTTTAGTGATTTTGCGATCGCAGCGCCAGGGATTGGAGCGGCCAATATTTTGGCAAACCTGGGTTTTTTCGAGGCGGTTAACCACTCCGGTGGTGTTGGTTTGGCGGCGCAGTTGTTGCCAGTTGTCCCAGGTAAAACCAGCGGTCATCACCAGCACCACCCCACCTGCCACCAGTCCCACAATCCCCGTGGCGATCGCGTCCATGCGTTGTAACAGACTCATCCCCGTGTTCTCCGTTCCCTACACTCCACACCCTAAGGATCGTGGATTCAATAAAATCTGATTTTGCTGGCTGCCCTCACCCCTGTCCCCTCTCCCTAGGGAGAGGGGTGCCGCAGGCGGGGTGAGGGGTGCAATGGGCGGAGTGATTTAATTTTCGTTCCTCAGCCCTGGTCTTCTGGGTTGGTTCACCGCCGTGCGGCCTTCGATCGCACCCCCGACTGGATCCGCCAGAGGTTGGCATACACCCGGTTAAGGGCCAGCAATTCGTCGTGTTTGCCCTGTTCCACGACGCGCCCATATTCCATCACATAAATTTGGTCGGCGTGGCGAATGGTGGAAAGGCGATGGGCGATCGCAATGGTGGTGCGGTTTTGGGTAATGTGCTCTAGCGATCGCTGAATGGCCGCTTCGGTTTCGTTGTCTACCGCAGAGGTGGCTTCATCCAAAATCAGAATCGGTGGATCTTTCAACAATGCGCGGGCGATCGCCAACCGTTGTCGCTGTCCACCAGATAACTTTTGGCCCCGTTCCCCCACAATCGTGTCGTAGCCCCTGGGCAATTGCTCAATAAACTCGTGGGCTTCCGCCAGTTTTGCCGCCTGGACAATCGCTGCTGGAGTCGCCTCAAACGTGCCGTAGGCAATGTTTTCTGCCACGGTGCCATGAAACAAAAAGACATCCTGGCTGACCCAGCCCATGCACCGCCGCAAATCCCGCAACTGCAACTTCCGAATATCCACCCCGTCCAGGGTAATTTGGCCCTGCTGAATTTCGTAGAACCGCAGCAACAGCTTCACCAGGGTACTTTTGCCCGACCCCGTGGAACCCACGATCGCGATGGTTTTGCCTGCCGGAATTTGGATAGACAAATCTTGCACCACAGGATGACCGGGCGTGTAGGCAAAGGAAATCTGGTCGATCGTGACAGCCCCACGCACCGTTGCAGTGGGGAGCGCCTGGGTGCCAGTATGAATGGCGATCGGGGTATCCAACAAATTCATGGCCCGTTGGGTCGAAGCCATCGCCCGTTGATATTGATCCAGGGTATTGCCCAGACTGGTCAACGGCCACAGCAACCGCTGGGTAATGAATACCAGCACACTGTAGGTGCCCACAGCCATCTGCCCATTAGCCGCTTCCACGCCACCAAAATACAGCGTCGCCGTGAACCCCACCAAAATCACCATCCGGATCAGGGGCACAAAGGCCGCACTCAGCGCGATCGCCCGTCGATTGCTGCGGCGATACTGCTCACTCTCAACGGCCACCCGTTCCTGCTCGTAATCCTCAGCGGTGAAGCTTTTAATCGTCGCCATCCCAGTCAGATTATTCGCCAACCGACTGTTGACCAGACTGGCCTGTTCGCGAACGTCAGCATAGCGGGGGGCCAGTTGCCGCTGAAATGCCAGAGACCCCCACAAAATAAACGGCATGGGCAACATTGCCATCCACGCCACACTCGGTGCCAGGATGAAAAACGCCCCGCCAATGACCACCACCGTGGTGATCAGTTGCAAAATTTCGTTCGCACCCCGATCTAAAAAACGCTCAAGTTGGTTGATGTCGTCGTTCAGAATCGACAGCAAGGTGCCCGTACTACGGTCTTCAAAAAAAGACATTTCCAACTCTTGCAAATGGCGGTAAGCATCGAGCCGGAGTTGGTGCTGAATGGTTTGGGCCAGGTTGCGCCACAGGCGATCGTAGGCATACTGAAAAATGGATTCCAGGCTCCAAATCACCAAGGTCAGCACAGAGAGCAGCAAGAGTTGGCTTGGGATGGAACGCACCCCCCACGCGGCAATCAAGGAATCCTGTTGTTGCACCACCACATCCACCGCCATCCCAATGAGCACCGGCGGCGCAAGGTCAAACAGTTTATTCAAAATGGAGCAGGCGATCGCGGCCCACACGCGGCGGCGTTGGTTGTGGCTATAGCGCAACAAGCGCGTGAGGGGATGCGGCGTTGCGGGGTGGGCGGTCGGGATCGAGCGGGACGAAGATTTCATGGCTGCAAGGGTAAAGGCAAATGAGTCCATCTTTGCAGACAGCGATCCGCTTTGTCTTCACTCGCGGTGTTGGGAATCGCCCAATTTGCTTAGCCAGTGTGGGTCACAAGGGTGCGCAGGTTCGCAAATCATGTTGCCTGCAATTAATACTTCGGGTTGGCGGTAATTCGTTGATAAAAGTTGAGTTTCTTTCCCACTGCGGCAGAACCTTCATGGGAAAAATGACCTTGATCGGTGTACAAAAAAATATCATCCCACCCTGCCGGACATTCCCCATTTGTACAGATTTCGTCGCCAATCCAAACGATGTGATAGCTCTGATCAAGTTCCTGAAGGAGATGAATCACATCTTTTTGGTAGGCGTGGTAATCACTTTCTTTAAAATTACATTGACTCAAACTTTTCTTCGCTAAGGCTGCTTTTGCTAAACAGTTACCAAGGTGCATTCCACTGGATGGCGGTGGAGCAAAAATAACTGGCTGTATTCCTAAAGCTGTGATTTGGTTAAGGGTATATTTCAACTGATTGAGCACCAGTTCTTCGTTAACAGGAATGATCTGTTTAGGGGTTTTAAGATGCCAGGTTGAACTCAGGTATTGCTGAAATGGTGAACCTAAAACAACGTAACGAATGCTGGTACGATGACTTTTTAGCCAATCTAATACTCGATTATTAAAAGTAATACAACCATCAGCCCAGGCTGGAGGATTGTCTCGATTCGTTGGGGCAATGTCTAAAATGGGGCCGCATACACTTTTTGTAATTTGGATGAGTTTAACATCTGGTTTAGATGCAATGATGCCTTGAATTAAATGCATGGCGAAAGAATCGCCCCAGACGGCAATTTGAGGATCGGGGGCGGTGCTACAAGCATTGGAGGTTAGCAGGCGACCTTCGCAAACGGGGTTGAGGCCCAGATTGACGCGCAACCGTTCAGTTAAATTCAATTGGGGAACAGCAGGTGGTTGGGCAGTCGTAGACAAGTGTTGCACTGGTGTTAATGGATTCGAAGGACAGGGTTCACCAGTGCTGAGAATGTCCTCACAAAGATGACTAAATTCGCCGTTGGATTGGATACTTTGAATCGATTGTTGTTCATGGTCAGGGAGGACAGTGGCGATCGCGGTTGGCTCAAACCCGTTATTGGCATATCCAACGGCCCCAATCAAAATACTAATCATTGATAACGTAGTGGCGGCATAGAACACCTCGTCCTGAGCCATTTTTTTAGGATTACGAAAGGGCTGCTCAACGTATTTCCAGGTGAAGTAGGCCAGGATTAAAGTCCCGAAGCTGAGCCAAAGCATGGTACTGGGTGGGGGCTGTTGATCGCGGAGAATTCGGGCAAAGGCAAACAAGGGTTGATGCCATAAATAAGCACTGTAACTGATTAGGCCAATAGGCGTTAACAGGCGATGACTGAGGACTTGACCGACAAATGTGGAAGGGGTGGCAAAGAGGAGAATTAAGGCCGTGCCGCTGGTGGGAATGAGGGTTGAAAGACTGGGAACTGGAGTTTGCGTATCAAAGTAATGAATTGCATAACCGAGAAGAAGTATGCCCAGGAGGCTCAAGAGTTGCGATCGCGCGAACCAGGGCATTGAACTAGCCTGTTTCGCTGGATATTTCAATAAATAAAAGGCAACAAAAGCGCCGATAATAAATTCCCATAGCCGACTCGGAAGCAGATAAAAAGTTGCACCCGGAGCCAGCGCACTCCCCCAATGGGCGATCGCAAGACTGAGTAAACCAATCCCGATTAATAGGTGAATAATCAAGCGTTGACCCAGGGGCCAGATCAATAAAATAAAAAGAGGAAATAGAAGATAATATTGCTCTTCAACGGCTAAACTCCAGGTGTGTAAAAGGGGTTTGAGTTCGGCGATCGCATCAAAATAACCACTTTCAAGCCAGAATAAAAAATTAGAGGAAAACAAGGAAACAGCAATCACGCTTTTAGAAAAATCTTTGAATTGGCTCGGTAGCATCCAGAGCCACGCGATTGGCAAACAGGTGAACACAACGAAGAAGAGTGCAGGCAAAAGCCGCCTGGCCCGTCGTGTATAGAAATTGACCAGGCTAAAAGAGTGGGTGAGTTGCTCATTGATCAGGCTAGTGGTGATTAAATAGCCACTAATCACAAAGAAAATATCAACACCAATAAAACCGCCACTAAAAAACTGAAAACCAGCATGAAAAAAGATGACAGCGAGTAGAGCGATCGCGCGGAGGCCATCAATTTCGGTGCGATATTTCATAAAGAGTGCCTACGCCAACAATAATCGATCACGCTGGGCAACTGTGGTAACAGAGTGGAATAGAGCATCGGTGTTGCACAATCATGGAGTATGACTCAATACCGCAGAATGACTCAATTCAGGATAATCATTTTTGATTAATTTGTATGATCAATTTTTGTGAATTGGGCGCTGCCAGGTATGACCTGATTGCAAGGAGGAGAAAACGATGATGATCAAACTTTCCGAGTTGCGCAATTTGGCGGAAGAGGAACAGTGGATTAAGTCGATGGTGCGGATGTGTAGGGGCGATCGCCAGCGGTAGGATCAGGGAGACTACTGGTGTGCGGGGTCTGCTTTTCTCCGACAATTAAATCGATCTTCAGGATGTCAAAAACTCCTGACGCACCGCTGTTGAATTTGACACTTCCGAGTAAAGTAGATCCGTAGCGGGTTTCGGGTTAGGGTGCGGGCTTTGGTAAGGAAGTGAGATGATGCATGACGACTACCTTTCCAGTTGTTTATTCAAAACTAGCGACGGATGCATTGATTGCTCAGGTTTTATCTCAGTATGAGATTGAAGCTGTTGTCAACTGTTGCTTCTGGCATCGTGGGTTGAGTGATGTCTATTTAGTGGAAACGATCGCGAAGCAATACATCCTCCGAGTTTCCCATTGCCACTGGCGATCGCAAGCAGACGTGCAGTTCGAGCTAGACTTACTCGACTTCTTGGCGCAGCAAGATTTTCCGGTGGCGTTTCCGTTGCATACCCAAGATGGACAGTTGGCGATCGAAATCAACGCCCTGGAAGGCAAACGTTATGCCGCACTGTTCATTTATGCGCCCGGACGAGTGGCAGTCGGCGATTTGAACCAGGAGCAGGCATGGCTGTTGGGGCAAACCG
The DNA here is from genome assembly GCA_964475335.1 of uncultured bacterium. Lineage (GTDB taxonomy): Bacteria > Cyanobacteriota > Cyanobacteriia > Leptolyngbyales > Leptolyngbyaceae > CAYYWG01. Next base: position 403,370 of record CAYYWG010000002.1, read on the forward strand.
TTGCCAATATGCACCACCTGACGCAGGAATTCCAGTCCCAGTTTGTGCGTCAACCGTTGACGCTGGAGTATTTGCTAGATGATTCCCTGGCGGCGATCGCGCCGTTTTTGCAACGCCAACCGGCCAACTGGGCTTACGTTACCGAGGCGATCGAGGCTATCAAAGTCCAGATTAGCCGTTTTCCCCAGGAAGCACCCTTTTGGGGGATTTGTTGGGGCGATCCGCACAGTGGCAATGTGCACTTTACCGAAGCCAACCAGTTGACGTTGTTTGACTTTGACCAGTGTGGCTATGGTTGGCGGAGTTTTGAAATTGCGAAGTTCCTGCAAGTTTCGATGATGTCTGGCTTGCCCCTCAAAGTGCGGAAGGCGTTTACGATGGGCTATGAATCGATCGCCCCGCTCATGGAGTTTGAATATACCGCGTTGCAAGCGTTGACCCAAATGGCTTTGATCTGGGCCTGGGCCATTTCAGTGAACCAGGCCACCTTCTATAACTACAGTCGCTTGGATGAGTCCTATTTTCAGCAGTGGTTGGCCCAACTCCGACTGCTGCGATCGCCCGATTGGCAACTCTTCTAGGCGGTGACCGGGCAACCTGCCCGCTGGTTAAGGAATCGCAACCCGGTTGAGTAACTCTTCGACAATAGCCTTGGCTCGTCTGCCCCCTGCCGGAATCATCCGATGGGCTAAGACATAAGGTGCGAGATATTTCACATCATCGGGAATGGCATAATCTCGCCCAGCCAGAAACGCGAAAGCCTGGGTGGTGCGATGCAAGGCCACCGTGCCCCGTGGACTAATCCCTAAGGTGATTTCGTCATGCTCCCGTGTAGCCCGGACGAGCTGCAACATGTATTCTTGGAGCGATCGCGCCACTTTCACCTGCCCGCTTAACTGATGCAACATTTGCACATCCGCCAAAGAAATGCAGGGTTTTAACTCGTGCTTGGTTCCATTTCCCTGAAGCCGCTCCAGCATTTGTAGTTCCTCCTCGGCACTTGGGTATCCTAACGATAAGGACAACGCGAACCGATCCATCTGGGCTTCTGGTAGGGGAAAGGTGCCTTGATATTCCACCGGGTTTTGCGTCGCAATGACAAAAAATGGAGTGGGCACCGGACGCGACAAGCCATCCACGGTGACTTGTTGCTCTTCCATTACTTCTAACAGGGCTGACTGGGTTCTTGGCGTCGCTCGGTTGATTTCATCGGCTAACAACACATTGGTAAAAATCGGCCCTGGCATGAATTCAAATTCACCCGTTCGAGGATTCCAAATATTGGTTCCTGTAATGTCGGTTGGCATCAAATCGGGGGTGCATTGGATTCGCTGAAACTTGCCGTCGATCGACCGTGCGAGAGATTTGGCGAGCAACGTTTTCCCCACTCCAGGCACATCTTCTAACAGGGTGTGCCCCCCGGAAATTAAGGCAACGAGCACGAGCCGAATGGCATCTTGTTTCCCGACAATGACCTGGGCGAGATTTGTGGTCAATTGCTCAATCCGATCTTTCATACCAATTCCCTAATGCATTGCCGTGGTAATCAGGGGCAGCCCCTTATCTTCAATCTACCCAAATTCTCTGCGTGATTTGCCTGATGAATCTGTTTCTTGCTGGGTTTAAAAGGACTCGATGACGATGATACTGCAACCTTACCAATGCCGATCTCACGGGGGCGATCGCCCACCCCACGTTCCCCCGCAATGGTTATTTTTCGATACTAACCCCAAAGGCATGGTGTCGTTGTTCGGTCAGTTCCCCCTGCCAGAGTGCCGAAGTTGCGATCGCGAGAAATCAAAAAATATACAGTGAAGTTACGGGAATTTGTTGGCTGAGTCTTCCAGGGCCTACACCCTAGAATTAAAGACTATACCCCCTGTGGCCCGACCAAGCTATTCTCCGTTGCCCAGGCTGGCGCAGGGAGGCAGAGCCCGCAACCCAAATTCCTGGGGGCACCCGCTCACCAGTTGGGGGGAAAGCCTGAAGGCAATGCATCACCTGCTGTTCCGGCTAGCAGGGCCATACCTGTCGAATGGCGCGATCGCCCTTGGTGCCATCCGCCGAACTTTACTTCATCGGGGTTCCTTTCCTCATGTCATTGAACTCAATTGCCTATTCCAACACTGCTCGAACCCTTGCCGACATCCAACAGCAGCGCTCCACGGGCGAACTGACCCTTGGCCAAGGCGACCAACGATGGAAATTGTACTTTTTTCATGGTCGCTTGCTGTATGCCACAGGCAATATTCATCGCACACGGCGTTGGCTCCGCGCCATCAAACGGCATTGCCCAGATTGGCAACTTGCCCTGCCCCCCGATGGTGAACCGTGGGAATATGACCTGCTGAGCCAAAGCCTTGCCCAACAGCAGGCGAGTGTGGCCCAAGCCCAAGCGGTGATCAAAGCAAGCCTCGAAGAAGTGCTCTTTTCTTGGGTGCGGAATCCCCTGCTGAATACCGAATGGTCTAGTCATCAGCGCTTTTCCTTTAACGACAATGCGGCCTTGAGTTTGCTGTTATCCGGAACCGAAGTTGAACTGGTGCTAGAGCAAGCTCGTATCCTGTGGAAACAGTGGAAACACTTGGAGTTGGAAGCCCTGGATCCTTACCAATCTCCCGTTTTGCAGCCAACCCTCCGCGCCGATTCGGGCAATGTGCCCAAGAACTTGGCGAACCTGAGCCCGTTTTTGACCGGTCGCTACACCCTCTGGGACATTGCCACCTATGCCCGTCGCCCCATTACGACTGTGACGCGGTTTTTGCTGCCGTGGATTCAGCAGGGGGCCATTCTTTTGGAAGAAATTCCCGATTTGCTGCCGCCCCAACCGGCGGTGCAAGCGGTTGCAACGTCGTCGGCTCGCTATCGCCCATTGATCGCCTGTGTGGATGACAGCCCAACCGTGGGCCAATTTGTGGCCAATATTCTCGAACCTGCGGGCTATCGTGTCCTCAAAATTCAAGATCCCCTGTTGGGGGTGGCCACGTTGACGCAACATCGGCCTGATCTGATTTTGATGGATTTGGTCATGCCGAATGCCAGTGGCTATGACCTGTGTAATTTTCTGCGTAAAACGCCTGTTTTCCAAAACACGCCAATTGTGATTTTGACGAGTCAGGGTAGTTTGGTCGATCGCACGCGGGCCAAACTGGCGGGGGCAACGGATTTTTTGACGAAGCCGCCCGACCCCCAAGCGTTGTTGAACTTGGTGCGATCGCACCTTCAAGCCAAGCGCCCCCCGGAACGGCCTAAGCCCAACCTGGGGTCAGCCTGGTCTGGTGAAACTCCAGCGGGCCAAGGTTGCTGACCAGGTTTGCCTGGGGGTTGGATGTCAGGGGGGAAGCGCACAGGTTACAGTGGGTAAGCGTATTTTGTCTGCGGATGTTGACATGACTGCTCCAGTGCCTGCTCCGGTTGCTCGTCCCTATCGTGCCCAGTCTGAAACGGATTTGGGGTTATTTCGGCGGTTGATTCCCTATGGGTTGCGGAACAGTCGGTTGTTGCTGTTTTCGTTGCTGTTGTTGGTGCCGGTGGCGATCGCCGGGGCCATTCAACCGATTTTAGTGGGGGATGCTATTTCCCTGATTCGGCAAGAAAAACCCGCCCTGCCGTTTCTCGCTGGCTATGGAATGCAAGAGGGGGTACAGGTTGTTTCGGGGGTATTGCTGCTGACGATTGTGGTGCGGACGGCGTTGGATGCGTGGCAGAGCTATCTCGTGCAGGAAGTGGGCCAGCAAATTACCGCTGATATTCGCAATGACTTATTTCTCCATGTCACATCCTTGGCGATGCGGTTTTTTGACCGCACTCCCGTGGGGCGGCTGATCACGCGGCTCACCAGTGATGTCGAAGCCTTGGGCGACGTGTTTTCGACGGGGGCCGTGGGCATTTTGGGGGATTTGTTCTCCATTCTGGTGATTGGGGTGGTGATGTTTTTCCTCCAATGGCAACTGGCGCTGTTGTTGGTGGTGATGTTGGTGCCGGTGACGGTGCTGATCGTGTATTTTCAGCAGCAATACCGCAAAGCCAACTATCGGGCGCGGGATGAACTGTCGCGGCTAAACTCCATGCTGCAAGAAAACATTGTGGGGATTAGCGTGGTGCAGTTGTTTCGGCGGGAACAGGTGAACGCCCAGCAATTTCGGCAGATTAACCGCAAGTACATTAAAGAAGTCGATCGCACGATTTTTCATGATTCAGCCATTTCCTCGACCCTGGAATGGATTTCGTTGGTGGCGATCGCGGGGGTCTTGTGGCTGGGCGGTAAGCTTGTTCTGGCGGATGCCCTGAGTTTTGGCACCCTCTCTGCGTTTATTCTCTATGCCCAGCGATTATTTGACCCGCTGCGCCAGTTTGCCGAAAAGTTCACAGCGATCCAGGCGGGGTTGACGGCGATCGAGCGGGTGAGCGACATCATGCAAGAGCCGATTGAAATTCGCGATGCCGAGGTGACTACGGCCTTGGCCCATTCTGCCGATGTGGCACAAGGGGAAATTCGGTTTGAGCAGGTTTGGTTTGGCTACAAGCCCGATGAATACGTGCTGAAAGATTTGACCTTCACGATTCAGCCGGGGGAAAAGGTGGCCTTGGTGGGGCCGACTGGGGCGGGCAAAAGCTCCATCATTCGCCTGTTGACCCGGTTGTATGAAGCGAACCAGGGCCGCATTTTGGTGGATGGGGTGGATGTGCGGGATTTGTCGCAGCAAGCGTTACGACGGCATTTAGGCGTGATCTTGCAAGATGGTTTTGTGTTTGCGGGGGATGTGAAGAGCAATATTGCCCTGGGGGATGCGTACTCGGTGGCAGAGATTCAACGGGCCGCCACGGAAACCAATGTTGACGGGTTGATTGCCCAGTTGCCAGAAGGCTACGATACGGTCTTGCGAGAACGGGGGACAAATTTATCGGGCGGGCAGAAACAACTGTTGGCGTTTGCGCGGGCGGCGATTCGGAATCCTAATATTTTGGTGCTGGATGAGGCGACGGCAAGTTTGGATGTGGGCACGGAGGCGTTGATTCAAGATGCGTTGGAACGGCTGTTAGAGGGCCGCACGGCGATCATCATTGCCCACCGCTTATCCACGATCCGCAATTGCGATCGCATTTTGGTGCTTAAACGGGGGCAATTGGTGGAAATGGGCACCCACGAAGAACTGTTAGCCCAAGGTGGTCTCTATGCCAGTTTGTATCATCTTCAAATGCTAGAAACGGCTTAAGGGGGTGGCCCTAACCGCCTACATGAATGGCGGGTCGCTGGCTGGGGTTGCGTTCGGCTTTGCGCAAAACTTCGCGGGTGACGATCGCGATGTCGCCTTCCCCAAACAAGATGAAGCGGAGCAAATACTGAATTGGATTCCCCTCAATCCACCCAAAATAGGCATGGGGAATGGCCCCGGTTTGATCGCGGATATACAGCAAAATGGCAGCGATCGCATTCGGTACCGCTGCGGCCTGGGCGCGTAAAATTCGGTATGGCCCGACCCGTACCCCTTCTACCTGCACCACATCAACAAACTCCGAGGCATCATCCACGGTAATTTCTAAAAACACAATCGGGACCTCTGGCCCCAACCGATTATCTTCCCGCACCTGTTGTGCTTTCACAAAATATTCCTGTTCATCGCCCGTGTTGAACCGATTGGCAATTATGTGGACCCCGTCGGCACGGGCCTCTGTCACAAAGCGCTGGGCCGCTGTATCCATCTCTACCCGCTCGACCCGGAGTTCTGTGGAGCGCCACACCCGCGAAATCAAAGACGTCACCACAATAGCACCGATAAAAAAGGAGGCAATTTGCAAGCCTTCTGGACGTTCAACAATGTTGGTGATCGTGGTGTAGAAAAATAAGAGTGTGATGAGACAAAAGGCTAGGAAACTGAGGGGTTTGCGCTGGCGACGGGCGAGCAAGGTGACGGCAAAAGCCGCAGAACTCATGAGCACCAAGACCCCTGTGGCATAGGCTCCGCCTTGAGCATCCACATCGGCTTTGAAAATCAGCGTGACTACGATCGCGATCGTGGTGTAGACCAGCACCAGGGGGCGAACGCGACGGGCCCAGTCAGGAGCCATGCCATACCGAGGTAAATAGCGGGGCACGATATTCAACAACCCCGCCATCGCGGAAGCGCCCGCAAACCAGAGAATTGAAATGGTGCTTAAGTCATACACCGTGCCAAACCCATCCCCCAGATAGCGGTGGGCCAGGTACGCCAGTGCCCGTCCGTTGGCGGCTCCACCGGGGCGAAAGTCTGCCGCCGGAATGAGCCAAATTGTCACCAGGCTGCTAGCGAGGAGATAGAAACTCATGATCAGGGCTGCCGCTGTCAACAGTTTGTAGGTGTTGTGAATGCGGCTTTGGGGGGGGGCTTCGTGGTCTGGCGAGCCGCCGCGAATCAACGGCATGACGGCCACCCCGGTTTCAAACCCAGATAAACCGAGGGCGAGTTTTGGGAAGAGCAAGGCTGAGACGGCCACCATTTGCAAGGGATTGGCATATTGGGTCACCAGGAGCGATCGCCAATCGCCAACAAAATTCGGGTGTTGGAAGACTTGCCCCAGACACACGCCTAAGGTGATTAAATTCAAGAATAAAAAGAGGCCAACTAGCGCCACCGCAATGCCAATGGCTTCTTGGAACCCGCGCAGGAACACCAACCCCAACAGGATGACCAACGCAAGAGTGATGGGAATTTCTTGGTGATCAAACAAACTGGGAACAAAAGGATTTTCAGTGATGTGGGCTGCGGCATCAGCCGCCGAGAGGGTGATGGTAATAATAAAATCTGTGGCTACAAAGCCTAGCAAGCACAGCACCAGGATTTTACTTTTCCAGTTGGAGAGCAGATGCTCCAACATGGCGATCGACCCTTCACCGTGGGGGCTGTTGGCGGCAACGCGGCGATAAATGGGGAGCGCCCCAAACAGGGTAAGCAAGACCAGAATGAGGGTGGCAAAGGGCGACAAAACCCCTGCGGCGAGGGCGGCAATGCCCGGTTGATAGCCCAAGGTTGAGAAGTAATCGACCCCTGTGAGGCACATGACTTGCCACCAGGGATGTTGGGCGTGTTTTTTGCCGGGGCGATCTTCTTTGAGGAGCCATTGGCTCAGGCGATCGCGGTGCTTTTGCGGAACCATAAAACGGTTCATCCACGTATTTCCTAAGGTGTAATGTAAAGAAAAGGCGTTGATTTTTAGCCATCAGACCGCAATGACTGGACGGCCAATTGCCTTGCGACAATGAGGGTTTTGTCCCCATGCAAATAATGCATGGGCTCAGCGATCGCGGACGATGAGTTTAGTCTAAATCCTAGGGCAATTTTCAGTTTTGCTAGCTGAGTTTTCTTTGCTTTGCTACCCAGTTTGGTGATAACAGATTGACACCTAATGCGGATGTATTAGGATGGGGAACGCAACTGCATAGTGTGTGGCGATGACTCTCAAGCCGTCTCAAGTGTTATCTCATCTCCAGTCTAAACGGGCTGATTTCGAGCAGTTTGGGCAAGCAACTTATAAGTCTTTACAGCTTTATCAAACGGCCTTAAAAGTTTCCGCACAGGCTACCGAACAGGCGTTGCTGGAACGGTTACACAACTTTCATTCCTTCGATCGCGGGGCAGAACCCGTTGAACCCTTGGGCCACTGGGAAAGTTGGGTGATGCCATCGGGGTTAAAGTGGCAAAGCCGGGAAGAAAGCCACCATTGGGTGCGCGATCGCCTGTTGGGCATTTCTACGTTTGCCGTTGATGGGTCGCAGATTTATCCCGGCAAAGATCTGTCCATTCCGATCGCGCTGGTGCAAATCGGCTGGTTTGAAAACTTCCATCAAGATGGGCGGTACGAAAAAGACATTGCCGTCGATGTGATGACCCCCAAAGATTTGAAAATCACCAGCGGGGGTGAACCAGTGGATCGGCGGGTCAACATGCGGCGGTTTGAAATGGAGACTCAACGCCTGATCCAATACATAGAAGACCATGCAGAGGATCCTAACTCTTTGGCGTTTTTGGATGGTTCTCTGGTGGCGACCTTTGCCGAAGCGTTTGATGAAGAAACACGCCAGTTTTATGTCCGGTGCATTGTGCAATTACTCCAGGCGAGTCAGACCTATCGGGTGCCGTTGGTGGGCTACATTGACACGACCTATGCGCGGGATTTGACGGTGATGCTGCAACGGCTGGAAGGCTTGCCCGATGCCCCGGCCCTGCACGATGCGTCGTTGTTTCATCGGTTGTTAAGCTGGGGCGATCGCACGCCGCTATTTCGGTGTCGGCGGTTGGGCATTCTCAAGGAATATCCCCTGGAGGTGCGCGACCAAATTGTGTTCACCTATCTCAAAGCCCATGAAGGCTATCCGGTGCGGCTGGAATTGCCGCTGTGGGTGTATGAACAGGGCCTGGCTGATCGCGTGCTGGATTGGGTGCGGGGCGAAATTATCATTGGGGGGGGCTATCCCTACGCGATCGAAACCGCCGACCAAACCGCCGTGCTCAAAGCCGAAGACCGCCACATGTTCTTTCGCCTCTTGCAAGATTGGGCCACGAATGAAAATCTGCATCTGCGGTTGTCGCGCAAAATGGTGAGCAAGGTGCGACGGCGCTAAACTGCCATTGCCGCTGCGGGGGGCAACCGTTACCGTAGGAGAAAGGGGATGCCAAAAAATGACGTTGCCAACGGTGGCGTAGCAAGCGGACACGAAGGAGGGGAAAGCATGGGCCGACAAGAGTTGCGGCGGTTGCCCTGGTTGAGCGGCCTAGTGTGGATGGTGGCGGGGGGGGCGATCGCCGCCGCCGGGTTAATTGGCTATAACACTTTGCAAGTGGGCGATCGCCTGTTTGCATCGCTGGGCAAATTCCTCACTCCCGCTCCAGCACCGCCCCAAGTTGATGTGCGATCGCTGATTGTGCAACAACTGCGCGAGGCGAGTGAGCTGACCACGGCCACGTTTACCATGCAAGCCGTGGTGCCAACCCAGCAAGATGCGGCAGTGGGGGGCATTGTTTTTGGTACCACCAAGTTGCTCTACATTGCCTATGGCGAAGTGCAGGCCGGGGTTGACCTGGCCGAGTTAAAGCCTACACACATCCAAACCACAGAGCGCGGTGTGCAAGTTCAATTGCCCGTGGCCCAGTTGGTGGATCAAAAAATTGATGTCGATCGCTCCCAAGTCTATGACTACAACCGGGGATTTTTGGGCTTGGGGCCAGATACAGGGCCTGCATTGCAATCTCTGGCGCAACGAGAAGCCCTCCAAAAAATTGCGGCTGCCGCTTGTGAAGAGGGGATTTTGCAGAAGGCAAGCGATCGCGCCCAATTAGTCGTTACCCAACTGTTGCAAGCCGCAGGTCATCAGACTGTGCAGGTCGAGAGTCCACCGACAACGGTGGCAGCCTGTTTAACCCAAGCCCGCAATTTTACGGGTTTACCCTCGGCCCAGCCACCGGGGGGCGCGTCGCCGACCGTCAATTCGCCGGCTGAGGCTGTTCCGTCTGCCGATGCTCCCTAACTGGGGCGTGGGGCCTAAATCAGGGCACTGGGTGCTGGTGGGGTGGGTTGTAAGGCGCGGCGGCCACCGGGTTCGAGTCTGCCGGGTTTGCCAGTGGTGACGGGAACTGCTTGGGCCGTGGGGGCGATCGCGGTAATCGCTAGGGGCGAAACCAGGGCACAAACTCCGATCATTAATCCGTTCAGCGCAACCGTAGAAAAGCGTGTCATGATGCAGTGTCCTAAAACTAGGGGGCTGCTGATTTCTACGGTTGGACTGGGGTCTTTTATGCAAGTTTTGATAGGACGTTTCCGGGTTTTCGCTGACGTGGCCCCAGCGGCGAGCCTGGGCTGGATACCGCGCGTCTTGCGGCCAAGGCCAGAACGCAGTGCTTTCACCCGAAAGATCGTATTCTTGAAGAGCACATTGTGTTGCCAGAACCCTATGACTCTGCGCCTGTCCCGCTTCCAATGGCTGCCCAAACGCCCGAGTTTGTCCCTGCGTCTGACCCAGATTGGCCTGGTGATTACGCTAGGGTTCGTGGCGATCGCCCTGTTGGCCCCCGTGTTGCAAGCTGGGGGGTGGCTGCAAGACCCCACCGAGTTTCTCGACAATCCTGTCCAGCAAGCGCCCTCTGCGGCCCATTGGTTTGGCACGACTCGCCTGGGGTATGACGTGTTTGCGCGGACGGTGTTTGGCAGTCAGGCGGCATGGCAAGTGGTCATCTTAGCCACCTTGTTCAGCCTGGGCCTGGGGGTGCCCCTGGGGATGGTGAGTGGGTATTTGGGCGGACGGTTGGATCGCATCCTGATTTTTGTGATGGATTCGGTGTATACCCTACCCACCTTGCTAATTGCTGTGACCTTGGCGTTTGTGCTGGGGCGGGGTGTGTTTAATGCCGCGATCGCCCTCAGTATTGCCTATATCCCTCAATACTTTCGCCTCGTCCGCAACCAAACGATTAGCGTCAAAACCGAGTTATTTATCGAAGCGGCTCAAGCCACCGGGGCTTCCACCTGGCGCATTCTGACTCGCTACCTGTTTGCCAATGTGGTGCAAAGTGTGCCCGTGTTGTTAACGCTGAACATTGCCGATGCGGTGCTGATTTTGGGTGGGTTGGGCTTTTTGGGGTTGGGCCTGCCCGAAGAAACGCCAGAGTGGGGCCACGACCTGAAGCAAGCGTTGGATGGCTTGTCAACTGGAGACGTTTGGTGGACAACGCTTTTTCCTGGCCTTGCGATGACCATCATGGTGACGGGGTTATCCCTGTTGGGCGAAGGGTTGGGCGGGTTGATCAATCCCCGCGATCGGGATTAACGCCACCCGACCAGATGAAAAAGCCAGGGATTCACGCAGGTATGGCTAAAGGGCACACACCGAAATGTGTACCCCGTCGGCTGTCAACCACTGCAAATTTTACTCATTCAGCGGGGCTTCGTCGATGAGTTCGCTGGAGGGCAACATGCTCCGCGTTTTTTCTTGAGGGAGTAACCAATTCATCAAAATGGCGCACAACCCGCCTGTGGAAATGCCGGAGGAGAAGACGTTTTTGATTAAGGGGGGCTTGTCGGCTAGCAACTCGGGGGCGTATACAACCCCCAAGCCCAGGGCTAAGGAGGTGGCGATGATAATCATGGCGCGGCGGTCAAGGTGGGTTGAAGCAACAATGTTGACTCCGGCAACGGCGATCGACCCAAACATGATCAACGTTGCACCGCCCAGCACGGGTTGGGGCAACGCCTGGAAAAAGCCGCCCACAATGGGGAACAGGCCCAAAACGGCGAAGATCCCCGCTACATAGAAGCCAACGTAACGACTGCCAACCCCGGTCATTTGAATGACCCCGTTGTTTTGGCTGAAGGTGGTGTTGGGAAAGGTGTTGAGGACGGCGGCGATCGCCGAGTTGACACCATCGCCCAAAACACCACCTTTGATCCGGCGCATATAGAGTTTGCCTTTGATGGGTTCTTCCGATACGGCGGATGTGGCGGTTAAGTCGCCAATGGTTTCAATGGCGGTGATGAGATAGAGCAAGATGAAGGGGGCGAAGGCGGCAAAGTTGAAGTCCATGCCATAGCGGAAGGGAATGGGGAACCGCACTAGGGGCAATTTACCCAGAATACTGAAGTCAATAATTCCCAAAAACAGAGATGCGATGTAACCCACCGCAAGCCCGATCGCGATCGCACCCATCCGCAAATAGCGGTTCCCAAACATATTCATCAACACAATCACAAACAGAACCAAGCTCCCCAGGGCCAAATTCTGTGTGCTCCCAAAGGTTTTGTTGGCGATCGCGGGCACCCCACCACCAAAACTGGTAATTCCCGATTTAATCAGGCTCAGGCCAATGATCATCACCACTGTGCCGGAGACCACCGGAGTAATAATTTTTTGAGCTAGATGCAAGAAACGGCTCAAAACAATTTCGATGAATGCACCAAAAAAGCAAACCCCAAAAATTAAGGCGAGAGCCTGAGTTGGTGATTTGCCACTACTCACGGCGGCGGTTCCAATGCCAATAATCGGGCCTAAAAAGGCAAAACTGGTGCCCTGTAAGCTGAGCAGGCCCGAACCTACAGGCCCGATTTTTTTACATTGAATAAACGTACAAATCCCAGAAGCAAACAACGACATACTGATGATGTAACTGGTATCTTCTGGCCCTACTCCTAGCGCGCTACAAATTAATAAAGGGGGAGTAATAATGCCAACAAATGAAGCTAAAACATGCTGAAAAGCAACGAAAAAGGCTTCGATAACGGGTGGCTTATCGGTCAATCCATAAATTAACTCTGATTGAATACTAAAGGTATCAGCTTTAGTATCGGTCTCTAATCGTTCTGTTTCTGCTTGAGTCACCGATGCCCTCCTGTGGCCGTTTAGATAATTGGTTGAAATGGGTTTAAGGGATTGATGGAAATGTTTAGAAAAGCTGATCTAGCAGTTAGTTACTGGCAGGAATACTGACTACTAGATGGGGATCAAGTGTTAGATTACACTTCTAAAAAAACTTTTTTGTATCTCAGTCAACGAAATATAAATTTCTACTTCTTGGGGCGCTCCATTCCGCTCCGGGCTATCTTGCGTTGCTCAACAGGTTAAGTTGCAAGGTACAGGTTATGAGTGCGGTTAGCCAGGTTGGCGATCGCCAAAAAGTTTGCCCAGCGCTAAACGAAGCCCCTAACGCAACGCCGACTGTGGCGAAAACAGACAAGAGGTGAGGCTAAAGATGGATTGCTAGCCAGCTCGAAAATTTTATTGTATACAGCATACTGTATGCGAAATTGGTGCTAGCATTACTCTACAAAGTGCAGCCTTGAGAAACTGTGTATCAAAGCACATTTATTGAGGGCGATCGCTCCTGTAAGTACCGAAGGCGCAATTTAGGTTCTTAACGTTGGTTTATACATTTCAAGGAGCGCAATTGTGCTGAAGCCACTGCATTGGTAACGCAAAATACTAACTTCAATCAGTCTCACCTGGTTTAATCGAGCCCATGTTTAGTGCCCCTTTCCTCTCCGTTGCATTTTGAGGTTGGCTACCGCCCAACCCGATGTGGGGCATGAGATGGAATGCCGCTAAATTTCGATCTCGGTCGCTGAAAAACTGGAGGTGTTAAGCAATGCATTTTCCAGTCTTGGGGCGATCGTACTAATTGGGAACCCACGGCAAAGCAGCAATACATTACAAGTCATTGATTGGGAGGTTTGTGAGTTATGCTCAAGCGTCTGAGCTATCAATTTGGCAGTTTCGCCTTACTGTGTTTATGGACTCTTACGATGCTATTAGGGTATTCGGGGAGCGCCGCCGCGAGCAAAGTGGTGGAGTCTATGGGCTTTGACCCCACCGCCAGCACCATTAACGTTGTCTCAACCTATGCCACAACTCCCGCTACCCAAAAAACAGTGTTGAAGTCGGCCCTGAAAGCCAGCAAAACGCTTTATAAAAAGGCACCCGGCTTCCAGGGATTGTCGATATTGCAAAGCGTAGACGGTGCCCAAGTCGTCACTTTAACCCAGTGGCAAGACCAGGCGAGCTATGAGGCGGCAACGGCGGCAGCAGCGACAGCGGCAGCGGCAAAATTAACAGAGAAATCGACCAAGAAAGCTGCGCCTGGGGCCGAACTCCCCACTCCCGTCACCACGGTATTTGAGCTGGATCAGGCAGCGGCCCCAACGGGGATGCTAGTAGCCCTGCGGGGTGAAAATGCGGTGGTGCAGTGGGAAACGTTGACCCCAGCTACACCGGAGGCCCAGGCCAAAGTGGTGGCGGCGGCTGAAGCTGTGTTTCCCACATTGCAAACGCTGTACCCGGCTCCGCGCTCGACGGTGTTGCTCAAAGGTGTTGACACTCCTGCTGTGGGCTTGTTGACAAGTTGGGGCTATGCGGATGAATTTGCCGATGTGACCCAAATCCCGACGCTCAATCCAGCGACCGAGGCTGGGACAGAAGTGGAAGCTGAGCATCATTTGCTAACGGTGGTCAAAGTGGTGGCTCCCAAGGTCAAAGCCGCAGAGGAGGAAGATTAGCGGGGCATAGGGCTTTGATGAGCGCGAGTTCCACCACTGGGAGCGCGATCGCGGGAGTGGATTAGGGTTCTTCACCACTAGCCGCGATCGCCAAACGTTCTAAGCCTGACGGGCCAGGGCTGTCCAAGTTGGCAAGAATTGTGTGTTTTCCCCAGTCCCGCTGTGCAATAGAGAAATGTAAACCCAAAGCTCAAGCACTTTTCGCATAACGAGGGGAAACTGAGCAGACATGGGTGAAAGTCGGCTGCTGCCAAAAAACGGTGTCCAAAATATTAACGGTTACTAAGGTTTTAAGGATTAAGCGAACTGTTAGCATTCATGGGATTGAGAAGTGTATAAGCAAGATGATTTCAAAATGATTCAAGCTCATTTTTGACCTAATTATGTTATCTATAAGAGCAGTTATTCTTTCAGTTTCATATTATTTGGTAGTTTCTGTTACAAAGCTCATGGATGAGTAGTAATAGAACTGAATGGAATGACGTGGAAAATAAGTGAATATTTTGTTTGATTGAGTGATGGTCGTAACTTCTCGCACAGATTCTTCGTTTAGCTTGAGTACCTTTTTACTGGGTGATGCTCCTGCGGGTTTTATCCTCAGTTGGGTGGCTGGCTTTGTGGATACAGCCGCATTTATTATTCTGTTTGGCTTATTTACGGCTCATGTAACAGGGAACTTGGCGTTGGCTGGTTCATCGTTTGTGAGTGCTGATATTGATACAACCCTAACCCGGTTATCAATGATTCCTTGCTTTATGCTGACTGTTGCCGCAACTTCCCTCTTGGCTCGGTTTGTGCGGTCAAGAAAGGGGCCTGTATTTGCGGTGCTATTAACGGCTGAGGCGATCGCGCTGGCAATCTTTCTGGGAGTAGGAGTACAGTTTGCTCCCGCCTTATTATTAGATATTCAGGAAGAGTTTATCTTACCGATTGGCATTACTGGCGTGATGGCAATGGCGATTCAAAATGCCTTAATGAAAGAAGCTAAAGGTGTGTTCAAAAGCTATATTCCAACCACAGTGATGACGGGTAATACTACGCAACTCACGATTGATATCGTCCAATTTTTGGTGGCAAAAGTGGGTTGCTCAGGGGATGGCCCCAATCCTGAAGCGGAAGAAGCACTAGAGCGAATGGGGCGTGTATTTCCGACGATGCTGGGTTTCGCTTTGGGTGGTATTGGGGCTGCGTTGTTTGTCCCGATCGCTGATTTCTGGTCTATTCTTTTGCCATTAATTGCAATTGTTCTTTTGGCAACTGCTGCTTATATTCAATACGCTCGACAAATAGCGATCGCTATGGAGCCTAAGGCTGATTGATGGCTGTTGAGATGGTAGATCTATAGATTTTTCCATCGAGATAAATTGTATATGAAATGAGTTTTTTACTGCGATAGATGTTGTTGCCTTTTTGGGAAAAATTGGGAGTAATTGAGTCTAATTTGGTGTGTCAATTTTGGCTGAATTGCTGATGCAATAAGTTACTAGAGTTCATGTTGTATCAGCGATTGTGTTCGGGAGGCTGTCACCTTGGCAAATTGCCCTCATCCCCCAGCCCCTTCTCCCTAGGGAGAAGGGAACCCGGATCGGCAGTCCCTCTACCCCAGGGAGAGGGATTTAGGGTGAGGGCGACAAAAGTGACACTCTCCCTCGCGTTCAACCTTTCTTACGCTGATCTTGTTCTAATTTTCTATCTAGTTTGTGGAGAAATTTTGATGTTGATTCGTATGGTGTTGTCGATCTTACTGAGTATCTTTCTAGGAGCGAGCTTTGGGCCACCTCAGTTTGCTTTTGCCGCTCCTATTCCGTCTTTTTCAACAGTGTCTTTGCTGTTTTGGCCTGGGCCAATGGCAAAGACCAGCCTCGATGTGGAATCAAGTGCATGGATGCAGGAAATGGAGAAGACGATTATTCCAAAAATTGAAGAAATACTGACTCCAGAGCAAGAAGAACTATTTCAAGCGGCACTCGATAAAGGTGAAACATTTCGAAAATCGTTCAAATCATTAACCCTGACACCAGAACAGAAAGATACCCTCAAAACGGTGCTGAAAGAGTTACCTAAAAAAGATGCCTTTGCTGCGCTGCCGCCAGAGCAAAAAAAAGATTTCTTTATGAAGAAAAAACAGCTTTTTATGCCAACGACTGAAGAAATCACTGAAAAAATTAAGGCTGGAATGAGTGCGAAAGAGGGCGCAACTGCAACGCCAGAAGCAATTAGTGAGAAAATTAGTGCCAAGATGAAAATGGTGCAAGAACGGGCCACCACGATGATGCCAGAAGAGATTAGTGAGAAAATTGGTGAAAAGATGAAACTCTTTCAAACGAAGGGTGCTGACTAAGTTTTCCTCAGCGTGAACAAATAGGTCTGAAGGCAAGAGATGATTCTGGGGAGCCGCGATCGCTGCCCCAGAATTTTTGCTGTTTCGGGTTGGGGTGATGCTTGGGGGCGGGGCTTGAGACACCGTGCTCCAAACCGTTGACCGATGGGCCTAGAGGGGATTTCGGGAGCTGCTAAGCCAAATAGTTTGACTTCAAACATTATTTTGATTATATTGTTTGTATTCAAACTATTTACTTCTTGGAGGAGCCCGCTATGAGTGAGCCTGTGATTGCTGACAAAAAGCCGGTTGTGATGGAACTGGGGCCAGGAACATATTTTTGGTGCAGTTGTGGGCAATCCCAAAATCAGCCCTTTTGCGATGGTGCTCATGCCGGAACAGGGTTGGCACCGCTGAAGTTTGAGTTGGCGGAATCGCGACGGGTGGCGTTGTGTAATTGTAAGCACAGTGGCAACCAGCCCTTTTGTGATGGGGCGCATAGCAAGTTATAGGGCGAAATGCTTGCCAGGGTGGGTTTTGGGAATCTGCTCTGGCGTGCTGGGAGGTGATGCCGTGGGGCAAGGAGGCGAGATGATTCCGGTGCGAGGGCTAAACCACGCTGTGTTGTTGGTTCGTGATCTAGCGCGATCGCGGGAGTTTTATACAACGGTGTTGGGGTTTGGGGTGGTGTCTCCGGGGGATGGTCTGGTGTTGTTACGGGCGGCAGGCAGCGACAATCATCATGATTTGGGATTAATTGCCTTGGGCGATCGCGCTCAGGTGCCACCGCCGAATGCGATTGGTTTGTACCATTTGGCCTGGGAAGTGCCAACAGTGGAGGCGTTAGCAACAGCGGTGCCCGTGTTGTCGGCGCGGGGAGCCTTGGTGGGGATAAGTGATCATGGGGTAAGTCGGTCGGTGTATGGCCGAGATCCCGATGACCACGAGTTTGAACTGATGTGGCGAGTGCCCCGGGCAGAGTGGGGTGAGGCGGCCCATCAAGTGGTGACGCGATCGCTAAATTTGGTGGCTGAGTTGTCCTCTCCCCGTTCCAGGTTGGATTGGCGGCAAGACCGCACGGGTCAGCACTGAGGCTAGATCGAGTCTGGACTAAGTGTTGATTCAGTCGATAAACAATTTATGGAGGTGGAAATGGCGTTAGGAATGATGATTGATGGGCAGTGGACAACGGAATGGACAGAGCGCGATCGCTCCGGCCAGTTTAACCGAATGCCGACTCAGTTTCGCGATCGCGTCACAGCAAACGGCTCTAGTGGATTCAAAGCTGAGGCAGATCGCTATCATTTATATGTTGCTTTGGCGTGTCCTTGGGCGCACCGAACTGTGATGATGCGACGACTCAAAGGACTAGAAGCCGCGATCGGTTTATCTGTGGTTGATCCGATTTTGAGTGAGCAAGGTTGGCAGTTTTCCGAGAATCCAGGAGCGATTCCAGATCGTGTCAACCACGCCCAATATCTACAAGAAATTTATCGTCGAGCGCGACCAAATTACACGGGGCGAGTCACGGTGCCTGTGTTGTGGGATAAAGAGACTCAAACGATTGTGAATAATGAATCCCGTGAAATTATTCGGATGTTGGATACTGAGTTTGGCGCTGTGGCCCAAACGGATTTGGATCTATTTCCAGCAGCTTTGCAAGACAGGATTGAACAGACGATAGATGCGATCTATATGCCGATTAACAACGGGGTATATCGGTCGGGGTTTGCCACCTCTCAAGCGGCCTATGATGCTGCGGTAACGGAACTGTTTGCAGCGCTGGATTATTGGGAGGAGGTGTTAGGGCAACAGCGGTATTTGTGTGGAACCCAACTGACGGAAGCGGATATTTGTTTATTTACGACGTTGATTCGGTTTGATCTGGTGTATTACGGGCACTTCAAGTGCAATGTGAAACAGATTACGGACTATCCCAATTTGTGGAATTATCTCAAAGAGATTTATCAATATCCTGGGGTGCGAGAAACTTGCAATTTAGATCACATTAAACGTCACTATTACATGAGTCAGACGGCGGTGAATCCAACTGGCATTGTGCCGAAGGGGCCAACGCTGGATTTTGCGGCTCCTCATGATCGCGATCGCTGGACGACTTAAATCCTGGTCAAACCAGCGCAAATTGGCGATCGCGCTCCGGCTGAGTTGAGAACACTGGTTTTGGTTTACAAGAACTTCATCGAGTCACGGTGTTCTGTGTCCGGGTTTGCTGGCCGATGCCCCGAAAAGAAGACTATTCCCAGGCAGATTGGGGGCAATCAAGGTGAGATTCGGAGGCAGGGCCGTGACGACTCAGGTTTTGCTGCGGTGGTGCACTCGAACCAGGCCGCAGACGGGCTTTACATTAGTCGAGTTATTGGTCGTGTTGGTCATGGCGGGAATTTTGGCGGCGATCGCCATTCCCACCTTACTGAGTCGGGCGAACGCGGCGCGGCAGGCTGAGGCGAAGACCTTCATGGGGCAGCTAAACCGGGCGCAGCAGGCATTTTATGCAGAACATCATGCTTTTGCGGTAGATTTTGAAACCTTGGCGATGCAACCGGGCCAGAGCCTTTACTATAACTATGCGATGGCCGTCAACCAGTCAGGGCCGGACTATGTGACCCATTATGCGACCCCGAAAATGGGGCAAGTGCGGGCTTATTCTGGAATGGCTGGGGTGGTCTACAACCAGACCGGGGATGTGGTGAGTTTACAAACAATTGTGTGTGAAGCCCAGGATACGGCCCAGACGACGGCTCCGGCTCCGCAATATCATGATCGGACGTTGACCTGTGTGGCGGGTACACGACCGTTAAATTAGGGAAGAGTTGCCCTGAGGGGGCCTTGAAGGGCGATCGCCGCCAGCCGCTTAGATTCAGAACTGGCGGGGCGATCGCCGGATTTATGGGAAAAGAGAAATTACAATACTCCGGCGCTGGTTAAACCCAGAATCATCCCGGCTCCAAGGAGATGGCCGAAACTCGCGGTCGCTAATAATTCGGGGAGGCCAAACTCGGCCCCAAAGGGATCGGGAAACTCCACAGGCAACTTCGGCCCAACGCCACGATTTTTGATGGCATAGCGACCGATGATGATCGCCAGGACGTTGCAGGCAATCATGGTAATGCCCACTCCTGGAGACCAGTTGAAGGTTCTCGTTGCGACAAGAGCCAATAAAGACATTTCAAACAAGGTTTTACCTCCCGTATGGTTTGATGAGAGCGCAGGGTAGACCGACAACAGTGGCCCGCCCTGACCCAAAGTGATGCTTGTTAAAGTCAACGTTTAACGGTCTGCCACAATTGCCTCGGATTTAAGCCAATCCAGGCGAAATGCGTGACGTGTGGCCAAAGGTTGTAGGAGGATTATAGAAAGCGATCGCCCCAGAGCGGTAACTCCGGTTCAATTTGTTATAAGTTTCAATAAAAATATTCATGAACTGATACAAAGGTTGGGACGGCTTGAAGACTTCTGCACTCCGCGTCAAGATTTGTGGAATTATGGACCCTGCCCAGGGCCGCGCGATCGCCCAAATGGGGGCAACGGCTTTGGGGTTTATTTGTGCGCCGCGATCGCCTCGTTATGTCACACCAGAGCAGATTGCAGGGATTGTGGCCGCTTTGCCCCCACGGGCGACCGGGGAAATTTGGTCGGGCGATCGCATTGGGGTGTTTGTGGATGCAGACATGGCGACGATGATACACACCGCAACGGTCGGCCAACTGAGTGGGATTCAACTCCACGGCCAAGAGTCGCCCGACCTGTGTCAGCAATTGCGCCACCAATTGCCTACGGTGGAATTGATCAAAGCCTTGCGAATTCGGACGGCAGACGATTTAGCCCTGGCCCAAACCTTTGAACCGTGGGTGGATGCGTTGTTGCTGGATGCGTACGATCCGGCCCTGGCCGGGGGGACTGGAAAAACTCTGGATTGGCGATCGCTCCAGCACTTTCGGCCTCGGTGTCCCTGGCTGTTGGCGGGGGGCCTCACACCGGAAAATGTATTGACAGCCCTGGCGACGGTGCAACCCGATGGGATTGATTTATCGAGCGGGGTGGAGCGATCGCCCGGAAACAAAGATTTGGTCAGGGTGCAGCGTTTATTTGACCAGTTGCAGTTGACCCACGCACCTCGGGAACTGCGGTAACAAGGCGGTGGTCAAGGGAAAGGCTCAATAAAAATAGCGCTGGCTGGCGGTGCAAACGGTTAAGATCCGCAACAGGATAGTTGACATCTGAGCTATCATCCCGGTTGCCTGGTGCAATTGCGGGGAGTATTAAAGGAGAGTGAGTGTGGGGAAGGAGCGATCGCGCGTGAAAACAGCATTTTGGCTGCTGGCTGGACTGGGCCTCCTGGAAGGCTGCCTGATGCCGTTGGCCCCGGCTTGGGCCACAACCCCATCCTCTCTGACATCACGGGCCAGTATGGCAGCACCATCTGGGGCGATCGCGGCGAATCCCTGTCCGGCAGATCCCCTGTTACCCAGTAATGCGACGGATCCCCTGACCTGTTTTGGGGATCCGTCGGACAATGTCATGGAGCAGGTGCGATCGGTGAATGAATTGCAGGATGTGTCACCGAGCGACTGGGCCTATCAAGCGTTGCAATCTCTGGTAGAAAAATATGATGTGGTTGTGGGCCTGCCGGAGGGGCGGTTTGGGGGCGATCGCCCGTTGACCCGGTATGAGTTTGCGGCGGCACTGAGTGCGGTGATGCAGCGGATGGAAGCCTTGTTTAATACGGGCGAGTACGCTGAGTTACGCAAGGACTTCAGCACTATCAAGCGGTTGCAAGAGACGTATGGTAAAAATCTGGTCACCTTGGGCGATCGCCTCCAGGCCCTGGAAGCGGCGACAGCCCGGTTAGAGCAGCAACAATTTTCGACAACGACCAAACTCCGGGGGCAAACAGTCTTTGGGTTGACCGATGGCACCAATGCCAAAGCTTCGGTGGCCGTGCGGGTGCGGTTGGATCTGGATACCAGTTTTACTGGCACAGATTTGCTGAAAACCCAGTTGGAAGCGGGGAATAACGGCCAGGATGCGATCGGGCTGTGGCAATCGACTCGGGGGCTGAATGAACTGGGGACGGAGGGGCGTTTGGCCGATGGCGGCGGGCTCGACTTTGCCGGAGTGCCCGCAACGGTGCGTTTGAGCAAGTTGCATTATTCGTTTAACCCGGCGACGAATGTGCGGGTCACGGTGGGGCCACGGCTGAATCCCCGGGATTTTATTGACCAAAATCAGTTCGCGAATGATTCGCTGGAGAATTTTTCGTCGAGCTTTTTCATGAATAATCCGTTGGTTGTGCCCAACCAAATCGATCGCCCAGGGGGGGCGGGGGCGGTGGTGCAATGGCGACCGGGGGAGGATTCGCCGTTGACGTTCCGGGCGCTGTACGTGGCGGCAGATGCAGCAGAACCCAATGGGGGCGATCGCGGTGGGCTATTTGGCGATCGCAACCAGGGCAGCGTGGAAGTGGAATATGCGGTGAGCAAAAAGCTGATCACCCGCTGGCAGTATACGACGGCAACCGTGGATGGGCTAGCAATCAACGCCGGGGGGCTGAATGTGGAATGGTTGGCAAATCGACAGTTTGCCTTTTTTGGGCGGCTGGGCATTGGCTCCTATCGTGGGGTTGATCCGGTGCTCGCGCGCGAGGGTGACCTGTCGCCGTTGAGTTGGGCCACGGGGGTGACGGTGCGGGATATTGTGATTCCGGGTTCGGTGGCAGGGCTGGCGATTGGGCAACCGTTTGTTGAGGGCGATTTTGGCGATGCGACCCAGTTTAATGTGGAAGGCTATTACAGGTTTCAGTTGAACGATCGCGTGAGTGTGAGTCCGGCGCTGTTGATGGTGTCCAATCCCAATAACCGCTCGACGGGAACAGTGTTTGAGTGGATTATGCGGATGGTCTATCAGTTTTAGGGGAACCGAGGGGGCGATCGCGAGGCGGCTTGGAACCGGAATGCCAGCGTTGCAAATGCGCTCATCCCTAACAAGCCGACAAAAAAGGACCGGGCGAGATCACCCAGTCCTCCCTAGTGGCAAGGAAATCTGTGTGGTTATTCCGCTGTCCCAAATCGCAGGGTCATGAAGACAAACCGGGCGATGAACAGCCCTGCAAGGAGCCAAGTGGCGATCGAAACCTCTTTGGCTCGGCCTTGGAGCGCCTTGGCAAAGGGATAGACGATAAAGCCAATGGACAGGCCAGAGGCGATGGAAAACGCAAAGGGAATAAAGAAAATTGTCAGAAAGGCCGGAATCGCTTCGGTCACATCGTCCCACTGAATATCCAACGCAGCCGTCATCATCAAAACGCCCGTAACCACCAGAGCCGGCGTCGTTGCATAGGCTGGAATGGCTTCAAACAAGGGCACAAAAAAAATGGCTAATATGAACAACAAGCCAGTGACCAGGGCCGTAAACCCAGTGCGCCCGCCTTCGGAAACTCCCGCCGCCGATTCGGCATAAGTGGTGACGGTTGAAGTTCCGACGATCGCCCCCACGGTCGTGCCCACCGCATCTGCAAAGAGCGCTTGGTTCACACGGGGCAAACTGCCATCAGCGCGGATGTAGCCCGCTTTCATGCCAACCCCGGACAAGGTTCCCACCGTATCAAACAAATCGACGAACAGAAAGACCAACAGTACCGCAACAAAATCAAGGACATTGCTGCCCGTCATTTTGCTGAAGCCCACCAAACTTTGCCCAAACAGATCGACCGGAAAGGCTGGAAACTGGAGTAACCCTTTGGGCCAGGGTGAAACGCCAAAAATCCAGCCCAGCCCAGCCGTGAGCAAAATGCCCCAGAGCAACGCCCCTTTCACGCGCTTGACCAGTAGCCCGGTGGTGACCAGAATGCCAGTGACTGCCAGGAGGGTTGCGGGTTCGCGGAAACTACCCAGGGTGGTCTTGGTGACTTCGCTGGCAATGATGATCCCGGCTCCTCCAACTTTGGGATCGCCCGACAGGCCAATATAGGCGATGAACATCCCAATGCCCACGGCGGTGGCCGACTTGAGGGAAAGGGGAATGGCGTTCACAATCTGGCTGCGGACACTGCTCAAGGTCAACGCAATAAAGATCAGCCCTTCCACAAAGACGGCGGATAGGGCCAAGCGCCAATCAAAGCCCAGGGTTAATACGACTGAATAGGTAAAAAAAGCATTCAGGCCCATCCCCGGTGCGAGGGCAAAGGGGTAGCGGGCGACAAAGGCCATGACTAATGTGGCGATCGCGGCTGAAATGGCTGTGGCAAAGACTTGTTCCGCAAACAAATCTTTTGGCTGGCTCAAAAAAATTGCATCCGATAGGATCAACGGATTCACCACGAGGATGTAGGCCATCGTCATGAAGGTGGTGAGTCCGGCAAAGGTCTCAATCCGAAAATTGGTTTGATAAAAGTCAAATTTGAAATAAGCTGCGATCTTGGCCTGCCACCCGTTGTAGCCTGGCCCAGGCGGCTCTTGCTGCAACTCTCGCCCGTCAACTTCAGTGGACATACACACACTCCGCAATCAGTTTTTTGCAACACACCCAAATCATGCTGCAAAACGCACTCACTTATCGATGCACTGTACGGCGATCGCTGCAATTTCGTTGTAGCGGAGGCAACCAATCCATTGCCGTGGACTTATCTATCCCAGGTTTACCTGGAAGGGCGATCGCGCCAAATCACGCTGTCTCTTCAGGCGCGTCGGCAACCGTCACCGTCAACTTCAAGCCCAACCCTTGCAACCAATCCGCCAAGCCATAAATTGCCAAACTTCCCGGCAACGCCAAAATCTCATCTAATTTTTGGCGATGAACTGCCGTCTCCTCAGCCGTCAAACGAGTAACGCTCAAAGCTTGCAACACGTTATCCAAAGCCAATTGCAATAACTCCGGCTCAATGTCTTCAGTTTCTTCCAAATGAGCTTCTAGATAAAGCGCGGCATATTCTGGATCTTGTAGCCGAGAAATCAGATAGTCCTGATAGCTACTGGTCGTTGGCGTTTTCACGTCTTTCATAGTCTGCCCAGTACTCCTTTGCTTTCAGAATATCTTTATCTTGAGTACTTTTGTCGCCACCCAAAAGCAGAATAATCTTTGAATCTATTTGACCAAAATAAAGCCGGTAGCCTGGGCCAAAATCGATCTTGAACTCAAAAACACCCGCTCCAACATATTTTGAGTTTTTAGCAGTCAGAAGACCGCGACGAATCTTGTCCTGTGCTTGGTCAGTTTTGGCTTGTGTTCTTCTATCTAGCGAATCAAACCACTCTTTAAAGGGAATTCTCCCGTCTGCCGTGATGTAGAGTTGAATTTCTCTAGGGCTTGCTTCCACAGCCTTTAGCTCCTGCGATTGGTGCAGAGATACTATAGTCCTCACTTTACTAAACTTAATCTTTTGAGTGGAACACTGCCGAATTCCAAAGGCTAAGGATGGTTGCCATGCGCTCAAAACAGGAAGTAGCGTTGGGCCATTGGGAGGACGGTGGCGGGTTCGCAGGTGAGGAGTTCGCCGTCGGCGCGGACTTCATAGGTTTCGGGATCGACTTCCATGTGGGGCATGGCATCGTTGAGTTTCATATCCCGTTTGGTGCGCTGCCGGACTCCGGAGACGGGAACAGCGGTGGTTTTGAGGCCCAGTTGGTCGGGGATGCCCCGATCGCAGGCGGCTTGGGAGAGGAAGGTGAGGGAAGTGGTTGGCGTGGCACCGCCGAAACTGGCAAACATCGGGCGCATGTGGACCGGCTGCGGGGTGGGAATGCTGGCGTTGGCATCGCCCATTTGTGCCCAGGCAATCATGCCGCCTTTGAGCACGAGTTCTGGCTTGACCCCAAACATGGCCGGTCGCCAGAGACACAGATCGGCCAGTTTCCCGACTTCGATCGACCCGACGTAAGCTTCGATGCCGTGGGCGATCGCGGGGTTGATGGTGTATTTGGCGATGTAGCGTTTGGCCCGGAAATTGTCGTGGCGATCGCTGTCTTCGGATAATGCACCCCGCTGCACTTTCATCTTGTGGCCTGTTTGCCAGGTGCGGATAATGACTTCGCCAATGCGGCCCATGGCCTGGGAGTCTGACGAAATCATGCTGAACGCGCCCAGGTCATGGAGGATATCTTCGGCGGCGATGGTTTCCCGGCGAATGCGGGATTCGGCAAAGGCCACATCTTCGGGAATTCCAGCGTCTAAATGGTGACAGACCATTAACATATCCAGGTGTTCGTCCAGGGTGTTGACGGTGTAGGGGCGGGTGGGATTGGTGGAGGACGGCAGAACATTGGGCTGGCCGCAGACTTTGATGATGTCAGGAGCGTGGCCGCCGCCTGCGCCTTCGGTGTGGTAGGTGTGGATGCAACGATTTTTGAAGGCGGCGATCGTGGTTTCCACAAATCCGGCTTCGTTCAGGGTGTCGGTGTGGATGGCAACCTGCACATCGTACTCATCAGCGACGGTGAGGCAGGTATCGATCGCCGCTGGAGTCGTGCCCCAGTCTTCGTGGAGTTTCAGGCCCATTGCTCCGGCTTCGAGCTGTTCCCGCAGTCCTTCGGGTTTGGCGCTGTTGCCCTTGCCCAAAAAGCCCAAATTCATGGGGAAGGCATCGGCAGCTTGCAACATGCGGTAAAGGTTCCAGGGGCCGGGGGTGCAGGTGGTGGCATTAGTTCCGGCTGCGGGGCCAGTGCCACCGCCGATCATGGTGGTAATGCCAGCGGCGATCGCCACTTCGATCTGCTGGGGACAGATAAAGTGAATGTGGGAGTCAATGCCGCCCGCTGTCAGAATCATGCCTTCCCCCGCGATCGCCTCGGTGCCGGGGCCAATAATAATGTTGACGTTGTCCTGAATGTAGGGATTGCCCGCTTTGCCGATCGCGTAGATCTTGCCGTCTTTGATGCCCACATCGGCTTTCACAATGCCCCACCAATCCAAGATTAGGGCGTTGGTAATCACGGCATCCACGGCCCCGTCGGCGTTTGTGATTGGGGATTGTCCCATGCCATCGCGAATCACTTTCCCGCCGCCAAACTTGACCTCATCGCCGTAGGTGGTGTAGTCCCGCTCGACTTCGATGATCAGCTCTGTATCTGCCAGCCGGACGCGATCGCCTACCGTTGGCCCAAAGGTTTCCGCATAGGCGCGGCGATTCATGCGATAGCTCATAGGTTCCCTGCTAGCCTTAAATACCTTGGAACGTTGTACCCGTTTAGTTGTATCAGAACCGTGATTGAAGCTACCGATTTTTTGGTAAAAAGCAACAGTCTCTCCCAAGGGGAACTAAATTTTTCTGTTGCCGGCAGAATTGCAGCTCAGGGGGCGGGGGCCTGCACGCGGCGCAACTGCCCGACTAAGCAGTTATGCCTCCAGAGGGCGATCGCCAAACGTGGCCAGCGGCGATCGCCCAGCTAATTTGTGTAAAGCAATTGTCACGATGTAATATGCTTTGTTCGATAAATGAAAACTCTCTACAGATCTGCTAGTAAGTGAAGTATTTAGTAATACATTGGGTTGAGCACCATCACGCCTTGTTTCAGGAGATGAGGAATGACCGTCCATTTGCACCCTACGTTTGGACTGAAGGACTCGATTGAGCGCCGCCGTGCTGCTCGGGCATTCCGTCCTGATGATATCCCTGACGTGATCCTGGAAGAAATTTTTCGGCTAGGGTTGCGATCGCCGTCGGGTTATAACTTGCAGCCGTGGCGCTTTATTGTGCTGCGGACAGCCGAAGGCAAAGCTAAACTCAAAGCCTGTGCCTTTGACCAACCCCAAATTACCCAAGCCCCAGTGGTGATTATCTGTTGTGGCGATCGCGCGGCCAGCGAAAGCAAAAACATCGAAGCGGTGATTGAGCTGGGCCTGGAACACGATGCGATCACGCCGGAATATGCCGATGTGATGCGCCAACAGATCCCAGCCATGTTCGAGCAAAAGCCGTCTTTTACCAGCCTCGAAACCTGGACAAACCGCCACACCATGCTGGGGGTCGCGCACATGATGATTGTGGCCGAAAGCTTTGGGGTCGATAGTTGCCCGATGGAAGGTTTTGTCGGGGCCAAAGTGCAGGAAGCCTTCAACATTCCGGCCACGGTCGATGTGTGCTGTCTGTTGTGTTTGGGTTATGCGACCGATCCCATGAAAAAATTTGGTGGGCGTTTTTCCTACGCTCAAGTCTGTTTTAGCGAAGAATATGGTGCCCCTTTCTTGCTGTAGGCCGTTGGCAGGCCCGTAGGCGATCGCGGTGGGGCCGGGTTTTTGGAGTCTCTGGGGCCGTGGTGTGGGGCCAGTGCTGTACGGCAATCCCCCGCACCTGGGGTAGGCTTCTCCGAACCCGCGATCGCCGTCCCTCTCGATAAGCTGGATTCATACAGAACGAATGCACAACAGTTCCCGAATCCCGAATTCAAGAGGTTAGACGAAATGGCTAAAGTAGTTGGAATTGACCTGGGTACGACTAACTCGGTCGTCGCAGTCATGGAAGGTGGACAGCCCACGGTAATTGCCAATGCTGAAGGTGGCCGCACAACCCCCTCAGTCGTTGCCTATGCGAAAAATGGCGATCGCCTCATTGGTCAAATTGCCAAACGCCAAGGGGTTATGAATCCGCAAAATACTTTTTATTCTGTCAAACGCTTCATCGGACGGAAATACGACGAAATCACCAGTGAGGCTACGCAAGTGGCCTATCAAGTCGAGCGTGATGCTAGCAATGTGCGGCTTAATGCGCCAGCAATGGGTAAAAAGTATGCTCCTGAAGAAATCTCGGCGCAAGTCCTACGCAAGTTAGTGGATGATGCCAGCACCTATCTGGGCGAGCCAGTGACTCAAGCGGTGATCACAGTCCCCGCTTACTTCAACGACTCGCAACGGCAAGCCACCAAAGACGCTGGCAAAATCGCCGGGATCGAAGTCTTGCGGATTGTCAACGAGCCCACCGCCGCCGCTCTGGCCTATGGCTTAGACAAGAAAACCAACGAAACCATCCTGGTGTTTGACCTGGGAGGCGGTACCTTTGATGTCTCCTTGTTAGAAGTTGGTGATGGCGTAGTCGAAGTGAAATCCACCAGTGGCGACACCCACCTGGGCGGCGACGATTTCGACAAGAAAATCGTAGATTGGATTGCCGATGCCTTCCAGCGCAATGAAGGCGTTGATCTGCGCCAGGATAAGCAAGCCTTGCAACGGCTAACGGAAGCGGCAGAAAAAGCCAAAATCGAGTTATCTAGTTCTACCCAAACAACAATCAACTTACCGTTTATCACGGCGACCGCCGATGGGCCAAAACACCTGGACTTGACCCTCACGCGGGCGGACTTTGAAAAATTGGCTGCTGATTTGCTGGAACGCTGCCGGATTCCGGTAGAACAGGCCATTCGGGATGCCAAACTGACTGCCGCTGAAATTGACGAAGTAGTGCTGGTTGGGGGTTCGACTCGGATTCCTGCCGTGCAAGCTTTGGTCAAACGCATCACGGGCAAAGATCCCAACATGACGGTCAATCCCGATGAGGTGGTGGCCGTTGGGGCCGCAGTGCAAGCGGGGGTGCTGGCCGGTGAAGTGAAGGATATGTTGCTGTTGGATGTTACGCCGCTGTCTCTAGGGGTAGAAACGATGGGTGGTGTGATGACTCGCATCATTCCCCGGAATACGACGGTTCCTAGCAAGAAGTCGGAAGTCTTCTCGACGGCGGTAGATGGTCAAACCAATGTGGAAATCCATGTGCTTCAAGGGGAACGGGAAATGGCTGCGGATAACAAGAGCCTGGGGACGTTCCGGTTAGATGGGATTCCTGCGGCCCCGCGCGGTGTGCCCCAAATCGAAGTCACGTTTGATATCGATGCCAATGGCTTGCTGTCGGTTTCGGCGAAAGATCGCGGGACGGGCAAAGAGCAGACAATCACGATCTCTGGTGCTTCGACGTTGGACAAAGCGGAAGTGAATCGCATGGTCGAAGAGGCTCAACGCAATGCAGAGAGCGATCGCCAGCGGCGGGAACAGGTCGATACCAAGAATAATGCCGATGCTCTGACCTACCAGGCCGAAAAACAACTGGGCGAACTCAATGGACAAGTCCCTGCTGATGACAAAGCACGGGTGCAGGATTTGGTGCAGAACCTCCGCGCAGCCATTGACCAGGATGCCCACGATCGCATCAAGTCCCTGAGCGATGAGCTACAGCAAGCCTTGATGCAAGTTGGTCAGGCGATCTATGCCAATGCTAGCCAAGCGGCCCAGGCTAACGCTCCAGCAGGCAATCCTGCCAAGCCCGATGATGTCATCGATGCTGACTTTGTAGACAGTAAGTAAGCCATCCGCCTGAGGTTGCCTCAGAGCTAGGCCATTGAACTAAAGCGCGATCGCTCCATCTTCCAGGGGCGATCGCGCTTTGTTTTGGAGTGGCTGGATCGCTTGCCAGCACGCGATTTGGCTCTATACTACCGTAGCTCTTAAGCTTGGGGCCTAAAGACCACAACGTTTCCTTGCATTGGAAAACATTATCCATTTATCTTGATGGGGCAACTATGGATCTTCCGCAACTCATGAAGCATCAAATTATTCCTTGAGCGCACTCCAATCATGGTACTCTTCTTAAGAAGCTTGTACTTTCTATGATTTTTGTTATGAGCGCTGAGTTTGAATTGGCTAATGTATACATAGCCTTCCCAGGTAGCTGTTGTTGCTATGCCACTCTTAGCTAGATACTGCGCCGCAAACAAAAAATAGTTCTGGTATCCAAACAAGTTAACTTTAACCCTGTGAGCGATGTTCTGCTGAGATCTGATAAGCCTACTTTATGAATAGCAGTTTGATGAAATTGCTCCTGCGTGAATCAACCACCCAAGGCTCGGAATAAACGACTTAGAAGCGACTGAATGAATCCAAGGATGGAAAACAGAAATGACAAAAATTTCAGTAGTCATTCCAGTCTATAAAGCTGAAAGTTGCTTGCATGAGCTATACAGTCGATTAAGGCAAACTTTAGATCCTATTAGCCCTGAATTTGAAATTCTTTTTGTTGAAGATGGGGGGGGCGATCGCTCTTGGCCTATTATCCTAGATCTAGCACTTCAGGATGACAGGATTAAAGGCTTAAAACTGAGTCGTAACTTTGGACAACATCCAGCCATTTCTGCCGGTTTTGAAAATGCAAGCGGTGAGTACATCGTTTTAATGGATTGTGACTTACAAGATCAGCCTGAAAATATTCCTCTGCTGATTGATGCATTGCAAGATAATCCTGATATTGATATTGTATACACAATTAAAAAAGGCTACATCGGTTCTTGGCAAACTCGTTTTACTTCTAAGCTCTATCACTATACATTTTCTAAAATTACAAAAATAAAAGTTCCAGAGAATATTGGTACTTTTAGAGCCTTTAATCGTAAATTCTTACAAGCAATTCTGCAATATGATGAGCGGAATATTTTGTATGGCCCATTAATGTTCTACATGGGCTTCAATAGTGTCTGTATTCCTATCACTCATAGTAGTCGGCAGTTTGGGCGTAGCACTTACTCGTTCGCTAAGCGACTAGCACTTGCTGTCAACTCCCTTGTCAGCTATACCGATATTCCACATCGAGCGTTGACGTATATCGGTTTAATCGTATTTGCATCTAGTGGATTATATTCTTTCTGTTTAGTCCTTGGTTATATTCTTTTTGGTCGGGCTTTAGCTGCCGGTGTGACTATTGTATTGCTACTAACGACAATGTTTTTAGGTATTATGATGTTCAGTCTTGGTATTATAGGAAGCTATGTGTTTCGTGTTTACCAAGAGGTGCTGAAACGACCGCGATATCTCGTTTCTCAGACTGTCAACTTAAAGTAGGTAATAAGGAGTGAGGATGCTATCTGAAATTGTTAAGGCTAACGTCTTAGTTCATACGCTCATGGCAGACACTTACAACAGTGAGCCACATTTTCGTCCCGAAAACCAAGCAAAAGTTCGGCGGAATATCGAGGAATTAAGAAGTCGCATAGATGCCAAGAAACTTTTAGACATTGGTTGTGGTACTGGTTTTGTCATCAATTTAGCGAAAGATCTGTTTGATGAAATCCATGGTGTTGATATTACACAAGCAATGTTGGACAAAGTTGATGTGTCTACTGGCAATATCACATTGCATAATACTGTCGCCGAAAAGCTTCCATTTGAGGATAATTACTTTGATGTTGTGACTGCCTACTCGTTCTTGCATCACTTAGAAGACTACCGCCCTGTTTTGTCAGAAGTGAAACGTGTACTCAAACCTGGGGGTATTTTCTATGTTGATTTAGAACCAAACAAGCTTTTCTGGGAGCAAATGGTTGCTTTAGAAGAGCAGGGAACAAAAGAGCTTTCAGATATCGTCCTCAAAGAAGTTGATTCGGTTCTTCATACGGACGAACGTGTAGAAACAGAGTTTGGTTTAGAACAAGGGACATTCAGTAAAGCTGAGTATATTAAATCGATTGTAGGTGGTATTCACCCCGCTGAATTTTGTGCGCGCTCGGCTGAAACTGGTTTTCAGAGCTGTACTCATCGCTTCGAATGGTTCTTGGGACAAGGAAATATTATTCATGGTCAATCGCCGGAAACAGCGGACAGTATAGAGGCATATCTAAGACGTGTACTTCCTCTTTCATCGCATTTATTCAAATACCTGCAATTTGTATTAGTGAAATAGCCTACATCGATATGCAAGATACTGATCTCCAACTGATAGCAGTCAAAACCAAAGGCTTTGCTCTAGTTGAAAAAGTAATCGAGCCAGAGGATGTGAGTATTACTAGAAGCCTATTGCAGACTTGTATTGAAGAAGATCTTCAAGCTTGGGAGGGTAGAGAATACATAGATAAATGGATGGTTCATAATCTCATGATGCGCGGCTTACCATTTGTTCGCCTGTTAGAGAATGAGAAAATGCATAGCTATCTCTCTGCGTTATTAGGAGATACTTGTATTCTTTATGCTTACACCTCATCTAGCATGCCTCCTATGGGAACTAACTATTCTCATAGGATTCATGTTGACTGTCCTCGTGTAATTGACGGATATATCACTAATGTTGGTGTCATGATCGCGTTGGATGACTTTACGCCGGAGAATGGCGCGACTTATTTTTTACCAAATTCGTACACTCGTCTTGAGCCACCTACAGAGAGTGAGTTTTTCCAGGGCGCTGAACAGGTCTATCCAAAAGCTGGCGATGCTGTTATCTTCAATGCAAGAACTTGGCATATGGGTGGAATTAATCAAACTGAAACTCCTCGCCATGCGGTTACCCTCAATGTTTGTCGTTCTTATATGCGTCAACGGTTTGATTACCCACGATTAGTAAATTCAGAAGTAATGGGAGTACTAGGAGATGTTGGTAAACGTTTTCTAGGCTTTAATGTCAGGATGCCGTCTTCACTAGACGAGTATTACTTGCCGGAAGCGGAAAGACTTTATAAGGCTAACCAGGGATGATTAGCGATGAATAAGCCGCTACTAATTTATGGCTCCCAAGAGTTTGGAAAAATAGTTTGTAACTTAGCTATTGAATGTGGCTACGAAGTAGCTGGGTTTATAGATGACTATAATAGTGGGGAAAATATATTAGGGTCGTATGATTACGTAAAGGATAAATTCCCCCCGACCTTATTTGATATGGCAATTGCCATCGGTTACAAACATTTGGAAAGCCGTTGGGCAATATATCAACAGGTAAAATCTGACGGTTACTTTTTACCCTCACTAGTGCATGGTTCGGCATACGTGAGCTGTCAGAGTACGGTTCATGCAGGGGGCATGATCATGGCTGGAGCGATCGTCGATGCTTTTGTGAAAGTCAATGATCTTGTAGTCTTATGGCCTGGAGTCGTAGTCAACCACGATAGTAGTATTGGCTCAAATACTTTCTTATCTCCAAATGCGACAGTTTGTGGATTTGTCAAAATTGGTCATAGTTGTTTTATTGGTGCTGGCGCAACTGTGGTAGATCACCGAAATGTTGCAGATTTTGCTTTTATCAAAGCAGGTAGCGTGTATAAATAGCTTTTTAGATAAATCGTTTGATGTGAGAATCTGAGGTAGTCAGATGAAAAAAGTTGCAGTTATTCAGTCAAACTACCTTCCTTGGAAGGGATACTTTGATATTATCAATGATGTTGATACTTTTATATTTTACGATGATGTTCAATATACTAAAAACGACTGGCGTAATCGAAATAAATTAAAGTCTTCTACTGGAACGATATGGATTACTGTACCGACTGGGGCTAATCTGAGCCGACTAATTTGTGAAGTCGAAGTTCAGAATAATGGCTGGCAGAGAAAACATTGGAAAATGATTGAGAATCTCTACAGCCGAGCTCCTTATTTCAAGCAATACAGAGACTTCTTTCAAGACTTCTATCTAGGAAATACGTGGCAGAACTTATCTCAGTTAAATCAAACATTGATTATAAAAATAGCTAGAGACTTCCTGGGAATAAGTACTCGATTTGAAGATTCACGTGATTATTCTTTACAAGGTAGGCAGGTTGAACGATTGCTTGACTTATTGCAAAAGGTAGATGCCGATATTTACATATCGGGGCCTTCTGCTAAAGCGTATATTAAGAATGAAGAGCGTTTTTTAGAGTCTAAAATGACTCTTCAGTACAAAGACTATACAGGTTATCCAGAGTATACGCAGCTTTACCCGCCATTCAGTCATGAAGTTTCTATTTTAGATGTGTTGTTTAACTGCGGGCCTCACGCTCAGAGCTATATCTGGGGATGGAGAGAAAAAAGCAAATCTAGATACATAAGTAGTAGATACTCAGCCTTTACAAGTGGATTAGTATGATAGCTAGCAATCTGTCGAGTCATTTATATGTGATTCTTACTGTAGTCTTCACTGTTTACAGTCAATTAGTTAGTAAATGGCAGGTCACGATCGCAGGACAACTCCCAACAGAGTTTGGAGATAAGGTTGTTTTCTTACTGCGTCTGCTGTTCAATCCATGGATCATGAGCGGCTTTTTTTGTGCTTTTTTAGCAGCACTTTCATGGATGGCTGCGATGACTAGATTGCCACTAAGCTATGCTTACCCAATCTTTGTGAGTTTAACCTTCTTCTTGGTTGTGACGTCCAGTTTGTTGCTCTTTAAAGAGCCGTTCAATTTGGCGAAAGCACTGAGCATAACCTTGATTGTGGCCGGCATTGTTATTGGTAGCCAAGGTTAATCTATGAAAGTGTGTACTTTGTGTGGTTCTCGCTTCAGTCATAGTACTTGGTGTTGCCCAGAGTGTGACCACAGTCCAAGCGTGAAAGACGGTTTTACTGTTTTTTCGAAAGAAACGGCCTGGGCAACAGAAGGTTTCGAAGATACCTTTTTTGCTCAGTTATTCGACTTGGAAGCCGATAATTTCTGGTTTTGTGAGCGTAGTCAGCTAATTATATGGGCGCTGAGAAAGTACTTCTCAAAATCTCAGAACTTTTTAGAGATTGGTTGTGGAACTGGGTTTGTTCTTTCTTGCATTGAACAATCCATACCCACACTAAGTTTGACCGCAAGTGATGTGTTTATAAATGGCTTGCATTTTGCTTCTCAACGAGTCAAAAATGCAACTTTGTTTCAGATGGATGCCCGATCTATTCCCTTTGTCGCTGAATTTGATGTGATTGGCGCTTTTGATGTGATAGAGCACATTAAAGCTGACCAAGATGTTCTTAAACAAATGTATCAAGCAGTCAAGGATGGTGGGGGAATTATTCTCACGGTGCCACAGCATCCCTGGCTATGGAGTCAAGCAGATGAACATGGGCATCATGTGCGTCGATATACGGCTAATGAGTTACGTAAAAAGGTAGAGCAAGCTGGCTTTAAAGTAATTAAAACAACATCGTTCGTTACTTTTTTGCTGCCAGTGATGTTTTTGTCCCGATTACGCATGCGTACAGCAGAATATGATGTAGCAACAGAGTTAAAGCTTAATCGGCGTTTGAATTTGTTTCTCAAAATAATTTTATCGATAGAGCGAATGTTTATCCGAGCAGGACTGACTTTTCCTGTAGGTGGTTCTTTGCTCCTTGTTGCTCAGAAATGATAAATTTTTGAATGTTTTGTACACGCACAAAAGATCATATGCCTCAAATCACTCAAGGGATTCGCTCAATCCTCTCGACCCCTTTAGTTTATAGTTTATTTGGGCAATTAGTTGGGGCACGGTCAGGCCGCCGAATGTTTGTGCAAGAATACGTTAAACCTGATGTCGGTACTCGAATTTTAGATATTGGTTGTGGCCCAGGAGAAATTTTTGAGTTTCTCCCTAATACTGAATATCTTGGCTTTGATGCCAACCAGGATTATATTCAAGCTGCTAAATCTCGCTTTGCTAGACAAGTAAATCAGAAAACAAATTCTCCTACTTTTATTTGTGAAAGTATCGAGGCTAGCACCTTAACTCAAAAATCATATTTCGATATCGTTTTAGCCATAGGCATATTACATCATTTGGACGATCAGGCTGCTTCTCAATTGTTTGAGCTTGCTAATATAGCTCTGAAGCCACGCGGACGACTGATCACATTTGATGGGGTTTATATTCCTAATCAGTCTCCTGTAGCTCGTTGGATTATTTCCAAGGATCGAGGCCAAAACGTGCGCACAGAACAAGAATATGTTCGTTTGGCTAAGGGTACTTTCTCAGACCTGACAGCGCATATCCGGTGTGATTTGCTCAATATTCCATACACTCATATCATCTTGGAATGTAGAAAATGACTATTCCGTTTAACAAGCCGTTTACTTGTGGAAAAGAATTTGAATACATCAAACAAGCTATCGTAAACATGCACTTGTCCGGTAATGGTGAGTTTACGAAGAGATGTCAGGCGTGGATAGAGTTGAAAACGCGTTGTTCAAAGGCTTTGCTGACACACTCTTGCACTGCAGCCTTGGAGATGGCTGCGATTTTAGCCGATATTCAACCTGGGGACGAGGTGATTATGCCCTCCTACACCTTTGTTTCCACTGCTAATGCTTTTGTGCTGAGAGGCGGAGTACCTGTTTTTGTTGATATTCGTCCTGATACATTAAATTTGGACGAAACAAAAATAGAAGCAGCTATTACTTCTAAGACTAAAGCGATTGTTCCGGTTCACTATGCAGGGGTTGGCTGTGAAATGGATCGTATCATGGCGATCGCTAATCAGCATAATTTATGGGTCATTGAGGACGCCGCGCAAGGTCTCATGGCATCTTACAGAAGTAAGCCTTTGGGTAGCATCGGACATTTAGCGGCAGTGAGTTTTCACGAAACTAAAAATGTTATATCAGGCGAGGGAGGGGCGTTACTAATTAATCATCCAAGTCTGATGGATCGTGCAGAAATTCTTTGGGAGAAAGGAACAAACCGAAGCTCTTTCTTTCGTGGCGAAGTTGATAAATACACTTGGGTAGATATAGGTTCATCATATTTGCCAAGCGACATAATTGCCGCGTTCTTGTGGGCTCAATTAGAGATTGCCGACAGTATCACAGATAAACGTCAAAGTGTCTGGTCTCAATACCATGCGGCATTTGATGACCTAGAGCAGGAGAGCAAAATTCAGCGTCCAAATATACCTGAACATTGTATTGCTAATGCGCACATGTACTACCTTCTGTTGCCTAATGCAGCTTCGCGTAATGACTTAATTAAGTACCTCAAGCAGCGGAATGTTCATGCTGTTTTTCATTATGTCCCCTTGCACTCTTCGCCTGCTGGTTTACGCTATGGCCGCACAAGTGGAACTTTGATAAATACAGACCAAATTAGCGAAAGGCTACTACGTCTACCACTGTGGATTGAAATGACATCAGGTGAAATTGAAAAAATTATCAGTACTGTTTATGAAGGCTTAAATTGCAGTCCCAAAAATAGCTTTCAGCACGCCAGGTCATTTCAATCTATAAGCGAGGTATAAACTATGGTGCTGAAAGACTTCTTCTTCCATGTATTCTTCAAGAGTCTAATCTTTTTCAATAAAAAGATAGGCCAGATTGATCCTGGAGTAGCTATCTTGTTGATTATCCCAATCCTCTTGATGGTAGCTAATGAGAGTTGGACGTTTAATGCAGTATCTCATATTGATCCATGGATTTATCTCGGCTTTTTCTTGCGTCTTAAGCAGTATCTCATTACTTTTGACGGCACCTATTACGCCACTCGCCTCTCTTGGCTATTACCTGGTCATCTTGCATACTCCATTTTTCCTCCGCTCATTGCAAATGCAATCTTGGACTTTGGAACCTTTTATATAAGTGTCTTATCACTTTACTTTACGTTAAAGCTGACGGTTGACAAAAGATCTGCTTTCTTCGCTGCCGCCTTGCTGTCTCTTCACCCTCTTTTTCTCGGAAATATTGGCTGGGACTATGTGAGTGGAATTGGTATCAGCTATTTCCTGTTATCAATATTTTTGCTAACAAGAGCAGTTCTAAGTGGACACAATTGGCTAGTTTTAGTTTTTAGTGGTGTGACAATTGGCTTAACCATTTATACAAATTCTTTTTGGATCGCTTTTGTCCCGTCGTTAGTAATCTACTACTTTAGTATAAGACGAAAAAAACGGATAAAACAATTTTTGCTTGATATATTGATGCTTTTAATTGGCCTGGTTTTAATTACATTGGCTTTGGGGGCTGTGAACTATTGGGCGAACGGCAATTTTTGGTTTTTTATGCCTAGTCTGAACTATGTAAGCAATGCTATAGATAAGCCAAATCCCTGGGATGAGAGATGGGCTAAAGTGTTGCCAAATGCGGGTTGGCTAATGACTATAGGGTTTACAGTTTTTTCCAGTTTTTTGATTTTGATTTTCAGAAGGAAAGAGTTTTTTCGGTCTGTATTGAAACCTCCGTTAGCTTTAAATTTTCAACTCTTACTATTATTTAATTTTCTTGTCTTAGTCCTATTTGAGATCAAAGGGCAGCCAGTTTTACAGTTTAATTACTATGCCTCCTACCTGATTCCATCAGTTTTTTTGGCTTTAGGGGGACAGTCGAGTTTACTTGTGAGTTCTCTAAATAGAAAGCAATTTTTAATGTTTTTTTGCGCTTTCTTGGTGTTGGCTGTTATTGAAGTCTCTTACCAAGTTTCTAATACTTTTTGGAGGGCTTTCTTAAGCCAGTTTTCTCTACTTCATTTTTTTAGTATATGTATCATTCTGCTTTGTTTGTGGTGTTATTTTGCATCCCGTAATTTTAAGCAAAACACCGTTAATTTTTCATTGTCCGGTCTTACGTTGATTGCTCTCATGGCCATTCTTGCTAGACCGTCAACTATTAACTATTATGAGTTATCACGCTGTCCTGTTAGGTGTGGAAGTACTTTAGAAGCAGTTGTACAAGTTCACCACTTTATGGAGCAGTACGATCAAAAGGTTCAAGCCTTATTTTGGTACGATGTTTATGAAGATAAACTTGAACCTAATCGTTCGGCTTTTTATACGGGGGTATCGTCTACGTTTTTGTGGGGATATCGATTACTTGGTGAACATTTTCCTCAGGTTATAGCGAACACGGTTGATTCAAATGGAGATGTGACGAAGCAACCTTCGGCAGATGAGATTGCTGCTAAACGTGCATTGCTTCGACAAACGTTAATTAATCACCAGAAAGTAGCTATTTTGTCTCGCCAGCCGAATGCTTTGTCTCAGGGGATTGAGGCTCTTCGTGGCTTAAACCTAGGTGCCAGACTCATTGCGGAGAAAACTATTCAAGCTGAAGACTTAGAATTCAATCTGATTGTGTTATCGATCGCGGAGAAACCTGAGCCGAAAGCTAATAGTTCTGTACAGTAGTGTCTTCCTTTTGTTTTTAGAACAGTAAAAACTCTATTCGCTGTGATTATTATCTAGGCTAAATAACCAGTTCTTCAAATGCATGGACTGATAAGTAACCGTATTTAGCTCGAATAACGGCTATTTAAGGCATCAAAAAAAGTCATCAAAGCCTAAGTTTCACTTTTTCTTGATGCCCTGAGTTGAATTACTGGGAATGCTAGAAGGCTTTTTTGTTGGAGAAATTTTGCCAAGTGGTATTGGCAATTGGGCTTGGCTCGATGACTACTGACTGCCTTGGTAATGGGCAGCTTAATTCTTAGGTAGGATACGGCCAATGGTGCGGTTGGCGGGGGTGAAGGTGGCTTTGGCGACGCGCTGGATATCGGCGGGGGTGACGGCGGCGATGCGATCGATTTCTTGGAAGAGGTTGCGCCAGCTTCCGGTTTTAACTTCGTATTCGAGGAGGGCTTCGGCCATGCCCATGTTGGAGTCGAGCGATCGCAGGAGGCCAGCACGGGCTTGGGTTTTCACGCGATCCAGTTCTGTTTGAGAAACAGGCTCCGTTTTCAAGCGTTCAATTTCGGTGCGGAGGGCTGTGCCCACTTCATCGGCGGTGTGGCCGGGGGCTGTGAGGGCGTAAAAGAGCATCATGCTGGGAAACTTGTTGCCTGGGAAGCCCGCAAACCCCTGGGCATTAAGGGCAATTTGTTTGGTTTCCACCAGGGATTTGTATAGCCGGGAGGTGCGGCCACTGCTGAGGATGCTGCTGATCATGTCGTAAATGATGTAATCCTGGTTTTTGAAGGCGGGGATGTGGTAGCCCTCGAGGTACCAGGGTTGGGAGGGGAGGGTGAGGGTAACTTCGCGGGTTGCGGTTTGGGGTGGTTCCGTGGTGGTAACTTGGGGTGGTTTGGGTTGGGCTTTGTAGCGGCCAAAATAGGTTGTGGCGAGCTGTTTGACTTGGGTGGGATTCACGTCACCCACGATCGCGATAGTCAGGTTACTGGGCACGTAGTATTTGTCAAAAAAGTCTTGGACATTGGCACGGGTGAGCCCTTGGATATCCTGGTTGTAGCCAATGACGGGGCGGCGATAGGGATGGGCGGTGAAGGCTTTGTCAAGGAAGGCTTCGATCATCTGGCCGATGGGCGAGTTGTCAGTGCGGAGGCGGCGTTCTTCCAGGATGACGTTTTGCTCTTTATAGAATTCGCGAAAAACGGGGTCAAGGAAGCGTTCGGATTCCAGGGACATCCACAGTTCCAACTTGTTGGCCGGAAAGCTATATAAGTAGCGAGTGGCATCGGTGGAGGTGTTGGCATTGAGGTCTACGCCTCCGGCCTGTTCGACGATGCGGCCAAATTCGTTTTGTTCGACGAGTTGAGCGGCGGCGGTTTCGACTTGGTTAAATTTTTGGGTCAGGGTTGCGATTTGTTGCCGATCACCAGTTTGTTGGGCGGTGCGTAGCTGGGCAGCGATCGCGTCTAATTCGTCGAGTAGCGGTTTTTCGGTGGTGTAATTTTCTGTGCCAATTTTAGAGGTGCCTTTGAAGGCCAGGTGTTCTAAAAAGTGGGCGACTCCGGTTTGGCCCTCGGGTTCATCGACGCCGCCCACATCTGCATAGGTGATGAACGAGACGACGGGGGCGGTGTGGCGTTCTAAGACGATGAATTTGAGGCCATTGTCTAGGCGGAATTCGGTGATTTCTTGAATGACCCGATCCAGGTAGGGCTGGATGGAACTGCTGGGGCTGGGGGCTGTTTGGGCGATCGCGCGACTATCCATCCCCAGCCAGAGCATTCCTGTCACCACAAACATGATGGCGATCGCCGCGAAGGGTCGAGTCCAGGGGCGGAGTTGGGCCAAAAACCGAAACAGCATACTCATGAGTCAGAAAATTATGCACTGTTCCCAGGATAGCGAAAGCCCAGCCAGAAAATTAATGAGTCTTGGCGGTTTTAGTGAAATTGGGTGGATCAATTGCGTTAGTGAGGTCGGCCTGGGCGAGTTGGGCCGGGGTGATTTGGGTATCGGTCAAAATGGCACGCCGAAAGCAGGTGCCGGGGGCCTGGGCAATGGTTTGGGTGACGGCCCGCAGGTTTTGGTCGGCAAAGCCGAGGTAGAGCAGGGCGATCGCCCCCAACAAAAGACCATCGGGGAGGCGACCCACGCCAAGCCAACCGAGGGTGGTGCTGCCGCATAAAAACATCAACCCGTAGGCCGCGATCGCGCTGACCATCTGGCTGGCAATGCGATGCAAGGGGGAATTGCTGTAGCCCCAAATTCCGGCCCCAAGGCCCCCGCCCACGGCCCCGGCGATCGCCCATTGGGGCATTTTTCCAAATATCGTGCCAACGTAGAAAAAGCCCAAAATGGCACCTCCAGCGATGACGGAGAGGGCCACACTGCCCCGCCAGTGCCATGTTTGCCGGAGCCACTGCAACCCAGGCCGCGCCCCAGCCAGACTCAGGCTCACGACTAGGGCAATGACATAATTCCAGGCTTTATCGCTGGGGGTTTGCCCCAAACTGCCAAAGACGAGGTTGCTGATGGCGTGACCGCTGAGCAGAAAGACGGCGATCGCCCCGCTGCACCGCAGAAACCATTGTCGTCGTGTTTGGCCCAGACGGGCTTGGGTCAGGTTGGCTCCGGTTAAGTTGGCACGGGTAAAATCACAACCGCGCAGATCTGCCTCGGTGAAGTCGGCTCCGATGAGCGATCGCCCCCGAAATGACCGATTCCGGCAATCGCAGCCGGCAAAATTCAGGCTAGTGTCTTGTGGCGATCGAGACTTGTTCACGGGCTATCGGGCTAGCTGCCAGGGAATCATGGCATCCTGTGCGAGCCGTCGGGAGACTTCATACGCCCCGTAGCGATTCAGGTGGCTGGGGTCAGAGAAGTATTGCGGTTGGGTTTTCAGGGCGCTACTTAAATCGCGATAGAGCAGATTGATTTGGGGGGCGATCGCCAGCACCTTTTGCTGAAAAGCCGTCTCATGGCGTTGTCGCGGTGGATCCAGGTATTCCTGGGTTAAGGGCAAGTTGACAAAGACCAACGGAATTTGGTGCAACTGAGCATAGCGGGCTAAGTTGGTCAGGGCCTCGGTTTGGCCCCCTTCCAGGGCAAAGGCATCATAGTCTGAGTCGTAATCTCCCGATACCCGCGCATATTTTTGGTAATAAGTTGCGGGGTTAAACCGCACTGAGAGGGGCAAAAAGCCATCAATATCCACCATGCTTTGGCCATCTGCGGCTAAACCCGTGCCGGGACTGGCGGCAGCAGAGGGCGATGAGGAGTTGAGCAGTTCTTCTGACGAGGCAATGACATCACTGGCCCCATTAAACTGTTGGGGCAACCAGGCTGTAACCTGTTCTCGCAGTTGCGTTTTGAGGCGATCGCGCTGATGATACAAGGCCGAAAGACCTGCGACCCGTTGGTTCAAGGCTTGATCAAGCTGCTTGTAATACTGACCGATGCCAGTAGGGGTTTCCTCCGTCACAGAGGTCGCTTTGCCCGATTGCAGATCGGGGGTGGCCTCGGTGGTTTGGGCGACAACCGTGCTGGGAATGGGCGGATTGCCAGCCAGCAATGCCTGGTAGCCCGGTGATGTAGCAATGCCGTTGTAGGTCAAATCCTGCCGTCCGCTGTTGAAGGCCCGCGATCCATCAGCAAAAAGGATCAGTTTGGGCAATTTGTCTTGGGGCAACACTTGCCGCACCAATAGATCGACGACCTGGGCCGTTGCCCCATTCACCCCCAGGTTAAAGACCTGGATGCCCGTATAACCCTGTTCGGCGAGGGCGCTTTCTAAGGCGGCAGGGTCAACGCCCCGCAAAGCGCGGGAACTACCAACGATCAGCACATCGGGTGGGCCATTCAGCTCCAAATACCGACGATACAGGGCAATTTGGCGATCCAACTGTCGGCTATTAAACGTGGAAAACTCTAAATCGTTCCCAACGATGGTTTCGGCTTTGGCCTGGAAGGCTGAGGCTGAGAGCGGTGCGGGGGCCTCGTCGGGGTTAGTGGCGTTGACCGCAGAATCCAGGATGCGTTGACCCGGTTGGGTAAAGCCTGTGGCATTGGGGGTGGCCCATTGCTTGATGCGGGGTTTGTTTAAAAGGTTGTCTGGCAGAGCCGCAGTCGGTGGTGGGGTCGGGGGCGTTGGTGGCGCGATCGCGGTGGTTGGGGCGGTGGCCTGTTGTTGGATTCGCACCCACGTTCCCAAGACCCAATCGGCTTGGACGACGAGCAAAACGCCAACCGTGGCCCACAGGGTTGCAATTTTCCAGTTGTGTTGCCCTGCCATGATCGGTGCATTGGCCGCAGTTTGCCCCGCTCCCGTGGCCAGAATGGGGGAATCTACAGGGACGAATAACTGGGTGTGTAACAGCGATCGCTGCACCTGACCCAAGACTTTGCCATAGAGCCCCACCAAGGCCGTGGCCACTTCCGAGTCGGCCTCACTTCCCCAGGGCACGATCGCCCCTGGCGGCGAGAGCAATTCATCCACATGGGCAGCGGAGGCGGCAAACTCTGGCATGGGTTCTGCCTGTTCGTGGCTCCGTGCGGCCAACGAATGCCGTGCAACAAAATCGCTGCCCTGAGTCCACAAGGGTTGTCGCTGGCCCGATCGCCGCCCATAAATTCGCACCCCTTGCACTCCAGGCAGGTTCAGCGGCTTCAGTAGCCGCACGATCGCCGGAGCCACAACCCCTTGCTGCGGACAGTTGGGCGCATCGGTCATGATGTGCAGCAAATCCCCTTTTTGGCGCAACTGGACACGAATGCCCCCGGTGGCCAATTTGGTATCTAAATCGGGGTTCAAGCGCCGCGCCAAGAGAAAAGTCAAAGCACTGAGGTCGCCTTGACGGGCCATCTCCAGGGTGGATGGGGCCAAATCGGACTGGCTGCCAGCGGGTAAATCGAGCCAATAGACCCACGCCGGAGCGGCATCGGGCACGGTGGCATCTGCTGTTACCTGGGAAACGCCATAAATCGTAGCGGCATGGATGCCCTGGGCAGAGAGGGCTTGCAAGACGGGAGTAACAGCGGCGATCGCCGTCAGCTTATCGGGCACTCCGCCGCCAATTTGGGCACAGGATAGGTGCAACGTGGCATCTTTGAGCAGGGCCGAGAGTTCTACCTGTTGGGCTGCGATCGCCCGGTTCAGCAAGCGCGTAATTGCCTGTACGTCTCCCCAACGAGCCCACTCCTGCAAAATTTCGTCTGGGGGAGTTAAATCGATCCGCGATACCCATTCCGGGCGGGATTCGCCACAGACTTGCCCAAACACGATCGCGTCCCGATATTGCGTTAGCTCCAATTCCCGCAACTTTTGGGCAATGGGTTCTGCTAAGAGGGTCGCATCGGGCACATAGGCTGACTCGCACAGCACCAGCAGCCGATTGGCAAAAAAGGACGTATCGGGCAGGGGGCTGTCTACCTTCACCCGAACGGCAATCCCCTGGGGACTAAAGGCATAGCTTAAGTACCGCGCGATCGCCTCCGGCTCTCCTGCTTGTGCTAATTCCCGCAATGACGGAGTTTCGGGGAGTGCCTCAGCCGTTGGAGCGGCGATCGCGCGTTCCCCAGGACTGGGGGCTGTCTCCGCGATGGCACTGGGCTCCGGTTCGGTGGGCGAGGTGGCCTTGTCTGCCTCCTCCAAGCCTTGGGTTGCTGGCTCTGGGGGCGGAGTGGCGATCGCCCCACTGGTCAGAATTTCGG
Organism: uncultured bacterium; assembly: GCA_964475335.1. GTDB lineage: Bacteria > Cyanobacteriota > Cyanobacteriia > Leptolyngbyales > Leptolyngbyaceae > CAYYWG01. The sequence goes on from CAYYWG010000002.1 coordinate 448,204, forward strand.
TCGCTGCTGTAGCCGTGGTTGGGGGGGGAGTGGCCTCGGCAGGAGCCGCAAACGTGAGCGATCGCGTCCAGTTGGGCTGAGCTTCCCCCGTCGTCCGTCCATAAACGATGAGCCGATGGATTTGGGGCGCATCAGGGGGCAATAATGCTTCCAACGGTTGCTTCGCGATCGCCCGTCGCAATAACTGGGTCACAAGCTCCACCGAAGGACACGGATTTCCCTCACATAAGATATGGAGATTATTGCCGCGTAGTCGCACTTTCACTCGCGCTTGACTTTGAGCAAGCACCTGATGTATCCAATAGTTCAGAGGAACGCGGTTCATCTCCGACTCCAAAGCTAGCGTAACGGGGAAACAGGGAAAGCGTGTTAGAACAGCGGTAACTCAGGGGTGGTGTGGGCAACGGTCACCATAAATCCAATTCAGCCTGACTGGAATCGCTGAATTTTAGCCGATCTATCGGATTTGACAACTAACTCTGTAATTCCTATTACAGGAAATTTTTGCCCAATCCAGATCATGCGATCGCCAAGCTCCCTCACCAAATAACATATCCTGGTTATTTCAGCACATCTTGGGTGCATTTGTTCAACGTTTATTCACCAATTGGGTGTGCCCCCCAGCCCCAGCGGTCAGTCGGTGCCCAACCCAGCCGTGTCCTCGCCGGAAGGATTGGCTCAGCGACGGGTTGGTTCTTGCCCCCGGTTCGCTCCGCCAGAACCTAGCATTAAAAAGTATGCGGCCTGCGGCTAACCGTCAAGCTTTTGGTTGTCCCGATCGCCCCCCTGCCCCGCCGCCTTGCCCTTTCATCTGTCTCTGTGCCATCTTGTCAGCATCCCAGGAGGAATTTATGCCTAACCCGGTTGAACCGACCCACAGCCGTTCCCAGCACCCGACTAACCCGCTGGTGATGCAAGGATTGATTGGCGTTGCAACAGTGCCGATGCTAGTGGCCCTGGTCGGGGGCAAACTCTTGGCCGAAATGAGCCAAGACCTGGGGCAATGGAGCGAAGAACTGTTTCGGGGCGATCGCCTGCCCTTGCTCAAAACCCCGTTGACTAACCCTACTGCCAGCGATCGCCGCGACGACACGCCTTCACCCAGCTAGTCCGCCAGAAGTCAAGCTTCCTTGACAAACTCGATCCCGAAATAAATTGGGTAAATTGATTTTGGTGGCACCAGCCACTCCAAAAAAATTCAATACCCAATAGAATAGTCTGAATGTCTTACCTAAAGCAGATTCCATGAGCGCGACACGTTCTTCGTCAGATGATGCCTTCGGCCCTGGCACCGCCACTGAGTCCAGAGTCCCCGCAGAATTGATCCCAACCTCTACCTCCGACCTTTTTTTAAGACTTCGCCTCAAAGTGGTCGAAGACCTGTGGGAATCCGTCTTGCGGCAAGAATGCGGTCAAGAACTGGTCGATCTCCTGAATAAACTTCGTGATCTTTGCACCCCTGATGGCCAAGCGGAAACCTTTGCCGAAGCCGAAGTCTCCCAGGTTGTGGAGCGGCTCGACCTGAACGAAGCCATTCGCGCCGCCCGTGCTTTTGCGCTCTACTTTCAACTGATTAATATTGTTGAGCAGCACTACGAACAACGCGATCAACTCCAGTTCCGGGCTTCCGTCAAAAACGATGCTCAGATCGCCAGCCCGACCCGTCCACCGCTCAACCCCGAAGCCGCCGAACATACCCGCAGCTTTGGCGAAGAATCGACTCCGGCCAGTCGGCTAGAAGCTGATTTGCTAGAAAAGACTCTTCACGACCCGAACGCCCGTCGGCAACTGGGCACCTTCCACTGGCTCTTCCCCAAGCTCAAAAGCCTCAATGTTCCTCCGCAACAAATCCAAAAACTCATTGAGCAGCTAGATGTTTGGCTGGTGTTTACGGCCCACCCCACCGAAATTGTGCGCCACACAATTCGTGGCAAGCAGCGCCGTATTGCCCAGATTTTGCGCCGGTTAGATCGGCTGGAAGAATGGCAAGCCGCCCAAGGGCTGAATATTAAATCCGTTGATGAAGAAGACTTGCGGACGCAACTGATGGAAGAGATCCGGCTGTGGTGGCGGACGGATGAGTTGCACCAGTTCAAGCCGACGGTGTTGGACGAGGTGGATTATGCTTTGCACTACTTTGATGAAGTGCTGTTTGATGTCATTCCCCAGCTTTACCAACGGCTGAAACAGGCGATGGCCTCTAATTTTCCCCGGATGACCCCGCCCCGCCCAGATTTTTGTCACTTTGGGTCTTGGGTGGGTTCCGATCGCGATGGCAACCCTGCTGTTACCCACCAAGTGACCTGGCAAACTGCTTGTTATCAGCGCAACCTGGTGTTGGAGAAATACATCAAATCCATTGATACGCTGATTGAGCAGTTGAGTCTGTCCCTGCACTGGTGCGACGTGCTGCCGACCTTGCTGGAATCTCTGGAACAAGACCAGTTGCAAATGCCGGAGCTGTATGACCAGTACGCGATTCGCTATCGGCAAGAACCCTATCGGCTGAAGCTTACCTACATTCAGAAGCGGCTCGAAAATACCCGCGATCGCAGCATGAAGATGTATCGCGGCGAGTACGTCCAAACCGACGACCCCAACGACCCAACTCCGGTAAACTACTATCCCTCTGGGATGGCCTTTCTGACAGAGTTACAACTGATTAAAGACAATCTGGCCGAAACCGGGCTCACCTGCCGGGAACTGGATGCCCTGATTGACCAAGTTGTGATCTATGGCTTTCACCTGGCCCATTTAGATGTTCGGCAAGAAAGCACCAACCACTCCGATACCATCAACGAAATCGTTGAGTACCTGCGGGTTTTGCCCAAACCCTACAATGACCTGACCGAAGAAGAACGGGTGCAATGGCTGGTTTCGGAGCTGCAAACTCGTCGCCCGTTGATTCCCGCTGGGCTGCCCTTTTCCGAAAAGACCAACGAAACCATCAAAACTTTCCGCACAATTTGTAAACTCCACGAAGAGTTTAGCCCGGAAATCTGCCATACCTACATCATCAGCATGAGCCATGATGTGAGTGATTTGCTGGAAGTGCTCTTGCTGGCTAAAGAAGCGGGGTTATACGATCCAGGCACTTGCATTAGTATGTTGCGGGTGGTGCCGCTGTTTGAAACCGTTGAAGACTTACAGAAAGCCCCCAAAGTCCTCACCGAATTGTTTGAACTGCCGCTGTATCGCACCATGTTGGCTGGAGGCTATGACATGGCTGCCGGACAAACGCCCACGACCTGGCATCTACCGCCTGATCTGCAAGAGGTCATGTTGGGGTATTCCGACAGTAACAAGGATTCGGGTTTTCTCAGCAGTAATTGGGAAATTCATAAGGCTCAGCAATCGTTGCAAAGTTTGGCGACTCGGTATGGGGTTAAACTGCGGATTTTCCACGGGCGGGGTGGCTCGGTGGGGCGGGGTGGTGGCCCAGCCTACGAAGCGATCTTGGCTCAACCGGGGCGCAGTGTAGACGGGCGCATCAAGATTACGGAGCAAGGCGAGGTTCTGGCTTCGCGATATTCGCTGCCGGAACTGGCGTTGTACAACCTGGAAAAGATTTCGGCGGCTGTGATTCAGGGGAGTTTGTTGAACTCTGGGTTTGACGATATTCAGCCCTGGCACGAGATTATGGAGGAGTTGGCGGCCCGATCGCGATCGCACTATCGCGCCTTGATTTACGAACAACCGGACTTCATCGACTTTTTCCATAGCGTGACCCCGATTGACGAAATCAGCCAGTTGCAGATTAGTTCGCGGCCAGCGCGGCGGGGTGGCAAACGGGATCTCAGTAGTCTGCGGGCCATCCCGTGGGTCTTTAGCTGGACACAGAGCCGCTTCTTGTTACCAGCCTGGTATGGCGTGGGGACAGCCCTCAAAGGCTTTTTAGATGAACATCCCGAAGAACACTTGAAACTGCTGCGTTATTTTTATTTCAAGTGGCCGTTTTTCAAAGTGGTGGTGTCGAAGGTCGAAATGACCCTCTCAAAAGTGGATCTGCAAATTGCGAAGCATTACATGCATCAACTGGTGAAACCGGAAGACATGGCCCGCTTTGAGCCTGTGTTTGAGCAGATTGCCAGCGAATATTACCTGACGCGGGATATTATTCTGACTATCAGTGGCCATACGCGCTTGTTGGATGGAGACCCTGATTTGCAGCGATCGGTGCAACTCCGGAATGGGACAATTGTACCGTTGGGCTTTTTGCAAGTGTCGTTGCTAAAACGGTTGCGCCAGAGCAAGGATGACGCTCGTACTGGAGTGGTGCGATCGCGTTATAGCAAAGGGGAATTGTTGCGCGGTGCCCTGTTGACGATTAACGGAATTGCCGCCGGGATGCGGAACACAGGCTGATCGATGCCGTTGCCTGGGCACAGCCCCTACGGTTGAAGTTCCACGGTTTAGGCCGTCCTGATCAAGTTCAAAGCCGCTGCCACGATATCGTCTGGGCAGCGGCTTTGGTATGTGTTGGTCAGGACAGTCTAGGCTGGGCGATCGCCGTGATGCCGCTTAAGCCCTTATGACCCTTAATCGATATTGATGGCCGTCGGGCTAGAACCAGAATAATTTGGCCCCGTCGTGAGCGGCTTCCGAAAATCGCGGTACAGCTTATCCCGCCAGCTAAAAAATGGCTCGAACGTGCCCAGATCAGCAATGCCCGGTACGCCCTTATCTTTCAAACTATCGGGAATTTCCAGATAATTCCCCCCTGGAAACTTGACATACATCGTCAGCGCTGCCACCGCAAAATCGGCCAGGGTGGGCTGGTTCATCACCAGATACTCTTGTTCCATCAAAATGAAACATAGGGACGCTAAATCCCGCTTCATGGCACTGTGGGCTGCGTGGACACTATCTGGCCCCAGGCCCACCCCATACCCCAGCACGCTGAGGAAATCGCCGGGAACGGCTCCGACCAGGCTTTTGAGCACATCGGGCACGGTGGAGGGTAAAACTGCCGTACGGAAGCCTTGATCCTGACTCAAGGCCCCAATGAGACATTTCCGAGCGTTGAGCCCGATGGATTCATCCGCCCACTGTTCCATCAAAAGGCACAAGCCCCGCTGTTTGGGGTCACTGGGGATGACGGGTTTTTCCGGGTATTTTTTGTCGAGATATTCTGCGATCGCCGTTGAGTCGGCAATGATTTCCTGCTCATCTTTGAGCACCGGAACTTGGCGTTGCCCCGACATCCGCATTAACTCGAGTTGCCCAATTCCAGGGGTGACATTGATCTTGCGGTATTCCAACCCTTTGTAATCCAGAATGAGACGTACCTTCTCGGTGTAGTGGGACATCTCGAACTGGTAAAGCTCCAGCATGGTGTATCTCCTAAATCGCGCGGAAACGATCGCAAAAACAAGTGCTCTTGCTCTGTAAGGCTAACGCAGTCCCTTTGAAAAGACAAATTCTCAAAAGATAGAGAAATTCCCGGCGATCGCTTACCCAGTCTTGACCAGAGCGCCTGAGTGCTGAGGGGAACAGGGCGATCGTGGCCGTGGTGGGCCAAGGATCAAACACGACGGCGACCCCCAGATGGGGGATTTTATCGAAAAAATTTGCGCTGACCTTCAGTTTAATGTTAGTTTTTAGTACAGCTATACTAATTTCGCTGAAGTGCCTGATGGGATGGGCCTACAGCGATATTTTCTGTTGTGTCGGAGGGCGAAACATGGTGCAAGCGGTCAGGCGAAGTTCGGGGTTGAAGTATCTCTTGGCGGGTGGGGCGATAGTGCTGGCGATCGGGGTTATTGCCGATTGGCCAGGGGAACTGCCGATCGCCCTCTCTACCAAAAAGCCGACAACTCTTCCCTGTCAACAAGTCATTGCCGAAAAGTCGTTTTTGTCGCGACCGCAGTTATCCAAATTTCTCACCATTCCTGAAGGTTCCACCCAGGCCCAGGTGCAAGCCGTGATGCAAGAGCCGTTTTGCCAGTTGCCGGATTTGCAAGTGCGGCCCGGTGTCACTGCGCGACGGTTGGCCTATCCCTTGGAGTTTGATCCCAAAACGTGGTTGGTGGTGTTGTACGAGGGCGAGTCCTATGCAGGCTATGCGTTTAGCTTTCGGCATTAAGGTCTGGCTGGGGCTGGTGGTGTTGGCGTTGCTGTTGGGCGGCTGCGATCGCGCCCTGGCTCCTAATGAAACCGTGCGCCTCAACCTCTACCAGCAGTGGCAACTGCAACCGGGAGATCAACTCCAAGGCCACGCCGTGTTGGGTGGCTTGGGCGATATTTCGATTCAACTGAATGGGCAAGCCCTTTATGCTCCCTTTGCCGGACAAGCCCGCCAAGACGATCGCCAATGTCTGGTGTTTTCTAGCCCTGATGTCCCGGCCTATCTATTTCGACTGTGTGGCTTGAGCGATCGCCGCCTGGGAGAGCACCCCCAAGGCGCAGTCATTGGGAAAGCTGCGGTGGTTCACATTGCCACCTTGCGCCGCCAGCCCGACGGGAAGTGGGCCATTGTCGAACCGAGTAAACCCATCCTCGAACGTTTTTTGACGAAATCCTAACCTGCTATGTCTCAATTTCGTTGGCCATTGGCTGTTGGTAGTGTGGCGTGGGTAGCGGCGGTGGTGCCCGCCTCCGCAAGTTGGGCCCAAGGCATGGCCCCCGATGACACCCTATTTCCGGTTGCATCCGAAGCGACCCCGGCCTTGCCTGGAGAAACGACAGCACCAGACGCGGCGATCGCCCTGGACTTTTCGCCTCCCGTTAGTGTGGCCCAGGATCCTGTGCCCCTGCCAGGGGCGATCGCGGCTTCGGAGTCTCCGGCTTCTGTCCCAGGGCCATCGGCTGAACCTGTCCCCGTGGGCGATCGCCGCACCGAACGGCTTTATGCTGGTGGGTCAGATTCTTTGGTGGCCCGGACGGTCGGCGCAGCGGAAGGCACCCGAACGCCCAACGGTGGCAAAACGGCGTTGTATGAAGGGCATGTTGATCCGGGGAATGGAGTGTGGAACCGGGGCACCTTTTCCTACCAATTTGGCAACAGTGAAAACCTGTCACCCGATGAAGCCGATCGCCGCCAACTCGCGAAAATCCAGCGCATTCATGAAACCGTTCTGCTTGCGAAAGCGGCACAATACAACCTGGCACCGCTGTCTCTGGCAGAAGAAATTAATGGCATTGACTTGATTAACCAGGCACCCCTGGCGGTGACGGAAGCGGGGGGCTACATCGAGCGACTGGCAGAAGCGAAACAAAAAAAAGGGTTGAGCGGGGATGGGGCGATTCTCGAAGCGCGGGTTTGGGCCTTTTGGGATGGCGATCGCGGCGGGTGGGATGCGCCGGGGTTACGAGCCTACGACGACATCAGCAAAGAAGCCAGCATTCGCCATGACCAAGACCGCCGGATGGGCATGATTAACCAAGCCCTGGCCGCCTACGAACGGGAAAAGGGCGCGATCGCCCAAGCCCCAACTGCACCTCCAGCGACCCCGGCTGACGCGATCGCCCAAGCGATTATCTATGGCTCAACGCCCTGAACCAGCCGACAAACAGACTTAGCCCCGCAGTTTGGGGGGTCGCGTTGGATATAGCCAAGCCGCAAATAACCGATTCATCCACGGCATGACAGGATAGGTCAACAAGGCAGACAGCAAAAAGACTGAGATAAACAAGCGGGGTTGAGGCGACAACCATTGCAGGCCGGGGCTAACGACAATCTCAATGAGCCGAATGAGGGGATAAACGGTCAACGTCCCCAATAGCACTTGCTTGTAATAAGCTGGTTGGGGCGGGCGATAGGGGCCACTGCGGGGCAAGGAAAACCACAGTTCTAACCCACTTTCTTGCGATTGGAGCGATCGCCCCAGCACCAGCCTGGGCAACTCAGCTAACCACTGTTGACACACTTCTGAATCGACCCACACCCGGTAGTTTGCATAGGTGTCAAATTTCACAATCGTTACATACTCTGGATAGGTGTGGTCTCGTGGCCGGATCACATCAATGCCCAGATAGCCCTCAAAGTTGCTGGCGGCCCGGTTGATGCCCCGCGCCCAGGCTTCATACGCATTGATTTGTCCCGCTTTGACCACTTCCGATACCACGAGGGTAATCGGCGATACAGAATCTTTCGCGCTGTCTGATTGCTCCATCGCCTGTTGCCTGCCTTTGCTTGACCACGACTTATTCCATCTGAGCTGCATAGAGCGAGTGCAAAATGGCCTCTAGCCGTTCATCTGGGCAACATTCCACCACCGCCCGAAACACTTCCAACAACTTCACCGCACTCTCGCCCAAGGTCGGACTCAGTTCCCAAACATCTTGCACCCATTCCTCCGGTCGCTCATCGTCAAAAATCAACCGTTCCAATAACTGTTGTAGCTCTGCTTGGGATAAGCTCATGTCTCCCCCCTATGTTTCCTTGAATTGACGCGATCGCCCCCCTCAAAACCCCCAAACGCGACGGGGCCCAATGTCTAAGTGGACGACTTCTGGCAGATTACTATAAATCCCCACACCCCCCGGCCACCACAACATCACCGCATTGGCCAACGCCCTGCCACTATACCCCGCCACTTGCAAATCTGCGGCTTTTCCATACAAATGCTGACTATTGGAAACCCCGCCCACCGCTGCGTTGATGGCTGGCGGGCGATACCAAGAATTCACTTGAACGGGCCGCCCGATCTGATTCCTGGCCCGTTGCAACTGCCGTGCCAGGGCAATGATATTATTGACGATCGTGACGGTTTCGGGGATGCGCGTCCCGTCGCGGGTGGCATCGCCCCAGGTGAAACTGCCCCCCGGAATAATGGGTTGATCGGTGTAAAAGGTACTGCTGTTACCAGGCAGCTTAAACGGTTTGCCGGTATAGGCCGGAGTTGATGGTTTGGGTGGGGGATAGACGACTTTGCCAGCTCGTTCCACCTGGGCATGGCCTGCATAGACATACCAGGTGCTGAACCCATTGGGATAATCTTTGAAATATTTCAAGGCAAATTTGATGTGCCCGTTAAAACTGCCTTGTGCGTCGGCATAGGCGTAGGAATGCAGTTTCCACAATGTCCACTGGTCAACGGGGATCAGTTCGTTGGGGGCCAGTTGGGCCGAGGGTAAAGGCCGCCGCTTGAACACAGTTTTGGCGGTGATTCGCAAGAGGGGTTGGTTCTCCGGTTCGGGGGGGTAGACCACGGCCCCATCATGTTCGATGTAGACGTGCTGGTTATAGGCAAACCAGGTGCTCCAGCCGTTGATGTAGTCAGCTTCGTAGCGGAGGGCAAATTTGACGTGGTTGCTGAAGTCGCCTTGGGAATCAGCATAGGCATAGGAATGGAGTTGGAAGGTGTCGCCCTGCTTGACTGGATAGAGGGCACTGCTGGGCAGGATGGCGGAGTCAACGGGTCGCCGTTTCAGCACGGTATCGGTGTTGACGTGGAGCAGGTAGAGGTTTTCCTGGTCTTCGATGGGGTAAACGGTAACGCCATCAAATTCGATGCGGACGTGCAAGCCATAGACAAACCAGGTGTTGAGGCCGCGAATGGTGGTGTTGAGGAGGGCGATTTTGAGGTGTCCGGCAAAGTCGCCGTTGACATCGGCATAGGCGTAGGACTGGATTTCGTAGGTCGTCCCAGCGGTAACGCTATGTTTTTCGGTGGCTGTGAGTTGGGCGGCTTGTTCGGGGCGGAGTTTGAGGAGGGTGTTTTGGGTGATGTAGAGGCGGCGTTGAACCATGAGCTAGGGCCAGACAACGGTTTCCAAAGCAGTCTGCGGCTTTTCCACGGATTTGGCAAGGTGGGCCAAGGCGGTGGCGGTGGTGCGGTTTGGCACGGGAAAGAGCAGCGGTGCGATCGCTGACTCGATGAAGCAAGAGAGCGCAAGGACTGGATTAGGCGCTGACCACCGGGGCCGGAAACGGAGTTTTGAGGGAGCACCAAAGTGGGTATTCATTGCAAACTTGTTGTTGCTTTTGTTGCAAGGCTAAAGCCTGGTTGTAACTCCGGAGGGCTCCGGCGCGATCGCCCAGGGCGGTTAAAATGGCTCCCCGAAAAATCCAGGTTTCGCGACTATCGGCCTCCAGGGTTAATGCGCGATCGAAGCTTGTGAGGGCGGCCTTGGGCTGCTCTAGATGGGCCAAAACCACACCGCGATAGACCCAGCTTTGGGCGTGGTTGGGATAAAAGCGCAACGCCGCATTAAAACTGGCGAGGGCGGCATCAAAATAACCTTGTTTCGCGAGAACTTTACCTTTTGCGTACCATAGGCGATGGAGGGTGCGGTCAGAATTTCGCCAATGTCTGATGGTTTTCTCTGTAGAGTGACCGGGTGTGTGCTTACCAGCTTGGTGGCCGACAGTCGATGTCCCCATTGGTTATCCTTGGAAAATGCAAAATCACTTGAATTGCAATGTCATTGATTGCCTCACCACTGCATTGTGACCTTAAAGAGCACAAAACTAGCATCACTAGAAAAGCTTTAAGGGGATTAAATCAATCCCTGATCTAGATGAACGCGGAATGAAGTTTTGCTGCCCGTGGCGATTGGCAGGCGGCGGAACCAAACACAGAAGGGGCATCTGCATTGATTGTGGTTAAGATTTCTCGATGTATCTTGACATATTTGGTCATCATTCCACGGAATTAGGCGCTTTCCAATCAGTCGTAAGATGTAGAAATGGGGCGGAAAGCCCGGAGTGGCGGGGGTGGGTGGTTATTTAGGGTTGGCCGTGGTGATGACGCGCCAGATGATGATGACGGTAAAGCTGAGGTAAAGACCGACGGTGAGCCAGTCTTGCCAGTTGCCAGTGAGGGAAAGGGTGTTCATTGGGCGTAAGGGGGGTGGGGGTTAGTCGGTGACGTTTTCGGTGATGGTATCGTCGGTGGGCAGGTTCATGTAGTCTTCCCAGTCGATGTTGGGCATACGCTCAAAGGCTTCGTTTAAGGAAATTTCCCACTGGCGGCGGATTTTGGCGAGGTAGGGGGCACCGAGGCGCAGTTTGAGTTGGTAGCTGACGTTGAAGGTGTCTACTTGATACATGATGAGGTTGATGGGGGGGCCAACGGAAATGTTGGACTTCATGGTGGAATCGATGGAGAGGAGGGCGCATTTGGCGGCTGCGTCGATGGGGGTGTCGAAGCTGAGGATGCGATCGAGAATGGGTTTGCCGTATTTGGCTTCGCCGATTTGGAGGAAAGGGGTTTCTTTGGAGGCTTGGATGCAGTTGCCCTGGCTGTAGATGAGGAAGAGACTGGGGGCTTCGCCGTGAATTTGGCCGCCTAGTAAGAAGGTGCAGTTGGCGTCGATGTTATCTTTTTCAAGCCAGGGTTGATCTTGTTGTTTGATCTCGCGGACTTTGGTGCCGATGTAGCGGGCAACTTCGTAGAGGCTGGGCAAACTGTAGAGGTTGTGGTCGCTGTTGGCGTTGATGTCGCGGCGGATGAGGGTCAGGGTGGATTGGGTGATGGAGAGGTTACCAGCAGTGGCGATGAGGATGACGCGATCGCCCGGATTGCTGAAGTCATACAGTTTTTGGTGGGTGGAGATGTAGTCTACTCCGGCGTTGGTGCGGGAGTCGGCGGCCATCACGAGGCCGGAACTGGTGACAATGCCAAGGCAGTAGGTCATGCAATAGCCAATGGAAGGAATACCGTTTTGATTTTAGGCGGGGATTTGGCTTAAAAACCAGGAATGATCGGTGGGGTTGGGGAAAAGGGGCGAGCAACGGTTAGGAATGCTTGACAGAGAGGATTTGTTGATTCAAGTAGAGAAGCCAATCTTTGAGGGTGGTTTGGGGTGGGATGGCCCAATCTGGCGGGAGGTCAATGCCGAATTGGGTGAGGAAGGCTTCGCTGAAACTGGTTTCCCAATCGAACCAGCAGATGAGCGGGAGGCAAAGGTCTTCGGTGAGGCGATCGCTGGGTTGGGTGCGGCCAATGTCGATGCCAGCGGCTTCTTGCAGGTGGTAGTAGATAAAGTCGGAGAGGGCGCGGGAAACGTCGTGGGGTTGCCAATAGGTTTGGTGCCATTCGCCGCTTTTGAGGAGGGGGCGTGGGTGTAGGCTCCGGTTGATGCGGCGGCGCAGGCGGAGGTCAGGGCTTAAATCGGAATAAGTCCTGAAGCTAAGGAGCACATTTTTTAGCGATCGCCACATGCGTGAATCTGCAAGCGAAACTCTCGAACTTTCCTCAGTATGCCCAGGGGGAGACTGAGATATCCGATCTCGCAGAAGTTTAGTTGGCGGAATGAGCAATTTGCCGTTGGGTGGCGACTTGCAGAATTTCTTGGGCGGCGCGATCGCAGACTCCGGGGTCGCCCAAAGCAGCGCGCATGGTTTGGTAGCCGGTTAAGATTTGTTGGCGGCGATCGGGATTTAGCAAAATATCGAGAGATTCTTGGGCGAGGTTTTGGGGATTAGCTTCGTCTTGCATGAACTCTGGCACGATGGATTGCATCAAAACCAGGTTGGTGGGCGACATGAAGGGAATGGAAAACTTAATCCGTTTTAAGACCCAGGCCGTGATGGTGTTGACGCGATAGAGCACCACCTGGGGCACATCCATCAGGGCAATTTCAAGGTTGACGGTGCCCGATTTGGTGATGGCCAGATCGCAGGCGGCGATCGCTTGCAGGCTAATGGATTCAGCGGAATTGTTGAATTGTGATCGGTCTTGATCCACCAAAATAGTTGCGTTTAAGCCTGCCTGTTGGATGGCCTGGGCGATGGGTTGGCGATATTTTTCGAGGGCGAGGGGCACTAAGAAATGCACATCCGGTAACTTCGCCTGGATGATTTGGGCGGCTTGGCAAATGACCGGCAGGAGGTATTTCAGTTCTTGTTGGCGGGAGGCTGGCAGCAGGGCCACCAGGGGTTGGTCGGGGGAGAAGCCCAGGCTTTGGCGGGCGATCGCGCGGGTCGGGGCGTTTTGCATTCGGTCAACAAGGGGATGGCCAACCCAGCGGACATTGCCCCCTTGCTGTTCAAAATATTTGGCCTCTTCGGGGAAAATAGCCAACACGCGGCGGGTGGTCTGAACGATGACGTTGGTGTTGTAAGAGTTGAGCGCCCAAACCCATTCCTGGGGGGCGATGTAATAGATGAGGGGCGTTTGCGGTTGATGCTTGGAGAGGTAGCCGCAAAAGGCGATATTTGGCCCCATGTAGTCAATCAGGACGACCACATCAGCGGGATTTTGGCGGAGATAGCGTTTGGCTTGGCGCTGGACTTGGAGGGTCGGCCAGACAAAGGGCAGGGATTCAAACAAGCCAATTGACCCAATTAGGCTGGTGTTGCCGACGAGGGTGGCTCCGGCAGCGGCCATGCGATCGCCCCCCAGGGCGAGAATTTCGACTTCGCGACCCAGGGTTTGGGCTTGGCGCTGTAACGCTTGGACGAGGAGTGCCCCTTGCAAATCACCGGAGACTTCGCCTGTGCTGAGAAAAATCCGCAAAGGGCGATTGGGCTTAGTCGCCATTGGCTGTGTCCTCATCCGCCTCGGTGGCACGGAGGCCAGGGGTGGGGCCACGATTGCCGTCGGCCATCGAAATTTGGAGAAAACGGTGCAGATGTTGGAGGTAGTCGTTTTCAAGGGTGGTTTCAATTTTGGTGAGGGCTTCTTGGAAGGTTAACCCTGACCGATAGAGGAGGCGGAAGGCATGGCGGAGACTCTGGAAGACTTTGCCATCCTCCAAATCCATGACTCCAGCCCGTTTTAGCCCGACGAGATTGAGCGATCGCACCCTAGCGGCGTTGCCTTCGACCAACATATAGGGGGGCACATCGCGAGTGACCCGGCTCATCCCGCCAACCATCGCTAAGCGGCCAATCCGCACGCCCTGGTGAATGCCACTCATCCCGCCAACCCTGGCTTCGGACTCGATGTGGACGTGCCCCCCCAGGGAGACGGCGTTGGTAATGACGACCTGATCTTCGATGATGCAGTTGTGGGCGACGTGGGTGTAGGCCATGATCAGGTTGCGATCGCCAATCACGGTGACTTCATCGGCATAGGTTGCGCAGTTGATGGTGACAAATTCCCGAATGCGGTTATCGTCGCCAATTTTGACCAGGCTATCTGACCCGTCGTACTTTTTGTCCTGGGAGGCCAAGCCAATCGCGGCCCCTGGAAAAATGTGGTTGCGCGCCCCAATCTCAGTCCAACCGTCGATTACAGCGTGTGACCCCACAACTGTGTCTGGGCCGATGGTGACTTTTTCGCCAATCACCGCATAAGGCTCAACTTTTACACTGGGATGTAGGGTTGCACCGGGATGAATAACAGCAGTTGGATGAATTAGGGTTGCCATAGGTTCGTGAATGATGAGTACCGAAAACGCCCTAGTCTACGAGCGAAAACATAAATTCGCCTTCTGCCGCTAACTGGCCGTCTACTTCCGCGCGGCCTTGCATCTTGCCAAATCGACGGCGTTTGACGCTGATCAGTTCCACGGTCATGATGAGCTGATCCCCTGGAACGACAGGCCGCCGAAACCGTACGCCGTCAATCCCTGCGAACATGAACAGGCCCCCCTGGAGGTCGCCCATTTGGGTCAGGACGACACCGCCAACTTGGGCCATCGCTTCGATGATGAGGACTCCGGGCATGATGGGGCGATCGGGAAAGTGGCCCTGGAAGTGGGGTTCGTTGAAGGTGACGTTTTTGATGCCGACGGCTTTTTGGCCGGGAACGTAGTCAATGATGCGATCAACGAGGGCGAAGGGGTAGCGGTGGGGCAGGAGTTTTTGGATTTCTTCAACTGACAGAATTGTTTTTTGGGGGGCGGGTTCATCGGCGATCGCCGGGGTCGCTACGGCGGCATCGACATGGGTGGTGGGTTCGGTGGGAGCGTTGATATCGGTGAGAGTGGACATGGGTTGCTTCTGGTAAACGTGCAAAAAAGGACGGTCAATAGCGGCGCAGCGCCTATCGCTGGCTGGCTGTGCTCAAGGAGTTGGGCGGCGTAAGGTATTCAGCGATCGCGCGAGTTGGGTGTGTAAGGTGTGGCTGGCTTTGTAGGCCACAAAATGGGCGGTGGGAATTTCGCCGACTAAACTCAGGTCTCCTATTAAGTCTAAGAGTTTATGGCGTACAGGTTCATTGAGAAATCTCAGGGGAGGATTAATCCAGCCATCGGGGCCGCAGACGAGGGCATTGTCTAAGCTGCCGCCTTTGATCAAGCCCTGCGATCGCAAATACTCAATCTGGTGGGCCAGGGCAAAAGTCCGGGCTGGGGCGACCGTTTCCAGAAAGGAGGTGCCATCGGTGGCAGCCCAACTGTGCCATTGATTGCCGATCGCGGGCAACTCGAAGTCAATCCCGTAGGTGAAGCGCAGTTCTGGGGCGGGAATGGCGGCAACAAAGGCATCGCCTTCCCGGATCCACACAGGCTCGACCACACTCCAACGGCTGCGGGACGCAGTCTGAGCGACAACCCCAACGGCGGCGATCGCGTCAGCCCAGGGCTGAGCCGAGCCATCCAACAAGGGGGCTTCTGGCCCGTCAATTTCAATCCGGGCGTTGTCAATCCCCGCTGCCACCAGAGCGGCTAACAGATGCTCGACAGTGCGGACTTTAGCCTCTCCTGCCGCTAATTCGGTGGAGAGGAGAGTCTGACTGACCGATTCAATCCGCGCCGGCACAACTGCCCCTTCGCCCAGGTCTGTCCGCACAAAGTAGCGTCCCTGTCGCCCTAAAGCTGGGGCCACCTTCACGGTCACCTTGGCCCCGGTATGTAACCCAACGCCAGTCAGGCTAAACTCAGCTCCGAGGGTTTGCTGCACTGGGGGGAGTCCAGGGGCGGCTGTGGGCTGAGCGCGATTGTCCGCGATCGCAACTGAATCAACTGGGTCAGCCTGACCAAGGGGTTCTGCCATTAGAAGCGTTCTCCAATACCAAAGTGAATGCGGGAATCGCCCTGGTCATTAATCCCGTAGTCGATCCGAATTGGCCCCAGCGGAGACTGGACTCGAACACCAAGACCATAGCCAAACCCGCTCCCTGGCTTCTCGCGGATGATGCCCGGACTACCAGGAACTAAACCCTGGGTTCCAAAGTTGTAGGCCCCATCCACAAACAGCGCCCCAGAGAAGATGGAGAAAATTGGGAAGCGGTATTCTGCCGTGGCTTGGACGTAGGTGCGGGATGCTGATAGTTCCCCTTCGTCGTACCCACGTACCGAGTTGCTGCCGCCCAAGGAGAAGGCTTCGTAGGGAGGCAAATCACCAAAAACCGTTCCACCTTGGACGTTGAAGGCAAAGGTTTGGGGGCAATCGGCAGAACGGGGGTTCGGCGCTTGACAGCCTTTGGTAAATTTCAGCAGTTGGGTGGGCAGGTAATAGCTATAGCTGGCGCGCAAGCGGTTGCCGAGGATGCTGCCGGAGCCGACTGGGAGAAATTGCTCGGTGCCAAGGCGCAGAAGACTACCCCGCGTGGGGCGCAGCGGATCGTTCCGCCGATCTTGCACCACCCCAAATTGCAAGGAGAGCAGGTCATCCCGTCCGGTGCCGCTAAAGCTCAGGTCGTTGCCGAATTGATCGACCGGGTTCAGTTCGCCGTCGCGATCGCGAATCGACACCCGCTGATACTGCAAGCCCAGGGAAGCCGTCCACTCTGAGCGGCGGAATACATCCCGACTCAGAGGCCGCGTGAAGCTCAAAATACCACCCGTGCGCAAAATTCGTGGGGTATCGCCATTGGGCAAGTCAACATCTCGTTCCCCACCATCAAAAATCAGGGAAATTGTCCGACGGCGGAAAACGTTGACTGTGTAGGAGGTGCGGAACGGATCGCCCCCAATCCAGGGATCTGTGAAGCTCAAGTCAAACAACAATTCCCGTTGACCAACCTGGACTTCGGCGGCCAGTTTTTGGTTGTTGCCCCCCAGGTTTTGCTGCTGATACCCCACCGAACCAAACAAGCCACTGGCAGAGCTAATCCCCGCACTGGCAAAGATGGATCCGGCATTTTTCTCAATGATGGTGGGGACGACGACAACTTTCCGGGGATCTGTTGGGCTGGGTTCTAAGGCAAGCCGCACATCCTCGAAAATGCCCAACCCAAAGACGCGCTGGATATCTTGCTCAACTTTGCGACGGTTGAAGATATCACCGGGCTTGGTTTCAAATTCGCGGGTTACGATGAACTCGCGCGTGCGGTTGCGACACCCAGAGGGATTGCCCTTGCTGTCGAGGACGGGTTCTTTCGACTCTGCATCCACTAGGACAAAGCGGCCCTGGTCGTTGCGGAGACATTCATTGCCTTCTTTGTTGAGGTAGCGGACTTTGAGGGCTTCTACCTCCCCTTCGGCCACTTGCAGGGTCACAATCCCTTCGGGGGAAACCGCCGGGGAATCCAAGACTTGGCCTAAGACGTAGCCGTTGTCTTGATACCACTTGTTGATGACTTTGATGCCTTCTTGCAGCTCGTTGAGGTTGAGAACTTTCCCGTATTGCGGCTGGAATGTCTGGGTCACGATGTCGGTAGGCAAAACGGAGTTCCCTTCGACTTTCACCTCTTGCAAGACTGGGTTAAGGGCGACTTCAAAGGTCACGCGCACCCCTAGCGGCGTATCTTCGGGGACGGCCCGCACGTTGGAGAAGTAACCTGTGGCAAAGATGGCGTTGATGTCTTTCTGGAGTTGCGATCGCGTGGTGGTGCGTCCTGGTCTAGTTTCGATCGCCCGATAAACCTCTTGCTGCAACTCACCATCGACCCCTTGAATCACCACTTCACCGACCAAGACGCGCGTTTCTGCCTCTGTGGTGGGCGTTGGGGTGCTGGGCGCACTGTCTGGGGTGCTGGGTGCTGGGGTGGTGGGGGTTTCCTCTTCCGTTGGGGTAGGGGCTTCCGGGGCTGGATCTGTGGGCGGCACCGTTGGTGTGGTGGGCTGGGCAGGCGCAAAGGGATCCACCCGGAGGCGATCGGGGGTTTCCTGGCCTGGATCTGCCTGGGCAAAGACCGGCGTGACTTGTAAAAGCTCAGATGGTGACAACTCTGGCCCCGGTTCAACCACGGTTGCGGCTTCGGTGTTCGTGGGGGCCGCAGTGGGAGCGGCCTCGAGGCTAGCCGGAGTGTCCGATAATTCCGCTGGGGACTGGCTGGCAGGGCTCTGGGAAGCTAGCGGGGTTGGCGTTGTGGCCGAAGCTTCATCCGTTTTGCCAGAGGCTGCATTCGGGGCTTGTCCCTGCGCAGCCTGAGACAGGCCCAACACTGCTGTTGCTGCCAGGAATGTCACCCAGAGAGGAGATAACCGCGTTTTGTTCATTTGTTCAACCACACACCACACTCTGCTTTTGGCAGACCTTTGAAAGGACAATAGAAATCGGGGACTGCGAACCTAGAGGGAAACGGTCAAATTCTACCGCATTCGTGAGTACCAATACTTAGTTCTCGATGATAGTTATTTACCAGATGCCGGGGACTGCGCCAAGACCCGCTCCAAAACTTGCTGATAAGCGGACTCGACATTGCCCAAATCCAGCCGGAAGCGATCTTTATCCATGACTCGGCGGGCGGGGTCGGTTTCGGCCTGGTTCCACAGCCGACAGGTATCGGGGCTAATCTCGTCGGCCAGCAACAGGTTTTGGTCTGCATCCAGGCCAAATTCCAACTTGAAATCGACGAGGGTGATGCCGCAGCTTTGGAAAAATTCAATCAACAATTGGTTGATTTGCAGAGAGAGGGTTTGCAGTTGTTCGACTTGGGCGGGCGTGGCGAGTTGCATGAGCAAGAGGCGATCGCGGGTGAGCAGGGGATCACCAAGGTCGTCATTTTTGTAATAGAACTCGACCAGGGGCGGCTGAATGACGGTGCCCAAAGCGAGCCCCGTTTGTTTGCAGAGGCTCCCGGCGGCGATGTTCCGAACGACAACTTCTAAGGGCACGATTTTGACGTTTTTGACCCGCATTTCGTTGGGACTGGTCTGGTCGATGAAGTGGGTGGGAATGCCCTGGGCTTCGAGTTGGCGGAACAGATGGCTGGAAATGGCACAGTTCACAGCTCCTTTGCCCTGGATTTGGCCGCGTTTTTGGGCGTTAAAGGCGGTGGCGTCGTCTTTGAAGTAGGTGAGGAGGATGGCGGGGTCGTCAGTGGTATATAGGATTTTGGCTTTGCCTTCGTAGAGCTTTTGGGGTGTGGTCATGAAATCTCCCAGTACAGTGATGGATTATTTTTGAGGGATGGGTTATTTTGCCTTAGGAATTAAACACTTCTGCGTAAAATCATTTAGCTTAAGTGAAGAAGCTTAAGACATTATTCAGTGTTTTCCTGGTTTTGATGGGCTGGACTTGCTGTGGATGACGGCGTGTTAGGGTGGGGGGCAAGGCTGGCGATCGCTCAGGGTTGGCGGTAGCCAGATTGAACAACAGGCTAAAAGAGAGGGTGGGAGCGGGATAAGCCGCGATCGCAAACGGCGCTCATGATGGATTCGGGCGATGATTTCGGACTGAAGATGGGTCATTGGTTGTGCTGTTCAAATCCTAAGATGAAACGTTCCTGCTTAGTATTGCCAATCTTAATTGGAGGGCTGTTAGGGGGGTGCGCAGTTCCCTGGCAACTCCGGGAATCCCTGGCGGGGGCTGAAGCCGTGGTTGGTCAAGCGGCAACCCGAGGGCCGGAAGTGGCTGACCCGGTACGGCGGGCACGGCAGTTGGCCTGGGAGGCAGCGGTGTTGGTGCAAAATCCGCCCCACCCGGCCCAAACCTGGCAGACCGCAAAGGTTAAATGGCGACAAGCGATTCAACTATTGGAGGCGGTGCCCAAGGCGGATGACCAGGCCGCGATCGCCGCGCAAAAGTTAGCGGACTATCGCCAGAAATATGCCGCGATCGCCCAGCGGTTGCAAGCGGAAGAAACTGCGATCGCCGCTTTTGAACGGGGCCAAACCTATGCGTGGCAGGCGGCGGTTACCGTCCGAGACACCAACCCCTCGACCGCAGATTGGCAACGGGCCACAACGAAGTGGCAACAGGCCATGCAGCAATTGGAGGCAGTACCAGCCCAAACGACGGTGTTTGACCAGGCCCAGGCGAAATTACGGGAATATCGGGGCAATCGCCAAGTTGTGCAACAGCGACTAGCGGCGAACCAAACTGTGCAGCAGGCGATCGCCCAATTTGCCCAAGTGGCCGAGCAACTCAAAACGGGCCAAACCAAAGTTGTGTTGGGGCAAACTGCGGAAAATCTGGGTATCAGTTACGACGATTATGCTGATTTGGTGCGATCGCTCCAGCAGGCGATGCAAGCCCTTGAGGCTAGTCCAGCGGCCCAGCGCCATGCGGCCTACCCCAATCTGCAAGCACGGTTGGCAGACTATGAGTTTGCCTTGACGATTTGGCGGGCCTATCGCGACCATCAACAACAAAATCGCTTTTGGCTGAATGGCGATGAGTTCTATAACCAACTGTTGCCCCTGTCTTTGATTGATAGCGATCGCTTATTCAAAAATTACTCAAACATCAAAATTTATCGGGGCAGTCGCAACATCAAAATTCCCTTAAAGTTCACCCTCTGGGAAATTTGGGATCAATCGCGCCTGGAAATGGCGAACCTGCAACCTAAGCCTGTTGTGCGCTCTTAGGGGCGATCGGCGTTCTGGGCTTGTGGCCCCTCTTCACGGTGGTTGAGGGTAGCCAGACGGTCGGGGTGGAATGCCATTTGTGCCGCCAGAACCAGATACAATCGGTTACAAATGCTTAATTTTTCCGCGAAACGTTATGCAGCCTTCTTCTGAACGGCCTGAACCAACCTGGATCACGGTGCTCCGCTTGCTGCGGTGGGATAAACCTGCTGGTCGGCTGATTTTGATGATCCCGGCCTTGTGGGCGGCGACGCTGGCGGCCTTGGGCCAGCCGCCCTTGCCTCTGATTGGGGTGATAATCCTGGGCACGTTGGCGACGAGTGGGGCGGGCTGTGTGGTGAATGATTTGTGGGATCGCAACATTGACCCGAAGGTGCAACGAACCAGATCGCGGCCTTTGGCGTCTCGGGCCTTGTCGGTGCAAGTGGGCATCGGGGTGGCGATCGCCGCCTTCATTTGTGCCTGGGGGCTGGCCATGTACCTGAACCCGTTGACCTTTTGGCTGTGTGTGGCGGCTGTCCCTGTGATTGTGCTGTATCCTGCGGCCAAACGGGTGTTTCCGGTGCCCCAACTGGTCTTGGCGATCGCCTGGGGCTTTGCCGTGCTGATTAGCTGGAGTGCGGTGAGTTGTGGGCCGACACCGGGGCCAACGCCGTGTCTGGGGCCGTCTACCTGGGCGTTGTGGGGGGCGACCGTGTTGTGGACGCTGGGTTTTGACACGATTTATGCAATGGCCGATCGAGAGGACGATCGCAAAATTGGGGTCAACTCCAGTGCGCTGTTTTTTGGCAAATTCGCACCTCATGCCGTAGGGCTATTTTTTGCGGGTACGGCTGTGTTGCTGGGATTATTGGGCCAGCAAATGCAACTCAACCTGGGTTTTTGGAGCACGCTGGCGATCGCGGCTTTGGCCTGGGGCTGGCAATACTTCCAGCTTTGTCAACGCATTATCCCCGCTTCCACCTATAGCCAATTGTTTCGGCAAAATGTGTGGATTGGGTTTATTCTCCTCGCGGGCATGGTGGTTGGTCATTGGTAGATTGCAAAGCCAGGGCCACCCATGAAAAAACGCATCTGAATCGAGTTCCCAAGGGCGATCGCCCAGACTCCATCCAAATGCGTTCTAATGCTGTAATCCTGTTATAGGTCTCAGGCTGACCCTGAGTAAATTAGTAGATGACGGCGTCAGTGCGTCTCCCCTTTGCGGTCTCAGGTATTGGTCATTTGCGAGGGACGAGTGACCAATGACGAACAGAAATGGTGGGTGAAATTGCGCCTCAGTCTACTAGGCTCCCAACCACCGGGCTGCGTCTTTCGCGTGATAGGTCAAAATCAGATCGGCTCCAGCCCGTTTGAAACTGGTCAGGGTTTCCAGCACGACTTTTTGTTCGTCTACCCAGCCATTGAGGGCAGCGGCTTTGACCATCGAATATTCGCCAGATACGTTGTAGGCGGCGACGGGGACGTTTGAGGCTTGCTTTACCTGCCAGATAATGTCCATGTAAGACAGAGCAGGCTTCACCATTAACATATCGGCTCCTTCCGCCAGGTCAAGCGCGATTTCCTTGAGGGCTTCGCGGGAGTTGCCGGGGTCCATTTGGTAAGTGCGGCGATCGCCAAACTGCGGTGCCGATTCTGCTGCATCCCGGAAGGGGCCATAGTAGGCCGAGGCATACTTGGCGGCGTAGGACAGAATGGGCAAATCCTGGAAGCCTGCTGCATCCAAGCCTTCCCGAATGGCCTTCACAAAGCCATCCATCATCCCCGATGGCGCAATGATATCGACCCCAGCATTGGCCTGGGAAACAGCGGTTTTCTTCAACAATTCCAGGGTCGGGTCATTCAGCACGCGCCCCATCAAATCCCCGGTTTCCAAATAACCGCAATGGCCGTGGGTGGTGTACTCACACAGGCAGGTATCCGCAATGACCACCAGATCGGGCACGGCGGCTTTGACGGCGGCGGCGGCTTTTTGCACAATGCCACAGTCATGCCACGCGCCAGTCGCGTCGGTGTCCTTATCTGCCGGAATGCCGAACAAAATGATCGCCGGAATGCCCAGATCGTAGACTTCCTTGGCTTCTTCGACGATTTTGTCTACAGACAGTTGGAAGACCCCCGGCATGGAGCGAACTTCTTTGGCGATCGCCTCACCGGGCACGGCAAACAAGGGGTAGATGAGATCACTGGTGGTCAGTACCGTTTCCTGCACCATGCGACGGAGTTGGGTACTGTTGCGTAAGCGGCGCGGGCGATGAGTTGGAAACATAGGAACTTCAAAGAATCTTGCTAAGGAATGGCATTGCCAGCGTTGGCATCAAAACGGGGCACCATTACGGGCAAAACAATGACAGGCAAACTGATTACAGCCAATGCCCCAGGCCCGTGACCAACGCCATCACAATCGTCTCAATTCTTAAAAGTCTAAACCGTTCTGGCCCCGCGCTCAGGGCCAATTACATTACATTGTGTTGCGAAGTTCGGGGAGGGTGAAAAACGCCTGAGAAGCGCATGATTGGGGAACCCGTTGGCTACCGTTGGTCGGGTGAATGTCTGAGATCGCGGGTGGGCAGAACTGCGATCGCCCTGCCCACCGGATTCGCTACACCGGGAGCCTATTTGATGTAGCCCATGCGTTGAAGATGGGCACGCAATGCCGTGGGAAAATCAGGATACTGACCCACCGTATTGCCTTTGCCATCGTACTTGTCTAACCCCCAGTTGCTTTGGCGATCGTACCGCGACAACATGAAGTTCCACCCCTCCTCAAATTCGCCCAGCAGCGCCTTTTGGGCCACATATCCGGCCAAAACACCGTTAATTTCACCGTCTGAATCGCGCTGTCGCTCCACAATGGTTTGATACATTTTCCAGGCTGTCGATCGCAGCGTTTTCCGATACTTGGGCGTAGTATCCAGAAACTGGCCATCAATTAACGAAAAAATCTTCGATGGTGCAAACGAACCTGCATAGGAACTGAAGCGATACAAAAACGACTGATCGTAAGATGTAAACTCTAAGGTGCCATCTCCATCAAGGTCAGTAAAATCACCGCCACGACCATCTAAAAAACCAGTATTGATGGTTTGAAACTGATTGTTCCGCCACTGGTGAATCACTGTGGATGTACAACAATGGGCACCACCGCTGAAGGTACTCACAATGACTTCGGGCGTACCATTCTGGTCAATATCTTTGATGGCAACGTTGCCGGTGTAATAGGTGGTGACTTCTTCTGAGACTTTGCGATCGCCGGTATAAAAAATATCGTAAGTTAGATTTTTTTCTTG
This sequence comes from uncultured bacterium, assembly GCA_964475335.1. Taxonomy (GTDB): domain Bacteria; phylum Cyanobacteriota; class Cyanobacteriia; order Leptolyngbyales; family Leptolyngbyaceae; genus CAYYWG01. The sequence goes on from CAYYWG010000002.1 coordinate 472,026, forward strand.
CAGTTCTGCGGCTTCCCCAACTTTGATGGGGGTGTAGTTCACCACAACTTTGATGATGCCTTCTGGATCGGTGATCGTGTAGTTTTCGACTTTGCCTTTGCTACTGCTCAGAGAGATTTCTGTGGCCGCGATCGCTGGCCCGCCCCCGATCAAAACTGCTATTGCTGCTAGGGCTAGACTCTGGATTCGCTGCATCATACGAACACTCCTCATAAACAATTTCCGTATCAGGGATTGGTGGTAGCTACCGCGATCGCTGGCCCCAATCCGGAGGGCGGGGTGCGATGGGTTGCCTTGGCTATCGGTCGAAAAATTCTGCTTTTTTGTGCCGGATTTAACTGTATTGGGGGGATAGGGCCTTGCTAGAGTCAAGGCGTCGGGTTTAACAGTGGTTCCAGGCAATGCTAAAAGGATACATCGCCAGTTTGGTGAATCCACGCTTTGTTCCAACGGGATTGAAAACGGCGATCATCGTTGGCACCTTGCTGTTTGCGATTAATCATGGGTACGCCATTGCGCACCGAGAAATGACCCGCGATCGCTGGTTGGCGGTGATGTTGACCTACCTCATGCCCTATTTGGTGAATGTGCATGGGCAATATAGTAGTAGTCAACGTCAGCAGAATGGATAAATAATTTGCACGCAAACTTGAGCAACCATCAGGCAACGCCGCATGTAACGCGGATGGACTGGGTGCAAACGCCGATTATTCCAGTGGTGGGAGAACTCATTCGGCAACATCCGGGGACGATTTCTTTGGGGCAGGGGGTCGTGGCCTATGGGCCGCCACCGGAGGCGATCGCCCAGATTTCGGCGTTTTTGGCGGATCCCCAAAATCACAAGTATCAAGCGGTGCAGGGCATTCCGCAGTTGCAGGCCGCGATCGCCACGAAACTCGCTACAGAAAATGGCATGGAACTGGGCGATCGCCGCTGTGTGGTGGTGACGGCGGGCAGCAATATGGGCTTTCTCAATGCGGTGCTGGCGATTACCCAACCTGGGGATGAGGTGATTCTGCAAATGCCCTATTACTTTAATCACGAGATGGCGATCGCCATTGCTGGGTGCCGGGCGGTTCTAGTGCCGACAGATAGTGAGTATCAGCTCCAGGTTGAAGCCATTGCAGCGGCAATCACCGATCGCACTCGCGCGGTGGTGACGATTTCCCCCAATAACCCGACTGGCGCTGTGTATCCAGAATCCGTGTTGCGGGCGGTGAATGATCTATGTCGCGATCGCGGAATTTACCACATCCACGACGAAGCCTACGAGTATTTCACCTACGACGATGCGGTGCATTTTTCCCCTGGGGCGATCGCCACAAGCGTTGACCACACCATTTCTCTGTTTAGCCTGTCCAAAGCCTATGGGTTTGCCAGTTGGCGCATTGGCTATATGGTCATCCCGGCGGCGTTGCGGCTGCCTGTGATGAAAATTCAAGACACCAACGTCATTTGTCCGGCGGTGATTTCTCAGTATGCGGCCCTTGGGGCGTTGCAAGCGGGCCGAGCCTATTGTCAGGAACACCTCGGCGCGATCGCCCACAATCGACAGTTGCTATTGGCGCAACTCCGGGGTATTCCCCAGTTGTGTACTGTGCCGCCGGCCACTGGCGCGTTTTACTGTTTGCTCAAGGTGCATACTGACTTGCCAGATATGACCCTGGTGGAGCGATTAATTCGGGAGTTTGGGGTGGCCGTGATTCCGGGGGGCACCTTTGGTCTAGAGCGGGGGTGTTATCTGCGGGTGGCCTATGGTGCCCTAGAGCCAGAGACCGCGAGTGAGGGCTGCGATCGCCTGGTGCGAGGGCTAATCAGCATCTTGGCCTGACCCCCCGTTCCCCGCGATCGCCCCTGGGGTGCTACCGAGATTGCATGAAGCGACCCGCCATCGCGATCGCGTCCCCAATGTCCACATCACCATCGTTGTCGGAATCGAGAAACACATTCAACACGTTGTTGCCGCCGGTCTGGCCCGAAGTGCTGGCCCCGGTTTGCAGCATTTTCAAAATGATTGGCACCGCGAGAACCAACAACCCTTGCACTTGGGCCGCAGAAACTCCCGTCCGTTCGGCGATGATATTTGCGACCTGTTGCTGCTGATCCGGGGTGAACAGGGCCGCCACTGCCGCCGGGTTTTGGCCAACGCCGCTAAACTGATCCACGATCGCCTCCACGCGACCCTGGCCTTCGGTGGCTTGCTTGTGTTGCAAGGCCGAGCGCACCGCTTCCCCCGCCATCGATAATACGGTTTGGCTGGTGCTGGGGTCGATGCCGTTTTGGCTGGCTAATTGCTGAACCATCCCCAAAATGCCGCTAAGTTGGTCAGGACTGGCCTGCTGATTTGGATTGGCGATCGCCCCCACAATTTGGTCAAACAATCCCATCGCTAAATTGACTCCTCATTTGTTGTCGTTGCAATTTTTCCCAGCGTGCCGGGGGCAACTGTCCTGGCCCCCACACCAATGACCCAGAGCAAACCCAGCGATCGGCTCCAGGCCATTGATTATGGGTTGACCGACTGGGCCACCATCCGACCCAAGCAGTACCAGAAAAGTTGGGTCAAAACCGCTTAGCCGACAGTGACTTGGCTACTGTCAACTGAGGTGGCTCCGTTCACGCCGTTGGCGATGGAAACACACTTGTCCAGCAACCCTTGATTGGGAACTGAGCCTTTGAGGACAACGGTACCGCCCGTCTGCGCGACCCACAGCGTGGCAATATCATCCAGTTCGGCATCATCATCAAAGGCTTTGGCCACCCGCTTGGCCAGACCGCTCTGATCATATTCACCATTCAAGCCCACCCGTTCCGGGGGAATGTCGTTCCCCTTGGGTGCGTCAGCGGGGGCGGGTTCGTCTTTCTTGCCACCAAAAATTCGATCAAAAAAGCCCATTTCTTTAAATCCTTATACACAGAGTCAATGGCGTTAAGCGTACCTGAGTCCATCAGCTACGCTCTGAAAAGAGACTAGCAAAGCTGCCCCTAATTAGCTAGCCTCCCTCGACACAGATAGGAACTTTGCAGAGTCTGGTACCAGTGGGTTGACAAAACTGTGCCAACTGTTCAGGATTGGGTCATCTTTATAGCAGTTTGTCCATTGCTCAGTCCATTTTGTAGTACGCGAGCCTCAGTCCATGTCTAATTCTGTGCCTCCCGATCGCCGTCCGCCCCGCTTGCGAGATGACGAACCCCTTGCCATCTTTGTTGTTTTTCTGGTGTTTGGGGGGCTGTTAGCGTGGGGCCTGGGTGTGGGCCGTAATGGGTTTAATTGGGCACAACTGTGGGATAAATTTCAATCGCCCTGGCAGGCTCCGGCAGAGCAAGCCGCGACGTTGCCACCACCAACCCCAGAGGCCGACCAATCGCGATCGCCCGTCTCTGACGCTGGGCCTGGTGCCCCGAGTTCGACGAATCCCAGTCCGGCCCCGCCCACAGGAACAACGAATTTGGGCATTCGCGGGACAACGGATGGCACTGCTCCCCAAGGGGAATTGGATAGGCAGGGCTCTGGGCCACCGCCTGCGCCCGTACCAGGCAATGCCGCCTCACCAGCACTGACGGAGCCAGGGAAACCAATTGCTTTTGCTGATGTGCCCAAAGAGTATTGGGCGGCACCGTTTATCAGTGCCTTGTCGGCGAAGGGCATTATTAGCGGTTTTCCTGATGGCACGTTTAAGCCCAACCAGCCGGTGACTCGGGCTGAGTTTGCCGTGCAAGTCCAAAAGGCGTTTACCAAATCCGATCGCTCTCCCACGAAGTCGTTTGCAGATGTGCCCCCCGGTAGTAAGTGGTCGGTGGCGGTGGATCAGGCGGTGAAGGCTGGGTTTATGACGGGCTATCCCGATCGCACCTTCCGCCCAGAGCAAGATGTTTCCCGCACGGAAGCAGTGATTTCGATTGTGAAAGGGTTGGAGTTGCCTGTGCCAACAGATCCAACTGCCGTGTTGCAGCCCTATGCTGATCAACAAGTTGTGCCCAGTTGGGCGCGATCGCTTGTTGCTGCTGCCGTCCAAAAACGGATTTTTACGGGCAATCCGGATACGAATCAACTGATGGCCGAGCAACCTGCAACCCGCGCCGATATTGCCGCGTTAATCTATAAATCTTTGGAAGTTGAGGCGAAATAGAGGGCGATCGCGCTGAGCATCAGGGCTTCTGGATATCCCTACTTGGGCACCTCTGGACAGGTTCCCCGCTCTACACCCATGATGGGAAAAGGGCAGGCGCGAAGTTAGGAATTCTGGGCGATCGCAACCCCTGGTGCAATCCAGCGATCGGTGATGTGGCGCGATCGTGCCAAGCGTCACCAAGTTGGCTATGATCAGCGTTTGCGCCAGTTGGGCCACAGCGAAACCGCAGCACCGCATAAATCAAGGCTGAAACATCCACTTTTAGTGGGAATTGCAACCAAGTCAACTCCGGGGACATTTCATTCGCGCGATACAATGAATTCAGCCATTAGCGTTGCTCAAGCAGGATAGGGGAGAACAAACACGAATGGGTAGAGTCGTCGGCATAGACCTGGGTACGACAAATTCGGTAGTTGCCGTGATGGAAGGTGGAAAGCCTGTGGTCATTGCCAATGCCGAAGGTATGCGGACAACCCCTTCCGTCGTTGGCTTTAGCAAAGATGGCGAACGATTGGTGGGGCAGTTGGCCCGACGGCAAGCGGTATTGGATCCGCAAAACACCTTTTTTGGGCTGAAACGCTTCATTGGCCGCAAATATACCGAACTCACTCCCGACTCCAAACGTGTGCCCTACACCATCCGCAAGGACGAATATGGCAACGTTAAGATCAAATGCCCCCGCTTACAACGGGAATTTGCCCCGGAAGAAGTCTCGGCGATGATTTTGCGGAAGTTGGCCGACGAAGCTAGCCGCTATCTCGGTGAGCCGGTGACGGGGGCCGTGATTACGGTGCCAGCCTATTTCAACGATTCCCAGCGGCAAGCCACCCGGGATGCAGGCCGAATTGCAGGCTTGGATGTCAAACGGATTTTGAACGAGCCGACGGCGGCTTCCCTGGCCTATGGGCTGGATCGGCGGGATAGCCAAACGCTCCTGGTGTTCGATTTGGGTGGGGGCACGTTTGACGTGTCGATCCTGGATGTGGGCGAGGGCGTCTTTGAAGTGAAGGCGACCGCCGGGGATACCCAGTTGGGCGGGAATGACTTTGATAAAAAAATTGTGGATTGGTTGGCAGAGCAATTCCTGGAGCAGGAAGGGGTGGATCTGCGGCGCGATCGCCAATCATTGCAGCGGCTGACCGAAGCGGCTGAGAAGGCAAAAATTGAGCTATCGGGTGTAGGCGTAACGGAGATTAACCTGCCGTTTATTACCGCCACTGAAGATGGCCCCAAACACATCGAAACGCGCCTGACCCGAGCGGAATTCGAAGGCTTGTGCGGCGACTTGTTGGCACGGCTGCGGGGGCCTGTGAAACAAGCCATGCGAGATGCGGGGTTGAGTCCGGCCCAGATTGATGAAGTGGTTTTGGTGGGTGGTTCAACGCGGATTCCCATCGTGCAGCAGCTTGTTCGCAGTTTCATCGATCGCGAACCCAATCAGAACGTGAATCCCGATGAGGTGGTGGCGATCGGGGCAGCCATTCAGGCGGGGATTTTGGGCGGTGAAGTCAAAGACATTTTGCTGTTGGATGTGACGCCGTTGTCCCTGGGGCTGGAAACCGTGGGTGGCTTGATGAAGGCGTTGATTCCCCGGAACACCACGATTCCCGTGCGGCGATCGGATATTTTCTCCACCGGAGAAGATAACCAAACCCTGGTTGAAATTCATGTCCTCCAGGGGGAGCGGGACATGGCCACGGGGAACAAGTCCCTGGGGCGGTTCAAACTCACGGGGATTCCTCCGGCTCCGCGCGGCATTCCCCAGGTGCAGGTCGCTTTTGATATTGATGCCAATGGAATCTTGCAAGTGACGGCGATGGATCGCACGACGGGCCGCGAACAAAGCATTACGATTCAGGGGGCTTCGACTTTAAGTAACGAAGAAGTGAATCGGATGATTCGGGATGCGGAGGAATACGCTGAGACCGATCGCCAGAAAAAGGCCAAGGTGCAAAAGCGGAATGATGCGGAATCGTTGATTCTCAAAGGGGAACGGCAACTGCGAGAGGCGACGCTTGACTTTGGGATGCAGTTTACCAGTAGTTTTCGATCGCGCATTGAAGCGACCGCGCGCCAACTGAAGGATGCCCTGGCCCGCAATGACGAACGGGACATCGATCGCTATCAGGCGGATCTGCAAGATGTGTTGTACGACCTCACACGGGAAGTCTTGCAACGCAACAAGGAAATTGAAGAAGAAGACAGCTTGTTGGGTGCAATCAAGAGCTTCTTTGCCGACGACGACGATGAGGATTACTACTACGACTATGACGATCGCCGCCGGGGCTACTATGGCGATCGCTCTGGGTATGGCAGTGGCTATACCAGTGGCTATGGCAGCAGTGGCTATGGCGGTGGCTACAGCGGCAGTTACGGGGGGAGCAGTGGCTATTCCCGCACAGGCGATTACAGCAGTTCCAGCACTGGGCGCACGAGCCGCCAAAGTGATAGCTGGGATGATGACGATTGGGAAACTGGAGGCCGCAGCAATGGCCGTGGCTCCAACCGTGACTATGGTCGCGACAGCTCCAGCCGCGATAGCTATGGCCGTGACAGCTATGACCGAGATCCCTACAGCCGTGATAGCTATGGCCGCGATAGTTATGGCCGCGACAATTCCAGCCCCGATAGTTATGGTCGGGAGGGGACTAATCGGGATAGCTATAGCCGCGATAATTACAGCCGCGACAGCTCCAGCCGTGATAGCTATGGCCGGGATAATTACTCCTCGCGGGAGGCGGCTCCTCGGCGGGATCCTTACAGTAGCTCTGATGCCTACAGCGATCGCGGAACTAGCCGACCTCGTGACAGCTACAGCCGGGATGAAGCAAGTCGTAGTGCCAGTCGTACCCCCAGTTGGGACACGCCCAGCCGCGACAGTTATGGTCAGGGGCAAGATGCCTATTCCCCGCGCAATCGGTCTGGGAATGCGGAGTCTCCTCGGGATGCCTATCGTGACCCTGGCCGGAGTCCCAACCCGCGTACCAATGGTCTAGACCGGGGCGATCGCGCTGAAACGACAAGCCGCTCCCTGGGGGGGTATGATGCTGCTGCGGGAGCCGCGCCAGTCCGGAATAATGCCACTCCTCGGTCTGAGCAACCCCCTCGGAATGCTCGGCCCAGTGCGTATACCGATAGCTGGGATGAGGATGATGAGTGGCTCTAAAGCCCGTGGCTGAACGATGATGCTGTGTTGTGATTCGCGTGATGAAGTCCCTTAGCCTATGCAAAACTTTCGGAATTATTACGATATCTTAGGGCTGAAACAGGAGGCGACTCCAGAGGAAGTCAAACAAGCCTTCCGAAAGTTGGCGCGGAAATATCACCCCGATTTGAATCCCGGTGACAAGACCGCAGAAGATCGGTTCAAGGCCATTAATGAAGCCTATGAAGTCTTGTCGGACAGCGAAAACCGGGCGCAATACGACCAGTTTGCCCGTTTTTGGAAGCGGCCTGGGTTTCAGGCGGGGGCCAAGGCTGTCTCGCGGGTGTGGAATGGACGCGGGGGCGATCGCGGTGGGGATTATAACTTTAGTGAATTTAGCGACTTCAACACGTTTGTTGATCAAATGCTAAATCGTCGGGTGCCGACAGCGACTGCCCCGGAACCCAGCAGCACCGACGCTTATCGACCTGGCACCACTAAAACCACCTATACCGTGCCCCGGACAAAACCACGGGATGCAGAAGCTCGGCTGGCGGTGCCCCTCGAACGGGCCTACCAGGGGGGGCGAGAACGGATTCGCTTGGAAGATGGGCGATCGCTGGAAGTGAATATGCCTTCTGGGATGGTGACGGGCCAAAGAGTGCGCCTCAAAGGGCAGGGCGTGGCTGGCGGTGATTTGTACCTCAAAATTGAAGTCACACCCCATCCATTTTTTAGTTTGCAAGGAAATGATGTGGTCTGCCAATTGCCCATTACTCCGAGTGAGGCTGTGCTGGGTGGGGCGATCGAAGTGCCCACGTTGGATGGCTTGGTGAAAATGACGATTCCACCCGGTGTGCGCTCTGGCCAACGGTTACGCATGGCCAATAAGGGCTATCCCGTGGAGGGCGATCGGGGCGACCAAATTGTGGAAATTCAAATCGTTGTGCCCAAAGAACTCACCGAGCAAGAGCGTGAGCTGTACGAAAAACTGCGACAACTGGAAACCTTTGCCCCCCGTGCCGATCTGCCAGTGTAGGCGGAGGCCCAGGATTAGAGGACGTGCGGTTAAATCCAGGCTCACCCAAACGGGGGAGTTTAGCGTCATCCAGTCAGCTCACACTTTCCGAGGGCGAATGTCATCCGTCAAGGCGAGGATTACCAGGGCTTTCAGCTCGTATCCTAAAAACATAGACAGTTGCTCAAGTGCAACCTTGATTACCTGGCGGGGGGCTGCCAGGTAATTTTTTTAGGGTTGAGTCTCTGACTCTGACTCAAGGGGCAAACCCCGAATTGAACGGTCAAGTAACTGCATTGGGTGGATTACGGGCACTTGTTTGCCTTGCAATTCCAGGTGTTTGCTGATTTGCACAAAACAGCCGATGTTGGCCGAGGCAATCACCGCTGCCCCCGTATTGGTCAGGTTTTGGACTTTTTGCCGCCCCAACTCTGCTGCGACCTCCGGCTGCAAAATGTTGTAAACTCCGGCACTGCCACAACACAAGGCGGCATCCAGGGGTTCGCGCAACTGCACATTGGGAATTTGCTGCAACAGTTGGCGGGGTTGCACACTAATTTTTTGGCCATGCAGCATGTGGCACGCATCTTGATAGACCAGGGTGAGCGGCTCGGCTTGCAAGGGCGATAATTTGGCGGTCAGGCCGACTTCTGCCAGGAATTCCTGCACATCCCGCACCTGGGCTGCAAAGGCTCTGGCTTTGTCCCGATAGGCGGGGTCGTCTGCCAGAATGTGCCCGTATTCCTTTAAGGTGTGCCCACACCCGGAGGCGTTGATGAGGATGTAATCCACGTTGGCTGCCGCAAAACTATCGATGAGTTGGCGGGCGAGGGTTTGGGTTTGGGCTTCGCGGCCCTGGTGATGGGTCAAGGCACCGCAACAGCCTTGCGGGTTGGGAATGACGACTTCGCAGCCGTTGGCGCTCAAAACTCGTACCGTGGCTTCGTTGACGGCGGGGTTAAACAACCGCTGCACACACCCCAACAGTACCCCCACCCGATAGCGTTTGGGGCCTTGGGCGGGAATTCGTTCTGGCAAAGAGTCGCGAAAGGCTTGGGGGGCAATGGGGGGCAGCAGGGCTTCCATTGCGGCAAGTTGGGGGGCGAGTTGTTGCAGGGGGAGCGATCGCACCAGCCGTTGGAGGCCCGATTTTTGGTATAACCCCAGGGGCCGTAGGAGCAGCCGGAGCCGATTGGGATAGGGGAAGAGGGAAAAGATGAGTTGGCGGAGCAGGCGTTCGGGGAGCGATCGCGGATGGTTCCGTTCGACCTGTTGGCGGGTGGCTTCGATCAACTGGTCATACTGCACGCCCGATGGACAGGTGGTGACGCAGGCTAAACAGCCCAAACACGAGTCAAAGTGTTGGACGGTTGCGGGGGAGAAAGGAATTTCGCCTTCGTTGATGCCATCCATCAAGTAAATGCGGCCTCGGGGTGAGTCAGTTTCTTTGCCAATTACCCGATAGCTGGGACAGGTCGAAAGGCAAAACCCGCAATGGACGCAGGCATCAATCAACTTTGGATCGGGGGGAGATTGAGGGTCAAACGTGGCGATCGCGCCCAGTGTAGCTGTCTGCTCGCTTGCATTGTGTTCCCCCATACCCCAGTTCCAGTGTTGTGTTGTGTGAAATTGAATCCTGTGCCTTCTAGTGTAAGCCGTGGGGGCGATCGCCCTTTGCGAACTGCTAAATCCCGCCGACAAAGCGCCCCGAACTCAAGCGCCGTTGTGGATCAAAGGTTTGTTTGATGGCTTGCATGGTCGCCAGGGCTGGCCCCACATCGCCCCACACATCAAGCTGTTGTTTCACGGGGGGTGGTGCTTGCAGCATCGTCAAAAAGCCACTGTGGGTTTGGCAAAACGTCCGGATTTGGCGGACGATCGCGGCTTCCACGGTCGGGAAGACCAGCCAGCCTAACCCGCTACCAAGGTGAATTTGGCCAGCCCAGCCCGCCACCTCCAGACTGTCGATGTGGCGATAGAGGGCGATCGCCGCTGTGGGTTGTATTCCTATTTTGCAGGCGATCGCGCCAGTCGGGGTCGGCGGAGTGATTTGATCTCGCAACCGTTGCCATAGAGCGGGGTCGTCTGCCGGGGCATATTCCGCGACGGCCAAAGATTGCGATCGACCCCAGGTGGCGACGGTCTCACTCTGCGTGTGGACACTAGCCCCAATGCCCTGAAAGCGCACAAGCAACCCCTCGCCCTGCCCCAAACCTAAGTTAGCCACCACCGTTGCCGACACCAAATCGACGCTCACAGGGGTTAACGCTGAGCGAATGAGTTGTTGGGCGACCTGGGCGATCGCGCCCCCCTCCCCGGTTAACACAACCGTCTTGGTGCTGTCTGGCAATGGATACACCCGCAACGTAACTTGGGTCAGCACGCCCAACGTGCCATAAGAACCAGTGAATAGTTTCATCAGGTCATAACCCGCCACGTTTTTGACGACGCGCCCTCCGGCTTTGGCGATTTGCCCATCGGCCCGCACAAATTCAATGCCCAATACCATATCGCGCACACTGGTATAGCGATGGCGCAGGGAGCCCGTATCTCCCGTGGCAATGACACCACCGATGGTGGCCTGGTCAGGATAGGCCGGGTCAATCGCCAAAAACTGCCCCTGTTCCGCTAAGAGGGCTTGTAAAGTGGCAAAGGGCATTCCGGCTTCGACGGTGACGGTCAAATCACCGACGGCATGGTCAACCAGGCGATTTAAGTGTTGCGTGCTGAGGGCGATCGCGGGGCTGGTGATCAAGCCACCCCAATCTAGTTTGCTCCCTGCACCACAGGGAATAATGCTCCACTCGGCGGTCTGGGCTGCTGCGAGTACGGTTGCCAGATCGGCCACCGTCGCCGGACTCACCCAATGAGAAATGGTGGCCCCCGGTGCGATCGCCTGTTGGCTCACGGCAACCTGTCTAGTCGATAGCCCTGGCCCTTCACTCACCTGGGCGGCCCCGGCGATCGCTGCCAACGCTGCCGTACTCGCCGTCTTTATTGTCTCCAAACCCATGCCCTGCCTGTCCTAATCATCCAAAATCCATTCCGAGGCCCGCTCACCCAACTCCAGCGGAATCCGCACCGCCTTCCCCAAGCGTGGCCGCTCCCGTGTTTCTGCCACAAAGGTTTCAACTTGTTCCACGCCGCCCCATTCTCGCAAATAAGCCGCGATCGCATCTAAATGCGCTAAATACTCCGCCTCATCCATCGGGAACGAAGCCTGTTCCAGGAACCGCCACATGACCAAAACCGAAATTTGGCCCTGAATCCGTCGGAGCTGCAAATCATAAGAACGCCCCCACTTGTTCAGCAACAGTTGGCGCAACCCTTGTCCAGTCATAAGCCTCATCAGTATCCTATAGTGCCAAGAACCATCCCTGCCAGTCCCAGAGCGGAAATTGGTGCCGTGCAACCAGCTTGCACACGCTGCCCCTCCCCCTTCTCTTAACATTTCGTAGCAATCTATCCAACTCTCCTGTTTTTCAGGATGCTTACAGTCTGTAATAATTACCATTAACACCTGATGCGATCGCGTTCCAACCGCCCCGCAGTTCTCTGCTCGTTGGCAACATCAAGTGAATCAGGTTGCTGTGCTAGCTGTTTGGTCAAACTCGCTTTGGGTGCAACAGGCGAAGTTGGCTAAAGGGACAGGCATTCATCCTTTGTTCTAAAAGTAAGACCGATCCTTAAATACTGCTTAACATCATGACTCAACTCTCTGGATCCTCTGACGTGCCTGATATGGGTCGTCGCCAATTCATGAACCTGCTAATGGTTGGCACAGGCGCTGGCGCGGTTCTAGGAATGGTATATCCGGTTATCCAATATTTTATCCCCCCTTCCTCTGGTAGTGGCGGCGGTGGTGTCACAGCGAAAGATGCCCTCGGAAACGATGTTGTCGTGAGTGACTTTTTGGCCGCTCACAACCCTGGTGATCACGTCCTGGCGCAGGGCCTGAAGGGCGATCCCACCTACATCATCGTGCAAGAAGACAAATCCATCGCTGATTTCGGGCTGAATGCCGTTTGTACTCACCTGGGGTGTGTCGTGCCCTGGAACGCCAGCGAGAACAAGTTTATGTGTCCTTGCCACGGTTCCCAATACAACAGCGAAGGGAAAGTTGTTCGTGGCCCCGCACCGTTGTCTTTAGCTTTGGTTCATGCCTCAGTTGAAAATGACAAAGTGGCCTTCACCCCGTGGACTGAAACCGATTTCCGCACTGGCGAAGAACCCTGGTGGGCCTAAACGGAGTTACCCATTGCCTTGCGTCATCCTGTTGCGGTGCGTAGCGGTGGGAACCGTTCCAGCTCTGTCTCGCTCTAGGCATTTCGGTCTAGCGTGTGTGTAACTTTCTTCCTTAGTTCCTATCAAGCAAAAATCCTGACATGAGAACACGTTATTTCGCTGAGTCATTGCTGGTGGGCATCCGTTCAGCCAAGCGGACCCTCCTACTGGCGATCGCCACAGCCGCCCTTCTACTGACCAGCGGTTTTGCCCTCCCTGGTGCGGCGCAGGCATACCCCATCTTCGCCCAACAAGCCTACGAAAACCCCCGCGAAGCCACCGGACGCATCGTGTGTGCGAACTGCCACTTGGCACAGAAGCCCACCGAAGTCGAAGTGCCCCAATCGGTCTTACCTGACAGCGTGTTTGAAGCTGTGGTCAAAATCCCCTACGACAAAAGCGTGCAGCAAGTCGTAGCCGGTGGCGAGAAAGGCCCCCTGAACGTAGGTGCAGTTCTGATGTTGCCCGAAGGGTTTAAGCTGGCACCGGAAGATCGCATTCCTGAAGAACTGAAAGAAAAGGTGGGTGACGTTTACTTCCAGCCTTACAGCGAAGATAAAGAAAACATCATCGTGGTTGGCCCGTTGCCCGGTGAACAGTACAGCGAAATTGTTTTCCCCATTCTTTCGCCTGACCCCAACACCGACAGTGCTATCAAGTTTGGTAAGTACTCTGTCCACGTTGGCGGCAACCGTGGTCGCGGCCAAGTTTACCCAACGGGTGACAAGAGCAACAACGCTGTTTACAACGCCTCTGCGGCGGGTACGATTAGCCAGATCAGCAAAGATGATTATGGCAACTACAAGGTCACCATTCAAACGGAAGCTGGCGCAACCGTTGTGGATGAAATTCCGGCTGGCCCTGAGCTGATTGCCACCGAAGGCCAAGCTGTCAAGGCGGGTGATGCGTTGACGAATAATCCTAACGTGGGTGGTTTTGGCCAAGTGGATGCTGAGATTGTGCTACAAAGTCCGAATCGGATCCTGGGCTTGCTGGCCTTCTTCGTTGCCGTCACGATGGCTCAAATCATGCTCGTTTTGAAGAAGAAGCAAATCGAAAAAGTTCAAGCTGCGGAAATGCAGTTCTAAGCCCAAGTTTCTGAACAAATTTGGTGCTTGCTTCAGCCGGGTTGACTGATTCCGGCTGATTGAATGAAGAACATAAAATCTGTAGATTGCACGCGATCGCTCTGGTTAGTTTTGATAGCTATACTGGGGCGATCGCGTTTTTGTAGATACAAGATTGCCTTTATCTACAAAGTTGCGACTGTAAAATATTGTCTGGCCCAGGACAGAATTTGGGAAATTCCAGACGCTCATCTCGGCAAACTGGTCGTAGATTTAACCAAGACTGCGGTTCATCAGCACGAGTAAAAACGGCACCCTAAAAAGCAGAGTGCCTCTATTGTTGTTTTGGATAAATGAGACTGTTCGATTAAGGATGGCGTCTTCTCAGTGGGGAAAACTCAGCCGCTTCAGTCCTTTTCCCTTCATTCCCAGCCAGGAACAGAAACCAAATGCCAAGTGGTTTTCTTATTTCTGCAAAAGGGTTAAAAAGGAGGCTAGATAAACATCGGTCGCCTTTAGAGATAAACGCGATCGCACTTAAAAATCTTAAATTTGAAGTGTCTAAATGCAGACCTTGAAACGCGCTAAGATTGTGGCGAGTGCAGCGCGAGCAGAATCGCAAAACAGGGTTTAGGATTCCGTGATATGAGGTTTAGGCGTGATAGCTGAGTGCGGCCCGCTTGTTTGCCTGGCCATCGCAAGCCTCATTGTGCTATAGGCTGAGGGGGCCGTGACTTGGGGCGATGTTATTCCTGCCGATTAGCCAGCGATCGCAACCCAGCGGCCACCGGAACCGCCAGTTTGCACTGGTTGCCCAACTTGGCCGGGATCATACGCATCAGTCGAGGCGGCAAGGCGGAGGGATGACGCGGCATCGAGTGGAGCGCCAAATTGCACACTATTGCTTGTTGGTTGGGGCGAGGCTGCGAGAGGATTAAAGCTCAGAGACTGCACACTGTAGATGGAAACCAACATCATAAAGTAGCAAATAGTAGGAGCATTGAAATAACTCATAGTAATCAATTAGCCTGCATGCTCTTTTATATGATAGTTTGCTTGAGTTAATGTTTATCGTGGATGTACGGACTTTTTGTTAAAAAACGGTAAAAGCAACATTCAACCGTATGAAGAAGATAGCATCTTTCAGTGGAAATACTGGTGTTGTATTTGACTGTTTTAACTGAGTTAATGTGCTGTCTGCAAAAAAAATCACCCGATTGGTCCCTTGACGACAGCGAATGACCTTTGTTAGGTTCAGGTCAGTCAGCGAAGCACTAGAGCGAATACGCTGTCTCAAATGTTGACAAATTAGTTGTGGCAAATTTTAGCTGTATAGATAGCGCACAGATTATGCGGCATCAGAGTTGGCGATTTTATAGCTGGTTTAAGTCGGTTCACCGAGAGTGAGCAGTTTTTGCTGTGTTCTCTGGTGAGCCGTGGATCATGATCTGCGGCTTTTTTGTTGGCTGGATCGGTACCCTTGTTGACTGAATAGGGCAAGTAGCCATGATGACTGGATTGGGATGGTATTGGGGGGGTTATTTTTGGGCCAGGGCGCACCCGGGTTAATGTTGCCATGACTTTCTCATGCAGCCCGGGCCGTTAACGGTTTCGGGCTTTTTTGTTGATGGATTAATTCGTTGTCGTCTTAAGGAGTTTGACTGTGCTGACTGCAAAACTCACGTTGAAAAGCGAGGCTACCGAGCAAACGCTGGTGCACCTTTCTGACCGGGTGCGGATTGGGGGTAAGGAGTTGGTGATTATCGGTGGGCCGTGTGCGGTGGAAAGCCAAGAGCAGATGGACACTGTGGCGCGATCGCTGTCTACTGTTGCGGTGCAGGCATTGCGGGGCGGTGTGTATAAACCCCGGACGTCGCCCTACAGTTTTCAAGGCATGGGTGAGGAAGGCTTGCAGGTGTTAGCGGCAATGCGGGAGCAGTTTGGTTTGCCGGTGGTGACGGAGGTGATGGCGATCGCGCAGATCGAAACTGTGGCAACCTATGCCGATATGCTCCAAGTGGGGAGCCGGAATATGCAAAATTTTGAACTGCTCAAAGCCTTGGGCCGAGTGAATAAGCCCATTTTGTTAAAGCGGGGGTTGGCCGCGACCCTAGAGGAATTTGTGATGGCTGCGGAGTATATTTTGGCCCACGGCAATACGCAGGTTGTGCTGTGCGAACGGGGGATTCGAAGTTTTGATACTTTCACCCGCAATGTTTTGGATCTGGGGGCGGTGGTGGCCCTGAAGCAGTTGACCCATTTGCCGGTGATTGTAGACCCCAGCCATGCGGCAGGCAAGCGGGAATTAATCGCCGGTTTGGCTAAGGCCGCGATCGCCGCTGGGGCGGATGGGCTCATCATTGAGTGCCATCCTGAACCTGACCAATCGGTTTCGGATGCGCGTCAGGCGTTGTCCTTAGCCGAGATGCGATCGCTGGTGGAGCAGTTAGGCCCGATTGCGGCGGCAGTGGGGCGGGGGTTGCCGTTGCCCGTTGCGGGGCCACAAAAAATGCAACCCTTGCGATCGCCAGAACAAGCAGTGGCCTAGGGGCCGCATTAGCCCCGGCGGGATGTGGTCTTGCTTGAGGCTGGTGCTGCATCCCGCTTTTGCTTCAGGCGTCTGGCCCCGCCGAGAAATGCCGCAAAGGTGAAAATGCCGACGGTGGTAGCTGGTTCTGGTACTGCTGCGGTCTCGATTTCAGCAAAGGCAAACTCCGCGATCGCGGCATGGGTCGTGGTCGTGGGGTGAATATCATCCCAAAACAGATAGGCCTCAGGTGTCGTGCAAACGTTGATGGGGGTGCCCGGTGCCACGACGAACGGCGGCGGGAAAATGCAGGAACTGGCCACATTCGTGAGGCTATAAGTTGTCGGATTGGCGATCGCGTCGCTGAACAGGGAATTAAGATCGAGGGTGATCAAATTCAGTTGCGGCCCCAGGCCGGGGTTGGCTTCTAACTGGTTTAAGCTTTGGGCCAACAGGGTGTTGTGGGCACTGGTCAACGCAGCTAAGCCCTGGGACACGAGGGGATTGCCGGAGGTGCCAGGGAGTGCGCCCAAATTGGGTAGGTTTGCCACGGCAATGTTTCTGGCCCCGGCCCCAAACAACGCCACAATTGAATTGGTTAAGTTCGTGACGGGAATGGTGGGATCAGTTTGGCGACCGCCCAAGTAGTCATTGGCCCCGCCCCAGAGAATGTAGAGCGCATCGGGATCAACAACGGGGTTGAGTACTTTGAAGATATCGATCTGGTTGCTAATGCCTCCTAGGACGGGAATCCTCGTATTGGTGCTGCCCGTGCTGGCTCCGGCGATCGCGAAGCTGGTCAGCGGTGTTCCCAATTTGGGGGCCAAGTATTCCACCCAAACGGGGCCATTCGAGAGGCGTTAGGCATAGGGCGGGGGTGGAAAAAGCCCTCCCGTCAGCGTAAACAAATTCCCCGAATCCGACAGACTATCGCCAAATACGTACGTGTGGGTAAAGCCAAATGCTTGGGCCCCATCTGCGATCGCTGTTGTGAGAGCGATCGGTAAAGTGCTCAACCAGGCGACTTGGTGGACTTTGCCCCAAAACGTTGCATTAGCCATGATGAAGATATCTCGTGATGAGAATTAAATGAAGATCAGATTCCTAAGCCTACGTGAAAACGCGGGATTAGGTGAAACTACCGCCTAAAGTTCATCTATCTTCACTTAAATCTTTGCAACAAAATAATTGTATGCCCCCTTGTTTGCCTTGGGGGGCGATCGCGGCCAGGGGCGAACTGCTTAGAGCTATGGAGCCATTCAAGCCCGTCCAGATGATGCCGGATTTAGGTCGTTTGGGCTGCCTGAATCGCTTGACGCAAATTGCCCTGGTGGGTGGTCAAGAGGTGTTCTCCTGTGGTGCGATCGACCTCCGCCCAATGCATCAGCAATGCAAGTTTGACTTTGCGGCCACTCGCTTCGAGTAAGCGCCCAGCCTCCTCGCGGGATAAGTCCGTCAGATCACACAAAATGCGCAAAGCCCGATCGTGCAGTTTCGTGTTGGTTACGGCCACATCCACCATGCGATTGCCATAGACCTTACCCAACTGCACCATTGCCCCGGTCGAGAGAATATTGAGCGCAAGTTTGGTCACGGTACCTGCTTTCAGCCGGGTTGAGCCAGCCAAAACTTCTGGGCCGACCAATAGGCGAATGTCGACATCCACGATCGCCTCGACTTGGTTTTTGGGCACACAGGCGATGAAGACGGTGGTTGCGCCCCGTTGCCGTGCGGCTTGCAAGGCTCCGTGCACATAAGGCGTTGTCCCCCCCGCCGTAATGCCGACCACAACGTCATTCGCGTGAATTTGGTGGTGGGCGATCGCGGCGGCTCCATCTGCTGCCCGGTCTTCCAACCCTTCAGAACTGCGCACCAGTGCCCCGGCTCCACCCGCAATAATGCCCTGGACTTGTTCGGGGTCGGTGCAAAAGGTGGGGGGACATTCCGCCGCATCCAACACCCCCAACCGTCCGCTGGTGCCGGCCCCAACATAAAACAACCGCCCTCCCTGGCGCAAGGCTTCGGTGGCACAGGTCACTGCGGCGGCTAACGGTTCTCTGGCCTGAGCGATCGCGGCAATCACTTTTGCATCTTCCTGGTTGAACAAATCCACCAGTTCCAGGGCGGTTAACTGATCCAGATTTTGGCTGGCAGGATTTGACTGTTCGGTCAGCAAATGACCCCGTTCTTGAAGCGGTTGCATGGTGAGCTTAAGAGGTGAACTGAGAAAAACGTTAGGGTCAATCCTCGCAGGGCTGACTCTACTCAATCATAGGCGGAATGGGAGGACATAGGCGGAATGGGCGGAGGCCAACCGAGCCAGCACTAAGAGCCGTCCAACCTCCAGAACCCATGCCCTGTTTAAGGCTTTTGCTCTAGCCAGGTTTTTTCCGTCGCAAAGGAGAGCGTTGAATGTCGCTCCTCTTCGGGCTGGGGGTTTGGTTGTGCCAGCGGTGGCTCAAAAGCGGGCGTGTTCTTTGGATTCAACCCGCTACAGTAGCCCTTCCAAGCGGCGACGCATTTGCTCCAATTCAGAATCCGACATCACTGGTTCGTCTTCTGCTTCGGGGGGCGGCGCAGTGGGGGGCGCGTCTAGGCTAGGGTTTGACTGTTGATCTCGTGCCCAATCGGTTTCTGCGACATTTTTTTCGGGGGGCACGAGGAGCAACCGCTCTAGATCCGACTCTGGGACAAAGCCTTTGGGAATGAGGCGATACTCGAAGCCAGCCCCCGTGCAGAATTCTTCGATTTCTTCCTGGGCGATCGCCTCTACTGAGGGCGTGGGAAAATCCTGGGCTTCGAGCAAGAGGGCGTAGCGGGTGGCGTCATCTTCATCCTCAAACATGAGCACCCAATCCTGGCCGTTAAGTTGCAATGTGTGTAAGCCTTCGTTATCTGTGCCGACGTTAAATAACAGTACAAATACTTGCATAACCTTAGTAATGCTCCGTGCTGTCCTAGTTTAGACGATGGAGGGAACGACCCCGACGGGGAAGCGGTGTAGGGTAGTAAAGAGAAAAAACTAGGATGACATATTCTCGCGCTGGTTGCTGTTACCCCCTGGAAAATTATGCCAAATCGCCTTGCTGCTGCGAAGAGCCTCTATTTGCGAAAACATGCGGAGAACCCGATCGCCTGGTGGCCGTGGTGCGATGAGGCCCTGGAAACTGCGGAACGGGAGAACAAACCCATCTTTTTGTCTATTGGCTATTCCAGTTGTCACTGGTGTACGGTCATGGAGGGGGAGGCGTTTTCTGACGAGGCGATCGCCGATTACCTCAACGCCAATTTTTTGCCGATTAAAGTCGATCGGGAAGA
This sequence comes from uncultured bacterium, assembly GCA_964475335.1. Classification (GTDB taxonomy): domain Bacteria; phylum Cyanobacteriota; class Cyanobacteriia; order Leptolyngbyales; family Leptolyngbyaceae; genus CAYYWG01. Next base: position 491,518 of record CAYYWG010000002.1, read on the forward strand.
GCGCCCGGATATCGACAGCATCTACATGCAAGCCCTGCAAATGATGACGGGACAGGGGGGCTGGCCACTCAATATTTTTCTGACACCGGGGGATCTGGTGCCGTTTTATGGGGGCACCTATTTTCCGGTGGAACCGCGATACGGGCGACCGAGCTTTTTTCAGGTGTTGCAGTCTGTGCGGCAGTACTACGATCTGGAAAAAACAAAACTCCAGACCATCAAAACCGAGATTTTGACTAATTTGCAGGGCATGGCCCGCCTGGACGCTGCTCCAGCGTTGAGTCGTGCTGTGTTTCAGCAAGGCATGGAATACAACACGGGGGTAGTGTCTGGCAGTGGTATGGGGCCGAGTTTTCCTATGATTCCCTATGCGGAGGTGGCGCAACGGGCCAGTCGTTTACCTCTGGAATCCCGGTATGATGCGCCGAAAATTAGCCTGCAACGGGGCATGGATTTGGCACTTGGCGGTATTTTTGACCATGTGGCGGGGGGCTTTCATCGCTATACGGTGGATCCGACGTGGACAGTGCCCCATTTCGAGAAGATGCTCTACGACAACGGCCAGATCATGGAGTATTTGGCGAATTTGTGGAGTGCGGGGGCTAAAGAACCGGCCTTTGAGCGGGCGATCGCCCTGACGGTGGAGTGGCTCCAACGGGAAATGACGGCTCCTGAAGGCTATTTTTATGCGGCGCAAGATGCAGACAGTTTTGCGACGGCTGACGCAGCGGAACCGGAGGAAGGTGCGTTTTATGTGTGGGCTTATGACCAGTTGCAGCCGTTAATGGATGGGCCAACCTTAGAGGCGTTAGCCACTGCGTTTACGGTGACTCCGACGGGTAATTTTGAAGGGCAGATTGTGCTGCAACGGCGACACCCAGGGCCATTGGATGACCGGGTGGAGCAGGGGCTAGCGGCGTTGTTTGAGGCTCGGTATGGCACCCGCGATCGCCGGACTCCCTTTCCCCCGGCGCGTCAAAATCAGGAGGCGAAAACCCAGCCTTGGCCCGGACGGATTCCCGCTGTGACGGATACAAAGATGATTGTGGCCTGGAACAGTTTGATGATTTCGGGTTTGGCGCGGGCAGCGACGGTATTTCAGCAACCGGAGTGGTTGCAGTTGGCGATCGCGGCGGCGACGTTTTGCCTGACGCAGCAGCGGCTTGACGGTCGGCTACAGCGGGTGAATTACGACGGACAGGCGACGGTGGTGGCCCAGGCAGAAGACTATGCCCTTTTGATTAAAGCTTTCTTAGATTTGCACCAGGCAGAGTTAGCGATCGCCCCAACAACTACGACAGCGTGGCTGGATCATGCACTGCACCTGCAAGCCGAATTTGATGAGTATCTGTGGAGTGTCGAGTTGGGGGGATACTTCAGTACGGATAGTCGTCAGGATTTGCTGATTCGGGAACGAGGTTATGTAGACAATGCGACACCAGCGGCCAATGGGGTGGCGGTGAGTAATCTGGTGCGGTTGGCGCTGTTGACGGAAGAGTTGGCGTTTGTAGATCGGGCGGAGCAGACGTTGCGTGCTTTTGGGACGGTGATGGAGCGATCGCCCCAAGCGTGCCCCAGTCTATTCTCGGCGCTGGATTGGTACTACCACCAAACCCTGGTGCGGACGAGTGGCGATCGCATTGGGGCCTTGGCGATGCAGTATTTTCCTGCGGTTGTGTATAAACTGGAACCCAATCTTTCGGCTGGGGTGGAGGGGCTGGTGTGTCAGGGCTTTACGTGCAAAGAACCTGCCCATACCGTTGCACAGTTGGTTGAGCAGGTTCAAACGAGCCAGAGACGGCCAGGATAGTCAAATATCAAAAAAGGGAAGAAAGAGGTGGGTGGGGCGATCGCGCTGCGGCGGTCTACTTCCTTGCGCCCAGATCCTTATTCATAAAAATGGCTTTCAAGGGGTTGGGGGATTCTCATGCACCGTTTGAGATGGTCAATTTGATAATTGCGACGGGCTTTGGGCAATACCGGTAGGTGCTTTAAGGCCCAGACTTTGAGATGAAGATCAGAAAATTTCATATTGTTGATAACACCTTAAGGGGCTTTTCTAGGGTGACCGAAACACTGTGAAGTTTGTACCCACCACGACCACAACAGTTCAAAGATTTGGGCAATTTTCGGGGGGTGAACTTCCAGCAGGCTAAGGTAGCTTCAGGTTCTGCCTCGTGGTTTACGTGCGGCGATCGCCCAGTTGAGGATGGAAATGAGCAATACCTCAAGATAGATGTCGCTTGATGGCACAGTTGCTTAGGCTGGAACTTAAGCTGGAACAACGTTTCTTTGCCTTACCCCTCACACTCTTTTGCCTTGGAGTTTAAGCCTTATGCGTCGGACACAACTCTATCCCTGGAATTATTCTGCGCTCTGGGCGATCGCGCTATTGCTTGGAATGGGGTGGCCGCTGGTGGGCTTGGCTGTGCCGCCGCAACCGAGGGGAACGAGGCCCGAGCCAACGGCTCCCAAGGTGACCAGTGTGCAAGCGGCAGCAGCCCAAGTTGAACAAGCGTTGAACCAGGATGTTACGTTGCGCCCGTTTCGGCTACAAGTGCAGAGCCAAGGTACAGTTTTGGTGTTGTTGGGGGTGGTCAACACGGTGGCGGAACGACAACTGGCGGTGCAACTGGCCCAACGGATTGCACCTAGTTTCGCGATCGACAACCGGATTCAGGCAGGGAGCCGCTGAGCGTCCAACGTTTTACGTTACGGGATGTTGGCCATAAAAGGGGAGGGCTGCGGCCCAGTGCGATCGCACGCCAGCGTGCCATTGTCCCCAGGCCAGATCTAACATGGCACCGACGGCGGTGGCGGGGGTGTCGGCCTGGATGACGTGAACAGGTTCGGGCCAGGTTGCCAGGATGTGTTCCCAGTCGGCATGGGGCAAACTGCGATCGCTCCACTCGGTGGTGAGGCTGGGCCAAGCTGATTGCCCCGGACGGTAAATGGCCCCAAAGACTTCACCCCGTTGGGCTGGCATTTGCACGGCGATCGCTGGGTTGGCAGTGAGTTCGGTTTGCTGCATCCACCATTCCCAGGCGACAGCAGCGAGGGTCGAAATCGGCAACACGGGGAGGTCTAACTGTTGGGCGAGGGTGCGGGCGGTGACCATGCCAATGCGAGTGCCCGTGAAACCCCCTGGCCCCTGGGCAACGGTAATAAAACTGAGATCTGTCCAGGTTTGAGGCTGGATAAACTCCATCAGGTAGGTGTGCAAAACGTTGGATGTGGCGCGGCCCAGATCCCAGGTTTGGACGCGGCGATCGCCGTCAACATTTGCGATCGCGAGTCCCAACACCGAACTGACGGTATGAAGAGCAAGGCCGTAGTTTGACACCGGATGTAATCCTTTACGCAGAGCAAGAATGACTAGGCAGGGTGTGCCTCCCTTACCAAGAAATTGTCACACAGGTTGTGGTGCGTGATACGGATTTGATTTGAAACTGGCGTTGGTAGGTGGCAATGATGTGGGCGATCGCGTCTTCCTCGACGGCGCGACTGGGGTAGACCAGCATAAAGGCGCGGCTGGGTGCTGGCACGGCCTGCCCAGAGGACAGGTTAGCCGTTTTGGACGTATCAAGGATATGCAGGAAGATGTGGGCCGATTTGGGTTTAACCGTCTGCTCTACAAAGGTTTGCCACTCGGCTTCAGTCACCACCCCCCCGCTCGGTTTGGCCAAACTAAAATGCAGCGTCTCTTCGGCAAACATGAAACTGGCACAGGTTGGCTGTTGGCTGGGCTTAACCAGTGATGGTTGTGCCGAAGCCCCAGAGCTAGCCAAAGTGACCAGGCCGACTAAAAGGCTAAGCCCAGTCTGGGGGCTGGTTTGAGTCATGCGATCGCGGGTCATGGGGCGTGGGGCTGGGCTAGGGTAAGGTCGGGACGGGGGCCGCTACTAGACCCTGGCTTTCTAGATAGGCGGCGACGCGCAGGGCCAAGGCTTCTTGGTAGGGCGCGGCAATGATTTGCATCCCAATGGGCAATTGGCCGGGCCGCTGGATGGGGACATTGACAATTGGCAGGCCAATGAAGGAAAGGGGTTGGGTAAAAAGGCCAATGTTGGGCCGCAGCAAGGTTTCTACACCGTCGAGTTTGAGGGTGGTTTGGCCGATGAGAGGGGCCGGACAGGGGACGGTGGGAGCCAGGATGATATCGACCTGCTGAAATAATTCCCGGACGCGATCGCGATACCAGGCGCGAAACCGTTGGGCCTGGAGATACCAGGTTGCCGGGATTAGCGCCCCAGCTAGGAAGCGATCGCGGGTGGCGGTGTCAAAATCCTGGGGGGTTTTCCGCAGGTCGTCTAGATGTAAGTGACTCCCTTCAGAGGCTGTGATGATGAAAGCCGCTGCCCGTGCCCGTTTGGCTTCGGGAATCGTGACTCGTTGAGTGGCCCCTAGCGCTTGCCCCAGGTGCTCGACCGCTGCCAGAATGTTGGGTTCGGCGTTGGTGGCAAAGTACTCGTCAGCGATCGCAATCCGTAAACCGTCAATGCCTTTGCTCAATTCGGGTAAGCACAGTTGGGCGGGCCGTTGGGTACAGGCGGGGTCTGCCGGATCTGGCCCCTGCATGAGGTCAAAGGCGAGGGCACTGTCCCGAACGGAGCGGGTGAATGGCCCAAGGTGATCTAAGCTGGCTACAAAGGGATAGGTTCTGGCCCGTGACAGGCGGCCAAAGGTCGGTTTGAGGCCAAAAATGCCGCACAAGGCCGATGGCACCCGAATTGACCCATTGGTGTCTGACCCCAGGGCCAACGGCACTAACCCCGCTGCAACGGAGGCGGCGGAACCCCCCGATGAGCCGCCAGTCATCCGGTTTAGGTCGTGGGGATTGCGACAAGGGCCGTAGTGGCTATTTTCGGTCACAAAACCATAGGCGTATTCATCCATCAATTGCGCCCCGACTAACACTGCTCCGGCCTGTTTTAGTCGTTGGATGAGGGTGGCATCCTGAGTGGCAGGCGATCGCGTGGCGTTGATTTTGGAACCCGCTAACGTCCTGACGCCTGCAATATCAAACAAATCTTTGACCCCAAACGGGACTCCGGCTAATGGCCCCGGATCGTGACCAGCGGCGATCGCCTGGTCAACGGCATCTGCATCTCCCATCGCCTGTTCTGCTAACACGGTGGTAAAACAATTCAGACTGGGATTATGTTCTGCAATGCGGGCCAGGGCCGCCGCAACGACCGCCTTGGCCGTGACTTCACCATTACGAATACTTTGGGCAAGGCTAGTAGCATCGGGATACAGTTTAGGCATAACAGGTCATCACTCAGGCGAATCACCAAATCAAGCAAATACAGCAAATCGAATTGAACAACGAGGGGCTACGGTTCAAACACTGGCGCAATTTCCACGTCGTCATCTAGGGGAAATTCCATCACCAGTTGGGCGATCGCGGCGATCCGCTCAAAGTTTTCGACCACGCTCTGGTGATACTCCGGTGGAATGGGCAAGCCCACCACTGCTGCCGCCTGCTCCACATAGGTGGTATAGTCCATTGGCTCTTGGTTCATTGGTCTCCCTTCTCTGCAACTGTTTGCTCAAGTTCCCAAGTCAAAGTGCTCAGAAGCTGGATTGGGGGCAATATCAACCTCGCAATCCAAGGCTGCTTTGCCCGTCTCAGTTTAGGGCTTTAAGCTGGCGATGTAAGTTCGCCACCCACCAAACTCAGTAATTTCTGGTTGGTCTGCACACAAAATGGCTTCGCCTAATACGCCGAGCACGGTTTCGCCATCGGCCAATTGCACTTTACCAATGCACAAGCCGGGGGGTTCCAGTTGCAATAAGGTACTGATGCCTGCTGCGGGAACGGCCCAGACTTCTACAGCAATTGACCGTCCGCCCCTGGTCACTCGTTGCATGGCTGGATGGCGATCGCTAATTGTCCACAATCGATAGGTGGGTGCGGTTTCCGCTTCTCGGATGAATTCGGCTTGCACGCGCTGCATGTTGCCGTTCAGTTCTAATCCGCGCATTAATGTGCCGTTTACAGCCAAGTGTACTGGCGAGTCCATGTCAGCTCTGTTTACTAGGGGGCGGGAGAATCACAACCTGTGCCCACTGGTGCCAAGGCTGCTACCAGTGACATGGGTTATGGGCTTGATTGAACCACATCTCTCGACCTTTAAACCGAGTTTTTAGTCTTGGGCTGATAACAAAAGCTGGCTGCGCGATCGCCCCTACTTTGTTGACTTGCTAACCTTCGATTTGAAGATAGGGCCATGTCGCGATCGCGGGTTGCCAGGCGCGATGGAACCTACGGCTGAACCTGGCGCAAATGCTGTACCAGGGCGTGTAATCCCAGGCGATAGCTGTCTGCGCCAAAGCCGCTGATCTGTCCAATCGCGACGGGCGCAATGTAAGAATGATGACGAAACTCTTCGCGTTGATAAATATTGCTGAGATGCACTTCTACAGTGGGGATTTTCACCCCGGCGATCGCATCTCGAATAGCAACACTGGTGTGGGTGTAGGCTCCGGCGTTGATGAGTAGCCCATGATGCACGCCCCATGTGGCTTGGATCGCGTCCACCAAAGCACCTTCATGGTTCGACTGCAAGGTCTGGAGCGTCACCCCTAAGGTTTCAGCTTCAGCTTCTAGCATTTGGTCAATGTCTGCTAGTGATCGCGAACCGTAGATACCTGGCTCTCGCTTACCCAGCAAATTTAAGTTGGGGCCGTGGAGCACCAAAAGATGAACAGTCACTCGATTTAAGTCCGTATATCGCGCGCAACCTCGGATTAACGGCGCTGAGGATCGTTCACTGGGATGGGAATCGGCTCTGGCTCCGGCTGAACTTCCGGCCCTAAGAGAGCCTCAATCAGTTTCCGAGCCCATTCCTTCAGCTTCTCAAGCACCTTATCAAGGTAATCCATTGAACAGATAGCTCCTTATCAAAACGTGGTCTCGAATGCAATGCCCGCGAAAGTCCCGCACTCGTACCAGGGTTTGAACCTATTTCTATATTAAGATTGTACCCAATTTATTTGGAGGAGGGTACAGCTCTGCTCAGAAAAACTCAAAGTTTATGGTGTAGTAATTTTCTCCGCAGATGATCTAACGCGCTACATGCACTCAAATGCCGTACCCAATCGCGCCCACGCAAGGCTCCAAAGCGATGTTCAAAGCTGGTCACGCCATCATTTCCTGACAAACCAATGTAGACTAAACCGACGGGTTTCTCTTCACTTCCACCGGTTGGGCCTGCAATTCCTGTGATGCTGAGGCCCCAGGTTGTGCCCATGCGATCGCGCACGCCGACAGCCATTTGTTCCGCCACGATTGCACTCACTGCGCCGGCGGTGGCTAAGTCCTCGGGATTCACGCCTAAAAGCTTGACTTTGACTGCATTGTCGTAGGAAATGATCCCGCCCATGAAGTAGCTAGAACTGCCGGAAACGGTGGTAAGCATGGCTCCCAGACCGCCCCCCGTACAGGATTCTGCCACGGCCAGGGTGGTGCCACTGGTGGTGAGCAGTTGACCCACGACGGAGGCGAGAGTATCGGTATCGGCCCCATAACAATCTTCGCCTCCCAGTTCCCGCAGTTCTTGTTCGACGGGGGCCAGCATGGTTTGGGCGATCGCTTCCGTTTCCGCGAGGGCGGCAATCCGCAGTTTGACTTCACCCCAATTGGCATAGGGCGCAACGGTTGGGTTCGGCGAGTCAAACCAATGCCCCACTTTTTCCGCCAGGGCTGATTCCGAAATGCCCCAAAAGCGCAACATGCGGCGATAGACTGTTTTGTCAACCCAGCCCGTTTCCCGCAAAAAGGGTACCGCCACCTCGCGCCACATATATTTCACTTCGGCGGGCACGCCGGGGAAGGTCAAGATGGTGATGTTAGGACGGGGTTGCCAAATGATGCCGGGGGCACTGCCCGCAGAATTGGTGAGAACGCGAGCCCCTTCTGGGAGCAAGGCTTGTTTGCGATTATTGGGAGTCATGGTACGACCCCGTTGGGCAAACTTTTGGGCAATGTCTGCCAGAATTTCGGGATGCTCGACGAGGGGCACCCCAAAACAGTTGGCCAGGGCTTCGTGGGTCAGGTCGTCGGGAGTTGGCCCCAAGCCGCCAGTGAAGATGAGCAAATTAGCGCGATCGCAGGCTGTTTGTACAACGCGCTGAATACGGGCGGGATTGTCTCCCACTACGGATTGGTAGTAGTGAGCGATACCTAAATCCGCTAGTTCTTGGGCTAAAAACTGGGCATTGGTATTGAGGATATCGCCTAGCAGTAGCTCTGTGCCGACACAAATAATTTCCGCGATCGCTGTCATAACGGCCTGATTATCCTAGGATTGCTTCGCGGTTTTCCAGACTTGCCAACTGGTGAAACTCAGGATCACCGTGGCCGCGATCGCATAGCCCCACCCACTCGGCATATTCGACACGGCCAGCGCCAGCGCCCCGGCCCACAGGGTGAGCGAATAGATGAATAACACGGCTAACCGCTGAGATAACCCGGCTTTTAAGAGGCGGTGATGAAGGTGGCGTTTATCGGCAGCAAAAGGGGACTGGCCCTGGCGTAACCGCGACACGACAACGGTGAAGATATCCAAAATGGGCACGGCAAGAATTAAATAGGGCAGCAATACGGCAACAGTGGTCACCGCTTTGACCAGGCCAATAATGCCGACACCTGCCAGGGTAAACCCCATAAAGTAGGCACCGCCATCCCCCATAAAGATTTGGGCCGGGTTGAAGTTATACCGTAGAAAGCCCAGACAGCCCCCTGCCAGCGCCGCAGCGATAAGCGCCGCAGCAGGTTGCCCCATGAACAAGGTCACAATCAACATTACCATTGCGGCAATGCCGGAAACGCCTGCGGCTAAGCCATCGAGCCCGTCAATCATGTTGATTGCATTGGCCATCCCAACGAGCCAGACCACGGTGATGGGGAGGCTAATCCAATCTTGCAGTTGGAACAAACCCACGCCGGGAATCGTCAAGAACTCAACCTGGACGCCTGCCTGCCACACGATCGCCGCGACTGTGAACTGCGCAACGAGCCTGGTTTTCGCTGAAAGGGTTAATAAATCGTCGGCTAATCCGATGAGGAAAAAGGCTAGCCCCCCAATGACAACGCCCCAAAGTTCATATTCTTTTTGAGGGGTTTGAATGCCAAAGCCACCTGTCCACCACACGACAAGTAAGGCCACTATGGTACCGACAAACACTGCTACGCCACCCAAGCGCACCATTGGTCTTTGGTGAATTTTGCGGCCACCGGGCCGATCTACCAGACCGCGCTCCAGGCCGAATTGTTTGACCCGTGGCGTGACCCCCAAGACAACAAGCGCTGCAATTAGGAACGCAGCAATGTGATACCAGTAGTGATTCATCTGATGATGCGAATTTTGAGGATAGCGTCAGGAAGAGTCTACTCCATTTCAGATGTTAGTTAGCAAAGAATTGTTAATGACATCTATTTTTTTATTACTTTGGTGGAGCTATTTTGTCTAGAGGCTTAGGGGAGATGGGACGACGCGATCGCGGCCTTTGGGCGTAGACTTTTAAATTTCTGATGAGTTTGAATAGTTTTGCTAATAGAAGTTGGCTGATCCTTCGTTAATTTGTGGTGACAATTTGTGGGGGCGATCGCGCCCTTTGCTTGGTCAGCGCACTCAGGACGACGGCAAACTCAGCGCTCCTGGGGGAAGGAAATCGGAGTTGAGAAAACAAAAAGGATGCAGCGATCGCTGCATCCTCGGATGGTTTATTCCGGTATTGCTTCAGACCGTTGCCGGTTGCCAGTTTGAAGAGAAAGAGCCGTGAGGGCAAATTCTTGCTTCAAAGGCTGTGTAGCATGGTGCTGACTCTGGGGTTGGCGCTTAGACCAACGCGGGAACCGGAATTCGCAAATGGGGATAGAGCGGGAAACTGCCGCACAGCTTGGCCACGCGATCGCGACAAGCCTGGGCGATCGCGTCGTCGTCAGGATTGAGCAAGCGATCCGCAATGATGTTCCCAATTTCAGTGAATTCGGTCTGGCCCATGCCCCGTGTTGTCATGGCCGGTGAACCCAACCGCAGACCACTGGTGACAAAAGGCGATTCAGGGTCAAAGGGGACGGTGTTCTTATTGGCAGTGATGTTGACTTCGCTGACGAGGCGATCGGCGACTTTGCCAGTCATCCCAATCGAGCGCAGATCTAACAACATCAAGTGATTATCGGTGCCACCAGAGACAATCTTGATGCCCCGGTCTTGGAGTTGGGCGGCCATCGCTTTTGCGTTGTCGATCACTTGCCCAGAGTAGGTTTTGAATTCGGGGCGGAGGGCTTCGCCAAAGGCGACGGCTTTAGCCGCGATGACGTGCTCCAGGGGGCCGCCCTGGGTGCCAGGGAATACGGCTTTATCAAACTTTTTGCCTAATTCGGCATCGCGGGTCAAAATCAAGCCACCCCGGGGGCCACGGAGGGTTTTGTGGGTGGTGGTGGTGACGACATCGCAGTAGGGCAGTGGGTTGGGGTGGTGGCCACTGGCGACTAGGCCGGCAATGTGGGCAATGTCCGCAAGTAAGTAAGCACCGATTTCGTCGGCGATCGCCCGGAACTTGTCAAACTGAATGATCCGAGGATAGGCAGAATACCCACAAATGATGAGCTTGGGCCGATGTTGCAGTGCCAATTCCCGGATGTGATCATAGTCCAGTTGCTCGGTTTCGGCGCTGACACCGTAGTGCTGTACCTGGAACCATTTGCCGGATACATTCACCGGGGAGCCGTGGGTCAGGTGCCCACCGTGGGACAAATCCATGCCCATGATGGTGTCGCCCGGTTGCAACAGGCTGAGGAAGACCGCAAAGTTAGCCTGCGCCCCAGAGTGGGGTTGGACGTTGGCATGGGCGGCCCCAAATAGTTCTTTGGCCCGGTCGATGGCGAGTTGCTCGGCTTCATCGACAAATTCGCACCCGCCGTAGTACCGCTTTCCGGGCAACCCTTCGGCATATTTGTTGGTGAGAACCGAGCCTTGGGCGGCCATGACCGCAGCCGAGGTGAAGTTTTCGCTGGCAATCAGTTCTAAGTGATCCCGTTGCCGCCGCAGCTCTCGGTCGATAATCTCAGCGATCGCTGGATCAGTTTGAGCTAAATAATCTAAGTTAGTCTGAGTCACAGAACAAACCTCTAGGCAACATTATTTCGTAAAGGACGGAGACGCATTGCATCTGGCAAGTTCGCGCAAGCGACACTCCACCGATCGCCGCAATTAGTCTTTGCGTTAATATCCCAATTATTCATAGTATCTTGCTTTTCCGGGATGCTGAAAGGGGTGGCTGAGTTTTATTCGGTTTTGGCCCAGGCGTTCGCCTGGGCTTACCGCTGCACGAACTGGTGAGTTGCTGCTGGGGTAACGGCAGCGGGTGAAAAGGATGAATCAGAGTTAGATTGCATCGCATTTGACCACACGGTAGATGGCTCTGTATTAAGCTCTGTATGGGCTGGGCCAAATGCCATTGGTTCCTGACATAAAATAGAAATACAGTTGAGGGTGCTTGGGAGGTACATGATGCTCGTCATCCTCATGGACGATCAACTTATTGCCCCAGAGCAAGTTTGCCAGTCGTGTTTAATGGCAAGTCAAGGTGGCCAACCCCGTTGGACTGGGGGGCGGCTACGGTGTGGGCGAGCTTTAATGAAACACCACGATAATGAGCCCACCCAGTATGAATGTGTGATGGGCTTTCGGGTGGCCAATATTGAGTAGTTCCGATCTGGCGTTGTCGGTGCAGTTCAAGCCGGGACAGCGATCGCGCCTTAAGCCGCAGTCCAGGGGCGCAAGGGGTGGAGTTTTGCCGCGATCGCCCAGACTCAACTCAACTCCACAAACGGGCTTGACCATCAGTTAGCCAAGCCCTGCCCAACTCCCTGGCCCCCAGGTTCCTGGGTTCAGGCTTTAAGCCGTGGGAACTGTCGCCAGTGAAACGGGTTTTTCGAGGACGAGTTTGCTGCGTTTGAGCATTTCGGGAACTGTAACGGGATAGTCCCCAGTAAAACAGGCCGAACAGAAATGATCGGGATGATCACGAGTGGTGACCAACATGCCTTCCCAACTCAAGTATTCGAGGGAATCGACTCCAATTTGCGTGGCAATTTCAGCAACGGATTTGGTGGCGGCAATCAGTTGATCTTGGTTGTCGGTGTCAATGCCGTAAAAGCACGGATGGGTGACAGGGGGCGACGAAATCCGCATGTGGACTTCGGTGGCTCCGGCATCGCGTAAGGCTTTGACGATTTTGCGACTGGTGGTGCCCCGCACGATGGAGTCATCGACAATCACAACCCGCTTGCCATTTAACACGTCTTTGAGCGTGTTGAGCTTCATGCGAATGCCTGATTCCCGCATGGCCTGGGTTGGTTGAATAAAGGTGCGCCCGACGTAGCGGTTTTTGATCAGTCCTTCGCCATAGGGGATGCCGGAGGCTTGGGAGTAGCCGATCGCGGCGGGAATGCCAGAATCGGGCACAGCAATGACCAGATCCGCTTCTGCTGGCGATTCTTGGGCAAGGCGCTGCCCAATGCGAATCCGATAGCTGTAGAGACTTTCGGCTTGCATGAGGCTGTCGGGCCGCGCGAAGTAAATCATCTCAAAGATGCAAAGTTTCGGCTGGGCCTGGGTTGCCCATTGCTGCGAGACTAGGCCGGCATCGGTAATCCATACCAGTTCACCCGGTGCAACATCCCGAACGTAGTCTGCGCCGATGATGTCGAGGCCGCAGGTTTCTGAGGCGAGGACGTAGCGGAGCGGAGCGGTGTCGTCATGGCGGGGGAGGGTACCAATGACCAGGGGGCGAATGCCGTTGGGGTCACGGGTGCCGATCAGTCCGTCAGGGGTGGCGATCGCTAAACTAAACGCGCCTTGACAGCGCTGAAACGCATGAATTGCCCCATCTAACCAGGTTTTGCCGTCATTCACGGCTTCGGCGATCGCAAACGCAATTAACTCAGAATCCGTTGTGGTGATCAGATTGTGGTTATTTTGCAGCAGTTCTTCCCGGAGATTGGCTGTATTCACCAAGTTACCATTGTGGGCCAGCGCTAGAGGCCCCAACCGAGTTTGCACAACGGCGGGTTGCGCATTGACTACGCGGCTGGTGCCGGTGGTGGAGTAGCGCGTATGGCCAACGGCCAGTTGCCCTGGGAGTTCCTGAAGAATCGCCTCGCTAAATACCTGAGAGACGAGGCCCATATCTTTGTGGAGATGCACCGTCTTGCCGTCAAAGGCAGCAATCCCCGCCGATTCCTGGCCGCGATGCTGCAAGGCATATAAGCCAAAGTAGGTAAGTTTGGCGACATCTTGTTCGGGGGCATACACCCCAAATACGCCACAGGCTTCTTCGGGTTTGTCGGGTGGCAGTTCAGACAGGGCAACAGAGGCTTCGCTGTGATGAAGAGCGGCACCCTGCGGGAAGGAAGGTTTGGGCATCATGCGTTTGCTTGGCTCCGGGATAGTGAATACAGCGAACGTCGTTGGGACTGGCACCTTGCAGATGAACAAAGCAGCCCAAAACATCAAGCGACAAGCCTAACTGAACAAATGCGGCAAGCGGTTGCGCGTAAAGTTCAGTTTAAGCGTTTGTTAATCTCTGGTTTCATCCTATCAGGCGTTTGGAATACTCATAGGCGGGAAATCGCGCGAGATCGACGAGTATTGGTTTGCGTGATGGGCTGGGTGGGTTAGGTGCTTTCGGGGGCTTGAGTGAGTTGTCGTTGGATGGCGTGATGCCAGCGATCGCCCATGTCGGCTAAGGCGACAGAAAGAAGGTCAATCTGATCAGCCGTTTGCACCTGCAAAGCAGCGGCGCTTTCAACCGTGCCAATGATGGCCCACTCGTTCGCTAATTGGGTGTGTAAATAGGTTTCCCATTCTGCCTGGTGCGATCGCGATACGGACACAAGAATGCGCGCGCCCCCTTCGGCAAACAACAGTTCATCCCACCGGAGGGGAGAATCGGCTGGGGCGATCGGCATCGTAATCGTTGCGCCCAAATTCCCGCTGAGACAGGATTCTGCCAGGGCGATCGCGATTCCTCCTTCGGCGGCATCATGGGCCGACTGCACCCACCCGCGCCGAATGCCTTCTCGACACGCTGCTTGTACCCGCCGTTCCAGCGCAAAATCCACAATCGGGGGATGCCCTGCAACAACACCATGAATTGCGGCTAAATATTCAGAGCCACCCAACGTGACGGATGCTGCGGCCTGTCCCCACGGTTGCCCCAAGAGATAAATCAAATCACCACTGTGCTGCCACCCCTGGCCACAGATCCGGCTCAAATCTGGGATCAGGCCCACCATACCCACCACCGGAGTTGGATAAATGGGTTGAGGATTCCCCGCCGAATCCAGGGTTTCGTTGTAAAGCGACACATTGCCCCCCGTCACTGGGGTTTGAAACTCCTGACACGCTTCGGCCAAGCCCCGACAGGCTTCTGCCAGTTGCCAGTAGCCAATGGGCTTTTCGGGGCTACCAAAATTCAGGTTGTCTGTAATGGCCAGCGGTTCTGCCCCGACACAGCTCAGGTTCCGAGCGGCTTCTGCAACTGCGCCTTTGGCCCCCTCATAGGGATGGAGATAGACCTGCCGGGGGTTGCAATCGACGGTAGCGGCCACCCCGATTTGGGGCGTCTGGGTGGGAGTGTAGGGTGCAGTCACGGGGCGGGCACGGACGATCGCGGCATCGGCACCACCAGGCACCAGCACCGTATTGTTTTGCACCTGGTGGTCATATTGACGATAGACCCACTGTTTAGAGGCGATCGAGGGTATGGCCAAGAGTTGCAACAGCACTTCGTTCCAGGTGAGGTTGCCGGTTGGCAGTTGGAGCCCCTGGACATCACAGGGCGGCAAGGTGGCTACAGACCAGGCCCAGGCTTGTTGGGCGTAGGCTGGGGGTTCGGGCAACAGTTCCCGGTGGTAGATCGGCGTGTTGTCTGCCAGGGCCGTGGCGGGAATTTCAGCGGCAATCTCGCCTTTGAACAAGATCCGCACGATGGGTTGTTCGATGACGACCCCAGCTTTGACGGCGTGTAAGCCCCACCGCTCAAAAATTGTGATGAGTTCTTGTTCGCGCCCTTTTGCGGCGACAAACAGCATTCGCTCTTGGGATTCCGACAGCAGGAATTCGTAGGGCACCATCCCGGTTTCGCGAACCGGAATTTTGTCTAGGTCTAATTCAATGCCAACGTTGCCTTTGGCGGCCATTTCGGCGGTGGAACAGGTAATCCCGGCGGCTCCCATATCCTGGGCGGCGACCACGGCCCCCGTTTTGAAGGCTTCGAGACAGGCTTCGATCAGGGATTTTTCTAAAAATGGATCGCCCACTTGCACGGCGGGGCGATCGTCCATCGATTCGTCACTGAGTTCTGCACTGGCAAAGCTGGCACCGCCCATGCCGTCGCGTCCGGTGGTGGAACCGACGTACAGCACAGGGTTGCCGATGCCTTTGGCCCCAGATTTCACGATTTCCTCGGTTTCCATTAACCCCAGGGCCATCGCGTTGACCAGGGGGTTGCCAGCGTACGCAGGGTCAAAGTAAACTTCGCCCCCGACAGTGGGCACGCCGACACAGTTGCCGTAGTGGGCAATGCCAGCGACGACGCCTTCAAAAATGCGGCGGGTGCGGGGCTGGTCGAGGGGGCCGAATCGGAGGGAGTTGAGGATGGCGATGGGGCGGGCACCCATGGTGAAGATGTCGCGGAGAATGCCACCGACCCCGGTCGCGGCTCCCTGAAAGGGTTCTACGGCGGAAGGGTGGTTGTGGGATTCGATCTTGAACGCGAGACGGAGGCCCTGGCCGAGATCAACAACTCCAGCATTTTCGCCGGGGCCTACCAGGACGCGATCGCCCTCGGTGGGAAATTGTTTGAGGAGGGGGCGGGAATTTTTGTAGCAGCAATGCTCTGACCACATCACCCCAAACATCCCTAGTTCGGCTTTGTTGGGATGGCGACCCAGGCGGTGAAAAATTTCTTCGTATTCCTCCGGTTTTAGCCCTTCTGACGCAATTTCAGCCGCCGAAAAAGGCGCAGAGGAGAGAATTGACATAGGATCCCGCTCGATAGAATTCACTGGTCTAAATGCAATCGTGAGGTTGGCTGGTCGGGGCACTTGTCGCCGATCGCCCAAGTGTTGGCCCGATCGCAACCCACGCAACAGGCTCCATTCTATCGGTATTCTTCCGGGTGTGAACCAACGGTTTTTGCCCGATCGGCGATCGCAAAATCGCTCCAGGTAACCCGGTTGCTGCCCGTGTTTACGCTAGCCGTGCCAGCGGGTTAGGTGTGGTGATACAGCCATTCCCGAAAGTTGCGGAGCGCCGTGGGCACGCCCTGGACTTCGCTTTCTTGCAAAAAGGCCAGAATGCGGCCTGCGGGTAAAAAGGGAAACGCTAACCCATAGTCTTCTTCCCGATAGCGATCGCCCGCCAGATAGTGAATGAACACCTGCCCCTGCAAGAAATCTTTCCCTGGTTTGCCAATGTAGCGCCATACTTCCGGGATCCCCAACTCGGCATAGAGGGCAAACTTATTGACAGGGCTGCGCGTCAGTTCCACTTCCAAAATTAGGTCTGGCGGCGGGTCAACCTCCAGGGCGATCGCCTGTCGGCGGTGCATCCGTTCCGCATTCTGCACATAGTAGGCCCCATCGGGTTCAACCCCAATTTGCAAATCTTCACGTTTGAGCATAGGCTCTTTGTAGCCTTCGATCGCCCACCCCAGTTCGTCGGCGATCGCCAAAATCATTGATTCAATCAGTTGGTGCAAGCGGTGATGCTCATCGATAGCATTCATCATTTCCAACTGGCCCCGGCAGTAGGTAAACCGGGCTGTGCGATCAGTGAGTCGCGCCAGTAGTTGCTCATACTTGGCCCAACTAACCTGCTGGAGCACAGTCCGGTGTTCACTCTCTGGAAGCTCTTTAGACCGAAATAAGTCCCTCATGCCGCGTATCCTCTGCCAACCTGGGCGTGTTTCTAGAGCGTATGCCTGCGCCTGTCCAGAGTCAATATCTTGCCTTGGGAGGGGCTATCCCTATCTAGAGATAGATTTTGGGCAATAGATGATATCTAGACTGGCTTCCACGGTATTCTAAGTAAAGATGCAAAGCTTTATATTTTTTTAACTTTCTAGTTCTTAAATATTGCGGTTGTGCAGAGGTGCGGAGCTTGCGATCGCCTGGTGTCTGGTGATTGGTTACCACTCTGTTGTCGGTGCGTTCCCCTTCCCACAAGCATTTAGGTTTACGGTGCTCTACTGTCGCTCCATCCCATCTTTTTCCGAGATTCTTGCCTGTGTTAAGCAATCATCAGATCGGCCAAGCCGATGTTGTGAATTCGTCTGCTGCTGTTCTGCCGTCTAATTTATTGCCCGAAGCGCCAGCCCGTTTACCGGGACTGGGGCTAAACCAGTTGCGATCGCGCCGAGGGTGGATCTATGCCGGTTTTGTGACGGGTACCTTTGGGATTGCGGCACTTTCCATCGTCAGTTACCAGGCGGTGCGGGGTCTGATTTTGGATAGTCTCAAGCAGCAAGCCGTGTTGGAAGTGGCCTACGAAACCGAAAAGTTGGATCACTGGTTATCCAACCGTAAAACCGAAGCCACAGTGCTCGCCAACACTGCCGTTGTGCAAACGATGGATTGGGCCACCATGCGGGATTACTTGCGCCGGGAAGTGAGTCGGCAAAAAGAATTTCATCAACTTTCCCTGGTGCGGCCCGATGGTTCCTATGCCAACACCACAGTTGGCGAAGCAGAGGCCAATTTACGCGATCGCCGTTGGTTCAAAAAGGTGATGCAAGGTCAACCGGCGATCGCCGATCCCGTCAGTAGTCGCACCACGGGGGTGACTCAAATTAGCGTTGTGGCCCCCATCGTCAATCCTCAGTCGGGCCGGATTGTCGGGGCGTTATCGGAATCGATCAAAATCAAGCGGTTTCAGCAAATTTTGCAACGGTTAAACTATGGCGAAGATAGTTATGCCTTTGTGCTCAATGCCCGAGGTAAGGCGATCGCCCATCCTGACCCCACTCTCATTTCAACCCAGGAATCACCAGGGAAGCAATTTTTGCGATCGCCCAATCCGGGCCTCGCTGCGATCGCCCAGAAAATGCTGCAAAAGCAACAAGGCATTGACCTCATTGAATTGGATAATCGCTGGGTCTACGTTGCCTATGTCCCCCTCCAAGAAGTGAATTGGTCAATTGCGTTAGTCATTCCACAAGGCAACATCGAATCAGCGTTGCGGCCTTTGAATGTCCTTGCAACGTTGCTGGGTAGTTTTTTGCTCCTGGCGGTGGTGGGGGTTTGGCGACAACGCTACACCTACGAACGCATGCGCTTTCAGGCGGGTCAAGAAGCCTTGTTGAATCGGTTGACTGCTCAGATTCGCTCGTCGCTTGATCTGGCAACGATTGCCCAAACCACGGTGGTGGAATTGGCGGCTCTGCTGAAGCTCCAGCGGGTGATGTTTGTGTGGCACGAAGAGACAACGACGATGTTGGAATTGGAAGCCGACTCCCAAGCGGAGACCCTCGGTGGGCGCGCGAGCTTCCGGTTCTTGCCCCCGGCCCTACCCTTTGCCGACTGGTGCCAGCGGCAACAACCGCTCACTCTGCGGGCGATCGCGCCGGATGTCGCCCCGATTGAACTCCAGGCCAAGCGTTATCTTGCTTTTCCCATGCCTGCGGCAGACCAGCGCACCGGATATTTGATTGCTCAGTATGACCAGCGGGTCGCCCATGATGATCGGGAATTGCTCAATGCGGTGGCGAACCAACTCGCGATCGCGATTACCCAGGCTAATCTCTACCAGCAAACCCAAGAACAAGTCGCCTTACTTAACAAGACTGTCACCAAACTGAACCAGGCCCAACTGCAACTGGTACAAACGGAGAAAATGTCGAGCTTGGGCCAGTTGGTCGCCGGGATTGCCCATGAAATTAACAACCCGGTTAACTTTATTCACGGCAACCTGGATTATGGCAATGAATACGCCAAAGAACTGGTGGAACTGGTGAGTCTCTATCGTCGGTATTACCCCCAGCCGGTGGCTGCAATCCAGAACAAGATGGATGACATTGACATCGACTTTTTAGTCGAAGATTTCAACAAACTGATGAGTTCGATGCAATTGGGCACAAGCCGCATTCGCGAAATTGTGCAATCCCTACGGGTGTTTGCCCGGTTGGACGAAGCCGAAGTCAAAGACGTGGATCTCCATGAAGGGATTGATAGTACGTTGATGATTTTGCAAAGCCGCCTCAATGCCACCCCTGATCGCCAAGCAATCCAGATTGAGAAGCAATACGGCGATTTGCCCCTGGTGGAATGTTATGCGGGCCAGCTCAACCAGGTGTTTATGAACATCATCAGCAATGCGATCGATGCCCTGGAAGCCTCAGATCGACGGCGATTGGATGCCCCAACTCCCCCCACGATTACGATTCGCACGATGGCGATCGCGACCCACCATCCCTCCCTGTCCGACGCTGCAACGACAACCCCCGTCTTGCACGCCATGATCTTCATTCAAGACAATGGGGCGGGCATTCCGACGGAGATTCAATCCCGCATTTTTGACCCGTTTTTTACCACAAAACCCGTGGGCCAGGGCACTGGCATGGGCTTAGCCATTAGCTACCAGGTCGTGACAGAGCGCCATCATGGCCGTCTCTATTGCCTCTCCAATCCTGACCAAGGCACAAAATTTGTGGTTGAGATTCCGATCGCCCAACCCGCTGTTGAGCCAGAACGGGTGCCAGCTTTGGCGGCCAACACCTAAGCCTGATCATCCTGAGCCCGGAGCGATCGCATCCACTCTGCCAGAAAGAGATCCAGGTGGACGGCCAAGGTCTCAAAGGCTTTGCGATCGCGTAAGCGAGGCGGTTTACTCGGCAAGGGGCGCGGCTGACACAAGGCCCGGTATCCTTCAAACTTCTGTTTGAGTTTGGAATCGAGGGCGTGGACAACCGCATAGGCCGAATCCGCCTGGAACCAGGCACTTTCAAACCACAATTGTTCCCGTTGCAGGTACACCCGGCCACGATAGAGCAACAGCCCCCCCCGATCTTTGCTCCAAAAATAAGTCGCCCGAGGCCGCTCGATCAGGTCGATCATGACGTGGCAAAATTCGGCGGTGTCGTCGTGCCAAATTAAGCGGGCATGGACCGCAGCTTTCATCTGCGCTGTAGCTAAGTCACATAACTCTTGAGCATAGTCGCGATCGCCCATTTCAACCCCTCCTGCAACAACCAAAAAAGTATTAAAACTAGAAGTAAGCCTGTGCGATCGCGGCTAGGAAGAATTCTTTAAAGACCAAACTGAATGGGCTCCTCAGGAATTCTGTACTGCTATGAATCGCAGATTGTAGCTTGGCCGCGATCGCCAGAAAGACACCTGAAATCATGACAGTTCTAATGATTGTGGGGCTGAATTCTCTGGTTCGATTTGGCTGCTGGCTTAGTTTTATTATTCAGTTTTAGTCGAGAAAAATAGGTGATTGAAGGCGTTGGCTGGACGTGAACTCGTGGGTATAGATCTGGCGCTTTCGGTCGTGGTTTGGCGTGATGTCTCCAAGCTGTTGTCAGTGATATTCATCACGGCAAAACCCTACAAGGCTGGCTGGCTGCTTGTTTGCGACTGTCTGGGGGTTGGCGCTTTGGGCAGGGGCGATCGCCATAAATAAGCGCGATCGTCCTGAAAAATGGGATAAATTCACTCTGGTTAAATCTTGGCTTTTGTCTGAAAGTTTGACTTTTTCTCGCTGGGTAATAGGCACTTTATTCTGCGCTTTGAATTTGGCACTGATGCTCAAAAATCTTCAAAAAAAGTAGAAAAAAATTCCCCAGGCACTGCCCAGGGAACTCCCCCAAAGTTTAGATTTAGTTCAGAACGAACGACTAGAAAAAGACTCTTCCGCGTTTGTTCTAAATGTAATTATGCTGGTTAAAGGAGCCTGAATCGGTGATGCTAGCCCCTCCCAAGGGTGATATTTCGTTGTGGGGAACGTGCGGTTGATCGGAGCGGTTGAAGGGCGATGTCACGCCGCAGTGGCGACGATGATCACACGGCAAAGGCTTAACCCAGCAAAGGGCTGGAGCGGTTGGCAGCGCGGGGGTGGGGGTTCCGTGTTTCTACTGTTGGCGCAGGGAGAACGGCTAAAGCTCAATGAGAAAAGTAAATAAAAAATTAAAAATTGATCAAGGGTGCATAATTTCCCGTCCTGCCCTTGATGGTACCCATATCCCCCGTTCTGCTGCTGACAGGAGATCAGCTTATGTGGATTGCCGGAGTCATTGTTTTCCTTGGCTGGATTGTGTCTGTGTGTCTCCACGAGTTTGGTCACGCGATCGTGGCTTACTACGGTGGCGATACTTCCGTCAAAGACAAAGGGTATTTGACTTTGAATCCGTTGAAATACACGGATCCGGCGACGAGTTTATTGTTTCCCCTCATCTTTTTACTCATGGGTGGAATCGCCTTACCCGGTGGCGCGGTTTACATTAACCATCAGAAGCTCCGCAACCGGGTGTGGCAAAGTGCGGTGTCTTTGGCTGGCCCTGCGGTCAATCTGCTGTGTGCGGGGCTGATTGCCCTGTATCTGCAAGGTCAATCGGCTGTAGCGAGTTTGGATTGGTTCGCTGCCAGTTTTGCGTTTTTGGCGCTGCTGCAAATTTCGGCGGTTTTGATTAACCTCCTGCCGATTCCGCCCCTAGATGGCTATGGTTTGATTGAGCCGTGGTTGCCTGGGCCGTGGCAGCAGGTTGGGGCAAAAGTCAGCCGCTATGGGTTTTGGGTATTGTTGGGGCTGTTTTGGTTTGTGCCGCCGTTTCAAGAAGCTTTTTGGCAGCAAACGTTTGCGATCGCCGCCCTGTTGGGCATTCCGGCCCCCAGTATTCGGGTCGGAGCGTATCTCTTCAATGAGCCTGTGACAAAGTTAATTTTGATTCTGGCGTTGTTGGGGGGCTTGTGGTATCTCAAGCGATCGGGCCAAACGACCTGGTATCCGAATACGCCCCAGGCTTCAAGTTGTTCTCGCCAACGCGCCAGGGGGGCGGCCAAGTCAGGACAGTCAAATTTGCGCGGTGCTGGTGGGTTTCAGCATTTGGGGGATACTAAGCTCCGCAAGAAACTGATGACATTGGTTAAAAACCGGGAAGATATGGCCGAAGGGTTGATCAGCACGGAAAAGCTAAAAAATCCAGGGCATTCGGAACGCTGGTATCTCGAAAAAGTAATTTACGATTTGCAGCGCGATCATTTGTAGCAGCTTGGGGCAATGAGTGGCTTTGGTCGCTTAGTGGTTGTACCCGAGCCTGGGAACCATCCCTGGGTGGTGAGAAAGAACGATACTGATGCCTGTGGGGCTGGCTGTCGCGATCGCGGCCTTACGCGATCGCTTCTCCAGTGGAACCGTTGGTTCGCCCGCAGTCTGCATGACCATGAGACAACCACCTCAAAACCCTTCGCCCCCAGCGAAGCCCAGAATTACTCAGAACAACAATCGGTCGGTTTAGCCGTAGGGGCACTTGGGGATGCCCAGCCCGTGTGATTCTTCTAGGGGTGAGTGAACCCGAGATCCGGCCCTCCGGAATACACTGGTCGTGAATAAGTCCGGTTAGGTTGCAACTAAAGTGATGACAGTGAGTTCCGGGGGGCAGCGGAAGCGACCTGGAAGATAGGTGCCCAGTCCTCGGTTGATGTAGAGCTGATTGCTGCCGACTTGATGCAAGCCTTCTGACCATTCCCAATGTTGCATGTTTTTAGAGCAATTCCGCAGAAAGCGGGCAGAGCGTTGCATGGGGCGCGGTAACTGCTGATACAGCGTGGCAAGCCGGGGGGCCATGTTGCCGAGCCCAGGTAAATGGACTTGGCCACCGTGGGTATGGCCAGAGAGCTGAAGGTCAACGCGCCATTGCCGGACAAGCGCCGCAGAATCAGGATTGTGAGACAGGAGGATGCGCGGGATTTGGGCCGGAATGCTGGGGAGGACAACATCGGGGCGGAAGTCATTTGACCACAGATCGGCTAATCCCACGATCGCGAGTTCTGGCCCAACGGGATAGGTGGCTTCGTTCCACAAGACGGTGATGCCGTGGGTGGTCAAGGCGGTGGTGACTTCCTGGCGGGAGTGGCGATACCGCAAATCGTGGTTGCCCAAGACGGCATAGGTGCCATAGCGGCTGTGGAGGCTGGCCAAGTGGGGGGCCAGGGTGTGAATGGGGGTAGGAGTATCGGTAACGAAATCGCCGGTGAGGACGATGAGATCGGGCTGGAGGGCGTTGCTACGGGCGATCGCTTCCCGCAATAAGGTAGGCGAAAGGCCCCACCCATCAAAGTGAAAGTCAGATAGTTGCACCAGCCGTAAACCGTGGTGGTGGGGTGGCAAATCGGCGATCGCGACTTGCACCTGTTCGACGGTCAACGCTCCTGTGAACCACTTGTGCATCGGTGTTCTCCCCGCGTCAGCCTCTAGCCTAGCAAAGGGCTTCTCGCAACCTATATGTTTGAGAATACGATTTTAATTTTTTTTTAGAGTATTGTGCTGAGGGCTGGTTCTGCTAGCCATGACTGGGCCAGAGCTTTGGGGGGTGTGGGCGCGGGCGGGCTAAGCAAATGGGTCAAAACAAGGAATTTGCTCAGAGCATTGGGGGCGGTCTCTGAGCAAGCTGGCTGGGGTGTCAACCTCAATGGAAGGGGTGAGGCGGGTGTTATTGCGTTGCCAGTTCCATGGTGCATTCGGCTGTGGTGAAGCCATAGCTGAAGTCAGCGAGTTCGACTGGGGTTGGTGCGTCGCTGGCCACAAACAGGGGGTAGAGTTGGCCTGTTCCCCCATCGCGGGCGGCTAACACGTTGGCTTGGTCGATCCAGTACAGGCCATTCGAGCGGTAGCGTAACTCGCGGCTGATGGCTTGGCCATTGGAAAATTCTAGTTTGCCGTTGCTTTCGCGGGTGACGACGCAGACCCGACTTTTGACCTTCGAGGGGTAAACATAGTAGGTGCGATCGCCCGCTGTCCAGGCTCCAGTAAATTTGGCCCCCGTGGGATTCACCTTGGCCCAGGTGGCTCGGTAGGCTTGTTGTTGCTGAGAGAGGGCGGCACTTTGGCCAAACGCTCCTGATTTTAGTTTTTGTCTGAATTGGGTGAGTTCATCGGCGGATGGATAGCGAACTACGGTGGAGGTGGGGGAGTTGGCATCTGTCACTGGCGTTGGTTGCAGCACTTTTTGTTCGAGGTCGAGGTAGCGGAGGGCTTCGGCGACGAAGACGGCATCTTTAAGGCTGATATTTTGACAGCCTGCGAGTTCGTTGCCGCCATTGAAGTTGTAGTTGGCTCCAATCACGCGGTAGAACGGGCCACGTCCCATCCACTGGCCGACTAATTGGGGTTTGCCGCCTGTTGAATAAAGTTCAATGTTGCCCCGACCCAATACGGCGTTGCGGGCGGTGGCGGTGCGATCGCCAGCGGGTATATCCCCAACGCCGCCTCCGGTTCCTTCCACGGCAAAACAGCTTGAGCCTTTGCGATAGACCAGCAGATAGCTCTTGAAGCGATCGGCGTCGTTGGTGAAGATATCCATCAACTGGAACCCAGGGGGCACGTTTTTCGGCATTACGATTTTCATGCCCAGGGCGCGCATTTTTTGCAGTTGGGCTTCGGAAACTCCCAGATCGGCGATTTGGGTTTGGGCTGCTTGGGAGCCGTTGCTTTGGGCTAGCAGTTGGGGCGTTGGGGTTGGGGGTAAACTCTGGGCCGGGAGCAGGGCCGTTGTCAGGCTTGTCCCGATCGCGGCGACCCAACCGCCGAGCTTGAACCATCCATGTTGCATATCTGTTCTCCTCCTCAATCCATTCAAGGGGCTAGTTGTTCGTTGTATCACCTGGCCAATTCTCAGTGCGATCGCCCGCAATTATGCAAATGGGCAAAAAAAGCGATCGCCGTTTTCCGCTGGGGGTGGGGCGATCGCGCTGAGTTTGATCAATTTAATCAATGAGATCAAATTAGTGCGGCTGATGGGACTCGCGTTAGACCGCTTCTGAGGTCGCTGCTGCGGTGGGTTGCACCTGGGGGCTGAACTGGAAGAGGCTGTAGACCACATTCCGCCGAATTTCGGTCATCATCTCCAGGAACAGTTCAAAGCCCTCGCTCTTGTACTCGATCAGCGGATCTTTTTGGCCATAGCCCCGTAACCCAACTGATTCCCGCAGAGCATCCATTTGTTGCAGGTGTTCCCGCCACAGGTTGTCGATTTGCTGAAGGATGAAGAACCGCTCGGCTTGGCGCATTAACCCGGCCTGGAGTTGATCGATTTGGGCCTCTTTCACGTCGTAGGCAATGCGAACTTGCTCGTGCAAAAAGGCTTTGATTTCGTTGAGGGCCATGTCTTCCAGTTGGGCCGGTTGCAAGTCTTCCAACAGATAGACGAACTCTTTGGCCTTGCTGACGAGCTTATCCAGTTGCCATTCTTCCGGCGGGAGTTCGGGGTTAATGTAAGCCGAGACGATATCGTCCATTGTTTGCTCGGCATATTTCAGGACTTGTTCTTTCAGGTCTTGGCCTTCCAGAACGCGCCGCCGTTCAGCATAGATGGCCCGCCGCTGTTTGTTCATCACTTCGTCGTACTCGAAGACCTGCTTCCGGATGTCGTAGTAGTAGGTTTCGACTTTGCGTTGGGCACCTTCCAGCGATCGCGTCAGCATCCCCGATTCGATGGGCATATCTTCTTCGACGCGGAAGGCATTCATCAAGCCAGCCACGCGATCGCCCCCAAAGATCCGCAGCAAGTTATCTTGCAAGCTGAGGAAAAATTTGGTGGAACCAGGGTCGCCTTGTCGTCCGGCCCGGCCCCGCAACTGGTTGTCGATGCGGCGCGATTCGTGGCGTTCTGTCCCAATCACATGCAAGCCACCAAGGTTGATGACTTCATCGTGTTCGGCATGGGTCAAGACTTCGTACTCTTCCCGAATGGTGTTGTAGGCCGCCCGGAGTTTTTGGATAACGGGGTCATCCGTGGGGGCTTTTTCTGACGCAACGGCGACTTTATCTTCGGCTTCCAGTTCTGCCAGCGATCGCTCCCCGTAGGTTTTCACCGCCAAATCCACCGCTTCCTTCAGCAGGGTTTCCGCCGCTTTCGAGAGCTCAGTCGGATAAATCTGGGGCGACGCTTTCCAACTTTTTACCTTCCGACCGGGGACAAAGCCCTGGCCACCACCTTTGCCACCGTGGGCACCGGGGACATCCGTCACCCCAAAGTCATCCTCATCCTCCGGTTGAACAATCTTGGGCATGAAGTATTCCCGGACTTTCAGCCGCGCCATGTAATCGGCGTTTCCACCCAGAATGATGTCGGTTCCCCGTCCGGCCATGTTGGTGGCGATCGTCACGGCTTGCTTCCGCCCAGCCTGGGCCACAATTTCCGATTCCCGCTCTACGTTTTCGGGTTTGGCATTCAGCAAGTTGTGAGGCGTGTTCAGCGCACTCAGCAACCGCGATAACAGTTCCGACTTTTCAACGCTGGTGGTGCCCACCAAAACTGGACGCCCCTCTTTGTGCATCTCAGCACACTCCTGGGCGACGGCTTGCCACTTGGCTTCTTCCGTTTTGTACACCACATCCGACAGATCCCGCCGCACGTTCGAGCGGTTGGTGGGAATGGTAGTGACTTCCAGGTTGTAAATCTTGCCAAATTCGGCTTCTTCCGTCTTCGCAGTACCCGTCATCCCCGCCAATTTGGGGTAAAGCAAAAAGAAGTTCTGGTAGGTAATCGTGGCCAGGGTTTGGGTTTCGGGTTGGGTTTCGAGGTTTTCCTTGGCTTCGATCGCCTGGTGCAGGCCATCACTCCAGCGGCGACCGGGCATGACCCGTCCGGTAAATTCATCCACAATCACCACTTCGCCCCCACGCACAATGTAGTTCACGTCGAGGGTAAAGAGTTCTTTGGCTTTGATGGCGTTAAAGACATAGTGCGCCCAGGGATCACGGGGATCAAAGAGATCCTGCACGCCGAGGAGTTCTTCTGCCTGAATAAAGCCTTCGTCCGTCAGCAAAATGGTGCGCTGCTTTTCATCCACTTCATAGTGGTCTTCAGAATTGAGGGCGCGGGCAATTTCGGCGGCTTTGATGTACTTTTCGCTGGGGCGATCGACCTGGCCAGAGATAATCAGCGGGGTGCGGGCTTCGTCGATTAAAACGGAGTCGATTTCGTCAATCACGCAATAGTTAAAAGGCCGCTGCACCACGTCTTCCATGCTGGTGGCCATGTTGTCGCGCAGGTAGTCAAACCCCAGTTCGCTGTTGGTGCCGTAGGTGATGTCGCAGCCATAGTTGAACCGCCGTTCTGCCGGGGTCATGTTTTGCTGAATCAAACCGACGGTTAAGCCTAAAAAGCGGTGGACTTGGCCCATCCATTCTGCGTCGCGGCGGGCCAGGTAGTCGTTAACGGTGATGATATGGACGCCTTTACCACTGATGGCATTGAGGTAGGCGGGCAGGGTGGAAACGAGGGTTTTGCCTTCCCCGGTTTTCATTTCGGCAATTTGGCCTTCGTGGAGGATCATGCCACCCAGGACTTGCACGTCAAAGTGGCGCATCCCCAAGACGCGGCGGCTGGCTTCGCGGACGACGGCAAAGGCTTCGGGGAGGAGGTCATCCAGGGTTTCGCCTTTCTCTAAGCGTTGTTTGAATTCAGCGGTTTTGCCACGCAGGTCTTGGTCGCTGAGGGGTTTGATCTCGTCTTCCAGCAGGGCAACTTCGGTGACAATGGGTTGATACCGTTTGAGCTTGCGGGTATTAGGGTCGCCCAGGAGTGCTTTTAACATGGCAGCAGTATTCGTTTTCTAGATTGCAAGTAAGTCTGGAGTGAAAGTCTGGATAACCAGGGGTGAGTCTGGGGGCTGGTCGCGATCGCCCCTAACCCTAAGTGCAGGGAAGCCCGAGGCGAAAAGCTCGGTAGGGTTGATGCTGTGGCCACCGCGATCGCCTAGGGAGCGTTTTGCCATTCGGCAGAGAGGCGGCGGAAATTATACTGGGCTGCACCGGGATGGCAGGACACACAACTATTTAAGTTGACCTTGGTGGGCAAATCTACCCGGGGGTGCAAAGCACGGAAAAGCTTGGATTGATAAACCCGATAGGGAATGCTGTCCCCTTCGGCTTGGGGCCGCGAATATTCCCGGAGGTATTGCCACAAAATCTGGAGTTCGATGCTGTCCAGGGGCTGGATGGTTGCGCCGTAATGTTCAGAATCTTGAATCAGCCGTCGCCAAGTTTCGGAAGGCATGACGGCTGGGGGCAAGGCAATATGGCAGGTGGCGCAGTTTTGCAAATACAAATCTTGGCCCTGCTGAAACCGGGCAGGGACGATATCCACAGTCCCGATCGCCGTGGGCGGGGTTGCCTCCGTTTCCGTGGGAGAATTGGGGGGCAAGGTGGGGGTGGCGGTTTGGGCGACGGTATTGGCCGATCGCGGTTCACTGGCCTGGGCCAACCCAATGCCTAAACACAGGCTCCACAGCAACAACAAGACGACAAGCAGCAGCATGGAACGCCGTCGTTCGGGCCGCGATCGTCGGTTGAGGAGGGGTGGCTGCTGAAATTGAGCCTGGGAATTACGATGGGAGGAATGAGGCATGAATACCGTTGAACACAGCAAATAGCACGACAAGATACAGTTCAATCAGGCACAGTTCAATTCAACCGAGTCTTCTAAGGTTGGGAAAGAGACTTGGGTGAACTGAGCCAGCAGCCTCAAGCAGGAGCAGCTACTCAGTATTGTATTTTAACGCTGCACTGGGGTGCCTGGATTTTTCGGAGGGATATCCGAAACTTCCTGGGAATGGGGTAACTATTTGCTACAGAGCCCACAGGAGTCCAGGCCCAACTGTCGCCCTCAGGTAGCATCCACAAGTCTGAATCTGATTACGATAGCGTAGGTGGTTATTCAGGATGGATTGTCGGCACATTCAATTTTGCGACCAGCCCGAACGGATTGACTATGGCCAACTGCAAACCCTGTTTCGAATTGCTGCGTTTTGGGCCAAAGACCGCAGTCGGACTGATTTGGAACGGGCGATCGCCCACAGTAACCCGGTGATCACCGTTTGGGATCATCAGCACTTGATCGGGTTTGCCCGTGCCTGTTCTGATGGGGTCTATCGAGCGGTGATTTGGGATGTGGTCATTCACCCCCACTATCAGGGGGCGGGGTTGGGCCGCAAACTGGTGCAGACGGTCTTGAGCCATCCCCAGGTGCATGGCGTCGAGCGCGTTTACCTGATGACCACCCACCAACAAGCGTTTTACAAAAAGATTGGCTTTGAAGAAAATCCGACCACTACAATGGTTTTGTACAATCAGCCTGTGGAGCCGCTCTATCCCACGCTGGTGCACGTTCAGGCTGAATCGTGAAAAAGCGCGTTACGCTGACCTTTCCTAAACGCTCTGTGCAAATGCCAGTCACCTATCGATTGGCAAAAGATTTTAACGTTGCGGCAAATATTATTCGGGCCCAAGTGGCCCCCAACCAGGTGGGGAAGTTGGTGGTTGAGTTATCGGGGGATATTGACCAGCTCGAAGCGGCGATCGAGTGGATGCGGTTGCATGAGATTGGGGTTTCGTCTTCCAGTCGAGAAATTGTGATCGACGAGGATTTGTGTGTGCATTGCGGGCTGTGTACGGGGGTATGCCCGACGGAAGCGTTGACGTTGCACGCTGAGACCTTTAAGTTGACTTTTACCCGATCGCGCTGCATCGTTTGCGAACAATGTATTCCGACCTGCCCTGTGCAAGCGATCGCTACTAATTTATAAGACCAATCGATAAGGTCAAACAGGCCAAGCGAGGTACCGCCTGCAAAGTCGCCGAGGCTACCCTGGTTCGGGGCCAATTGCGCTAGCCCTTCCGGATTCGCCACTTTGCTCTGTTCCCACAAAGCCGTAGACTGAAGAGTGCATTCAAAATAAGTTCATCCCGAATCAGATTCCCGTGCGAAAGAACGTCATTGCTGGCAATTGGAAAATGTACAAAACTCAAGCAGAAGCCTCTGAGTTTTTGCAAGGGTTTTTATCGTCGCTCGAAGATACTCCTGGCGATCGCGAAGTTATTCTTTGTGTCCCGTTCACTGACCTCACGCTACTGTCTCAAACCCTCCACGGTAGTAGTGTGCGGTTGGGCGCACAAAACGTTCACTGGGAAACCGCTGGTGCCTACACAGGGGAAATTTCGCCCCTGATGCTGACGGAGTTGGGGGTGCGCTATGTAATTATTGGCCACAGCGAACGGCGGCAGTATTTTGGTGAAACCGACGAAACGGTGAACAAGCGGGTGTTGGCAGCCCAGGCTGCGGGCTTGACTCCCATCGTTTGCGTGGGCGAAACCAAGCAACAGCGCGATGCGAACGAAATTGAAGCGGTTATTTTTAAGCAACTCGAAGCGGGCCTGGTCAACGTGGATCAAGCCAACTTAGTGATTGCCTATGAACCAATCTGGGCGATCGGCACGGGGGATACCTGCGAAGCGACGGAAGCGGATCGGGTCATTGGCTTAATTCGGAGCCGCCTGGATAACAAAGCGGTGCCCATTCAGTATGGCGGTTCGGTCAAACCGGGCAATATTGACGAAATTATGGCCCAGCCCGAAATTGATGGGGCCTTGGTTGGTGGGGCTAGCCTGGAACCAGAGAGCTTTGCCCGGATCGTCAACTACCAAGCCCTGTAAGCCGAACGGCGGTTAGACTGAAGGTGGTTTGCCCTCACCCTATGGGGGCGGGGGCGATCGCAGCGCCCAACCAGGATAACGGGGACTGCCAAGCTGCCCCTGAGTTTAGATACCCCATCGAGTCGGTTGGACTGGGTGGGGTTTTGCGTTGGGGTTAGCGATCGGGGAGCCAGGTGGTGACCAAGCGCTGAATTTCGGTGAGCAGTTCCTCGCGACTGAAGGCCCCTTTTTGGAAAATTTGTTTGACGGAGCCTTGCAATTGCTGGTGTTCGGTCGGGGTCATGTCTTTGGCGGTGAGAATGATGATGGGGAGCGATCGCCATTCGGGGCGTTCCTGCAAGGCGGCCACCACCCCAAATCCGTCAATTTCTGGCATCATCAAGTCGAGCAAAATTAGCTCTGGCTGCTGGTGTTCTAAAATCTCCAGGGCAACGCGACCGTTTTCAGCTTCGAGGACAAACCACCCATCTTTTTCCAGCAGTTGCCGCATCATGGCGCGGGTGGTGTCATCGTCTTCCACCAGCAAAATGGGGCACGGGGGCGACGCGCAGTGATGTTTTTTGAGGACGCGGAGGAGGCGATCGCGCTCGATGGGTTTGGTCAAATAATCTGCGGCTCCCAGGGCATAGCCCACATTCTGCTCGTCCAGCATGGTCATCATAATGACGGGAATATCCGCCAGGACGGGATCGGCTTTCAGCGCGGCCAGCACCAGCCAGCCACTCATCGCTGGCATCATCACATCTAAGGTGATGACATCAGGCCGGAGTGTTTTGGCTTTTTGCAACCCTGTTTCGCCATCCAGGGCACTTTCAACTTGCAAGCCGACTTTGTGCAAGTAGCGTTTGAGTAAGTCGTGCATGGTGGGATCGTCGTCGATCGCCAAAATGGTTTTGGGCCGCCTGGGTAAACTCCGAGTCGGGGCCGGGGCGATCGCTGCACTCCCGTCACTTTGACCCGGAACTGGCTGCGGCACCGTGACGGGCAACCGCATGATAAAGGTTGTGCCTTGATGCAGTTTGCTTTCGACCCGGATATCACCGCCCATCATTTGACAAAAGCGCTGGGTAATCGTTAGCCCCAGCCCCGTGCCGCCGTACTTGCGCGTGGTCGAGGCATCGGCCTGGGTAAAGGGTTGAAACAAACGGGCGGTTTGCTCTGGGGTCATGCCAATGCCCGTATCGCTGATCCGAAAGACGATCCAATCGCCCTGCCGACTCGACGGCGCGATCGCCCCATTGCCCAAGGGGCTGGCCCCCAGATCTGGCTGCCCCCCGGATTGTCTTGCCTCGGCGCAAGTCGGGCGGGGCGTTGCCAGGGCGAGTTGTCCCCCTTCTCGTTGCACCGTGAGGGTAATCGTGCCGGATTCTGTAAACTTGCTGGCATTGCTGAGGAGATTGAACAGGTTTTGCCGCACTTTGGTGAGATCGGCCCGAATGGTACCGAGTTGGTCAGAACAGTGCACCACCAGCCTATTGCTGTTCTTGGTGATCAACGGTTTCACCGTATGGGCGACTTCTTGCACCAATCCCCCAACACTAAATGATTCCAGATACAGCTCCATCTTGCCCGCTTCGATTTTGGACAGATCCAAAATGTCGTTAATCAGCCCCAGGAGATGTTTGCCAGCGCCATAAATCTTTTGCAAATCAGGGACAAAGACATCCTGGCCACGGTCTTCGGCTTCTTCCTGCAACATTTCGCTGTAGCCGATGATGGCGTTTAACGGTGTCCGCAATTCGTGACTCATATTCGCCAGGAATTGGCTTTTGGTGGTGTTGGCTTGTTCGGCTTTGGTTTTGGCGGCTTGTAACTCTTGTTCGGCTTGTTTGCGGGTAGTGATGTCGCGGAAGGTGGCGGTGTAAAAGCGGGTGCTGTCCAAGTTCGACTCGGTGACGATCACTTCCATCGGAAAGGGGGTTTGGTTGGCGTGGCGACCTTCGACTTCGGTGTAAACATCCAGGGTAAGCAGGGTTTGGAGGGCGATCGCAGGCTCAGGGGCTAGGGTTTCCTGGTTAAATAAGTTGAGAATCGATTGCCCAACAAGTTCGGCTTGGGGATAACCAAAAATCGCTTCCGCACTGGGGTTGACACTTTCGATGCGCCCCGACGGGGCAAAGGTAATGATGCCATCTTGGGCGGTGTTGACGATGGCGTTCGTTTTAGCGATCGCGGTTTCGAGGGCACTCATGGCCTGGTTATAGTGGGCGGCGATTTGGCCCACTTCGGTAAAGGGCTCTACCTGGGCCCGCAGGCTGAGGTCACCTGTGCGCGACTGGTGATCCATCACCTGGAACAAGTCCAGCAAGGCATTGGTGGCACCGTGTTCGGCAATATTCAGCCCGATCGCCTCCTGCTCTACAGTGACTCGGAGGGGTAGCCAACGGTTGAAAGCCGTGAACACCAGGTAACTCAGGCCAAAGGTCCAAACGCCGCAGGCCACGATGCCCCAAACTTGGATGCGCAGTTGGGCGGTGAAGTCCAGACCGGTGCGAAGAAGGTCAGGATTGCCAAACAAGGCGACAGCCAGGGTACCCCAGATGCCTGCGACCAGATGAACAGGAATGGCCCCGACGGCATCGTCGATGTGCCAATGTTCCAGGGCAAAGGTAGAGGCAATGCACAGAATGGCCCCGATCGCCCCAATCGCGATCGCCGACCGCACCGACACCGCATGACAGTTAGCTGTGATGGCCACTAACCCCGCCAACGTGCCGTACATGAGCCAGTCCACATCTGCCCGCTTGTGCCAAATCCACCCACAAAACACGGCTGAGATCAGTCCGGCGGCCCCAGCCAGGGTGGTGTTGACTAGAATGCGGGGAATTTGATCACTCAAGGCCAGCGTACTACCGCCGTTAAACCCAAACCACCCAAACCACAACAGCAAGGTGCCCAAAATCGCGAGGGGGTAATTAGCCCCAGGAATTTTGCCGCCGGATTGCCCACTGCGAAACCGCCCGGTGCGAGGGCCGATGATGAGCACAACCGCCAGCGATACCCACCCCCCCACGCTGTGAACGACGGAAGACCCTGCAAAATCGACAAAGCCCCGTTGGCCAAGCCAGCCGAGCCATTCTCCTTGTTCCGCCCCGCCCCAGGCCCAATGCCCAAAGACCGGGTAAATGACACCAGCGAT
Organism: uncultured bacterium; assembly: GCA_964475335.1. Taxonomy (GTDB): domain Bacteria; phylum Cyanobacteriota; class Cyanobacteriia; order Leptolyngbyales; family Leptolyngbyaceae; genus CAYYWG01. Next base: position 525,385 of record CAYYWG010000002.1, read on the forward strand.
GAGGGCCGCGATGCCCAAATAGCTGTTGAAGCGCATCCGCTCGGCGACGGCCCCCGAAACAATGGTCACGGAGGTGCCACAAAACATGACTTGAAATAGAAAAAATGTGGTGGCCCAAAGATTTTGGGCGGGGTGGCCAAAATCGACGAAGAAATGGTTGTATCCGCTCCAGCCAAACCAGGATGCGCCAAACATGATGCCATAGCCGATCGCCCAAAATAGCAGTGCGGATACCCCAAAATCCGTCAAGTTTTTAATGGCGACGTTGATGTTGTTTTTGTTGCGGGTCAGGCCAGATTCCAAACACAGAAACCCAGCTTGCATCAAAAACACCAGGCTGGCACTGAAGGTGACCCAAATCAAATCGGCAGCAGACTTTTCCATATCCGTTCAAAATTGCAATCGTGGGGTGAAGATTGGCGAATGCACCAAGGGGTTGTGTTCGTTGTCCTCCTAAAGGGCGGGTGGTGGGCCAGCGGCGCGGCGGCAAGGCATGGGAACCGCGCGGGAGAATCTCGGCCAACCCTTGGCGTGAGGGTTGTCGGATTGGGGCGATCGCGGGGTGGTCGGTGGCGCTGGGTCTGCCGGGTGGCCGTTCGGTTTGCCGATTATGCGCTAAATCCAGTGCTGTGACTGCGCCATGGGCTACCCCACAACGGGGGGCTGGGGCCTGGTTCATGGCGTTGGCTCACCGCTCAAGAGGGTCTGCACTTTGTCTAAGAGGCGAGAAAATTCGATGGGCTTGGTATCATAATCATCGCAGCCAGCGGCTAAACACTTATCGCGATCGCCCGCCATTGCATGGGCTGTGAGGGCAATGATGGGCAACTGGTGCGTGGCTGGGTCGGCTTTGAGGCGGCGGGTGACTTCCCACCCATCCATTTTGGGTAGGCTCATATCCATCAGCACTAGGTCGGGGGCGGTGGTGCTGGCTAAGGTGAGGCCCTGTTCCCCATCCACTGCAATCAAGACTTCAAAGCCTTTGCGTTGCAACCGCCGCGACAGCATATCGCGATTCATTTCGTTATCTTCGACGAGTAAAATTCTAGGCATTTTCCGGTTCCTCTAACGGAGCGATCGCTTGGGCCTGCCGGGCCCCAAAGGCTTGGATGCGCCGTGGCACAACCGCCTGGATTTCCTCCAACAGTTCATCCCGGCTATACACTCCTTTTTGCAAAATCTGGAGCACGCTACCATCCAACCGTTCTTGGTCGGTTGCGGTCAATTCCATTGCCGTGACGACGACGACTGGAATTTGGCGATAGACAGGATGGTGGCGCAAGTGCTCAAGCACGGCAAAGCCATCGACTTCGGGCATCATCAAATCCAACAGAATGAGGTCGGGAATGCGCTGGTCAAGTAATTCCAGGGCAATGCGGCCATTGGCGGCTTCGCTGACTGTCCACCCGGCTTTTTGTAAAGAGCGTTGCAAAATGAGGCGGGTGGTAGTGTCGTCTTCGGCGATGAGGGCGTGGCCAGTGGTGGCGCGATCGCCCGCCGACGGTTGGTATTTTTGCAAGATTGTCACCAGGCGATTGTAGTCGATGGGTTTGGTGAGGTAATCTGCCGCCCCCAGGGCAAAGCCTTGATTGGGATCTTCCACAATGGTCAACAAAATCACCGGAATTTTGGCCAGGGTTGGGTCGGCTTTTAACTCGTTCAACACAATCCACCCGCTGACCTGGGGCATCATCACGTCCAGCGTAATGACGTCAGGTTGCAACTTGCGGGCGAGGTGTAAGCCTTCTTGCCCGTTGGCTGCTGTCACAACGTGAAACCCTTCTTTGCTGAGATGCCGAACCATCAAATCGCGGACAGAAGCATCGTCATCAATAATAAGCACAGTCCCTTTGTTGTCTGGCGGTGGGGCAGCCAGGGGCGGGCGCGATCGCGCGATTGCGGTTTCGGTGGGGGTGGTGCTGGCCGGTAGGGCGATCGCCGGGAGCACCATCCGAAAAGACGACCCCCGCCCCAACACACTCGTCACGGTAATATTGCCGCCCAGCATTTGGCAAAACCGTTGGCTAATGGCCAGGCCCAAACCCGTGCCCCCATACTTCCGAGTGGTTGAGGCATCCGCCTGGGTAAAGGGCTGAAACAGTTGCTCCAGGTGTTCTGGCTGCATCCCAATGCCAGTATCGCTGACGGTGAAGGCAATCTGTTCCCCGGTGGGGGTGGCAAATCGTTCCACATGCAGGGTGATGGTGCCTGCCTCGGTGAACTTGCTGGCATTGCTCAATAGGTTGAGTAGCACTTGGCGCACTTTGGTCATATCGCTATGAATGTTGCCCAGGTTGGGGGTGGGGTTGACCACGAGCTGATTGTGATTTTTGGCCAGGAGGGGGTGCACCGTCGTCGTCACGTCTTGGAGGAGCTGCGTCAGGCTAAAGCTTTCCAGGTAAAGCGCCATCTTGCCCGCTTCGATCTTGGAAATGTCCAAAATGTCGTTGATGAGGCCCAAGAGGTGTTTGCCCGCCCCTCGAATTTTGTCGAGATCGGGGGCAATTTCGGCATAGCCGCATTCTTCTGCGTCTTCTTGGAGCATTTCGCTGTAGCCGATGATGGCGTTCAGGGGGGTGCGGAGTTCGTGGCTCATGTTGGCCAAAAATTGGCTCTTGGCCCGGTTGGCGGCTTCGGCGGTTTCTTTTGCCTGGAAGAGTTCGTCGGCAACTCGTTTGCGATCGCTGATGTCTTTGACTGTGCCTTCATACAGTAAGGGGTGCTGGTCGTGGTCGCGCACCAGGCGCACATTTTCCGAGAGCCAGATGATGCTGCCATCGGCCCGATAGACCTGGGATTCGAAATTGGTGACTGCGCCATATTGCTCCAGCAGTTGCACCAGTTGCGATCGCCGGGTGGGAGACACGTAGCGGGGCCATTCCCCTGTGCGGGCCGCTTGGATTAAAGCCCTGGGCGAGGGATAACCCAAAATGGTGGCGATCGCCGGGTTGGCACTCAAATATTGCCCCTCTGGGGTCATCTGGAAAATGCCATCCACCGCATTTTCAAAAATACTGCGATATTTTTCTTCCGCCGCTTTAATTGCTGCTTCTGTTAGCTTGCGATCGGTGATGTCCATCGTGATGCCAGTCATGCGCAGCGGCGTGCCATCTGCGGCCCGTAACACATTGCCACGACTGTTGACCCAGCGGTAACTGCCATCGGTCAAGACAATCCGGTATTCAACGTTGTATTCTGCGCCCGTCATAAAGCTTTGGCTTTCGGCCTCGGCTAGCAGCGCGCGATCCTCAGGATGGACACACTGAAAAAAATCTTGGTAGCTTTTTGGGGGGGTGCGTGTGGCGTCGGTTTGGCTAAAAATAGCGCTGACTTCGGGCGACCAATATTCTTCATTGGTGACGATATCCCAATCCCACACGCCCATGTGGGCGGCCCCCAGCGCCATGCGGAGCAACTCTTCTTGGTGGCGCAGATTGTGTTCGACTTGTTGGCGTTCGAGTTCGGCTGCGGCCCTTGCGGCAAAAATCTTGAGCATGGTTTTAGCCAATTGGGCATCGCTGATTTTGCTGCAACTCATGATGGTAATGAGGCCCAGGGGGTCTCCGGCGGCGCTGACTAGGGGCATCCCTAAATAACTTTCGATATTCATCGCGGCTAACAAGTCATCGTCGGGAAATTCAGCCTGGACGGCGCAGGGGTAGTAACAAAGTTGTTGGGCGATAACGTTGTCACAGGGAGTATGGACGAGGGCGTAGTCAAAGTTGCTGAGGATCTGCTCGTGCCCGTAGACGGCAACGGTGACGACGTGGGTGCGATCGCGGTTGAGCTTGCCAATCAGGGCATAGTCTACATTCAGGGCTTGGGCTAAGGCGGTGACGAGGGCGGTGAAAAAGGCGTCGCCGGTATTGCTGGAGACGCTGGTGGCAATGCCCTGCAACATTTCTTCGATGTATTTGCGCTGGAGAAATTGGCCAATCTGACTGCCGATCGCCTTCGCCACATCGAGTAAGTTGCTATCAATTTGCCGGATGCGATGGCTGAAAAAGGCCATGACTCCCAAAATCTGCTCATCACACACGACGGGAATGGCGATCGCGGTGTGGAGATTGGTTTGGATGGCTACCGCCTGCCGCCCAAAACTGGCATCTGCGGCCACATCCTGAACCCAGCGGGGTTTCTGCGTTGACCAGACATGGCCAATCAAGCCATCATGGGGGGCAAACGAGAGTTGGCGGGAGGCTTGAAGAAAGGCACTGAGATCCTGAGACGATTGCTGAGACGCTTCGACAAACTCGATCTTTTTCGTTTTGGGATTGAACGCCCACAACTCTCCCAAATTCCAATCCATCGCGTCGCAAATAGCCTGTAAGACATTGGGGGTAGCCGTAATCAGGGTGCTGGCTTCGGCTAGGGCGCGGGTGGTAGCATATTGCAAATTGAGGCGGTGTTCGGCCCGTTGCCGTTTGCGGATATTCCGAATCGAGGCGATTAACATCCCCAACAGGGCCAGGATGACAAACATCCCAAACATTTGCATTTGGTTTTTCCGGGCGGCAAACCGTTGAATGCGGGCCTGGAGCAGTTGATCTAACACGGGGGCGATCGCGTCGTACAGCTTGAAGTGGGTGGCGATCGCGTGGTTCCCGGCGGCGGTAAAGTCGGCGGCGGCAAACTGCTCTGGGGTTGCCCCACTTTTGTATAACAACTGCAACAGGGTGTCGTTGGCCAGCGTACTGTTAATCAGTGGTGTTTGAATGGGGGGAATGGTGCGATCGTTCTGGTCAAACGTGACTTGCAAGCCCCGTTGCATGGCGAGGGTCGGCGCTTGGATGGAGTTATACAAAACCATGAACTGGGCTTTGTCATCGATACTCAAGCCCTGGTCATGGCTGAGGGTGTTCATCCCATAATCGCGGGCGTGAGCGGATGCAACGAGCAATTTGGGCAACTGTTGGACGGTGGCATCCATGAGGTAATAGGAATCTAAATCCGGATCTAAAACGAGGTTAGAGCGATCGCCCACATGAATCATCAACGCCAGGATGTGCTCCAGCAACTCTTGATGCAGTTTTAGGCTGGTTTCTGGCATGTAGGCGAACTTGCCGCGCTTCAGGATTTCCCACCGATCTTGCAATTGGTGCCATCGGGCGATCGTTTTGAGTTCTGCCCCAAACTTTTGGTGGGTGGGCGTGAAGTTTTGGAGAATCCGGTCGATCGCGTGTTCTTGCCGTTGCAGGTTTAACACCACATTTTGGCGACGCTGCAGGTACTGATGGCTGATCTGTTGATGCTCGATCATGGCTTCCAGCAGGCGGCGCAGGCCCCCGTTGTACTGAATGCCGATGCGTTCTTTCTCGGCAAATTCAATGCTGGCATCAATTTCGGCAGACAGGCGATTGAGCACAACCCCAAAGGGCAAGGTAAACACCAGAAACAACCCAATAAAAAGTCCTTGGATCGGAATCCGTTTCTGTCGTGGGTGCATAGCGCTTAGGGGTCTGAGGTGGGGAACAAGCGGAAGCGGGCACGACCCCACGGCGGATGGGGCGGGGTGCCAGCCAGAGAGGGACTTCCAGAATGCTCAGAAGCCTGTAATATCTAGGGTTGGAACCAGCATGGTACAACAGTAGCTTTATGGTTCCCCAAACTAAGTGAAAAAATACGATTTGGTGTTGCTGGTGTGAATCCTGGTATGACTCAACTTTTGACTCCTTGGACGATCCGCGATCGCGCGTTTGTGTGGGGCCAACAAACCTATTTGATGGGGATTTTGAATGTCACGCCGGATAGTTTTAGCGATGGGGGGCAGTTCGATCGCGTGGAGACGGCGATCGCCCAGGCGCAGGCGTTAATTCAGGCGGGGGCGGATATTTTGGATATTGGCGGCCAATCGACCCGACCCAACGCGGCAACAGTGACTCTGGAGACGGAACTAGACCGGGTGGTGCCTGTGATCACGGCAATTCGGCAGGAGTCTGATATCCCGATTTCCGTGGATACGACGCGGGCGGCGGTGGCAGAGGCGGCGATCGCGGCAGGGGCGGATATCATCAACGATATTTCGGGGGCGACTTATGAACCGGAGATTTTGACCGTTGCCGCCGCTCGGCAGGTGCCCATTATCCTCATGCATATTCGAGGCACCCCCAAAACCATGCAACAACTGACAGACTATGGAGATTTGCTGGGCGACATTCGGGCTTTTTTGCAACAGCAAATTGCCGCTGCGATCGCGGCGGGGGTGGCTCCGGGGCAAATTGCGATCGACCCCGGCATTGGCTTTGCGAAAACTGTTGAACAAAATATAGAGATTTTGGGCCAACTGCCCACGTTGCGATCGCTGGGCTATCCGTTATTAGTTGGCCCGTCTCGCAAGAGCTTCATTGGCCACATTTTGGCGCAACCCGATCCCCAGCAGCGGGTATGGGGGACGGCGGCGGCCTGTTGTGCGGCGATCGCCGGAGAGACGGATATCCTGCGGGTACACGATGTGGCCGAACTGCGCGAGGTCTGCCGGGTGGCGGATGCGCTATGGCGGGACCCAGCTTAATTCAGCGCCGCAGACAGCGATCGGGGCAGCGCAATGGCTAGTAACGTTTGGATGATTTGCCCTTGCCTAGCGTCTACCCAACAACATGCCCAGGCGCACTTTGGTCATGACATACAGCGGCACCTGGTAATGCTCAACGAGCAACCAGGCCACAAACGTAAAATGCAACAAAAAAGTGAGCCCCACCCAAACGGTGGGAAACTGTGCCCATGCACTCCCCGGTAACGGCGGGAATGTATGGGAGGAGAGCCAAACCAGGGTTGGCGGCAAAAAGACCAGGGCTGCCCCCACACCCCACAACACGGTGACGAGTTCAACTTCCACTTGGCGCAAGGGTTTCCAGCGGTGCCCGTTCCAGCGCCAGGTCATGGGTTGGGCACTGTCTTCCACCCGCAGGGATTGTTCCGTGAGGTTGGCGGTGAAAATATGCCGACAAAAATCACAGGCAAAAGCATCCATCAGGGCGATCGCCGTAATCTGTCCATGCCGACACACAGGGCATAGATAAGCCTCTTGATAGGTTAGGGGTCGCCACTCTGGGCTGGGGGGCAAACTAGGGCGATCGCGCATGACCAATTCATTCTCGCTCTGGACACAGCAAGAGGTTGGCGGTGTCCTTGCTTAGGCAAGCGACTTCCGAATCTCAACTCCGCCTTGCTGTAGTATAACGACTGGTTCCGTACTTCCGGGGGAAACAATCTTTTTCACTAAAACGCGCCCATTTTCCAGATAATCGCCCACGGCTACGTAACGGCTGCTGCTGGCAGAAGACTCTTTAACAATGACGCTCCAGCGGTTGCCTACCTGCACGACGCCACTGACTTGAATGGATTCCGCCAGGGCCGTTGGTGAAGGGGGGGGCACTGGTCGAACGGGGGCTCCGGGGACGCTCAACGGTGGTAGGGGTGAACTGCCGGCCAAATCAGGCAAGGCTCCAGGGCGTAACGGTGGCAATTGAATGGGGGGAAGCTGCGGTATTGCACCCGCACTGGCGGTTTTTCGACTAGATGCGTTGGGTAAGGGGGCGATCGTTTTGGTTCGAGGGGTTTTGCTGCCACCTGTGGCGATGGGGATGGCGGCAGATGGCACGACTGCAAAGGGATCGCGTCGCCCGGTGGTAATGCTTTCAGCTCTTGCTTTGGCGTTTGTTGGGCGGAGTAATCCAGGCACGGTGGGCACGGGTGGCGCTTTGGCCGTTGGTTTGACTAACGGATTGGTAAATTCTTGGCCTGTGGGTTGTCCTGCTGTTGGGGCCAGGGTAATTTGTTCGGTCTTGTTTTCGGTCTGGCCAGCACAGCCCACTGTGAGTGTAAGCAAACCCAGCAACCCGATCCACAGTTGTTGTCTCATTGCGGCCACTCCCTGTCCTAGTGCCTTCGAACTAGACCCAGGATACTCGCGATCGCCAAATGTGGCGCACTTAAATTTTGTGGCCCAAACAGGTTCAGCGGCGGGGAAACGGCTACCACTTCATCCCCCAGACAGCCACAAACTAAACAGCGATCGCGCCGATCTCAGGGGCGATCGCTGATGTGTCCAAACGTATCCAAACCCCTGGGCCAGGTTTCTCTAGTCCGGGGGACAAGTCTTTACTAGAGACCGTAGTCGTTTAGGCCCGTTCTGTGGCTTCAAATTCCTGACAAGAATAGTAGCCTCCAGCGGGATTGTAGAGATGACACTCTTGGGTAATTTGCCGCATCAAGGGCCAAGAAAACCGCGTGATTTGCAAGTGTTCGCCCCAATTTTCTTTTAAGCTTTCGTGGGCCATCCGTAGTTTGTAGGAGGGGATCGCTGTGGACAGGTGGTGGGGAATGTGGACGTTGATGTGGTGACACAAAAACTCGACCCAACCGGGATATTCACAATGAACTGTCCCCGTCAACTGGGAGTAGGCTTCGCTCCAGTCGTCCGGCTCATAAAACGAGATTTGGGGAGCGGTGTGGTGTACCAGCGTGAAGGTGCTCATCCAGAAATGGTAGACCAACCAGGGCATGAGCCAGAATTTGACGAAACCCCAAACGCCGACGGTTGCAAACAACAGCGGGAAGACGATCGCCGCAAAGGCCACGACTGAAAAAATCGACAGTTTGGCTTTCCCTCGGTCTTTCTCCTCAAAGTTCTCCAGATTGAAGTGAATGCCAGCCCAGTGGATGGTGGACGCTAACCACCACAGGTTCCCCCGCATGAGTTGGTAGCCTCGGCGGAGCCAGGGGGCAAAAGTTTGGTAGCGCTCGGTGCGGAAGGGTTGCCAAGCGTTGTCAATGTCCATTTTGTTGGTGTTGGCGTGATGCACGTTATGGAGGATCCGCCAGCAGTGAAATGGATAAATGAGCGGCATCATGAAGATATGCCCGACCAAATCGTTGACCCAACGCCGATTGGCAAAGGAGCGGTGACCACAATCGTGACCAATCACAAAAAAACCGGTCATCGCAGTACCGGTAAAAATCCAAGCAATGGGTAACAGGAACCAGGGGGCGATCGCGATCAGGGTCATCCCCAGGGCGACCATCGCCACGTTGACGAAGACCATGCTCCAGGCTTTCCGCATGTCTTTGGTAAAACACTCTCGGGGCAGAGTTTTGAGGACATGCTTGAGGCGTAAATCAGTTTTGAGATTAAACGTCGTACCGGTAGCCGAAATAGACGAGGTTTGAGAAGGTAAGCTTAGGGTCATTAGAAAAAAGTCAAAGGGAGATCAGGCGTAAAAGTGCCGATCGCTAGGCGATCAACGCAGAACCGCAGCGGCGGAGAAGTGCTTGGAGAAAGCAACCTCAATATAAAACTTCATGAATATATCACACTCCCGATCGCTCAGAGTCAGGGGGGTTACGGAAGTCAGCCCAGGCGTTTGCCTCGAAGCCGCCTGCCCAATGCCACAGAAGGCGTTATCATCAATAGCACTTTGTCGCGTGATGCCAACGACCATGCCAGCCTCTGCGATCGCCACAGAAGTCATTATTGCCCAGACTCGTCAATGCGTTGGTTATCTCAACTTAGACGACACGCCCCACCCCGGTGCCAACTTGGAACTCCAAGGGCAGTGCTACACCGTGCTAGAGCGGCGGCATCGTTACCAACTTCGCCTGGGGAAGTATCAGCTCCAGGCTTGCGTGGTCTATGTCCAACCCGTGCAGCACTGGGCAGAAAAAAGTCCGTGGAATGGGCGGTGGATCATTGGAGATGGGAGTTGTCGGTTTAATGCCCAATCAGAACTGATGCGGTGTGCCGTGCGGCCAGAAGGCCCTTGCGTCGGTTGCCACTGGTATGAGCCACGGTGAAGGCCAGGGAAGGGAGGGCGGTAGCAAGCCCCAGGCGCGGGGGAATGGGCCAACGGTGGGGGTTGCTGCGGCAGGTTCCCACCTTTCCCTCCGTTACCCACTGACTCAAATGCCCCCATGATCAAACTCCAAACTTGCCTTCAACCCCAGGACTTTAGGAGAAATCAGGAGAAATAAGAATGCACCGGATGGAAGACTATCCCAGAGACATGGTGGGCTATGGGCGGTATCCCCTTGATCCCAAATGGCCGCTGGATGCGCGGGTAGCTGTGCAGTTTGTGATCAACTATGAGGAAGGGGGCGAGAATTGCATTTTGCATGGCGATCGCGCCTCCGAAGCCTTTTTGTCGGAAATTGTGGGGGCAGTCCCCTTTGAAGGGATGCGCCACATGAATATGGAGTCCTGCTACGAATACGGCAGTCGGGCGGGTTTTTGGCGGTTATACCGGATGTTTACGAGTCGGGAATTGCCGGTAACGGTGTATGGGGTCGCGATGGCCCTGGCCCGGAACCCGGAAGCGGTGGCGGCAATGCAAGAGGCGAATTGGGAGATTGCCAGTCATGGCTATCGCTGGATTGAGTATAAGGACTTTACGGAAGCGGCGGAACGGGAACATCTCCAGCAGGCGATCGCCCTTCACACCCAAGTCACCGGGCAACGGCCCCTGGGGTGGTACACGGGCCGCACCAGCGAGCATTCCCGCAAGTTGGTCGTCGAAGAGGGGGGCTTTCTGTATGATGCCGACAGCTATGCCGACGATTTGCCCTACTGGGTGCATGACTATGGCAAGCCCCATCTGGTCATTCCCTATACCCTGGACAACAACGATATGCGGTTTGCGACGGCCCAGGGGTTTAACTCTGGGGCGCAGTTTTTTGCCTATTTGCGGGATGCGTTTGACGTGTTGTATGCCGAGGGGGACGTTGCGCCCAAGATGATGAGTGTGGGGTTGCATTGTCGGTTGGTGGGCAGACCGGGCCGGGCGGCGGCGTTGGCTCGCTTTTTAGACTATGTGCAGAGCCACGATCGCGTCTGGGTCTGTCGTCGGGTTGATATTGCAAACCACTGGCACACCCACCATCAACTGACTTGAAGGCCGCGATCGCGGCTTTGGGGCTGGCGTTCAATTGTTACGGCGAGTCAATTCTCTTAAATCAACGTGCAGCCAGATGGAAATGGGGATCGACTTTCCGCATAATAACCAGTAGCACTCTAAATCTTGCGCGAGTGAATGGTTAGTTCTGGAACTCCGAAACCCAAAAGTAAACTGGTGAACTGGTGGGACTCGTTGACCCCCATGTCCCGGATGTTGGCGATCGCCTTGGTCGCTCCGTTGACCGTGCTGAATGCCTGGGCCTTTTCGTCCATTTTTGGCTACTTCCAGTCCCTGTTGGTCATTCTGATTGTGGCATCGCTGTTTGCGTTCTTGCTGAATTACCCGCTGGGCTGGCTTTATCGCAATGGTATGCCTCGCACCCAGGCTGCGATTATTGTATTTTTGTTGGCCTTGGTGGGGTTGTTTGTCTTGGCCGTGACCTTATTGCCCCTGGCGATCGCCCAGGCCCAACAATTGGTCATGCGCTTGCCAGAATGGTTTGATTCGGGCCAACGGCAACTGGTAATGCTCGATGAAAGGCTCACCACCTTGGGCTTGCCCATCAGCCTGGATGGGATCATCGTGCAAATCAACGATCGCCTCAAAAGCCAGTTGCAGTTAATCGCTGGGAAAATTTTGAACCTCACGGTTGATTTTGCGGTGTTCACCGTCGCCAAGTTAATCGATGTGCTGCTCACGGTGATTACGACGTTTTACCTACTCCAGCATGGGGATGAGGTCTGGGAAAACCTGATTGGTTGGTTGCCCGGTCATCTGCAAAAACCGTTTTCTAAAACCCTGCGCTCCAGTTTTCAAAACTACTTTCTGGGGCAAATTATTTCCTCGACGTGTATGGCGATCGGGGTCATTTCCATCTTTCTGTTGTTGAAAGTGCCCTTTGGGCTATTGTTTGGCCTGACGATTGGGCTGATGGCTCTTGTCCCCTTTGGTGGGTCGGTTGGGATTGCGATCGTCACCTTCTTGGTTGGCCTGCGGGATATTGGAACGGCGTTGCAGGTGTTAGCTGTTTCGTTGATTGTCCAGCAAATTGTGGAAAATGGGGTGGCCCCACGGGTGTTGGGCAGTGTCACTGGGTTGAACCCGTTTTGGGTGTTTGTGTCGATTTTGACGGGGGCCAGAGTGGGCGGCTTGCTGGGGGTGGTGGTGGCCGTTCCCACAGCGGTCTTGTTGCGGGAAGCGTTAGACGCGGTGCGATCGACCCGGAAAACTCAGGGGCAGGAGGAGAACGCGACTGACCCAACGATCGCAGGCCACACAACTCCGCCCGATCGCCTGCCCGCAGCGGAGTTGCTGGAGACGAAGGAAGCGGAAAAGGTGGGCTAGGTGCAAGAGGGACTGGCTGAGTCCCCCCTGCGGGTAAGGTGTTGGGCTCATTGTAAGTATTCCAAAATGCCTTTGGCGATCGCCTGAGCCGTCTTGGCCCGTCCGCTGGTGCTGGATAACCGGGCCGCATCATCGGAACCGGTGACAAAGCCGACTTCCACCAAAATGGCGGGCATATCCGTGTACTTGATGACGTAAAAGTTTGCTGTCTTCACGCCGCGATCGCGCGCTCCCGTATCCCGGATCAAGTTTTTGTGGACTGATTGCGCCAGCCGTTGGCCACTGCCCCCAGAGTAGTGGTAGGTTTCGACTCCGCTAACATCGGTACGAGAGGCATCAAAAGAATTGGAGTGGATGCTGACAAACACATCCGCATTGGCTTTTTCGGCAAAGGCCACCCGTGGTTCCAGGTCAATTTCCACATCGCGCGTGCGGGTCAACATCGCGTTGACTCCCTTTTGCTTCAGCAAGGCCACCACCTGCTGGGAAATATCGAGGTTAATTTCCGCTTCTTGTAACCCCCGAATGCCGATCGCCCCTGGATCGCCGCCACCGTGGCCCGGATCGATCACCACCACTGTCCCCGATTTGGGCACTGAGGGCAAATCAGCTGCGCCTGGAGTGGATTTGACGGGGGTGGAAGGGGGGGGATTGAAGTTAACGTCGTTCGCAGAGGCCGATAGCACTGCCGCCGAGAGATTATTCCGGTTCAAAAGCTGTTGCACTTCTTTGGCTTTGCTTTGTTCCCGGAAAATACCAGCCTGGATGACGGGCCTCCCGTTGACGGTGGTGCTAAAGGCATCGGGAATGACCCGTTGGACTTGCTGTTTGGTCAGGGTGGAATTGCTGGCCACGACAACCCGATACACCAGACCGCCATTTTCGGTGTTGCTGCCCGCGTAGGTTGGTCGGTTCACAATGGGAGCGGGGGTAGATTTGGGCGGGGTGGGTAAAATCACCGCTGGGGCATTGGGGGAAGAGTAGATGGGCAGGACAACATTGCCGGGAGTCCGGGTGGGCGTGGTGGGGACGACCACGGGCGTGGTGGGGCGGCGGGTGATGGGCACCGTGGGCACCACGACAGAAGTGGGAGCCGCGATCGCGCCGGAGCCAAGCCCAAAGGGACTGAGGGCGATCGCCGATAGCATTGCCCAGCGCAAAGAAAAATAAGTCTTCATGAGTCAGTGTGAGAGGTGGTTACTTTCGTCATCAACTCTCACGGGGTTGACCAATCAGGACGAAACGACGCGATCGGCTGATTGCAAATTCTGATAAGGGTTTCAGGAACTTTGATCGAGATTGCGCGTCTGGCAAAGCACCCTAATCATCGGGAAACTGCCAACAGGAAATATGCTCCACACGCTGGCTCCCACAATTCTGACAGGGGGCAGTCTCGTCGGAATCGACCCACTCGGCATCACACTCCCGGCAATGACACCAAATATTGTTGCGATTGGCTTGGGCAATGCCTGCCTGCCATTGGGCGAGTTCTGCGGGGGTGAAGGAGGAGGGGCGATCGCGCATTTGCAGCAAGACCAAATAACACTGAATGCAAACCTGAACGGTTGTTGCTGACTTGTTTCAGCTTGGAACCCCTGCCCCACCAGCGATCGCAGACCGAGAACAGAAACAGGGATTCCAGCGTATTTGAGGAACGAAAATTAACTAACTTTGCCAAGGGCCGCCCTCACCCCGCCTGTGGCACCCCTCTCCCCAGGGAGAGGGGCGGGGGGTAAGGGCAACGAGCAAAATCTGATTGGCTTTAATCCCCGATCCTCAAAGACAATTCGGACTAAACCAGGTGCCGACTGGTCTGGACAGCACTTAAAGCTTCGACCAAACTCCGCACAACGGCAATCATTTCGATTTCGCTACTGAGTTTGTTGATGGCAGAACCAACGCCAATTCCCGCAGCCCCAGCCGCGATCGCCATTGGTGCCGTCACATTCGACAAGCCCGATGCACACAGAACAGGCACATCCACCGCCCGCGAAATTTCGTAGGCTGCGGCCAGCGTCGGAGCAGCTTTTTCGATCAGACCCAAGGTGCCAGCATGGGCGGGTTGACTGCTGGTGCCGCCTTCAGTCTGGATGATGTCTGCGCCAGCGTTGACCAGGGCTTCGGCCAGTTGCACTTGCTGATCCAGTTCCAAAATGTGGGGCACCGTCACCGACAACAGCACAGTGGGCAACAGCTTGCGGGTTGCTTCCGTCAACGCCAACACTTCTGCCGCTTCAAACCGACGACCCTGAGCATAGAAGCTGTCGAAGTTCCCAATTTCAATCAAATCAGCCCCAGCTTCGACACAGGCCACGAACAATTCGGGTTCCACTGCCGAAACGCAAATTGGCAAATTGGTGAGGCTCCGTACCAACCGCACTAGGTTGGGCTCAGCCGCAATATCCACAAAGGTTGCGCCCCCCTGATCGGCGGCTTTGACGACGGCTGCCACGCGATCGCTGTCAAAGTTGTTTAAGCCGCTGATGACCTTCAATGCCCGACCTTGGGCCAACGCGGAATGGAGTTGAGAAAGAATACTCATGGAAGTTGCTCACGTCTTCAAAATCTCTCCACCCATTGTGACACCCTTGGTGAGATGGCGAAACGGGAATGTTTGCAGGTCAAACGGGGGATAAAAACGTGATTTGGCGGAGAAAGATGGGCACACTAGCCGAAGCATTCAGCAAAAAGGACTATCTATGTCTCTTCTCGTTCAGGGCACCGAAGCATTTCAGGCGAAGAATTATGCCGAGGCGATCGCCTTGTTTACCCACGCGATCGAAACTGAACCAGAACCATCGCAGGCTTATGCTTGGCGAGCTTTTAGTTTTTACCAGCAACAAAAATATGGTCAAGCTGTCTTGGATGCGACCGAATCCATTCAGTTAAATCCCGATGATTTCAACTACTGGGTACGTGCTAAAGCCTACGAAGAACTGAATGAACTACAAGCGGCAGTAAATGATTTCACCACTGTTATTACCTTGGCCCCCTCAGAGGCACAGAATTATTTATCTCGTGCTTTTGTTTGGGAAAAAGGGAATCGATTTGATTGCGCGATCGCGGACTATACCAGCGCCTTAGAACTCAATCCAGAGAATAATTATTTGTACTGGCGAGCATTAGCTTATCAAACTCTTGAACAGTATGAGAATGCTCTGACTGATTTGCTCACACTCCAAGAACTTGATCCGAACTATGAAGGTTTGGCGGCACAAATCGAAGCCGTACAAGCGCAATTAGCAGCTTCAGAAGTTACAGAAAATGGCGAAGCTGATAGCTGGACAGCAGAGGATTTTTTAGCAAAAGGTACAGAAGTTTTCTATGAAAAGAAATATTCGGATGCACTTGAGTTCTTGAATCAGGCGATCGCGCTGGATCCTAACTTGGAGGAGGCTTATGCTTACCGTGCTTGGACTTATTACGATTTGGAACAATATGAGCAGGCTTTATCAAATGTCACAATATCTTTAGAGTTAAATCCAAATGCTATTGCCTACTGGGTCTGCGGTGCTGTACATCAAGCACTCGATAATTTAGAGCTAGCTTTATTCGGTTTTACAAGTACGATTGAACTCCAGCCTGAAGCCTCTGCAAACTACTTTTCACGCGCGGTAGTTTACTATCGATTAAATCAGTTTGAGGCAGCGATCGCGGATTGTAATACAGCCTTATCCCTCGATCCTGATCGGGCTGCTTACCTAAAATGGCGGGCCTGGAGTTATGAAGCACTGGATATGAATGCAGAAGCCTTAGCCGATTGGCAGCGTATCCAAACACTTGATCCAGACAATACCGAAGCAACGACAGAAATTCAAACCCTACAAGAACGGCTCGGAATTTTGCCTCAAGCTGCTCCTTCTCCCGCTCTCGCTCCTTTAAATGAGGATGAATCGCTAGAGAATTTATTGGCGAAACTAGAGCAACTTACGGGTTTACCCCACGTCAAAGCGGAAGTGAAAAAGTTAGTCAATTTGGTGCGGGTACAACAAATGCGCCGGGAACGTGGTTTGGCCACTCCCGCCTTGTCGCTCCATTTGGTCTTTACCGGAAATCCTGGTACTGGAAAAACGACGGTTGCACGGCTCATTGCTCAAATTTATAAAGCGCTAGGATTACTTTCAAATGGGCACGTAGTAGAGGTCGATCGCTCTGGTTTAGTTGCAGGTTTTGTGGGTCAAACAGCACTCAAAGTTAAAGAAGTTGTGGCGGAATCACGAGGTGGCATTTTATTTATTGATGAAGCCTATACCTTAGTGGCTGAGGGTGGTAATGATTTTGGGCGAGAAGCAATTGATACACTGCTCAAGGCAATGGAAGATTACCGTGATGATTTAGTGGTGATTGTTGCAGGTTACCCAGAACAGATGCAGACCTTTTTAGCCTCTAATCCTGGCTTACAATCTCGCTTTAATAAACACATTAAATTTGAAGACTATACAACTAATGAGTTGTGTGAAATTCTGCAAGATTTATGTCACGCTTCTGGTTATTCGCTCAATGAATCGGCCTGTTGCTATGTGCAAGAACTAATCCAAGATTTGGCCAGTCAAAGTGCTGCTGCTTTTGGTAATGCAAGAGGCATCCGCAATTTGTTTGAACAAGCAATTTCTGTTCAGGCAAGCCGTGTGGTTGAACTGCTGCATCCAACTGAAATGGATTTAAGTACTTTGGATGCTACTGATTTAATTAATACGCCTTTGGTGTCGGCAGCCGCCCTAGCGTGAGGCCGTTTAGCCAAGGACTTTAGGTGGATGCAATAACCTGTGCACACGTTTGCCACGGTCGCCGTAACTGATGGAGCGATCGCACCACCCCGATATTCTCTACAGCTTTTTGGTGGCGACTCCTTGATAGAAGTACCCGGCAAATTTTGGGGTCTTGGGGGCATATTCGGTGGTGATGGTGAGGCGATCGAAGTGTTGGGCAATGAGGGCGCGAATGTTGCGGTTGAGGTGGCAACCATCGGCGATGATTTTTTGGATGGGGGTAAGGCGGTTTTGCCAGACTTGCACCGATCGCTCCTCACTCAGCCCATGTTCGACAAAGAAAAAGTGGCCACCGGGTTTTAAGACACGATAGATTTCGCGGAGGGCTTGATCGACGTTGCGAATGCTGCATAGCGTCCAAGTGCTGACTACGCTGTCAAAGGTGGCATCGGGCATGGGGAGGCGTTCGCCGTTGAGGACACGGAGATCGACGGTGATGGGCGATTGGGCGATGCGGGTTTGGGCGATCGCGCTGACTCCGGGGTTGGCATCGACCGTAACCAAATGCTGAAGGGCAGGGGGATAGTAGGAGAGGTTCAGCCCGGTGCCAAAGCCGATTTCCAACACTTCGCCCGTGACATTGGCTAAAGTGGCTTGCCGATAGGGCACAAAGTCGGGGTTGGCCATGACGCGATCGAGCAAGGGCGGCAGAATTTTTTCGGCATAAAATCCCATGAATGCTATCCTCAATGCTTCAGGTGGGGGGCAAAGGGCCGAGTTGGCGCTGGCGGCTCCCGTCGCCTGATGGTGTCCTCTTGCATGATGACTGATTTGGGGAATGACTGACCAAGCGGCGGTTTTGGAAACAAATGCGGCCTTTTATCGGGCGTTTGAAAAGAAAGACCTGGAGGCAATGGCGGCGGTGTGGTCGCAGGGGTCTGCTAGTTTGTGTGTGCATCCAGGGCGAGACGTGCTGCGGGGTTGGGAACAGGTGAAATCGTCTTGGGCAGGGATTTTCCGCAATACCAAGTACCTGGAAATTGATACCACGGTGATCAAAGTTGAGGTGACGGGCAGTTTGGCCTATGTGGTGCTGGTGGAAACGGTGCTGCAAGTGGCAGGGGGGCGGCAAAATCGGGCGACTTCCATCGCGACGAATATTTTTGAGTACATGGGCGATCGCTGGTATTTGGTGCACCATCACGGCAGTCCAGTGATGAGCTGAGGGGAACGGGGGCGGGTCACTTTCCCTCACCCTAAATCCCTCTCCCTAGGGTAGAGGGACTGCCGATCCGGCTCCCCTGCGCTCTGGGGAGAAGGGGCTGGGGGATGAGGGCAATTTGCAAAGGGGACATCCTCCCGCAGGGAACTCACCCAGTCAGAGGATGGATGGGTGCGCGATCGCAGGTCATACTACGCCTGTAGTATAACAGCCGTTTGCTCCATGCCCTTGACCCACAGCATGGCTCAGCAATTTGCCCAGGATTGGATTGCCGCCTGGAATGCCCATGATCTTGATCGGGTGCTGGCCCACTATACCGATGATTTTGAAATGACTTCCCCGTTTATTGTGGCGATCGCGGGGGAACCCTCTGGCACGCTTCAGGGCAAAGCCGCGATCACGCAGTATTGGGCCACCGCCCTGGCCAAAATGCCCGACTTGCAGTTTGAACTGGTGGATGTGTTGGTGAGTGTTAACACGGTCGTGATTTACTATCGCTCGGTGCTGGGCAAAATGGCGGCTGAGTGGTTCTGGTTCAACGAGGCTGGCCAAGTCACCCGCGCGATCGGGCACTACAACTCTTAGCAAATGTCCCCATTATTCTGGCAATTGACGATGCACAATGAATTAGAGACGGCCCGGTTTTATCTCCGCCCCATTACCGAAGCCGATACCCAGCATTTGTTTGAACTCGACAGCGACCCTGAGGTGATGCGCTATATCAACGGTGGTCATCCCATGCCCTACGAAGCGGTGGTGACGCAACTGATGCCCCGTGTGCTGGAGTGTGTGCGATCGCAGGCTCCTCTAGGGTTTTGGTCAGCGACGTGCAAAACAACTCAGGAATTTGCCGGATGGTTCCATTTTTATCCAGCAAAAGAGCATCCCATGCTGAAAGAATTGCAACAGTTGCAACCCCAGGATGTGGTGTTGGGCTATCGTTTGCACCAGCGGTTTTGGGGCCAGGGCTTGGGGACGGAAGGGGCGCGGGCCTTGGTGGCCAAGGGGTTTGAGGAGTGGCAGGTGCAACGGGTGATTGCCTGGGCGTTGACGGCAAATCGGGGTTCTACACGGGTAATGGAAAAAGTGGGCTTGCGATCGCTCCAGGAATTCTGGTTCACTGAAGCGCAACTCTCGAAAGTCAAACCGGAGGAACGCCGCGCGGTGATGTATGCCCTCGATCGCGCCACTTACTTCGCCCAACAAACCTTGGGCGATCGCGTTCCCGCCCTCTCTGACCAATGATTGTCGTTCCAAGGCATCGTCCCCATTTGCACCCACCCAGGAGGGTCAACCATGCTCCAGCTTTATTCTGCACCGCTCTCCAGTAATGCCCGCCGCGTGGGAATTGCCCTACTGGAAAAACAAATTGCGTTCGAGCTAATTGCCATGCAACTGGATGGTGATCAATTTACTGCCGAATTTACTGCCCTCAACCCCATGCAGCGGGTGCCTGTCTTGGTGGATGACGGGGTGACGGTGATTGAATCCCTGGCGATTTTGGATTATCTGGAGGCCAAGTATCCCACGCCGCCGCTACTGCCCACGGCCCCAGCGGCGATCGCCCGAGTGCGCATGGCCGAAATCTTGACCATCACCGAAATTCAACCCGCAACGCTTCCCTTGCTCAAACGCATGGTTGAAATGGATGTTCCCCACCCCGTTTTAGACCACGCCAAAGACCGCATTACCAGAGGTTTGCAAGTCTTGGCAGGGTTGCTAACTCCCGGCCCCTATGTGGCGGGAGACGGTTTTACCTTGGGCGACATTGTGGCCGGTACAATCATCCCCGGTTTGCCCATGTTTGGGATTGAATTGCAGCCCTATCCCAATGTGTTGGCCTGGTGCGATCGCCTCGCCCAACGCCCCAGTTGGCAACAAACTGCCCCTGCCCCAGAAGTGGTGCAAGCGGCCTTACCCACCATCCGCAAAATTCTCTCCGCCCGCTATTAAGATCAGGTTGCCACACCCCAGGGGTTTTGTGCCCCACTGCTACCAGGCTCTGGCTCTTCTTGCTGCTTTCAAAAGGTGGGGCGAAAGCTGCTGCGTGGATGGGACGATGGGCCGGGGGCGATCGCCATGCCACTGGAACGGCTGGGGCGGGTGTTAAGGCGACGATGGGCCGAATCTAGGCAAAAGCTTGAGGATTTTGATTGATGTACTACACTTGTATTATGAGTACATCAATTTTGGAAGGAGAGCCTCATGCATACCTTAACGCGCACCTCGACGACGGAAATGGAAGTTACCAGCATTCGCCTGGAACGAGAGCTGAAAGATCGGCTCAAAGACCTGGCTGGTAATCAAGGGTATCAAGCCCTCATTCGCGATATCTTATGGAATTACGTGCAACAAAAATCCGGTGAGTTTACGCCGACGGTGGCCCAGGCCGAAATTCGAGCGACAGTCTCCGCGATCGCCCATCAAGAAGAACATTGCGCCCTCACTGGCAAAACCCTTGCGCCCAATACCCCGATGTTATTGGGGTTAACTCAAAATGGCGTGTTGGTGCCCCTCAGTCCTGATAGCTTAGCCTCCTGAGGAACCCACCATGCGTACAGACACCGTTTGGCAAAATCGCGAACTGGCGAATAACTTTTTGACCGGGGTGCGGAGCGGCATTCCCTTTGCCTTCGAGCAAATTTCTATCGCGTTAAACGTCCTGGATCAGACCCATCATCCCATCCGAACCGTTGCTGACCTCGGCTGTGGTGATGGCACGATCGCCCAGGCTATCCTCCAGCACTATCCCGATGCCACCGTCACCGCGATCGACTTTTCTGCACCGATGCTAGAGGCCGCCCAGCACAAACTTGGGGCCTTTGGCGATCGCGTCCAGTTCCTCCAGGCCGATTTGTATACCCCAGCGTGGCAGGTTGGCTTAGGGCCTTTTGATGCCGTCCTATCGGGCTATTGTATTCACCACTTGCCCGATGAGCGGAAGCGATCGCTCTACCAGGAAATCTATGATTTGTTAGTGCCCGGTGGCATGTTGATCAACATTGAGCACGTTGCCTCCGCCTCACCAGGATTAGAGGAACTGTTTAATACGGCCTTGGTGGATTCTCTATACCAGTGGCACCAGACCCAACCCAATCCGCTCTCAAAACAAGAGGTGGCGACTCGATTTGTGTATAGAGATGATAAAGAGGCTAACATCCTTGCTTCCGTGGAAATACAGTCTCAATGGCTCCGTGAAATTGGGTTTAACCACGTAGATTGTTACTTCAAGTTCTTGGAATTAGCTGTATTTGGTGGGCAGCGACTCTAAGCCGCGATCGCCCGCCATCCTATAGCAATTAGATTGACTGAAAGCAAGCGTTTAGACAGACGTAGCTTTCAGTTTTTTTGTTGAAGGCTTTAGGTCATCTCTCCTGCCTTTTGCACTGGCTTGGCATTCCGCTCTGATCAGAAATTCCACAATTGATTGAATCGATAACTCCCTGCGAAATTTCTTGATGGTTTTACGGAGAGCGATCGTACTTTGCGCCCATAGTTTGTCCGTCGCGATCGCCGAAAACCCTTGTGCCTGACTGCTTTTTGTTTTGTTTCCCAGGGCTGAAATGCCACTGCTATTGCCTTTCACTACAGGTCGCGATTCATACCATCCACCCTTCTCTGTGGAGCCTGTCTATAAAATTTCTTCATATATAAAATCTATTCCTTATCTCAGCTTTATCTAAAACAATAATAAATTGTTGATAATAACGGAAGAATTAGCCTCAATAAATCACTTCTAGTATTTAAGGATATCCGTATTTTTTGATAGAAGATATTCTTTTCAAAAGCCTCATAAAAGGATAGGCTAATCTATTCCTTTTTCAGCTATTTAGCTGATTATGGCGAGAAAACTAGGAATGCTAAGTTTAGAGAGTCAGACCTGTTCAGATAGGCACAAATCACTGACGAGATTAATCCTTAGACCCTAACTTCTAGATTGATTTTCAGTGAATTGTGCTCAGTACAAACCCCGCAGCTTGCACAATTTTGCTCAGCGTAGGGCAAAACGTGGTCTGAGATTTTCTTGTCCTAAGCAACAATGGTTTAACCAATGGCACACAACTCTTTAGAGCATTCGGGCGATGCCACTCCTGATGTCCAGGTATACGAGTGCGAAGTGCATTTGAAGTTTCGACTCATTGAGGAAAAGGGCGCACTGACCGAGAAAAGTCGGCTGGTTGAGGCTCTGCTCGATGCGTTTGCCTATGGCAATGATGAATATATGGAGCCTATCCACGTTGAGGCGGTTGCCCAAGAAGTTTCCGAGCTGTTGGCTTCCCCTGCGATGCGGCGGCAGTTGATCCGGTTACGCAATTCGCGAGAATTAGCCTAAATTTTTTCTGAAATGGCGATCGCAAGTGTACACAACCTGCGCTAATATAATTCAAGAGCAAAGGACACAAACGGCGCTCCACACCGGGTCTGAGAAAGTAGTTGACAAGATTCAAACTTTTCTCTAACCTAATAAAGGTGAAAGATACGCCCCCATCGTCTAGAGGCCTAGGACACCTCCCTTTCACGGAGGCGACGGGGATTCGAATTCCCCTGGGGGTATCTAAAGTCGAAATAGCTTAAAGCCCTGATAGTGTTATTGCTATCAGGGCTTTAAGTTTTAGAGTTGATTTTTGGGTTCTGCTTCCAGGTTGGCTCAGGGCGCGATCGCGGAGTGAGGCTATCTGCCCTGAGCGCAAAAATCGTTCTAATCTTTGTCTTTTTTCCGTTTACCTTTGGCCTTTTCCAACGGGGCGATCGTGGCTTCAGTGACGGTGTTAGCTGGAGCTACTTCCGCTTGGGCGGGGCTAACGGTGGGGGCTGGGCTAGTTGCGGTGGCTGGGCTAGTCGTAGGGGCGGGGGCTTCGGCGGCTGGTGGTGCGCTAGGGGCTAAATATTTCTGCACTATCAAAGGAATGGCGGTTGCTCCGGCAAGGGAAATTGCACCAACGACACCTTTGATGATGAGTCCTTTCAGGTTGTTGTCGGCAGATGTGTTGTCTGGTTTTTGCGAAGAAGGTTCTGTCATTGCGTTGATATGGCGTTGATAGGCTGAGGGAAACGTGCCAGGAGTGGCTGTGAAAAATTGGGCAAGGTAGATGCAAGACTAGTCGCGGTTGGCCGGGTGCATCAAAACAGCCCAAAAGCTCTGTGTTGCTTGGTGTTGGAGCTAGTACAAGCTGGAAAAGAGGCCAACCGCAGAACTAATCTGTTGTAGTGGGCGGAGAATTGCGATAGCATCCGTGGTTTTACCGAACTGGGGGCCGGCTCGGAGGTGTGAGCTTCTGAGGGCTAGGGCATGGCTGTGCGTTTTACCCAAATCTGGGCATTCTGAAACTAACCCTTGAACCAGGTGGTTGAGGAACCCGGCGGATTGTGAGGGTGGTGTATCTATCGGTTGTTCTATGAAAATTCAAGTGACGCTGGCTAAAGAAGATTTTGAGCCGATGCTGTTGGAGTTGGTGAGTCGGGCGATGCAGCGATCGATTCAGCCGAATGATATTGAACGGGCCTCGTTTAGTTACGATCAAAAGGGCAATTGTGTGATGAATGTGACACTGGAATTTCCATCCCTCAATCCGGGAGCTGAACATCACCATCACCATCAATAGTTACAGGTGGTGGGCGATCGCGACTTTGGGGAACGCTAGAACAAGCCTGCGATCGCTCTGATTGTAGGTTTTGTTGTATCAACTCTCAGGGTGCTGCATGGATGATGAATTATTACCAGTGCTGTTGAAACTGGTGCAAGGAAACAAAGAGCTTTGCTTTGAATTGATTAAGACTGTGCGCGAGCAGCATCCTGATAAGCCGATGCATTGGTGCATTCAAAAGGCAATTTACGATGCGCGATTTCCTAAAAAACAAGTGAAAGCTAATTCAACGTTGGCCCGGTGGGGGGTGGGCGGGGGGAATTTCCCGGCCACTGCATCACCTCCAACGCAACCGACTTCTGCCCCTAGGGCACAAGCCAAACCGTTGCCGCCACCGCCAAACCCGGCTCTGAGTAAACCGACTCTGAGTAAACCGAAAACGGAAAGTTGGGGATGGAAAGGGCTTCAACTGCAAACAACACAGGATAGACCTCTGGCCCTGTCGCAAGGAGATTTAGAGGCATTGCTGAAGGCCAAACGCCAAATGGCCCAGTCCCAACCTTCTTCTGCTGTTTCCCGTAAGCGGTTGTTTCGGTTGTGTAATGGGGATGTGGATCAGGCCAGACGCTTGGTACAGCGGATTCGAGTGGCGAACCCAGACCAGTCTGAGCAGTGGGCTGTTGATAAGGCCATTTATGATTTGGAGCGCGATCGCCATTAGCTGCGGGGGGGCTAAGCTGTTACTTCAACATTTTTTCGAGGAAGATTTTGGCGCGATCGCACTGGGGATTGGCGAAGAACGCCTGGGGTGTGGTGTTTTCCGCCAGTTTGCCTTCGTTCAGGAAGAAAATGCGATTGGCGACTTCGCGGGCAAAGCCCATTTCGTGCGTGACGATCGCCATTGTCATGCCAGACCGGGCCAAATCCTGCATGACTTCCAGCACTTCTTTCACCATTTCTGGATCCAGGGCTGAGGTGGGTTCATCAAACAGCACCATCGCCGGTTGCATTGCCAGGGCACGGGCGATCGCGACCCGCTGTTTTTGGCCGCCCGACAAGCGCGATGGATAGACATTTGCTTTTTCTGCTAGCCCCACTTTGGTGAGCAAATCCATCCCGATCGCCTTCGCGTTGTCTTTAGACAGCCCTTTGACTTTGGTTGGCGCATAGGTCACGTTTTGCAGCACAGTCATATGGGGAAACAGATTGAAGTGCTGAAACACCATCACGATGTTGGCGCGGACTTTCAGGATGTCGCATTTGGGGTCGGTAATATCAATATCGTTGAAAAAAATACGGCCTTGGGTGGGGTGTTCCAGCAAATTCATGCAGCGTAGAAAAGTTGATTTGCCCGAACCGGATGGCCCCAAAATCGCAACAACTTCCCCCTGCTCGATCTGGGCAGTGATGCCGTCTAACACTTTGAGTGGCCCAAAGGATTTGTGTAAGTTCTCGATTCTAAGCACTTTTGTGGAGTCTCCTTTCTAGAACAGAGGCAGCGATCGTTAGCCCGACCACCATCAGGTAGTAAACGATCGCCACAATAACCAGCGGCTCAAAGTAGAGATAGGTTTCTGCCCCCACAATAGTGGCGCGGCGCAGGAGGTCGGCGGCCCCAATGGTGGACACAAGGGCGGAGTCTTTCAGCAGGTTGATGAACTCGTTCACCAGGGCAGGCAAGATGTTTTTGAAGGCTTGGGGCAAAATAATGTCTTGCATCATCATTTGGTAGGGCACACCCAGGGCGATCGCGGCTTCCCGCTGGCCTTTGTCTACGGCCATGATTCCGGCCCGGAGGGTTTCTGAAACATAGGCCGCCGAGTTGAGGGCAAAGGTAATGACCCCGGCTTGAAAGGCTTCGATTTTATAACCAGTTAGTTGGGGCGTGGCGAAGTAAATCAGCGTGAGGGTAACGATCAGGGGGATGCCGCGAAAGATGGAGGTGTAGGCATTGGCAAACCAGCGCAGGGGTTTGATGGCGGAAATTTTGAAGATGGCGAGGCCAATGGCCAAAATCAGCCCGAAGATGAGGGCGGCGAAGGTGAAGCCCAAGGTGACAAGGATGCCGCCCAGAATGTAGGGAATGCGCGGGGCGATGCGTTGGAAGCCGCTTTCGGCGGGTTTACCCAAATCTTCAAACCAGGTTTTGGCCAAGCGATCGAGGGTGCCGTCTTGCTTCATGCCAGCGATCGCTCGGTTGAAGGCAGGCACGAGCTTTGACCCTTTGGGAAAGGCGATCGCATAGCCCCCTTCTTTGTTGGGGACGACTGTAAATTGCAGATCGGGATAGATGCTGACGTAGGGTTTTGCGATCGTGTCTTCAATAATCGCGGCCTCAATCCGGCCTGCTTTCAGCTCTTGCACCAAATCGGGAACGCGGTTGCGCGTGGTGATCTGGGCACCGGGAATTTTTTCGGCCTCTTCCTGTTGCAAGCTGCCCAACTGCGCCCCAACGGTTTTGCCTTTCAGCGCTTCCAGGGTGGTGAGGTTACTGTCTTTGGGGGCGACGATGGTGTTTTGGGCGCTGTAGTAAATCTCGGAAAAGTCGATACTCTTTTTGCGCTCTGGGGTGGGGGTCATACCGGCCATCACAAAATCCACGCGCCCACTTTGCAGGGCAGGAATGAGGCCGTTGAAATCCATATCTTGGATCTTTAACTCAAAGCCCAGATCTGTGGCGATGCGGTTGGCAATATCAATGTCGTAGCCAACGATTTTGTCTTCGCCGCTGGATGTGTCGTGAAATTCAAAGGGTTTGTAATCGGCGGAGGTTCCCATTGTCAGGGTTTTGGGCAGTTCCTGGGCGATACCAGCGGGGGCCAGGTGGGCCACAAGTCCGGCGTTGACTCCAATCGTGCAGAGGATGGCGAGCAGGAGAGCCCAAAATCGCCGCCAAGTCTGGGCCAGAACCCGTTGGCTGAGGGGTTTCCCAGGATGGAGGGGCCATCGAGGCGATCGCCGCCAGAACTGAAACAATCGAACCATGCCGGAGTTTTTCCTTCGTCGAACACGCTCACACCTTGTCCATCAGCCTAGGGGCTAGAGTGGGGAAAATTCGTACTCCGCACTACAGAAAGCGGGGGAGCCGCATCAATGGCCGCTGCTGCTGGATGAATTGATGTTGAGTATACAGAGACAAACTTGTTCATCACCAAAACTTAAATAAGTTTCTAAGAAGCGGCGGCGGGTTGCGGTGGGTGGCTGCTACGAGGTGGTCACTGTTGCAATGCGTTGCGGTGGGCTTGTTGGGGAACCTGGTTTGCGTTTGAATTTTTGGTGTGGTGTATGGGGAGTGTTGTGATGACGAATTGGCGATCGCTGGGTGTGGGCCTGACGGTGGTGGGCTGCTGGTTGGGGTGGGGGCTGACAGCGCAAGCCCAACAGTCTGTTGCCATTGACGAATTGGGCCAACCTGCGGTGCAAGCGGTCGCCGCTGGGGCACTGCCTGCGATCGCGCAAGTGACCGCAGTTTCTCAACTGACGGATGTGCAGCCGACAGACTGGGCTTTTCAGGCATTGCAATCCTTGGTGGACCGCTATGGCTGTATCGTGGGCTATCCCAACAAGACCTATCGGGGCAATCGGGCGTTGAGTCGGTACGAGTTTGCTGCCGGGTTAAATGCGTGTCTGGATAAAGTGCAAGAATTGCTGGCCGCGACCACCGCAGATTTGATCACCCAGGCAGAGTTAGACACGATCAAGAAACTGCAAGAAGAGTTTGCGGCGGAACTGACGGTTTTGCGGGGGCGCATTGAGGTGCTGGAGGTGCGCACGGCCACGTTGGAAACCCAACAATTTTCGACCACTGCGAAACTTGGCGGCGAGTTGATTACCTACGTGGGTGATGGGTTTGGGGAGGTTGCCAGCGACGAAAACAACACCACCATGAGCTATCGGGTCCGGCTCAATTTAGACAGTAGTTTCACCGGGCGCGATCGCCTGCGGGTGCGGTTGCAGGCTGCTAACTTTGGGCTCTTCAATGCGGGGAATCCCGATATTACCAATGTCAGTGGTGGCGGTTTTGGTGCACCCCAACGCTACGCCACGACCTATCCCGATGGGTTTTCTGACGAGGCCCGGTTGTTGCCTTCCTTTGCTTCTCCCGGTAAAAATAACGGTGCCTTGCGGATTCACTTTCTGGGGTATGACTTTCCCGTGGGCGATCGCCTCAATGTCCATATCCATGCCGGAGAAACTGACCCGACTTTTTTAGGGGCTGACCCCATTTCGCCCTTCAGTGAATTTGCTACGGGTGCAGTCTCCAATTTTGCCAACTCCAATCCTATCTACTATCCAATGGGTAATCAGGCTGGGGCCGGGTTTGATTATCGCTTAGCTGATTGGTTGACGGTAGCTGCGGGCTATGCTGGGCAAGGCGCAGATGGTGTTGGCGACCCCAACCGGCCTGGCCCCAGTTCGGGGATTTTCAACGGTGGCTATTCGGCCTTTGCCCAACTCACAGCCTACCTGGGCAAATTGTCGGCGGGTTTGGTTTATATGAATACCTACACGCCCCAGTTTGGGATTGATCCGCTGGCTGGCAGCAATGCCGCTAAAGTCAGTACGGGCGGGGTCTTTGGGATTGAAGAGGACGATCGCGTCTCTGCTAACCATTACGGTTTGACGACCAACTTGAAAGTCAGCGATCGGTTTCAACTAGGGGGGTGGGTCGGCTATGCCCGGGCGCGGGTGTTGGGGGTGAGTACTGCGGGGCTGGCGACGGGGCGCAGTGGTGATGTGAATGTCCTGAACTATGCCGTGACGCTGGCCTTCCCGGATTTGGGGAAAGTCGGGAATCTGGGGGGCCTGGTGTTTGGGATGCAGCCGAAAGTCACGGATACCAGCAATAGTCGTGTGGCAGAGGCGATCGGTCTGCCAGAAGGGCGGCGGCAAGATCGGGATACGGGCTTTCACATTGAGGCGTTTTACCGCATTCAGATTAATGACAATATTTCGGTGACACCGGGCATTTTCTGGTTGACGGCCCCAAACCATGATGCCCGAAATCCGGATGCGGTGATTGGAGTTGTCCGTACCAGTTTCCTGTTTTAGGCGAGTCTGTTTGAGGCTAGTAGTCGATCGCCCTTGCGCTGTCCAGGCCCCGGTTGGGAGGGCGATCGCGGTCTTTGGGTTAGGCTAAGCAATGCTGCGGCGGCAAGGCTGAACACTGTTGTGCCCCTGGCCCGCATCCAGAACGATCCAAATTTTGACCCCAAAAATATTGCCCACAAACAGTGCAAGAATTAAAAGAACGTTAAGCTTTTAGGAAGTCTTATCACTTGGGTGTAAGCAGCAGTTTGCATCCTCCGGGTGGCCAACGGCTGAAGGTAAACCCTTGATTGCGGTGGCTTTTGCGTTGAGGCGGGGGATTGGGCTGGCTGGCGATCGCCCTCGGCCTATCGCCCCATGATATATGTCCAACTAAACGGGCAAAGGATCAGCTTGTGAACTTTACGATTCAGCATACTCTCATTCCCTTGGAGCACGGCTACGCAACGGTTGACGTGCAGATCGTAGACGGGCGGATTGCCGCGATCGCCCCGCACTTGGAGCCCTGGGGAACTTTGGTCGATGGGCAGGAGAAACTCCTCTTGCCAGGGTTTATCAACGCTCACACCCATTCCTCGGAAATGTGGCAACGGGGCCGGATTGAGCCATTGCCCTTGGAACTGTGGTTAGCAGAACTGTACAATGTGCCGCCCCTTGACCCACAGCAGATTTATCTCAGTGCGCTGGGCACGGCAGTGGAAACGCTGTTGTCGGGGGGCACGACGGTTGTGGATCATCTGGTTTTGATTCCCGATCGCGCCCTGGAAACCATCGAAGCCGCAGTCCGGGGTTATCGCGAGGTGGGAATTCGGGCGTTTATTGGCCCCCTGGTGCATGATGAACCCCTGGCAGCGGGGATCCCGACGCAAGGGCGGCCACCTTTGGCAACGCCTGCACCGATGGAGACGGATGCCGCGATCGCCCTCCTGGCCGAAATCATCCAACGGTTTCACCGCCCGGATGAAGGGATTTCGATCATGGCTTCTCCCACAGGGCCACAACTTTGTACTGAAGCGCTGTTCAAAGGGTTTATTGCACTGAGCGATCGCTATCAGCTTTGCCGCCATACCCATTTGCTAGAAACAAAAATGCAAAAAATTCTGGCCGATGAAAAGTATGGGTGCAGCGCCGTGGCTTATTTGGAGCGCGTCGGCTTTTTGGACGCAGCGACTTCTCTGGCCCACAGCGTTTGGTTGGATGAGGCTGATATCGCGATTTTGGCCAGGACGCGATCGACGGTCGTGCATAATCCCTTGAGTAATTTGCGGCTTGGTAGCGGTATTGCCCCGGTTTTGAATTATTTGGCTGCTGGGGTAAATGTCACATTTGGGTGTGATGGTTCTTCCAGCAACGATGCTCAAGATTTGTTGGAAGTGATTAAGATTGGCTCTTTGCTCCATAACATCACCGATCCGGAGTATCGCAACTGGATTCCGCCTCGCCAAGCGGTGCAAATGGCGGCGCTAGGTGGGGCGCAGGGGTTGGGCTGGGCCGACCAAATTGGGAGCTTGACGGTGGGTAAGCAGGCAGATCTGGTGCTCTATGATTTGACCAGTTTGTCTCTTCTGCCGCGCACCGATCCGTTGGGCTTGTTGGTGTTGGGCCGACCGACTCAGGCGGTGGATAGTGTGTGGGTCAAGGGGCAACAGGTGGTTGCGGCGGGCCAAATGGTGACTGTGGATGTAGCCGATTTGCGTCAACAGTTTTTAACCTGGAGTCAGCGAAAGCACGAGTATTCGTCGAGTCTCCGCCAGCAGTTTGAACCACGGTATCGCACGGTGCTGAATTTGCCTTGAGCCGCGATCGCCATAATGGCTGGTCGGGGAACTGCCAGCTTACTGGTGCCTTGCTTGGCGGTGGGGGCAGCGGGCGATCGCCTGCGGGCGGTTCCCGAGAATCTCATCAAGAAAATTGCACCAACTGTACAGTCATCGTCTAACATCAAGCCAGATGAATTCGCCCCTGGCATAGGGTGCTTAGCCTGACATTCCGCTCTTGATTGGATTAGAATAGATAGAACGGCTGAACTATGTAGGGCGCACGAATCTGGGGACAGAGGTGGTTATGAATATCTTTCAGCGAGTTTTAGACTCTTTTAGCTTTAACGACTCCTTTGACGATTCTGAGTACGACTACGAGTATGGGGATGATGCCTATATGCAGGATCCAACGGTTCAAGATCCGGCCATGATGCCTCGCGATCGCGCTGCTACCCCCCCGGCGATGAACTCGCCCAATATGAATAATGTGGTTGGTATGCCGAATCGGGCGAATGGGATTTCGGAGGTTGTGGTCTTGCAACCGCGATCGTTTGAAGAAATTCCCCAAGCCGTTCGGTTGTTACGGGAGCGCAAGTCGGTGATTCTCAACATGATGTTGATGGATCCAGACCAAGCCCAGCGCTCTGTTGATTTTGTGGCAGGTGGTGTCTTTGCGATCGATGGGCACCAAGAACGCTTAGGGGAAAATATTTTTCTCTTCACGCCCAACGTCGTGCAGATTACGGCCCAGACATCGGCTCAGTCTGTGTTTAATGCTCCGATCGCCGCACCTCAGCCCCCGATTCCTCAGGCGAGTTCTATGTCCACTATCTCCCCAACAATTACACCCCTAGACCATCAGTTTAGGATGCAGCAATAAGCCTAGCCGCTACCAATGCTTCAGGTCTAAACTCCAACGCCCTAGACCTGACCTGCATCCTTGCTTGTGATTTCAACCCCAAACAATTTCCACCCCCGACTGCTCAAACCTCCTGGTAGAAAGCGTCTGGGGTTTCTTGTTCCAGGGTGTCTAGGGCCAGCCAAATCTGGTTGAGTAACGGCTCTAAACCCTGACCCGTGGCCGCAGAAATCTGTAAAATTGGCTGTCCGGCTTCTGCACTCAGTTGTTGGGCGATCGCCGCTACGGTCTCGGTATCGGGCATCGCATCCAATTTGTTGAGCGCAAGAATCTGTCGCCGTTCGGCGACGCCCCGTCCGTATGCTGATAATTCGGCTTGAATTGTGTGATAGTCGGCGATCGGGTCTTCACTGGTAATATCCACCAAGTGAACGAGTAAACGGGTACGCTCCACATGGCGCAAAAACTCGTGGCCTAGCCCAATTCCCATGTGTGCCCCTTCAATTAAGCCAGGAATATCCGCAAAGACGGTTCCGTCGCCGGTAGGCTTGCGGACAACGCCTAAGTTCGGCACCAGCGTGGTAAAAGGATAGTCTGCAATTTTGGGTCTCGCCGCTGACAAAACGGAAATTAGGGTCGATTTGCCTGCGTTCGGTAACCCAATAATTCCGACTTCTGCCAGTAATTTTAATTCCAGGCGTAATACCCGAAATTCTCCCGGTAAACCAGGTAAAGCTCTTTCAGGCGCACGGTTTTGGTTACTGAGAAAGTGAGCATTTCCGAGTCCACCTTTTCCACCTTTGGCGACACACAGAGATTGCTCTGCGGTAACTAAATCGCCCAACAGTTCCCCCGTTTCCGCGTCCATAACCATTGTCCCGCAAGGAACTTCAATCACGCGATCGCGTCCCGATGCCCCCGTACAGTTGTTGGGGCCGCCCCGTTTGCCATCTTCAGCATTGAACAAATGCTTGTAGCGAAAGTCCAACAGCGTTTGCAAGTTTTCGACTGCTTTCAAGATGACCGAGCCACCCTTGCCCCCATTGCCTCCCGACGGGCCACCCGCAGGCACATACTTCTCCCGCCGAAAGGCAACTAACCCGTCGCCCCCATCACCAGCCTTAACCTGAACTTCCGCTTGATCGATAAATTGCATACTGAGCCTGAATCCACTTTCTCGATCATAGAAGTTTTTGTTGAGGTCAGACGACCAAATGCAAAAAGCGCCCCCCAATGGGGGGCGCTGGTTCAGTCAAGCCCTAGACGAGACAAGACTAGCCATTGATGGCAGGTGCAGTCAAAGCTACCGGAGTCGCTTCGCCCGCCGCCAAATCCAACGGGAAGTTGTGCGCATTCCGCTCGTGCATCACTTCCATCCCCA
>CAYYWG010000003.1:0-444661 GCA_964475335.1 uncultured bacterium
AGGAGGACGAAGCCGGGACACCAGCGTTGACCGCAACCACGGGCGATCGCCAACCGCTCAGCAATTTCTATCCCCAGTTCCGCTTTCGGCCCACATTGATTTGGGGTGGACAAGGCTCCGGGAAAACCACATTAGCCAAGGCGATCGCCGCCGATAAAGTGGCCCACGGGCAGCAAGTCGTCGTCATCAACCCGCACGGCTCCCCGGCTGCCTGGGATGGCCTGCCAGTGGTTGGCTGTGGGCGGGACTATGCGGCGGTGAACAGCTTCATGCGTCACTACATCGAGCAAATCACCGCCCGGTACAAACAATTTGCTGAGATGGGCCTGAGCGAAGACGACTACTTGCAACACGTCATCGACAGTGGGATGACAGCCACTGTCATTTGCGAGGAAATGAGCGGGTGGCACAATCAACTGGATGCTGACTTGCTCCACGAGTTCAGCCAAACCTGTCTGACGGAATCCCGCAAAGTGGGCCTCCCCCCGTTATTCGTCAGCCACGATCCTTCCCTGAGCTTTCTGGGCCTGAAGAAAGGGGCGCGCTTGCGGGATGCTGGGATGGTGATTGTGGAGTTAGAGCCGGGGGTGCCCGATGCCCAGGGGAAACTGATGGGGACTGGCAAAGGGACATTGCAACTGCCCCAACAAAAGCCCATCCCCTTTCGCTTTGAACTAGTCGGGGCAACTGCTACGAACCAACCGGAAGCGGTGCAACAGGCCGCGATCGCTAACCAGACCCCTGTGACTCCACCAAGCGCTCACCAGTCACCGCCAGCAGCGCCGTCCCCACCACCGCGATCGCCCGTTGAGCAACTGGAAAATGCTTACAAACTGAACGCCCCCGATGAGTTCCCATCGGATACCCAAACGCCCCCAACGGAAGCGGAAGACACCAACAATCCGACCGCTGACTTATTGCGTTACCTCACCGATAAAGGGGGAGCATTGCCCGTTGCCGCCCTGAAAAATTGGGGTCGAAATCGACGTAAAGGGCAACTGGATAGTGACGCGATCGACGCAATTCTAATCGAGCTAATCGGCAATCAAGCAATCGAAGAATTCAGCCCCCCAGACACCAAAGCGGCCTGGGTGCGGTTGGTTGCTACTCAGTAGCAGGCTGAGAAAAAAGCGCCATTTTTACCCCGTAGCACCCTGCTACGTGCCTGCTACGGGGTTGCTACTCAGTAGCGCTACGGCCCTGCTACGGGGGTTGCTACGGGGTTGGTAGCACCCTGCTACTCAGATCAGAAAAGCCAAAGTCGTCGCTACAAACCATTGGCTTTCCTACTTGCAAGAGGAACTATGAATAGTCGTTTTACTGAACAACAAATCGAATCTTTTGTTAATTACTGCTGGGTTTTTTATGGCGAAGGTGGCATCTACCCAGAATTTTTCCCTGGTTTGTCCAAAGCAGAAATTGAAGCAGCGGTGAAGGTTTTATCAGGCGACCCGAATTTTGGCGCGATCGATAGCGTAGACCGCGAACAATGCCGCGACTATCTCAGACTAAAAAACCTGTGACATCGCTATGAAAGACTTTCTGATTGGAGCCGGAATCGGTGTCCTTGGCTGGCTCGTATTTTCAATGCCGCAAACCGAATCAATTACCCTGCGATCGCGCCCGCAAAACTTAGAGCCACCCCGCATTGTTGAAGACTGCGGAAATCTCTTTGATACGTTTGCGGGGCAGTACGATCCGAACACCAACACGATCGCTCTGTGTAGCCGCAAAATCCCTGGCCCAGCTTATCGGCGGTTTGTGCTGGCCCATGAATATGTCCACTGGTACCAGCATCGGGAAGGGCAACACCATCGCCCCACCGCCGACCTCGAATTCGATGCCGATCGCCGTGCCATTGACACGCTCCTAGCTCAAGGGGATTGCGCCGCGATCGCCGCCTACGCTGCCAACGGCCCCAACAGCCCCAACTACTTACCAGGGGTGCGGTATGCCCGTGAGCTGCGTGATAGGTGTCGCACCCAAACCCAATTTCGTCCGTAGCAAAAAGCCCTGGGTTTATCGCCAGGGCTTTTCTATTAGGAAATCAGGTCGCTTTTCTATTCGTCAGAACTGCCTTTATCCAGGCGATCGATTCGTGCATTCACCTCGCGGATGGCCGCTTGATTAGCCTGGGCTATCTGGCTGGTCTCCGCCCGAATTTGTTGCCCCAGTTGTTCAACCGCAGTTTTCAATCCGTTGATAGCTGTATTAGTGTTGGCCTGCACTTCCACTAGCTGCTCCAGCAACCGCGACTGAGACGATTGCAAATTTTCAATCAAACTGTGAAGCAGGCGAGACTCATTTGCCTCCTTCGAGTTAAACCACTTGAAACCCTCACGAACCACCAGAAAGGCGATCGCCCCCCACAAACCCCACTCCGCAGCCGGAGCGAGCTGGGAAGGGTTGACAGGCGGCAAAGGGTTGACGGGGATTTCAGCGATCGCTTTCATGGTTGGCGTGGGTGGCTGTACGTCTCTACAGTTCCCACTGCTGCGGTACTTCTGGGATCACGTCTGGCACCTGTAACCCCTCATCCACACTGCCCAAGTAGTGCTTGAATAGCGTTTTCGGGTCATGCCCCGTCATTTCGGCCACCAAAGCCGGATTGAGTCTGTGGGTGATAATCGCGTGACTCTCGAAGGTGCTGCGAGTCAAGTAAGGCTTGCGGTAAGCGACACCCTGCTTGGCTAATACTCGCACCCAAGCCCGATTACGAAAATTATGGTCATCGATCGGACCACCCCTCGGAGCCGGAAACACTAGGTCGTCTTTACCTACCTGCTCAGGCTTTCTGGCCCGCAACATCGCCTGGAGGCGGGGTGATAGCCGGAATTGCCGATCTTTATTGGTCTTGGTGGCCTTGCGTCGGCCCCGGCTCACGCTCTCCCCAATCCACACTACCGAGCAATCCTCGCTCAGGTGGCCCCACCGCAGCCCGATCGCCTCCCCAGTCCTGCACCCTGTCCCCAGCAAAAACTCCACAAAATCAGCGTAGTAGGCATAGTGGCGATCGCCCCTGAAACCCGCCACGATGAGCCCGATTTCAGTCGCGCTAAACGGCTGGGGTCGCTGTTTCGGGGGCACCTTGATTGCCTCGACCAACTCCCCCCACGGATTTGCCTTCACCAGCTTTTGGTCAATCCCCCAATCCCACGCCGCCCGACACAAACCCAACCATTCCCGCAGTGTGATCGGGGCTAGTCGCTGGGCCAAATAATCGCGGAACTGCTCCGCTTGCGGTGTGCCCACATCTCCGGAGTTCCGGATTCCGAAAAAAGCTTGCAAGTGCTTGGCGAGGGCTGTGTATTTCTCCAGGGTGCGTCCCTCAACCCGCTTGCGTTTGTACTCAGCAAACCGCTCAAATAGCGCAACCGCACTCAGTTCAGCACGTTGGCGATCGTTCTTGTATTTGATCAGCGTGGGATCAAAATTATTCGAGGCGATATCCAATTCAATCTGCCGTGCCTTGATCTCGGCCACCTTACGGTTTGCGATCGAATCCGGCAAACCCAGATAGAGGTATAAGCGCTTGCTCTGCCACGTCCAGCAGAGTCGCAACCGCCCTCGAAAAGGCTGCACCACTACCGAGCCCTTAGCCGCCTTAATCCGTCTTGTTTCCGCCATTTCTGCACCACAATTCGCACCACAAAAACCGCGTTAAGTTGCGATAAATTGTGCGCGGTTGTTATACCCTATTGCGAATACCGTTGTAAATATTGCACCCCTACTTCAACACAAAACCCGCCACTAGAGCGGGTTTGAGTGAAATGGACACAACTGGACTCGAACCAGTGACCCCCACGATGTCAACGTGGTGCTCTAACCAACTGAGCTATGCGTCCGTGCCGTATTCAACAATAACACAGCCAACCGTGGTTTGCGATCGCATCATTCTCAAAATTGCAAAAATTTCCCTCCTCCGCCACAACATTCAACCAAACTTGACGAAAGCGTTAAACTTCATTGCAAAGACCGGAATTTCCGCTCGATCATGATAAGTTCGTTTACGTTGCCTAACAGAGTGTAGCGTTTGGGAAGGAGAAAACCCTTGGATTCTCGCATCAACCAATTAATCGAAGCTCCCATCCGGGAAGACATCAGCGAATATGTCGCCCACCTTCAATTGCACATGGCGCTCCAAGCCCGTAATTTAGTGCCCGGCTTATCCACTGCTCCTGATAGCCGCGTTCAATTATTGCAAAAAACTCAAGCAGACTTTGAAAAGCTAGTTTCACGGCAATCTATTTAGATAAGATCAAAAAAATATTTTCCACAACTTAATTAACTAAAACTATGACAAGGGGGCTGGCTAGCCCTCTTTTTATTTACCTCTGGGCCATCAAGAGCGACGTCATCCAGAGTGATAGGATGAAAAAATCTTGGCGATCGCAAGGAGCATTGCAAGCGGCCAAAAAATGGCACAATAGTTCAATTCAACTCTTCAAGGGATCGAAACAGTCATATCAACCCTTACGGTTCAGTAGATTATCGTGGGTATCAACATCTATATTCACAACTTTTTTCGTCCACTGCGCTTGAGTTGAACCTGGCGAATTGCGAGCTTAGCTGTTCACGCACGAACCTTGACTTCGCTCCAATGAGAAACCGCCCCTTTTTATTGATAGCTTCCACAAACCGAATCCTGCTTCCACCCGTGGAAATCATTCTCAAAGCGGCCATGCTCGGCAAAATCGATGTCTAGTGTCTCATCAATCCTCCAGCAAGGTCGAGTTTTGCCAGCACTGGTGTTTGACCAAATTGCTTTTGCCCTACGGACGCAAGCGGTTGATTCCAGCACGGCAGTAACCGTCATTTCCGAAGTCAACCTTGCCGGACTGCAACTCCACCCCAACTTAGAACGGTTTCTGATCGTCGTTTCCGCTCGCTTTAGCGGGTTGCTTCTTGCCCAAAGCGTCGTGCCTAACCCCAATCCGGCCATAACCAGTGACCAGGTTGCAACGCAAGCCCTTGTAGAAACCCCAGCCCACTATCGCACGGCGATCAGCTTTGCCTTGAGTGATATTGCAATGGTTTTAGACCTGCTGCAACAACCTCAATTCGATGGGCATTTGGCCCCCCTCGTTGCCCTGGCCCACCAACATTTGCGGCCCAATGATAGCCAACTGCAAGCTCAATTCACGTTGCAATTAGCTGAAATTATGTTGCAACAGACCGACTCACCCGTTGGTAATAGTTGCCCCATTGAATTGCCCCTGTCAGATGCAGCCCTCAAAAAAACAGCCCAGGATAAAGTTTTTAGTCAGGTTGCAAACCAAATTCGTCAAAGTCAAGAATTGCCTCAAATTTTAAGTACAGCGGTTCGGCAAGTTTGTTCGTTTCTCAATGCCGATCGCGTCGTTATTTATGAACTTGAAAATACGGTCATAGATACCGAAACCGGAGCGCTGAAACCTCCCCTGGCAGTCACACCTGAAGCGCTATCACTGAATCCATCGCAGCAGGTTAAATACGGTCACATTGCCTACGAAGCTAGAAGTAATCCTTCGATTCCAACGATTCTCAATTTAAGTAATGGGATGCAGTGCTTTATTGATATTGAAGACTGCAAAGAAAAGTATCAGCAAGGATCGATTCAAGCCGTTGAGGATATTCGCAAAACCTATGCAAATGCGCCCTGCTTAGTTGAGTTATTAGAACAAGCAAAGGTTCGTGCCAAATTAATTGTGCCTATCGTAACTCAAGAGCATTTATGGGGACTGTTAATTATCCATCAATGTTTTGAAACTCGTGTTTGGCTGGAAGGTGAAATTCATTTTTTGAAATGTATTGCAGAATTGTTGGCGATCGCGATTCGGCAAAGCTATTTGTATGTTCAGTTACAGCAAGAAACCCAAAACTTAGAAAAACGTGTCATTGACCGTACTCAAGAATTACGCGATGCCCTACAAGCATCTCAAACAGCTAATTTAGCTAAAACTGAGTTTTTGGCCTCTGTCAGTCACGAATTGCGGACACCATTAACTGCCATTATTGGCATGGCAACCACGTTACTGCGCTTACCTCAAGATCCTAAACAGGAGCGATCGCTATCGCTCGAAAAGCAACGAGACTATCTCAAAATTATTCGGAATAGTGGCGAACATCTCTTAGAACTGATCAATGATATTTTAGATCTTTCACAAGTCGAAGCTGGTCGGGCTATTCTTGAGATTCAAGAATTTTCGATTACACAAGTTATTAATGAAAGTTTGCGAATGCTCCGGAACAAAGCACAACAGAATGGAGTTTTCTTAGAGTTAGATCTGCAAATCTTAGTAGATAAAAATAATCAAGCAAATAAGCGATCGCCAGTCGTAAACAATTTAGCGAGTGATTCTGATCGGTTCCTGGCTGATGCGCGGCGAGTTAAACAAATCCTCCTAAACCTATTAAGTAATGCCATTAAATTTACGCCAGAAGGTGGAACAGTAACGCTTCGAGTTTGGCGAGAACGAGATTGCGTTGTGTTTGAAGTGCAAGACACT
This sequence comes from uncultured bacterium, assembly GCA_964475335.1. GTDB lineage: Bacteria > Cyanobacteriota > Cyanobacteriia > Leptolyngbyales > Leptolyngbyaceae > CAYYWG01. The sequence goes on from CAYYWG010000003.1 coordinate 6,489, forward strand.
GGAATTGGGATTCCTGAGCATCAATTTCCTTTGTTATTCAAAAAATTTCAGCAATTAGATACCTCCTACCATCGCCAATATGAAGGGACAGGCTTGGGTTTAGCCTTGACCAAGCAACTTGTTGACTTACATGGAGGTTGGATCGAAGTTAAATCAACCGTTGATTTAGGCTCAATTTTTACTGTTAAGCTCCCCAATCAACCTCCAACTCTTCGTAAGAAAGGTGCTTCAACGAACGCCTTAGAACAGGGAACAACAGTTGCTGGTCGAATTGTGCTAATTGAGCATCAAGAACATCATGCCAATCTAATTTGTGACTTGCTGACATCAGCCGGACATCAAGTTATTTGGATGGTTGATGGCATGACAGCCTTACAACAAATTGAGTTGTTAAAACCCGATATGCTCATCATGAATACCCAATTACCACGAATTAGTGCTGCTGACTTTTTGCAATGTTTGCGCCAAACTCCTGCTATTGCCAAAATTCAAGTTCTCAACCTTATCAACAAAGATTTGGCAGAAAGCGATCGCGGGCAAGTGAATGGCGCAGATGATTGCTTAGAAATACCCTTGACCTATCCAGAAGAACTCCTTGATAAAGTCACAACTTTGATTGAACGTTTTCGCTCTGAAACAATTCAATAAGTTAGAAGAGCTTACTATTTCTAATTAATATCTTTTAAGCTTCTACAAATAACTTGACTGATTAGCAAAGCGCCTTAGAATCAACCCTTCTCTTGCTCAGCGCAATTGTCCACTTTCACGCTTAGTTTATTTAAGTTTTACTTAAAGCTTTGCAGAACTATCTCATCGGGGTTGAGTAAACTACTCTATCACTTCCACCGAAATTTACGCTCAGATTTTTGAATGGGTAGATCATTTATACTTGCTTCGCGCCGACGCATTAATCCATTGTCAGCAAATTCCCATTCTTCATTGCCATAGGCGCGATGCCATTGTCCGGAGTCTGTGTGATATTCGTACTCGAACTTTACCGAGATGCGGTTATCTGTAAAACTCCAGAGTTCTTTGCGTAACCGATAATCTAGTTCTGTGTTCCATTTTTGAGTCAAAAAAGTACGAATTTCATCGCGACCTTTGAGAAACTCGGCCCGGTTGCGTCATTCCGAATCTGGTGTGTAAGCGAGTGAAACTCGCTCTGGATCGCGAATATTCCAAGCATCTTCAGCTGCTCGTACTTTTGCCTTGGCAGTTTCTAATGTAAATGGAGGCAAATGTGGTTTTGTTTCAGTACTCATAGGGGCGTTTTAGGCTTCAAAAATGTTGTTTTTATCATGATTTAGATAGGTCTATCTATTGACTAGCAAAGCTCGATTCCCAGCGATCGCCAATTCAGTAATTCTCATTTCAGCCTGATTGCTCAACTGGTCGTTCTCCCAACAAATCGCTATCTTAGAAAGATGACAAGACAAGCTCCAAAAACTTTGCGCCAGCGTTGGCAGCGACTACGGCAATCTCTCGCGATTTATCGGTTTTGTGGCAAAGCGATTGAACTCGTTTGGACGACTGATCCTCGCTTAACCCTAGCGCTCGCAGTCCTGACCCTCATCGCTGGCCTATTACCCGCTAGCGTGGCCTATCTGGGGAAGTTAATTGTAGATAGCGTTGTTGTTGCCGCCCAAAATGGCACCTTGGTGAGTCGCCAGCAAGCCCTGCAATATTTGGGGTTAGAAGCGATTGTTGTTGCCCTTTTAGCTGTCAGTAAACAAGGCTTAACGCTCTGCCAGTCCCTACTTCGGATGCGCTTAGGGCAGACCGTCAATGTGCTGATCTTGCAAAAAGCTCTAACCTTAACCATCGCGCACTTTGAAGATGCTGAATTTTACGACAAGATGATTCGGGCTAGGCGGGAAGCCTCCAGTCGGCCCCTAAGTCTGGTTGGGCGCACCTTTGGGCTAGTGCAAGATTCGTTAGCATTAATCACTTACGGCGCATTGTTACTGAACTTTTCTGTTGGTGCAGTCGCAATTTTAGCGATCGCGGCCATTCCTGCTTTCATCGCCGAAACTCGCTTCGCGGGACAAGCCTTTCGCTTGTTTCAACGACGTGCCCCCGAAATGCGAGAACAGAACTACCTGGAATGGTTGATGACTACGGAATCTGCGGCAATGGAAATCAAACTATTTCAGTTGGGGCCACGCTTGCTCAACCGCTACCAGGCTAACTTTGATAATTTGTATACTGCCGATCGCAATCTCGCGATCCAACGTGCTATCTGGACGTATGGATTAGGGTTACTCAGTACGGGTGCATTTTATGGAGCCTATGTGTGGATTGTTGTCGAGGCGATCGCCGGACGTATTTCTCTTGGCGATTTAACCATGTATCTGGTCGTTTTTCGCCAAGGTCAAACCACCTTTGCCAATAGCCTCACCTCCATCAGTGGCATGTACGAAGATAGTCTATACCTCTCTAACCTATACGACTACCTTGATCAACCCATCCCCGACTACACTGGCCAAGCGCTCTATGGCTCCACCCCCAACGATGGCATTCGCTTTGAAGATGTGAGCTTTACCTACCCTGGCAACAACACCCCTGCGCTGCAACACATCTCTTTTCATCTACATCCGGGCGAAAAACTTGCGATCGTCGGAGAAAATGGTTCCGGTAAAACAACCTTAATCAAACTTCTCACTCGCCTGTACGCGCCAACATCAGGCCGCATTTTACTAGATGGATTAGACTTGCAAGCTTGGGATGTCAACGCCCTCCAACAGCGAATAGGCGTTATTTTTCAGGGTTTTGCTCGTTATCAGTTCACAGTCGGAGAGAACATCGGGACAGGCGATGTTAACCATATTGACAATGAAAAACGCTGGCGCGATGCTTCCTATAAAGGGACAGCAAATACTTTTATTGAAACCATGCCAGACCATTACTACACTCGTTTAGGGCGATGGTTTAAAGATGGTCGTGAACTCTCAGGTGGACAGTGGCAAAAAATAGCTTTGTCTCGTGCTTTTATGAGAGTAGGAGCCGATATTCTAGTGTTAGATGAACCCACGTCAGCGATCGATATTGAAGCTGAAATGCAAATCTTCGATCGCTTCCACGAACTCACCAAAGACCAGATGGCGATCCTCATTTCACACCGCTTTTCTACCGTACGAATGGCTGATCAAATTTTGGTCTTAGCCAATGGCAAAGTATTAGAACAAGGAAGCCATGATGAATTAGTCCAACAGAACGGACGTTATGCCCATTTATTCACACTCCAGGCATCTGGTTATCAGTAAAACAAATAAACGCCCATCCACACCACCAGAACTCTAAGAATGAACTTATTAAAAAAATAAAAATACTAGAAAAATCCTTCAAATAGCTGTTGCTTTTGGGACAAATAAGGGAATTATATAAAAAGTTTTTTATTCTTGCCCTCAGAATAAATTTTCCGTAGGGTTGGAACAAGGCTGAGTTTGCAGACCCTTTTTATTCCAAAATCATGACTAACCAGCACGATCAGCAAGAATTGGTATCACTGCATCAGCGTAACTTTGAACTCGAACAACTGTTGAAAAAACAGATTCAGACCAATTCAGCGTTAATGATCGAACTTGAGCGCCTTAAACAATCCGAAGCTATCCACCAAGAAACCAAAACAACCTTACAAAAGCAAATACAAGCTACCAATGATTTGTATAACAATGCTCCCTGTGGTTATCACTCCCTTGATCAGAATGGTATTTTTGTTCAAGTCAATGATACTGAACTAGCTTGGCTTGGGTATACCCGCAATGAACTGATTAACCATAAACGCTTTATTGACCTTCTCACACCTGCGAGCTTAAAGACATTTGAATCTAGTTTTGAGCGCTTTAAACAACAGGGATTTATTAATAACTTAGAATTTGAATTAATCTGCTCAGACGGAACAATTTTACCCGTCCTGCTTAGTGCCGCAGCAATTTATGATGCGGAAGGCACTTACATCATGAGTCGTTCTACAATATTTGATATACGTGAACGCAAGAAAGTAAATGATCGATTAAAACATACCCAAAAGAAACTAGAGGAAATTCTTCAAAGGCGGACATTAGCATTAAATGAAACGATTAGCCAACTCCAACAAGAACAAGATTTTACTCATATTGTCGTCGAAAATGTTTCCGATGGTGTTGTCGCCTGTGATGCAAATGGTCGCCTAAAACTTTTTAATCGTGCTGCGCGAACATGGCATAATTGTGACCCACGCTCTGTGCCTCCAGAAGAATGGGCTTTACTGTATGATTTGTATGAAGGCGATGGTGTCACACCCTTAGCCACTGAACGAATTCCGCTTGTACGTGCCTTTAACGGAGAGCATGTTCGCCAAGCTCAAATGGCAATTAAAGTGCCCAATCAAGAACCCCGATATCTTCTTGCTAACGGGGATCCTTTATTTGATTCGGCGGGACAGAAGATTGGTGCTGTAGTTGCGATGCATGATGTGACTGAACGCCAAAAAACAGAAAAACTACTCCGGCAACAAACCCTAGATTTGGAAACCGCTTTACGTAACTTGCAGGCAACTCAATCCCAATTAATCCAAAGTGAAAAGATGTCTTCTTTGGGCCAATTAGTGGCTGGAGTAGCTCACGAAATTAATAATCCAGTGAATTTTATTTATGGCAATCTTTCCCATGCTGATGAATATACTCAAGACCTACTCGGCCTGATTAGTCTTTATCAAAAATACTATCCAGAGCCAGCTTTAGAAATACAAAATTATCTCGATGACTGCGATTTTGACTTCTTAATTGATGATCTTCCTAATCTGCTTAAATCTATGAGATTAGGAGCCGATCGCATTCAAAAAATTGTTGCCTCATTACGAGTTTTTTCACGAATGGATGAGGCTGAGTACAAAGAAGTAAATCTCCATGACGGTATTGATAGTACGTTGATGATTTTACAAAATCGGCTTAAAGCAAAAGGCGATCGCCCAATAATTCAAGTTCTGAAACATTATGGGTCATTACCTGTCGTTGAATGTTATGCAGGGCAACTTAACCAGGTTTTTATGAATATTCTTTCCAACGCAATTGATGCGTTAGAAGAATACTGGGCGACTGTCCAACCATCAACCCAAACAACCAGCCAAACGACCAGCGATCGCCCTGCATTGGATTCTGCCGCAACGACAACCTTAAAACCATTGACCATTGCCATCCATACAAAAACGATTAATCCCGAAACCGTCGAAATCCGCATTGCGGACAACGGCCCTGGTATGACACCCCGAATTCAGGAACAACTCTTCAACCCGTTCTACACCACTAAGCCAGTGGGCAAAGGCACAGGGATGGGCCTATCGATTAGCTATCAGATTGTGACAGAACGGCACCAAGGCACCCTAACGTGTATTTCGACTGTGGACCAGGGGGCCGAGTTTGTGATTCAGATTCCTGTGCGCCAACTAGCCCAGCCTCGTTCTTAACCTGCCCCTACCCGCCACCCCGCCCCAGCAGGCTCAAACCACAGGCCCAGACCCGAACCACACAGGACAATCAAGGTATTGGCACATCGGGCGTGCCAGATCCCTCAAGCTCCGCCATACTGTAATCACAAGCGTTTAACTGTACCTCTATGCCCTGCGGTAGCTCGACTGTGGGGCAGTTTTATTTTTAAAGGTTGGTGCTGGCGGCAAAACCACTATCCTCCGCTGTGCCGCCCCGCCCTGCGCGATCGCCTCACCGCCCCGCCACCAAGCTAGGAATGTTTAGCTTTTCTTTATCTTGGCTTGACCAATATATTTTGTTGATGAAAAATTAATCTCGTAGAAAAAATTTATTGTTTTTCCTGATCGCAGCAGTAAAGCGGTGAAAAGGTTGGCGTCAGGTGCCAAAAACGGAGTAAATGCATGAATTTGGCAAATACCCAGGCTAAACAGACTGCTAACCCCAGCTTTTTGAAAAAAATTCGTCTTTTTGCCACTCAGTTTGTTAACCGCCAAATTATTCTCATTTTGGCCCTCTTGTTCATTACTGGTCTCGCGGGGGCAATTTACAATATGTCCCGCCTTTCTTCTGACCTCATTCGTTCGCAAGCCGTACAAAGTTCTGCGTTGTATGCTCAAGCCATCAAAGAAGCTCGCACCTTGTATAGCAGCAAGGTTGTCGCCCGTCTTCAAGATGTACACGGGGTCACCCCTACAGCCGAATTTGAAACCATCCAGGGGGGCATTCCCTTACCTGCAACTTACTTAATTGAACTAGGCACAATCCTGAGCCAGCAAACACCAGGAACATCTGTACGCCTTTATAGTGACTTTCCATTTCGGTTTCGGGGGGCAGCTGGTGGCCCCAAAGATGCATTCGAGCAAGATGCGTTGCAGTATTTAAGAGCGCATCCCCAAGAAACCTATATTCGAGTCGAAACATTCCAAGGCCGGCCCGCTTTGCGCTATGCCGAGGCAGACATCATGAAGCCGAGTTGTGTGACTTGCCACAATACTCATCCAGACAGCCCTAAACGTGATTGGCAAGAAGGTGACGTGAGAGGAGTCTTAGAAATCACGCGGCCACTTGATGAATTTATTGCCCAGACTAATGAAGGACTGAAGGGCACGTTCATCATGTTGGCAAGCTTACTCATACTGGCATTAACTGGAATTGCATTGGTGATTCACAAACTTCAACAATCGTCCAAAGATTTAGAGCGACGAGTGATTGAGCGCACAGCCCAGTTGCGTAAAGCGAATCAACAATTAACCGTGGAACAGGGTAAGTCTGAGCAGTTATTGTTGAATATTCTGCCAGAACCGATCGCCCATCAGCTCAAGGAAGGTCAACAAAGTTTTGCCGAAGGTTATGCCGAAGCAACGGTATTGTTTGCGGATCTAGTGGATTTTACTCGCTTATCTGAACGCATTCCTCCGAATAAGCTGATCGCGATTTTGAATGAAATTTTTTCTCGGTTTGATCGCCTAACTGAAAAACATGGTCTTGAAAAAATTAAAACGATTGGTGATGCTTATATGGTTGTGGGTGGATTGCCCCGCCCACGCAGCGACCATGCAGAAGCGATCGCGGAAATGGCCCTGGATATGCTGGGTGAAATTACCATGTTTAGTCTAGAGCGTGGTGTACGGTGTGACATTCGGATTGGGATTAATTCTGGCCCGGTGATTGCTGGCGTGATTGGTACCAAAAAATTCATTTATGACCTGTGGGGCGATACTGTGAATGTTGCTAGTCGCATGGAATCCCACGGTGAAACGGGTGCGATTCAAGTGACTCAAGCGACTTACGAAAAACTGAAATATCGCTATGTGTTTGAACCGCGCGGCCTAATTGATGTGAAAGGTAAAGGCAAGATGTTAGCTTATTTCTTGATCGATCGCAAAACCCAAACTCCCCGTCCGCCTATCCACCGTTCATCATCAACCCATAAGCCAGCTTCCTAGAACTTTTATTAATTGCCTGATCTCAACAACGTACTTTGTGAAGATTGTTGAAACGTTCAAATTAACTTACTTAGATATGAGAAATAGGAGAAATAATAAACTGAAGAAAAGCCTAAAGTTGTCTTTAACTTAGTTATCTAAACTATCTGATATCTGAGTCTCACAAAATCAAGTTCAAAAAGACCAAATACAATACTAAATTCTTTAGGCTCTACTGATTCGGCTCAAAAGATTGTATTGTCTTTTCCATTATGGTTTTAGGCTATTTCATTACTTTCTTTAGGGTAAATATGAGGGCTTAATTCTAAGCTTCAATTCATTAATCACAAAGTCTGGCAAGTCTCTTTGCAGCCGAGCTTCTGCTCTGTTTGCTCATCCATTGCGGCCCAGCAGCAAATTTTCTGTAAAGAGAAATGGCTGGTTGGTGCCGAGCAGGAGCAATGCAGTGCAAGTGGGCTGACAAACTAGATGGATGATTGATTGATGATTGCTAGCCTGGGCGGGATATTGATTCAGTGCATTGCACCAGGACGTTAAGGAGCTAGTGGCGATCGCAACCCCAGTGGGTGAGTTCCACCATAACCAACTGGAGGATGGCCAAAACCTTCAAAAATCTTCATCATGGACAGAGAGATGATTGATGATTACTGAGAGTGTAGGATGTTGAGTTTTCTTCAGACCCTCCAACCCCATCAGCGTCGGAACTTATTGGTTTTATTTGTCACCGGCCTGCTGTTTTGGTCTAGCTTGACCACGCTTCTGCCCACCCTATCGCTTTACGTTAGCGACACCGGGGCCAGCGATTGGGAAGTTGGGATTGTGATGGGTGGTTTTGCGATTGGTTTATTACTCTTTCGCCCGTGGTTAGGTCGTTTGGCCGATCGCCGCGATCGCAAAATTGTGCTGTTGATTGGGCTCCTCTCAGTGACGCTATCGCCCGTTGCTTACCTCACGACTCAATCCATTCCCCTTCTGATTTTGATTCGGGCTTTTCATGGCATCAGTGTTGCCGCGTTTACTACCGGGTTTAGTGCTTTGGTTGCCGACCTTTCGCCCCCAGAGTCACGCGGTGAAGTCATTGGCTACATGACCTTAGTGAATCCTTTAGGCGTTGCCATTGGCCCTGCGTTGGGGGGCTTTTTACAAGCTGGTATAGGCTATCCGGTGCTCTTTTCGGTGGCGGCTGGGCTGGGGTTAATGGGCATTGGGTGTATTCAACAATTGCGATCGCCCAGAGTCCCCGCGTTATCCGGCGTGATGCCTGAAACCGTTCCCCCATCCCATCCGGCGAATGCCAGCCTTCCCTTTTGGCGACTATTGTTAAGCGATCGCCTCCGCATTCCGGCCTTAGTTCTGGCACTGGTTGGCGTTGCCTTTGGGACATTAGCTATTTTCATTCCGTTATATATCAAAGAACGGGGTGTTGATCTCAATCCGGGTTTGTTTTACACAGCGGCGGCGATCGCCAGTTTTTCCGCCCGGATCTTTGTTGGTCGCGCGTCTGATCGTTTTGGTCGAGGTCGTTTTATCAGCGGTAGCCTAATTCTTTATGGCTCTGCCATGCTCTTGCTATCCATTGCCCAAACCGCCCCAACGTTTTTGCTCGCTGGCTTTCTAGAAGGTGCAGGCGCAGGTATTTTCATTCCCATGATGATTACCCTCGCTGCCGATCGCTCCAAAGCCCACGAACGAGGCCGAATTTTTGGCTTAGTCCTGGCTGGTTTTGACCTTGGTATGGCCTTGGCTGGCCCCATCTGTGGCTACCTGGCTGCTTTAATTGGCTATAGTGGAATCTTTGCTGTGTCCGGTATTCTAGCGTTCTTTGCATTCCTTATTTTCATCACGCTGTCTAGCAAAACAGTGGCCTACTCCCTCAAGTTTGCTTTGGGTAGCGGACGTGATGTTTATGCCGTTTCAACCGGAGTTTCTAGCTAGTTAAATCTAGTTGCTTAAACAAGTTATTCTGAGTGACGTAAGTTGATACTAGAGCCGTTTCAAGTGTTTTTCTTGGTCAAGTGTTTCATTGATTTAGAACTGTATAAATTCAGGTTCTTAGAAGGTTGACCAATTCGTTACAAACTTGACAACGGCTTTTAGGCTCTTTCTAACGTTGAAATCATTTTGCCATCCAAGGATATAGCGTTATTGGGAATAAAGCTGGTGCGATCGCCTGTTTCTAACTACTGAATACCAACAATTAACACTTACTATTATTTTGATTTAGTGATTGGTTAGGGCGGAGTCCCATTAGTCGATGACACTGTGGACGAAAATGGAGTATCTGTTGCTCCGTATGGCCAACTCGCAAGCGTCTCCCAATATTGACCAACAATCGGTGTGCGTAGAGTGTTGGTGGCACAATGGACATTGCCAGAATTGAGTTGATACACCGAATCATCAATCCAAGATACTTTGGCCTTTTGGTTGTGCCATTGGTGGGTCAGATGGTGTTGCACGGCTTGTGGAATATCTGTTTTGCCAGCAATGACGACACCGTTGACATAAACTGAATTTACAGGGCTTGACCATTGGCTGTAGCCATCCTGATAGAGATTTGGCAAGGGGAGAATTTGTTCCTGATTCAGCTCAAATGCCGCGATCGCGCCGGGATGGACGACCTGTCCCGATTGCTTAATCAAGCTTTCAAAATATACCGGATCTCCCCGCAAAGGATAGGTGCCGCCTTTAAGCAGCTTATCCAACCGCGCTTGTATCAGCCGATTATACGCATCATAACCCGGAGTTAGGGGGGCTGCCGCCGCCGGACTGACCACCATCATTACCCCACGGGCTTGGGCTCCGGGCAAAAAATTCAAAATTTCATCAACGTGTTTAATGTTTAGCCAGGATGTATCTAACCAGATGGGGGCTTGCACTGCCTGGGCTTTGAGAAACCGCACCACTGCTGGCTGAAAGCCAATGCCAGTGTTGACATTCAAACCGTAATAAATGCGGCCCAGGGGGTAGCTCGGCGTGGGATGGCTAACTTCCAAATTGCCCGACCAGTCGGCCCACTGATCGCCCCCTACTAATCCGCGATAGGTTCCGACGGAAATATACCCCAAATTCGGTGCCAGCAGCGATCGCGCCGAAGCGCCAGCATGTTGATGGGCTTGCAAAATAACGTGCATTGGCGGTTGCCCTGGCAGTTGGGTATAGCCAATTTCCATCATGTCTTGTGTCCAAGCCTGTTGCCATTGGTGAACGGGCACAGTTCGCGGCGGTGGTAGCTTGAGGGCGGTCACGATCGCGGCTAACTCCCCCTGAAAATTGGCATTATCATACTGGCCCGTGGCGACATAAACCGCTTCCGTCCGTGCCGAATTGGGCAACATAATCCACGGTGCCACTCTCAGCGCCACCAAGTCATAGCCAATTGATTTTCCCTGGGGCGCACGCACTTCGGCCTTGAGCGTTACTATCCCATTCCACGAGGCTGAGGCAAATTCTTGGGCTTCGATCGCCAGGGTCATGTCAGTCAGCGTTGAATGCAGGGGCGTTTTGCCGGATAAATCAACCGGGTGCCAGCCTGTTGCTGTGCGCTCAAAGACATTGACTTTGGTTTGCAGGTTGGGGTTGCTCGGCCATAGTTGGAGGTAAATGCGATCGGTTGGGGCGATCGCCCCCGGTTTGAGCCGAATTCGGAGGGGAGCTAAATCGGCCTGATCCGCCGTTCCATTCACTGTGCGATCCAGGGCATCTGGTTGGCCATCCCCGTTATCATCATCCACATTGGCCAGAAAAAACGCCCCTGCCACTGGAAAAGAAAACGATTGTCGATGGGTCACATCCTGCTTATCCACCTGCCCATCACGGTTTGTGTCACCAAAAATATTGAGGGGAGGAATGGGTTCGCCCGGAGCCGGAACCTGCATCCCATCATCTGTCAGCTTGCCATCGGCTTTAGACGGGGTTGGTTTGCCGTATAACCGAGGCGTGCGGGATTTGAGGGTGATCGCGCCACCGGCAACCGCCATAATCGCAACAGAGGCCACCAAATAACGCTGGAAACGCCAGGGATAGCGGCATAAGCGGATTGAGTCTGTCCGTAAATGGGCAATGCCTGCGGTGATTCCCGCAATTAAGCTGGGCGGCGTCCCGGCGATCGGGGCGATCGCGGGTGGCGCGGGCTTCCCTGGATGCAACCGAAAGCCCTTGACCCGTCTCGGTGGAGCCCCCGCTAGTTGTTGATAAACCTGCACCACATCAATGGTGTGCGCTACCCCCTGGCCTAACTGCATAAAGCTGTTGCGGGTAAAGCGAATCAGGCTTTCGGGGGGGAGCGGTTTAGGCAGATGGAATACCAAAATCAAACAACGCGCCTGCACCTGCGCCCAAACCCGGATTTCCCGTCTTGCCAATGCTTGATTCATCAATACGGCGATCGCGGTTGGATCGCCGTGTTTAGCAGCCTGGAGCAACGTTGCTGAGGGTGGCATAGGACTCTGAAGTTCGCCATTCAAATTAAACACGCCCCCCTTTGATTGGGAACGAAAAATTCCGTGGCGCTAAAATTTTCGTGGCTCAGAAAAATAGCCTTGTCCCAAGCGATGCTCCTCTTCCCGGCATCAAACTTTCCGCCTGCCCCGCCTGCGTGTTCCCCAACGAAGCTCCCCAACTGAGATAGGATGAAAACCAACGTGTCTTGTTGTAGGTAGTTGAGCAATGCCAAGGTTGCGGGGAGCACGGTGGGGGTTTGGGTGGTTATCGCGATCGCTGCGCCCGGTGCTGTTGTTTGTGTTGTGTGCGCTGTTGGCCGTTGGGTGCGATCGCTCGGCCCCTTCGGGCACCAGTACCGCCAGCCAAAATCGAATTGTCGTTGGCACCACAGCCATTGTGAGTTCCCTTGATCCGGCAGATGCCTACAGTCTGTTTACGGGAAATTTGCTGTATAACCTGGGCGATCGCCTGTATACCTACAAATCGGGCAGTACCGAACTCGTGCCCCAACTCGCGATCGCGCTACCCACGGTCAGTGCCGATGGTTTGACTTACACCATCCCCTTGCGGCAAGGCGTGCAATTCCACGATGGATCGCCCTTTAACGCCGCCGCGATGGCCTTTTCCATTCAGCGATTTATCCAAAACGGAGGGTCGCCGTCCTTCCTCCTGGCGGACATTGCCGAAGTCAAACCCGGCGGTGAATACGAGTTAACCATCAAACTCAAGAAACCCTTTGCCGCCTTTCCCGCTTTGTTGGCTTTTTCAGGGGTCTGTGCCGTTTCGCCCCAAGCCTACACCATCGCAGCAGGCAGCTTTAAAGCCACAGATTTTGTGGGCACCGGGCCATACAAATTAGAGCGTTTTGGCACCGACAAAATTCAGTTAGCAGCCAATCCCCAATACTGGGGGCCAAAACCCGCCAACGACGGCATTGATGTGCAGTTTTTCTCCAGTCCGGCAAATTTGTATAACGCCTTTCGGACAAAAGCTGTAGATTTGGCTTACCAAACCTTGGCGATCGACCAGGTGCGTAATTTACAAACGGGTCAGACCAAGGGCAACTGGCAAGTCATCGAGGCGGAAGGCAGCGGCATTGAATATCTGACGATTAATCTCAACACCCCGCCCTTAGACAAGTTGGAAGTGCGACAGGCGATCGCGGCCATTATCGATCGCCCATTGCTCCAAGATCGCGTTTTTGCCGGACAAATCGAGCCCCTCTACAGCCTCATCCCCAAAACATTACCGATGGGTCAACCTGTCTTTAGCACCTATGGTGATGCCAATGTAGACACCGCCAAAGCCCTGTTAACCCAGGCTGGCTACTCGGCTGAAAACCCCCTAGAACTGGAATTGTGGTATCGCTCGAACTTAGTCAATGATCAATTAGCCGCAGTCACGTTGAAGGCGATCGCCCAGAAAAAACTCGATGGCTTACTCACCTTTGACTTAAAAGGGATTGAATCTACCACTGCTTACAAAAATCTGGATAAGGGTGCCTATCCTTTGTTTTTGCTGGACTGGTTCCCCGATTTTCTAGATGCCGACAACTACATTCAGCCGTTTATGGAATGTTCTGCGGGTTCTCCTCAAACCGGATGCACAGAGGGTTCTAGCTTTTTGCAAGGCTCGTTTTACTACAGCGATCGCGCCAACCAACTCATTGACCAAAGCCGTATCGCCCAGCAATCCGCCAACCGCACAGCAATTTTTGGTGAACTACAAAAACTCCTGGTCGAAGAAGTACCTTTTATTCCCCTCTGGCAAAGCAAAGATTTTTTGTTTGTCCAGCGATCTGTCCAAGGAGCCAGTCTAGAAGCGACTCAAAAAGTACCTTTTTGGCCTCTCCGTCGGGCTTAGTTGAGTCTGAACCTGAGGCTTGAGTGTATTTTTTCTCGATTACGTCGGCAAAAACAGCTTCAAATACAGAGCTGTTAAAGACAAAAATACTAGAAATCCAATGCTGTCTAAGGTGGTTGTTAGCAAGGGGCCGCTAATGAGTGCGGGATCAAGTTTTAAGCGCTTTAAACCCATTGGGAGTAAGGTTCCTAAACTGACTGCAATCACGGTGTTAATCGACATCACCAGCCCAGCCAACACGCATACCCACCGCTCGTTAGGCGGCGTCCAAATGAGGGAAAGCAAGATCATCGTAATCCCCAGCACTAGAGCTGTTCCCAGTCCGGCTGTGAGTTCTTTCCGCAGGATTTTGTAAGTATCTTTGGCGGAAACATCGCCCACCCCCAGCGATCGGATCGTGACGGTCAGGGCTTGAATGCCAACGGTGCCGCCCGTGTTAGAAAAAATCGGCATGATGACCGCCAACACTGGGACGAGTGAAATGATTTTTTGGAAGGGTGCGATCGCGCTGGAAGCCCCAATGTATAAGCCCATAATGGCCAACAGCCAGGGCAACCGATTTCGCAGTTTCACCAAGGGAGCCGATAACGCTGACTCGTCGCCACCACCCCCAGCCAACTTTTGGATATCTTCCGTGGCTTCTTCTTCCAAGACATCGATCACGTCGTCAATGGTGACAATCCCCACCAGGCGGTCTTCCCGATCGACCACGGGCACCGCCAGCAGGTCATACCGTTTCATGAGTTGGGCGGTTTCTTCCTGGGGCGTTTCGGTATGCACTTTGATCACGCGATCGCTGGCAATATCCCCAATCAACGCATTGGGCAAGGAAAATAATAATTGCCGTAACGATACGACCTGGACGAGCTTGCGGTGATTGTCAGTGACATAAGCATAGTAAATTGTCTCTTTGTCGCGATCGTTCAAGCGGATCGTGCTGATTGCTTCGGCCACGGTCAACCCCTGCCGCAACCGCACATATTCCGTTGTCATCAAGCGGCCTGTGGTTCCCTCTTGATAACCCAAAATCGTGGCAGTGGCTTGCCGTTCATCGGCGCTCAGGTTTTGGATTAACCGCCGCACCACTCCCGCAGGCAGTTCATCAAACAACTCAGCGCGATCGTCAGGTCGCATTGACTCCACAATTTGCCGCACCTGAGTTGCGTGTAACGAGCCGATCAAACTTTCTCGCACCTCTTGGGGTAAATATTCAAACACATCGGTTGCATGATCTTTGTTTAACAACCGAAATGAAATCGCCCGCTCCTCTGGGGGTTGATCAACGATAAAGTCACCGACATCAACGGCTGGCAGCCGATTTAGCTCCAGCTTAAGCCGATTCCAGTCGGATATTCCCGACAGTGAAGCTTTTCCTTCCTGGGTTAGCATCTTAAATTACTCCTCAATCTCCCACGCGCTGGGAGACGAACTCACCAGGCTATAGGAGGCAACAACTATGGGGTAATGGACTGGGGTCCATAGAATTGATGGAATTCAACATCGCTATCTGGTGATGTAGATAACGCTGAGTTTATGCTAACCCTTAGGGTTAAAAATTTACAATGGGTTTTTATAAAATCAACCGCTAGAGACAGTCGCCTCTACCGTTGCAGTCTTGGCCCCTGAGTGCTTCAATTCGCTGGGATAGTCTGGGTTTCCGTATACTTTGGCGATGATTGTTTGCAATCTACAATTCAGCAGAGCGGGACGCTAGGGAGGCCGCCAACTCAGTGCATCGGGTTGGCGGCAACATTCTTGTGTTCCCAAACACCATCAACCACATTCAAGGCAAGTCGAATTGACTAACGCTGGGCAAGCTTAAGGAGTTCTGCCCAGAGCCTGTTTTCAGTTGGCGATCGCAGCTCTTGCTCCATAAAAATCAGCCCCTCGCATTCAGGTTGGCATAGGGGCACAACCTATTCACAGGCAACTGGGCTGACTCAACAGCGAAACCCTAGGGCACATTGGGTACGGGGCGGGGATCTGGTGTGCCCGGAGGCACCACCGTTCCGTCAGCCGCTGGCGAGGCATTCGGTGATGGGCCGGGAGCCGGAGCCGGGCCGATTTGCACGGCTGGGGGATCCAGCGGTGCCGTAACAGCACCGGGCAGGCCACCTCCGGGTGCTGCCGGAGTATTGTTGATCACTGGGCTTGCTGGTGGGGCAACCGGGGGAGTCGCCACTGGAGGCGCAACGACCGGTGGCGACGGTGGCGACACTACTGGCGTAATGGGTGGTGCCACAACTGGTGGTGCTACAACTGGTGGGGCCACGACTGGTGGGGCCACGACTGGCGGTGACGGTGGAATGACGATCGGCTCAGGCCGTGGCGGTGGCGCAGCCACGGGCGCTGATGGCGGAACAATGGGCGAAGGTGGGGCAACCGGGGTAACCGGAGCAACCGGGGGCGGCGCAACAGGCCCCAACACGGAGGGTTCTGGGCGGGTGGGGGGCTGAACGATCGGAACACTCGGTTGGGGACGCACACCGGGTTGGGCGATCGGCCCAGGCGCAGGCAACCCTGGCACCGGAGCCACTGGCCCAGGCGCAGGCCCAGGCCCAGCCGCTGGTGGTGTAATGATGGTGGGAGGCTGCACCCCAGGGCCAGGTTGGGGATTGGCTATCGCCGGAGTCCCCGTCGGGAATCCTCCTGTCACTGGGCGATCGACTGGCGATACCGAATCGACTCCCGCAGGCACCAATGGCTGTGCTGGATTGGGTTGAATGACTGGCATTGGTGTGGGCGGTTGGCTTTCTGCGGTTAACCAAACGGGGTTTTCCTGCGCGACCTTGCTGAATGCGGGTTGACCAGCCAAGGCCGCGTCAATTTCTGCTTTCACTGCAACGGGCGCTTCATTCCAGTCGATATCTTTGAAAAAAGGACTCGTTTCCTGAAAGTAACGCTGGTCAAAGGGGTAAACACTAAGCTGCCCCTGATAGACAACTGCCATTTGCCCCGCTTTCAGCACTACCTTGGGGCAATTACTGCTTGATTCATCCGCTTCAGTCTCAAGATTATCGACGGCTTGCGTCCGACTTGCCCCGCAGTTTGGAACAACAACCTCAATATCACTGTTGGTCAACGCTCCAATCATGGTTGATTGGTTAGCAGAGATGTAGCGCACAAACAAGGCCGAACCCCGAATCCCCGCCGTTGCATTGGGGGTTCTCACGCGGGTGGTGCCTTGACCAGGCCGGATCAAGAAGAGCGCAGTGCCACTTTTGAGATCAAACGAGCGGGTATTGGGTTGAAACCGGAAGACAGCCCGTTGGCCAATCCGAGCCATAGAGTTGTCGTTGAATTTCAGATCCGCCAGAGCGCTTTGGTACGTCTGCAAAATATTCCCTGGAACCATCGTGTCCGCAGGTTTGGCAGGCTGCACTGAATTATTTTTAGTCAGATCTACCTTGTTTTGCACCCGCTTCAAAGTCGCCTTCGTCAAAAGCGTGTTGGCTTGGGCTGGTAACGGAGCTAAGAGTGCAGCGCTACAAAGTGCAATGCATAGAGCGGGGAGGTTGCGGCTAACCATAGGACTCCAAGCGTTTAAGTACCCTTTGGTGGTAGCTTCATAAATTTCAGCAAAATTCCTGAAGCACCCCTATCATAGCTACGTAAATTTCCTTAAGAGCAGATTACTCACACAGCTTGATTGAATCTTCATTTTTCTCTTAGGGGATTTACGGTAATTGCATTGTAAAAGTTCCTTGGCGGTAGTAACAATGCCTACTTCGGGGGATGTCAAATGCACTGAAGTTCAGCCTATATAGACAAGAAGCATCTATATTCTTATTATTCAGTCCAGAAATATGCGGTGGTAGCGCTAGCTTTGCACTATGGGGAGCACCCAAAACATCAGTAAATTTACGGTTTCCGAATGGCGGTGTCGGTTGAGTATCGGTTTGCTATCGTTTTCGTTGCGGCATTTGCTGCTGAGTTGGCTCTGGATCATGATTTGGGCCACGGGTGGCGGGGTTTTGGCCGCGGTGGCGGGAGCGACTGAACAAGGCGATCGCTGGGGGGGCTCCCAAGGCCCTAGCGCGGAGGGCACTGAAGCAACGACTACCAGGGCACCAGGTGCGATACGGTTCAGTCTGGAGGCGGAGGCGATCGCCCAACCCCATCAGCCGATCGGAGGAGAAGGATTTTCGGTAAAATCGCTGAATTTGCCAGAAGGACAGGAATCGGCCACGGGAGGACTGTTCAGCGGCGCGGCGAAGGCTGCCTTGCCCCGGCCTTTGGACACTCCAAAAACGGTGGTGCAACCAGCGGCGATCGCCGCCCCAGCAACTCCTGTCGTCGATGATGCGAACCCGGAGGTTCTCAGCAGAAGCCCGTCATCCCGGCGATCGCCCCAGGTAGCTTCCAAAGCCGAGGGAGTGGAGGGTGTCGATTCTCGGACGGCGCAAGATTTGTTGATGCCACCAACGCCGACGATCGCTCCAGCGGCAGCACCCGAACCCCAATGGGCGATCTCCAGTACGGTCGTATCCTCCTTGGCTCAGGGCGATGGGCCTGATGCTGCGCTCCCCCCGCCCCAACCCCTGCCCGCCCAGGACAAACGCTTTTTCCCGTTGCCTGTAGATAGCCTCAGTCCAGGGTTGTTTCGGCCAGGGCCAACCCCGCTTGCCGCCGATCCGGGCAACCCCACTCCGCTGCCCGTGCCCCCAGAGTGCCCCAACTTTGACCCAGAGCTAGGCTGTTTGCGGCTACAAGATCCCACATTTCCGATGATGCCGACGGCCAAAGCCCCTGTGCTGTATCTGTTGCCAAGGATTGATTTTTTCCAGAGTGACAATGTGCTGCTTGGCATTGAGCCGTTGGATGATGGGCTTGTGCGTCCGTCGATTGGGTTGTTGGCCTTGCCGCCTATTGGCCCCCGCACGTTTATCGTCGCTTCGGTGGATGGCGCATTTAGCCGCTATTTTCAAGTGCCGGAATATAACTACGACGAGTTGCGAATTCGGGCGGGGATTTTTCACCAATTGTCCCCCTCGATGTGGGGCGAGATTGGCTGGACAAACCAGCAGTTGTTTATTTCAGGCAACGAGATTCCGGGGTTTTCGTCTGGCACGCGCTTTCTGAATGATCATGGCTTGCGGCTAGAACTTAGTCGGCGGGATCAATTAGCCAAGCGCCTCACGCTGAATAGTGTGTATCAGTTGCGGGTGAGTTTTGCTGACCCTGAGGAGCGATCGCGGATTTTGAACGTTCTCTATTTGTCATTGAATTATGACTTGATGAAGGCGGTGCAGTTAGGGCTGGATTATCAACTCGCGGCCACCAACTACACCGTCGTGCCTCGCACCGATATCTACCACCAGTTGCTGGGTCGCGTTGCTTGGACAGTTGCCCGCAATGTGCAAACCAGTGTGTATGGTGGGATTAGTTTTGGCTCTTCCACTGAACCTGGCATTGACTTCAACAGTGTGGTGTTGGGTGTCAGTTTGTCGCTGAACTTAGCGATTTTCTAAGGGGCTGTCCTTCCAGGCTCAGTTGGCTGTTGGCGTGGCTCCCTTCAAGGATTGGCGGGGGGCAAATAGGAACACCAGTCGCTCCAACTGCCTGCATACAGTTTGCCAGTAGAAAGGCCCGCCAAATCGAGAGAGAGCAGGTTGACACAGGCTGTGACCCCGGAACCACAGTAAACAATAACGGAGTCTGCCTCGGCGATCGCGGCCCACCGTTGGCGTTGTTCAGCGGGCGATCGCGCGTGGCCTGTCCCATCGGTGACCTCTGGCCAGGGATAGTTAACGGCCCCAGGAATATGGCCCGCAACGGGATCAATGGGTTCCCGCTCGCCCCGGTAGCGATCGCCCTCCCGCGCATCCACTAATACCACTCCGGGCTGATCTTTTTGGGCTTTGACCTGGTGAATATCCACCACCTGCTCCGGGTTGACCTGGGGCCTAAAGTTGCCTGGTGACACGCTGGGGCACTCTGTTGACCCAGGGGCACCCGCCGCCTGCCACCCAGCCCACCCTCCATCCAGCACCGACACTCGCTCATGGCCCAAATACCGCAACAGCCACCACAGGCGGGAGGCAAACGCAAACCGCGAATCGTCGTAGGCCACAACCCAGGTCGGCCCAGTGTCGCTGGTAGAGTTGATCCCAATTTGGCGCAGGGTTGCCGTTAGCGTGGCAACATCTGGTAAGGGATGCCGCCCACCGTGTGGTTGGACGGGGCCAGAAAGCTGCCGATTGAGATCCAGATAGTGGGCACCGGGAATGTGACCCTGCTGATATTGCTGCTGGCCAGCAGTTGGGTCGGTGAGGGCAAAGCGACAATCCACGATCGCGATCGTGGGGTCCGCCAAATGGTCTTGTAACCAGCCCACAGACACGAGCGAATTTGACATCAGGCACCTCTCTCGAAACGACGTTGAGAAACTAATTGGCAATCATCGCCGTCAACCCTCCGGATGGTGTTGCCCCAGCGGCGTAGATATCCCATTAAATCTACCCGGAAATCTACCCGGTGTTGAGAGGTTTGTATGGCCCGAGTTGCACGAAATCCCTGGCGAATTCAACCCTACCGAGGCTGGCCCTTGCCACTCTGTGCCAGTGGGCTGGGTTTGTTGTTGGCAACGGTGGCCGTCTATGTGGCTTGGGCGGCCCAACCCCTGCGGCAATTGGCGATCGCAGAAATTATTGGTGCGCCGTCAACCGCAACTGTGCAGGCCAATAACCAACCCGCCAACGTGGGGGATACGATCACCACCGGGCAACGGCTGACCACTACCCTCAACCCAGCCAGCGTGCGCCAAGCGGCAACGGTCATCGCCCGCCTGGGCCAAAACTCTACCCTCATCCTCGAACCTGATTGTTTGCAACTGAGCCAGGGCCAACTCCTCCTTGCTGGGGTCAATGGCTGTGTCGGCGCGGCGATCGCTACGGGTGACCAGGCCATTTACGTCCTCGAACGCACCGGAACTCTAGCCGAAATCAAAGTCTTAGCTGGCCAAGTCAAAGTCAAAATTCCCGGCAATGCCGCCACGCCCAACCTAGAACTCAACCCAAACCAAAAAATCACTCTGAGTTTGACTGGCGACGAAGTTGGCCCCGTGCGGCTGATGTTGCCAAGGGAAATTGAAACCCTGGTTCAAGGGGAACTGTTCTGGGCTTTTACCCAGGCATTGCCCAATCAAGCCACGATCGCCCCCCTGCAAAAACTCGCGATCGTCGCCCCGCTGCCTGCTGCCCCCGGCCCCACCCCAACTCCCTCCGCAGTCCCAGCAACCCAACCCAACCCAACCCCCAAGGTCGCCAGTCTTAGCCCAGTGGCTCGGCCCAGTGCTGTGGCTGCGCCGGAAAAAATTCGGCCTGTCCAATATGCCGCTGCCCCCGTTGCGTCGCGCGCTGTCCCTCGTCGTGCTGAAGAAAGTGCTCAGGCTCAGTGGCGATCGCCCGCGCCCACCCGCAGTTATCAGTCCCGCCGCCGCCGTCGTCGCCCGTCCTACCCCGGCTTTGCGTCCCACCAACCCACCTATTCACCGCCTGCCTATTCACCACCCGCCCATTCGCCCCGCACGAAGGGCGATTCCCCTAGCCCCAAACCAACTCTTTACCCAGATTTACCCGTTATCCAGGAAGATGTCCCTGCCGCGATTGGGGGTGATCGTCCGGTGGATCTTCCACCCCCACCGCCTGTGCCTGTGCCCCTCCCCCTGCCGGATCCGGGGCCGCCCAGTGGCGTGGTTGTTGAAGCCATTCCCGACGGAACGCCGTTGCCCTGAGTGCCTGCTCCTCCCGAATTGCCCCAAACGCTTGACCAAACGCCATGAAACCAGTATTTACAGAGTATTTGGTCTACCCACTGGTTTGCCCGCTATTGCGGCGAACGTTGGGTGTTGTTCTAGGAATGGGCAATTCATGCAAGGGTCTGTGAATCGGTTGTGGCCGGTGGTGTCGTCGATCGCGGCGATTGGGCTGGCGTTGGGGGTGGGGGCCGTCCTGATTGCGATCGCCGGAGTCAATCCACTCCAGGCTTATTCGGTACTGTTCAATGAGGCCCTGCTGAACTATTACGGCCTGGGGAATACCCTTACCAAAGCGGCCCCCCTGTTGCTGACGGCTTTGGGCGTGTTGATAGCCCTGAAAGCGGGCCAATTCAATATCGGGGGCGAGGGCCAAATTTATATGGGCGGCCTTGGTAGCGCGATCGCGGGCTTGTATCTCCCCGGCTTACCCCTCTGGCTCCATGTCCCGTTGGCTCTGGCTTGTGGCTTTGGCTTGGGGGCACTTTGGGGCCTCATTCCTGGTTATCTCAAAGCCTTTCGTGGCGTGAATGAAGTCATCACCACGCTATTGCTGAACTATGTCGCGCAGTATTTTGTCAGCTATCTCGTGAGTGGGCCTATGCTCGCCCCCAATGCGCCCAGTCCTTTCAGCCCGCCCCTTGCGCCTACCGCCCAGTTGCCGATTATCCTGCCCCAAACCCAGGCCCACGCGGGGATTTTTGTCGCGATCGCCATGACCCTCCTCGGTTGGATCATTCTGACCTACACGCCCTTTGGTTACCAAATTGAAGCCGTTGGCCAAAACCCAACTGCCGCCCGGTATGCCGGAATGTCAGTCCGCCGCACCGTGATGGCCGCCTTGGCGATCGCGGGGGGGTTAGCCGGGTTAGCCGGAGCCGGAGAAGTCATGGGTTTGCGCTATCGGCTGTTCGAAAATTTCTCCCCAGGGTATGGCTTCAACGCGATCGCGATCGCCATCTTGAGCCGGGGTAACTTTGCTGGCTTAACGCTAATTGCCCTATTCTTTGGGGCTTTACGCAGTGGGGCCAACGTGATGCAGCGCAGCGCCGGAGTGCCCGTCACGATTGTTGATGCCATCCAGGGCTTAACGGTGTTGTTTATTGCCATCAGTCTGGTGGTCGAACGTCGGCTGCTCAAACCGCGGCTGGCTTCCTACTCCCCCTCGCCCCTCGCCCCCGGCCAAGAGCCAACTTCCACCCCCTAGCCTGGATCATTCACCACCATTGGAATTGGTCAGGATAGGTCTTGTGCCGACCCTCACTGGCTGGGGCCACCACAAGAGATTGCCCCGACCGCGAGAAATACAGACTGTCTTTCTGGACTGATCTTGCGGATGGGGCAGGGAGTTTGAAGCGTTGGTTGAATCCTGATGGATAATGCAGGCTAGCCGCTGGTGCCGATCAAAGGCTCAACGAACCACCCTTGCGCAAAATTCTGGCATATTCCTGGGAGACCAATGCCCGCTTTTTCCAGGCCATTCTTTCCTGCGGTGACACCGAAGCCATGGCGACTTCTGCGATCGCCGCCTTAACCTGCCCACCGCTGAGGGGAAACGGAACCACCTTCGCAGATTGCGCCTTGTTCACAGTTTGCACCTCTGACCGAATCGATTGCACAACAGAACTGGGGGGCGACGGTGACGACTGTAACCCACCGGGAGCTTCAGTGGAACAGGGCAGAAAGTTCATACCTTAAGTCTCTCTTGTAAAGTTTGGTCATTCTCTGCATTTAACTCGTGGCCGCGTTCAAGTCCGACCGTCCCTACACCCTGGGAGCCAGTCGCGATCGCCCCCAAGGTGACGCTGATTTTAATTCCCGGTTTTCCGAGTGGAATTACGGAGATTAAATACTTTAGAGACAAACTAACAGATTGAACGGTGAATTGTAAAGAGTTCGACAGAAGACCCTTTACAAATGGCCAGCGCTCTTGCGGAAACTTACGGAGACTCTAACGGTTTGGGTTTAAAGATTTCTACACCTCTAAGGGAGATTTCGGTTTCGCCCCAGGACGATAATCCCCATTCCCATCCAAATCTACTTGTACCAAGTCGGCTTCCCCAGTAATAATGCGGGCTCCACGATGGCGCGTGAAGTAATTCCACCCCCATTGCAACAAGACGATGAGCTTGTTATCAAACTCGATCAAATAGTAGATATGGGCAAACACCCAGATAAACCAGGCCATTGGCCCCCAGAATTTGACGAACTTAAAGTCCACAACGGCCTTATTTTGCCCAATCACAGCAAGATTGCCAACGTCGTCGTACTTAAAGGTGGGGAGGGGTTGGTTCGTCAGTTTGGCTTTGATGAACTTGGCGACAAATTGCCCCTGTTGCACCGCGACTGGAGCCACGCCAGGTAAGGGTTTATCGCCCTGGTGGCCATAGTTCGCCAAATCTCCAATGACAAAAATATTGGGGTAGCCCGCTACAGTGAGATCCGGCTCGACCATGACCCGCCCCACCCGATCCAGCGCGACGCCAGTGGCCTGAGCTAAGACTTGGCCCAGCCCAGAAGCTTTGACTCCAGCAGCCCACAATACGGTGTGGGTGGCAATGTGTTCCACGCGATCGCCCTGTTTGGCCGTCACTGCTGTCTCCTCAATTTGGGTCACTAAGGTTTGGGTTCGCACGGTGACACCCAGTTTTTCTAAAGCGGTTTGGGCTTTGGCCGATAGGTCAGGCGGGTAGGGCGGCAGAATGCGATCCATCCCTTCCAGCAACAAAATTTGGGTATCTGTCGTGTCGATATTGCGGAAATCACTTTTGAGGGTGTTGTAGGCTAATTCCGCGATCGCCCCGGCCAGTTCTACCCCGGTTGGGCCGCCCCCCACAATCACAAAGGTCAGCCAAGCAGCCCGCTTTTCGGGATCCGTTTCTTTTTCCGCCGCCTCAAACGCCATAAAGATCCGTCGCCGCATATCCAACGCATCTTCCACGGTCTTCAGGCCCGGTGCCGTTGTCCGCCACTGGTCATTCCCAAAGTAGTGATGGCTCACCCCCGTCGCCACGATTAGCGTGTTATAGTCAACGGCTTGGCTCCGCATGATGACTTTTTGCTGGTGGGGATCAATCTGCACCACTTCATCCATCAACACCTGGGTGTTGGGGCGGTTGCTCAAAATGCCTCGTAAGGGCGATGAAATATCAGCCGGAGACAGGGTGCCCGTGGCCACTTGATACAACAAGGGTTGAAACAAGTGGAAGTTGCGTTTGTCGATCAACGTGACGTGAGCGGGCGATCGCCCCAGTTCCTTCGCGGCATACAGCCCCCCGAACCCCCCGCCAACCACGACAACTCGATGGGGTACTGATGCATTGGTATGTGACATAAGTCAAATGTTCCTTGCTAGTCTACGGCTGCTAGCCCTTAAAAACATGGCTACAAATTAATTTAAGCGTTGTCTATCCAGTTTTGTTAATTTTTTTAACATTGCCCTGGCCGAGTCCAGTTTGACGAAGCCGATCCATGCAATCCAGATTCAGCCAACCCACTCAGCAGCGGCTTTGCAGCGATCGCCCGATCTTCAGCTTCGGCCCCCACGCTATCGTTGCAATCCTAGCCCGGTCTTCTCCCAGTCTGGGTAACAGGGGCTACCCTTAGGCCAGAGAACAGGCAAAAACGCCGGATTTTCCCTGGGTTTTAGGGGAAAATGCTGCGGCTGTTGCCTTTGCATTTAATTTGGACGCTTAATTTGGCTCGATTCGGGGCCAGGGGGCAAAGCCCATTGCGGGGGGCTGTCTTGCGGCCACACCGGGCAAAAAATTGGCGGAGGAGAGAAATTTAGTCCCAGAGAACCCTACTAGCCTGTACCAGAAGGCATAGGGGCTTGTATAGTTTGAGAAAATCGAACCCAGTTGGCCAAGTTCCTAGTGCCCATTTTCACCTTCCTTGCGCCCGCCATGGGCTTTACTCTGCCATGTGCAAGTTCTACCGAACCCTTGGCACCGCCTGCTTTCCCCCCCAGGGAGCGCAATCGGAAACCAGCAGCCTGCTCTTGCGGTCATGGCTGCTGGGAACATGGCAACGCGCTAGCTCTCGCCCAAGTGGGCGTTTGGGGCGGCAGTCCTGTGGCCAGGGGGGCGCAGGGGCCATGAGGGCCGTGGCCTCTTGCCTGCTTGATTTTTGTTCTTTTTTCTAATCTTTATTCCTTTGCTTTCCTCACCTATGGCGTTACCCTTTGATGCGGCCCCAACTGAAGCCCGGATCGAAAAGTTTTGGCAATTGGATGCTGGCTTTGGTATGGAGCGCAATGCATACCACAACTATTTGAATGAGATTGTGAGCGATCGCTACACCCTCATTAATGGGTTGCAGATTTTGCGCGATGAGTTGCAATTTGCGGCCTCCAGTCCAACGGATATGAAAGCGTGTGGCGCAGACATGACTCTGCCTAGCGTGGTCACAACCCTGGCCTATACCAACTGTGGCGATCGCATCCACCAGGGCGAAGCCACCAAACGCTATCGCGATGTCGTGGCTTCCCGGTTTGCCACCCTGTCTGAAATTGGTGAATTGAAACTAGAAGCTTTTTTCCCCGCTGGGGGTGGCACGGATAATGGCGCAACCCTCGCCCATGTCACCGTGGCCCATGAGTTAGACGAATCCCTGAAGCAACGGGTTTATGCGGGGAATCCCCAGTCCATTTCCCTGGCGGCGATCGATCTCAAAACCCATGTGGGTCGCTTGCGGGAAAACGGCAAACAGGTCTATGGCAAAACGCGCGAATCGCCCTGGCGGGAACCTAGAGCAGCCTGTGGGGCGATCGTCAGCACCCTCACCCACTACCACCCCGATAATTCCATCCATCGTCGTATTCGAGGTGATTTGGGCGAACGTAATTTTCAGTTTTTATCAACTCATGCCATTTTGACTGACGATGGCGTGGACATTACGATGGCAGTCGCCGCCAACATCGTCGCGATTCGGGGCTTGCGCAACACCGCGATGGCAATGGCCCAGGAGATGGATGAACGGGGTTTGGCCCACCTCACGGCTAGCACAACGGTGAATCGGCCTTCGCGGGATGATCTGGTCATTTACCTGGCACGGGCAACGGTCTTTAACGGCAAAGTCAAAATTCAAAGCCTGGGTACGGAGGCCAAACTCTACGGCGGTAAGTTGGTGGAATATGCGGGCGAAAAGCGATTGCAATTGCGCTATGACGATTGGGATTGTGATAATTTGCCCATCGAAGAAATCAGCTACAAAGTGCGCTTATCGGGTTTGTGAGGGCTAGGTTGCTGCCAGTTCTGCAATATTGACTATCTAGCGGGGCGCTCTATCTGGTTGCTGAACCTAATGGCCCGGAAACCTGAGCCTTCGGGGCAACAGCGCGAATAGGGGCGGGAGCTACCGGGGGCGGGCTTTGGCGTGTCTCAGCATACCGCTGTCGTACCACGGAATACGTTACACTGGCAATTCAAACGCACTGATATAACGTGAGGACAGCAGCACATGGCAGCACGCCCAACGGCACCGGAAGTCAACTCGGATCGGCAAAGCTCAGAGGAGCCGAATGGGGCGGGTCGTCCGCGTAAACCGCAGGTCGTTGAGGCAACTGAACAACAAGGGGCAAGCATGGAACTCACTGTGAAAAACCGCAAACCGGGGCTGGGCGATCGCGGGGGGGCAGAACCCTTGGCCAAACCGCCAACCCCCGCAGTCTGGACAATTGAGGCCAGTGAAGAACTTTACCGCATCAATGGTTGGGGCGCACCGTATTTTTCGATTAACGCGGCTGGCCATGTCACAGTTTCGCCCAAGGGCGATCGCGGCGGATCCCTGGATCTGTTTGAACTGGTCAACGCCCTGAAGTTGCGGAACCTCCATTTGCCTTTGCTCATCCGCTTTTCAGACATTTTGGAAGATCGCATTGAGCGGTTGAACGCGGCTTTTGCCAAGGCGATCGCCCGTTATAACTACGCTGGGGACTATCGGGGCGTGTTTCCCGTGAAATGCAACCAACAGCGGCACCTGGTCGAAGCGTTGGTCAAATTTGGGCGGCCCTATCAATTTGGCCTGGAAGCCGGATCAAAACCCGAATTGATGATTGCCCTGGCCAGTTTGCAAACCCCCGGCGCATTGCTGATCTGCAATGGCTACAAAGACCGCGAATACATTGAAATGGCAATTCTGGCCCAGCATTTAGGCAAAACCGCCATTATCGTGCTGGAGCAGATTGAAGAAGTCCCGATGGTGATTGAGGCCAGCCGCAAGTTGGGCATCCGGCCTGTAGTCGGAGTCCGGGCGAAACTCAGCAGCAAAGGGATTGGCCGTTGGGGCACATCAGCGGGCGATCGCGCCAAGTTTGGGTTGACCATTCCCGAAATTTTGCAAACTGTTGAAATGCTCAAAGCCGCAGATTTGCTCGACTGTCTGCAACTGCTGCATTACCACATTGGCTCCCAGATTTCGGCCATCTCCGTCGTCAAAGATGCCATCCGCGAAGCTAGCCAGATTTATGTTGAACTGGCCGCCTTGGGCGCAAAGATGCGCTACCTCGACGTTGGCGGTGGCCTGGGCGTAGACTACGACGGCTCCAAAACGAATTTTTATGCCTCGAAAAACTACAACGTCCAAAACTACGCCAACGACATCGTTGCCGAGGTGAAAGAAGCCTGTACAGAGCGCAAACTCCCAGTCCCCACTCTGATTAGCGAAAGCGGACGGGCGATCGCCTCCCATCAATCGGTCTTAATTTTCAACGTCTTGGGCACCAGCGAAGCCCCCAGCCACAACGCTGCCCCCGCCACCGAGCAGGATCACTTAATTGTGCGGAACTTGTGGGAAACCTACGAAGGCATCTCGGCAGACAACTACCAAGAGATGTACCACGACGCCACCCAGTTCAAAGAAGAAGCCATCAGCATCTTTAACTTTGGCTACCTCAGTTTGCCCGAACGCGCCAAAGCCGAAAGTCTGTACTGGGCGTGCTGCGCCAAAATCCTGGATATTGCCCGCCAGCAGGAATACGTCCCCGATGATCTGGAAGACCTCGAAAAGATCATGGCCTCGATCTACTACATCAACCTATCTGTCTTCCAGTCTGCCCCCGATAGCTGGGCGATCGACCAACTGTTTCCCATCATGCCCATCCATCGCCTGGATGAAGAACCCACCCAGCGAGCCACCCTGGCCGACCTCACCTGCGACAGTGACGGTAAAATCGACCAGTTTATCGATCTGCGAGATGTGAAATCGGTTCTGGAATTGCACCCCCTCAAACCCAATGAACCCTATTTGTTAGGCATGTTTTTGGGCGGAGCCTATCAAGAAATTATGGGCAACTTGCACAACCTATTTGGGGATACCAACGCAATCCACATTACGCTTACCCCTCAGGGCTATCACATTGATCAAGTCGTCAAAGGCGACACTATGACTGAGGTTTTGGGGTATGTGCAATACGATTCTGAAGACTTGATCGAAAGCATTCGGCAACAAACTGAAGAGGCATTGCACAACAAGCGCATTAGTTTGGAAGATTCACAGTTACTCTTGCAAAACTATGAAAAAAGCTTGAGTCGCTATACCTATTTGTCTGCCTAATTTTTCAGTTTGAAAACGAATTCAAGACTTGTATTTGGCCAGGGATAAGCGTTTATTCCTGGCCTTTTTTGTGATGCATGGAGACCTTGGGAATGGCCTCGCCGCGATCGCCTAAAAAGCAAACAATCGCCTGAATTAGAGTTCTGGTTCTGGCCAATCAACGCTTGATCAATGGGCGCAATTTTCGTCCCAGTTGGATCACATTGGGCGGCTCCAGTCAATCTACAAGGCGGCTGAGTTCTCGGTTTCGGCGATCGCCCCCACCCGGTCGCCCCCCCGCGCCATGATGCATTAAGTCAGGAAACGGGCACTCTGTAACAATGTTCTGTTATCTCCCTAGCTCCTATGACCATGACTGATAACAATAGCGCGATTTTATCTAACTACGATGACTGTCAACACCAATTACAACTTTCAGTAAAATATCAAAAAATTCTAGCCAGAATTTTAGCCAGAATCCGGGCAACAATTCCCCTCGAATCCTTATGTTCTGCCTCGTGCCAAGATATTTGCCGCCAATTGCAGGTTGAACGGCTTGCTATTTATCGCTTCAATCCCGACTGGAGTGGCAGCTTCATCAACCAGTTGGGGTTTGCCGAATCCCCGTGGGACACATTAACGGCCTTTGGCAAAGATTTAGTCTGGCAAGATTCCTATCTCCAAGAAACCGCCGGAGGCCGCTACCGTAAAAACGAACCGTTTGCCGTAGAAGATATTTACGAAGCGGGTCATGCCTACTGCCACATCGAAGTCTTGGAACAATTCCAAATTCGGGCCTATGCGATCGCGCCCATCTTTGTCGGGGCCAACTTATGGGGCTTACTCGCTGCCTATCAGCACTCTGGCCCCCGTCGGTGGCATCCCCACGAAGTCAACTTTTTAGGCCAAGCCGCAGCCCACCTGGGCATCGCCATGCAACAGGCCGAAGTGCTCCAACAGGCAGACCAACGAAATACCGAATTGCAGGCCGCGATCGCCCGTCAACGCGCCCTCACCCAAGTCGTCAGCAATATTCGCTCTTCCGTAGACACCCACATCATCCTCAACACCGCCTGCCAGGATCTGTGCAAATTGCTCAAGCTCGAACGGGCCGCCGTTTATCGCTTTAATCCCGACTGGAGCGGTGAATTTGTGAGCTATTTTGGCCTGGGCGAACCGCTGTGGGAACAAACCAGTCCTTTTGGTCAAAACCTGGTCTGGGAAGATACCCATTTGCAAGAAACCCAGGGCGGACGCTACCGCAACAACGAAAGTTTTGCCATTACTGATATTTACGAGGCTGGTCACACCCGTTGTCACCTCGATATTTTGGAACAATTTAAAATTCGGGCCTACATCCTGGCTCCCATTTTTACGGGCAGCAAACTGTGGGGGCTGATCGCCGCCTACCAACACTCCAGCCCGCGCCAGTGGCAACCCTTTGAGATCGAGTTTTTAGAACAAGTCGGAGCCCAGCTAGGGGTCGCGATTCAACAAGCTGAAAACTTGCAGCAGTCCAAACAACAGGCGATCGCCCTCCAAGACGCGATCGCCCGTCAACGCGCCCTCACCGAAGTCGTCGGTAAAATTCGTTCCTCCCTCGATATTCACTTAATCCTCAAAATGACCTGCCAGGAAGTCTGTAAACTCCTGCGCGTCGAGCGCATCGCCGTCTACCGCTTCAACCCCGACTGGAGCGGCGAATTTATCAGCAACTTTGGCATGGTCGAACCCCAATGGGACAGCATCAACCCCTTTGGTCAAAACCTCGTTTGGCAAGATACCCACCTCCAAGACACCAAAGGCGGACGCTACCGCAACAACGAGCATTTTGCCGTCCACGACATCTACGCGGCTGGGCATTCCCGCTGCCATCTCGATATTTTGGAGCAATTCCGCATTCGCGCCTACGCCCTCACCCCCATCTTCGTCGGACGCAATTTGTGGGGCCTCCTCGCCGCCTATCAACACTCCGAACCCCGCCAGTGGGATACCGTCGAAGTCGAATTTTTAGCCCAAGTCGCCAGCCAGCTTGGGGTCGCCCTCCAAAGCTCCGACCTCCTCACCCAAACCCAAATTCGGGCCGACGAATTGCACCAAGCCGCCGAGCAACGCCGGATCCTGTTTGATCTCGTCGTCAAAATTCGCGAATCCTTCAATTGGGAACCCATTGTCAAAGCCGCACTCCCAGAAGTTCGGCGCGTTCTGGCTGCCGATCGCGTCGGGATTTTGCGCTTCGACCCCGATTCGGGCTATTGCAGCGGCGAATTTATTGCCGAAGATGTCCTCCCCAGCCTCGACTCCGCCCTCAATGCCAAAGTCCACGATCGCTTTGGCGACCAACACATCGACCAACTCACCCAACGCGCCAACCAGGTCATTCCCGACACCACCAAACTCGACGTGAAACTCCCCTATTTCGATGTCATCGAATGGTTTCAGGTCAAAGCCCAAGTCACCGTTCCCCTCATGGAAGGCGACACCCTGTGGGGGTTGCTGTGTGTGCATCAATGTAGCCAACCGCGCCAGTGGGAAGAACACGAACTTGATTTTGTTACCCAAGTCGCTACCCAAATCAGCGTTGCCCTTCGCCAGGCCAACCTTTTCCAACAGTCCAGCTTATTAGGCCAAACCCGCGAAGAAGCCGATCACCTCGCCCAAGCCTTGCGAGAACTCCGCACCGCCCAACTGCAAATCATCCACGCCGAAAAAATGGCCAGTTTGGGGCAGTTAGTTGCGGGCATTGCCCACGAAATTAACAATCCCATTAACTTCATCCACGGCAACCTGGAACACGCCAAACAATATATTCAAGAGTTACTTCATTGTGTGTACTTGTACCGGGAACACTGCCCCGACTCGATTCCCCAAATCCAGGCCCATTGGCAAGACTCGGATCTGGGCTTCACCCTGGAAGATCTGCCGAAAATGCTGCAATCGATGCAATTGGGCACGGAGCGCATTCGGGATATTGTCACCTCCCTACGCAACTTCTCGCGGCTGGATGAAGCTGACTTTAAACCGGTGAACATCCACGAAGGGATTGATAGCACGTTGATGATCTTGCAGCATCGCTTAAAGCCCTCTATTGGCAACCCGATGATCCAGGTCATCAAAGATTACGATACGCTGCCAACAGTGGAATGCTATCCCGGTCAACTCAATCAAGTGTTCATGCATTTGCTGTCGAATGCGA
The DNA here is from genome assembly GCA_964475335.1 of uncultured bacterium. Taxonomy (GTDB): domain Bacteria; phylum Cyanobacteriota; class Cyanobacteriia; order Leptolyngbyales; family Leptolyngbyaceae; genus CAYYWG01. Next base: position 38,688 of record CAYYWG010000003.1, read on the forward strand.
TTGATGCGATCGACGCACGCAATGCCCACCAACCTTTAGAAAACCTAGCGATCGCGCCGGGAGAGATCCGGGTTTCCACCTCAATCATCAATCAAGATTCCATTTCGATTCGGATTGCCGACAACGGAATTGGAATGGAAGAAAATATCCTCGCCCAGGTGTTTGATCCCTTTTTTACGACAAAATCTATTGGTCAAGGCACAGGGCTAGGACTTTCAATTAGCTATCAAATCGTGACAGAAAAGCACAATGGCAAGTTATCTTTCCATTCTACGCCTGGAGTCGGAACTGAATTTGTGATCGAACTGCCGATTCATCAAGGTGCTCCGCGCAAAGTTAGTGCTTAGGCAGGGTGCAATAGGTATAGTCAACGGCAAGGGCCGGCCCCGATCGCCCATCGCGCCCAAGGCCAAAAATGGGAATAGGGGCTGGCTGGCCCTTCACGGGTTGGGGCGGCAAGGCGATGGTGGGGATTGTGCCCTGTAAGGTTGCCTGGGTTGCCTGGGTCAGCAAAATGGATTCACCCACTGTTTTGGTGAGTGCTTCGACCCTGGCCGCCAGGTTGACCGTATCCCCGATCGCCGTATATTCCAGGCGGCGATCGCACCCAATGCTACCGACGATCGCCCGCCCTGTATGAATTCCAATGCCCATTGCGAGCGGGGCTTGGCCTTGCTGGTGGAGTTGGGTGTTAATTGCTTCCAGACTGTGGAGCATGGCGATCGCCGCGGCCACGGCGTGCTGCCCATGCTCTGACTCGGGCTCCCCCACCCCAAACAACGCCATGAACCCATCCCCCAGAAACTTGTTGACCATCCCCCCATATTGCAACTCCACAATTTCGACCATCGCCGAGAGAAAGAGATTCAACGTGGCAACAATATCCTGGGGCACTTCCACGGTGCAGCGGCGCGTAAAGTTGCGCAAATCCACAAACATGACCGTCAATTCTTGTTCGATCCCGCCCAAACTGGGGTCACGCTGAAGAATTTGCTCCGCTGCTTTTTCCCCCACATGGCGACCGAAGGTTTCTTGTAAGACTTGCTTTTCTTGCAACTCGGCAATCATGTGGTTGATTTCATCGATCAAGGGGCCAAATTCATCGGCCCGCAGGGAGGTGATCCGGATTTTGAAATCGCCCCCGGCCACGGCGATCGCCGCCCGTTGCAACTCTTTGATCGGCTCAATCACCAACTGCTCCACCATCCACGTACTAATCAAACTAAAGCAAATCCCCGTCAGGCCCACCGCCAGTGCAAAACTCACATCCTGAGCCGGACGATGGTGAGGGGCCACCGTTAACAGCAATAACGAGGCGATCGGGCAAATGCTGCCACCAAAGGCCAAGAATAAGCCCCGCATCCGCAAGTTCAGCGGAAAGGTGTTGGGAGTGCGAAAGGGCAACTGCTGTTGAAATAGGAGGGGATAAAGCAGCCGATGACTCAACAGTTCAATCGTAAAAAAGCTGTGGGTAATGGCAATTAACGCGGCAATGATAAAGGAAATGGGCAATTCCCAATACAAATCAGGATTCAGCGGGCCAGGGGCCAGGGATAGTGTCATTAAAAAGACTGGAATGCACAACAACCACAAGGCTGCTGCTAACCCAATGCCCCACCAGGGAAGATTGATCACTCGTTGCTGGGCTTTGAGTAATGGCTCTGGGGCGATCGCCTCCTGGTGCAGTAATTGCTGACAGGGTTGCCACAGCGACAGCCCGACCCCAGCCCACAACCCAATCCCCACCGGATAGACCAACCCATTGAACCCCACAATGGTCAGCAAAAACGTATTTAGCTGGGTTGGGGTCAAAATTGGCTGAATGTAAGCAATGTTGTACCAAATGTTGAACACACTACCCAACACTTGCGCCAAAATCGGCACGCTAATAACTAGAGCCAGTCGCCGACTGGTGGGACTGAGCCAAGTTTCATTAGAGTCCGAGGTATTGACGGCTGAATCGATCGGGTTTAAGTTTATCCCCATGCGCATGATGAATCTTTATCTCCAAGCAGCGGTTGCTACGGTTGCCACGTTAATGCGTTTCTCTCTGAACTCCCTCATCCCACCCAGCTCACTGAATCGAATGCGGGCGATCGCGGTCTTGGTTGAGGAAAGACCCAATATCCTACTCACGGTAGATGCTCTTCTTATTTATAGCCACTGCTAGGGCGAGTCAGGCAAGCGACCCCACTATTTAGCCTCAGCTTGCAGCCTGTTGTGGCCATTGCCATCTGTAGCAGGGCGGATGTTCTCCTGAGTACAGTCATTGCTTTAATAAAACAGAACTATGCCCAAAGCCAGCACGTTCAGATCCTATGAAGTTGAAATATCCGATTAACCTGCACAAAGGCACAACCGCTATTTTCGTGTTGGCACTTATGGTGTTTTACCAAAATTTCACCCTGGGCCCGTGGGTTTACCTAGCGTTACACGGCACCTACGGGGTGTTGTGGTTGCTGAAAGACTATCTATTTCCCGATCGCCAATGGGAACAAGAGATTCCGACTGGGCTAGGCATTGCGGCCTTTGGGTTGGTGAGTCTCTATTGGGTTGCGCCCTGGCTGTTGATTAGTCGAGGGACGGTGCCCCCCCTGTGGTTAGTCGCGATCGCCATTAGCCTCAACATTCTTGGCGTGTTCTTGCACTACACCAGCGATGCCCAAAAATACTTCACCCTGAAATATCGACCGGGGCTGATTACCGAAGGATTCTTTGCCCGCTGCCGCAATACCAACTACCTGGGAGAACTCCTGATTTATGGCTCCTTTGCGCTCTTGGTGCAACACTGGCTTCCCTGGCTGATTTTGGGGCTCATGACCGTCCTCATCTTTTGGCCCAATATGCGCCGCAAAGACCAATCCCTGTCTCGCTATCCTGAATTTGCCGCCTATCAGGCGCGATCGGGCTTATTGCTCCCTCAACTGTGGCCCACCCCCACCGCCAAAACTTCTATCCCGGAGGAATCCTAGTGGCGCGTTTTCCTCGATGGTTGAATGGAGTGCTGATTGGCTTGATTGTGCTGGGGGTGATCTTTCGGTTTGTCAACTTGAACCACAAGGTTTACTGGCACGACGAAGTTTATACAACCATGCGGGCCGCAGGGTATACCCGCAGCGAAATTGATGCCGCCCTGTTTCAAAACCAGTCTATCCAGGCTGGCGACCTGCAACGCTATCAACAACTCAAACCCGACAGTACCGTGCTCGATACGGTGCGATCGCTGGCGATCGAAGATCCCCAACATCCACCGTTGTACTTTGCCATGACGCGGGGGTGGATGTGGGCCTTGGACTGGCCCCTCAAAACCTTGTTCAAAAGTTCGCTCACCACTCAGCGATCGCTCCCGGCCTTGCTGGGTGTGGCCGCCCTCCCCGCCATGTACGGCCTCGCGTGGGAACTCTTTGCCTTGCCTTCCGTAGCCTTGCTGGCAACCACCTTGTTGGCCCTTTCTCCCTTTGATGTGTTGTTTGCCCAAACCGCGCGGCAATACAGCTTTTTGACCTTGATGGTGATTGTCAGCAGCTATTGTTTGCTCCGGGCTATCCGCCTCTCATCGGGGCGATCGCAGTCTTCTCAGGCATCCCTTTGGCTGCATTGGGGCAGTTATAGTCTGGCTGTGGCGATCGGGCTCTATGTACAGCCTTTTTTTGGCCTCACGGTGCTGGGGCATGGGGCCTATGGGTTGGGCCTGTGGTATGCGTCGCCTCGGCTGCGGCGATCGCCCCTATGGCACTGGTTTTTGGGGAGTCTGGTCGGGGCCTTCCTGCTCTACAGCCCGTGGGTCGTCGTGATGTTTCTCAATCGCGATCGCGCCTTCCTCACCACCAACTGGCTGCAAGCCACCGTCGGCCTGGGCTATTTATTCAAATTTTGGCTGTTGAGTTTCACCGCCCTCTTCTTCGACCTGGATTTTGGCTACAACAACCCTTGGACAGAGATTGTGCGATTGCCCATCCTCTTTTTGATTGGGAGTGCATTAGCCGCTCTTTGCCTCCGCACCCCGGTCAAGGTCTGGCTGTTTGTCGTCACCGCGATCGCCGTTCCCTTTCTGCTCCTCGCCCTGCCCGATTTGCTCTTTGGCAGCAAACGCTCCACCATTAGTCGCTATCTCATCAGTTGCTATCCCGCGATTCAACTGGCTGTCGCCTATTTTCTCACCACCAAACTGAGCGCCAAACCCGTCTACAGTGGGCGATCGCCCAAACCCCAACCCAGCTACAGTCCCCGCACCTTATTACCCGAAACCTTCACTTGGTTCAAACCCTGGCTCTGGCGTAGTGTCTTCGCCCTTTTGGTCATTGGTAGTTTGGCTTCACTCACAACCAGCGCCCTGGCTAATAGTTGGTGGAATCGCGATTTGAGCTATTTCAACGATCAAACAGCGGACTTCATTAACGCGCAATCGAATGTCGTCATCGTGAGTGATCTTGGCCCCGACCAAACCAACACCGGCGACTTGATTTCCCTCAGTTATCGCCTGCAACCCACCACCGAACTCTTCCTTTTGAAGGATGCGGATGGGGTCAGCACTCCTGCGTTTAACACCACTTTGCAAGGCAAAACCGCGATCGCCTTTCGGCCAACCCCCGCCTTGCAACAACGCCTCGAAACAACCTATGGCTCTCTGTCAAACGTGCTCGAAGGCGAACGGTTATACGCAATTTCCCGACCCTAATGTAAACTGAACCGTTACAAAAAATAGGGCGATCGCTGGATCTACACAACCCTAATAAACTCGTTCTCGTTGTGCTTGAAACCACGCAAACTCATGCTGCCAAACAAGACCATTAATCGCGAAAATGAGTAAATCAAAAAGAAATGTAAATTAAGTTTCTTAGGATTTCTAGTAACTCCATTTTTGTTGGTATAACGGGGACTTTGGGCGATCGCGACAGCGTGAGAAACCATTGCTAATAAAGCATTTCAGCCCTCTTATTCAGATTTTAACCTATCGCTTACCTATCAATTTCTACGGAACGAAACAACTGCAATACGCTAAATCTGGCCAGACAACTGTAAATTTATTCAACGAACCTTCATCTTACCTCCGTGCATTCTCTATACTGATTATCACCAAGATCCTAAGTGGTGGGGATCACGCATAAGCATTTTCGTTAACTCCAATTACTCTATTGCTCACTAGGAGGAAGGCATGGCACTCGCGCAAAGTCATAGCTTGAGAAACGTTTATGGATTATTAATGGTGAAAAGCTTTTTACTTTGGGTATTCACTCTAATTGTTTGCTTGTTAGTGGTTGGATTTCCGCTGGTGATTCTCATGGTCACCGTCGGTTCCTTATTAGCTGTTATTTTGCAATCCGTTGTGCCAATGAGTTCAGTCTTACTCGTGGCTGGCGGCATTATTGGGTTAAATATTTTAGCCATTATCTTTGCAGCGGCCATGCTGACTCTGAACGGCGTGCATCCTGACCAAGTAACCTGGCTGCGCTGGTTGCAAGGTGAAGACAATCCGCGCAATACGTCAGTCTATGCTTCTTGCCCGTTGACCTGTGCAATCCACAACTAAAACTGGTTTTCCAGCACAGTTGTAGTGTGCGATTAATTGCTTTGATGTTTCCCCACCCACCCGGTTTTCGCCGGGTTTTTTGTTGCTTTGCGCCGCTAATCTTCTGTCCCATTCATTGTTATTGGTGCTCTGTATTTACTTTGCATTTGGGCTGAATTCCTCTCAGAATTGATTGTTTGGATTCATCTCATTCTGTTTAGCCTCATTGGGTTTATCTGGCCGAATTGCGATTTTCTAAATATCTGACTACCACGGGCGGCCCAGCTCTGTGTAGGCAGAATCCCGGCGAAAGAGATGACCAAAAGCCACCGACCCATTACGATAGGGAATGGCCTCCCAACCCCTTTTGCTAAAACTGCTCATGGTGCAATCCCGTATTTCCGTTGCCATTATTGTGGGCACTCGTCCTGAAGCGATCAAAATGGCTCCTGTGATTCAGGCGTTTCGGTCTGCGCCTGATTTTGATACCTATGTGATTTTGACCGGGCAGCATCGCGAAATGGTCGATCAAGTCATGGATTTGTTTGGGTTAACCGCCGATCGCGACTTGGCCATTATGCAACCCAAGCAAACCCTCACCGATATTACGAACCGGAGTTTGAGCGGGTTAGAAGCACTCTATCAAGAATTAAAACCCCAATTGGTGTTGGTGCAAGGCGATACCACCACGGCCTTTGCTGCTGCCCTCGCCGCGTTTTACCAAAAAATTCCCGTCGGGCACGTTGAGGCTGGCCTACGCACCGATAACCTCTACAATCCTTATCCAGAAGAGGCCAACCGACGGCTCATTTCTCAACTGGCGCTGTTGCACTTTGCCCCCACCAGTTTGTCGGTCGAGCATTTGCAGCGATCGCGGGTGCCCGGTGAAATCCACCAAACCGGCAATACAGTTATTGATGCGTTGCTGTCTGTGGCTCAGCGTCATCCCCCCTGCGACATACCTGGCTTAGATTGGTCGCAACATCGCGTGATTTTAGCCACAGTGCATCGGCGAGAAAATTGGGGAGACCCCTTGCTCGACATTGCCGATGGGTTTTTGACTGTGTTGGATAAATTCCCTGACACGGCCCTGCTGTTGCCGTTACACCGCAATCCGACCGTTCGGGAACCCTTGCAAGCTCGGTTAGGCGACCATCCCCGCGTCTTTTTGACTGAGCCGCTGGACTATGCCGATTTGGTCGGGGCGATTCAGCGGTGTCACTTGCTCCTCACTGACTCTGGCGGGTTGCAAGAAGAAGCCCCCAGTTTGGGTAAACCTGTGTTGGTCTTGCGCGAAACAACAGAACGCCCGGAGGCCACGATCGCGGGCACTGCGAAGTTAGTCGGCACTGACCCCCATCAGATTAGCGCGATCGCCAGCGAACTCTTGAGCAACCCCGCTGCGTATGAGGCAATGGCCAAAGCCGTCAATCCGTTTGGGGATGGTCACGCCAGCGATCGCATTCTAGCCATTACGCGGCAATACTTTCACCAACAGGCTCAATCTACCCCACCTTCAAATAACCCGGAATGAGGCGGGTAACTCCCTTTAAATCCAGCGGCGATCGGCCAAACCCGGTGGTCATCTCTCCCATCCCCGTTTGAGTCGAGTTGCCCACCCAGACCCACGGATCCATCAGGCCAAATTAACATTGCTGTAGGCGCGGCGACCACGCGATCGCGGGCAATTCCCACCAGCGTATTCAGCCTCAATCAACTCAGTTTTCGCTTGCGAGAATAAGACGCTACAGGAATTACGGCATCAGCAGCTTATAAATAACAGCTTATCTTCACGGCATCAAAGCAACCAAAAATACTCATTATTGGTGAGTAGCTAGTTCCTATTAACTCAATAGATTGCGAATGCATTCTCTAGGTTACTTCTAATCCATCAGATTACATTCTCTTCTAGCACTCAGTTGCATGACTTAAAATAGAAACAGTTAGATCGGCTTTGCATAAACAGCTCAACTTCAGCTTGAAAATGGGGTCAACTTTACAACGGCAACTCATTACACGAGTTTCTCATGCATTTCCAGATGCCATTTTTTACAAAGAAACAACCACAAAAATGGTTGCACTCACAATTGATGATGTCCCTGCGCCCTACGAGCTAACTGATGCTTCAACGCATCTTTTGTTGGATACGATCGCGGCCCACAATGACCGAGCCATAACCTGGCGCGATCGCGTTCAGGCCACTTTTTTTGTGATTACTGGCCATTTGGGAGCAAAAAGTACCATTCTGGAACGCATCTGGGCTGACGGCCACGAAGTGGGAAATCATGGGGTGGCCGACGAAACAACTGCTGCTTTATCTGCACCAGTCTTTGCAGCCCAGTTCACCACTGCTCACCAAATTTTGTGCGATCGCGGTCAGCGCCCATTACGGTGGTATCGACCTGGGCGGGGATTGTATAACCCACACATGCTCCAAACGTTACGGCAAATGCCAGGGTACGAACCTCGGTTTGCCCTCGCGTCCATGTTGCCTTTGGATACCTTCAAGCCCACCCATTTGGCCTCATTCACCACGTGGTATGCCTCTCAGTTCATCTTTCCGGGGGCCATTCTTGTTTTGCACGGTGGCTCGGCCCTGCAAGCAACCCAAACGGCCCAAGTCCTGAAAATATTACTCAAAGCATTGGCCGCACAAGGCTATCGGATTGTGACCTTGAGCGAACTTTGGGATGGAGATTAGGCTCAGGCCCAGACGCGCAGCCAAGGCATCATCAAATTCTTTATGCCAGTTTTCAAAAAATTTCGCTTAGCGGCTTCCTGATGGTGTAGAATAGTCAAGGCAACGAGAACAAACCCCCTAAGTGAGTCTCGTTGCTGTAACAAAGCCATATCGGGGCGTAGCGCAGCTTGGTAGCGCACTACTTTGGGGTAGTAGGGGTCGTGGGTTCAAATCCCGCCGCTCCGATCGCAAGCAACCTTCCAGAAATGGGAGGTTTTGCACTTTAAAGGGATTTGGGGCATCCGGTGTTGGTTCGTTGCAGCCTGGAGGCCCCGATTCATTTTATAGGTAGATCCGCAGAGCCGGGGCAATGAAGCCGGAGGGCGGAAAAAGCTCAGAATAAAGATGTTTTGAGGGTTTGAGCAATTTCAGTGAGGACAGTTTCTGGCGATCGCGGGTGCCACCCCAAATCTTGACGGGCTTTGGTCGCATCCACCCGCACACAGCGATCGTAGACATAATGCACGCGCTCCCGGCTCAAAGGGGGTTGCCAGCGAAGGAACCGTCCAACAGGATCCAGGAGATTGCCGAGTAACCGAACGAGGGCTTCTGGTGCTTCAGTCGGGGCTGGAATCCCGGTCGCTTTGCCGACAAGCTCAAACATTTCGTGGGTGGTGAGTTCTCCGGCTGAAATAATGTAGTGTTCGCCCGATCGCCCATTACTCGCGGCTAACAGCATGGCTTCGACCAAATCATCTACATGAACGATGCCTGTAATGCGTTGGCCCCCGGCCCACAATTTGAGTTTGCCACGCAAAAATGTTTTCAACACTGGCCCAAAATGGGGGTCGTCGGCACCAAAAATCCCAGAGGGCAGAACACTCACGGCCCACTGTCCTGCCGCTGCGGCCTGGTCAACCAGTTGTTGGGCCAGATATTTGGTGCGATCGTAGGCTGACGAAAAATCTTGTTGTTGCCGTTGAAAGGTTTCATCCACAACGTGGCCCTGCGTATCGCCAAAAACGCCAATCGTACTGCAATAAACCAGTTTTGGGATATTCAGCGATCGCATCGTCTCCAAAATTGCCCGCGTTCCTTCCACATTGACCCGTTCCATCAACGCCCCATCAACTAACCCTAATTCAACATAGGCGGCGGTATGAAACACAAGGTCTACCCCCTGCATGGCTTGGGCCAAAACTGCCCGATCTGCAATATCGCCATAGACCCACTGCACCGGATAGCCTGCCAGGGGTGCCACATTGCTAGAGGGGCGCACCAACGCGACGACTTCAGCCCCATCTTGACAAAGCCGCTTCACCAAATGGGAACCCGTAAACCCACTCGCTCCAGTAACTAATACTTTCATGACCTAGCCAAACAATAAAAATACGCAAAAAAATCAAACTTCAAACTGAACTTTGAGCCGTTTTAAGGGAAAGAGATTGCAGGGAAAGGGCTTGCAAATAATGGCCTCCGAGCCATCAATCGCGATCGCCCAAACCCTGACTAGGCTAGGGCTTTCTCATAAATTCGATAGGTTTTATAAATTGTGCCGCCGGATGCTTCGATCAACTTCCGTGAAGGAAAGTTATCTTCGTAGACCCATGAAAGTTCGGCGCGTTTGTAGGGTTTACCTTTTTTCAAGCCCCCCATCATTCCTAAGTAAATTAAGGCCAAGGGCACCATTTTCCGGCGGTATTCAGGTAAGGAGCAAATGGCAATAACACGGCCTTGATTAATTTGGCGACGATACCAAAGGAATTTCAGAATGCCGAGCCAATTCAACCGACCATTAATGTGTTTTAGTGCAATGTTGTAATCTGGCAGTCCCATCCAAAAACCGATCATTTCACCATCATATTCCGCGATCGGGAACAGATCAGGATCGACCAAACTTTGTAAGGATTTGGCTTCTTCTAAAAACTCATCCAGCGTTCGTGGTGTTGAACTCCAATTGCCAGCAAAGCCTTTATTAAAGAGGTGGTATAAGGCTATACAATCTTGTTGAAATCCTTCGCCTTTTGTATGTAGGGGCCGGAAGGTTACCCCTGATTTGCACGCAACCCGATAGGCTTTTTCAAACTCTTCTGGCAAGGGTTTATCCAATGGGAAATCGTAGGCATAGGCATCTTTTGCTTTGGCCCAACCAGCTTGTTCAATAAAACCAGGATAGTAGTCGGGATTGTAGGGCATCATCATGGTCGGCGGTGAATCAAACCCATCGATCAACAGTAGGCAACTGTTGTGGGTCGAGAGGTCAATTGGCCCCCGCACGCGCGTCATGCCCTGGGCTTTTAACCATTCACTGGCGATCTCAAATAAGGACTGGGCGATCGCAAAATCATGGATACATTCAAAATAGCCAAATAAGCCAACCTGCGTGCTTTCCCGTTCCAGTAACCGCCGATTGACCGCTGCAACAATGCGCCCTACAGGTTCCAGTTTTGCCGTGGAATTGGGCGATCGCACTGCAACAAATGCCTGAAACTCTCCATATTCACGGAACGTATTGGTTGCGGCCAACTGGCTGGCAATACTACTCCGCAAGGGCGGCACCCAGTTTGGATCCTTCGCATAAACAACGGCTGGAACATCTAAAAATAGCTCCATTTCAGCCTGATTCGTGACTGGCAAAATGCGGATTGCAGAAGGGCTAGCAGGCAATACAGGATTAGGCAACGACATGGGTGATTGAGAAAAAGTCACGGCTTTAAGTCTTGCGAAGTAGAAACACCAATACGAGTCCAGGCCAATGATTCAATGGGAATCCTCGCACCAAAAGCGGCCAACCACCTTGTCATCAATGAATGAACAAAGAAGCCATCCAATCCTTTCTGGTGAACTAAACCCCCAAACTCATAGCCAACGCCCCAGATAATATCAGGGACTGCAAAAGCACGACACTAAAGGTCAACACTTTAATGGAGACTATAGCAGCCTCGGTGCTATCCAGATGAGACGAACAGAAAGGAAATTCTGTGCCATTGACTATAACCAGATTTACTGGGATATTTTGCGTAAGTTTAAGAAAAAATAAAACGTCTGAGACCTCGTATTGTTCAGGTTGCCCTTTCCGTTATGGCACGAAATCAGCACTTCTCCCTCCTTTCGCTACCGTTGTTGCTTGCACTGGCAACTAGCCCGATCGCGACCCTTTATTTGACGGTTGAAACCGGGGTAGCCCAATCCGCGAGTCCCCTGCCGACCATTCCACTGCCTGCTTCCGTCCCCGAAAACTCCACAGTTAAAGTGGATGGCTCCAAAAGTATGGCTGTTGTGAACGAGTTTTTGAAGCAACGCTATGAACAAACCTATGCGGGCACAACGGTTGCACTACAAACGAGCGACTCGGCCACGGCGCTTCGGGCTTTGGAGGCTGGAACAATTGATGTGGCGGCAGTTGGGCGGGATTTGACAGCCGCAGAACGGGAAAAGGGCTTCATCCCAGTAACGATTGGCCGCGAAAAAATTGCCATTATGATCGGGAAAGAGAATCCGTTTCGAGGTAATTTGACCTTTGCCCAATTTGCAAAGATATTTCGGGGAGAAATTACCGATTGGGCGGAAGTTGGTGGGCCACCTGGGCCAATTCGGTTTGTTGATCGACCAGACTCTAGTGATACGCGGCAGGCTTTGCAGCGATACCCTGTTTTTCAGGAAGCAGCCTTTGTCACGGGAACAACGGCTGATCCGGTCAGGGACGATGACACGACGGCCGTAATCGAAGCTCTGGGGCGAGATGGCATTAGTTACAGCACTTATAGCCAGGTCAAAGATGCGGATGTGCAGATCGTTGCAATGCACCAAACCTTACCCGATGACCCTCGCTATCCCTATTCCCAGCCGCGCAACTATGTATATAAGGGAGTGCCAAAGGCGGCGATCGCTGCGTTGTTAGGGTTGGCTGTGGCCCCAGGGGGGCAAACGGCGATCGCCCAGGCGAATCAGGCTGAAGCCACCGCGATCGCCGCAGGGCAAGAGCTGTTGGCCAATCCCGCTGCCGTGACTGCCGCTGCCCAAACCAATCCAACCGCTAGTCCAGTGGCCCCGTCCCCCCCGCCCCCCGCCGCTGCGACAGAGGGTACACCCGAGCCTACCGCGATCGCCACGCCAACCCCCGCAGCCGATGGAGGGACTGGGGCCGCGATCGCCCCGTCTCCGCAATCCACCGTGTGGGAAGGACTGATCGCCTTACTGCTGTTGCCCCTTTTGGGTGGCGTGTTGTGGCTCCTTAACCGCCGCCAAACTGGGGCACCTCCGGCTACTGCCCACCCCCCTGTCTCGCCTGCGGTTGCCCCGCCGGTAACCCCGCCCACCGGGGCGACTCCGCCCCCTCCCGTTGCCCCGGCGGCCCCCCAAGCCTCCCCTCCCGTGGCAGCGCCGCCCCGTGATGTCACCCCTGCCCCAACGGTTTCACCCTCGCCGCCCGTTGCCCCGGCGATCGCAATGGGTACAGCCGCCGCTGGAGCTGCCGCCCTCACCCAACCCCCTGTCGCACCACCCCCAGTAGAAATACCAAAGTCCAGTGCAGAGCCAGTTCCCCCAGCGCCCAACCCATTGGCCGATGTGGACGCAGGGCTAGCCCCCTTGCCAGATGGCTACGATCGCAGTCAGATTACCTTGCTTCCCCGCGATCCCCAGTGGGCCTATGCCTATTGGGATGCCCCCGAACCCCACAAAGCCGCTCTGCGCCAACAAGGTGGAGAACGACTGGCCTTGCGGTTTTATGACGTGACTGATATTGATCTGGCGGTACAAAATCCTCACAGTATGCAGGAGTATGACTGCGAGGAAACTACGCGGGATTGGTATCTGCCGATTCCCATCAGCGATCGCGACTACCTTGTTGAACTTGGCTATCTCACCGGGGCAGGGCAATGGCTCTTGCTCGCCCGCTCCAATGCCATCCGCATTCCGCCGCTCTATCCCACTGATTGGGCTAATGCAAACTTTCGGGCCATTGCGTGGGATGAAGACCTGCGCCAGTCAACCCTGGCCCCCCCAACGCCCCCGCACTCCGCTCTGCCAATCCATGATGTGATGTATGCCCTCTCCACGAGCGATCGGGTCGATGGGTCAATGTTTGCTTCCAGGCAAGCCGCAGCAGCCCCAATCACGGCCTCTGGTGTGGGGATGATGTCCGGCGTTGGGATGATGTCGGGTGTAGGGATGATGTCGGGTGTAGGGATGATGTCGGGTGCGGGGATGATGTCGGGCGCTGGAATGATGTCCGGTGCGGGCATGATAATTCCAACGATGTCTGGCTTTGGAATGTCTGGTATTGGGATGTCGGGTGTGGGCATGATGTCTGGATTAGGGATGTCTGCCTCCATTCCACCAATCCGGCCACGCCAATTTTGGCTCGTTGCAGAAGCAGAACTGATTGTGTACGGAGCAACTGAACCCGATGCCACAGTCACCATCAACGATCGCCCTATTCAACTCAGTCCCGATGGCACTTTCCGATTTCAAATGGCCTTTCCAGACGGCAACATCCAATTTCCTATCCTGGCCACAGCAGTAGATGGCGAACAACAACGTTACATCAAACTCCAATTTAATCGGGTCACACCAGTACGCCATACCAACACCAAAGCTGAAGCGATCGAAGAATGGTTTGAATAAGAGTGTTGAGTCTGTTCTTCGCCGCAACTCCTAACCGCTTATGACTTCAGACCCCTGGTGGTTGGTGGTTCAACCTACTGTACAGGTCAGAGCGATCGCTGAGGTTTGTCCTGTTGCAAATGTAGGCCGATTTAACTGTCGCTTTCTGGTGAGTCTGGAGCTGTAGTGTCAATAGGGCGCTGTTTTTTACGGTTAAAGAACACGATATAAAAAATCCCACTAGCAGCAAGCAGCAACATAAAAGTCAACCGAGGTGGAGACGGACTGTATTGTACAAATAGAGCTGGAGTTGGCAACGCTGAATCTGGGGTATTAACCAATAAAACCACAAACAAATTATTCGCAGCATGTACACCCAAAGCTAATTCCAAACGCCCATCTGCCAGCGTAATTACAGTCAGGAAAATAGCCAGCAAAAAGTAAGATAACCCCATCCAGAGTGCATCTCTGCCCATTTCAGGATTCGCCAGATGCACCATTGCAAAGGGCAAACTCGTCACAATTGCCAAAACCACTGGTTGCCGAATTAATAACCCAAGGGCTTGCAATAAATAGCCTCGAAAAAAGATCTCTTCGGCTGATGTTTGCAGTGGCGTTAGAATCAGAGCTACAGGCACAAATAATAGCCAATGTTGAACCTGAAAATCATGGGTGAAAGCAGCCGGTCGTAACCCATACTCGATCGCCATTTGCCCGCCAGACAGCACTAACCAAACACCAAACCCAGCCCAAAACCGTTGGTAACAAAACTGTCTTTTCGGGGTGATCAGGGTTAAGGGCGATCGCCGATGGAGCATCGCTACAACGCCAATCACACAGGCTCCAAACACCACAAATGGTAAATTGAGCAGCACATAGTCATGCATCAAAGCGCTGAGTCTGCTTGAATCCAACGCGCCCAATGTCGGGGGGGATTCTGCCGTTCGTGAAAACTCGCCATCCCCCCCCGGAAACGGAGTGATGAGCACGGTCTGCGCGATCGTTGCACTGGTTAACCAACAGCCCAAAATTGTGACAAGTCCGACACAATAGCGCCAAACATCGTTTTTACCAGACAACGCACTACTGATAAACTTTAGATTCATTGACACACGTTAAATTTGTCGCTGGACTGATTAACAATTATTACCCACGGTAGTGGTCTCATTCTCTGCATCTCTGGAAAGGCTTAATTATGCCATTGCCATGCTGTTTGGAACTATCAACCTTGTCAGTCTTTCGCCGCGATCGCATTGCAAAACATTAAGCCCCTCCAAACAGCAAGTAAACTTTGATAACTTCAGTGCACGTTTGCGCGAGGGGTCTGATAGCCTCGTAGATAGATCAGTGAAAGGGAAAAGCAAACGAACGAAAATTTACCACCTGTACTGAAATCTGAGATAGAAAAGTTGAGGCAAGAGCGATGACGTTGATGATGAGTTGACCAAAAGTTGAGTAAACAAAGCTCCATATTAAATAAGTCCCTTCAGATTAGCTCCTTAACATTAGCCCTTGCTATCCTAGTTTCGCTATCAGCGCAGTGTCAGATGATTAAGTCATGGTTTTACGACTATTTCCCAATATCGTAGATAACCTGCAAATTAAGTCAGTCTGGAAACTAACGCAATCCAACTTTCATTTTTGCTTTTATTCGGGGATTATGAATCATTACGCAACCCAATGGATTGAAGATTGGTGCCAGGATAATGGCTGGACGGATTGGTTCATCGAGCGTTCCAAATATTGGGCATTTCCGCCAAATGCTGTCATGCCTATGCCAATTCCCGCAAGTGCTTTGCGATCAATCAAACGAGAAAAAGGGCTTTGCCCAGAAGAACAAGTCTGGGGTTTTTCAGCAGTAATCAGCGCCTTGACAGGAATGGTGATGAGCTATTGGTTAGCCTCTCCAATGCCTTTGGTGGCAGCCTTCGCGTATTGTGCTGTTGTTGCGGCCCAGCTGGAAGATGAAGAAGTCTAAGGTGGTCGAATAGCCTTAGTCCAGGATTGGTTTTGATGTCAGTTTTAGTGCTTGATGTAGCTTGCACTCCTCAAAAAGCTCTGATGAGTTGATGAGGAGTGTTTTTATTTATCCCTTTCTAGCTTTGTCTAAAGGTCAATCAACTAAAATCATCATCAAAAATTTGGCGGACAAACAGGACTGAATGAACCACTCAAGCCTAAGTTGCTGATTGGCAAATAATTTATTGGAGTTTATATTGTCAGTATTCAAGGCGACAAAATTTCCCAATGGGAACTCCAGCAAAATTAAAATTATGTATTAATAGCTATCACTTTCATTGCCACATTCAAGCGTGGTGGCTTCATTATCTGCACTATTGAATTGACTTAAATGACGATTTGCTTGATTGAGGCGATCGCTAATTGCTTGCCGCCAGACTAAACTCACTTTTGGGTCGGCCAAAATCTCTTGCGCTAATTGCCGACACAATGCACTCCCTGAAACACTCATTTCTTCAATTAACTGCAAGTGGGCATAGACGGTTTGCGGAGAAATAGACATAAGCTAAGGGCACAAATTCACCCTGAACAACATCAATACAGCAAACAAAAGCCCAAGAGAAACCTCCTGTAGCTTTTGTCTACTCAATTAAGTCCAATGAATAATTGCAGATTTAGATAGTGGAAAAAAGGCCATTTTAGGGAAGATCAGTACTACCCATCAAATAGCGATCGCATTCCCGCGCTGCCCCTCTCCCTTCATTAAAAGCCCAGACCACCAGACTTTGGCCACGCCGACAATCGCCCGCCGCAAATACGCCTGGGATACTAGTCGTATACTTCTCATGGTCAGCCTTCACATTACTCCGGCCATCGCGCTCGATTCCCAAAGCCTCTAGCAACGGCTGTTCTGGCCCCAAGAAACCCATCGCCAGCAAGACTAATTGAGTTGGCAATACCCGTTCCGTACCGGGAATATGTTTAGGAACAAAGCGTCCATTTTCATCCTTTGTCCATTCTACTTGGACAGTATGAACAGCCTTGACCTGACCATTTTCATCTCCTTCAAAGTGAGTTGCGGTCGTTGTATAAGCTCGTGGATCAGCCCCGAAAACAGCCGCAGCTTCTTCTTGTCCATAATCCATTTTGTAAACTTTGGGCCACTCTGGCCAAGGGTTATTTGTTGCCCGTTCATTGGGGGGTTGGGGCATAATTTCTAACTGAGTGACGCTATTGCATTCATGCCGAATTGAAGTCCCAACACAATCCGTTCCGGTATCACCACCGCCAATAATCACAACATCTTTTCCGGCTGCCGAAATGAAGTCATCACCGGGAGTCTGATTTAATACCGCTTGGGTATTTGCAGTGAGGAATTCCATTGCAAAATGAATTCCTTTTAATTCACGCCCTTCAATAGGTAAATCTCGTGGTTTTGTGGCACCAGTACATAAAATGACCGCATCAAAATCTTCGAGTAACTGTTCACTGGTAATATCTTTGCCCACTTCTGTATTGCAAACAAATTCCACACCTTCTGCTTGCAAAATATTGAGCCGCCGCATGACAACGGACTCTTTCTCCAGTTTCATGTTGGGAATACCATACATCAGTAATCCACCGGGGCGATCGGCCCGTTCAAACACCGTAACCCAATGGCCAGCAGTATTCAGTTGTGCTGCTGCCGCCAAACCTGCTGGCCCCGAGCCCACGATCGCCACTTTTTTACCTGTTCGTTTTGCTGGAGGATTCGCTGTAATCCAGCCTTCTTCCCAGCCTTTGTCCACAATTGAACATTCAATGTTCTTAATCGTAACGGGTGGATTATTGAGACCTAAAACACAGGAGCCCTCACAGGGGGCCGGACAAACTCGTCCTGTAAATTCGGGAAAATTATTTGTTTTGTGGAGCCGTTCTAGCGCTTCTTTCCACAGTCCTCGATAAACTAAATCATTCCATTCAGGAATCAAATTATTGATTGGGCAACCACTTGCCATCCCACTAATCAAAGTCCCTGTATGGCAAAATGGAATTCCACAATCCATGCACCGGGCTCCTTGATTGCGGAGTTTTTCTTCCGGCATGTGTAGATGAAATTCATCCCAATTACGAATGCGATCGCTCGGTGAAACTTCTGTAGCAACTTCCCGCAAAAATTCCATGAATCCAGTTGGTTTGCCCATTGATTAAATCCTCAATTCCTCGTTGTTCGATGACGTTAATAGTAAAGCAAGTGCTAAGGCTAAATTTTGTGTTATGCAGTTAGGCTTGAAGCCGAAAGTACATTGTTTGATTGTGGTGCGCGCGATCGCACAACTAACATTTCATTTCCCCCTCTCTGCAATTCATAGCCCACAGGTTGAATAGCGACATCGTACGTTGCTTGTAAGGTTTGAATCATAGAATCCAGGTAAGGCGATCGCTCTAACATTAATGTTAATAAGGGAAAAACTCGTACTTCCTTCGCAACGCGCAATAATTCTTGCAGCGATTGCAAATGAAAGTCCTCATCAAAATGAGCTGAATATAAAAACAAAAAATGGGAGCAAAGTGCTAAATCGAATTGATTATTTTCAAAGGGAAGTTGTGGTAACTCTGCTGTGATGTAACGGCCTGATCGTTTACCTTTTTCGTAGTCCTCTAAAAATAAACGAAGCGATCGCTCTCGACGCAAACGTAAATCATCAGGTGAGCGATGATAACTCCAAACCCAATCTTCAGGAGTATTTCTGACTTGCTCAATAATGCCATCAACCACCGCATCAAACCGGGAGTGAATTTCTTCGCCTGCGAAGTCATAAATTGGATCAATGGAGGTAATGGAATAACCTTGCTTTGTAGCCTCTGCATTAAAACTTGCAGGCCCGTCCGCAACGCCCAAGATTTGTCCCGCAAAATCTGCCGCCGTTAGATTAAACATTTTTTGATATTCATCCAGCGATCGCCCAAATGGCACGACCTTTTCCAATACCATTGCCATTATTCAAACCCTAATCTAACTAACATCAACAGAGCTAAATGTTAACCAGCGATCGTAGTGGTTTGACCGCAGCAATAGGAACTTTAATCACTGAGGGAGCCTCACCAAGATGCTCAAAAACTTCCAGAATGCAATGCTGCTCACTATTTAGAGCCGTTGGCACGGTATCGACTAAAATTGCAACGTCGCCCTGACACAGATGATATTCTGGTAAATCGCAGACCAATATCACTTCTTGGTCACGTTCAAGCATCATTAGCAGCCTCCTTGTTGAGGTAAGGTCAACAGAAAATCTTTGTAAAAATCGGCATGGGAACCAGAGAAATTATCCATCCCCGTTTTTGTTAGATAACCTTTTTTTCCAGTGTGGGGATTCTCAACATAGCTATCAATATATTGTTGATTGCTGGGATTATTATTCCAATTAATATTGAACGCAGCGAACTTTGGGAAAAAGGTCATGTTTGCATAGGCTTTTATGTGATCGTGAATCCACCATGCCAAAGTTGTCCAATCCCCTGTTTCCTGGTAGTAAGGAATAAAGGAAGTCACAACAATGCAGGCCGTTGCCCCCATATACTCCTGACCACTTTGCTTGTCTAATTGAGTTTTATCCCAAATATGACCTGCATAATTAGCTTCATTCTTGGCACAATTCCAGCCTTTTTCGTTGCCGATATTGTTAACAGCACAAGAACGGTATCCCGATCGCACACTAACCCGTCCCAGAGCTGCTTGGATTGGTTCGAGGACATTTTCACACAGTCCTTTACCCGCCGCGATCGCCAAATCTGGCGCATCAGGAATATTAGGAATTCCTTCAATTTGGGAAATTTCAGAGTAAAGAAATTCCCGCATGAAAAAACTCTTGGAAAGTTGCACTCGCCCTAACTCTTCTAGAGTTTTGACTGATGTTGGTTTATCCATACCAAAGTTCACCGCTGTGGCTAAAAATTAACTCCTTCCTGCTTAAAGAAGAGAATTTTTTTGAGTTAAACCGAAATCACTTTAGTAACACTTGCCTCTCAGATCTCCGACTTCTTGTTTAGGAAGCAACGAGCGATCGCGCTCCTTGGCCAGAAGTCGGAGATCTAAGAATATAATTAACTGCCCCCAATCCGGGCGACATCGTGGGCATTTTGCTCGAAGGCGGCGGCGAGGGCATCATCCCCGCTGAGGCCAGAGGCTAGGGCATCGTTCAGGGCTTGCAACACCCGCTTGTAATCACGAGGCATGACCTTCACGAACTTGGGCAACATCGCCTCCCAATTGGCCAGAATGGAAGCGGCGCGGGTGCTGCCCGTATATTCGGCGTGGCGCTGAAGCATTTCGTGGAGTTCCCGGATTTCTTCGGGATCTTCCAACTGCTCCAGGTCAGACATTTGGGTGTTGCAGCGAGTGGGAAAATCCCCTGTCTCGTCAAAGACATAGGCAATGCCACCGCTCATCCCTGCGGCAAAGTTACGGCCTGTTTCACCGATGACCACAACCTTGCCCCCCGTCATGTACTCGCAAGCGTGATCGCCAACCCCTTCGACCACAGCCCGCACGCCTGAATTGCGGACGCAGAATCGTTCTCCGGCAATGCCCCGAATGTAGGCTTCACCACTGGTGGCTCCATACAGCGCCACATTTCCGGCGATGATGTTTTCCTCGGCAACAAAGGTCGATGCCTTGGGTGGGTAGAGGATGATCTTGCCGCCACTGAGTCCTTTGCCGAGATAGTCATTGGTGTCGCCTTCCAGTTCTAGCGTGACTCCCTTGGGCACAAACGCCCCAAAGCTTTGGCCAGCGCTGCCTTGGAAGTGGAGATGAACCGTATCTTCGGGTAAGCCTTCCCAGTGATGTTTGGTGATTTCGTTGCCGAGGATGGTGCCCACTACGCGATTCACGTTTTTGATAGGAAGAGTGGCTGTGACCTTTTCCCCACGGGCGATCGCGGGTTTACACAACTCCAGCAATGTGGTCATATCCAGGGATTTCTCCAGACCATGATCTTGGGGAATCTGGCAATAGCGCCCCACCGAGGGATCCACTTCCGGCTGATAGAGAATCTTGGACAGGTCAATCCCTTTCGCCTTCCAGTGTTCAACGGCCTGCTTGGCTTCCAGGATATCGGTGCGCCCCACCATTTCGGTGATTGTCCGAAAACCGAGTTCAGCCATCAGTTCCCGCACTTCTTGAGCAATAAAGCGCATAAAATTGACCGTATAGGCTGGATCGCCCGTGAATTTGGCCCGAAGTTCAGGATCTTGGGTGGCCACACCCACAGGGCAGGTATTCAGATGGCACACGCGCATCATGATGCAGCCCAGCGTGACCAGAGGAGCGGTCGAAAAGCCGTATTCCTCCGCCCCCAGCAGCGTCGCCACAATGACATCCCGCCCGGTTTTCATTTGGCCGTCGGTTTCCACTGCAATGCGACTGCGGAGATTATTCAACACCAGGGTTTGGTGGGTTTCGGCCAAGCCCAACTCCCAGGGTAAACCCGCGTGTTTGATGGAGGTTTGAGGCGAGGCTCCGGTGCCACCGTCAAAGCCGGAAATCAGTACCACATCCGCATGGGCTTTGGATACACCCGCCGCGATCGTGCCGACTCCAACTTCAGAAACCAGCTTGACGCTGATCCGGGCGTTGCGGTTGGCGTTCTTGAGGTCGTGAATCAGTTCGGCCAAGTCCTCAATGGAGTAAATATCGTGGTGGGGGGGTGGAGAAATCAGGCCCACGCCGGGGGTTGAGTGGCGCACTTTGGCAATCCAGGGATGCACTTTCCGACCGGGCAACTGACCGCCCTCACCGGGTTTTGCCCCCTGGGCCATTTTGATTTGAATTTCCCGCGCTTGAGATAAATACAAGCTGGTCACACCAAACCGCCCGGACGCGACTTGCTTGATGGCGCTGTTTTTCGAGTCGCCTTGCTCATTCGTCCAGGTATAGCGTTCGGGATCTTCGCCACCTTCGCCCGTATTGGATTTGCCGCCGATACGGTTCATGGCGATCGCCAATGCCTCGTGGGCTTCTTTAGAAATCGATCCATAGCTCATGGCCCCAGTTTTGAAGCGCTTCATGATGGCCTCAATGGATTCCACTTCTTCGATGGGTACGGGTTGGCGGGGCTTGAACTGGAGTAAACCGCGCAGGGTGAAATGCTTCTGATTCTGATCATTCACCAATTGGGCGTACTGCTTATATAGCTCGTAATTGCCCGATCGCACCGCCTGCTGCAACGTGTGGATGGTCTGGGGACTGAACAGATGGGCTTCCCCTTCCTTCCGCCACTGGTATTCGCCGCCCACATCTAACGTCGGTTGGTTCCCGGCGCGATCGGCAAAGGCTTGGTGATGGCGGAGCAACGCTTCTTGGGTCAAGATATCCAAATTGGCCCCTTCAATCCGGGAAGCCGTCCAGGTAAAGTACTGGTCAATCACCGACTGACTTAGCCCGATCGCCTCAAAGATCTGCGCCCCTCGATAGCTTTGCAATGTGGAGATCCCAATCTTGGAAGCCACTTTGACCACGCCCTTCGTCGCTGCTTTGACGTAATTCTTGCAAGCGGTGGCATAGTCCACCCCGACCAGCAAGCCTTCCTTGATCATGTCCTCAATGGTTTCAAAGGTACCGTAGGGATTGATCGCGCCGCAGCCATAGCCCAACAGCACCGCAAAATGGTGCACTTCGCGGGGTTCGCCGGATTCCAACACCAGGCCAACACGGGTGCGGGTGCCTTGCCGAATCAGGTGATGGTGCAACCCAGCCACCGCCAGCAGCGCCGGGATCGGAGCCTTGTCCGCCGTCACGCCCCGATCGCTCAAAATCAACAAATTCACGCCACTCGCGATCGACTGATCGGCTTGGGCAAAGATCGCTTCCATCTGCGCGGCCAAACCAGCGGCCCCCGTGGTGGGATCAAACAGAATCGACAACGAGGCCGATTGGAACCCGTCATGATTTAGGTGCTTCAGCTTGGCCAACTCATCATTTTTCAGAATCGGTGTTTTGAGTTCGATGAGATGACAGCTTTCCGGCTTGGGCTGCAACAAATTGCTTTCCGCGCCAATGGTCGTTTCCGGCGAGGTAATGATTTCCTCCCGAATCGAGTCAATCGGCGGGTTGGTCACCTGGGCAAACAACTGCTGGAAGTAGTCATAGAGCAACTTGGGTTTGTCAGACAGCACGGCGATCGGGGTATCCGTCCCCATTGCGCCCACCGCTTCCACCCCATCCCGTGCCATCGGGGCTATCAACATCCGCAACTGCTCAA
Organism: uncultured bacterium; assembly: GCA_964475335.1. Taxonomy (GTDB): domain Bacteria; phylum Cyanobacteriota; class Cyanobacteriia; order Leptolyngbyales; family Leptolyngbyaceae; genus CAYYWG01. The sequence goes on from CAYYWG010000003.1 coordinate 61,684, forward strand.
AGGTGTAGCCAAAGGCCATCTGCCGTTGAATCAAGCTGCTGGGTTCTGGCTCTGGGGTGGCAGGGGCGGCGGGCAATTGGGCCAAACTCACCATGTGCTGCTCTAACCAATCCTGGTAAGGATGGGCCGTGACAATGCTGCCTTTAATTTCCTCGTCAGACACAATTCGCCCTGCGTTCATATCGACCAAAAACATCCGACCGGGCTGCAACCGACCTTTGTACACCACATCCTCCGGCGCGACGGGTAATACGCCCGCCTCCGAGGCCATGATGACCCGATCGTCTTTCGTGATGTAGTAGCGGGAAGGCCGTAGACCATTGCGATCGAGCACTGCCCCCATCATCGAGCCATCGGTAAAGGCGATGGACGCAGGCCCATCCCACGGTTCCATCAAGCAGGAGTGATACTTATAAAAGGCTTTTTTCTCTGGCGACATGGATTCATGGGCTGACCAGGGTTCAGGAATCATCATCATCACCGCATGGGGCAGCGATCGCCCAGACAACGTGAGCAATTCCAGCGCATTGTCAAAAATCAGCGAGTCGCTCCCGTCAATATTGATCACGGGCTGAATCTTTTTCATGTCCTCGCCGAACAAGTCCGATTCAAACATCGACTGTCGCGCGTGCATCCAGTTGATATTGCCCCGCAGGGTATTGATTTCGCCGTTGTGGGCAATGTAGCGGTAGGGGTGCGATCGCTCCCAACTAGGAAACGTGTTTGTACTAAACCGCGAATGCACCAGCCCCAGCGCACTTTGCAGATCGGGATCGCGCAAATCGGGATAGTATTGGCCGACCTGCTCTGGCATCAACATCCCCTTATACACCAGCGTCCGGCTCGATAAGCTCGATGGATACCAGTAGGGGTCAATCTTGGGTTCCCGAATGGCTGCGTGCGATCGCTTCCGAATCACGTATAGCTTCCGCTCAAATGCCGTTTGATCTGCAATATCGGGCGATCGGGCAATAAATACCTGCTGCATAAACGGCTCACTCGCCTTCGCCGTATTCCCCAAGGACGAGTTATCCGTCGGCACATCCCGCCAACCCAAAACGGTCAAGCCTTCTTCTGCGACCACCTGTTCAAAAATTTGCCGCCCTTGCGCCCGTGCAGCCGCATCCGGCGAGCCATAGACCATCCCCACCCCATACTGGCCTTCTTCCGGCAAAACAAAGCCCAAGGCTGGGGTCACCTTTTGGAAAAAACCGTGGGGCAGTTGCAACAAAATCCCCGCTCCATCCCCTGTGTTTGTCTCCGCCCCCACTGCACCTCGGTGGTCAATGTTCAGCAAGATGGTGAGCGCCTGCTCCACGATATCGTGTGACTTTTGCCCCTTCATGTGAACCACAAACCCCACCCCGCAGGCATCGTGCTCAAACTGTGGGTCATAAAGTCCCTGTTTTGCTGGCAATTCGTTTCTATTCATAGTGGATGTAAAGTTGCGAAGAAAACATTAACCGAAGGGCAAGCTAGTTATCTCACACTGGCTAGTCCTCTGAATTTTGTAACGAAGAATGGGAATAACGGGCTTGTCTTAAGGAAATTGTCAGATCTGGTAATTCAACGCTGCTCTTTGTTTCTATCTGTTACACACGCGACCCACCATTCCCATTAATCGCCTATTTTTTGAGATTCAATTACACTATCAAACAAAAACGCACCTGACGCTGAAAGGGATTGCCGCGATCGCGCCCCTTGCCCAGTTGCAACGACAATTTCTTATTTCTACACCGCTTTCTTGGAGAACGAAAAGCAATTTTGTCTGGCTTTCCTGACTTATTTTCACAAATCGAAATTTGCTTTATATATCTACATCTATCTAAATCTTTACCATTAAATAATAGTTGAATAATGGTTAGCTCGCCTGACTGAACAATTGTTCGGTGCTCAATTCATCAGGGTTAAAACCTGCAAAAATTGTAAAAAGACCTCAGAGATTCTAGCGATCTCTAAGGTCTAAAAAATTAGGAATTCATTGTTATCCTTCAGTCACTCACGGTCAAGTTGTTACCGCCTCCAGCCAAGCTTAAGATCGGCAAGAATCGCCAGCGCAACCTCTTTCCTCGCTCGACCTTCTCAGTAAAAATTCCAGTTTCAACATCCCTGCCCGCAAAGAGATTTAAGGTGATGTCCCCGCAAACTAGGGGGACTCATATCTAACGGTCTAGAGAGGACAGGTTAGAGGGGACGGAAGATGAAGGGATAACGAAACGGTTCATCGGTTTTACTGAGGCAGTGCGCGATCGCCATGATCGTCAACGCCCAATGCACCAACCACCAAATACCGCCTGCCAGCCCAAAAGTAATAAACGACAGCGGCACCAAAATCAGGCCATACAACCAAACATTGAAGTGGAAATTAATGGCTTCTTTCGCGTTGGCTTTGACCACTGGATCTTCCGATACAAACAAGATCGCAATGGGAATGCCAATCGCAATCAACAGACCACTAAAGAAGATTGAACCGTGGGCCAAGCTTGACAATAGCTTGCGTTTGTCGGGGTCGTAAACATTGGGTGTTTGCATCGATCAGCCTCACATCTAACCAGGCTTGACTACATTGCTAATATATAGCGAACTGCGGTAGCAAACAGGCGGAGAACCCCCCTCGCGATCGCCGCAATTCCCGAAGGATCGATTCCTGCTCCGTTGCTGTTCCCCAGATCTCGCGATCGTTGCTATCGTTAGAAAGTATTGCTCATTCACTGTCTGGCAGCCTTACAGGTAACTCTTATGTCCGCTGAACTCCAAGCCGAACTGCAAAAAGAGGTCGAACGTCGGCGCAATTTTGCCATCATTTCTCACCCGGACGCCGGGAAAACGACCCTCACCGAAAAGTTGCTGCTTTATGGAGGGGCCATTCACCAGGCCGGAGCCGTCAAAGCCCGCCGTGCCCAGCGTCATGCCACGTCCGACTGGATGGAAATGGAGCAACAGCGGGGCATTTCGATTACCTCAACGGTGCTGCAATTTGACTATTGCACAACGCAGATCAACCTGCTGGATACGCCCGGACACCAGGATTTCAGCGAAGACACCTACCGAACCCTGGCGGCGGCTGACAATGCCGTGATGCTTATCGACGCGGCCAAAGGCTTGGAACCCCAGACTCGCAAGTTGTTTGAAGTGTGCCGTCTGCGGGGTTTGCCGATTTTTACCTTTGTCAACAAGCTCGATCGCCCTGGTCGCGAACCGCTGGAGTTGATGGATGAGATTGAGCAAGAATTGGGCCTCAAAACCTATGCGGTGAATTGGCCGATTGGGATGGGCGATCGCTTCAAAGGTGTATACGACCGCCGGAGCCAGCAAATTCACCTGTTTGAGCGCAGTGCCCACGGCCAACGGGCCGCCCAGGATACCACCATTAATTTGGGAGATCCCGCCATTGAAGACTTGCTAGAGCGGGATTTGTACTATCAGCTTAAAGATGACCTGGAACTGTTGGATGGGTTGGGTGGCGACCTGGAACTAGACCAAGTGCACACGGGCAAAATGACCCCCATGTTTTTTGGGAGCGCCATGACCAACTTTGGTGTGCAACTGTTTCTCGACTCGTTTTTAGACTATGCCCTCAAACCAGGTTCCCATGCCAGCACCCAGGGCGAAATTCCACCGACCTATCCTGAGTTTTCGGGGTTTGTCTTCAAGCTCCAGGCCAACATGGATCCCAAACATCGCGATCGCGTGGCCTTTATCCGCGTTTGCTCTGGCAAGTTCGAGAAAGATATGGCTGTGAGTCATGCTCGAACGGGCAAAACCGTGCGCCTCTCTCGGCCCCAAAAGCTATTTGCCCAAGATCGCGCCGTTATCGAAGAAGCCTATCCCGGTGATGTAATTGGGTTAAATAACCCAGGCATGTTTGCGATCGGTGATACTATTTATATCGGCAAAAAGCTAGAGTACGAAGGCATTCCAGCCTTTTCGCCAGAGCTGTTTGCGTACCTCAAAAATCCTAACCCTTCCAAGTTTAAGCAATTTCAAAAAGGCGTATCCGAACTGCGGGAAGAAGGGGCCATTCAAATCATGTATTCTGTTGACGATTTGAAGCGCGACCCAATTCTGGCAGCGGTCGGTCAACTGCAATTTGAGGTGGTGCAATTCCGCTTGCAGAATGAATATGGAGTGGAAACTCGGCTTGAACCCTTGGGCTACAGTGTGGCCCGGTGGGTCGTGGGTGGATGGCCAGCCCTGGAAAAAGTCGGTCGTTTGTTCAATACCATTACGGTCAAAGACTCTGCCGATCGCCCCGTGTTGCTGTTCAAAAACGAGTGGAACCTGGGCCAAGTCCAGGCCGATCACCCAGACTTAGAACTAAACGCGATCGCCCCCGTAGTTTCTGGGAGAGAACCCGCCTCTCTTTGAACTATCCTAATGGTCGATTGCGAACTCCACCGAGATCGGCGTTAATAAACACCGCCCAAGTGGGAAAGCTGAACCAGTCCATGCCCACGATCATCGGCAGAACCACCTAAACGGCACCTCTGTCCAGGGTTGATATATCAACGGGAACCTCTGATGGCGAATTCTCCTGAATCCTCGTCTGCTCAACAATCTCAGCGCATCTCTGACCTGCAAGCGGGCCTCGCCGCCCTTCAGCAAAAAGACTATCCGACGGCGATCGTCCTGCTGGAACCCGCTCTTAGTTTGCCGCTGAATCATCCCCTGGTGGCGCGGGCGCAGATGGGGTTGGTGGTTGCCTATGAGCAACTGGAGGAAACAGTGCGGGCGGCGGAACTGTGCCAAGCCCTGACCCACCACGAAACGCCGCAAGTCAAAGATTGGGCCACTCAGATGTTGCACACTCTGACCAAGCGGCATCCTGAACTGGTCGCTTTTGCCCCGTCCCCGTCCGCTTCGGCCACCATCTCGGCCAATGGCGAACTGTCAGAAAGTACGGGCTTTGTCCCCCTGGAGGCTGATGCAACGGTGCCGCCCCAAACGGTTGTGGATGAAGATGCCACAGGGTTTGTGCCGTTCACGCCGTCCACCGCTCCGTCCAGCGATCGCCCCACCCCTCCAGATTTCCACTCACCGAGTTCAGCAACTGCGCCCCAACCCCGCCCTGCCCGATCTGCTGCCCCGCGCACTGCAAAACCGCCAGCGGTTGAGGCTCCGGTCTATCACCCCATTTGGCGGCAGGGCGATCGCGCCAAAAATTGGAAAGCCCTGGGCAAAGTCAAACTCTTTCGCCTAGTCGTGGCGCAGTTCCTCACGGCGATTGCCTTGTGGTTGGGGGTGCAACAGGTGTTTTATTGGGTCGTTGCGACCTATGGCAGTGCGGTTATCAAAATCTTGCCCAAACTGGGATTTCGGGTTGTGCAATCAGGCCCGCCCCTGTGGACGCTCCCTTTGAGTGGGCTGCTTGTGTTAATCGCGCTTGTGGGGTCTCGGTGGATCTTAGATGCGTTGCTGACTGTTTCAGAGGGCCTCAAACCCCTGACCCTGAGCACCTTAGGCAACTACAGCCCCGAAGCGGCGCGATCGCTGCCCCGGTGGTGCCAGAACTATAAAATCACGCCGCCAGCCCTGGGCCTCTTGCCGACCCAAGCGCCCCTCATTTTCACCTATGGCGTTCTGCCCAACTTCAGCCGCACGGTCGTCAGTCAAGGCTTGTTGGAACAACTGGCTGATGACGAAATCGCGACCCTGTTTGCGAATGAAGTGGGGCATCTAGGCCGTTGGACTGTGCCGTTGACCTCAGCCGCTATGGTCGTTTTGCAAGTGCCCTATACGCTCTATCGCAGTGTGGCCGAGTGGGGCAATCGCAAGTCTTCCCCCATTACCAAAGTTTCAGCCTCCTTGCTGGCGGGCCTGGGATATGGGCTGTTCTGGTTGTGGCGGTGGATTCCGCTTTGGCTCACGCGGCAACGTAGTTTGTTCAGCGATCGCACCGCTGTTGAACTAACGGGCAATCCAAATGGCTACACTCGCGCCTTGTTGAAACTGGCGATCGGCACCGCTAACGATGTGCAACAACAGGGCCAAACCAGCTACTTGCTCGATGGCTTTGAGGTGTTGACACCCCTGGGGCATTCCCAGGCAACGCCCTTAGGCAGTCTCTATGCCCACGCTCCGTTGGAGCCTATTCTCGACTGGGAGCGGGGAAACCCTTACCAACAGTGGCTGGCCCTCAACAGCGCGCATCCATTTGTTGGCGATCGCCTGCATTTGTTGACCCTCTATGCCCAGCACTGGCAACTCACCCCCGAACTCGATTGGCCCAAAGCCACCACCCCCAACCGCAAGCGGCCTGGACTCTCCGCAGCCCAGTGGCGATCGCTGCTCTTTCAAGGTGCGCCCTATTTTGGTCTTGCCCTGGGCCTAATTGTGGCTTTTGTGCTGTCGAGTATTGGCTGGGTCGGGCTTCGCGCCAACTGGGATGCAGTCTCTTGGATGGCGGGCGATCGCACCATTCGCACCGGCCTTCCCCTCGTCGGATTTTGTTTGGGTACCATTATTCGGATCAATGCCTTTTTCCCCGATATCCAGCCCTCGTTAGGCCAACAGATGGCCCCCACTCTTGCGGCTTTGATGACGCAAGTTGGCCCCCTCCCCGTCAAAAATGAAACTGTCCGCCTAGAGGGAAAACTGTTGGGGCGGTCGGGCATCAGCAATGTCCTCAACCAGGATTTAATCCTGCAAACTCCAACCGGGCTGGTCAAACTGCACTGCACCTCGCGCTTTGGCCCTCTGGGGAACCTGTTTCCCCAAGCCAATCGGCCCAGTGCGCTGCTCAAGCAACCTGTTAGCCTTGCAGGGTGGTTCCGCCGTGGGCTACACCCCTGGATTGATGTTGAAGTCCTTCGGACGTCTGGCGGTCGTGTCAGCCCCAGCTACCATCCCCTTTGGTCAACCATTGCCGCTATGACCGTAGCCCTCTGGGGGATTTGGCTAATTTTGAATTTCTAAGGTTGCAGGGCGATCGCGCTGCTGGTCGTCACACCAGATTTGGCGATCGCCCAACCCAAGATTTAACTCACTAGCTCACGAATGGGGTGCCCCCAGCCGATTCAGCGTTGAGTCCGTTGGAATACAAATCAAATTGTCGCCCTGGGTGCGGATCATGCCCCGTTGACGCAATTTGCCCATCAACCGGGTCACGGTTACCCGCGTAGATCCGATCGCGCTCCCAATCTGCGCATGGGTTAATGGAAAGGGCAGACAATACCCCTCATCTGACGGTTCTCCAAATTCCTCAATCAACAACGTGAGAAAACCCAGCAACCGATCAATTGTCCGTCGTTGGCCCAAAGTGCTCAACCACAGCAACTTCCGCTGATGTTGATAGCGAAAGGCATCCAGCACTTCCCGCCGAAAATGGGGCCAATTATCTAAGTCATGCCAATACATCCACAACACCGCTGTTTGATCCACATGGGCATAACTTTGCAGCGTAAAAGGCGACTGAGCCACAATTTCAAAGGGTTGTCCCGCCCCAACAAATCCCAAAAAGGCTTCCTCTGGCGTAATTTGCGCAACACGGGACGCACTGGCATTGGTGGCATTCACTTGGGCACTGCCGACTAACCGCACAGCCCCACGCTGTACAAGATAGAGCAAGCCCGGACGCGCCGGAATTTTCTCGTCTTTTGCAAACGTCCGCACACGATAGTGCTCCTGGGACCAGTCAATAATCCGTTGCCAGGTAAGAAAAGGGCGGGAGACCTCTGATGTATTAGATGATACTGAGTGCATAGGCAGGAGGCTTATTGCCTTAGGTTGGGTGATTTAGGGTGACAACATCACAGGGATAATAGAAAGCTACTTGTCAATGAACAGGGGATGCTACTTACTCGTTTAAATCAGAGCTTGATGCTCACTTCCATAAAATCAGGCAAAGATTTTTTCAGTGTTATCACCAGTGTAATCGCACATTCTTGAGGTTGAACCGCCAATTCGCGGGAATTCATTCCGTAAAAACTCACATTGTGTCCGTGTTTTCGTCAAGCCGTAGAGACTGGTAGCACTGTAAAACGAATCATTTTTTAGCCAAAAAGTAATTTGCAAAAAGTTGCAATACTTTACAATTCTTGTATTGCTCCAGCGCTTGAAATGGCGGAAATAGGTTTGATAAGGGCAATTTGGCATTGTCAAAAGTCCCTCATTCCAGTGAGGAAAATTGCAAATAAACGTAACGGATAACGTCCTGTTTTGGCGCGCTCACTGCGGTAATAGGGCAAGATTGATTATGCACGACTCGTTACTTTGCGCTCGGCTTCTTTGAAATTCACGGTCACAAGTCCCAAACGATTGTTGCAGATTATACTGCAATGTGCCTTTGACCCACAGATGGTACAGACCACTTGCTGGCCGATCGCGCCTTTGTCACACTGGAGTAAAGGGCAGGATGGCACGGCCTACGGTGGAGACCCTCGATCGCAGCTAGAGTTCCCGGTCATCGACCTTCGGTTCGTGCTAAATCGCGATCGCCCAATTTATCAGACAGCCTTGGCCCATCGAGTTGCGGCTCAACAGTCAATCCCTGTGGTGGCGATCGCCCAAAGCTTGCAACAATATATGCTCAGGGCTGTGGCAAGTCTCCCCTCTCTGTCGGTCGAACACGCGCCTTGGGGCCAAGGGCCATACCTGTCGTTACAAAATTGCCAGTTCCGAACGACCTCCTCCCACTATCTCCAGTGTGAGCTAGGGGACAGGGCGATCGCTCTGTGGCTGCAAGCATGGCTTGAATCCAGTGTTCAATCTGCCTGTTCCCCAGCCTCAAATGCCCGGTCTGCCTTCGATCCAGATCCCCGCGCTCTGTTTCAATTGCAATATACCCATGCGCGGTGTTGTTCCTTGCTCCGGCAGGCGGCCCAAGCCCGGTTGATTACCCTCCAACCGCGATCGCCAGTTCCCCGCCTGAGGGCTACAGCCATTCCCTGGTTAGATGCCCAGGGCCAGCTCTATACCCACACTCGGCCAGAACGTGCGCTCATTCATTGCCTGTTTACTGTGTTCGATAGTTTTGATCCCACAGCGGCGCTCTCGCTTCAGCAGACCTGGCAACTGGCCCAATCCCTGGCCCAGGCGACCCAAGCCGTTCACCAACACTGTCAGTTATTTGGGGCAATGCAAGCGGAATCCCGCGATCGCGGCCATGCCTATCTTGGGTTAATGGCAATCACTCAACAAGTCTTTTATCATCTTCTCGAAGAGAAATTTTACTGTGTGGCCCCAACCGAACTATAAGCCGTTTCGGGTATAGCCCAGGCTGAGTCGCCCCAGCCTAACCAGCGCCCCGACCCCTACCAATTGACCAGTTGGCCGCTTGGAGTCGGAAGGACTGACTGGCCCAAAAACCGTTGCAGCGCCAGCCGATCCACCAACGATGGCGAGGAATGACTCAACGCTCTCGCCTGCACCAACCCCGTCAAGTTAGGCATAGTTTGACGGCAATAGGGACAAAACCAATAAATACCGCCAGATTGGTAGTGCCGCAGCAACTTGTGAGTACAACAAGGGCAAGTATTCATTCGTCGATATCCTCCCTGAACAATTAAAGAGCGGTAGCGGAACCAGCATTACCTACGACAATGCCCTCTTTCATCAAAGGCTGACTTTGCAGGCAAAGCATCATTCCGCAGACAGAAGGCGTTTATCCCTCCCAGCAGCAGTTCGTCGTTAACCCCAAACCGTTGCCGCGATCGCATTGCCGCCAGCGTTAGCCTGCATGATTCATGCGGATTAGACAAACTCCTCGTAAGCCTTAATCCATCCGCCATACCAAGCTTGTGCAGAAAGGCAGGCTGTATTTGGGTAGGAGCAATCCGCTGTGGTTGCCCTGCGTCCCAGTCTGGGGCGAAGGCCCCCCGACAAAACCGAATTAGGGTGAATTATCCAGGTTAGGAACAAAGCCGCAACCGCAGCAAAAAAGAGAGACCCAAGCCTGAGTCTCTCCCTTGAATAGATTTCGTTTGAACAGAGTGCAATGAACCGAAATGGTTCGTTAGCGAATGTACTCTTTGAGGACACTATTGCGGTTAGGATGGCGCAATTTCCGTAAAGCCTTCGCTTCGATTTGGCGAATTCGCTCCCGTGTCACGTTGAAGATCTGGCCAATTTCTTCCAAGGTTTTCATGCGGCCATCGTCTAAGCCATAGCGCAGACGCAAAACATCCCGTTCGCGCGGACTCAGGGTATCGAGTACATGCTCTAGGTCTTCGCGTAAGAGGTTTTTGGCTACTTGGTCTTCTGGGGTTTCGCCATCGGATTCGATGAAATCGCCCAACCGCGAATCTTCTTCTTTACCAATAGGAGTTTCCAAAGAGATTGGTAACTGAGCCGACTTCGCGATAAACCGCAACTTCTCGATGGTCATTTCCATCCGGGTTGCAATCTCTTCTTCCGTGGGTTTGCGACCCATTTCCTGAGAGAGCAATTTGGTGGTTTTCTTGATGCGAGAAATCGTCTCATATAAGTGCACCGGCAACCGGATTGTCCGCGATTGATCCGCGATCGCCCGAGTAATCGCCTGCCGAATCCACCACGTTGCATAAGTCGAGAACTTATAGCCCTTTTCGTGGTCGAACTTTTCTGCCGCCCGAATCAAACCCAAGCTACCTTCTTGAATCAAATCCTGGAAAGACAAGCCTCGGTTCATATACTTCTTCGCGATCGATACCACCAATCGCAAGTTGGACTGCACCATCTTGTCTTTCGCACGACGACCCAGATACAAGCGCCGGCGGAAAGCTGGTAAAGCCATGTTGACCGCTTCTGCCCATTCCCCATCTTTGGGATCCCGCTCAAGCCGCTCTTGCAAACCCTCGCGGATTCTTTCTAGCTCTAACAGATCGGCAATTTTCCGAGCCAGTTCAATTTCCTCGTCTGCCCGTAACAAGCGAATCCGGCCAATTTCTTGTAGATACAAGCGGATCGAGTCTTCGGTGTAGTGCTTTTTCTTGGCCTGGGTTCGCCGTTTTGCGGTACGAGATTTCGTCTTGCCATCCTCATCGGATAGCTCAACCACATCTTGATCATCATCTTCATCGTCCATGCCGTAGTCATCTATCTCGTTATCAGATAGATCGGTCGAAGATGGATCGATCATCAACTCAGGGTCGAGTACGTTTTTGACCTGGGTCATGCCGCGTTCCTCATGCTCCTTAACTAGAAAATTCGGGGATGATAAATACTTCTTGCTACTTCTGGGGGTGACATCTACTGCGAACGCTCGACGTATCAAATGTCAGGTAGATCAAGCTCTCCATTCGGTTTAGATACTAAAGTATACTCTCGAGTTCGCGGGTGTGTACCCAAGTTAGAAGTGAATTTGCTGATGCCGGGGCTGGTTCAGTTATAACCTTTTGATTGTAGCTTTCCTCACAAATGTTATCTGCTTTCCTTCAGCATTGCCATCAATTCAATGAGCCATTGATTACTGATGCTTATGATCGACCTGATTGCTTCAGTGCTTTGGCCTGAGAACTGGCTTAGACAAACGCTAAGGTTTTCGAGGGACAAAGGGAGAGGATCATCCGACTGCGACCAGCAATAATTGGCTTTGATCTTAAATTTGGTGGGCGGCTGAAATGACTGGAGAAGTAAGTTTCACTACTAAGCTAGCTTACTCACAAGCCATTGTTTTGTAAGGAAGTATTAATCAGACCGTAACTCTAACATATTCCAAAGAACAGGGTATCGTATTCTACATTTCGCTGAAGCCCCTAAGCCATTTCGATGAGTTTAGAACCACCGTTGAACCCGGCACTGGCGGGGTTTAAGGCGATCGCCGCTATGACAACCAGCGGGGCTACTGGGCTTGTGGGGATAGGCGGGACAGGGGGTTAAGCCAACGCTGGAATGCTGTAGGGAAACTCTGGCAGGACAGGGCCGCTGGTGCTAGCCAAAGGCCACACTGCCCCAGCGAAAGTGCTCGGCGATCGCACTCTGTGACCCTACTCTGATTGGAGGGCTGAAGCGGCTGGCTTTAGGGGTGGGAATCGGCTCTGCTTGCTCAGCCAAATTTGGTTTGATTTGATTTCCAAATCAGTTCAATTTTGATTTTGCATCATTTTAATTTTGTAAATTTTGCGGCATTAAATTGTTCCGATTTGGTAATGGAATGTTGGGGATTGAACGGTTGTGATTGGAGTCAAGCAATGCATTGTTGGGGTTAAATCCAGTTTGATCAGGGCGATCGCGGCATACACTGAAACCGTTGCAGGCATTTTGGCTCTGCAATTTTGGCTCTGCGATAATGATTGAACGCCTTCCTGCCAGTACACCATGTCAAACTTATCTTTTTATCTGGTTGATGTATTTGCTGAAACGAAATATGCGGGGAACCAACTTGCGGTATTTCCCCATAGTCAGGACTTGTCCACCGCGCAGATGCAACAAATTGCGAAGGAATTGAATTTTTCAGAGACAACCTTTGTTTTGGGGGGCAGCGATCGCGCCGGGTATGACGTGCGGATTTTCACTCCGGCTCAAGAGTTACCCTTTGCCGGACATCCCACTTTGGGCACTGCGTTTGTGATTCAGCAGATGCTGTTGGGGCACCCCGTGGAACAGGTTGGTTTGAATTTGGCGGTCGGTCAAATTCCTGTGACAATTGCCTATCACCAGCACACCCCTGAGGTGCTGTGGATGGAGCAACCGGCCCCAGTATTTGGGCCAACCCTGACCGCAGCGGCGATCGCCCCGATTTTATCCCTGGGGCTTGAAGATCTGGATCTCCGCTTTCCGATTCAAGAAGTGTCAACTGGGGTGCCATTTGTCATTGTGCCGTTGAAGACGCTGGATGCCTTGCAACGGATTCGGGTAAATGCTGAGCAACTGGCGCAGGTGCTTGCCCCTTTGGCGGCCAAAGCTGTTTTTGCGTTTTGTCCTGAAACCCGCGATCGCGATCGCCAATTCAGTGCCCGGATGTTTGCGCCCCTCCTGGGGATTGCGGAAGATCCAGCAACGGGATCAGCCAACGGTTGCTTTGCCGGGTATCTGGTGCGCCACCGATATTTGCAAACAGCCACTATTCAGGTGCAGGTAGAACAGGGCTATGAAATTGGACGACCATCGTTGTTGCGGCTAGAGGCGGAGGAACAGAACGGGGCGATCGCCGTGCGGGTTGGGGGCAAGGTGGTGCTGGTGGCCAAAGGTGAGTTTGTTTAACGCTGTTAACTTTTTAACGCTACTTTTTAACTCCAGGTCGGGAAGCCTCTGGTCAATGGGTGGGCTTCAGCCCTGTTCCCGTCGCCACCAGGCCACGACCAAATTAATTTCGTCATACCCAAAGACTTCTCCCAAATATTCCCGAATACGGCGCTGGGAGTCGGCTCCCACGGCCCGGATCGCGGCGCGAATTTTGGCTTGGCGCGTGGGCAGCACCAGCCCATCCAGCGGGATATCGTAGCCCCCGACAATTAATTCCGCCAAGTGGTCTGTGATGGTGCTCAGGCGGAGGTTCCGCCGTTCGGCGATCGCAATGGGTTTCAAGCCCTGTTGATATAGCTGCAAGGTGGTGGAAACCGAGTCCGAAAGGTTTGTCCGCTTGGCCCGGTCTACCAGGGGCAAGCCGTGGTCTTGGCGAAATTGGCGGATTTCTTGGAGGAAAACATCGCCATATTGTTCTAGTTTGCGGGTGCCCACCCCAGAAATACCTGCAAACTGGGCCGGGTTCAGTGGTTGTAACTGGGCCATTTCCCGCAGGCTGGTGTTGGAGAAGATCACGTAAGGCGGCACCCCTTGTTGATCCGCAAGCCGTTTGCGGAGGGTACGCAGGCGTTCAAACAGCAACTCGACTTCTGGCTGGGTTTGGTCGGTCGGCGTGGCCACCGTCGCAGCCCTGGGCGGCACCGCGATCGCCACTGTCCGCTGTTTCCGCAAGACTTCCCAACTTTGGTCATTCAACGTCAGCACCGAATAGCCATCGCTGGTTTCGGTGACTAATCCCTGGTGAATCAGCGATCGCCCTAACATCCGCCATTCATCAGCAGTGCGATCGCGCCCAATCCCATAGGTCGAAAGCAGATCATGGCGATTTTGCAAGACCCGCTGACTTTTGGAACCCCGCAACACATCAATGATGTAATTCATGCCAAACCGCTCTTTCACCCGAGCCACGCAGGACAGAAACTTTTGCGCCTCAATGGTCCAATCTTCCACCGGCTTGGGATGGCAACAATTGTCGCAATTGCCGCAATTGCCCGGAAACGCCTCGCCAAAATAGCTGAGTTGAATAATCCGGCGACACTCCGTTGCTTCGGCGTAGTTCACCACCCGCCACAATTGTTGGGTTGCGATCCGTTGTTCCGCGTCCAGGGCTTCGTTGGTTTGGGGATCAACTTTTTGGCTAATCAAAAACTCAACAGTTTTAATATCACCTGCGCCAAAGAATAGGGTGCAATGGGCAGGTTCGCCATCCCGTCCGGCCCGGCCCGATTCTTGGTAATACCCTTCGATGTTGCGGGGTAGATCGTAGTGCACCACAAACCGGACATCGGGTTTGTTAATGCCCATGCCAAAGGCCACTGTTGCCACCATCACCCGCACATCATCGCGGATAAAGGCGGTTTGGTTCGCTGCCCGCGTTCCGTTATCCATCCCGGCGTGGTAAGGCAAGGCCGCAATGCCGTCTTGTTGGAGGCGATCGGCCAGTTCGTTGACCCGTTTGCGGCTGAGGCAATAGACAATGCCTGCGCCCGGAGTGTCTCGCACGATTTGCAACAGTTCTGCGTAGGTATGTTTTGCCTTGGGCCGAACTTCGTAATACAGGTTGGGGCGATTGAAGGTGGCGATGTGAACGTAGGGATCGCGCAGTTCCAGTTGTTGAATGATATCTTGGCGGACGCGATCGGTGGCGGTGGCGGTGAGGGCTGTGATGGGGACGTGGGCAAACCATTCCCGGAGTTGGTTGAGTTGCCGATATTCTGGGCGAAAGTCGTGGCCCCATTCCGACACACAATGGGCTTCGTCGATCGCCACCCCAGAAATGTAAACCTGCTCTGACCAGGAGGCAACCCATTCGGGATTGAGCAACCGTTCTGGCGCAATGTACAGCAGTTTGATCTGGCCGTCTAAAATCGCTCGTTCGCGATCGCGCAGTTCAGCCCCACTTAAACTACTGTTCAAAAATGTCGCCGCAATGCCATTGTCCTGTAATGCCTGGACTTGATCTTGCATCAACGCAATCAACGGCGATACCACAATCGTCAACCCCGGTTTGAGCAAGGCTGGCAGTTGATAACACAGGGACTTGCCGCCGCCCGTGGGCATCACCACCAGCGAATCGTGATTTTGCAGAATATTCTCAATAATGGTGCGTTGGCCGGGCCGGAAGCTGTCATAGCCAAAGTAGTGCTTTAGGGCGTGTTCCAGAGATTCAAAACTGTCGCAACGGGAAGAACTGGCAACCATCGGGATCTCAACCAACACACTCGGCTAGGACAAAGCATATTGATAGTAATAGATGGGCTGGTATCCGGCCACCCAAATTTTCAGTTTTTCGCGGAAATGCATCAAATCGGGCATGAGCGCGGGCCGCGATCGCCCCAACCGCAATTTTCCTTTAATTCAAAAAATATTTACCTGAAGGCGGCTTGCTGCCATTGCTCTCAACCAGCAGTTTATTTTTCCTGGGGGCTGTATTTTGGCGTGGCTCTAAACCAGATAGATTTAAACCAATAGCAGGAACTCTTTCTCCCCATTCATCATCTAGAATCAAAAACCTGGGGGCGAACAAACTCCGGCCACGCTAGAAGGAAAACCACCAAATTCACCATGACTGATAAGAAATTCTACTAAGGGTCGTGTGAATCCTTAAGACTTTTAAGGGGTTCCTGCGGTAGGCTTATCCAATAAGAAATGTTTCGCGCACGTTGTTTAGGGAGTCCGAGCAATTGGTGTCATCTCACCCATTCAGTTATTCTGCGCCAGATCGGGTACTTTGCCTTAGTAATGGGCATGGCGAAGATGTGATTGCTATCCGTATTTTGGAAGCGTTACAAAAACGAACCAACGCGCCCCAATTGGCTGCTTTACCGTTGGTTGGCGAGGGGCGGGTTTACCAGCAAATGGGGATTCCGCTGATCGGCCCGGTAAAAACCATGCCGTCGGGGGGCTTCATTTATATGGACGGGCGGCAACTGGCGCGAGACTTGCAGGGTGGGCTGTTGCAATTAACCCTTAACCAGTTTCGGACGATTCGGCAATGGGCCAAGCAGGGCGGTAGTATTTTGGCGGTGGGGGATATTGTGCCGTTGCTGCTGGCCTATCTGAGCGGTGCGCCCTATGCCTTTGTGGGAACGGCGAAGTCGGAATATTATCTCCGGGACGAAAACGGCAATCTCTTTCCAAAAACGGCGATCGATGGGTGGTCGGGGTCGGTTTATTACCCGTGGGAACGGTGGTTGATGAGTCGGCCCCGGTGTCGGGCGGTGTTTCCGCGCGATCGCCTGACGTCTGAAATGTTACAAAAATGGGAGATTCCAGCGTTTGATCTGGGCAACCCGATGATGGATGGTCTGGAACCTAACAGTTTGGTGGTTCGCCGTCCAGAACCGATGACGGTGGGGGCCACCCGGCAGTGGCAAACAACCCCCGCGATCGCCACTGCGACAACGGTTTATCGTACCGTCAGTTGGGGCCGCCCCGACAAACCGGCTGAGCAACTCTCTGTTGTGTTGTTGCCCGGTTCCCGCCCCCCGGAAGCTTACGAAAACTGGCAACTGATCTTACAAGCGGTGGATGGGCTCCTCCAAACTGCTGGGCCTGAGACGAAGCTGACTTTTCTGGGCGCGATCGCCCCCAGCCTCGACCTGGAAACCCTGGCCTATTGGCTGCAACGGCATGGTTGGCAACTTCAACCAACCCCCAGCCCCAGCGATGCCTGCGGGCTTGACCGAGTTGATGCCCAAGCTTTGCAGTTTAAGCACCACCATGCCACGTTGATTTTGACGCAACGGGCCTTTGCCGAATGTTTGCACCTGGCGGATTGGGCGATCGCGATGGCAGGAACGGCAACCGAACAGTTTGTGGGTCTGGGCAAACCCGCGATTATCATGCCTGGTCAAGGGCCACAGTTTACCTATGCTTTTGCCGAAGCCCAAACGCGCCTTTTGGGGCCATCGGTGACGCTTGTTGATCATCCTGCTGCTGTCGCCCCAACGTTGCTAACCTTGCAACAACATCCCGATCGCCTGGAGGCGATCGCCCAAAATGGTTATCGGCGGATGGGCACAGCGGGAGCCGCAACCCGAATTGCCGATTGTTTAATGACTCAACTAAAGTAACTGGATTCGCCGCGATCGCGGCGGTCATCTGGGTTTGGGGTTTGCCCGCTGGCTGCGGACTGTCCAAGCCCTCGATTCTGTCGTGTATCAGTCGCCTAAATGCAAAAAGAGGAACGCTGCGATCGCATTCCCCTTCAGTCTTTATAAAATTTGTATCTAGCCTTTTCGCCTATCCTGAGTGCTTAAAACGTCGATTCAGTATCTCAGGCTATCAGATTCTTGGCGCTGGGTCTCTGCGTCATTTAGGCAGCACCCGCCCCAAACAATCAAATTTTGTACTGACGCTTTAGGAAACAGATGCAGCGACCACCACTAAGCCGCCGATCAGCAGCAAAGCGCCTGTTCCTAAGATGAAGTAATTGCGTTTTTGGTTGTTGCTGGGTGGCTCTGCTTGGTACATCTTGGGTTCCACAGCAAAGTTGTTGTAGCGTCCGCCGTCTTCAACTGTATATCGCATGAAGTTTCCTCAATTTTTATCAACCTTAGCTGGATTGCTCAAGCATTTCCACTAGGTTTTACTAAGTTTACAACATCTCGCAATATTTCGAAACATATTATTCATAATCTTTAGTAAGATTTCCCTCCTGTCAGGGGGGCGGGGACTGCGCCGCCCATCAAAAAGCCGCTCTCCGAGGCTAATTGAGCCCAGAGAACGGCTAGCAAATTTAGCTAGACAGCCCAAAGGGCCTATTTCACCGTGCCAGTTAACGGCGAGCTAGCGCTGGCATAGGACTTGACGGGGATCCGGCCAGCTTGGTGGGCCAAATACCCGGCTTCCGCGGCGAGCTTCATCGCCAGGGCCATTGCCGCTGGATTTTGCGCCTGGGCGATCGCGGTATTAATCAACAACGCATCCGCCCCCAATTCCATCGCTTGGGCCGCTTCACTGGGCACCCCAATCCCCGCATC
Source organism: uncultured bacterium (assembly GCA_964475335.1). Lineage (GTDB taxonomy): Bacteria > Cyanobacteriota > Cyanobacteriia > Leptolyngbyales > Leptolyngbyaceae > CAYYWG01. The sequence goes on from CAYYWG010000003.1 coordinate 79,830, forward strand.
CACCACCACGGGAATCTTGGCATTCTCCACAATAATTTGAATATTGGCCGCATTTTTCAAGCCCTGGCCAGAGCCAATGGGCGACCCCAACGGCATGACCGTGGCACAGCCCACGTCTTCTAACCGCTTGGCCAACAAGGGATCGGCGTTGATATAGGGCAACACCGCAAAGCCTTCTTTGACCAGTTGTTCAGCGGCTTCCAGGGTGCCAATGGGGTCAGGCAACAGATACTTGGTATCGGGAATGACTTCTAACTTCACGAAGTTATTGTCTTCCTGGCCCAGCAATTTGGCCATTTCCCGGCCTAGGCGCGCCACCCGAATGGCTTCTTCCGCTGTTTGGCAGCCTGCCGTGTTGGGTAACATCCACACTTTTTGCCAGTCCAGGGCTTCCGCTAAACCTTCGTGGCCGGGGGCGTTGGTTTGGACGCGGCGCACCGCCACCGTAACAATTTCACAGCCACTCGCGGCGATACTTTGGCGCATTTCCTCAAAGTTGCGATATTTGCCCGTGCCCGTCATCAAGCGGGAGTTGAAGGTGCGACCCGCAATGATGAGGGGAGTTTCGGGCGATCGCGCTATCGGTTTCTCAAGAGTTTGCATAAGTTCAGTATTTCGGGCTTTCGGAAAAGCTCAATAGTGTTTACAGACGATTTGCAGGATCTCCTATTCTAAAAGGTATTTCCCATTGTCTTGCGTCTATTCTTTCAGCCTTGCTTGGCCCGATCGCGAACTTGCCCCGATTTCTTAAGGTAGCGATCCGCTACAGTGCCAATAGAGCACCAGGAGAATGGAACCCATGTCTGAACCCGCCAACCCAACCCGCCCCTATGACGTGGTGTTGTATGGAGCCAGCGGCTTTGTCGGCCAACAAACCGTTCAGTATTTTGCGCGGCACGCCGGGGCCAAGGTGCGGTGGGCGATCGCCGGACGCAACCGCCAAAAGCTAGAAGCCATCAAAACCAAGGTGGGCGTTGCCGTGGATATTCTGATTGCCGACAGTCAGGATCAAGCCGCAGTAGACGCGATCGCTGCCCAAACCCGCGTGCTGCTTACGACGGCTGGCCCCTTTGCCCTCTATGCCAACACCCTGGTCGATGCCTGTGTCCGCTACAACACTCACTATGTCGATATCACGGGGGAAACGCCCTGGGTCAAACACCTGATCGATCGCTACCATGACCGGGCGATCGCTGCTGGCACCCGCATTATCCCCTGCTGTGGGTTTGACTCCATTCCCTCTGACCTGGGCACCTACCTCGTTGTGCGCCAGCTAGAGCAAGAGTTGGGGCTGGCTTGCCAATCAGTGACAGCCTATTTTCAGATGATAGGTGGACTCAACGGCGGGACGCTGGCCTCGGCCTTTAATGCCTATGAATCGGGACAATCGACCCAGTTTAGCGATCCGTTTTTGCTGAATCCAGCGGACACAAAACCAGCACCGAGCGATCGCCACCAAGACCCGCGATCGCCCCGCTTCGACCCCGAAATGAACACCTGGGTTGCGCCGTTTTTTATGGGGCCAGTCAATACCCGTGTGGTGCGCCGCAGTGCCGCCCTGTTTCAGCAATGGGCGACCCCCTACGGCCCCGACTTTACCTATCAAGAATTCTTCAAACTAGACGAACCGGGTGCAGGGCTCAAGGCGATGGGGATGACTGTTGGCCTGGGTCTATTTTTTGGCGCGTTACAACAACCAGGCTTGCGATCGCTGTTGCAATCTTGGTTGCCCCAACCGGGCGAAGGCCCCACAGAAACCACAATGGACAACGGCTGGTTCCTGTGTGAGTTGGTCGGGACAGCCACCGATGGCCGCCAGGTACAAGGCTTAATCCGCGACCAGGGCGATCCGGGGAATCGGGCCACCGTCAAATTTGTGTGCGAGTCGGCGTTGTGTTTAGCCCTGGACTTTGAGGCGCTGCCCGGTGGGCCAAGTCGGGGCGGCATTTTGACTCCGGCCACGGGGCTGGGCGAAGTTCTGGCCGAGCGGTTACGGCAAGCCGGCATGACGATCGCTGTTCAAGTCATTTAACCTTTGGGACGACAGGAGACGGGCTACACTCAGAATGGCGATCGCCGCCTGGGTTGCTGTCCGCTCCTTGACCATTGCCCCAAGGCTGCCAGCACCCACTGTTTATCCTTGCAATTGATGCCAACTATGACTCAAGCTCACACCAGTCACGATAGCCAAATCAACAATAGCCAACGCCTGACCCTCGATCCGCTGAATGTGCCGACTCGCCTGCTTTTGGGGCCAGGGCCATCCAACGCCAATCCCACCGTGTTGCAGGCCATGAGTACAACACCCCTGGGGCACCTCGACCCGGCGTTTTTGACCGTGATGGACGAAATTCAATCCCTGCTGCGGTACGTATGGCAGACGGAAAATCCCATGACGATCGCCATCAGTGGCACGGGGTCAGCCGCGATGGAATCCACGATCGCCAACAGTGTTGTTCCCGGTGATGTCGTGTTGGTTGGGGTCATGGGCTATTTTGGTAATCGCCTGGTGGATATGGCCGGACGCTACGGCGGCGACGTTCGCACCATCACCAAACCCTGGGGCCAAGTTTTCTCCCTCGACGAATTACGGACTGCCCTGGAAACCCATCGCCCCGCCATCCTGGCCTTGGTCCACGCCGAAACCTCGACTGGGGCACGGCAACCCCTGGAAGGCGTCGGCGAACTGTGCCGCGAGTTTGACTGTTTGTTGCTGGTTGATACGGTGACGAGCCTGGGCGGTGTGCCGATTTTTCTCGATGAATGGGGCGTTGATCTGGCCTATAGTTGCAGCCAAAAGGGGCTAGGCTGTTCGCCCGGTGCTTCGCCGTTTACCATGAGCGATCGCGCCCAGGCCAAATTGAGCGATCGCCCCGGCAAAGTCGCCAACTGGTATCTCGATTCACAACTCCTGGGCAAATACTGGGGGCCAGAACGGGTCTATCACCACACCGCACCCATTAACTTGTACTACGGTCTGCGCGAAGCCCTACGGTTAATTGCCGAAGAAGGGCTAGCCGCCTGTTGGGAGCGGCACCAAACCAATGCGGAATACCTGTGGGAAAGTCTGGAAAGTTTGGGACTGTCTATGCATGTTGAGCGCGAGTTTCGGTTACCCACCCTCACCACGGTGCGCGTCCCGGAAGGCAAAGATGCGAAGGCGATCGCCCGCCAACTCCTACTAGAACATAATATTGAAGTTGGCGGCGGCCTGGGCGAACTGGCGGGCAAAGTCTGGCGAGTCGGCTTGATGGGCTTCAACAGTCGGCGAGACAGTGTAGACAAATTAGTCACCGCCTTAAAACAGGTCTTGGCCTAACCGCGATCGGCGTAGCCCGCCCCAGGAACCTCGAAGGTCAGCATACTGCTGAAACTGAACAATGCACCTTCGAGTGTTCCATTCTCCAGACCAACCCTTGTAACCAGGCCAGCGATCGCTGAACCAATAATTTAGACTGTTAAATTACAACACCACCCGTCGTCGTTCTTGCTCGTGATAACTCTAAATAAATTCATCTCAACATCAGTGTTTAAACTCTCAACTTACTTCAAGTAACACCGATTCAGCACTAATTTACACCTTAATCTGGACATTCCTTCGTCGCCTTTGACGGCTAGCCAGCCCCCCTAGAAAGACCTAACTTCGATCGTCCCAAACCCGATCGCCCCACCACAAACTAAGCCCCTAAGTCCCACGCCCCCAGATTCACGCCAGCCTTAATCCAACTGTATAGCATGGCTTCGATTTCATCTTCATTTCATCCCACTCTGTCACACTGGTTGAGAGCGAAGTTGTTCTAAAGCTATGCGCATTCTATTAGTAGAAGATGAACCCGATCTGGGTGCCGCCATTCAACGAGTACTCAGACGCGAAAAGTACATTGTTGACTGGGTTCAAGATGGCACCGAAGCCTGGAATTATCTCGACCAAAACTGGATTCAATACACGATCGCCATCTTTGATTGGATGTTGCCCAACCTCTCAGGCATTGAGCTATGTCAACGCTTGCGGCAACAAAATAGCGCCTTACCCGTTTTAATGCTCACCGCCAAAGACCAAATCGAGGATCGAGTCACCGGGTTAGATGCCGGAGCTGACGATTACTTAGTCAAACCCTTTGGCATGGCAGAATTATTAGCCAGGTTGCGGGCGCTCCATCGGCGATCGCCCCAAATTCAACCCCAACAACTACACGTCAATCACTTAGTCCTTGACTACGGAAAGCACACCGTTTCTTATCAACTCGATACGCATCAACACCCAATCTCATTAACAGCAAAAGAGTTTCAAGTGTTGGAATATTTTATGCAACGGCCTGGACAGGTCATTACCAGTGAGCAACTCATCAACCAACTCTGGGAAATCGGCACCGAACCCACCAGCAATGCCGTCGCCGCTCAAATCCGCCTCTTGCGGCGTAAACTGGCAGAAGTGGGATACAACAACCCCATTGAAACAGTTCACGGGATGGGGTACCGCTTTAACGACGCTGATGCACCGAAGTAGACTGTTTAATCAAACTCGTTTGCAACTGACGATCTGGTACGCGGCAGTCATGGGCAGCATTCTGGGTTTGGCAGGGCTGACAACCTATGAGTTAGTAGCACATTCCCAAGGGGCGGCGGTGCGCCAAGAGTTGCAATCGATCGCCGGCACCCTACACGACAGTTTAGAACCCAAACTCCAAGTTCCTGGTCGGCTAGAAGCATCGGTGCAAACTGTGCTTCCTAACCTGTGTTTGGCGAGTGAGCTATGTTCAGACTCGACGACCAAGCTCGAACGGCATACGCTCAATGCCTTTCAACAAAGTGGTTATTACATTCGGTTTTTTGATCAGGCTGGTCTGCTGTTAGCTACGGCGGGGCAGGTGCCGTCGGGACTGGCTGTTGAGTTGCGTGATCATCGGTTGCAAACATTGCACGATCGCCAAAAAACTCGCTATCAGCAGTACTCTTTGTTGCTCAAAAATGCGCAGGGGCAGCCGTGGGGTTACATGCAAGTGGGGCGATCGCTCAAGGCCCTTGACGATCATTTAGCCTTCCTCAAACTCACCATGCTAGCGGGTTTGCCCGTTGCCATGCTGCTCATTGCAGCCGCCAGTTGGAGTTTAGCTGGCTTAGCGATGAAACCCATTTATCACTCCTACCAAAAAATGCAGCAATTCACCGCAGATGCAGCCCACGAATTGCGCACGCCCCTCGCCACCATTCGCGCGATCGTAGAATCGATTCAAGATCTTGATAGCTTAACCCACACTGAAGCGAAAGAAGCCTTGGCTGGCATCGATCGCCAAAACCAACGCCTTGTGCAATTGGCTCAAGACTTATTGCTTTTATCGCGGCTAGAAGTTTCTAGGGAAACCTTGGATCAATCCATCGCGATCGCCCAAGTTCCGTGTTGCTTAAATGACCTCATTCTCGATGTTGTGGAAAGTTTATCAGTGCTAGAAATCACTGCTCCAATTCATCTTTTATCCCACATTCAAACGTCACATCCCTTATATGTTACTGGGAATGAAAGTCAGCTCATTCGGTTAATGTCTAATCTGGTCACGAATGCCCTGCAATATACCCCCCCAGGTGGAAAAGTCATTGTCAGACTCATGCAGGAAGATCAAAATGCTCTGGTTGAAGTACAAGATACTGGTATTGGCATCGCCACCGAAGACCAACCCCACATTTTTGATCGATTCTACCGAGTGAGTCGCGATCGCTCTCGCAACACAGGCGGAGCAGGCTTAGGACTCCCCATTGCAAAGGCGATCGTGCAAGCCCATAAAGGAAGCATCCAAGTCCAAAGCGAACTTGGTCAGGGCAGCATTTTTCGAGTCTATCTACCCTTAAGCCACCCTGCTAAAATGCCTCCAAAATCAGGCTAAAAACCTACTTAGAAACAGTTTATTAGCTCTTTGAAAACTAACTCTTTGCAAGAGATTAATTTTTGAAAGCTCAGAGTAAGGATAGCTAGCTATTTTTTGAAACTATAGCGTGCATTCACTTTTTCACCCTGAATATCAGACAAAACAGCAACCTTATATTCACCAGTCGCCGTACTGGGTAGCTCAGCATAATAATGTTTACCAGCCGTATCATACTTCATGGCCAACGCCTGCTGACTGCCATCAGGCAACTGCACTTGGGCGGTTACTTTAGCGTCAGGAATAGGATCATGAGCATCCCCCTTTTGTAGAAAAAAGTCGAGGTGAGTACCATCCGTTTCATGCACCGTTACCAGTTCCAAATGGTAAGGCCCAGACTCAATAATTTGCCCCCCTTGCCCTCCATGAGAAGGGGAATTGGTTGATGTTTTCTCCATTTTAGCGGTTGTGGAGGTAGGGCTCTGGCTCTCAGTCGGGGGGGAATCACCTGGGCTACTCGCCGTTGTCGTTGCTTGTGGACTATTGTTGCTACAAGCCCCGATCGCTAAACAGCCAAGCACTGTAATCAGGGTTAGAAATTGCTTTTGCTTTATTAACAGTAAGCGCCCTTTCAAAGGCTTGAGAACAATGCTAGAAGGTTTAGACATTCGCATGAAACTAGGCTCCAACTTTTTCAACAGTAATGTTTGTTTGAATTGTTTTCTCAGTTTTTTTGGGTATTAAGAACTTACCAAATTGAGCATATAAAGCTGGCAATACCAGCAAGGTCAGAGCCGTGGAGGTAAACAAGCCACCTAAGACAACGATCGCCAGAGGCCGGAGAATTTCTTGCCCTGCCCCATGCCCCAGCACAAGCGGCATCATACCCAACGCAGAAGTCAAAGCAGTCATCAAAATGGCAACTAATCGATCCATCGAGCCTTCAGTAATCACTTGCTTTAATGGTATGCCTTGAGCAAATTTTGTGTTGTAGCTGTCTACTAATAACAACCCATTCCGGGTCGCAACCCCAAAGAGGGTAATAAACCCAACTAGAGATGCAACAGAAATTACCCCACCACCCAGGGCGATCGAAAAAATGCCACCGACTAAGGCTAACGGTAAATTTACCATAATCATCAACATCGCCGGGATAGACTTAACCGCAAAATACATCAATATTGCAATCACAATCAGCGCCAAGCCACTGTAAATTAGCAAATTTTGGGTCGCCCGTTCTTCTGATTCAAACTGCCCTCCATACTGGATAAAATAACCCGTTGGCAAAGTGACGTTCTGACGGATATTAGATTCAATATCATTGAACACCGATCGCAAATCTCGACCTGAAACATTCGCTGACACAACAATCAGACGAGACACATTTTCCCGATTAATTGTATTAGGGCCAGTGCCATAATCAATTTGGGCAACTTGTGCCAGAGGAATCTTCTGTCCAGCAGGAGTATCGACTAACAAATTACGAATAGTTTCTAAGTTAGTACGAGCATCAGGTTTCAGCCATACTAATAAATCAAACAGTTGTTGATCTTGCAACACTTGAGAGACAACCTGACCATTCAGTGCTGTTTCTATAACTTGGGCAATTTGGCCAACGGTGAGTCCATACCGAGCAGCATTAGCCCGATTAAACTGAATTTGGATCTGGCGGATCGGGACTTGGGGTTCCAGTTGTAAGTCAACCAGGCCAGGAATATCTTGCATGATGGCTTCAGCGGCTTGGCCAATTTTCCGCAGTTCCGCGAGATCAGGGCCAAAAATTTTCACCGCGATCGCGCTCCGCACACCAGACAACACTTCATCCATACGATGGGAAATAAAGCCCCCAATATTAGCCGCAACTCCAGGCAACTTGTTAAATTCTTGACGCAGTTTTTCGATGCTACCTTTGCGGTCTTGCAACCCCTCTTGACTCAGTTCCACATCCAAATGGCCTAAATTAACCCCTCCTGCATCCGAGTCGCCAGGGGCGCGTCCGGCCCGGAGTTGAACAGATTGAAACCGAGGATCACCTTTTAAGGCATCTTGCATAGCTAGACCCGCTTGGTTCGTTGATTCGAGCGAACTACCGGGATAAAGCAACATAGCGTTGACCAGGGATTGTTCCTGAAACTCTGGCAAAAATTCTCGGCCCAACGCTGGTAGCAACAGCAACGATGCCACGAGCGCGGCGATCGCCCCTAGCAAAATCAACTTCGGACGGTGCAGCGCAGAGGCTAACAAAGGCCGATAAAGCCGCTGAGCAAAAGCCGTGACCCAGGTTTCATCAGAGGGAAGCCGACGATTAGCCAACAACAAAGCACATAACGCTGGGGATAAAGTCATGGCTACAAACGTTGAGGCCAAAATAGAAATTAAATAAGCAATTCCCATTGGGGCAAAAATGCGTCCTTCTACGCCCGTTAGCGTAAAAATTGGCGCAAATACAACGGCAATAATTAGGGTTGAAAAAATGACGCTCACTCGAACTTCAACTGAGGTGTCGTAAACAATCTGAAAGGGATGCTTAGGCTGATCGCTAACCTGATTTTTTCTCAGGCCACGATAGCAATTTTCCATATCCACAATCGAGTCGTCAACGACAGAGCCAATCGCGACGGCTAGACCACCCAACGTCATCGTATTGATGCCTTGGCCGAACCAGGACAAAATCAACATCCCAATCAGGATCGACAGTGGAATTGCACTCAATGTGATCACTGCGGTACGCCAGTTCATTAAGAACATCAATAGGACGATCGAAACGATGATGATGCCATCTCGCAAAGAATTACGAACATTCTCGATCGCCGATTCAATAAAACTGTTCTGTCGAAAGGTTTCTACCACGCGCACATCTTGCGGCAATCCGGCTTTCAGTTCCTCCATCGCCCGTTCAACAGCACGAGTTACCGTTGGCGTATCGGCTAAAGGTTGCTTGTTGATGACCACAATGACGGCCCGGTTGCCATTGGCACTACCATCCCCCCGTTGGAGCGCGGCCCCAATTTGGACAGAAGCCACATCTTGGAGGAGGATCGGCTTGCCATCTCGCGTCGTGACTACAGATTGTGCTAACTGCTCAATTGACTCGATGCGACCAACGCCACGAATTACTTCTTCCTGATCGGGAGTAATCAAAAAACCACCCGCTGCATTCACATTCGCTTGTTCTGCCGCCTCAGTCACATCGGCCAATTCAACATCAAAGGCTGCTAATTTGACTGGATCAACTAAGACTTGATATTGCCGAACATCACCACCGTAGGCAATCACTTGAGAGATGCCCGGAACTGCCAGTAGACGATTTGTAACATCGCGATCGACAAACCGTCGCACTTCCATTAGCGACGTTGAAGACACTGTTTCTCCTGGCGATCGCACCGCTGATTCCACTGAAAACGCATACATCAAGATAGTGCCAATTGGAGACGTAATCGGCGAGATTTGAGGCGTTTCAATACTGGCGGGTAACTTAGAACGCGCTTGCTGTAGGCGCTCTGTCACCAGTTGTCGTGCTTGATAAACATCAGTGCCCCAGTTAAAAATCACCCGGACAACCGAAATACCAACTGCAGAAGACGATCGCACGGTTTCGACTCCGGGCGTACCGTTCACCGCGCTTTCAATCGGCAACGTTACCAATGATTCCACTTCTTCCGGTGCGAGGCCGGGTGCTTCCGTTTGAATCTCAACTTGAGGTGGTGCAAAGTCAGGAAAAACATCCAACGGCATTCGGGTTAGATTGTAACTACCCAAAACTGTGACAACAATGGCACCGATAACCACCAACCAGCGTTGGGCGATCGACCATTTCAGAATGGTATTCAGCATAGACACTCAAGCTACAAGCAGGCACTACGTCGGGGCAAAATCAAATCAATTTTCAGGGTATTTGGTGGCAGGGGTAGCCTCTGGCACGTTGGCAGGCCGCAGGTAGTTCTCATCCTTATAGCTTGCTAAACCGGGATCGTTAAAGGTTGGATTGCTTGTTAACTGGCGAATACGCCGATTTGACCAATACATTCCAGCGAAGAACGTGCTCGCCGCGATCGCACCACCCGCCGGGAACACCAACCACCAGGGCAAAAAGCCCTGTTGAGGAGAAGTCGAATCAGGTGCATGGTGATGATCTGCTTCTGTGGTTGCGCCGCCCCGCAAAGATTGGGCATAAAGTTGCATCGCGCGTTGGGTCACAATGCGATCGCCCTCAAACAGACCCGTTTTCACTTCCACAAGGTCACCAGATTCCCGCCCCAGCACCACTTCTACGGGCTGAAAAGCAGTGCCATTTTGCACAAAAACAAGCGTTTTCTTATCATTTGTTTCAACCAGAGCCGACCTCGGAATCGCGACCACCGCAGCCCCCGTCTGATCCGTCAACACTTCGAGTTCTGCAAACATCCCCGGCTTGAGCGCCCCATCAGGATTGTCTAACTCCGCCTTGACTGGCACAACGCGACTCTCGCCTTCCACGACGGCCCCAATCACCCGAATGCGGCCTTCAAAGGTGCGATTTGGCAACCCATTCACCTTGACCCGAACCCGCTGCCCGATTTGAATCTGGTTGAGGTCTTTTTCGTAAATATTGGCAGACACTTGCACACTGCGGTCATTGACAATCGTCATGATTTTTTTGCCTGCATCCTCGCCCGATTCGCCGGTGGTGGCTTCGCGATCAGCAACAATCCCCGCGATCGGGGCCGTTACGGTAATTGTGCCATCTGCATTAGGGGTTGTCCCCAGTTGCCGCAAACGAGTCTGGTAAGTGTCATCGCTCAAAGAAACACGAGATTGAGCCACCTGAACATTGGACTGTGCCCGTTTAAGTTGGGCCGATGCTTCCGATACCTGAAGCCGACTTTCAGCTTTGGCCAGAGCATTTTGGGCTTCGGCTAACTTCGATTCTGACTCTAGAAACGTGCGCCGGGGAATTGCGCCCCGTTCCAACAATTCCTTGTCTTTCTCGAACCGTTCCTCGGCAAAGCTAAGTTCTGTGCGAGCTTGCTGAACATCGGTGGCGGCAATCTTCTGTTGTTGACGGTAATTATCCTGTGCTAACCGCAGGTCGGCCTGGGCTTGTTGTACTGCCGCGATCGCCTCAGTTTTGCGATCGAGCGCACTCGTTCGTAACTCGGCTAACTCTGGACTCGTCATAATTGCCACAGGCTGCCCTGCTTGCACAGTTTCTCCGGGCTGCACCAATAGTTGAGTCACCGTTCCACCTGCCGGAGTGGTGACTTCCACTTGCTGATTGGGTAACGATTCCAATTGCCCAGTTGCCTTGATGCCAAACGGTAGCCGTCGCCGAGAGACTGACTCGACCTTTAACCCCAACCGTCGTGTCGTGTCGGCATCCACCTGAATCGCATCGATCGCCTGAGCGGGTTGCCCCCCCCTTGAAACTCATTGCCATGCCCACCGTGAGCCAGCACCCTGACTGAAGACACTAGCACCAGCCCACTCAGCAACGCGCCAGACAGCCAACACATTCGGAATAACAGCAACAGGCGATGATTAGGAGGGCGCATCGGCAATTCTCTAGGGATGGGATGGATATTGCAATAGTGCAGATAGAAATGATAGAGATTTAAGGCAACGGGTTATCCTGTCCTTAGTCCAGACAAGTAGTAAGTCTAGTTGCTGTACCAAGTCTTTCGCCATTGCTTCATTTGGTCAATTTCAGCTTGCTGAGAAGCAATAATTTCCTGCGCAAGCCGCAGAACTTCTGGGCGTTTTGACTTTTTCAGCACTTCTTTAGCCATGACGACCGCCCCTTCGTGATGGGGAATCATCGCGTCAATAAATCGCTTGTCAAATTCAGGATCAGCCGCACCTAGATCCATATCCATTCGCATCGCCTTCATCTGGTCTTCTGACATTGCCATTGAATGTCCCATTTCGGCGTGCCATGCGATCGGAGTACTGGGTGCTTTAGGATACCAGGCAGTACGCCATTGCTGCATTTGTTTGATTTCTTTTTCTTGTGCTTGAATAATGTCTTTGGCGAGTTTTTGCATTTCTGGCCGTTTGGACTTCTGCAAAACCTCTTTGGCCATGACCACAGCCCCATCGTGGTGAGGAGTCATGCTATCGATAAAGCGCAAATCGAATTCGGCATCGGCTGGCCCCAATTCCATCATGCTGTGATCCATCCCGCCATGATTCATACTGCCACCATGCTCAGAATGCATGGGTTTGCTTGCCTCTGCTTCTCCTGCGGGGGGTTGGGCTTGGGTTTGAGAATTGCTCGCACAGGCCGTTAAGCCACCACTAGCAGTCGCGATCGCAATCATCAGGCTTAACAATCCGGTCTTAAAATCGATTTGTTTCATCGTCTCCACACAGCAAGTCTAGTAAGTCGGCTTGATTATAGCTTTGCCTGGTCTTTCGGCAAGGCAAAACAGAGAAACACAGGTATAGATCTCTGGTGGGCGCGATCGCGGTGACACCGGCCACAACGCGAAAGGCTCTAGGCTCAGAGCACTGGGCACCCCCAAAACAGTCCAGAGATTGACATGAACTGGGCAGTCAACCTTACAGTCAGCACACCATTTCAGCATTACACACAGAGATGAAATCAAGATGAAATTCTTGGCAGCCACCCGTGACAGATGGGCGATCGCCAAGTGTCTGCCCTCGATTGTGGCTCCAGCCCAAGTTGCGCGATAATTAGCCATCCTGGCAGCCTGAGCAACTACTGGTAGTTATTTCTGTAGCTAGAAGGCATTTCCCCTCGATCTGCGTAGCATCCTCAAAGCAGGGGGCGCTATCAGCGCTCCGATACAAAAATCTATAGATTGGGGCTTGACTCTCTAGTCTCCTGGAGACTCCAAGATGGAATCAAATAATAGTCTGATGAAATTGAGGATTTCACCCCCAATGCTCCAGCCCCAAGTTCCAAATCTGGCCTGTTCTGTGTGTAGGGATACGATTCCTAAAGCTATCAATATTGGCAATCCAAAGGCAATCGTGTTAATAGCGCTCAAAACAACGTTGATCAAGATCGAAACTTAAGTCACAGAAACCATGAATTACATCGCGATCGCCCCAGCCAATTACCCGATGATGAACTAGGAGAATACTCTTATGGAAAACATAACTTTAAAACTGCGAGGTATGAGTTGCGCCTCCTGTGCCAACAACATTGAGGAGGCAATTCAGGCCGTTCCTGGTGTGGAGCTATGCAATGTGAATTTTGGGGCTGAGCAAGCCTCAGTCTCCTATGATCCAAGCCAAACGGATGTTGCTGCAATCCAGGCCGCAGTGGATGATGCTGGATATGCAGCGCTGCCCCTTCAAAATGATGTGTTAGCACCGGAAGATGACGCAGAACGGCGAGAACGCCAAGCTGAAAACCAAAAGCTAACCCGGCGCGTGTGGGTGAGTGGTGTAATCAGTGCTGTCCTGGTGATTGGTTCGCTACCTGCCATGACGGGCTTCCCGATTCCCTTCATTCCCCTGTGGCTGCACGATCCCTGGTTTCAGCTTGTGCTGACGGCTCCCGTTCTCTTTTGGGCAGGCAATGGATTCTTTATTAATGCCTGGAAAGCTTTGAAGCGCCATACTGCCACGATGGATACCTTAGTCGCCGTTGGGACGGGCACTGCCTATCTCTATTCCCTCTTCCCCACCTTGAACCCTCAGTGGTTCATTGCTCAGGGCCTTATGCCTGATGTTTACTTTGAAGCAGCGGCGGTCATCATTGCGTTACTGCTCCTCGGACGATTGCTGGAAAACCGTGCCAAAGGCCAAACTTCAGAAGCGATTCGGAAACTGATGGGATTGCAAGCAAAGACCGCACGAGTGATTCGCAATGGTCGAGAAGTGGATATTGCGATCGCGGAAGTTGTTCTGGGCGATATCATCCTTGTTCGCCCCGGTGAAAAAATTCCAGTGGACGGCGAAATTGTGGAAGGTTCCTCAACCATTGATGAGGCAATGGTGACGGGTGAAAGTGTACCAGTGAAAAAGCGTCCTGGCGATGAAGTGATCGGAGCCACAATCAACAAAACTGGGAGCTTCCAGTTTCGGGCCACACGAGTCGGGAAAGATACGTTCCTTGCTCAAATCGTTAAACTCGTCCAGCAAGCCCAAGGCTCCAAAGCGCCCATTCAACGACTGGCCGATCAAGTGACGGGCTGGTTTGTACCTGCGGTAATTGCGATCGCCATTCTCACCTTTATTCTCTGGTTCAACATCATGGGCAATGTGACGATGGCCTTGATTACCACCGTTGGTGTGCTGATTATTGCCTGCCCTTGTGCGCTGGGTTTAGCAACGCCGACTTCCATCATGGTTGGCACTGGCAAAGGTGCAGAGAATGGCATTTTAATCAAAGGTGCAGAAAGCCTGGAGTTAGCGCATCAACTGCAAACGATCATTCTGGATAAAACAGGCACGATCACTCAGGGTAAACCCACCGTCACGGATTATGCCACTGTTCGGGGAACTGCTAATCAAAATGAACTCAAATTATTACGATTAGCCGCATCCGTTGAGCGCAATTCAGAACATCCCTTAGCAGAAGCAGTTGTGCAATATGCTCAGTCTCAAGGTACTGAATTAGTCAGGGTGCAGGAGTTTGAGGCGATCGCTGGCAGTGGAGTCCAGAGCTACGTTTCTGACCGCTTTGTTCAAATCGGCACACACCGTTGGATGAATGAATTGGGCTTTGACACCAGTGCATTGCAACAGCAGTGGGATCGATTGGAAACTCTCGGTAAAACGGTAATTTGGATTGCAGTAGATGGAACAGTAGAAGGCATTATGGGCATTGCCGATGCGGTCAAACCCTCTTCTGTCAATGCCATTCGTACGCTGCAAAAGATGGGCTTGGAAGTCGTCATGCTCACAGGCGACAATCAACGCACTGCCAATGTCATCGCCCGTGAAGTTGGAATCCAACGGGTCTTTGCAGAAGTTCGCCCGGATCAAAAGGCAGCAACCGTTGCAACAATCCAATCTGAAGGCAAAGTGGTTGCAATGGTGGGGGATGGCATTAACGATGCCCCGGCTCTGGCGCAAGCCGATGTGGGAATTGCGATCGGCACCGGAACCGATGTGGCGATCGCCGCCAGTGACATCACCCTGATTTCAGGTGACTTGCACGGGATTGTGACTGCAATTCAACTCAGTCGCGCCACAATTCGCAACATCAAACAAAACCTGTTCTTTGCCTTCATTTACAACATAGCTGGCATCCCGATCGCCGCAGGAATTCTCTATCCCATCTTTGGCTGGTTACTCAGCCCCATTATTGCTGGTGCAGCAATGGCGTTTAGCTCAGTTTCAGTCGTCACAAATGCCTTACGACTACGTAATTTCAAACCAGTTAGCAATCGATAGAGATTCATCTTTGGTATTTGTCACTGTTGTTTGTAAATTGATTCAATACACAATCAGTAAATCAGACAACAACTTAGATTAGGAGAGAATCATGCTTAAAGCCATACCATTCTTGAGTACATTAGCAGGACTTGGATTTTTAATCGGCGTGATTTCAGGAACTATTCTCGGAATTGTGTAGGAGGAACTCAAATGTTGAAGCAGTCTGTAATATTAGGAAGCCTCACAGCTTTTAGTCTTTTGTTCGGTACCACATCTGCACTCGCTCAGATGTCTCATCCAGAGATGGAACGTTCGACCGAACAGACTGGAGAGTTTCAACGCATTAACCAACCGCTGTGGCTGAAAGGAGCCGTTACGGCTGGAGGGTTGGGGGCAATTGGGTTAGAGCTTTGGTGGTTTCTATTGAGCAAGCCAAAATCACGTAAAGCCTCAACGCAAGGGGGCATTCAGGAAATTACGGTGACGGTTGATGGGGGCTATGAACCGAGTCAAATTGTGGTGCAAACAGGGCAACTTGTCCGGTTGAACTTCGATCGTAAAGATCCCAGCAGTTGTTTGGAAGAAATCAGATTTCCTCATTTCCAAATCGCTCAAGAACTGCCCTTGAATCAAATCACATCGATCGAATTTACGCCCGATAAGCCTGGTAGATATGAATTCACTTGCGGTATGAATATGTTCCGAGGTGTGGTGGAAGTAAAATCTGGAGAACCAACAGCAGTAACCCCAGTCACCTCGATTTCCAAACCCGTTCATCCCATTCAACCTCTGTAGAACGAAGGAATAAATGTCACAACTGAGGGAATAAATGTCACGGTAGTGCTACACAAGTAATGATGCCTTGTAATGATGGATGAAATACCAAATGGCACCGATGTGATTCTCTAAGGATTTGGAGCAGGACAAGGTTTTTCGGACTAGCCGAGATACCCGTTGCCTCAACGTATTGTTGAATCGCTCAATGTAACTGGTTTTTCCGGTCTCTTGACCCACAGCTCGATGACGCTTGCTGGGTAGAACAGCGGCATACGCGGCCCAAAAGTCGGTGTAGGCGATCGCTCATTGGCGATAGAGCGGCGGCAACGATTGCCATCACTTGCGCGCCGCCGCTTCATCACGGGCACCACTGTAAACACCCACAATCTCACGGGTGTTGGCATCAAGCGCCAACCAGACCCACTGCTTGTTGCCCTTGTGGTTTACAAAGGACCACAGTTCATCACATTGGAGCGTTCGTCTCCCCTTTTTTTGGGTGTCACCTGCACTTGGCGGGGCACCTTCCCATATTTCTCGTTGACGTAGGTTTGGAGCCATGGTTCAGAACCCTGGGTAGCACGGGCAATCCCAGCTAAAGAGATTCGTTCTAACAGCAAGCGGTCAATCAGTGCCCTTGTCGCTTGGTCGATAACTTTTTTAGTGGGTTGTTCGATGAACTGTCGTCCACAGTCATGGCATTTGAATCGTTGTTTACCATTGTGGATACGTCCGTGCTTGACCGTTTTAGCAGCGGTACAAATGGGGCAGGCCGGCATGATAGAAAAATAGCAAAAACGCTACTTCTCTATCATTACATCTTGAGCGACCTGTACCTGAAGCACTGTTTTGGCACTTGTACCGGCATTAGCTTTATCGATAGCAGCAGTCTCAAGGTGTGCCACAACCGGCGGATTCAACGCCACAAGGTGTTTCGCGGCCTGGCGGCTCGTGGCAAAACCGCCGTCGATTGGTTCTTTGGCTTCAAGCTCCACCTAGTAGTCAACGACCAAGGGTAGTTGCTCAATATCCAAATCGCACCGGGTAATACTGACGACCGCAAACCTGTAGCAGCCCTGCTCAAAGACCTTGATGGCAAGGTCTTCGTTGCCCGCGGCTAGGTCTCCAAAGCGATCGCCCAACAGTTCTTTGAGACCTATGGTATCGAGTTCTCTGCCAAACCCAAACGCAACATGAACAACCACCTGATGCGGCTCACCGACAAGTTACTGGCCCGCAAGCGAGCCATTGTCGAAACGATCTTTGACCAGCTCAAGAACATCTCCCAGATTGAGCATTCCAGGCATCGCAGCCCCGCCAACTTCATGGTCAAGGTGATCTGCGGCTTGATTGCCTACTGCCATCAGCCTAAGAAGCCCTCGCTCAATCTTGACTTCACTCTTCCGCCATCGGCTTAACCCGAACTCAGGTTATCCCACGATTTCCCAAATCTGGTTGCGTCACGGGGACAACATCATCCCCTTCTGCGACTATCCACCGGACAGTCGTAAGGTAATTTACACCACCGATGCGATTGAGTCGCTCAACTGCTCTCTCCGCAAGGTACTCAAAACCAAGGGATGTTTCCCTAATGAGGAATCGGTCTACAAGCTGCTTTCCTTGGCGCTCAACAACATTGCCAAAAAGTGGATGATGCCGATTCGTGATTGGAAAGCCGCACTCATGCATTTTGCGATTGAGTTCCCCGATCGCTTTCCTCAGTTCTCGTCAATGTCTTACACAAAAAATTGACACTCTCGAATAATCTGCCTACAGATTGGCAAAATTTCTCCCATTAGAGGGCTGTCGGTCGCAGGCACCGCTTTCTGGATTTTGGCAAGCGATATACTTTGGGAGATGGCTGACAGGTCTTCGTCGGGGAGAGTTTAGTGATCTATCTCGATCAACTGATTGCCACATTGATGCAGGTGGTGATAGACAATTCAGGAGCCGAAACTGGCGCTCTGATTCTCGTGGAAGAGGATCAACTTGCTGTGGTGGCTCAATGCAGCGGAAATAAACCGTGTGACCTGGAAAAAGTTGCTGTTGCCGACTGTGCAACGATTCCGGTCTCCGTCATTCGCTCGGTAGAACGCACTCAAGAAACACTGGTGTTTGATGATGCGGTCAGCGAACCGTCTTTTTCAACTGATCCTTACATTCAACACCACCAGACGCGATCGCTCCTGTGCATGCCAATGCTCCAGCAAAGTCAGTTGATCGGCATTCTTTATTTGGAGAACAATCTTAATGCCGGAGTATTTACTAGCGATCGCGTGCAAGTCCTTAAACTGTTGATCGATCAGGCAGCGATCTCACTCGAAAATGCTCGGCTGTATGAACGGTTAGCAAACTATACCGAAACACTGGAAAGGAAACTAGAAGAGCAAACTCAAGCCTTACAGCAGGAGATCAGCGATCGCGAACGAACAGAAGACGCATTACGACAAAGTGAAGCGAATTATCGCAATCTGCTACAAACCGCGAATTCAGTCATCATTCGTTATGATCCGCAAGGACGGATTCACTACATCAACGACTATGGGATAAAACTCTTGGGCTATGAAGAACATCAAATTTTAGGGCGAACCTTATTTGAAACCATCATTCCAGACATCGAAATCTCTGGGCGCGATGTCAAACCTATGGTTCGTGATTTACTTCGCAACCCTCAAGCGTACCCACAAGGTGAGGGTGAAAATCTGTGTCGAGATGGTCGGCGAGTTTGGATGGCCTGGTCAAATCAAGCCATCTTCAATGACCAGGGAGAGGTCGTTGAAATCTTATCGGTGGGCAATGACACTACTCAGCGCAGGCAAGCAGAAGAGGCATTACAACGGAGTGAAGCTAAGTTCCGCAACATCTTTGCAAACTCGCAGGTTGGGATCTACCGTACCCGTATCGGTGATGGCTTAATTCTCGATGCCAATCAACGCTTTGCCGATCTGTTTGGCTTTGATTCACCCCAGGCGATGATTGGGATTGAACACACTACAGGCTATTGGGTCAATCTCAGCGATCGCCAACGAGGCATTGAGGTGTTGAAGCGAGATGGGGAAGTACGAAGCTTTGAAGCACAGATGCGAAAACGAGATGGGACAGTGTTTTGGGGGCTTTTCTCTTCTTATTTGAATGTAGCCGATGACTACATCGAAGGGGTACTTGCGGATATTAGCGATCGCAAACAGGCAGAAGTCGCGTTGCAAGCCTCTGAAGCAGAACTGCGGGCGCTCTTTTCAGCCATTCCCGATCCGCTATGTATCATCAATGCTGAAGGGCGATTGCTCTGCACAATCAAAGGAACTTCATCTTATGGAGAGGAGTGTACTGGCAAAACGCTGCATCAACTTTTTGCCAAAGAACAAGCTGATGAATTTCTGGATTACATTCAGCAGTCGGTGAGAACTCAACAAGTCCTCACCGTTGAATACAGCGATTGGATCGCTGGACGAGAAATTTGGTTTTCGGCTCGCATTGCCCCAATTCGGCATGAGCAGGTGATTTGGTTAGCGCGAGATATTACACCGCAAAAGCAAGCAGAAGCCACGTCGATTCTGGAAGAACGCAACCGCATGGCACGCGAAATTCATGACACACTCGCTCAGGCATTTACAGGCATTTTGGCTCAGGTGGGAGCGGCAAACCAGGTGCTAACGGATGATGTAGAAGCAACTCAAGCACATCTAGATCTGATCAAAGAGTTGGCGCGAACGGGACTGACTGAAGCACGGCGATCGGTTGTCGCACTCCGTCCTCAGCTTTTGGAGGAAGGCAGTCTACAGAGCGCTCTCCATCGTCTCGTCGCTCAGACTAGATCGGCTGCAATGGATACCACTTTATACTATGAGGTTGAGGGTGCAGTGTATGCTCTCTCCACTGAAGTCGAGAGTAATCTACTGCGGATGGGGCAGGAAGCCTTAACCAATGCGATTCGACACGCCCATGCTAACGAAATCCGAGTAGAGTTAGTCTACGATCGCGATCAATTTTGCTTGCGCGTGAAAGACAATGGACAGGGCTTTGGAGTTGGAAGTATTCCATCCTCTGAGGGATTTGGCTTACTCGGCATGAGCGAGCGAGCAGAGCGCATCGGCGCGCAACTCACGATTCAGAGTCAACCTGGGCGGGGAACGGAGATTGTGGTGGTGATTGGGGTGTGAGGGGGTAGGGTGTGGGGTGTGGCGTGTGGGGTGTGGGGGGTAGAGGTTTAATTACTATCCGTAACCCTTTGAAGGCTTTGGCGGAGCCGAGTAAGTAAGCGTCCTGCACTTTCACACAAACTCATCAGTTTGGTGATGTCATTCAGGTAATTCAAATCATGGGCGAGGAGAATCAACGTTTCTAATTCTTTGAGACTTCCATTGGCAATACCAAGGAACTGAACGTATTCCTTGCGATGATTCCGTCCGTAGCCCTCAGCAATATTTGCAGGCACAGAGACGCTGGCTCTACGAATCTGAGATGTCAATCCATAGATTTCATGCTTTGGCATACCTTCTGTTATTTGATATACCTCGCGCGCCAGTTGCATCGATATTTTCCAGACCTCCAAGTCACGGTAACTTTCCAGCTTACCCATATCCCACATACCTCATCTCTTCTACCCCCACACCCTAACACCCCACACCCCACACCCCATGCACCCCACACCCCACACCCCATCCCCCATTCAAGTTCTGATTGCGGACGATCATGCTATCTTTCGGCAGGGTTTAGCCACGATTATTAACCGTGACCCAGATATGCAGGTAATTGCCCAAGCCGAAAATGGTGAACAGGCGATCGCGCTATTTGAGGCACACCAACCGGATGTCACGCTAATGGATCTGCGAATGCCGGAAGTGGAAGGAGTCGCCGCTATTTCTGCAATTTGTGCTGCTGCTAAATCTGCTCGGATCATTGTGCTGACTACGTATGATAGTGACGAAGATATTTATCGGGGATTGCAGGCAGGTGCCAAAGGATATCTGTTGAAAGAAACTGAACCGGATGAGCTTCTGAATGCGATTCACACCGTTCATCGGGGTCAGCAGTATATTCCACCCGATGTGGGAGCAAAGTTGGCGCAGCGCCTCAGCAATCCAGAACTGAGTGAACGAGAACTCGAAGTCCTCCGCTCACTGGCACAAGGGATGAGCAATGCCGAGATTGCGACTGCTTTGAGTATTGGTGAAGGCACGGTTAAATCTCACGTCAATCGGATTTTGAATAAGTTAGATGTGAGCGATCGCACTCAAGCTGTGATTGTTGCCGTTAAACGCGGCATTGTCAATTTATAAGGTGTACTTTCGATCGAATTTGGACTCTAACTTAAGTTAGAGCCAGCCTTATACGTTGCGATCGCAGGGTGACTCTATCAATTTGTACTGTCAAACTTTTAACTCGCTATAGACGACGGACTGAAGGCAATTTCCTATATTGAATTTATGCAAACAGTCATGCAGTCAGGAGATAAATCTAGGATCTCTACTTCCATCGCGACAGATCCAACACGATTTGGTGCTGCTGTTACTGAGCTATAACAATTGCTCAATGCGAAAGGAATTCATCATGCAATATCTTTCACAGGACTTAATTCTTCTTGCACTCAATCCCCAAACTGGGAAAACTCGCTTCTCTTGGTACTCTGCGCTCGATTATGGCTTGGTCGGTTCTTTATTACTAGACTTAGTACTGCAAGGCAAATTCGAGATCGACAACGACAATCGTGTGATTAGTGCGACCGCAGGCAACACAGGCAATGAATTCTTAGATCAACGCCTCAGCGAGGTTCTAGCATCGTCTCGTCCTCGAACTGCAAGGTTCTGGGTGACTCGCTGGAGACGAAGATACCTGGGCATTCAAACGATTGTGTTGCAGAACTTAGTTGATTTAGGTGTTTTAGAACGACAAGAGCAACGCATTCTTGGTCTGTTCCCAACGCAGCGATATTTTCTAACCGACGAATCCATTCAACGCGAGATTGTCCAGCAAGTTCGTACAGCCGTGTTAGAAGGGGTTGGACTGGATTCTCGGATGGCAGCATTGATTAGTTTGATGCAAGCCTCTCACCTGACCGATGCGGTGTTCAGACCTGAAGAACGACCTGAAGCGCGATCGCGAATTAAGGCGATCGCAGAAGGGGAGTTGGTCGGCAAAGCCGTTTCAAAGGCAATTTTTACCATTCAAGTAGCCGCGACTCTGGGTGCAATCAATGGTGGATGAAATCTTTAGGAGTTGTATAGAACAATAGCTCGGAAATTTTTGGCAGGAACACTTTTCTGTCAGACTTGTCCAGAGCGTTGCTGCTTGATGCAAACGTAGAAAAATGAACGATGATCGTAGTCACAGTCCCTTACTTGTACCCCCTTCAACCCAAGATTGGATGCAAGGTGTGCTGAGTGCAAAGGTCGTGCTGGTGATGTATGGAGACTATCAGTGCCATAAAAGTGCAGACGTTTACAAGCTGATTAAACGGATCAAACAAGAGCTGAGTGCTTCTTTTGGAGAAGATTATTTATGCTTTGTCTTCCGTCATTTTCCGCAAACACAGATTCATCCTCATGCTCAACGAGCCGCCGAAGTTGCTGAAGCTGCCGCTGCTCAAGGACAGTTTTGGTCAATGCACGATACTTTATTTGTTCATCAACAAACCTTGGAGAATGGTTATCTGATTGAGTACGCCAATGATTTGGGGCTTGATATTCCTCAATTTCTCAAAGATGTGTCTAAGCAAGTTCATATTGATCGCATCTACAAAGATATCGAAGGTGGAATACGCAGTGGAGTAACAACGGCTCCAGCCCTATTTATCAACAACATCCGCTATACCGGACGCCGGAGAATGACAGAGTTGATGGCAACCATTGTTGCTGTAAATCACTATCTCAATCAATGAGTTTTATTCGATGAAAACACTCCTCAAAAGAACCGCATTATTTTTCGCGCTGCCTATCTGTATCTCAGTTTATTTCTCCTTACCTGCTGCTGCTGACTCTACAGCCGAACTCATCTTGAGTACTCAATGCCAGGGCGGTTACACCATTAACATTTGGCGAAACTATCGGTCTGGTGAACTGCTTTATCGTGCCATCAGTCCTAACGGTAATTTAAGCTTGGGTGGAGGAACTAGCCAGGCAACTGAAGGCGTTCGAGTGTACAAATTCGGGAATGGCAACTATGAATACTGGGTTTGGGATGGGACGTTGGATGATCTGCAGGCTGGGACATTAGAGGTCTATCAAAACAACCGCCTTTTAATGCAACAAGCTTGTACGAAAAGTTGAACTTTCTTCCCTGATAGATTGAGACTATTTCAGCATATTTTTGTTGTTCACCTTTCCATCTCTGGCTCAAATCAATTCACAAGTAATTCCCAGAATTGAAGTGATTGAAAGTTCTGAAGGAATTCCACCCGCTTACCGTTTAGTCATTAGCCGACCTCAGGAAATTGTGTATGCTTTCTGTCCTACGAATTTTGAGCCTGAGTTGAACTATCTACGAAATGTGAAAGCAATTCAGTGTAGGCACTGAACCGCCATCGGCGCACACTTCGCGAACAACATCGGCGGCAATCTCTTGATGGGCGTAGCCGGAAGCGCCGTGACCGCGCCGACTCTATTCACAGTGAGCAAGTTCCACGCGACCTACACGGTTCTATCAATGCTGGTTGTCGTACCCGTGTTTCTGGCGATCGCCTACAAGGTGTTCAAACGCGATGAGGTATCCAAACCCGTTTCCCAGAGCGATCGAAAGGGTCGTCGATGATCTCGTCAGTTCGTAAAACCATCCGCAAATGTACCAACGGAGATAAAGATGCAAAATACCGAAAGAACACAGGGCGTCATTGCAGAAGCGAAAAAAGTGACCTACGTGGAGGCTGCCCGGTGGGGTAAGTATCGGGGGTGGCAATATGTTCTGGGGCTGGTGATCATCCTCTTTGCGTGGTTGGTCGTCGGTAGTGGTGCCAGCGTGCTCGTTGCGTTCGCGCTCGGCGGTCAGGCAAACCCCTCGGGGCTCGGGCTCGTGGAATACTACCTGTTTGTCATGGCGAGTTTCCTGTGCTTCTTCGCGGGAGTCCTTATCACTGTCTCCGTCGTTCACCGCCGCCACCCCCGGACGCTCGTCACGGCGCGGGAGCGGATAGACTGGCATCGGGTCGGTCATGGATTCGTGGCGTGGTTCGTGCCGTACTGCCTGCTCGGTGGGCTGGGGCAGTATCTGTTTTACCCGGATACCTTCTCCTTCAACTCCGACCTCTTAACGTTCGCACTCTTTGTCCCGATCGCGCTGATCATCACCGCGATCCAGACGACAACGGAGGAGCTTTTCTTTCGCGGATACATCGTGCAGGGCGCGAGCCTCATCTGGAGCAACCGCGTTTTTCTGGCGATCGTGCCAGCGGTGATATTTACCCTGCCGCACCTCCTTAACCCGGAGGCGCGGGCGGGCGGCTGGCTCACGATCTTTTCCAACTACTTCTTCGTTCCGGGTCTGGTGTGGACTGTGGTCTCGTTGATTGACGGCACCACTGAACTCGCCATCGGCGTACACTTCGCGAACAACATCGGTGGGGTACTCCTGTTCAACATCACTGGAACTGCCTTGCCCTCACCCGCTCTGTTCACCATCAGCGAGTATCACGCCACCTACGGGGCGCTATCAGGGCTGGTTGCAGTACCCGTGTTTTTGGCGATCGCTTACAAGGTGTTCAAACGCAACGAGGCAGCCGAACCCGTTTCACAGAGCGATCTGAAGGGTCGTCGGTGATCTCGTTAATCAACAAAGCTTCTTGGTTGCCAAAGGCAGCGTAAAGGCTTGGACGAGTAATACCTCTAAGCGCAACGGATAATCAGCTTTAATCGTCTACAAAGAAACAATCGCCATGTCAACTGACGAGAACAAAGTTATCGCACCATCTCGACAGACTATGTATTCGAGAAAACTCATCAACAAGATAATCACTGCTTTAGGATGCATTTTTGTTACGTTACTCGTTGTGTTTCTACCTGCGATCACTACTGCACAAACTCAACCAGCAACAATTGCACCACAAACTCAACCAGAACAGAACCGCCGTGAGCAAGGCAATCAAGTTATCAATAAGCTAACCGGTGGAGCAGGACAACCCGTACTCAATGCTCTCCGTCAGGATTTTCCGTTTCTTGCAGATGCGATCGTAGACTATTCCCTTGGTGATGTCTGGTCACGTCAGGGACTAGACGATCGCACCCGTCAGCTTGCTACCGTTGCTGCCTTTGCCGCCGCTGGAAATCTGCCACAACTGAAGATTCATGCGGGCTATGCCCTCAGACTTGGCGTAACGCAAGACGAACTTAAAGAAATCATTTACCTCACTACAGTAACGGCTGGTTTTCCGCGCTCAATTGATGCGGCACAAGCAATGAGAGAAGTCTTCACCGCGCAATAAAAGTGTCTTAGCACTATAAAATAAGTTCGCTCCATCACTGCAAAATAACTAGGAGATAAGACTCATGACGACCCACGAAAACACCCAAAAAGTTGTGCTGATTACAGGTGCAAGTAGCGGCATTGGTGAAGCAACTGCTAGAGTACTTGCTCACAAAGGTCTACGAGTTGTGTTAGGCGCACGGCGTACCGATCGCCTCGAAGCGATCGCTGCCGAAATTCGCTCTCAAGGTGGCGAAGCAGAATACCGTACCCTGGATGTCACCAACCTCGAAGACATGCAAGCCTTTGTCGAGTTTGCCCAAGCTAAATTTGGTCGCCTTGATGTTGTGGTGAACAATGCAGGCGTGATGCCACTCTCCAGGCTAGAGGTGCTGAAGATCGATGAGTGGAACCGCATGATTGATGTGAACATTCGCGGTGTGCTTCACGGGATTGCTGCTGCGTTACCTCTCTTTAAGCAGCAACGATCAGGGCAGTTTGTCAATCTATCCTCGATCGGCGGGCACAACGTCTATCCAACCGCAGCCGTGTACTGCGCCACTAAGTTTGCAGTGTGGGCGATTTCCGAAGGACTGCGGCAGGAATCGACCGACATTCGGGTTACGGTGATTTCGCCTGGAGTGACGGCCACTGAGCTGGCCAGCACGATCACAGATGCTGAAGCAGCGGCATGGGTGGAGGAATTTCGTGGGGCCGTGATTCCAGCCGATGCGATCGCCCATGCCATTGCCTTTGCGATCGAGCAACCCCCAGAGGTAGATGTAAATGAAATCATTGTTCGACCGACTGGGCAAATGAGCTAAATTTTGGATTACCCTTACACTGGAAGACCTGCAGCGCATTGAAATAGTTGCACCAAAAGGAATTGCTTTTGACAACACACCTTGTTGGGATCGGCAGTGAGTCCGTTGATTCATGAACCCATCAGCAACTTGAATCAGCAACTCGATCAAAGGAGTTTATCACCATGTCTAAAGTGTCTTCTAACCACCCACAAAAGCCCCCTGCCGCGATCGCACCAAACAGGGTTTCCCGTCCAGGCTGGCTTGAGATCGTTGTCGGCCTCGTCGTCTATTTAATCGTAGGGTTCGGAGGCGTCCGGTTGTTCGAGCAATTCGGTCTTGACCCCGTAGTTCACGGTCTGATCTTGACTGCATGGACTGGCGTCGCCACGCTGATCGCGTTCGCAGTGGCTGCGCGGCTGCGGATTCGTTCCCTGAGTGCCTTCGGCGTGCGTTGGACTTCCGGACACTGGCTCCTGATCGGCGTCGGAGTAGGACTGATTGCCTTCGTGCTCAAGAGTCTGGCGATCCTAGCCTGGGTTCAGATCACTGGGGACACGAACAATGTCCAGGATGTTTACGGAGATGGCGCTCGCGGCGGGTTACTGTCTCTGGTTTTGAGCACAGTGTTCATCTCCGTCTTCTCACCCCTTGGTGAGGAACTGCTCTACCGAGGCATTGTCACCAACGCGCTGCTGCGCTACGGTTCATTCGTTGGGGTCGTGGGCAGCACTGTGATCTTCGCTCTCATGCATGGGATCAACAACATCTTTCCCGCTGCTGTGGTGGCTGGTCTCGCCACTGCCGAGGTCTTCCGCCGCAGTGGATCGATCTGGCCCGGTCTCGTCGTCCACTTCGTTTTTAACCTGCCCTCGTTCCTGTTGATGGTGTTGTTCAGCAGCGTGGGCTAATAGGACAGATTATCTGGAGATTAAACCAATGGCAATTCTGAAACAATTTGGAATTTTATTTGTATTAGGCAGTGTGGGAATTGTGATGTTTACGATCACGTCTATTCCTTTAATCGAGCAACAGTTAGCGAAACTGTCTCCAGAAAAACTGGAAACAGTGCCACCATTGGGAATTTTAATGCTTCTGCAAGGACTACAGTATTCAGTTCTACTGGCGATCAGCATTCTAATCGGCATTGGCTGTGCCTATCGCGTTGGATTACGCTCTCATTTGATTGATCATTGGGTGTTTCATACCGCTAAGTCTCCATCTTTTGCCGTTGAGATGAAGTGGAGTTTGGGTGTGGGCGCAGCGACAGCAATCGTTCTCTTCTTGCTCGATCGGTTGATGCAGCCTGCCTTACCTGAAGCACTGCGGGCAGCCAATACAGAATCAAGTGGGTTGAATTTGCTCACAGCAATGTCCTATGGCGGCATCACTGAGGAGATTTTGATGCGCTGGGGTTTAATGTCGCTGCTTGTTTGGATCGCGTGGAAAGGGCTAAAACAAGGCGTTACGTTGCCCAGTCAAGGGATTTATCAGGGTGCGATCGTTCTAGCTGCATTAGTATTTGGACTGCTACACCTGCCAGCGACTGCCGCGATCGCTCCCCTCACGACCGTTGTGATTATTCGGGCGTTGTTACTGAATGGGATTGCGGGAATCGCGTTTGGCTGGCTCTTTTGGCAATATTCGCTAGAGGCTGCAATGTTAGCCCACATCAGCGTTCACGTTTTTAACTCTGTTCTTAGCAGTTTATCGGCAAAGTTGGCTTAAGGTTTGGAATAGATCTCATAGAGCTATCACTGCTCAAAAAGCTTTACCGTGAAAGGTTTTACAAAAAAGGTTTTAAAGATAGTGGGCGATGCCTACTACTTGAATTGATGCTCAACTCTACGGTTTTACGGTGGTAAATCACATGATTCAGTACAAAGATTTTGCGCCTCGGATTACTGAACGGGGACCCTTCGGCGGACCTTCCGAGTATGAATCCTTCTCGGAGGTGGTGAGTGCTGTCAATCAGTGGATTGCAAGTACAACGATCCAGGTGATCAATGTTGAAACTGTGGTTTTACCCGATCGCATCGAAAGCACAAGTGATGGTGTCTACGGAGTGACGACCAGTAATGCTTTCTACCCAGTGATGATCAGCCAGGGCATTACAGTCAACTACTTTCAATGTGTGCGTGTCTGGTACAGAGAATAAGCTTCACTAGAGAAGAAATAATGAAACGATTTACCTTATTTACTTTCCTGTATCTCGCGCTCGGAGTTTGCCTGAGGGCGATCGCGCCTGGATACCCAAACCTACCTTCGGGTCTTTAAATCAGCCTGTTGATCAGTGCAGAATTATCCTACCTTATTGTATTCTCCAGCACCTTCCCATTTTGGCTAGCGGACAAGACTGATTGAATTGGTCAGCAAACAAACTGACCATCAGAAAGGCACTTATGACTAACTCCCCGGTCATGCGAAAGTCAGCCCATCCTAAAGTATCTTTAGCTTGCTTGAGACCATATTCAATCCAGGTTCTAAAGTCATAGTGGTCACCAATTACGGTGAGCTTCATTGCCAGAGCACAAACCATCACAAAACTGGTCGAATGTCTGGCAAGATTTCTGGGGCAGTCGTCAACAACCAGTATTGTTTGCGCTGACGCCTGCCGTAAATTACCTCTGTCAGGTAGCGGCCCTCTGTCGTGCCATTGCTAAAGGTACGCTCAAACTTCTGCCACGGTTCCTGAATCACCTCTTGACCTTGCGGTAGCCACAGGGCATGATTGCTGCGAATCGCCAGAAGATAAGGCAGGTTTAATTGGCCTAGAATATTGACAAAATTCACTTTGCTTTCGCCATACAAACTATCGGCAAGCACCAGTTCAAATTGAAATCTCATTGCTTGTAATCGGCGAATTATTTGGGCAGCTATTTGTGGTTTACTTTAATATTCCTCTTTATTCTTGAGCTGTTCTCTCGTTTTATACACTTCAAAGGTCAATGGCAAAATCATGCCATCAACTAAGCCATAAGCTATGACCGCCACGATGCCATTCTCTTTCTTTCCATTGATCGTTGGGCACCCTAAAACTCTACTATCCCTATTCTAAATTCCTCTCACTAATGTGACCAAAGAGGGCTAAGGGGATGACTCTATCAATATGCGATCGCTCTACGAATTAGCGACTCAACAAATAGAAGAATTGGTCCAACCTCAACGAGGTGAAAAGCGGCTGCGTCAAGATCTTAAACTGGGCGGGGGAAGAAACATGAGATTTTAGCTTTGATAGAATATCATGCGATTGGATCCACAGAATAGAACTTCCCTCATCAGGATTGTTAATATCATAGCTAACTTTCTATTGTTTACTGTGGGCTTAACTTCCTACCTAACTTGTCTTTCTTGGCTTTTGCAACGGTTTAATCGGGAGAGACTAGAGTCAATCTATTTACTGTTTCTTGTTCGGTAACCAATGACAAAACCATTCCTTATCATTTTGATATACTTAATTCGACCTAATTTTTGACCGATCATATAATGCTGACTATCACTGGAATAATTTAGGAAAACAGTTCCTGAACACGTTGGGGAGATTGATGAGGAGAAATATTATGGTTACTACCCCGGCATTGCAGCTACTAATTTCTTTAAAGGATGTGAGTAAAGGTTACGGCCAACCAAGTGGTCAATCTATCAGTATTTTAGAGGGGATTAATCTGGAGTTATTTGAAGGAGAAGTTGTGGCCGTGTTAGGGCCATCAGGATCGGGAAAATCGACTCTGATGCGAATGATTGCGGGATTGATTGCACCCACGCGCGGACAGGTGATTTATCGCAATCAACCAATGCTGGGTTTGAATCCAGGGGTAGCTGTTGTATTTCAGAGTGCTGCACTTTATCCCTGGTTAACGGTGTTAGAAAATGTCGAGCTGGGACTGAAGGCAAAGGGTGTTACAGCCGCTTTACGTCGTCAAAAAGCAATCGAAATAATTGACATCATTGGCTTAGATGGGTTTGAAAATGCCTATCCGAAAGAGCTATCGGGGGGAATGCGCCAACGGGTTGGATTTGCTAGAGCACTGGCGGTTGAACCAGAATTATTGTGTATGGATGAACCTTTTTCAGCATTAGATGTATTAACCGCAGAAAACTTACGAACAGAACTCATTGATCTCTGGATTGAACATCGAATCCCAACGAAAGCGATTTTAATTGTGACTCACGGAATTGAGGAAGCTGTCACATTAGCAGACCGAATGATTGTATTAGGGCGCAATCCTGGACGCATTCGAGCTGAGTTGAAAGTGACATTGCCGCACTATCGCGATCGCAAGAGTCCAGAATTTCAGACCCTTGTGGATGAGGTCTATAAAATTATGACCAATCCGGATCTGAAGGTTGATGGAATTCAAGCCGATAGGCCAACTGATATGCCAACGGTGCCAACCTCAGTCCCCAAATATCAGAGTATTCCCCATGTTCGGGCTGGCTCGATCGCGGGTCTGCTGGAATTGCTAGAGCATCGTCAGGATGAGGATCTTTACCGGATTGGGCAGGAGCTGCAACTGGAAGTGAATGATTTGCTGCCGATTGTGGATGCAGCCAATTTGCTGGGGCTGATCGAGATCAAGGAAGGCGATATTCATCTAAATGCGATCGCGATTGAGTTTATTCAAGGTGGAGTCGATGAGCGCAAACAGATTTTCCGAAACCTTCTCCTGGCAAATGTTCAACTGGTGGAGCAGATCCATCATTTGCTGCAAACGACTCCCACTCGTCGTATTCCTGAAGATCTGCTGCTAGATATTCTCACTCGTCACTTTAGCCCTGAAGAAGCCCAGCGTCAGCTCGATACGGCTGTGAGTTTGGGGCGCTATGCCGAGATTTTTGGTTACGACGAACCCACCGGAGAACTCTATGACGAGACCGCTGACTCCTAACAATCAGTTGCCCGATCGCATTCACTGGACCTGGCAGGATGGGCTGGTCATTCTGGCAATGGTGGCTTTGATTTTTGCGATCGTGGATACGGCTGCCCAATTCACGGGAACCTACAACGCGAAAGCCGTGATTGCAACCGATCCAAAGGTGTTGCCCTGGTATACGGCACAAACTTTACTGCGTATGGCGATCGCCTATTTCTTGTCTTTGGGGTTTAGCATCTTGTATGCCTATGTGGCTTATCGTTGGGCGATCGCGGCCAAAATCCTGTTACCCCTGTTAGACATTTTGCAATCAATTCCCGTGTTATCGTTTTTGCCCGGTGTTGTGTTGGCACTGGTCGCGTTATTTCCAGGACAATTGCTTGGAGTGGAATTAGCATCGATTATTCTGATGTTTACGGGCATGGCATGGAATTTAACGTTTAGTTTTTACCAATCGCTATGTAGCATTCCGAAAGAGTTGATTGAAGCTGCTACAACGTATCGTCTTAATGCTTTCCAACGGTTTTGGACGCTAGAATTACCTGCTGGAGTGATTGGGCTGGTTTGGAATAGCGTCATGTCTGTTGCGGGGGGATGGTTCTTCTTAATGGCGATCGAAT
This sequence comes from uncultured bacterium, assembly GCA_964475335.1. GTDB lineage: Bacteria > Cyanobacteriota > Cyanobacteriia > Leptolyngbyales > Leptolyngbyaceae > CAYYWG01. Next base: position 111,479 of record CAYYWG010000003.1, read on the forward strand.
CCTTCACATTTGGCAAAGAGAGTTTTCAACTGCCTGGTCTGGGTTCCTACTTATCTAAAGCTTCTAATGATGGCAACTTAGTTGCGATCGGCTATGGACTCGTCGTATTAATTGGCATCATTGTGGTGTTAGATTTTCTCCTGTGGCGACCGCTCATTGCCTGGGCAGAAAAATTTAAATTAGAACTAGTCGAGTCTGAAAATCCTCCTCAATCCAGTGTTTTGGACTTTTTGCGGCGATCGCCCACCCTCAAATTATTCACTCAGCAGATTTGGGTCCCTTTCACTCAAACTATCGATCGCACGCTCACTCACCCACATCGTCTGGCTGCGCACTCACGTCGAAGCGCCACACCCTACACCCCACACCCTACACCCCACACCCCTATCTACTGGCTCAACTGGGTCTTTGCCAGCGGGTTTGCTTTCGTTGTCCTGTGGGGCACCTGGGAAGCTGCATTATTGCTTAAAGTGCTCAATCCTGAGGATTGGTGGCAAGTCATCAATGGTGCAATTTTGACGACTTTACGAGTGCTTTTAGCATTGACGTTATCTGTTTTTTGGACTGTTCCTGTGGGTGTTGAGATCGGTCGTAATCCTCGTCTATCAAAACTCTTGCAGCCAGTTGTGCAAATTGCAGCTTCGGTGCCAGCAACCGCTCTATTTCCTGTGTTGCTGCTTTACCTGGTGCAATGGGGCGGTGGGCTTCAGGTTGGCTCGGTCGTGCTAATGATGATGGGAACGATGTGGTATGTGCTGTTCAATGTGATTGCTGGGGCACAATCGATTCCCTCGGAACTATTTGAAGCCGCCACTGTGTATCGCTTGTCCCGGATTCAACGCTGGAAAACGGTAATTCTCCCTGGCATTTTTCCCTATTTGGTGACAGGGGCGATTACTGCCACAGGTGGAGCCTGGAACGCCAGCGTGGTGAGCGAATACATTAACTTTCAAGGCAAAACTCTGACAACACCCGGATTAGGAGAAGTTATTTCCCAGGCTTCCGCCCACAATAACTATCCCCTGCTGCTGGCTGCAACGGGGGTGATGTCTTTGATTGTTGTCCTCACCAATCGCCTGGTTTGGCGACGGCTGTATAAGCTCGCCCAGGACAAATATCAGTTGCTTTAGGATGAACAATGATAAAAGTTTGCATTAGTTCAAAGAAAAGTTTCAACCTTGTTGGAAACTATAGTATTGACTGTATTCCTGGTTAGTAAAGTGGCGTTGCTGGATCTGGCTATGAAACGATTTCTAAACAGCTTGATATCTTATTCGAAATTCAGCAGAGTCATTGTGTTATTTAGCAACACCAGCAAATTTATCCGATATTGCCGTTGGTTTGGTGCGGGCAGACTCTAGCGATCGCTTGTTGGATTACCTCAAACCAGGAACTTGAACGGCTTTCACGTCCAGAATTGGAATTTTACCTTAGAGGACATTACAGATTTCGATCAGGACATGATTTGAGTCAAATCAAACTAGCGATGATATTGATGCTCATCGCTAGAATCGTTGTATTGAAGAAGAATGAGAGAATTCCATGTAACAGCGCCAACCGTCTCAACGAGCGTGAAGAAATTGCCACATCTGAGACTTGACTGGTCATTCCAATGACGAAAGAGAAGTAGAGAAAGTCCCAATAATCGGGTTGACGGTCATCTGGAAACTCTAGCCCACCAGCGATCGCGTCACCAGCAGAATTATCCTGATAATAACCATGCGCGTAATGCAACGCAAAGACGGTATGCACTAACAGCCAGGAGCCGATAATAGTGATGATAGCGATCGCAAGATAAATCCCCAAGATTTGAGGAGATACCCCCTTGCCATTGCTCAACATAAAGCCGATCGCCAGTAAGCTAATACAAGCAGCCCCAGTAATCAAGCTTAAAATCACCACCCGTCCTTCATCTTGTTGTTGTGCTTTTCTGCGCATGGTTTTGGGCGTTGCTTTCGCCATGACAGTCCAGGTCAAGGCCAAAAAAGAAATCATCCCGGCATCCCATGAGCAGAGAATCTGCGTAGATAAGTGGAGCCAGGATGGTAACAAGATAAAGACGACTAAGCCAATTCCAATGGAAATCAATAAACGGGCTTGGGCATTCAGTCGTTGCAACATAGCATTAATTGGTTTAGGTTGGCAGCGATGTAAGTTTCACTGTCAAGTCTAATGTTTTTCCAGATCGATTGATTTCTAGGCTTAACTGATTTCCCACCGATGACTTCTCTATTATTTGCTGAACTGAGTCTGATGTTTGTGTCACTTGATTACTAACTTTGTGAATCACATCTCCTGTTTTGACACCTGCTTGGGCGGCGGGAGAATTTGGCATGACCTTAATCACTAAAACTCCCTGATCTTCTTTCACCCTGTCCGGTTTCTTCTCATTCAAGGCTTGCCTCACTTCTGGGGATAGCGTCACCATCTGGATTCCTAAATAGGGATGCTCAACCTTCCCTGTGCTGACTAACTGTTGGGCAATCTGTTCTGCCGTGTTGATAGGAATCGCGAATCCAAGCCCTTGAGCATTTTGCAGGATGGCTGTATTCATCCCGATGACTTCCCCACGGGCGTTTAATAACGGGCCGCCAGAGTTGCCCGGATTAATGGCTGCATCGGTTTGAATGAAATTAACTCGTTCGTTAGAAAAGCCAAGCGTGCCGCTAGAACGTCCGGTGGCGCTGATAATGCCTTCAGTGACGGTGTTATCTAAACCGAGAGGATTGCCGATCGCGATCGCCCATTCACCGGGTTGCAGGCGATCGGAATTCCCCAGTTTCACGGTCGGCAGCTGATTCCCATCAATTTTCACAACGGCAACATCCGTGACAGGATCAGTGCCCATGACCGTACCTTTGAAAGTGCGTCCATCTTTAAGTGTCACTTGTACCGTTTTCACGCCATCGACTACATGGGCATTCGTGAGAATCTGTCCATCAGTATTGATAATAAATCCGGAGCCGATGCCCTGTTCAATTTCGCGCTTAGGGACTTGGGGAGTATCAAATCCAAAAAACTGAGAGAGATAATTTTCTGCATCAGCGTTGGGATTATCAACCACACGAGTTGAATCGATCCGCACAACGGCTGGGCCTGCTTGTTGTACAACGGTGGTGACAAAGTTATTATCATTGGTTGCCGCGTGGACGGGCTGAGACATGGGCGCGATCGCGGGTTGTGAATTAGAAGGGGCGATCGGGTGATCAATGTGGCTAATCAAATAATTCACAAACAGGGCAATTCCAGCACCTGCAATCGTGCTAGTGAATAGATTTAACCGTCTGGTCATTCTACTAGATGTCATGTCAGTTATTTCCTTGAATTCTTATTTCAGTTTGAAGGATTGAATAGTTTTAATGGATGTAGATAGATAAGTTTGCAGGAAGTTTAGAGTGAATCAAATGTTTATTCAATTTTTATATATTTTTTTGATATAAATTCTATAATTAACACTGTTTTATTGAAGTGTTTGATGCAATAAAAAAGCTCTGCTTAGAGGGCAGCAGAGCCTTTCGACACTATCAAGGTAAGTCTGAACCTATTAGCTATTGTTCAGGCGGTAAAATCGTTAATCCATAACTGGGCGCAAGGGCGATCGTTTTCTGGATATCGGCAGCAGTCACCGGTGGAGGTGGAGCGGTGGGGTCAGTAACCAGCGTACCAATTTCCATAAAAAACTGTTCAAGTCCGGCAGGTATCACCCAGCACAGCATTCTGGCCGACTTGTTGCTGATATTTGTGAACAGGTGTGTTTGCCCTTTGGGGGAATAGATGAAGGTGCCGGGGTCTGCGATCATCGTTTCTCCATTCACCTGAAACTCGATCTCGCCAGACAGAATAAAAAACGATTCATCCTCGCGGCTGTGGATATGGGGAGGGGAACCCGTTTGGGGATAAACCGTAATTTCCATCAAAGAGTAGGTTCCTTTCGTATTTTTGCTGATAGTTTTGAAGGTGTACAAATCACCTAATACCCAGTAGGAACTGCCTTCTCCGGGTTCTAGTAACAGTCCGTTGGGATTTGTTTGTGTTGCAAGCATGGATTTTTCTCCTAATACTCTTTCTCCTCGGTTGAGAACAGCGTGAATTATGGATTGGTTTTTACAGTATTCAACACGAAGATTAATTTCAGTTGTAATGGGGCTGAGAGATGGCATTAGGGATGTTTAGCTTGTTTAGACAGGAAGTTAAGGAATACAGTTGGTCGGTGGAAAAAACAGGTGCATGACTGGGCTACACACCTGCAAAGTTGAAGAATTTCTATCCAGGGGTGGTTGTTTCTTTTTGTAAGGGAGAGTATGTTAATCCCGATTTGGTTTTGGTTTGGTTGGTTTTCAGCGTCATTAGATTGATAGCAGTTGCGATGAGCCAATGCAAAAAATGCGGATGAACAGGATGGTTATGCTTAGAAAGCAGTTAATCGACTGGTGGCAAGAGGCATGGCTGAGCCGCACGGAAGGGAAGCATTATGGAGTGGCAATTTTAGCGGTTTTTATTGCCTTTTTATTGACTCTATGGTTAAACCAATTTACGTCTCAGCCGATTGTTTTTTTGTTTTTTGCCGCGATCGCAATTAGTTCCTGGCTTGGGGGGATTAAACCAGGACTTGTGGTAACTGTTTTATCGGCACTATTGGGTGACTATTTTCTATTTCCACCTTTATATACTTTTGCTGATCACAATTCATCTGATATAGCCCAACTCTTTGAGTTCATTTTAGTTGCTTTAATCATTTGCTTCTCGTTTGAACAATTAAAGGCAAAACAACGAGCTATCACCGTCACCAATCAGCGTTTAGAACAGGAAGTGCAAGAGCGGATTGAGCGAGAAGGCCGATTACAACAGTACACTCAGGCATTATCAGAATTGGCAAATCAGCCCGCGATCGCAGAAGGAGATCTCGACGCTGCATTGAATGTGATTACGGAACAAGCAGCCAATGCTTTAGATATCGAACGAGTTAGTGTTTGGTTACTCAATGGCGATCGCACCAAACTTCGGTGCATCAATCTTTATGAACGGAGCCAACACCGCCACTCATCAGGCTTGGAACGGGAACAGGCAGATCACCCAACTTACTTTCAAGCCTTGGTCAGTGCCCGGACGATCGCAGTATCAGACACCCGCACTGACCCACGGGTGCAGGAGTTTTGGCTAACCTGGCTAGAGCCAAATCATATTGCTTCTCTACTGGATGCGCCAATTCGGGTCGGTGGAGAACTGGTGGGCATGATATTTCATGAACAGGTGCGAACTCCCCGATCATGGGAATTGATTGAACAAACCTTTGTCGGCTCGATCGCAGATTTTGTTGCCTTAGCATTGGAAGTGAGTCAACGCAAACAGGCTGAAGCCGCCCTCAGAGCTGCTTCAATCCTGGAGGAACGGAATCGCATGGCCCGCGAAATTCACGACACCCTAGCCCAATCATTTACGGGGATTATTGTGCAACTGGGCAATGCTTCCCGGTTGATGAGCACCAATCCAATGGCAGCGCAAACCCATGTGCAAACAAGTCGTGACCTTGCTCGGACTGGATTAGCGGAAGCACGGCGATCGGTGGAGGCATTGCGCCCGCGATTGCTGGAGGAGGGTGATTTGTGCAGTGCGCTGAACCAGATGGCTACTCAACTTTTCTCTGGCAGCCAAACCCACGTCACCTGTAACCGCATTGGGGAACCCTACGCCCTCCCAACCGAAGTAGAAAGTAATTTGCTACGCATTGGACAGGAGTCTGTCACCAATGCCCTGAAATATGCCCAAGCCAGCTATATTCAGATTGAGCTAATCTACAACAGCACTCAATGTATCTTGAGAGTCAAGGATGATGGACAGGGTTTTGCCATCAATCCAGCATCAGCAAACAATGGGTATGGTTTGTTAGGCATGTCTGAGCGCAGCGATCGCATGGGTGCACAGTTAACGATTCAAAGCGCACCGGGGCAAGGAACAGAAATTACAGTCGTGTGCAATCGGGAGGAATCAATATGAGCCAGCCCCAAACTATTCGAGTGCTGATTGCTGATGATCATTCTGTTGTGCGGCAAGGACTGGCAACTCTGATTGAGCAGGAATCCGATATGACGGTTGTGGCTCAGGCACGGGACGGCAACGAGGCGATCGCGTTGTTTCGTGAGCATCAACCGGATGTCATGTTGATGGATTTGCGAATGCCCAATATGGATGGTGTGATGGCGATTACAACGATTTGTGCTGAGTCAAAGACGGCTCAAATTATGGTGCTGACCACCTACGACGGAGACGAAGACATTTATCGTGGGTTGCGAGCAGGGGCAAAAGGTTATTTGCTCAAAGATACTGAACCCGACGAACTGTTGAATGCAATTCGCATCATCAGCCGGGGTCAAAAACATATTCCACCTGCGGTGGGTGCCAAACTTGCCGAACGCATGAGTAGTCCTGATTTGAGCGATCGCGAATTAGAAGTGATTCGATTGATGGCACTGGGCAAAAGCAATCACGACATTAGTACCGACTTAAATATTTCTGAAAGTACGGTCAAATTCCACATCAACCGAATTTTGAGCAAACTGGGAGTGAGCGATCGCACTCAAGCCGTTATCGTTGCCCTCAAACGCGGCATTGCCAATCTGTAAGGGCTGTCCTGTGGTGTTATTGTAGGGGGTTGTTAGCAGCAGCGTAACGTACCTTTGAAAAGGGCTGTTATTTAGACCTGAACTTAAGTATAGGTATCTGCTGACTCTGGGACAGATTACTGTTGTCGTTTCATCGCCTCAAACACTCAACTGTAAGTTGGCGACATCAGGCGATTAATTTCTTAAATTAGAAGCATCGACAACGGAGCGTTCACCATGAGTCACGGATATAACGGTAATCGACTACTCATTCCCCTCTCAGAGCAGGATCACATTCAAGGAGATCCCAATGCCGCAGTGGTACTCATTGAATACGGAGACTATCAATGTCGTAGTTGTGGCGAAATTCATCAAATCATTCAACAGATTCAACAGCGACTCAACTCAGTAAATAAGATCGCCCCCGATCGCTTATGTTTTGTCTTTCGCCACTTTCCTAACACGCAAATTCATCCGCGATCGCAACGAGCGGCAGAAGCGGCAGAAGCCGCAGCGACCCAGGGATTATTTTGGCAAATGCACCACATGTTGTTTGAACATCAATACGCATTAAGTGATGGTTGCCTGGTTGAATATGCCAATCAAATCGGATTAGATATTTCTCGTTTTCTTAAAGAGATGTCAAGTCGAATCTACTCGAATCGTGTCATGCAGGATATTAAGAGTGGCAAAGAACATGGTGTAGTAGTAGTTCCAGCACTTTTCCTAAATGGCGATCGCTACACAGAATCCTGGACATTTGAACAAATGCTGACTGCAATTCTAAAAATAGAGAACTCTCAAATTTAGATTTTATCTCAGCTTGAAACCCTTTTGGCAGTAACAGTTGACTGCTCCAAATTGTATTGAGGAAGTATCCATGACACCAACCAACCTACAAACAAGCACTCACACTGTTCACTCCTTTGCAATGGAGCTTGATACAGCAATGATTCCAACCAAGCATAGCCGCAAACGGGGTGTGATTTTAACTCAAAAGGGACTCCAAAAATTGATGCAATTCAATTCAATCTGCGATCAATATGGCAATCGGTATTCCTATGAGGTCTTGGCGGGCTTTTCTCAACTCGATCCACGCACCGTCAGTCGTATCTTGAGTTGTGAAACCAAGATTGATAAACGGACGCTCAAAATATTTTTCAATGCCTTTGATTTGCATTTAGACGCAGAAGACTACACAACACCCGAAGCCAAGTCCGCCCCAGACGCAATTTCAACTGATGAACTGATGCAGCTAAAGCAACGCATCATGCAAGACTACAACCGTTTGCTTAATTTGCTCAACTTAGATAACCCAAGCATCTTGGCTTGACAAGACTAATTGAAAACTATCTTAGGAGGTTCATGAAATTTATAAGCTGGCAAACCAGATTTCCCAATTACCCGATCGCCTACTGCAAATGCAATTGAATTTTAGCGATAGCGAAACTCAAACTCAGCATTGAGGTAAGGGCACTGTAGAAGCGTTGAAATAACTGATTCAAGTAAATGCCTGAAGCAATTCAGTAGAACTGATATTGCAACTAGACGTTCAGATCAAAAAGGAGTCTGATCTATGTTACTGCTCAAAACTTTGAAGCAAATGATGGATTATATCGCTCAAGGTGTGATTGAGATTTTTAGCCTCAACCATGATGACTATCCTGCTGTTGGCGAACAACCTTATGATGATGGGAAAATGAATCAGAACAGGCAGAATTATCTTCGTACAAAAAAACGTGCTAAAAGATTCTAGCATTCTTTCTAATCAACAGTGTTCACTTCAGCAAAACTACATTCCCATCCACTTCAACGATTAGCAGCAAAGTATTGGTAGTTTTGGCAGATTTCTATCGAGCTTTAATGAGCAACCACCACAATCATTACGCCCATTTATCAATTCAGGAGGACAACATGAACGGTATTCTCAGAAATGTGATTTTGTTAGGTTCATTGGTGATAGGCGTGACAGGCATGATCCCTTTTCTACCTGCAACACCTGCCGAGGCGATCGTCATTCCATCGCAACGGATTCAGTTCACTCCAGGTCGAGACTCAGATATCTTGAGTGGGTATTTAGGTCCTCACAATATGCGGAGTTATGTATTCAACGCAATGGCGGGACAACAAACCTATATCTCAGTTGACAATCCATCTGGTCAGCCTGTGGTGCTCACTGTTTTTGGTGCTGATGGGACACCATTAGTTAATGGTGTAATGACTGATTTTTCAGCCTGGAATGGACGTTTACCCTACTCGGAAGATTACTTTGTTCGAGTGACAAATGAGTCTGGAGTCCCAACTCCGTATCACTTGAATATGACGATTCTGCCACCGACTTCCTATCACCGTCCACCATTTGTCAATTTCTAGGCTTATCGATACTGATTCATTTGGAGCACAGCGATGCATTCTCACCCTCAGTCAAGCTCTACTTCTAATCTGTTGCTCCCAATGAATCCAAAATCTTTGAGACTACGATGGAAACAGTGGAGCATCCTTCTGTTCTTGTTGACTGGTTTATCTGCTTGTGCCGTATCAGCAGCGCGATCGCCCCGGCATCAAGAAAGTCAAGCTATTCCAGTGGTGTCTGCGCGGGTTACCCGTCAAATGGTGCCATTGCTGATACAAACAACTGGAACAGTGCAGCCTTACTCAACGATCGCCCTCAAGTCTCAAATTGATGGGCAACTTACGGGCGTGTATTTTCGGGAGGGGCAAATGGTCAGACGGGGCGAACGACTGTTCCGCATGGATTCACGTCCATTACAGGCGGCATTGGATCAAGCAGTTGCTAATCAAGCAAAGGCGATCGCCCAGGTGCGGCAGGCACAGGCGCAGATCGCTCAAGCGCAGGCACAGGTGAATCAGGCACAGGCGACAGTGGCTAGAGATCAAGCACAGGCACACAATGCGAATGTCGAAGCACAGCGATATGCCGAACTCATCAATCAGGGCGCTGTAACTCAAGAACAGGCGGAGCAGTATCGTACCAATGCAGCTGCTCAACAGGCGACTGTAGCAGCAGATCAAAGTAATGTTGGTAATGCGATCGCGGCAGTAGAATCGGCTAAGGCAAATGTGCAAAATGCCCAAGCGGCGGTAAATGCAGCCGAGGCGCAAGTGGAGACAGCCAGGGTGCAACTATCCTATGCATCGATTGATGCTCCAATTGATGGACAACTGGGGAAACTGAACGTCAATCAAGGAAATTTAGTTAAAGCGAATGACACCAATCCCTTAGCGACACTCAATCAGGTGAATCCGATCTACGTTGAATTTTCAATTCCCCAGGGACAGTTACCAGACCTAAAAAAATACCAGGCACAGCATCCATTACAAGTCACTGCAAAATCCCCTCAAGACTCTGGCAAGCCGTTACGGGGTGAATTAGTATTTGTTGATAACGGCGTGGATAACACCACCGGAACCATTAAGTTGAGAGCTAGCTTTACCAATGCGGACGGGCGACTAACGCCAGGGCAGTTTGTGAATGTGGTGCTGACGTTGAGTGAAGTACCCAATGCGATCGTGGTGCCTGCTAGTGCGGTGCAAGCGGGGCAAACAGGTTCCTTTGTTTATGTGATTAAGCCGAATCAAACGGTTGAAGTTCGCAAGATCACGACGGGGCAAACGGTTGCCAACCAAACTGTGATTCAACGTGGGTTACAAGTCGGCGATCGCGTTGTCACGGATGGTCAGTTTAACCTTGCTCCCGGTGCCACAGTGCGCGAAAAAGATTCATTTACCTCATCCCAATAAGCTCCGCTCATGAACCTCTCTGAACTTTTCATTCGTCGTCCCATCATGACGACCCTGATCATGGTGGGTGTGTTAATTTTTGGCATTGCTAGTTATCGCCTATTGCCCGTCAGCGACTTACCCAACGTCGATTTTCCCACGATTCAAGTTTCAGCCAGCTTACCGGGTGCCAGTCCAGAAACGATGGCATCTTCTGTTGCCACACCCTTAGAACAACAGTTTTCAAGCATTGCCGGAATTACATCCATGACTTCCAGCAGTTCGTTGGGGAGTACTCAAATCACGCTGCAATTTGACCTCGATCGGGTCATTGATGGAGCCGCACAAGATGTCCAGGCTGCGATCTCGAAGGCATCTCGGCAGTTGCCTGCAACCATGACCACACCTCCTTCCTATCGAAAAGTCAATCCGGCGGATCAACCCATTCTCTATCTGGCTCTGAGTTCTGAAGTCTTGCCACTATCAACGGTGGATAAGTATGCAGAAATTCAGTTAGCACAGCAACTTTCAATGGTGGATGGGGTGGCGCAGGTCAATGTTTATGGATCGCAGAAATATGCTGTTCGAGTTTTGCTTGATCCAGAATCGCTGAGTGCAAAAGGGATTGGGATTGATGAAGTGGCAGACGCGATCGCCAAAGGGAATGCGAATCTTCCCACTGGCAATCTCTACGGAAGCCAGCAAAATCTCACAGTCGCATCGAATGGGCAATTGACCACTGCTGCTGCCTATCGCAATTTGCCGATCGCTTACCGCAATGGGGCACCCATTCAACTGGGTGATTTGGGACAGGTCGTGGATAGCGTTGAAAATGATAAGGTTGCCAGTTGGTATTTTTCTCGCAGTTTACGATCAGGCACGACTCAACAAACCACGGCGGGAGACTTTCCTGGGAGACGGGCGATCGTGCTGGCAATTCAAAAGCAACCGGGTACGAATACAGTTGAAACCGTTGCCCAGATCAAGAAAATTCTACCGAGTTTTCAGAAACAGCTTCCAGCCGCGATCACAATGGAAGTTTTATTTGATCGATCGCAAGCGATCGCAGCGTCTATTGAAGATGTGCAGTTTACGCTGATATTAACGATCGCCTTAGTCGTTCTGGTCATCTTTCTATTTCTCCGCAATCTTTCTGCCACGATTATTCCCAGTCTCGCTGTTCCGCTTTCGTTGGTGGCAACGTTTGGTGTCATGTTGCTCCTCGGTTACTCCCTCGATAATTTATCTTTGATGGCACTCACCCTGGTCGTTGGCTTAGTCGTAGATGATGCAGTCGTGATGCTGGAGAATATTGTGCGGCACATGGAGATGGGAGAACCTCCATTGCAAGCAGCACTCAATGGCTCCAAGGAAATCGGATTTACCATTCTATCCATGACCATTTCTCTAGTTGCCGTTTTCATCCCAATTTTATTCATGGGTGGTATTTTAGGCCGCTTATTTCAAGAATTTGCTGTGGTCATGACCGTTGCAATCTTGGTGTCTGGAGTCGTTTCCCTCAGTTTGACTCCGATGCTATGCAGTCGATTTCTAAATGGGTCTCATTCTAGTGATTCACTATCTTCTGAAGTAGATATTTTCAGACTTCAACAACGGCGATCGCAATTACAAACCCTCACAACTTACCTCTACAACCTATCTGAATCCGTCTTCAACACAGCGCAAAATGCTTACGCCTGGAGTTTACGACTATCCTTAAAACACCATCGACTGATGATGGGCTTGTCAGGGGCGATTCTAATAGCAACGATCGCCCTATTTGTGATTGTGCCCAAAGGATTTATCCCTAGCACTGATATCGGGCAAATCACTGGAACAACGCAAGCAGCGCAAGATATCTCCTTTGCTGAAATGGCAAAACATCAGCAAGCAGTCGTGGATATTTTACGCCACGATCCCAACATTGCTGCGATCAACTCAACCATTGGCTCCGGTGGCCCCAATGCCTCTGCCAATGCAGGACGTATCTTTATCCGACTCAAACCCCGCAGCGATCGCTTACTCAGTGCTGACCAAGTTATTCAAGAACTACGCCCCAAACTCGCTCAAATTCCGGGTATGAAAACTTTTCTACAAAATCCGCCTGCCATCAATATTGGTGGACAGCAAACCAAAGCGCAATATCAATTCACGTTGACCAGTCCCAATTTCGCAGAACTTCAGCAAGCGTCACCCAAATTAGAAGCCGCACTGCGACAGTTGCCAGAACTTCAAGATGTGAATAGTGATCTCCAGATCAACAATCCCCAGGTGCAAGTGACTGTGAATCGACAGCAGGCAGAGTCTCTAGGGCTGGATATGACTCAAGTTCAGACTGCTTTGGGCTACGCTTATGGCACCCGACAAGTTTCGACAATTTATGCACCAGATAGTCAATATCAAGTCATTTTGGGTGTCGAACCACAGTATCAAAAAGATGCAAATGCGTTGAATCTGCTATCCGTGCGATCGTCCAATGGTCAACTTGTGCCACTGAATGCGATCGCCACCCTCGATCGTACTGTTGGGCCACTCACCGTCAATCACACAGGGCAGCTTGCCTCTGTCACACTTTCATTTAACCTCAAACCAGGCATTTCGCTGGGCGATGTCACCCACAAAATTGAGCAAACTGCCCATCAAACTCTGCCAGCCACCATCAGCACCAGTTTTCAGGGTTCTGCTCAGGCGTTTCAATCTTCCCTGCAAGGATTAGGTTGGCTCCTTCTAGCCGCAATCCTCGTGATTTATATCGTTTTAGGAATTCTGTACGAAGACTCCATTCATCCCCTGACTATTTTGTCTAGCCTGCCCTCGGCTGGATTTGGGGCATTACTTACCTTGCTCCTCTTCAAGGTTGACCTGAATATTTACGCATTTGTTGGCATCATTTTGCTGATTGGAATTGTGAAAAAGAACGGCATCATGATGGTGGATTTTGCCGTCGAAGCGCGAAAGGCTGGAGAAAGCCCCCATCATGCGATTTATGAAGCGTGTTTAGTGCGCTTTCGTCCCATCATGATGACCACAATGGCTGCACTATTGGGAACGTTACCGATCGCGTTCGGTTTCGGTGCTGGAGCCGATGCCCGTCGCCCCTTAGGGCTGGCTGTTGTCGGTGGATTAGTCTTTTCTCAACTGTTGACGCTATACACTACACCAGTTTTCTACACCTACATGGAAGCGTGGCAGCTCAAAATGCGATCGCGCAATCTGTTGCAAAGCTCTCATTAACTCGATCCAGGCTAGGTCATGAGCTTTCATCGTACATCAGCATTCATCACAAATTAACTCACGCTTAACTTGTCTAACCTTCACCCATCGACTCTTCAGTAGACCTTACGCTGGTTTTATTGCAGGAGTGAATTTATTCACCGCAATTGGAGATGTGATAATGGTATCCCTGGCACGAAAAAATTTATTTGAAGATAAAGTACGGTTTCTGGTTGCTGAAGCCGGAATTGTGTTTGCGGTTGGTCTAGTCACCATCCAAGTTGGAATCTTGCATGGATTTACACGCTCAACTGCTCTGTTGATTGATCGATCACGAGCAAATATCTGGGTTGCATCGAATGATGCTATCAATCTTGATCTCACCTCGCCAATTGCCTACGATCGCTTGCGACAGGTACAAAAAGTGACGGGAGTCGCACAGGCAGAGCCGCTTACAGTTCAAGGTGCCGTATGGCGCGGCCCTGATGGTCAATTGAATACAGTCCGGTTAATTGGGTTTGATCCAAATGGAACTTTGCTAACACCTGGCACAATTACTGCGGGTAAGCAGAGTGACTTAAACCAGCCTTACAACATCATGGTTGATTCAACTGACCTTAAATCATTAGGTTTGCAACAGGTTAATAATACTGGGCAGGTCGGTTCTTTCCGGGCACAGGTTGTTGGTTTTACAAAGGGAATTCAATCTAATGCCGACAGCCCATTTTTATTGACTTCACTTCAATCTGCAAAAGCGTATAGCCGCTCCCACTCCGTATCAACCGCCACACCAGTTACTTCCCCACCATTAAGCGCATTAACCCCTCAAGATTCAATTAGCTTTATTTTGGTTCAGGCACAACCTGGTCAAGATCTTCAGGTTCTTAAACAACGTCTGGATGCGGCTTTGCCCGGTACTCATGCTTACACCCGACAAGAATTCGCTGATAAAACAGAACACTACTGGGAAAAACGAACTAGTGTGGGCTTCATTCTGGGGTTAGGCGCGATCGTCGGTGTTATAGTCGGCAGCGTCATTGTGAGTCAAATTCTCTATGCCTCTGTCACCGATCATGTACGAGAATTCGGCACGATTAAAGCAATGGGTGCAAGTGATTGGAAAGCCTACAGCATCATTGTTGAACAGTCCCTGTGGATGGCTTTATTTGGCTACATTCCAGCCATGATTGCTTGCATTGGCTTAGGTGCCTGGACTGCCACAACCCAGGCAGTCCTGATTCTGATAACACCTGTTACTGCTGCCGGAATATTTGTGGTTGCAGTGGTGATGTGTACAGGTGCGGCACTGGTAGCGATTCAGAAAGCGACTCGTGTTGAACCTGGTGTTGTATTTCGAGCTTAACAACTGTGTTAAAGAGAGAAGGCAATGTCTATCACTCACAAATTACAATCCCTGCAACCAATATCTCCTGAATCGAGGATAAAATCCCAGTTGCAGCCAGAAATTGCGATCGCGGCAAATAATGTCAGCATGACTATTCAATCTCCCGCTGGACAAGTTCCAGTTCTCAAAGACATCAGTCTTGAGGTAAAACGTGGAACTGTGCATTTGTTAATGGGGCCATCGGGAGCCGGAAAAACGACATTACTGTTAATTCTTTCTGGACTCTTAAGTCCATCGTCTGGGAATGTTCTTTTACTTGGAGAAGACATTACAACTCTATCAAGACGACAGCAGGAACGATTTCGTTTACAGCACATTGGGTTCGTTGCTCAAGACTTCAATTTATTCCCTGCGCTGACTGCAATTGAGAATGTTTTGTTTGCGTTGGCATTGAAAGGGCTTCGAGGAAAAATAGCTCGGCAATCGGCTCAACACTTATTAGAACAAGTTGGGTTAGTAGAAAAAGCTGACCATTTGCCGCGCGAATTATCGGGTGGACAGCAGCAGCGAGTCGCGATCGCCCGTGCTTTAGCCAATCAGCCCCAACTCATCATGGCAGATGAACCCACTGCATCCCTCGATTCTCATAGTGGCCGGGCAGTGATGGAACTACTGCAAAACTTAACGCAAGAACAGGGCTGCACAGTACTGATGGTGACTCATGACTCACGGATTGTAGAGATGGCAAATCAGGTCACGCAATTAGAAGATGGCATGATTTCGATCACTCAAATAATACCAAGATTGGGAGACGAACAATGAATAACGGGAATGGAATGCATTCTTCAATCAAATATCGGGCAGAAGATCAAACTAATATTCGATCGGACAATGATTTAAAGCCAGATGTCTCTAATCAATTGAAACTGAATGAAGTAAGTCAACCTAATAATAAGATAAACCCACGAACAAGACGAGTTTTAATTTCTGCGGGAGTCATCTTAGTTGTTGTATTGGGATATTGGGTTTGCGCTGGTGGAACTACGATGCAACTCATGAAACAACGGATGATGCTTACGTGACTGGGGATATTCATCCCATCAGTAGCCAGGTGTCTGGCACTATTCAATCGATTCCGGTGAACGATAACCAGGAAGTACAGCCAGGACAATTACTCATTCAACTGGATCCCAAGGATTATCAAGCCGCAGTGCAGCAGGCGCAGGCTGCGTTAGAAGTAGCGACTCGGCAGGCAAAGGCGGCTCAAGCGAACATTTCTCTGGCATCCCAAACAACCCAGGCAAACACGACAGAAGCCCAAAGTTCGGTTAGCAGCGCGATCGCTATGATTGACAGCACCAATGACACCGTGAAACAAGCACAAACCGCGATCGCCGATGCCCAAGCCCAACGGGCAAAAGCACAGGCGCAAGCTGCCAACGCCAAAATGAATCGCGATCGCTACCAGCAGCTCTATCAAACTGGAGCCGTCACCAAACAGCAACGAGATGATGCCCTCACCAATGATCAGGTTGCTGAAGCTCAAGTGCGATCGACCCAGCAAAGCGTGCTTGACGCGAAAGCCAAGTATCAGACCGCTTTAGATAATGTCAATCAAGCCAGGGCACAATTAGCCGACTCTCAGGGCAAAGTGCAACAGGCACAAGCCAGTGGGCAGCAGACTCAGGTGAATCACCAACAATACCAGGCTGCCCAGGCACAAATTACCGCCGCTGATGCCGCCTTACATCAAGCAGAAATCAATCTTTCCTACACGCAGATCACGGCTCCTGTTGCTGGGCAAGTGGGAAACAAAACGGCTCAAGTCGGACAACGAGTGCAACCGGGTCAAGCCTTAATGGCGATCGTCAGTGACTCGAAATGGATTGTTGCCAACTTCAACGAAACCCAACTCGGTAAGATTCAACCAGGCGAACCCGTTGACATCAAAGTGGATGCTTTTCCAAACCACCCCTTTCAAGGCGTAGTGAATAGCATCTCGCCCGCATCCGGCTCAGATTTTTCCGTTCTGCCACCGGATAATGCGACCGGAAACTTTACCAAGGTAGTGCAGCGGATTCCCGTCAAAATCACCTTCGATCCAGCCAGCCTCAAAGGCTATGAAAGCCGTATTACCCAAGGAATGTCGGCGGAAGTTACCGTTGCCGTTCATTAACGAATGGAGGTTATTCCATGACGAAATCTCATCTCATTTCTCAACCAACTTCTCAACCACATACGACTGCTGATGCGGTTCCCTTTTCAACATGGCTTGCCATATTGGGGATGAACCTGGGAGCTTTGATGTCATCTCTGGATGTCACTGCGACCAATGCTTCCCTTCAAGACATGACTGGTGCCCTATCCGCCACCTTAGATCAAGGCTCCTGGATTGCCACCGCTTACCTGATTGGTGAAATCATTGTCATTCCCTTAACCGGATGGTTTGCCCGCATTTTCTCAACTCGGTGGTACATGACGGGGAGTACGGTGCTATTTCTGGTATTTTCCATCGCCTGTGCCACAGCAACAAACCTGACCCAAATGATCGCCTTTCGGGGGTTGCAGGGCTTTTGTGCCGGAGCCTTTGTTCCCGTAGCAATGGCCTATGTACTGCGTCATTTGCCCAGTTCCAAACACACGATCGGTCTGGCTCTGTTTGGGCTAACCGTTACCGCTGGGCCTGCCGTTGGGCCTGTTTTGGGCGGTTGGCTCACCTATGCCTATAGCTGGCAATACATTTTCTACATCAACTTGTTACCAGGCGCATTCATGTTAGCAACGTGTGTACTTCTGGTAGAGAAAGAACCCATGTCACTGAGGCTGTTGCAACAGGGGGATTGGCTGGGAATTGGCAGCATGGCGATCGGCTTAGGCTCTCTTCAAACAGTGTTGGAGGAAGGTAATCGCAATCAGTGGTTTAGTTCCGCTTTCATTCGTCAATTTACAGTCATTGCCGTTATTTCTCTAGGACTATTTTTAGTCATTGGTTTAATGCGGAAACGCCCCTTTATCAACTTGCGGTTAATGGGACGACGCAACTTTGCCCTGGCTTGCCTGGTCAATTTTGTGGCAGGGTGTGGCATCTTTGGTGCTATGTATGTGTTACCTGTATATCTCGACTCAGTGCAACAATATACTCCTTATCAGGTCGGGCTAACGCTGTTCTGGAATGGCATTGGTTGTGCGGTTGTGATGCCCTGTTTACCCTGGCTTCAATCCAAAATTGACTCTCGTATGATTGTTGCGGCTGGATGCGCGATTTTTGCGGTCAGTAGCTTCATCGATTCTGGCATGAGTGCTCAATCGGGAACGCCTCAACTAATCGAACCGCGCCTGATTCAAGGGGTTGGGCAAAGTTTGATTACCGTTCCTTTAGCAGGGTTAGCAACCGCCGGAATCGAGTCGATGCAACTGAATGATGCCAGTGCCTTGTTTAATCAAGTGCGCTATCTAGGTGGTTCCTTTGCGGATGCCATTTTTGCCACACTGATTCAACATCGCTCAGAATTTCATTACGATCGCTTACGTGGAGATGTCACCCTTTACAGCGAAGCGGTGCAACAACGGTTGCAAGACATGACTCAATACTTCGTGGGTAAAGGAGCCGATTTAGTAACAGCTCAAAAGCAAGCATTGGCCGCGATCGCGCAAACAGTCCAACAACAAGCCACCGTCATGGCGATCGATGATTGCTTTTATCTATTAGGGTTATTAACCTTGTGCAGCGGCATTGCATTGTTATTCATGAAGAAATCACAGGGTAGTTCTGGCATCGTGCATTGAGCGAAGAAATAAGCTACTGACTGGCGATCGATTATCAGTCATTCGTGTCAGATTTACTTAATAGATAAAAAGGTTATTGGCGTGCACTTTACTTATCAATAAATATTTTCTTTATAGGTTGTTAAGACAATTAGAACTCGATACGATCCCGATATGATTGCTCCAGATATTTCTCCCATACCTCTGGGCTAAATGGCAACAATGGCTATAAACTGTCGAAGTTGGGCAAGCAGGCATAGAAGGACGAGCCAGTGAGACTTTACTTCCCTACGGTTTTAGGGGATGCCCTGTATTGCCACCAGCCTTTGTGCCAGGAGCTTCTAGACCAGCAGTTCAAATTCATCCTGGTGTGTCGTCCGGAATCTCACACCACCCTTTATGAGCATATGGAGGGCCTCGACCTGCCGACGTTCACGACGAAACGGTGGACAGGGAAAGTTGAGGAGACCTATACCTACCGTTATCTCAATGGGGTGCCCTTGAGAGATAGCGAGGATGCCCTATGGGTGAACTGGTGTGAAATCACAGTAAGCCGTCCTGACGGTAAGGTGACGTATAAAAATTCGTTTGTTACCAATCATCTGCTGAGCGACGAAAACGTAGCAGAGATGGTTCTAGCGGGACGGGCACGCTGGAAGGTCGAAAACGAAAATAACAACACACTTAAACCCAAGGGCTACAATCTGGAACACAATTTTGGCCACGGCAAGCAGCATCTTTCCTCAGGCTTGGCGACCCTGAATATCCTGTCCCTGCTCTTCCACACGTTGCTCGAGTTGCTCGACTGAAGTACAAGCTGTTGCGATCGCACTTGCCGACGCGTAAGACCTTTTTTGATGACTTGCGGGCGTTGACCCGTTACATGTATTTGGGCTAAAGCTTGACATCCCATTAAATACCAGTTGAATTGCCATACTGAGAATTGCTGGTTTAAAAATATGGGCATTGATCACAAAAGTGTATTGTGCTATACTGAAAATGTTTACCTTAATTAAGCACTAAGCCTGTTAGGGAAATGAATGCTGACGTTCATCGATACTTAAAATCTGTTAAAAAAGCGGTTGCAAAGTCAGACCGTGATTACTTTGCTGCTCGCCACTGGGAAAGAACAGTCAAGCAGAAGTTGCTGTAATCGCTTCACTGTGGCAACAGTGTGTGGCTTTAATCCACACCAAGTTTTTGCTTTAAACTACCAGCCGCTTTAGAGCCCAGTTGAAAAGAAAAAGAACAGTTTCTTCAGTTTATCGACTTAAAGATGATTGTTCTTAGGGTTCTTATTGGGAATTTTTTAAAGTGGATTCGTAATCCGTTCATTGGATTCTGGAAAGTTGCATGGCATACCCGTGCAATTTGAGTTTTGTGCGTTCAATCTTCTTCTTTTTGTCACTGGGTTAGCTCTTTTTCTCACTGAGCTAACACTACTTATCATCATGGCCAATTTACTTTGCATTCTATGGAGACTCAACAAAAGAGTCTTCCAGAATGTGCTTACTATCTTGAGGTACATCTGACAAATGACAAAACAAGTTCTTATTCTAGGGGGTAGCGGACGCATTGGCAGCAGAGTTGCAGCAGACCTGCTGACACACACCTCAGCGCAGGTCACAATTGCAGGACGCAATCCAGAGATTGGAGCCAGAATCAATCGGGCACTTGTGAAGGAAGGAGGAGCAACAATTGCAAAGCGCTGCCAATTTCTTTCACTCAATTTGGAAAATCAGGTTTGCCTTCAAAAGGCGATCGCTGATGCCAACCTGGTGATTCATTGTGCAGGGCCTTTTCATAAACGCAATGCCAGTGTTTTGAAACTTTGCATTGAATTGGGGGTGAACTATGTAGATGTGAGTGATCATCCTTCATTCACCTGTAAAGCGATCGCACTTCGGGCAAAGGCAGAAGCCGCAGGCATTACGGCGATCGTCAACACAGGTATTTTCCCTGGTATTTCTAACAGCATGGTGCGACGAGATATTGAGCAACTCGATCAGGCGAATGCAGTGCATCTCAGCTACGTGGTTGGGGGTTCTGGCGGGGCAGGCGTGACTGTCATGCGATCAACATTTCTGGGATTACAGCGTTCGTTTGAAGCCTGGGTGAATGGAGAACGGCAGACTATTCAACCTTATAGCGATCGCGAGGTACTTTCCTTTCCTCACTACGGTAGGGTCGGTGTTTACTGGTTTGATATGCCTGAATCCTTTACTCTGGCAGACACGTTTCCTGTCAAAACTGTGGTAACAAAATTTGGCTCAGTGCCACGCTTTTATAATCACTTAACCTGGGGTGTAGCGCGATTATGGCATCCAAGCTTACTGCGCTCCAACACTGTAATTGAATTGCTCTCACAGGTTAGCTATGCCATGACTCGCATCAGCAACTTATGGAGTGGGGTTGGGGTCGCCATTCGTTCGGATGTCATTGGAGTTAAATACGGGCAAACAGCGCGCTGTCACTCCACCCTCTTTCATCCAAATGCGGCGGTGGCGGCGGGGATTGGAACGGGGACAATTGCAGAACTGATTTTATCTGGAGAACTGAGGAAACCTGGAGTTTGGGCACCAGAACAGGCAATTCCAACCCAACTGTTTGAGGCGGCGATGCAACATCGGGGCGTTGAAATTCAGCAACAGTTGATTTCTGATTCAATCCTTCACGGATCTCAAAAACCTTTCGTCGTTCATTAGTTTGTCATGGTGCTTACTCCGCTTTTAGTTTCACTTGCGATCGCCTGTGTTGCCCTGTATCTCAGAACTGCAACACAAGAAGAAATGGTGCGAATCTTTGCTGCGATCGTGTCATTTCTCAGTTTAATTGTGGGTCTTACCTTCGCTCCCTGGTTTATTCAAGCACTACTTCTGATTGTTGTCTTGATCGCTTGGCGTAACCCAGTGATCTGATAGATCCATATTCATTCATCAATTGACTAATGAGAATTAATTATGCTTGAATATTCATTTTTTATTGTTGGTACTAGCGCATTGAGCGTCATGGTCTTATTAAAGCTACCTGATGCACGAGTTCATCATCTGCATCGTTAAGCTGGAGTTGCAGTTAGCATTTGCTGGTCATAATTTTGCGGCTAATGTTTTCATTGCAATCTTATGAATTAAATTTTTAGTTCAATCTGACATTAGTTTTTGAGTATGAGCGATGATTAAAAATTTTCCTAACTATATTCAGTACGACATTTTAATGTACATCGTTATTGAGTTACTTTTTCCACCCTAAACTAAATATGATTTACATTTTTTGACGATCAACTGATAACGATTTCTACAAGGAGAAAGTTCGATGAAACTCCAATCAAGAATTACTTCATCCCATGTCCAACCTGTTCTGCTATCAGCCGCAGAAGTCCTTCCCCATCTGCAAAGGCTGCTCATCCTCGACGTGCAAAATCCCAAATATCTAACGAGTACTGTTCCCAAAGCCAAGCGTCTGAATACGGACATTTTGCTGAGAGATATTCCTATCGATCAACCTGTCCTGCTGGTCTGTCTGAACGGATACCGGAGTTTAATTGTGGCTAAGCAATTGCTGAAACGTGGCTATCTCTCTGTCTATATCTTGAAAGACGGAATTATCGGCTGGCGACAGGCTGGGTTTACGGTGCAGGGACTTAACAAGACTGCATAACGGTTAACTGAGTCCAATTAGGTGAAATTGAAGCCATGCTCGATTACATTTTGCATTCTCCGTTTAATGTGGGTGTCGAAACCCTCCTGGTGCTGGTCGTACTGATTGCATTAGAGGCAGTTTTGTCGGCGGATAATGCGATCGCCCTTGCCGCCATCTCCCAAACTCTGCACACTCCCAAGCAAGCGCGTCGCGCCCTTAATGTTGGGTTAGGCATTGCCTATGTCTTGCGGCTATTGCTGATCGCCAGTGCTGCATGGGTCGTGCAGTTCTGGCAGTTTGAACTACTTGGAGCCATTTATCTCCTGTGGTTGTCTTGGCGATATTTCACCACTAAGCAGGCTGAAGCGGGCGATCGCACTGCGTCACCCCGGTCATTTTGGCAAGTGATTCCCCTGATTGCCGTGACCGATTTGGCGTTCTCGCTGGATAGCGTGACAACGGCGATCGCCATCTCCCAAGAACTTTGGCTCATCGTTTTGGGCGGCACGATTGGCATTGTTTTACTTCGATTTCTGGCAGGATTGTTCATCCAATGGTTAGAAGAATATTTGTATCTCGAAACCGCAGGCTATGTTGCCGTTGCTTTGGTTGGGACACGATTATTGCTCCGTGTTCTGGCTCCAGAGTTAGTCCCCCCAGAATGGGTGATGGTTGGCCTTATTGCCATTGCCTTCGCCTGGGGATTTTCACAGCGAACTCGTCCAGCTTCCAAAACATCCGTTAATTGAGCTTGATTGGGTCGTGTTCTAAACATGGGATCGGGATGGCTGAACCCTGCTTCTCGCAGCAGTCTCTAGAAAGCCATCCCCCCGGCTAGAACATTACCCAAACCGTACACCACCGAAAATCTTCTAAACAGTATTCATCTGCAACTACGAGGAGAATCTACCTTCACAAATCCCTCATAGTTTCTTGGTAGGCTCAGGAGAGCAGGATCTGCTCAAACTGGCTATGGTGACATCACGACAGAATTTAGAATTTACTGGGCTTTCCAAAGCGGAAGCGGCGACTCGCCTCAAACAAAAGGGCTACAACGAACGGCCTTCGACTCAACATCGCACCTTTCTGGCGATCGCGCTCGAAATTGTGCAGGAATCAATTTTTCTACTGTTAATTGCCTGTGGGGTAATTGACCTGTTCCTGGGAGATGCACAGGAAGCTTTGATTCTACTGGAATTCGTTTTCTTAATTGTCGGCATTAATTTGTATCAGGAACAGAAAATAGCGCGATCGCTGGAAGCCCTCCGGGATCTGTCTAGCCCTCGTGCCCTAGTGATTCGCGACGGAGAACGGCAACGGATCGCGGGACGCGAAGTGGTTCGGGCCGATTTGGTGGTACTGTCCGAGGGCGATCGGGTTCCTGGGGATGTGGTGCGGCTGTGGTCTACCCATTTAACCGTCGATGAATCCCTCTTAACGGGAGAATCGGTTCCGGTGAGAAAACGAGCGACTCAATTGGGCGAAGATCCAGCGCAATTAGCAGCAACCTTAGGACTGGGCGGCGATGTCTTACCCTGGGCTGCCTATAGACAATATCAGCAGGAGTTAGAAAGAATATTGCAGCAGTTGTCGTGGTGAATAATTTTGCATTGGATCGTTACAGGGAACTGACTATGTTTTGGAACCGTCATCCGAATGCCAAACTTGATCCTGATCATGCCGCACTATCCAATGTCGTGTTCCACGTTCATGGCATCACGAAAGTTTATCAAATGGGCGAGGTGGAAGTTCAGGCGTTGCGATCGATTGACCTCGATCTTTATGAAGGCGAAATGGTAGTGCTATTGGGGCCTTCTGGCAGCGGCAAGTCTACATTGCTCAATATCTTGGGCGGGTTAGACATTCCTTCGAGTGGTCATTTTTTCTTCCATAATCGTGATTTAACTCATGCAACTGATGCCGAGTTAACCCGCTTTCGGCGGGATTGTGTGGGCTTCATTTTTCAGTTTTATAACCTGATTCCCAGTCTGACTGCACGGGAAAATGTGGCACTGGTAACAGAGATCGCTCGCCATCCAATGCGACCTGAAGAGGCATTGGCAATGGTGGGCCTGGGCGATCGCCTGGAGCACTTTCCAGCCCAACTGTCGGGTGGGGAACAACAACGAGTCGCGATTGCCCGCGCCATCGCCAAACGACCGGAAGTGTTGCTCTGTGATGAACCAACTGGCGCACTGGATTATCAAACCGGCAAATTGGTGCTGGATGCTTTAGCGCAAGTGAATCAAGAACTGGGGACAACCACGGCCATCATTACACACAATGCAGGAATTGCAGCGATGGCCGATCGAGTCGTGACCATGCGAAGCGGGGAGATTATTCGAGTTCAGCACAATGAGCAAAAAGTATCCCCCGATGAATTGGAGTGGTAAGTCATCTTTATCTTCGAACGCATAACCCGTTTGAGTCGCACATTGCTTGCCAGAATAACGTAATTAGCAATCCTCACATATTCCTTATTTTTAGCTGTCAGACTGGATGGAGCGATCACTTAGCGGCGATCGCACCTCTTACCCCTCGATCGCAAACTTCTTTGAGATCTACTACACGCCGTCCTAGGGAGGAAACGGTATGAGTCATCAATCAACCGAACGCGATCCAAGAGTTCGGGCTACGGCTGCAATCTGGGGATGCGCGATCGGGATGTTTGGTATCTGTATTCCCCTGACTGCCATTACCAACAGTGGGGTTATATTGCCGCTGCTGGTAATGTTGGGTGCAGGAGGCGGAACCGCTGCCGTCTGGCTTGCACCGGACAAACGGCAACAAACAGAAATTAATTTAGCCCAAACGGTGAAAGCGTTGGAAGAACGAGTCATGAATCTGGAAACGATTTATACCAGTCTTCCAGAGATGCCAAAAACCCTATCCCTACCCCACAATGACGGATAGCCATCGCGATGTTAGCTCTTGATCGCAAACTCTTCCGAGACTTGTTGCACCTGTGGGGACAGGGACTTGCGATCGCGCTGGTGGTTGCCTGTGGCATTGCGATCTTTGTGGCGATGCAAACCAATTATCAATCGCTGCAACTTTCTCAAACAAACTATTACGACCAATACCGTTTTGCACAAGTCTTCGGGCAGTTAAAACGCGCACCCGACTCTATCGTGACTCAGATTCAAGCCGTTCCAGGAGTCGCACAGGTACAAACGCGGGTTGTCGTTGATGTCATTCTGGACGTTCCGGGACGGCAGGAACCTGTAACGGGACGATTAATTTCCATTCCAGAACAGCAAACGCCGATGCTCAATGATCTTTACCTTCGGCAGGGACGTTACATTGAGTCGGGAGCGAGTGATGAAATACTGGTGAGTGATGTGTTTGCGAATGCCAATCATCTGCAATTGGGCGATCGCTTGGGGGCTGTAATTAATGGCCGCTGGCAATCCTTACACATTGTCGGCATTGCCCTCTCGCCGGAATATGTCTATGAAATTCGCGGCAGTGACATTTTTCCCGATAATCAGCGGTTTGGGGTGCTGTGGATGGGACGTAAAGCCCTGGGCACTGCCTTCAATCTGGATGGGGCCTTTAACGATATTTCCCTCTCCCTGCTACCCCAAACGGATGCCGCAGAAGTTATCTTTCGCTTGGATCAACTGTTAAAACCCTACGGTGCGTTGGGAGCCTACGATCGCGAAGACCAGATCTCTAACCGCTTTCTGTCCGATGAGATTATTCAACTCCGCACTCACGGGACAGTGATTCCCACCATTTTTTTAGGCATTGGTGCATTTCTTTTAAACATTGTTTTGACTCGTTTAATTGGCACCCAACGAGATCAAATTGCCGTGCTCAAAGCATTTGGTTATACCAACTGGGCGATCGGTGAACATTTTCTCAAATTTGTCTTGGCGATCGTGGCTCTAGGTGCTGTCTTAGGGACGCTGGTAGGCTTGTGGTTGGGTGCTGCCCTCACAAAGGTCTATGCCAACTTTTATCACTTCCCAGTGCTGCGGTATGAAGTCAGTCCGGCAATGGTGACAGGTGCCATTCTGATTAGTGGCGGGGCAGCCATTCTGGGAGCTTTTGGAGCCGTGCGACGGGCGATTTCGTTACCGCCAGCCGAGGCAATGCGCCCCGAACCTCCCGCTCACTTTCGGCAAACCCTGATGGAGCGGTGGGGATTGCAACGCTGGTTGTCGCCCGTTGGCCGCATTATTCTGCGAAATCTGGAGCGTAAGCCAATTCAGTCAATGTTTTCGATGCTGGGAATTTCGTTGGCAGTGGCGCTGCTGGTCATGGGCGGTTTCAGTCAGGATGCGATGCAATATCTCATGGATTCTCAATTTCGCACTGTTCAGCGGGATGATGTGACGATCGTGTTCAATGAACCCCGCCCTGCCCGCACCCGCTACGAAGTCAATCATTTACCCGGAGTGCTTTATGCCGAACCCTTCCGCGCGATCGCTGCCCGTTTGCGCTTTGAACATCGCAGTCACAAAATTGGCATTATGGGCATCGCCCCTGGAACTGAGTTACGTCAGTTGGTCGATCGCAACCTGAAGCCCGTCAACTTGCCCCTAGATGGTCTGTTGCTGTCCAGCAAACTGGCTGATATTTTAGGCGTGCAACCGGGCGATCGCCTGACGGTAGAAGTCTTGGAAGGTAATCGCCCGACTCGCACCGTGCCCGTAGCCGGACTGGTAGACGAACTGATAGGACTGTCTGCCTATATGGATCTTGCTGCGCTGAATCGATTGATGCGGGAAGGGGCAACCATCTCCGGAGCCTTTCTCGCTGTTGATGAACATCAGTTGGATGCGCTTTATGCGCTACTCAAACAAACGCCAGCCGTTGCCAGTGTTTCCCTCCGAAAAGCGATGATCCAGCAATTTCAGCAAACGATCGCCCAGAGTCAGGGAGTGATTACCACCATTCAGGTTGTGTTTGCCTGCATTATTGCGTTTGGGGTTGTCTACAATGCCGCTCGCATTGCTCTCTCTGAGCGTGGTCGTGAGTTAGCGACTTTGAGGATCATTGGCTTTAGCAAAGCTCAGGTTGCGGTCATTCTGTTAGGAGAACAGGCGGTTCTGCTCATTGCAGCCATTCCGTTAGGGTTGGTTTTAGGCTACGGGATCTCAGCTCTGATGTCGTTGCTCTACAACACGGAACTCTATCGCTTTCCATTGGTGATTACCCGTGCCAGCTATGCCTTTGCGGTCGTGATCATTCTGATTGCAGGGCTGATATCGGGTTGGATTGTGCGGCGACAGTGCGATCGCCTCGATTTAGTTGCCGTCTTAAAAACACGGGAGTAATGACTCTTCACAGGTTTCTCATCGTTTTTGGATAGACTGAGAGGAGAGCGCCAGGAGGGCATTCCGGTGAAGCTATCCCCTTTGCCTGACCAATCTAAATCCCGCTTCTCGCCATCAGAGCCGAATGATCAACGACCGCTACGACGTTCATTATTCAAGCGAATCGGGTATGTGGCTTTGGCGATCGCCGCTGGCTTACTGCTCGTCTGGGCTTTTCGTCCCGCTCCCATTCGAGTCGATGTTAGCACTGTTCAACGGGGCGATTTGCAAGTGACGGTCGATGCAGAAGGCAAAACGCGAGTGCGCGATCGCTTTACGATTTCAGCCCCCGTTGATGGTCATTTAGAACGAATTCAACTGGAAGAGGGCGATCCAGTCCAGGTGGGAACCCTCGTTGCGCGAATTGACCCCGTGCCGTTAACGGCTGATGTGAAAGCTGCTTTGGGGCAGTTGGCAGAATGGAGAGCGCAACGGGCCGGAGTTGCCACCCAGCGTCCTAAACCGGAAACCCTGGCGCAAGCAAATACTCGCATTCAAAAAGCCAGAGCTGATCAGCAACAGGCGGCAGCCAGAGTAGCTGCGGCACAAGCAGCATTAGACCAGGCAAACCGCGATCGCCAACGGGCGCAGCAACTCCAATCATCAGGAGCGATTTCTCGCCAAGATCGAGAGTCAGTAGAACTAACCGCAATTACCCGAGCGAGAGAACTGGATGCAGCCAGCTTGAACGCAAAGGCAGCAGCGGCGGAAGTAGAAGTGGCTCAAGCTTCTCTTGCCGTTCTCCAAAAAGAACAAACCGATCCAGATTATTTGCTCAGGGTCTATGATGCCCGCATTGCCAGCACTGAAGCAGAACTGGCTAAACTGCGGGATGAAGCCAACCGCACGGATATTCGATCGCCTGCCCAAGGACGCATTCTGCGGATTGTGCAAAAGAGTGCTCAGTACGTCGCCGATGGCACACCCCTATTGGAACTGGGTGATGTGTCAAATTTGGAACTGGTAATTGATGTGCTTTCTGCTGATGCAGAACAGATTAAAGTCGGTAATCCTATTTTGATTGAACGGTTAAATGCTCCACCTATTCACGCAAAAGTTCGGCTTGTGGAACCCGCAGCATTTACGAAAGTCTCTGCGTTGGGAGTTGAAGAACAACGAGTGAATGTAATTGGAGACTTTGTTGATATGCCTGCGATATATGGAGATGCGTATCGGGTGGAAACAAAAATTGTGACCTGGGCAGGGAAAGATGTTTTGAAAGTTCCACTCAGTGCATTATTCCGTTGTCATGAGAACTGGTGTGTTTTTACGGTCAACAGCGATCGGGCACAACAGCGAATAGTGAATATGAACCATCGCAATGATCTTGAAGCAGAAATTCAAACAGGACTCACGGTCGGTGAAGTGATTATTCTCCATCCCACTGAGCAAATGGGTGAGGGCAAACGGGTGACCGTATCCAATCAAACGCTTTCAGCTACCCCTTAGCCAATGGAAATCGAGTTGGATGTACTTTAGTATTCCAGACTATTGGCGCATGATTATCCAAGAGATTGGCTACGATCGCAGCTGCTAGGAGTGCAAAATCAAAGTTGTTGATACCTGGCAAAACCATACGTTGCTTTGGTTTCCCATCAGAGGCGGAAAGCCGTATTTATTGCAAACCGCCTGCAAAACGACAGGAGCTAGCCTAATATACCGAGGCCGAGGTCCTTGCTCTGACATCTGCCTGTGCAGTTATTGATTGGGCAAACGGGCAAAGTCAATAGGTTCGTTTTTTTCACTCCAGCCCACAGTTGAGTTGCTGTTGATCGCGTTAAACTTCGACAACAATCTCTGTACAACGGCTCCAGCAATTTGTTGTGCGTCATCGCCATGATCTTTGCAGACAGCACCTGCTACTCGACACCCAGCGGCAACCGGATGCAAAACTCAGTGCCCTGACCGATTTCAGATTGAACTTCCAGGCTGCCTTCATGTTTTTCGACGACAATTTGACGGGCGATCGCCAATCCCAATCCGGTTCCTTTACCAACCTCTTTAGTGGTAAACAAATGATCAAAAATCTTGTCTTTGATCGCCTCACTCATGCCATTCCCGTTGTCGCTGATCCGAATTTCGATCGCATTGGATGGCGTCAGTGCTGTTTGAATGGTGATGGTCTGGGGCTTGGTCTGCAATTGAGCGAATGTCGTTTGTTGTGCCGCTTCATCAAAGACATCGATCGCATTCGCAATGATATTCATAAATACCTGATTGAGTTGACCCGGAAAACACTGGAGTGCAGGAATATTGCCATAATTCGTGACGACTTCAATTGCAGGGCGATTGTCACTTGCTTTCAATCTGTGTTTGAGAATCAGAATCGTGCTATCGATACCCTCATGAAGGTTGAACAAGACTTTGTAATCTTTATCAGCTCTAGAAAAGGTTCTTAAACTGGTACTGATGCTGTGGATGCGATCGACTCCCAGTTTCATTGAGGCAATCAACTTTAGCAGGTCTTCCTGGATATACTCCAAATCAATCACTGCAATCTCCCCCTGAATCGCGGCAGAGGGATTGGGATATTCCTGCTGATATAACTCGATCAACCCAAAGATGTCTTTGATGTAATCGATGGCCGGTTGCAAGTTGCCTGCAATAAAGCCAACCGGATTGTTAATTTCGTGTGCCACTCCTGCCACCAGATTCCCCAGTGCCGACATCTTTTCGCTCTGCACAAGCTGTAATTGAGCACTTTGCAAGTGATTGAGTGCGTCTTCTAGCTGTTGAGCATATTGTTGCGATCGCTCATACAATCGAGCATTTTCTAACGAGATGGCGGCTTGAGCGCACAGCAGGTTGAGCAACTCGACGCGATCGGCAGTGAATGCGCCGATGACTGAGCTGTTCTCCAAATACAAAATACCCATCAACTTGCCTTGATGCAAAATTGGGCTACACAAAATACTTCGGGGCTGATGATAAGCAATATACGAATCCTTGGCTAGAGTAGGATCGGCACTGGCATCGACCAGCACCATAGTTTGTTGGTCATGCTTGACTTTATAAATCAGCTTCAGGGGAATATCCTGGCTCTCTTCAATCGGGAGGCGCTGCAAGACTACTGGCTCTGCTCCCGCCATCATTGAGCCTTTGATCAACAGGCGATCGTCTCGTAGCATCATCAGAACGCATTTATTAGCGCCTGCCCCTTCAATAACGATAGAAAGCAGCGATGCTAGGAGCCGCTCAAATTCAATTTCGCTGGAGAGAGTTTGAGAGGCTTTGAGAATCGCCGCCAGATCTAGCGCATCGGAAACGCTGGCAGAGGAACTGCTGGACGTGACGCTGCTAGAGGCAAAGACCGTTTCGTTGACAGAGAGCGGTGTGCAAGTTTGCCGGAGAATGGGTGCTAGTATTTGCGGGTAGCGGGTTTCCAGGTCAGCAACTTTAGCTTTGGCTCCCCAGCGGGCATAGCCGTAGTAAGCTTCGATCAGATAGTCCTGAGCAATGCGTTCTTTACCCCAATTGAGATAGAACTGAGCGGCAAGTTCGTTGGCGAGGGCGGCTTCGTGGATATATTCGTTCGTATTGGCTGCAGCGATCGCGCGATCGTAACCCTCGATCGCCTCTGGGCGATTGCCAGTGAGGCGTGCCATTTCGGCCAAAAGCAACAAATACCGATGCAGAAAGTTCTCTGGGCAATGATCAGCCCATTTTTTTAGCGTCTGCTGATGCTGTTGCAAAATCTTCCAATATTGATTTTTCTCCGCTGAGTTAGCCGTAGGATAGAGGGCTGCCAAGCTCAGCGGGTAGTAGAAATAGTATTGAATAATTGGGAAAAACCCCGCATTAGACGGCAGTGTTGGTTCTGCCTCCTTGGCTGCTGCGATCGCATCCTCATACCGCCCATACAAGTACGAGAGTTGTAGTTTGAGGAAGCAATACCAGTTAATGCCATGCTCAAAATTCTTCTTCTGTCGCCAGATCTCAATGTGGGGAATGACGTGCTCATCCCAGTCATCGGGATTGCGATCGTCCAGCAACTCGGTGGTCTGAGCGGGGTCTTGCAGGTTTAAAAGGAACTGTCGCTGCAAGGTGAATGCATACAGCATATTGACATCATTCACCTGCTGCACGTAATTCAGATACTTCTCTGTCTCAGCGTACACGTCAGACAAGTGATCGCCCTTCACCAACATAGCCCAGATGAGAAACGAAACCGCCCAGACCCCAAACACGACATCTCCACCCTCCTGGCTGGTCTGATAAGATTGCTGGGATACGGGTAAGTTCGTTTTCAAATGTTGACTGTAGGGATTGATCGTATGGGCAAAGATGTTGTTGGTCTTATAGATGAATTTGGTGCTGTTGAAATGGCGATCGAGCTTCCGGGCTAACGTACCAAACTCATAGGCTGTTTGATAGTCTCCTTGATTGGCCAGACTCATGCCATAAAGGCAGTAAGCAAACCCAGAGCCATCCGTATTGCCATAGGTCAACGAGGTGTTAACCATTAGCAGCATACTGAGATGGGAAAGATGCTGATGTCCGCCCATATAGGTGGCTGCCCATAGGTCTGCTAAAAGACTCATGCAAACCTTTTTAATCGGATCGGTCATCTCAGGTCGATCAAACAAATCCGCAGGACGAGTTGCTTCAAGTTTCGTGTGTATTTCTTTTAGTTCAAGATTGATTGCCGCTTGCTGTGCTTCAACGGTGAGCGGCAGAGGCATCCCCATAATGCTCAAGCCTTGCAGTCCCGCTTCAAAACCAGCCTGGATATTTTCGCCCTGGGTCATTTTCAGGTACATCTGGATGGCGTAAATATCGGCTTTGTCGAACTTATCTTGAGCCTGATTCAATGCGAAATCAAACAGATGTTCTGCGGCACTGAGATTACCCGTCAGATATTCGCACTCTGCCTGTTCTCGATAAAGTCCAAAGGTGAGTTTATAGTGAGTTCCCCAGCTATTTTTGGGCAACAACTGAATGCCTAATGCAAAGTACTCAGCAGCGGCTTTATAAGCCGTAGAAACTTTTGCTTTTCTCCCAGCAACCAGATTGAGTTGGGCGATTTCAGTTTTTTCTGATTGCTCGGTGAGGATTTCAATTCCCTGATTTAATTGCCCAACAATATCAAAAATGCTCGTTTCGATGGCTTCAGACGCAGTGTTTTGCAGCAGTAATTGGCCAATTTTAAGATGGGCTGCTTTTTTCTGGGATGCGGGGATGAGGGAGTAGGCAGCCTGTTGGACGCGATCGTGCAAAAACCGATAGGTTAGATTCACGGTTTCCTTCACCTCAGACTGCTCTGCCCCTTGAAAGAACTTGTAAATCTGGCTTGTCGGTACAATCAAGCCTTCCTGCAAGGCTTTCCATAGTGCTGTTGCGGCATCGGTTGAGGATTGCTCCGAGACGATCGCCAGGGTTTCCAGATCGAACTGTGCTCCGATACAGGCAGCTAACTTCAACATCCACTGGGTTTCAGCAGGCAATTTCTGGAGTTGAAGTGCCATAAACTCGACGACATCATCAGTGAGGGCGAGCGATCGCACCGCGACTATATCGCACTGCCAGTGCCCAGCTCGTAGATCGTAGGCAATGTAACCCTCCTGATGGAGTGCTTTCAGAAACTGGGTGGTGAAGAAGGGATTGCCCTGCGTCTTTTGATACACCAGTTCACTCAAAGGCAGTGCTGCTGCGATCGCGCAACTGAGCGTGTCGGCAATTAAATGATTGATGTGAGCCTGACTTAAGGGCGTGAGCGTCAACGTACTGAGGACTGCCTGAGCTTGTTGCATTTCCTCCAGCGTCAGCATCAGCGGATGGGCCGGAAAAACCTCGTTATCCCGATAAGCCCCAATGATGAACAGATAGCCCGCTTCTGGTTGACTCATCAACACCTGCATCAAATTGAGTGAGGCAGAATCCGCCCACTGCAAATCGTCGAGAAACATCACTAATGGATACTCGGGAGCCGTAAAGACCTGGACAAACTTCTGAAATAGCAAGTTGAAGCGGTTTTGAGCCGCGCTGCCGGAGAGTTCGGGGACAGGTGGCTGCTTGCCGATAATGTGCTCCAATTCCGGAATTACCTCAATCAAAGCCTGCCCATTCTCACCTACCGCCGCCAGGATTTTGTCTTGCCACTGCGCCAACTGCTCATCCGTTTCACTCAGCAATTGCCCCATTAGGTCGCGAAACGCCTGCACAAACGCTGAAAAGGGGATGTTGCGCTGAAACTGGTCATACTTACCTTTGATGAAGTAGCCATTCCAGCGGACGATCGGCTTATGCACTTCATTGACGACGGCAGTTTTGCCAATCCCGGAAAAGCCTGCTACCAGCAACAGTTCAGAAGCACCGTTGGCCACTCGTCCAAACGCCTCTAGCAGGGTTTGCACCTCGGCCTCCCGACCATAGAGCTTTTCGGGGATGAGGAAGCGATCGCACACATCGCGCTGCCCCAACTTAAACCAGGCGTGTTTGCCTGTTGCTTGCCACTCTTGCTGACACTTCATCAGGTCATGCTTGAGTCCTAAGGCACTCTGATAGCGGTCTTCGGCATTTTTCGCCATCAGTTTGCGGATGATTTCGCCCAGCATTAACGGTAGGTCTGGATTGACATCGCACACGGAAGGCAGTTGTTTTGCCAGATGACAATGCACCAATTCCATCGGGTCAGCAGACTGGAAGGGGAGTTGTCCCGTCAGCAGTTCAAACAGCGTGACGCCCAGGGAGTAGAAATCGCTGCGATAGTCGATGCCCCGGTTCATGCGTCCGGTCTGCTCTGGCGATAGATAAGCCAGGGTGCCCTCCAGTCCATTAGGATTCTGAATCTCCTGGGTTTCTCTCGGCAATAGTGAGGCAATACTAAAGTCAATCAGTTTGACCTGTTGCGTCTGAGGATGAATCAGAATATTGGCCGGTTTGAGATCTTTGTGCACCACGCGATGCTGACCCAGATTGTGGAGAATATCGGCAAGTTGTAGGGCGATCGTCAACACGTCTGCTATGTCTAACGCCTGCCGCATGTATTGACCCAACGCCACCCCACCCCAATCCTCCATCACCAAGGCATAGCCACCCCCGACAGCTTCCAAACTCAAAGGCTGAACAATCCCTGGAAGGTTGAGGTTTTTGGCAATCGTGTACTGATTACGAAATTGAACTAATTCATTGAAGGTTGGATAGTCGCGCCGTAGCACTTTAAGTACGACTGGATGCTGCAAGTTCGGTTGCACGGCTCGATATACTGCCGTTCGAGACCCAGAATACAGTTGTTCGACAATGGTGTAACCAGCAATCTCAGGGGTACGAAAAGAGCTGTTTGCCGCAGGTTTCATAGGCAGGGGTGGGTGATAGAAACCCAATTAAATTTTACTAACTCTAAAATTCCCTAAAAAATTGGCGATCGCACAATGAATTTTCTGCAAGCTAAGAATGGACTAAGCCGAACAACCAGGTAATGAATTGGCTTAACTGGAGAAGGGTGAATGATCCCAACCGAGAGCAGAACACGAAGTATGAGACCGATTCCGGCTCTATTGAGAGCATTACAGCACCCAGATAATGAGATGCGGAGGTTCGCCGTATCTGACCTCTGCGAGCAGCAACGATGGCGGCCTCAGTTAGCAGAAAAGATTCTCCGACCGGGGGCTTTAGTGATTACCTCAGAGTTTAGTATCCGGCCAACTTACCGTGTTGCTTGACCCGCCGTTCAGCCCAATGGAAAGCCAATAATCCTAGCCCAAAGTAGACCAATCCATTGACGAGAGCGATCGCAAATTGGGTGAGATCTAATGTGTGCCCCCGTGCCATGATCTCGCGTAATAGTCCAGCACCAGGTGACATGGGCAAAAACCAGCCCACAAATTGATATTGACCCGCCCAACTTTCGATGGGAACTAACAGCACAAAAAATAGCATGAATTGGAAAATACCCAACAATTGTTGAACTTGTTTGATGAGCAATGCCAGGGCACCGATTCCCAGGGCAAATCCATAGGCTCCCAGCAATACCGTCCCCAATGGCAACAGTAACATCGGGGAAAATGAGAGCCGAGTACCCGTGAGCCACATAATCAACACCAGTGTACTAATGGTGAGCGCAAGCTGAGTCGTGAGGCTAGCAATGGCGCGTAGCAGAAATATCCACATGGCACTGAAAGGCGACAGAAAAATTTGCTCTAGCGTTCCGGTCTGGGCTTCTCGCTGTAGCCCTTGGGCAATATCACCAATCACAAATAGTGTCAGCGACCACAGGACATAACTGACAATGACCGCATCTAAGCGATCGCCAAATTGCATTCCGGCACCGCCTACATATTTGAAGCTGAGAAATAGCCCATAGAAGATAATCGTAATTCCCAGTACGCCACTGATTGCCTCAGTTGGGTAGCGTTTAAACAAGAGCCAATTACGTTTGAGTTCTGCCCAAAAGAGTCTAAGCATGGCGATTTTCCTGCACTAGTTTTAAAAATACATCGGTCAAATTTGCCTGATCTTTTTCGACATGCATCAACGGTAGGGGACACAGAATTTCCAAGACCTCATAGAGCTTAGCTGGATCAACAGTGTAAACCGTGCGATCGCCCACCAACTTCACCCCCAATCTTCTTAGTTTGCGAATACGGTTTAGGTCGATCGCACCTTCCGTTTCAATCAAATACGCACTTCCCGA
The DNA here is from genome assembly GCA_964475335.1 of uncultured bacterium. Taxonomy (GTDB): domain Bacteria; phylum Cyanobacteriota; class Cyanobacteriia; order Leptolyngbyales; family Leptolyngbyaceae; genus CAYYWG01. The sequence continues at coordinate 147,737 of CAYYWG010000003.1, forward strand.
AAACTGCCGAATCAAATCCTCTGTTGCCTCTTCTGCGACAATTTTGCCTCGATTGATAATCGCGACCCGATCCGACAATTCTTCTGCCACTTCCAACTGATGCGTTGTTAGCAAAATGCCGCACCCTTCAGCCGCAATTTCCCGCACCAACCGTTTCACATCCTCCGTCGCTTCCACATCCAGCCCCAGTGTGGGTTCATCCAGCAACAGCACTTGGGGGGCGTGCATGAGGGCAACTGCAATCGCCAGCTTTTGTTGCATCCCCCGCGACAGAGCTTGTACCGCCGTGCGCCGCTTGTGCATGAGGCTAAACCGTTCCAGGAGTTCTCGCCCGCGCCGGCGAGCCGTGCGTGTGTCCAGTCCGCGCAGCACCCCAAAATATTCCAGGTTTTCTTCTACGGTCATCTGCCAGTACACATTCCGGCTCCCTTCTAGAACCGCACCCAGCGATCGCCGTGCCCGTGGGTCTTGGTGCGGGTCACGCTCGGCAATACGCACCCAGCCATCATCCGGTCGAATTAGTCCGGCAATCATTTTGATCGTGGTCGTTTTTCCGGCACCATTCGCTCCCAAAAATGCCAGGACTTCTCCGGCGGCAATGGTCAGAGAAACCGCTTGTACTGCCGCGATCGCCTGCCCTTTTTCCAGGTAAGACTTCTTCAGTTTGTGGGCTTCAAGGATAAACATAGTGAACTCAGGGATAGTGTTGCCAACTGTTTTCCAGCACAAAAATTTGGAATCATCGTCATTGTCCTAAACAGTCTTCAGCTATTGACAAAGACTCTCTTTATTCAGTGTGATCAGAAGTCAAAGATGACCCGATTTTTCGAGTCGCTGAATGATGGCAACCGCATTGGCAACTCCATCCTCAGAACGAATTTTTTCACCTAAATGTGCGGCGTGTTGTTGCATGGCGCGATCGCTCACCGCTGTTTGAATCGCTTGGGCTAATCGCTCTGCCGTAAGCTGTTTGCGGGGAATCGGTGCGGTTCCCACACCCAGGTCTGCCACCCGCTGCCCCCAATAGCCCTGATCGCCAAAAAACGGAATAATGATCGTGGGCACCCCGGCTCGGAGTCCTGCCGCAGTCGTGCCTGCCCCCCCATGATGCACTACTGCCGCAACCCTTGGAAACAGCCACGCATGGGGAACAGATTTGATCAAAAACGCATGATCTGGCATCTTTTCTCGCTGCATTCCACTCCAACCCGCCAGCAGAATCGCGCGTTGCCCCGTTTGTTCCAAAGCTTGTAAAACCAGATCAGCAGTTTCTTCGGGATCGCGATTGCCCATGCTGCCAAACCCGATGTAAACCGGAGGGGCACCGGCCTCCAAAAAATTCACTAACTCTGGCGGGGGAGTCCAATCGGGGGCAGCATCCAGAAACCAATAACCTGTGACCTCGGTATTCTGCCAATCGGATGGTTTAGCAATCACCGCAGGACTGAACCCATAGAGGGTTGGTAAGCGATGTAAATGGGGAGACTGATGAGGCCCAAACACAGGCGATGGGGGTAAATTGAGCACCTGCTTCCGGGCGGCGGCATCACCAGACCGAGAACCTTGCCAGATGATTTGCCTCAGGGCTTGATGTGATAACCAATTGATGGTGCCACCCCAACGGTTGAGGGACTGGGGAAATAATACGCCCGGAAATGTCCGGGTGGGCGTAAAGGGAAAAACGAAGGCTGGCAGCAGGGGAATCCCTAACTTCTCCGCAAAGGCTAACGCCAGATACAGCCCGCCCACTCCCGCTATCAGCAAATCCATGCCGCGACAGGCTTCTACCCCTGCCTGTGCCCATTGAATGGCGACCCGTTCGGTTTCTTTTGCTGTCTTGAGGGTCATGGTCAAAAAGTTTCCCTTTTCGGCAAGCTCCCGCATTTCTGGGGTTTCAATCAGTTCTTGTACGTTGCCCTGCATGGGGCAGAACTCTAGCCCGTGCGCGGTGACTAATCCTTCAAAGTTTTCATGGGTCAAAAGCCGAACCGGATAGCCCGCAGCCTTCAACCCCTGTCCCAATGCAATGTAGGGCTGCACATCGCCCTGACTACCCAACGCAACGATCGCAATCCGCATCCTGGGGACTCCTAATTCTTCAAAGTTGGGAATTTCTGATGGTGACGTTACTGTCATTTTGACAATAACGTCATTTTGACTGTAGTGTCAACAGCAGGGTATCCTAGGGTCGGTATCGTTCACTATCAGCGTCATGAAATCCTCTCGCCGAGCCTCTATTGGCATGGAAAAACGGGAACGTACGCGATCGCACTTGATCGAGTCTGCTTACCGAGTGTTTGCTCGCAAAGAAACCGATGCTGTCACCATTGACGACATCATTGCGGAAGCAGGCGTTGCCAGAGGAACGTTTTACAACTATTTCCAAACCCGTGAGGATGTGTTGAAAGCTGTTGCCGCATCCTTGAGTGATGTGATGAATCAAAAGATTTGGGCACAGTATGCCGCGATCTCAGACCCGGTGGAACGCATGGCGATCGGCTTGCGGCAGTTTCTCCATCAAGCGATGCGAGATGCCACTTGGGGCTGGGTGATTGTTCGCATTGGCTTAGTCGCAGCCCCGTTGAGTGAAACAATTGAACGAGGGTTGATGTCAGACTTGGAAGCGGGAATTCGGTTGGAACGGTTTCGTGTAGACAGTGTGCAAGCCTCAGTGGATCTGGTTTTAGGAACGTCACTGATGGCAATGCGAACCATTCTAGAAGGACATCACGAACCCAACCATCCAGAACAAATTACGAAATTAATTCTCAAATCGTTGGGAGTCAGTAACGATGATGCAGAGGCGATCGCATTTAAAGCATTAGAACCATTTCCAGAAGAAGAGTTGTAGATTTACTCGTGACTCGATAGTCGCTGTTGGTGTGACACGGAATTATTGTGAGTTCTACTGGCTGACCCTATGGTGTTTAACTTGTCGCGATCGCTTGAGAAATTGCTTTGATGGTATTGCGTAACCACTGATTTGCTTCATCTTGATCGCTCAACGTACTCCACAGCATGGACACCATCCACGGTGTTGTTTTGACTGGCAGTTCAAAAATCGTCAAATCGCAGACGGTTGCTAAACGCAGGGCAATGCGTCGGGGGAGCGCCGCCACTAAATCACTCGCTGCGATCGCAAACGGCAAAACCATCATGTGTGGCGTTGTGAAGGCCACCCGACGTTCTAAGTTTTGCTCCTTCAATGCCTTGTCGATCGCCCCCGTTGTATCTCGACGGAGTGTGGTGAGGGCGTGCGGCAACTGGGCAAAGGCTTCTAAACTCATCGTTCCGTGCTGGATCGCCGGATGTCCTCGACGGGCAATGCCCACAAATCGTTCTGCAAAGATGGCTTCCCATTGGGTTTGCCGGGGGGGATTGGGAAACACACCCAAGGCTAGATCGATTTCCCCTTGTTCGAGCAAATCTCCAACCCTATCTTTCTCAAATTCCATCATCTGAACGTTGATTGAAGGAGCATTTTGCAGGCTGAACTTCAGGAACGGTGGCATCAAAACAAAGCTGGTGTAGTCTGAACTGCCAATTGTAAACGTGCGATCGCTGACTGATGGTTCAAAGGTTTGGCTGGCCGTCACGGTCTGGCGAATCTGTTGTAACGCTGCCAAAATACCGGGGGCGATCGCCTGGGCTTTAAGCGTCGGCTGCATCTGTCGCCCCAAGCGCACAAACAATTCATCGTCAAACAAAATCCGCAACCGACTGAGGGCCGCACTCATGGCAGGTTGACCAATCTGAAGTTGCTCAGCCGCTTTGCTAACACTACGCTGCGCTAACAGGGCTTCAAAGGCAACCAACAGGTTCAAGTCGATCGCTGCTAAATTTATCGATTTCATTGATGCTAAATATCTAAAATATTGACTTGTTGAATAGTTTAGGGGTCGTTACTGTAGCAGTACAGTCAGTTGATTTAGGAAAGTTGCATGAGCATGACGCAGAAAATAGCTGTAATCACAGGTAGCCACAAAGGGTTGGGGTATGCGATCGCTCACAAGTTAGCACAGCAAGAAAATATCCGAGTGATACTGACCAGTCGCAAAGAGCAAGATGGTCTGGCAGCGCAACAGCGGTTATCGCAAGAGAATCTTCAAGTGGATTTTCATCCGCTAGATGTCACCAGTGATGCCAGTGTGCAACAGTTTGTCACTTGGGTGCAGCAGACCTATGGCAGAGTCGATATTCTGGTTAATAATGCAGGGGTTAACCCGACCATGCAACCCGAAGAGTCCAGTCTACTCACCGTTCAACTGGAAACGATGTTGGCAACGTTGACCACTAATGTGTTAGCCGTGGCTCGTATCACTCAGGCGCTCATGCCGTTGATGCAATCACAAAACTACGGGCGGATTGTCAACGTGTCCACAGAAATGGCTTCCCTTAGCTCGATGGGTAGTGATTACTATCCGCTGGCTCCGTCCTATCGCCTTTCTAAAGTTGCGCTGAATGGACTAACAGCACTCTGGGCCAAGGAACTCCAGGGCACCAATATTTTGGTCAATGTGCACTCTCCGGGCTGGATGCAAACGGATATGGGTGGTGCTAATGCCCCGTTCACCGCCGATGAGGGAGCTGAAACCGCCGTCTATCTGGCAACGCTGCCGGACGGTGGAGCGCAGGGCAAGTTTTTTGCCGAAATGCGGAAGGCTGGGGGTGCAGTGGCACTTGCCTGGTAGGTTATCGAATTGAAACTCATGTCATGCGGTTACATGAGGGGAAGATTGTGGAGAACATGGTCAGTGCGACCAATCTGGATTGAAATGTTAATGGCTCTTGTGTTAACACCGCTTATTCTCAAGTAAAGCGGTTATGTTTCTTTCATCAAGTCTGAACTTTTGCTCACGCATCTACTCTTGTGAAGAGAGTCGGAGAATGACATGGAAATCGAATTGGAGGTTGCGGAGACGTTAAAGCAAATCGCATTGGATGAGGAGGTCAAAGCTTACGTTCTTCAGCATCCATCGCTTTCTTAACCTTTGCTTCAAGCTGCTTTAAGAATGCGATCGCAGAAATCAACAAATCGGCTGTCAATCCTGCTGCGATGTTATTGGCGAATGCTTGTTGTAGAAACAATTGGGGAGAACGTTATGCAGAGGACTCTTGCAAGCGCCAAAACCAGGGTTCAATTGAGCCAGCAATGGTCAGAATCAGATACAAAGCTACCATCGGCACTCCCTACAACATTACCCTATAAGAACTGAGGATTGAGTGTTTGTTTCCAGCCAATAGAAGGATAGAACATCACTGGAACCAACTCTTGACATCATAGAATCCTCAAGCCTGTTGAAAATGGACGCTTGGCCTGGTCTTACTCTAGAATGGACACAACTTGAGTTGTAGACCACAACGATGCAATCTGAACAGCACAAACCCAATCTTCAAACCTGGCGGAGTAGAGCAACTCAATTTTTATTGGGTTCACTCCTGGGATCTTTCTTGATTCTGGTGCCTCTTTCCTATTTCATGTATTTCACACCGGAAGCAGTTCATCCCATTCATTATATTGTTTCGGCTATAGTTGTTTTGCTGTGTGGGATATTCTCCGCAGCAGTTGGAAATCGGTTTTTGCAAATTCTGGCGAAACTGCTCGAATCGATGCCTACCAGTTAAAAGGATTGCAGCCCTAAAACTCTCAGACCTGTTTGATGTCCGTCAGCCTGCGCTTCTAACGTTGGGGCGATCGCTCCTTCTACAAAGGAGACAATAATCTCAAATCGAGTGTTTTAATCCTACTGTCTAGAACCTGGACTTTTGGCAATCATGGGTTCAGACCCTTCATACTGCTTACAGTGACGTGCAGCTAATCGTACATATTCTGGATCCGTCTTCGCCAATTGCCACTGCTCATAAAAAATCTTGGCAGATTGAGCTTTGATCGGATCTTCTTCACGGGGTAAAACCGTTTTGGAGTCTGCTGCATACTTGCGTCCTGACTCGGTGATCCTTCTCGGCCAGGGATTGATAGTAATGTTGCGTTTAGGCTTCTATCGCAACAGGATAAGGTTGTAGCGATTCTCCAGTTCATCAGGTTATTTCTCTAGCTTACTGATACAACTGGAAGTATTACACCTTATTTAATCCATGATTCTTAGCTCATAAACCTTGGTGTTCTCCAAAAGTTAAATAGCCATATAAGTGCAGTACTATACTTTAGTTCTTATGGGAATGCCATTCTGCGCTTTTAACTATTCCTATTTATTACTATCCTACCTAAGACGTATCCTCACAATTTCCTTACAACTATCTGGTAAATCACTTAAAAGTAAGAAAATATTTTTTACCTCTATTTAGCTAAGCTACAAACTACTTCAACCAATACTACTTTTCTCCACTTTTCTCTAATATGTAGTGAATGCTTTAAATGCCTTGCTACACATTGAAAAATGTGGAGAATTTTGTTGCTAAATAAAGTCTGTATCATTGGATGCCATAAATCTAACATAAGACCATTGAAGGCTCGATTAAATATTGTAAAACTTGTAGTTTTTGGCATTCTCACATGAATAATTAAATGTTTTGATTAGAAATAGTGTATGAATTGTTGGTTGTCAGAGTTCTAAAGGCCAGCTTGATAAGGTAAATTAGCTATATTTTTAATTTAGAAAAGTTATTTTAAGTAGTATTTGTTTAGATGGTATTAATTCGATACAGAGTGTTTAGCAAGGAAGTGGGTTATGGAATCTATGGGATCTTCTATCGATTCCTCAAAGGGTTTCGAGTATTATTGGTTAATCCTAAAACGACGTTGGTTTCCTGCTTCCAGTTCTTTTATTGTTATTTTTACTCTCCTTTTTGTATCTACATTCTTTAAGAAGCCAACATATGTGGCAGAAGGAATTCTTAAATTTCAAAGAACTAGCCCAACCTCTTCTCTAACGGGTGTGGGAAGAGAAACTAGTAATCTAGAACCTCTAGTTGAGAGAGGAAATCCCTTGGCAACGGAGGCGGAAGTGATTCGTTCTACTCCTATTATTCAAGAGGCTCTAAGAAGGCTTGATCTAAAGACTGAGGAGGGGAAAAATATCAGTCAAAAAGACTTTTTACTAAAGCTTAAGGTCAGTGAGATTCGGGGAACTGATCTCTTAAAAGTTTCCTGTAGCGATACTAACCCTAAAAAAGCTGCAGCGATCGTGAATGTTCTAATGGATGTTTACCTTAAAAATAATATTGTTTCTCATCGCTCTCAAGTTGTTGCTGCTCGTAACTTCATCATAAAGGAACTACCTAAGGCTGGAGCCGCTGTTAGTCAAGCAGAAGAGGCTTTACGTCAATTCAAAGAAAAGCATGAGGTTATTTCTCTTAGAGAAGAATCGACTGCGGCTGTTGCAGTCTTAACAGATCTACAACGACAAATAGTAGCAGCCCAATCTCAACTCGTTGATGTAGATGCAGGGGTAAAAGTGTTACAGGATAAGCTGAGTGTTAATCCTAGTAAAGCACCAACGATTGTTGCACTAAGTCAATCTCCGGGAGTTCAGGATGCACTTAAAAATCTTCAAGAGGCAGAGTCTCAGTTGGCAATAAGCCGCAGTCGATTGACGGATGAAAACCCAAAGATTGTAGCTTTAAAGACAAGAGTTAGCTTGCTAGAACAATTGCTGGATGTGAGAACTAAAGAGATGCTGGGCGATCGCGAAACAGCACCTCGTGGCGATCTTCAGGCAGGCCCACTTCAGCAAGATCTGACAAGAGAGATTGTTATGATGGAAGGACGACGACAGGGCTTATCTCGCCAACTTGCAGCTTTGTCTCAAATGCAAATTGCCTATCGGCAAAGAGCCAGTGCTTTACCTAGCTTAGAGAAAGAACAACGTGAGTTGGAACGCCGTCTGGAAGCGACCCAAGCCACCTACTCGCAATTGCTGCAAAGAATTGGCGAGATTCAAGTTGTAGAAAATCAAAATGTTGGTAATGCCCAGATTATTGCTGCGGCTCAAGAGCCAGATACACCCAAATCATCCAAAAGAGGATCCATTATCGTAGCGTTGTTGATGGGTATACTTACAGCTGGAGCTACTGTTTTCCTATTAGAAAAACGAGATAAATCGATTAAAACAATTGAACAAGCTAGAGATTTATTTGACTTTACTTTACTTGGGGTTATTCCCTTTTATGATAAGTCTAAGAAAAATACTAATGATCTGTTTGAGTCAGAATCTTTTCTTATTACTGAATCATTTAGAGAGGCGTCTTTCTCCCCAAGCAGTGCAGCATACCGAATGTTGCATGCTAATCTTAAGTTTTTGAGTTCTGACAAACCGCTTAAGACAATTGTTATCAGCAGCTCTGTACCTCAGGAGGGAAAATCGACAATTTCTGCAAATCTAGTGGCTGTAATGGCTCAGTTGGGACAGCGGGTTTTGTTAATTGATGCAGATTTACACTGTCCCATTCAGCATCAAATCTGGAATTTACCCAATGATATTGGTTTAAGCAATACATTAGCTGAACAGCTTGAACCCTGTCAGGCTATTAAAACAGTCAGTCCAAACTTGGATGTATTGAGTTCAGGAATTGTTCCTCCTAATGCGATCGCGTTGTTAGATTCTCAACGGATGGCAAAATTGCTTGAAATATTCTCAAGTAATTATGACTATGTCATTATTGATACTCCTCCGTTAACTCTTGAAACAGATGCTCTGATTCTAGGTAAGATGTCGGATGGAATTGTAATGGTCACTCGCCCAGAATGGGTAGATGTAGGCAGCGTCATGTTAGCAAAGGGGGCTTTGACCCAATCAAATCAAACCATTCTTGGATTAGTTGTGAATGGAGTAGTGGCTGCCAACGATCCTTATAGTAGGTATTACTTTATTAATCAGCGCTACGTTCAAGGCGGAACTTCTAAATTAGAAGTTCCAGCAGTTATTACTCAGAATCGATGGGATCGGAGTAGGAACTAAAAGCTTTTCTATTTAAAGATCTACTAATATCAATGAGTAAAATAGCGAAAACTTGCTCCAGTTTTCCCAGTTAAAATCCAAAATAGTGAACGTAAGAAGTCTCGTGCGATGCGAAGTAAAGATTCTGGTTGTCTATTTTGTGATGAAACGGAGACTGGAGTAACAGTAATTCCTCGGCTACCAAATACAACTGCTGCAATAGTAAGCGATCGACGCATATGATAATCAGAAGTAATTAGATAAATATGCTGAATATTTTGAGATAAAAAATGCTCAATAGTGCAGGTAAAATTTGTAACCGTATCGACTGCATCGGCGTCAAAGTGAACTTGTTCTAATGGAACACCAGCCTGACGAAAAACTGACCGATTGAAGAAGAGGTGCTCTGGTTGCCCTGAAACCCAAATCGGTAAATTGGGATGGGACATAGAAAATTGGGCGGCAAAACGTATCCGGGCTGAGTCCCCTTCTAATACCAAAATTGCTTGCGGAGTAGGTGCTTGATTTCGGGCGATCGCTAATCGTATGGGGATAAAACTGGACAGAAGGAAGAGCCCAAGCCCAATGGCGATAATTTGAAATTTATATCGCTTTAGCCATTTCATCATTTAGCACTCAATTTTCAGCCTATCTAGAGCATGCCCTAGAATACATCTATTTATAAGGTAATCTCAAGTTGATAGATTGGGTTAGATATCGGGCAATTGTTTTAAGTTTCAACTAGACTAGGAACAGCATGACGCTTCTCAGGCTCTTTCTCTAACGGCTGACGTACTGCCTCCAGCCCTTGTGAATTCTAACGAAGGCATTAATTACTCAGATAGATAGCTCATTTGCCCATTTTATGAGGTCATCTCTTAGCCAAACTAGCAAATATGCTGTTGGTTTATATTTACCCTCTTCATATAATTTTCTTCTTTTTTGAGAAGCTACTATTGCGTGATTGATATCTGAATGAGTTCTTCCGAACTTGAATACTTTTGCTCCACCTCTTTCCGGTATTTTCCTTAAATAAAGTAAGCCTGGGCTAATATTTGCTAGATGTGGATCGTAAAACCAACTAATACCAAAAATTCCTTGTACCTGGGGGTTTAACCGTAACATTTCAGCGATACGAATATAAAACTTGCACCAACCCTCTTGACTAAATTCACTCAACCATCTGGTATCAAGATGTTTTTCATAGAAGAGTGTATTCTCCCTGATTCTTGACAAATAAAAGTGGCTTGCTTCAAGACATCTACTTAAACTTCCCTGATTCAAACCACCATATCTAATAGAGCGCAACATAAAATACCAGTTTAGAAGCGATAATTGAACGAGCTGTGCTCCAGCAGGAAATAATCTGAGGCTGCAAGTATTCAAATCTTTTAAGAAGAAATCATTGTCATAGTTATAGTAATAACTATCCTGATTATCAAAATCTTCAAAAATCAACTCGAACCGCTTGGCATAAAAAGACTTAATATCTGAAGAGAAATATCTATTTTGAAAGACTGATAAAGACTCCCTAATAAAGAAAGTAAGTACAGCTTTTTGATAAAGCGCGACTATTTCTTGACCATATATTAATTTTAATTTGTCTATCTTTATCTTAAGGTTTTTAGGTATAAATGCATAACAAGTAGTTAATGGTATTGCTTTAATATTTTCATAGTACTTCAGAATAGGAAAGTCTATTAGTAGTTGTTTGTCAATATTATTAATTTTATTAACAAGTTCCCCTAACTTAATGTTGGCAACGGTATTTTCCATTGTACAAATATTTAATTTCTAAAGGTTTCTAATAGCATTTTTAGTCTTTTTAGTAGCTTGATATCATGGCCAGTTTTGCAATTGAAATTGAATGTTATACTACTTGTTCTTCTTATATATAAAGATAAAATTTAGGCTTTTAGCTTTCCGCTAAGCTTTGGGCTTTTATTTCAAAATCGCACCTTCATCCAGCAGGCATTTGTTTTTTGTAGCTTTATAAAAGTTACCTAGTAGTTCATCTTGAAAGGTCTAAAATACTCTCAAGGTGATAGATAGGGTTATCTATTATGCGATCTAGTTCTTCTTGTAGTAAATGCTTTATAGGTATCAACTCTTCTTTTCAAAATATATAATTTGAAGAAAAAATAAAAGTAGATGTGGTTGATTTCCAATCCTATGTTTCCCAAAAGAACTTGCTAAAGCCAGCAAAAGAAATTACTTAAAGTGGATTATCTCGTTGCTGACTGAATAGGACTTCAATTTCCCCAATAAAATTTTTCACTTGAGGCTGTATCATGGTTAGTTGTATCTCAAAATTGTTCTCCCGAGGAAATAGATCTGTTAGCTTTTCCTCTAAATTTATAAACTGGTTTGTATCTGTAAACTGACATACAGTTTCTTCTGAATCACTCACCCGTGCTTCACTATTCGGCAAGTGATCAATGCCATTATCAGTTGTGACAGAAACTAAGCTATTAGCAGCTGTATCATGAGTCTTACGAAGCTTTTCAATTGTTTCGCCTAACTGCCGTCGTACAGAGTCTAACTGCTGTGGGTCTTGGCTCCAGTTCTGCCAATCGAGCGCCACAGGTTGAATCATCTTTAATGCCTGCTCACCCCCGCCCAATTGCTTCAAAATAGCGACATATTCGTAATCTTCAACTCCCTCCCTCAACCACTTTAAGCGCACTGATGGTACAATGTCTTTCACGCCAACTGCTGTTCCTGGATAAACTAACATCCCATCGCCCGGATAGGGACGGTTGTTGTCAAATTTGTCAAAAAATGTATTGACATTATTCCAAGGATCATTTGTCCATCGGTCAACCTGCCAATAAAGTAATCCAGTCAACCCTAAAGTTTGACTAATAAAACCCGGTTGAATTCTAAAATTAATAGGCGCAAAATCAATTTGCCACTTGGGCGAATAATTATCTTGTACAAGTGAGTTATAAGACCAGACCTGATCACCTTTTTGCAAAACTTGGGCAATATTGCTAGCAGATTTTTCATACATCTTTGGTAGGACAACCCATATATCCACAGCGGAACGTCCTGACCCAGATCCATCGTCATAAAGTTCAGGCACTGGAGCCATTACAACTAAGTTATGGGCTCCAGCTTGGTGAATAGCTCGAGCCCACTCTTTCATCGGTTCATAGAGGTTGGTATAACCATCAATTTCATCAGCCGAATAGACAACTTTGAGTAGATCTGGTTGGTGGAGTGCAGCTTCAGCCTGAAGGGCCGTGACTGAGGGGGCTACCCCCATATTTGGATTACCACGTTGTGCACCACTCCAAAAACCACGTAAGCTCGTTAGCTTTAGTCCCCACTGATCAATTAACTCACGTTCGAGCCTTGGATCTGAGCGGCCATTAAATTGAGGATTTAGCTTATGCTTAAGAAATTCTATTGATGCCTCTTTAGTTTGATCGCCGTAGAATAGAAAAACTGAGTTAAGTGAAGGTTGAAGCGGTAACTCAAAGTCCCATACTTTCAAGTCAACTTTGCCACTCTTGCTTCCCTGATCACTCGTAATTATGAAGGTTCCGCTATATTGACCAGCAGGGGTATTGCGAGGAACAAAAATATCCACCCAAATGGGTTGATTCTTATTTACATCAAGGCGAAATGGTGCTGCATCTAAATTGGCACCCACTAAATCTTTTCCTGTTGCAGGGTCAACGAAAGGAATTAAACCATCCGCATACCATCCTGTACCTAATGGCTGATTTGTTCCTCCTAGATTTGGACTGGGATTATTTACGTGTACATAATGTTCTCGATAAAGGGTAACATTCTTATTAGAAATAATTTGATTATTTGAACTGGTCAAATCTGAAATGGAGACGTTGACATTAGTAAGATTAGTATGTGAAGCGTGAATGCCAATCTGAAAGGGTTCGTATTCTCCTTTGGCAGCATATAAGGAAATATTACTTAAATTTCCTGGTTGCTCAGTTAAATTAATGCGTTGCATCCCAGAAGTCACCCATATATTTAACCCAGGAGATAAACTATCACTCATCATTATTAATAATCTTGAGCTTAATTGAGAACATGCTGACATACTAATGCTATAGAGAATTAGTATGCTCGATAGTGTAATAACTTTGGCAGTTTTGAATATGTAATTTAGTTGAAACACATTTATTTTCCAGTTTATATAAGGAATTTGACAACTAAAAACTGATCATTGAATAGGATAGTATGAGCGATCGCAATTTATAGAAGAAAAACACTGTAGTAAATATGTTGAGTCCAGTCAGAGATGATATAAATACTAGCAAAATAATCTTGGCTACTTCTAGCTGCTAGCTTTCTCCCACGTAACGGATTGTTGATTTTTGATGAATTTTAAAAAGCCAATAAATGCTGAAAAGTTTAACAGACAAAATACGTAAGGAATATAGCAAATCCTCAAGACTATTTTAAGTACTTTATTGGTGTTAAATCTTAGATACCATCCTATAAGAGCTAGTAGATAAAAAATAATCTGACTTATCAAAGAAAATTTAAAGATAAGATTCTGGGATGCTATAAAAAAGTTAATTAGGAATAAACTAATTAAAAAGAAAGGCATAATAACTCTTAACAGCTTATGTGAAAAAAACTGAACTGCAATAGGACTTTTTAATGGATTCAGAAGGCTTAGGAAAAAATGAAAAATTTGATAATTTCCATATAAGGTTCTTACTTTCCGTCTATGTTCTTCTTGGGGATTATCAGCTACTCTGTCATAAGCCTTAGCAGAAGGATCAAAAATAGCGCGAAATCCCATCTGAATGATTTTAAGTGGAATATACATATCATCAAGTACTAGATTTTGCGGGATTGGTGTAAAAAGTTCTCGACGAATTGCATAAATTGCGCCAGTTGCACCAAGCATTGAATAAACTTGACTTTCACAAGCCCGTAAGAATTTCTCATATCTCCAATAGAAGTTAATTCCTGTTGCCGTTCCTCCTAGATTTTGAAGTGGAATAAAGTCCAACTCGCCACTTACACAGCCAACAGATAGATCATAAAAATTTGCAACTAACTCATGTAAGGTATTTTTATCAAGACTTTGACGGACATCATTAAAAATAAGTATTTCATTCTGAGCCTTCTTGACTAAATCATTAAGTGTAGCCATTTTCCCTCGACGCTGTGCGAAAGCATAGAAGGATAAACTGGATGATATATAACTGCCCACTATGTCATTTGTCTTATCCGTTGATCCATCAGAACCAATAATGATTTCAACCTTTGAGCTGGGATAGTCTAAAGAAAGTAAATTATTAATCTTAGCTGCAATATAGGTTTCTTCATTATAAGCAGAGATAATAATTGAAACAGTTGGTTCAATCTTGTATTTTTCAACTTTTTTTTCTAAAATAACTGCCCAAAGATAGATTAAAATGGGATAACCAAGATAACAATAAAAAATTAAAAACAATAAAATCCAAAAAAGAATCTTTAAAAAAAATAGAAGTTCTATCATAATTAATCTTTGATTTTAAAGTTGAGTTATATTAAGCATGATTTTGCGTAGTTGATTATACGATGCGCCCTTTAAAAATTTTTTAGCGGTCTTTTTAGCCTGATAAAAGATCTGCTCATTAATAGGCTTTTCACCCCTGATTGCTTGTTCAAATCGCTGTATATCCCAGCTTCCTTTAACTGCAATACGCTCCCAACACTTAAGTGTTAAATCATCTGGTCGCTCAGAGATAAAGACTTGCTTGTAGCCTGCTGTATACGCAGTTTGAATTATTTGGTCATTGCAAAAACCACGGGGAATCGAAAAAGCATCAACCTGACTTCCCAGATAATTCACAAGATACTTGAGTGAATTATATAATTCATCCTCAACTTGATGAGGCGTTAAGTTTGTCAGAATGGGATGAGTAAGACTGTGAGAACCAATTATCATGCCAGCTTCATAAAGCTGATAAAGTTCATTCCAGTCTATATAACCTGGTTTGCCAATACGATCGACAATGACAAAGAAATAAGCCTTGAAATTCAGTTTTCTTAAAATAGGAAAAGCATGAATGAAGTTGTTTGCTTCCCCATCATCAAAAGTTAAGATCACCTGCTTGTCTTGATTGCGGAAATTTATTTCGTCAATAGAAATAGTTTGATAATCATTGGTTTTTAACCAGAACATTTGAGACTTAAAATTTTCTAATGGCACATCATATAAGAATGCTCCAATCTCACGCCCTTCTGGTATTGACAAAGGATCAGTTTTTATGCCGTGATACATTAAAATTAGAGGAGCCTTATTCATCGCATTTACTGGATAGTTAGATTTAATTTATTACCTTTGAGATCTGTCGGCTCCAATGAAGAAAGCTTTCTATCTAAAGTTAAACTAGCACTTTTTTTAGAAAACACTAGCTTTACCCATATATCTCGAACATTTTCAATAATGTGGTGAAGATCAAAGTTACTTTTGAGATATTGGTAAGCAACTTCAGTCATATGGTTCATCTCCCCTGGATTTAAAAAAGCTTGCTGAACTTGCTTAGCTGCAGCATCTACATCACCTTGATTGACAATATAACCGTGAATTTGGTCATCGATAAGTTCTTCAATACCGGGCGTATAACTGGTAACACATAAACAATGGCAGGCCATTGCTTCCTTAACTACATTAGGTAACCTCTCTGCCTTTGACATAAATAGAAAGATTTCTGCAACTGCCATTTCCTCAAAAATCTCAGCATGGGAGACAAAGCCATGAAAGCAAACAGCATGACTAATCTTAAGAGAAGAGGCTAAAGCTTCCAATTGTTTACGCTCTGGGCCATCTCCCAGAATTACAAGAGAGGCATCAGGCCATTTCATTAGAATTTGGCTAAAGGCTTGCAAAACGAAGTGAAATCCTTTCTCTGGAATTAGCCTTCCAGCAGTCACAATGCGTCGTTTAACCTTTTCTTTTCTTTCTGGAATTTTGCTAAAATCAACTCCATGGTAGGAAAGTAAAATTTGCCCTTTGGAAATCCCATATTTTTCTATTGCTGGGATATTAGCCGCTGTAATTGATTGAATGAGGTCAGCGTGTCTGGCAACAGAGCCAGTATAGGAGTCTTCTGTATCAAACTCTGAATAGTAAACGTCATGGGCAACAAATGATATTGATACAACAGTTTCTGGAAGCTTGCTTTGTATCAAATATCCAACTAAAGCAGGAAAATGAGACCAATATAAATAAACAATATCTGGTTTATGCAGTTGGGCATGATTAAATATTTGTAAGCTACGGGGTACCAATACTAAACTTTTTAATAAATTGATAGGCTTATTCCATGAATGCTTTAAAATCCACCAAATTAAACCAGTTAATAAGATTGGATGCATCAAAGCAAACCATATGCCATTGAAAGAATTTTTGATTGAATTATGGGTGATCCATATTTCTTCCAAACCTCTCTCAGTTATAAGACTCGAAAATAATTTATGTCTGAATCTTAAACCATGTACTGAAATATCTAAACCAGTTTTCTTTAAAGCAAGGATATCATTGCAAGCAAAAGTTTCAGATGGTTCTGGAAAGGTCATTGTAATAATCCATATTCTCATAAATCAACCCCTAAAATAAGTAATGATTAGATTTAATAAATTGTTGCTACAATAACTCAACCTAAGTTGAAGGCCTATTCCTTTTAATAGATATAAAATTCATATCTATTAAAAGTGGCTATGGTCTATTAAAGTCAATTTAATTGGAAGATTAGCTTTAATTTAATTTTTTCCAAGCCCTGCAATTTTTTGTTTAAAGCTAAATAGATTTTTCCCAAGATTTCGTAGATTTTCTAAACCCGGATATCGAGATTTACGTCCCCATGGAATAGCTATCTCTTCTACACCGTATTTTCTTTTATAATCGCCCCCTCCCCCCATATCATATTTTGTAATACCCCTCGATTTCCAATAAAGCATAGCTGACCATTGCACTAACTCATTTGGACGGAGATTCTGATGAGCACGCCAACTTGCTCCTCCCCAAAAGTACATCGCATTATTAAATGCTGGGAAAATACCAGTTGCGATACAATTTTTTTCTTTATCTTTTGCTCGTAGCAGTAATAAGTTTCCTGAGGGAAGAAGGTATTTGATCAAAGCCTTAACACGCTCTTTGTGATAAGGAGGAACAAGCCCTTGTTTTGCAAATACATCTTCACATTGAACATAGTAATCGTCAGCAAATAATAAATCATCTGCTATTTCTATATGAACTCCACTCTTATCCGCTTTTCGGATACAACGGCGACAGGCTGATGACATTTTTGAAAAAAGCTGTTCTTTATCCTTCGCTAAATCTATTTCAAAACTATATGAAATACTATACTGGTAGCCTGCCTGCCTAAAATCATCTAGACTTATATTTCGATCCATAATTTCAATATGGACACAATCTAATTCATGAAAGGCAAAGCTCTCCAGAGCACGTAAAGCATCCACTTTGGAGACTGATGGAGGTAAATTAAAGCCCATGTAGGATGTTGTCCATCCAGGAAAAGGTGAGCCTAAAATACGCATTCCAAATTTTTCAACGATTAATCCAGAGAATCTGCCTAACTCGTGATTTCCCTGTCTAACAACAGCAATAACTGGTTCTGCATTCTGAGTGTATGATAAAAAATTCAACCAATCTAGCGTTTGGAAGATGTGAGAATTCTTGAACGCTTCTAATGCAGGTGCTTGATGATAGTCTACTCGTGAAAGATATAAATCAACCATTTTTATATAGTCCTTAAACCTAAGTTGAAAAGAGCTCACCTTAAAGTATTCTGACTTTGAATGGCTCTATGAGTTATAAATTCTGTTATGTGGGAGAGTAGAGTCTGGGCCTCTGGAAGGGGGGAGGATGCTCTCTATCCCTTTGTTTCAGCTCACTAGTAATACTCATTACACCTATTAATGCAAAAGCAATCAAGTAAGATCGTTGATCTAAAACGGTGTGACTAAATAGGCTAGCAAATAAAATAAAAAAGATAAACACATTCGCGATCTTTCGTGTTTCGCCAAAAGCCTTATCAGTAAAAGCACAAATTACTAGAGGTAAAATCGGCAATCCAACAAGCCCATACTCTGCCGCATGTAGTAAATACATATTGTGAGTAGATACAGAAAATCCAGTGATACTAAAATTGGATGTTGAGCCAATTCCTTGTCCAAAAACTGGATGTTCTAAAAACATCTCCCAAGCTTTTCCCATGATCCCCTTACGTTCTACTGCAGATGGATCGTCTAATGTTTCGCCGTGAATGATACCATCAATTCTTTCAAAGAGATTTGCATCAGCAAAACCATCTGTAAAATCATTACCAGAACCTAGCAGTGTTATGCCTAATAAAAGTATTCCAATCACTAGAATCCAAAGACCAGCTTGATTGTAAGCAATGATACGAGTTAGAACCATCATCATTGCTACTAGGAGCCAACTCAATACTCCTCCGCGAGAAAACGTTAGAGCAACACCAAGTCCCACTATCAAAATCCAGGGAATACGAAATCTTTGTGGAAATAGACTCATAGTAAGAATCATGCCAATAACCAATGCGTAGGCACAATCATTGGGATCCATGTAAAGGCCCGCAGCGCGACCTTCAACTAAACCGGCAAAAGAATCTGGCTTGATAATTTGATAACAATTATTCAAGACACCTATCAGAACCGCGATCGCCAGTGCAACTCTTACCCAGCGCTGAACTTGCTGATCCATCAACAGAGAAGTTGTGACCAGTAAAAAGATGCTTGAGAAAGAGCGATCTATCAAAGCCCGGTATGAAGACTCGGAAGGAGAAAATATCAAGTATGAAATAACTCCAATTAACAGATAACCCAAGCACCAAAATAGAATAGAAGGAGGAGGAAACTTTACCTTGCGTTGAATAAATAAAGGAATAGTGAGAACCCAGTAAGGCAAAACCCAACCGACTGGACTAGAAATAATGTGCTGTGTGACTACATAGGTATCTAGGAATGTAAAAAAGAATAGTGTGACACTAACAATAAGACAGCCTTGGTAATACAGTAACCATTTACTCTGATTTGGTGCTCTTGCCATAATCTATCAATCTAAAACTATCTTTATTTTCTAATATTTAATTAATTCTAAGTATTCCGTAACAGTCTTTTCAAAAGAAGCTATATTTATTGCTCTTTGTACTAATAATTCTTTACTTGTGACAGGTTCTTCGAGAACTTGAAACATTGCCTTTGCCATCAACTTCTCATCACCAACTGGTACTAAAATTCCATATCTTCCTGCATCTAATATCTCTCTAGGGCCACTTAAACAGTCTGTCGAAATAATAGGACAACCACAAGCCATTGCTTCGATTAAGACGGTAGGTAATCCTTCAGAACGAGAGGATAGAATCAAAGCATTCGCTCTGCTCATATAAGCATAAGGATTTTCAACAAACCCTCCGAATGAGACATCCTCAGAAATCTCTAAGTCTTTTGCTAGATTCTCAAGTTTTGATCTTAAATGTCCTTCTCCTAAAATCAGGAGTCGTGCATTCGTATGTTTCCTTAAAAGTGCGAAAGCCTTTATCAACGTAGAAAAATCCTTGAGCTCGATTAAGCGTCCTACAGCTAAAAATACTGGAGGACAATTGCTTTGAAGCCAAGGATGATTTAGAGAAGCATTAGCTTTAATAAATAATTCGTCATTAACTACTGGGTTGTATATTATCTTAACCTTTTGAGACTCAAGATTAAGGTGCTTCTCTAAATCTATAGATGCAGCTTTGGAAACGGTTACGATGAATGTTGCTTGAGGATAAAACAACTTCATTAAGTGCTTAACTAAGCTAGAAGTAAACCCGTCAGACTTGTGTGCAGAAAAGGTATTGTGCTCTACTAAAATCAATTGTGTTTTTGTGTGCGCTATTTGTCTAGCTAGCACTGTGGCTACATTTACGTGGCTTAAGTGAGACACAACTGCTAAGGGCTTTTGCTCTTTTATATATCTCGACAAAGGTAAAATAGTATTTAAAATTCGGTTTGTTCCTAAGTTGATAATCTTAACTTCTTCAGGGATTTGGTCTAAATAATGGCTTTGAGAAGGACCTTCTGAATTAGTAAGAACAAGATCTAGCTTAATACCTCGATTAGACATTTCTTTAACTAAATTAACGACTACTCTTTCAGCGCCGCCATAGCTTAAATTGGGAATGAAAAAAGCAATACGTTGCATAGTTGATAATATTTATGTGACTAATTTCTAAATTCAATAGAGTTGGAAAAGTTTATGTCAGTATAATAATCACAACTTTTATGATGATTGCTAATAGTTACTTGAAGCTCTTATTATCCTAAAGGTTATTAGGTTCTGCTGATTGTAGAGTAGTATCAGCCTAGAAGATTATTAAATTGATTAAATCCATTGTTTAGATATTACTAAATTACTCCTGTAAAACTTCGGCTATTAAGGTTTCCCATCGATCCATAACTTTGTCTAAACTAAATTTTCCAAGTACTTCTGGTGCTCGAGATGCAAGGCGATCGCGTTCTATCTCGTTTGCCATTAAGTAGCTCATTGCTGCTGCCAGTCTTGTTATATTTTGATTAGGTACTATCAGGCCGTTAATATTGTCTTGAAGTAATTCCCGAATTCCCTTAGAGCATTCGGTTGCAACAGCCGGCAAACCGCAGGCAAGTGCTTCCCCAAGTGCCATTGGAAATCCCTCTGTTCGTGATGATAGAACAAATAACTTAGAGTGTTGTAGAAGTGGAAATGGGTTACTGAGTCTTCCGACAAAGACCACGCGCTTAGCCAGATCTAAATGCTTTTGTAAAGCTTCGAGCTCAGATCGCAGCTCACCCTCGCCTAAAATTAACAACTGCCAATCTGGATGCTGAGCGGCAACTTTTTGAAATGCATTCAGCAAAATATCAAAACCTTTTTCATGGACGAGTCGCCCCATAGCCACAATCCATTTTTTAGTAGGATCAACCCCTTTGGGATAGTGGAATTGACCTTGGAACGGTTTGACAGGCAGAAAAGGATTGTAGATTACTGCTCTTTTAGCTTTTGCTAACCAAGTGAATTCGTCATCAATACCCTGACTAACGCTCACCAGTCTCCGTAAGCGCCGATAGATGGGACGGCGGAACAACTCCCAGGGATACTCTGCCGGTAAGCGCGTTGGGCTGCAATGTTCAGTACCGATCATCGGATATTGTGTTTGTAGCAAGGCCAGCCCAGCATAGATATTCATGGATGACATGAAAGAAATTACAATATCAGGCTGGCTAACCTGCACAGCTCGTCTTAGGCAAACAAGTCGAATAATTGTTTTGACTATCCGATGCAGAAGTGTGGGTGATTTCTGACGAAGGTCAAGAGCAATCCGCTTAACTGTTGGCGGCAGCAAATAAAAGTCAGTATCATCACTAGATAACGTGATTACTGTAACAGTATGCCCTCGCTGGACTAATCCTTGTGTCAGCAGAACCATTACTCGTTCCGCTCCACCGCCCTCCAATGATGTAATAACTAGTGTGATGCGCATTTCATTACAACATTGTAAACTTCTTTAAACTTTTGTTCGCAAAGAACAAAACATAAAAGAAAGAAAATATGTAGACAAAACTAGTCGATAAGGCGATTCCCCAAATTCCAAACCACTGCATAAATAGGTAATTCAAGCTAATATTTATAAATAAATTAGAGGCTGAACCCCACATAAGAATATGTTGAAGATTTAGAGATATGAGTAATCGGGTAATCAATATACATGCAACATAGAAAGGAATTTGTAATGAAAAAGCAGAAAGAATTTGGGCAACTAGGTGAGTTTCACTTGCTGTAAACTGACCCCGTTGAAAGAGTAGATGAATAATAGGATTAGCCAAGAAAATTAGAAAAAGAGTACAGGGAACTGTAATTAAAAAAATTAGTTTTAGATAGGAGCGAAGTGAATTATGGACTCCTTTCCAATCATTTGACGCAATCATTTTTGAGAAATAAGTAAAAGCTGCGGCACTGAGGCCAGTTGATATCAAAACTAAGGGGATTGAGTTTACCCGACTTGCATAGTTAAGCGCGGCGACGCTGCCCGGAGCTAACATTGCAGCCATCGATTGATCTACGAGTCCACTGCTACACATTAAAAGAGAAGCCATCATTGATGGTGGATACCGATTGGCAACCTGCCCTAGAGTTTTACTGAATCCTGTTACCCTAGGTCGTAGTGAAAGACCTCGTTGATGAAGGGCTACTCCTAGCAGAATGACTTCTAAGAGGGCACCTATATTCAGGCCAATTGCTAGTGCGAAAACACCTAGTGACTGTCCGAAGATAACCAATAAAAGAATGGTTGCGGCAGGAGTCAAAACTGGAGAAAGAGCAGCCAGTGTGAAACATTCTTCTGCGTTTAAGACTGCACCACAGAAGACAACAATACCACTCAGTAAAATCAGTGGTATAACAACGTAGAGTAATTGGAATGTTAAGGTTAGTTTTTCAGTACTGAATCCTAATGTCATCCAGGGTAGATAAGCTGGAGCAGCTAGAATGACTAACAAAGTTGTCACTCCAAGTAATATTAAGCTCCAGAAGAATGCACCAGAGAGAAGTTTTTCTGATTTCTTAGCTCCTTGCTGTTCTCGAACTTGCATATAGGTTGGGATCAAAGCAGCGTTTAACGGGCTGGCAACAATGTTCATGATAAAGTCAGGAATCAGTGCAGCGATTAAAAATGCATC
This sequence comes from uncultured bacterium, assembly GCA_964475335.1. Lineage (GTDB taxonomy): Bacteria > Cyanobacteriota > Cyanobacteriia > Leptolyngbyales > Leptolyngbyaceae > CAYYWG01. Next base: position 170,347 of record CAYYWG010000003.1, read on the forward strand.
CACTGCATTACCTGCACCAAACTTCCAGGCCACGATCGCTTCTTTGGAGAAAGCGACTACTTTAACAAATATTGAGCATAGGGAAATAACAAGAGCCGCACTCAAAATTTGACGATTGACCGAACCGTCGGTAAATTGCCCCCAAAAATTGCTAATCCGTATCCACAGAAGCTTCATTCGCTAAATGACCTTTTCGTTCACTGGAAACTGCTTGTTTCACACTTTGAGAGGCCGGATATATCTTCCTCGACTTCTCGTATAAATTTAAAGGGTGATCGTTGGCATTCTGAGATAAGCAGTCGTCCGTTGTTTGCGGACAATATCTGCCACAACACGTTCAACTTGCTCAATGGAAAGGTTTAAACCCTGAGCAATCTCCTGATTAGAAACTCCATGTTCAAAGCCAAACCAGATGGTGTCTAGAATGTCGAAGGGAAGTCGAAAGAAGAATTCTTCCTGAGTGCTGCCGCCGGGATAGGTATCAGAAGTTGGGGTACGGCGTTGGATTTCTTCTGGTACATCCAGGTACTGAGCTAATTGATAAACTTGAGTTTTGAACAGGTGTGAGATGGGGCTAATATCTGTACCACCATCTCCCTGTTTGACGAAGAAGCCTAGCAGGTGCTCGTTTTTGTTGGGAGTACCAATGACTGCATAGTTACGTAGTTCTGCATGATAGTAGAGCATGGACATCCGCGATCGCTGCTTAAAATTTGAGGCTGCTACAATCTGGTAATATTCGCTGGGTGGTAACCGCTTGGTAAATGTCTCGCCAGCAGGATTTGTGACCGTTAGATAAAAGATATTGAGTGTATCTTGCTCTAGCAAATTACCAGGCAAAGCGATTTTTGCACCCCAGCCAGCACCAAAATCAGGGAATAAGCGCTGAATCGCTTCATTGCGCCGTTGATAACAGCCAAACCCCTCCAAGGCTCCAGAAATATCTTCCTTAATGACGGTTTGTAATCCGTAGTGGTCTGCCAACATTTGAGCCAGCAGTTCACTGTCAGGGCTGGATTCACCTTCTGGGAGCATCAGCGCAACCACCCGTTCTGGGCCAAATGCCCGCACGCACAATGCCAACACAACAGAAGAATCAATCCCCCCGCTGATACCTAAAACGGCTCCCTGACGGCGCAGTGTTTGATGCACACTTTGGCGTAAACCTTCCACTAAGCGATTCGTTTCCTGTTCGATATCTAGATCGAGTGAATGGCGACCAAAGGTAACAGATGAATTCATGACAATATGGCTCATACGGCTAATTCCTCTTTGACAAATCCATTGATAACTTTCACTCGTTCTACCGAGGTCAGAGGGGAGAGACGGGCATCAAAATTTTTGACAAATTGATGATGGGTGAGTTGAGCAGATAGCACCCCGGCGATCGCCATCTCATCTACTTCGCTCAAAGCAATGCCACTCTGAGCTTTATGCACGAGTTGGGTAACAGCAAGTGGGTTGAATAGGCCAGAGTCTTTCAAAGCATTTTCGGATAGTAATTCTGTGACATAATCTGGCGTTCGACTATGGAAGAAACTGCGGTGAATCGGAGCGCGATAGGGACGCTTTCGACGTTGCCAAATTTCAGGAGGGAGCAATTTGCTAGCGAGTTGGCGTAATAACCATTTTTCATTTAATCCACGCAACTTGAGTGGGCTCGGCAAATGGTTGCAAAACTCGACGACTCGATAATCTAGAAAAGGAAAACGACCTTCTACAGAATTTGCCATAGCAACGCGATCGCCTTGAGAACATAGTAAATAAGGCGATAGGAATGTCGTGATCTCCAAGTACTGTGCTTTGGCCAACGACGACCACTGATTGAATTGCGTGGGGATAGGGATTAACCCCTCAGCCATTTCTGTAGTAGTAGTAGTAGTAGGGTGTTGTAATAGTCGTCGCAAACGAGTGCCATTCGACCATCGAATTAGATGGGAATAGAATGGCATATTTGTTTCCGTCAAATCTTTTTTAAAGAAGTTTGTGAGAAAAGCGGTATTAGTGCCTAATCGAGAAATCTCTGGGTAAAGCCGCCTTAACAGCAAAGGTCTCCAAGCGGAGTCCGGATTTTTAGCCCAAAATCGACGGATTACCATTTCTTTAAAAATGTCATATCCACCTAAAAACTCATCTGCCCCTTCGCCTGTAATCACAACTTTCAGATTGTGCTCATGCACTAAGCGAGACAGGAGAAACATTGGGGCAGGAGCTGTGCGTAGCATCGGTGTTTCTGTGTGCCAGATGACATCAGGAAAGATATCTCCAATATCTTCGTGGGTACAGTAAACAACCTGGTGCTCGGTGCCTAAAACACCAGCCATTTGATGTTGAAATTCACTCTCATCAAAATCTGGATCAGAAAAGGCGATGGAGAACGTATCAAGTGAATTCTGAGTATATTGTCGAATGATCGCCGTAGTTGTGGATGAGTCTAACCCCCCGCTGAGATAGGCTCCAACGGGGACATCTGCCCTCAATCGAATTAGTGTGGCGTCAATTAATAACTGCTCAAACTCATCGAGATAATCTTGAGGTGAACGGGTGGAGTTGGTTGTGGTGGCAAAGTCCGGTTTCCAGTAGGGGGCGATCGCCAACTGTCCATCTTGAGCCAGTAGATAATGCCCTGGGGGCAGTGTGGTAATTTCTTTGAATACTGTATTTGGAGTCTGTGCACTCCAAAAGGTAAAGACTTGGGCAAGAGCAGCTGGATCAATCTCAGCAGAGACCGCTGGATGGGCCAGAAGAGTCTTGATTTCAGACCCAAAGATAAATTGACCATTGCGAACTGTGTAAAACAGAGGGCGTACACCCAAGCGATCGCGAGCAACAAATAACTGGCGATGGCGAGTATCCCAGAGGGCGATCGCAAACTGACCATTTAGGAGCTTCAAGCAGTCTGAGCCGTACTCCTCATAGAGGTGCAAAATTACTTCTGTATCACAATTTGTTTGAAAGCGATGCCCCCGCTTTTCTAGGTCTGGACGGAGTTCCTGATAATTAAAAATCTCACCATTAAAGACAATCCAAAGAGTCCCATCCTCATTGCAGATTGGCTGTTGCCCCCCACTCAAATCAATAATACTGAGTCGGGCATTACCCAAGTTTGCCCATTCATCGCGGTAGATACCAAACTCATCTGGCCCGCGATGCCGAATCATCCCCAACATCTGCCTTAACACTTCCACAGGAACAGGTCGCGGCTTATTCAAATTTAAAACACCCACAATGCCACACATAGACCTCTCCTTCAATTACTTAAGCTGTAAGTAGATAAGTCTTTGGTAGATGGAAAACATCCTCTTGTTAAAACAAGAAATAAACTTTAATTACTAGTTCAATTCCAGTTTATTGATTTTCCCGTTTGCACTTTTTGGCAACTCTGTTCGTATCTCCATAAGCCGAGGTACCATAAAATCTTCCAAATTAGCTCGACAATGGCAGAGTAAATCACCATTTGTGAGCAATGACCCTGGATTCAGCACAACAAAGGCTTTAATCGCTTGCCCTAAAACAGGATCAGCAACTCCGATCACTGCGGCTTCCTGAACGTCTTCCAGGGCATATAGTACCTGTTCCACTTCTTTCGGTGGAACCTTTTCGCCTCGACTTTTGATCACGTCGTCCTTGCGGGCCACAAAGTAGAAGAAGCCTTCTTCATCAGTGCGGAAAAGATCGCCAGTGTAGCAGAGTCGTTCACCGGGTAAAGGGCCTGAACGAAAGCGAACTGCGGTTTTCTCCGGAGCGTTCCAATACCCCCGCATGACATGCCGACCGCGCACGACTAATTCACCCACCTGTCCAGCTTTTAACCGCTGTCCATCATCATTTTCAATCCAGGCTTCGGTGCCCGGAATAGGAATCCCAACAGAGCTAGATCGTTGATCTAAGTGCTCGGGCGGTAAGTAAAGGGTTCGTTTCGTTTCGGTCAGACCATACATGGAGAATAAGGTAGCCCACGGGAATTTATCCCGAATTTCTGTAATGTGAGAGGGGGGTAAAGCTGCCGCAGTATTAGTTAGATAACGAAGATTAGACAGGTCATAATTGCTTAGATCCATTTTGAGCAGCATGGTAAAAATGGTTGGTACCCCTGGGAAGCCTGTGACCCTTTCTTCTTCCATGCGTTGAAGAATGATAGCTGGATAGGTGAAGCCTTTTTCCAGTACCAGTGTGCCACCAAACTTAAATGTCATTAATAACTGGTATAGGCCGTAATCAAAGGATAACGGTAACAAACCAATGACGATATCTGATTCAATATTGCCGAGGTATTGAATGATTGAACTGGCTGCAAAGACCACATTACTATGGTCAGCCATGACTCCTTTGGGTTCGCCTGTGCTACCAGATGTATAGATCAAACAGGCTAAGTCAAGGTCAATGTTGATGGGGGGCGGTCGGTGTTCAGAGTAATCTGCCTGAATGGCATCGTAGCTCATAATACGATCGCCGTTGGCTCCATTGGTGGGAGAAACTAGTACAATCGTTTTTAGTGAAGAAACGTTTTGTAATAGCTGATTTATCAAGTCAATTTGGCGACCATGTGTAATCAGCGATCGCGCTGCACAGTGATTTAGAATATACGCACATTTGTCATATTTGGTTGTGGGGTTGATTGGGACGAAAACACCGCCAGCTTTAAGAACTGCAAAAATAGCGATCGCCATTTCTACACTATTGGGCAGATATAGCGCAACGCGATCGCCCCGTTGCAAACCTTGAGCCCGCAGTGCATTAGCTAAACGATTCGCCTGAGCTTCAACATCTGCATAGGTCAATCGTTGTCCATCGCAAATTAGAGCAATCTTGTCAGGTAACCGATCTGCACTATTCTCAAGAAACTGATGTATCAACATAGCATGACTCCAGACAGTTCCAATGATGAAGATCAGGCAGCAACCTGTTGCTTGCTCCGAACAAAAGCAGCCATTTTGGAAATTGAGTCAAAGTTATCTGGAATAATTTCATGATCAGCCACTTGCACGCCAAATTGCCGCTCTAGAAATGCCACCAGCTCTATGACGTTCATGGAGTCGAGAACACCATTTTCCGTAAAGGAATCAGCATTGCTGTAAGGATAAATATTACTAAAAAGAATAGTTTCTGCAATGTGTTTTTGAAGAACTTCTTCAACCTTCATCGAGATCAATCTCCTTGTTTACTCAAAATTTGTGGTGTACTTATTAAATCGCGACTTCCGATAGAGTTAATTGAATTTATTAGCCCATTCAATTAACTCATTTCTTGGCCAAATGAAAACATAACTCATAGGCAAATACTTACCCTCCTCATATAACTTTCTTCTTCTTTCCGATTTGCAAGTTGCATTTTCAATATCCATATCTGTGCTAGCCCACTTAAAAATCTTTGCTCCACCAAGCTCTGGTACTTTCCTTAGAAAAAGTAGCCCTGGGCTAATTATTTCAAGGCTGGGATCGTAAAACCAACTAGAGCCAAATACTCCTTTTATATCAGGATATTTTCTTAACATTTTAGCTAATATTTGAAAGCAGCGAAGCCATCCAGACTGATTGAAATCACTTACCCATCTTATATCAAGATGAACATGATAAAAGGGCAAATTGCCCTTCATCTTAGTGAAATAGAAATGGCTAGATTGGAAGAACTGTCTCCAACCATTATCTAAGATAAATCTCCTTGATATGCCTAGTAACTCTATAACTTGAGCCCCAATGGGAAAGATCCTCAAACTACAAATTCCTAAATCTTTTAAGAACAAGTCATTATCATAACTATAATAATTGAAATCTTGGGAGTCACCGATAATTAGATTGTGTATAACCCACTCAAAATGCCTATAGTAAAATGACAATATCTCCTCTGAATAGATTTCAGTATGGTGTAAAAGAAATAATGACTTTCGTATAAAGTAGCCCAATATAAATCTATGGTAGGTGGATACTGCTAATTGACCGTAATTGACTTTAATTTGCTCTATATTATTTCTTAACTCATGGGGGATAAAGTAATATCCAGAGGTGGGAGAAAGGATCTTTATTTTTTCATAATAAGCAACCTCAGGGAAGTCTATCAGTATCTGTTTGTTGATACAATTTAGTCTTTCTCTAAGCTCATATAGCTGGTCTGCAACTGTACTCTGCATGGTCAAATCGCTTGTGGGATTAAGCCTAAATTACTCAAATAATAAGGAGTATGATCAATCTTTAAAGGTAAGTAAGTTTAACTAGTAGACCAGTTAAAATGCCAAGTTGGCTTGCCTTTACCATCAACACATGCCAGCCATTGATTTGGATTACTTTGATTTAAGTCAAAGTGATGCATTCCAAGGGCATTCCATCCGGTTCCACTCGCCTTTAGTATTGGATTGCCATCAAATAGTTGTCGTTCACAATAACAATTGGGCGTTAATTCCAAAATTTCAAAAGCATATACCTGACGGCCATAAGAAAGTTCGTCGTCTTGGGCAAATCGAATCAGGTGATTATTCCATCTTAAAATTCGACCTGCAGGTCTTGCAAAACAGGAATTTTGTTCAATGATTGGACTGTTAGGATGTTCTATCCATTCTCCTAGAAGCTCTTCAGCATAATGCAAGCGAAGAACTTCATTTGATGTGTCGGAAGAAAATATCCACCATTTCTCGTTAAAAAAGATTAAGCTCGAATCGACGTAATCTACTCCACGCAAGAGAGTTTTTTCGAAAACCCATTGATTAGGAAAATTGGCTGCTTTATACAAGCGCACTTCATTAACCTGATAAGTCTCTGGAACCATATAATATTCATCGTTCCATTCAAAAATATAGGGATATGAAAGATGAAATGGTTCATCTAAAACAACCTGTTGGTAATTCCAGTTAAAACCATCCGGGCTGGTTGCTAAACAAATAGCGCCTAGCCCATCGTTGATGTTTAGAGCTTCGAAAAACATATACCAGAGATTATCTCTGTGAACTATAAATGGGTCTGCAACAAATTCAGCTCGAATGTCTGTAATGTGCTTTGCCGTTAAAACCGGATTTCTGATATTCGGTGCAGGCTTGGGATGAAGTGAAGAATCAACCACGTAAATTCCAATTGCCCAGCTTTCACTTCTATGAATAAATTTTTTCAGAAATTGCTTAATTTCTTTTGGATTCATCTTAATACTTTTCTCCTCTTTATTCGTATAGTGAAGTATGTATTTGCTATTGTCATACTGCTTCTAATGACGTTTTAGGAGTAGTAACTGAGACCCGATTATGTAAAACGGTAGGTGTAATGACTTTTCGCCGCTTCTCCCAATCCAACGTTGATTGGATAATGAGGTCTAAATCATTGTATTGAGGCTCCCAATTTAGAAGAGATTGAATTTTATTTGTACAAGCAACAACAGAGGCGGGATCTCCTGCGCGACGCTCAAGTTCTAAAACAGGAAAGTCAATCTGAGAAATTGCCTTAACGCGCTCAATTACCTCACGTACGCTCACCCCTTTTCGATAGCCACAGTTTAGGATTTGGCTATCGCCTCCCTGTTCTAAGTATTGCAATGCTGCTACATGGGCAGATGCTAAATCTTCTACGTGAATATAATCTCGGATTGCTGTCCCATCAGGAGTTGAAAAATCAGTGCCAAATATACATAAATTTGGCCGACGTTTCAAAGCTGCATCACAGGACACTCGAATTAGTTGCGTTGCATTCTTAGCGATCGCACCTAAATTTCCACGCGGATCGGCTCCTGCAACATTGAAATACCGCAAAATCACATAACGTAGTGATGAAACACCTCCATAGTCTCGAATTAGCCACTCACTCATTAGCTTTGAACGGCCATAGGGATTAATTGGTAATGTCTCTGCTGTTTCCTGAACTGGATTCTCTTTTGGCTCTCCATACACCGCAGCAGTACTGGAAAAGATAAGTTTATTTACTCCCATTGTGCTGCAGCACCGCAAAAGATTGAGAGTATTGCGAGTATTGTTAGCATAGTAATCTAGGGGTCGGACAACTGATTCAGGAGCAATTAAGCTAGCGGCAAAATGAAGTACAGCATCAAATTTATGTGTTGCAAAGACCTGATAAAGTCGATCTAGATCAGCCAAATCACCAATTATCAAATCTCCGTATAAAACTGAGCTTGGAGAGCCTGTAGAGCAATTGTCGTAGACAATAATCTGGTAACCAGCCTCACCAAGCTGTTGAACGACATGGGAGCCAATGTATCCTGCTCCACCTGTAATAAGAACTGTGCCCTTACTCAAAGTCATCTTCCCTTACCTAATAGAACAACACGAACTGTTTTAAGCACGATTTTGAGATCTAGCCCAATTGAATAGTTTTTGATGTAATAAAGATCGTAAGATAACTTTTCGCGAGCATCCTCTACTGAAGCTCCGTAGGGATATAACACTTGAGCCCATCCTGTAATTCCCGGTTTAACCAAATAGCGCAGGTTGTAATAAGGAATTTGAGCCGCCAGTTTTGTGTCAAACTCTGGACGCTCTGGCCGAGGTCCAATTAAGCTCATATCCCCCTTTAAAACATTCCAAAGCTGAGGTAATTCATCAATACGCATTAGGCGTAACCAGTAGCCAACACGAGTGATTCTGGGATCCCGTTGCTGGGCCCATTGAGCCCCTTGTTTTTCAGCATCTTGAGACATAGAGCGGAACTTATATACTCGGAAGGAGATTTTGTTCTGACCATTTCGTAATTGAGAATAGAAAACGGATCCTGAGCTATCTAGCTTGATAGCTAGTGCAGTAATAAGTAAGACTGGGGATAGAAGTATTAGAAGAAATAATGCTATCAAAAAATCAGCAATCCGTTTTAACTTGAAATTGACGCGATTAGAAACTAAGTCAAACCCATTTTCAAAAGCTAGCCAATTATCTTTCAAGAAGTTAGAGGGGATTTTTCCCCAGTAAGTCTCATAAAAATTGAGTATATGGTAAACAGGAATACCTCTGAATCGAAACTGCATTAGCCGTTGAGACTCTTGATTTGTTAACTTCAGATGAGGTGCAACAATAACTCCAGACCAAGGCTGAGAACTCCAAAAGGAAAGATCTTTGAGACTACCAGATAGGCTTTCAGAGTTCTCGGCTAAGTCAGAAGGTACGTTTGGAGCATCGGCTAAAATAACCAGCCTTCCTTGGGGATTCCACGTTACGAATTCTTGCTCGAACTGTAATGTTTCATTATCTACACCTAAAAGGAGACAAGAACTTTGTTTGGCGTGGGAACGGGCTAGTTTCATCGCAAAAAGTCTTAACAACACAGCCCATCCTGAAAACAGACATAATCCTGGCAACAATACTCCCCGCCAGAGTAGTTGTGTTAAGTTAGTCGCTTGAAACAAATAACCTAGAACTGCGATCGCTAGCCCAACAATACAACAGCTAAGCAATGTGCGTGTGGGAGCCCAAACTCCAGCGACTTGCAAATCTGGACGATAAGCATCTCCAATATAAAGAATACCTATAGTTATTGAGAGGATTAACAATAGTGTGGTGGAAAAAAAACCATAGAGATGCCCAAATTTAAACAAATAGGCTAAATTTAAGCAAAGTAGAAGACCAAATAAATCACCTAATAAAAGAAAGATTGCTAAACGACGTATTGTCATTAGCGATGACACCTTGTTTGAGTAGTTAGGAACTACTGAGTATTTCAGTGATTGAGGTTGTGAGAGATTCATAATAAAAGATAACGTCGCCACTTAAATAAAGTAGAAGCAGGTGACATAGCCACGAAAGATGAAAGAGATAACTTACTTTGCTAATGATTAACTTTTGTGAGATGGCCGATGATAGAGGATTGTGAAAATTGCGTAATCTTGTCAGGTAAAGACTTTTCAGTAGTATAGCTAGACGGAAGATAGAAGATATTGCCAATTTGTCAATCAAAATATCAAGAATTGAATTGTTAATTAAAGACTAAATTGTAGACCCATGAACTATGAGCTTTATAGGTCACTTTAGGATGAGGCGTTTTGGCAAGAAAATTAAAAACGAGTTATGGTATTCTTCTAAGGCAAAAATTAATAAATTGATTCTTCTAGTTTGGTTTCAGACTAAAGTGAATTCGTTTTGCTCTCACAAATGGTGTGAAAATCTTACTCTCTTAGTACCACCTAGTAAGACTAAGAGACTAGGGATAAGCCTAGATATAAGATAGCTTTTTGTACGGCTAAACTACCCCGAGCTAACAGAGCCAAGACATAGGATTAAGCCTAATCAATAATCTTGATCTGAGCTTAAAGTCTTTTGTGCTGATATTTGATTATTGGGAATTATTAGGTGTTTGTGCTTCACTGTGATAAGAGCAGAAACTTTATAAAATATAAACGAGGAAGTTCACCAATTATTTGATAAATATTTGATGTTCTTTCTGTAATAGATCCACCAATATTATCAGTAACATTAATTGAGTTTGAGAGGATTGGAATCTGGGTGAGCTTGATAGAATGATGGCAATTTCTTTTGATCTAGTAGAGCGGATTTTCGAGTCTTGCTCTATTCTCTTTTGTTTTGATAGGTGATTTCTGCTATTTGCTGATACTTTCAACTTTGCTATCATTCCTTAGGGAGCGGTATTATTCCTCTCACTTTTATGTTTTCAAGATTTGACTTTGTGATGCGTTTGACCCTTTCTCACACTAGATTATTAGTTTTGACGGCGATTTGGTTTGTGCCTTCTGGCCTTCGGTCTGCCGTTGCCGCCGAGGTTGAGCCTCCCAAGATTCAAACGACTTGCAAGGCCGTGTCAAGTTCAGCAATTCCTGTGTTGCCCTTGCGGTTTTCTCCAACAGCTTATAGAGTCACGCCTGAGCAGGTTGCTCAAGCGAAAAAGATTTGGTTGTTGATTCAGGTGAAACGTTGGGAACCAGCATTCCAGGAGTTCCGAACAGGATCGACTTGGGTGCAAGGTGAGACTATTCGTCCACTGCTGACTGCAATGGTGCAAGCGAATGAAACGGCGCGTGCATCTCAATTTATCCTTGAGCAATTTTCGCCCCAGTCTCAGAATCGGGCGAAAGGGATTGGTACGATCGCCGCTGAACTCACAAAACGCAATCAGTTTGCAGCGGCGATCGCACTCCTCAGAAATCTACCCCCAAAGTCAGATTATCTGAGCGATGCGATTAGCCCCATCGTGGGTGCACTCACGGCAATGAATCAAATCAACCGGATTCCAGCGGTCATGTCCCTGTTTCCGATCGAGAATGAGAGATGGTCAGTTTGGACAGATGTGGCCCGTGAAGTTCCTTTTGAACCGGCGCAAGCTAGAACTGTGGCCGGCATGGTTCAGGATCCTTATCTACGCTCAATGGTGCAAGCGAACATGGCAGAGCATTGGGTGAAGAATCAGAATAGCTTCAATGCTTGGGCGATCGCGAACGACATTGAAGATTGCGGGCATCGGGCAGATATGTTTCTATCAATCTTGCAAGCATTGAAAACCGAGGATTTGAAACTGTCAAACGCTCAAATCGCTCAGGCTCTCGATCAACTAGAGGCGCTCATCGCAGCGATTCCCAACCCTGAAAGCACTTTTCCCAACCCAATCAATCTGCGGTTGTCACTCTCAAAATTGAATATTCAAAATGGGCGAAAATCCCAAGGAATCAGATTATTGGAGGGTGCGAATCAAATGCTTCAACCGTCTGATTCAAATACGTTTCGAGCGGTCACCCTGATCGAGATTGCAAGTCAATATCAAGCCACTGGGAACGGGGAGATTGCCGTTCAACTGCTGGATTCAGCCGTTGCTGCAATTCGTGGGGCTTATCAACGACAGACTTTAGAGCCAGGGCAACTTCCTTCGGTCGAACCGTCTGATAGTTGGGGCGAGGCACAGCTAACGGTGGTTGCCAATCTGTATCGATCGCTCAACCAGATCCGAAAAGCAGAGGCGATCGAGCAAACCTTGCCGCAACGAGCAAAAATCACGATTCCAGATCGTTCAACTGTGCCTTCTAGTCGGCGCTCTATCCCAGTTCCACCCATCACCAAGCCGCTATCCCCAGAGCAAGGGCCAGTTTTGGCTGTTCCCCAGAACCGTTAGGATCGGTTCGCGTTACAGGTTGGTGCGATCGCGGTTTTCCCGAGTGAATTGATTCATTGTGGAGAAATACGGATTGTAATGTTGAATCCTTCTTTACTCTGTTTCGCTAGAGTAATACCAATGAAAATTCGCTATTCTTTGTTGAGTTTAGCGATTAGCGCGATCGCCGCTGTAAGTGCCATCACTCCAAGCAGTGCTCATTTTCAAAACTATGTGGCAAGCAGTTTCAAGTTGTGAGGACAATCCAGGTCAAGGACACCTGCCGAAAATGAAACGCTAACAGCCTGTGAATGATGCTGACAGATGATAGGCTTGGCTCCAACATCTCCCTGAAGTGAAACCAATTCTGGGAACAAGGTCTGATGGAATAGGGCTGGAACACCCAAAATATTGGCATATTCAGAGGCCACGATCGCGGATTTTGTTGTCTGGTATTTATCGATTAATTGGTGAATTAGATGGGGTGAAACAAAGGGTTGATCACACACCATGAGGACGATCGCATCCAGTGCGGGGGCGGTTGTGACCAGTTGCCTTAACCCACATCGAATTGAACTTGCCATTCCGGTTTGCCACTGTTGATTGTGGATGATTTGAAGATCCAGATTTTCTAAATGGGGCGTAATGATCTCGGTATAGGCTCCCAAAACAACCCCAACGGGTTGACATCCTGTTGTAATTGCGACTTCTGCCATGTGCCGGATCAGAGTTTTGCCGCGATAGTGGAGGAGTTGCTTGGGTTGTCCTAAACGGGTAGACGCTCCGGCAGCCAGAATTAAGATGCCAATTCTAGACATGATTCGGAAGCAGAATGAATGGAACCTGGGCGATCTCGCAGGGAATGCCCCGAACGCCCACTCAATACGGCTTGAATTTCTGCCACAATGGCAAGGGCTATTTCTTCTGGTGTCTCGGCTCCAATATCCAATCCGATAGGATTATAGAGTTGCTGGTGTTGTTCAAGATTGAGTCTTATTCCGTGTTCAGCTAAGTCTTGCCATAATTTTTGCATACGTCGTTTTGGGCCTAAAACCCCCAGGTAGCGGAGTTGAGCCGGAATCAGGGTTTTGAGGAAAGCTAGATCAGTCAGGTAGTGATGGGACATGACCACAGCGACAGTTTGTGGTGTTATTAAATGACAGTATGACATGGGTTGATTAGGGTCACACTGGAGGAGATGATCGGCCAGAGGAAAGCGATCGCGGGTTAACTGCGCTGGGCGATGATCAATGACGGTAACGTGCCAACCTAACTGTTTCGCCAACTGCACAACTGGAATGGCATCATACCCTGCGCCAAAAATCAACAACCAAATAGGTAAACGGAGCACTTCCAGTAAGACTGCTATTTGTCCATTTGCAAAGGTGTAAGACTGGGTACGAGTTCGTTGCTCAATTAGAGTCTTTTGAGTATCTAAAGCGACTCTCTGAGCAATATTAGGCTGAGTGATTTGATTAATGATTGGAGCATCAAAATTCATCATCACGCGATCGCCAACATTGACATCAGGCACGTTATCTACCGCAAAGACAGTGGCGATCGCTCCCGTGTGTTGTTTGAGCAAACATTCGTGCATGAACGCAAAGTATTGGAAGGTTCCCTGATCTGTCAATGGTTCAATCAGCACATCCACAATGCCGTTGCAGCCTAAGCCCAAACCAAACACAATGTCATCATCGGCAGTGGTGTCATACCTCACCAGCAATGGAGGCTTCCCCTGTGCAAGGAGTGCGCGCGATCGCTCCAAAATATCGGCTTCTAAACAACCGCCGCTAATAGCACTCACCATGCGGCCATCCTCGGTGATGAGCATGCGTGTCCCTGGTCGGCGATAGACAGAACCGCTGGTTCGGACAACAGTGGCCAGAACGGCTTGTTTTCCCGCCTGTTGGGTTTGGTCAAAGGCGTGTAGAATTCGTTGTAATTCATTCATAAGGCTATGCCATCAACTTTTCAGGAGTAATGGGTAAGTTGCGAAACCGCTTGCCTGTAGCGTGATAAATTGCATTAGCAACCGCAGCCGCCACTCCGGTAATGCCCACTTCGCCGACCCCGCGCACCCCCAAAGAGTTGAAGGTTAAATCGGGTTTGCCTACGAAGGTTACGTCAATGCGGGGAATATCAGCGTGCGTGGGATAGTGATAGGTGGCCAGGTCATAAACCACGGGATAGCCAGAGTTTGGATCAAGGTGGCACTCTTCCATCAACGCTGCTCCAATCCCCATAATTACGCTGCCGCGCACTTGACTGGCTGCTGCTTTGGCATTCATGACTCGGCCAATATCCATTACTGAAACCCAACGGGTGACTTGCACTCGCCCTATTGCCTCATCTACCATGACCTCACAAAAGTGCGCCCCCCAAGATTGAAAAGCCCACTTCTGAGCATCTTCCTTTGGTGCAAATGAGGCGATCGCTTCAAAAGCGGCTCGGCCTGATTGTTTCAGTGCTGCACAGGCAGCATTTGCGGTGGTGCAATTTGCCTTTTGCAAAACGTCCTGGCACGCTTGTAACACCGCCGGGGCAAGGGATGCGGTCATCTGGGAGCCGCCTGCCAATCCCCCATCGGGAAACAAAGAATCCCCCAGTTCGACCTTCACTTTTTCGACAGGAACGCCCAACGCTGCCGCTGCGGTAATAGCCACCATCGTATAGGCTCCGGTTCCCATGTCGTTGCCTGCGGTGAGGACGTGCACGGTTCCATCTGGCAAGAGCCTGACTTTCACCGTTGTGTTACCCCGCATTGCCGGAAATGTGGCAGCAGCCATGCCCCAGCCAATGAGTTGACCGTTGCGAGTGAGGCTGCGCGGTTGAAGTGCGCGATCGCGCCAACCAAATTGTTTTGCCCCAACTCTTAGACATTCGGCAAAATGTTTCGCGGCAAAGGGCAAGTTACTCCGCTGATGGGTCGTTGTTTCGTTGTTCAAACGGAGTTCTACTGGGTCAATGTTCAGTTTCCAGGCCAGTTCATCCATTGCCGATTCCAAGGCCCACATTCCTGGATTTTCGCTGGGTGCTCGCATGTAGGTGGGCGTGGGGACGTTTAATATTCCCAAGTGCTGCTGTAGTCGAAGATTCGGGGCGGCATACAACACTGGCGTTGTTGCGGTGCAGTCCACAATAAAGCGATCGACAAAAGAAGTATAGGTTTTTACTCGGTGGTCAAGGGCAACGAGTTTGCCATCTGGTATTGCAGCGACCTTGAGGGTTTGCTCTGTTGCGGCGCGATGTCCGGTGTTGGTGGTCAACTGGCGACGAGTGACAGCCAGTTTAAGCGGACGCTTGATGGTACGGGCAACGGCGGCACAAAGGATGCTGTAGGCCCAGGGAAAACATTTGCTCCCAAAAGCTCCCCCGATGTAGGGCGTGACCAGGCGCACTTTTTCGGCGGGAAGGCCAAAGAGTTCAGCATAGGTGTGCTGATGAAGCCTCACCCACTGGGAGCCTTCGTAAACGGTGAGGGAGTCTTCCTGCCAGTGGGCAATAATAGCGTGGGGTTCCATTGCAGCATGGAGTTCTTTCGCCGTTGTATAGGTGGCCTCAATGGTAACTGCTGTGGTTGCAGTCTCTACATTACCCTTGCTAAATTCCACATCGGGTAATGACTCATACCTTGTCTGTTGAGGGTGGATCAGGGGTGGCTGAATGTCATATTCAATGATGATCAATTGAGCCGCATCTCGTGCTTGTTCTACTGTTTCCGCAACGACAAAGGCAATGATCTGTCCAGCGTAGTGAATCTGATCATCCGATAACGGTAAGCGGGCTTCATTGAGTTTAGATTGGCGAAAGTCATTAGCAGGAGTGAATATTTTCGGTCTATTTTTGTAGGTCACGATCGCCAGCACTCCTGGCGCTTGTTCAGCTTTCTGGGTGGATATTGATCGAATCTGTCCTTTGGCGATCGCGGATGTTACCAAGTATCCATGCACCAGGCCAGGTAAAGCGTGTTCTGCGGTGTAAGTTGCCTGACCTGTTACTTTAGCGAACCCATCTTTTCGGTTTACTGCTGTGCCCATTATTTGATTCATGTCATGCCTCCCCCTTGGGCTGAAATGGTGAGTGCTCGTTGGATGGCTTGTTTTGCCATGTCTACTTTGAACGCATTGTGAGTCAGTGGTTTTGCGCCTTGCAGTGCGATCTCCGCTGCCTGTTGAAAGGTTTCAGGGGTGGCTAATTTCCCGTTGAGGAAAGCTTCTGCCTGGAGCGATCGCCAGGGTTTGTGTGCCACGCCTCCCAAGGCTAACCGCACCGCGTGAATGCGATTGGCTCTCACGTCGATCGCCGTTGCTACGGAAACTAACGCAAAAGTATAGGATGCGCGATCGCGGAGTTTGAGATAAACTCCCGTTTTAGCAAAAGGCAGGGGTGGCAAAATCACCGCTGTAATCAGTTCTCCTGGTTGTAAATTCGTATCGCGATCGGGTGTGTTTTCTGGTAAACGATGGAAGTCATTAAAAGGAATCTGTCGTTTACCGCTGGCACCTTCCACTTCGACGATCGCATTCAATGCGGCTAAGGCAACGCACATATCCGAGGGATGTACGGCAATGCAGCGATCGCTGGCTCCTAAAATTGCGTGCATCCGGTTTATGCCTTGAATGGCTGGACAACCAGTGCCCGGTTGCCGTTTGTTGCATGCGAACGCAGTGTCATAGTAATAGGGACAACGGGTGCGTTGCAGCAAATTGCCGCCAACCGTAGCGACATTGCGAATTTGCTGAGACGCTCCGGCTAGAATTGCACGGGACAACAAGGGATAATCCTGCCGAATTCGGGGATGATCGGCGACGGCGGTATTGGTGGCTAATGCACCGATGCGAATGCCTCCGTTGGGTATGGATTCAATGGCTTTCCCCTTCAGACGGGAGATATCAACTAATTGAGCAGGAGTATCCAGAAAGACTTTCAAGCGATCAACTAGATTGGTTCCCCCCGCGATGAATTGGGCGTTTGGGGTCGTTTGCACTGTGCGCACCGCATCGGCGGCGGAGGTTGCCCGCACATAAGCAAAATTTTTCATCCTGCCACCTCCTGCACCAAAATCGTCGCCGCAGGGGAGGGTGGGGTTTGGCCCAGCGATTGTTGGACGGCGGCCACAATGCCGTTGTAGGCACTACAGCGACACAGGTTACCACTCAACCGCTCTTTAATTTCGGCTTCTGACAGGGTTTGCGATTCAGGAGGCTGGGGCAGATCAACCGTCACGGCACTGGCACAGCCCCGTTTGACTTCATCCAGTAGCGCGATCGCAGCGCAGATTTGCCCTGGTGTGCAATAGCCGCATTGGAAGCCATCATTTTCAATAAATGCTGCTTGAACGGGATGCAATTGTGCGCCTGTTGCCAAACCTTCGATCGTTGTAATCGATCGCCCTTCTTGCATAATCGCAAGGGTGAGACAGGAGTAGACGCGATCGCCATCTACCAGCACCGTACAGGCACCGCACTGACCATGATCGCAGCCTTTCTTTGTACCCGTTAGGTTCAACCGTTCTCGCAACGCATCTAGCAGCGTGACGCGGGGTTCGATGTTGACCCTGTGGGTTTGCCCGTTGATGGTAAGCGTGACTGGAGTTTCGCCCTGAAGGGGCGAATGGCGATTTGCTGATGGCGGTTGCGCTGCAATTGCACTGTTGGGATCAAGCACTTTGGGGGCAACGATCGCCGTTCCCGCTGCGGTCAGGGCTTGTCCCAGGAACCTGCGTCGAGAGGCTCCCAGCGATTTTCTGGAATCCGATGGCATGGTGGGTGTCGCTCAAACAACGGTTTCACCATGCCGCAAACCAGCGATTGAAAGATAGTAAATTTTGGACAGGGCTAGTTGATTTGCGATCGCTCGACTAATCCCCGCCGGACAATCTCATCGGACGGCAATTCCCGTTGAGACGGCAAAGCCAAACGTTGTTTTCGTAGATAAGCGGCAGGCGTGGTATGTAGAAAATACTTGAAATCTTTAATGAAGTGATTCTGATCGTAGTAGCCTAAATCTAGAAAGAATGAGGGATCTTGCACTGCTGTTGTATGAAATTGTTTATAAGTGTGCTTGAACCGGATCACTCTAGCGAAGACTTTGGGTGTTAGACCAATATAAGTTTTGAATTTGCGTTCTAGTGTCTTGTAATGAATATCAAATATATTCGTCAAATCATCAATCCGAAGATTACCCTGAGAACGTAAGATAATTTGTATTGCTTGTTCAGCTAAATGATCTGAGCGTTCTATATTTACCAAGTGCCGGATAAAGAAGCGATTGAGGACTGCAACTTTTGCAGTATCGGTTTTTGCATCAAAAACTTGCTCACTTAACTCTTGAATGATTTTTGTATTTAACTCATCTGGACTTACCATTTGATTAGCGAGTTCATGCAGGGGTTGACGCAGTAAGGCAAATAATCCACTCGGTTTAAATTTCACGCCAATCTGGTTCAGCCCTCCCTCCAAATCCACCAGAATTGAGGTATCTCGCTCACCGACGAAATGAACTGTCTTAATCACTCGCTCATCCTGCTGCAATTGGTTGTGCCAGGTATAGGATTTACCGTAATTCAGAATTAGTTCAGCGTATCCATCTGGTAAAATCAGTTCGCGCCGCGCGGGTTGCCTTGTGGGAGTGCGTAAAATCCAATAGCAACCGATGTGGGATGCTAGCAAGGGATGGGGCGGAATGACCTGGTATTGTAATGGCTGAGTGGGCGATCGCATTGTCTCCAAAATCGGGTTTTAGTCCTATAGTGCAGCATACTCCAAGGTGGCGATCGAGGAGTGTATCGGGCAATGCCGCTCGGGACGACGAACTGAACTGCCCCGTAATTTAGATTTATCTGAAGCGCTTTCCTAAGCTAAGCGTTTGACCCCTGACATGGCACACGAGGGAAATTACTGCTTCATCCTGCCAATAGCTGTAATACTGAACAGTGGAGAAACAGATGAAGCTATCCTATGATTATTGTCCATCACTTAAACAATTCTCGTTCTCAACGTATTCTGTGGTTGCTGGAAGAACTCAGTTTAGAGTACGACATCAAGTATTACGAACGTGATCCCAAAACGCTGCTTGCCCCTGCATCATTGCGGCAGGTGCATCCTCTGGGTAAGTCGCCTGTGATTACGGATGGAACGCTGACTTTGGCCGAATCGGGAGCCATTATTGAGTATCTGGTAGAGCACTATGGGGAAGGACGATTGGCTCCTCCCCCCGGCACACCAGAGCGATCGCGCTACACCTATTGGCTACATTACGCTGAAGGATCAGCCATGCCCCCGTTGTTCCTCAAGCTAGTTTTCGATCGTGTTGAACAACAACCAATGCCGTTCTTTGCGAAATCGATTGCATCTATGATCACAAGGCGGACTAAAGAGGCATTTATTCTGCCTCAGATTAACCAGCATTTGGATTACCTCGAAGCGGAACTAGAGAAAGCTCCCTGGTTCGTTGGCCATGAATTTACGGCAGCTGATATTCAGATGAGCTTTCCCCTGGAAGCCGCTATCACGCGGGCTGGATTGAATGCCAGTCGCCCCCGGTTGATGGACTTTTGCGATCGCATCCATTCTCGCCCAGCCTACAAACGAGCCTTAGAGCGGGGTGGTGCCTACCAACTTGGGAGTTAACTGTTCATTGGAGTGGCGTATTGGAGTTCAGCAATTGACGCAAATTGAACCTCACAATACCGAACAATAGAATGCGGTCGTGTGGCTACTCTTGCGAGTGTGGACTCCAGTCTTTAACTCAATCCAGTCTGTGATAACCATGATCTACAAAGCAGCTTCCATTTGTACGTAGTGATAAAGGTGGGCGATCGTAAATTTCACATTCCAAATATTCAAAAAGATTTGAAAAATTTCAATATTGGGCGGCGATCGTGCTGTCTAAAAAACAAAATATCAGGGCGATAACATCAGTGATTAATGTCTGACGTTAAATCAAAATTTTATTGATAGAAATAATTTTCTCTATATTTTTGATCATCTCATTTCTCTACAAAAGAGTGAATATAAGTAGAAAGGCGATCGATGTAACTACTATAATTTGTTTGGAAGTAAGTGACTAAAATTAGAGGTTTTAGTGTCCAATAGGTGTTTTTTTGAGTAGAATCAATTCATCTGAACAGTTGTCTTAGCGAGAGCGAATGTATCATGATTGATTTGTATTACTGGACAACGCCTAATGGTCACAAAATCACGATTTTTTTAGAAGAAGCAGGTTTGCCATACACGCTTTATCCAATTAACATTGGGGCCGGGGAGCAATTTGCAACAGATTTCTTGAAAATCGCTCCGAATAATCGCATTCCGGCAATTATCGATCGCGCCCCGGCAGATGGAGTTGAACCTATCAGTGTGTTTGAGTCGGGAGCAATTTTGCACTATTTAGCAGAGAAAACTGGACAGTTTTGGCCTGGTGCAATTCGCGATCGCGT
Source organism: uncultured bacterium (assembly GCA_964475335.1). Lineage (GTDB taxonomy): Bacteria > Cyanobacteriota > Cyanobacteriia > Leptolyngbyales > Leptolyngbyaceae > CAYYWG01. The sequence goes on from CAYYWG010000003.1 coordinate 190,804, forward strand.
TGAGGTTATGCAATGGCTTTTTTGGCAGATGGGTGGTTTCGGCCCAATGTTAGGTCAAAATCATCATTTCGTGAGTTATGCACCAGAAAAAATTCCTTATGCAATTCAGCGATATGTGAAAGAAACGGAGCGATTATATGGTGTCTTAGATCGGCGCTTGGCTGATCGCGAGTTTGTTGCTGGGGCTTATTCTATTGCGGATATGGCTATTTATCCGTGGGCTGTACCATACCAAAATCAACAGATTAATCTGGATGAATTTCCCCATGTCAAACGTTGGTTTGAAACGCTCCAATCGCGGCCAGCCGTACAACGGGCCTATGCCCAAGCTGAAGCATTTAAAAGTCAATCTACGATGACAGAAGCGGCCAAAAAAATTCTCTTTGGTCAGGGGCGTCAGGGGCAAACGGAGACTTAATGTTGCATACGAGCAAAGCGATCGCTGGCATCTAATAAGGCTGTTTGAATGCCGGGTTCTGTCATGGAATGACCGGCATCGGGAATAACAATAAACTCCGCTTCTGGCCATGCCTGATGTAATTCCCAGGCTGAAACCATTGGGCACACAACATCGTAACGACCCTGAACAATGACAGCCGGAATATGGCGCAGGCGTTCAACTCCTTGTAGCAGTTGTTCTTCATGTTCAAAAAAGCCCCGATTAACAAAGTAATGGCATTCAATACGGGCAAAGGCTTCAGCAAAAAGATCTTCACCAAATTTGTCCACCAAACCTAGGTCTTGCAATAATTTGCTTGTGCTAGCTTCCCATACTGACCAGGCGCGTGCGGCTGTTTGCCGAACTGTTGCATCGGGACTGGTGAGTCGTTGGTAATAGGCTGTGAGTAAGTCTCCCCGTTCGGCGGGTGGAATGGGTTGCAAATAGGCTTCCCAGGCGTCGGGAAAGATATAGCTAGCACCAGATTGATAAAACCATTGAATTTCTTGCTGGCGTAACATGAAAATCCCACGCAATATTAGCCCTAAACAGCGATCGCTATGAGTTTGACTATAGGCCAACGCCAGAGTGCTGCCCCAGCTCCCACCAAAGACAACCCATTGATCGATACCCAGGTGCGATCGAAGTTTTTCAATATCACTAACGAGATCCCAAGTTGTGTTTTCTCGAAGTTCTGCATGGGGGGTACTTTGACCACACCCGCGTTGATCAAACAAGATGATCCGCCACAAGGTTGGATCAAAAAACTGCCGATAGACGGGCTGGCTTCCGCCCCCTGGCCCTCCGTGCAAAAAGATAACGGCCTTACCGTTGGGATTGCCGGATTGTTCATAGTAAATGCGGTGCAAATCAGAGACTTGCAACATTCCTGTGTTGTAGGGCGTAATTGCTGGATAGAGGGCTCTCATGCGGATTAATTCCTCAGGCTAAATGATCTTTATCCTGATATATCCTACTTGGAAGAAGCCCAGATTCAAAAGTGACAAATTTGTAGGCGATCGCGATTTTATTAACGAGCGCACAGTTGGTGAATCGGCAATTCTAAAATAAATTCTGCTCCTTTCCCTGGGGCAGACACACACCGTAATCGACCGTTGTGCTTTTCAACAATAATTTGACGGCTAATAGACATCCCTAAACCTGTACCTTTACCGACTGATTTGGTCGTAAAAAATGGGTTAAACAATGAGTCTTGAACAGCGTTTGACATGCCTGGCCCATTATCTGAAATTCGGATTTCAATTGATTGAGACTTGGTTAGCGTTGTTTCAATTTTGATAGTTGGTACAAAATCTGGGGGTTGCTGAGTGTGATATTCTTCTAATGCTTCGATCGCATTACTTAGAATATTCATAAATACTTGATTGAGTTGACCCGGATAACACTCGATTGATGGAATTTCTTGGTAGTTTTTGATGATTTGAATTGCGGGACGATCGCCACAGGCTTTTAAGCGATGATGAAGAACCATCAGGGTGCTGTCTAAACCTTCATGGAGGTTAGACACGGTACAACCAGTTTGATCTGAGCGAGAAAATGATCGTAATGCCGCAGAAATCTCACAAATTCGGTCAGATCCAGCTTCCATTGAGAGTAAAATTTTAGGTAAGTCTTTGAGTAAAAAATCTAGATCGACTGTATCAATTTCAGTTTCAATTTCTGGATGTGGAACTGGATAATGTTTTTGATACAATTTTAGGACACCAGTGATATCTTCTACATATTGTTTGGCGATCGGTAAGTTACTCGAAATACAACTCACCGGATTGTTGATTTCATGGGCCACTCCTGCCACTAATTCTCCCAAGGCGGAAAGCTTTTCGCGCTGCACCAGTTGAACCTGTGCCCGTTGCAAATCAGCCGTCCGCTCTGCAACTTTTTCTTCTAAATTCTGGGTGAGATGATGCAGCTGATTGTTTTGAGAAGCCAAGACTTTAGACATATATCTTAGGCGCAGATGGATGCGCAACCGGGCTAAAACTTCTTCTTGCTGAAAAGGTTTTGTAATATAGTCAACTGCGCCCAAAGATAACCCTTTTAACTTATCTTCAATATCAGATAAGGCAGTCATAAAAATAATTGGAATGTCATTGGTTAATGGATTCTTTTTTAACCGTCTACATGTTTCAAACCCATCAATTCCAGGCATCTGAATGTCAAGCAAAATTAGATCAGGTGGCATATATTCAACCTGCTCAATCGCGCCCTCACCATTGGTCGCAATACTAACCTCAAAACCAGTTTCCATGAGAGTTTCAGACAAAACTTCTAAATTGGTTGGGTTGTCATCAACAACTAAAATTGTGCTGTTTTCAATGGTGTACATAATATTCACTCAAACTTTAGTAGATAGAAATTCAGGATTGTCTTGAAGTTTAAGGGGCTGGTTGAGAGGAGGAATCTAAGAAACTTCTGAGTAGTAGCTTGATTTTTTCAATTTGAAAGCTACGAGCAAGCTGATGAATTTCTTGAGCGAACAATTCAAATTGAGGACTATTTTTTTGTAATGCTTCAGCTTCCAAACGGAGTGCTTTGACTCTACCTTGCATAGCTAAGTCATACAATTTATTAAGATCTTCAATTGGTGGAGGAACGATAGTTTCTGCTTTTGGTTTTACGATAGAAGCTTCTGGTTGATATAGCCACTGCACGTTGAGCCAGCGTTGAAAAACAGTAAGGAGCTGTTCTGTTTGTACTGGTTTTGCCAGAAAGGTATCGGCTCCTGCATCCAAACTTTTATGCTGATCACTTTCAAATACACTGGCCGAAGAGGCAATCACTGGAATTTCTTTGAGTTCTGAGGATTCTCGCAACTTTGCCATTAACGTAAAGCCATCCATGACTGGCATCATTAAATCGGTAATGATCAAGCTGGGATGATGGGCGATCGCTTGATTTAGACCTTCTTCACCGTTAACTGCTTCAATAACTTCGAAGCCTAATGGATTGAGTAAACCAACTATAACTGATCGGTTCTCCCATTTATCATCGACAACTAGAATTGTTTTTCGTGGGCCACTGTAGCCAATAATTGCTTGGGTTTGCCCAAAGCTAACGACATCCTCATTGGAAATTGCTTCTGGTAATGTTAGATCCCAAGTGAAAGTACTGCCCTGCCCTAGAGCACTTTCAACCTGAAGCTCACTATTCATTAACTGAATAAACTTTTGGGTAATGGCTAATCCCAACCCTGTCCCTTCCGAACGGTGGGATGTATTACCAACTTGTTCAAATGGTAAAAAGATCCGTTCAAGTTGATCAGATGACATGCCAATTCCTGTATCAGCAATTTGGAATTGAATTTTATAGCTTTTCTGCGGTTGCGTTTTGTAGCCGAATTCACTGGGAGGTAAATCTAAGGTTTGAGTTTTGAGTAATTTAACGCTGAAGGTGACTTCGCCTTGGGGCGTAAATTTAATTGCATTCCCCAGTAAATTGATGAGGACTTGGCGGAGGCGTTTTTCGTCTGCATGAACCCGCATGGGTAAACGGGGATCGGGTTGATAGGTGAAGCTAATGCCTTGCTGCTCTGCCCGGATTGAGCATATTTCGACGACACTTTGCAGGAGGGCAAAAAAGTGGAAATCAGTTGCGAACAATTCCATTTTCTGAGCTTCGATTTTGGATAAATCCAAAACATCGTTAATCAGCGTTAGCAAGTGTGAGCCACATTGTTGAATAACCTCTAAACCTTTTTGTTCTTTACTGGTTAAGGTATTGGAACGACGAAGAATTTGGGCATAGCCTAAAATACCATTTAGGGGCGTGCGTAACTCGTGGCTCATGTTGGCGAGGAATTCACTTTTAGCCCGATTGGCAACTTCGGCATAGTCTTTTGCTTGTTGCAAGGCGGCTGTGCGTTCTTCAACTTTTAGTTCGAGTTCTTCGTTGGCTTTTTCGAGCCGAATTTTGGCTTGTTCTCGCTCAATAATGACAGCAGAGAGGGTTAGGGTCGTAACGCTAATTACACCAACAAAGGATTGAAGTAAAAGTAGGGATTCGTTAAGGTTGGGGCGGTTGAAGGAACTACTACCTCGAATGGCACCGGCGATCGCAATCCCTGTAATAAGCAACACAGCTAGGACTGAAAATCGCTGGCCAAATCGAAAGGCGGCCCAAACTAGAAGTGGTAGTAATAAATATTCGATGGGATAGGTAAAACCAAAGGCAATGCTGCCAATTAAGGATAATAACAATAACCAAAGTCCAATTTCGAGGCCCAGGTTATGGTAGCGATCGGAGCTAAAAGTCGAAAAAAGTTTGGGTTGGGCTGGGTAGAAGGAGATGCCGGTTGATTTAGCGAGCCACGGTTGCAACCAAATTAAAACTAGCGGGGCCACGACGAGCACACCGGCAGCATCACCTAACCAAAATGTGATCCAGCTATTGAGAAAAGTTTCTGGCGAAATGAACCCACACAAATACATGGTTGTTGCCCCAAAGGTTGGGCTTACCATGCAACTAAACACTTCAATTACGGTGAATTTGAAGACGTTTTGAGTAGTGTGAAAAATCTGTTGATGGCCGACGATGCGATGGATTAAGCTAGCTCCAACTCCGGCTTGTAAGACCGAACCTGTTGCAATCCCTAAGCCTGAGGCGATCGCCATAGCTAAATTCCCTGTGTTAGCCCACAGTGGCCATGCCGCAGCAATGAAGGCCCCAACCCAAAGGGCTGGCAAAGTCCAATAGCCCAGGACTAGCAAGACGGCTAAGGCGATGCCAGAAGGGGGATATACTGGAGTGATAAAGCCAGGTGGAATGGCTAGAAATTGCCCTAGTTTAGCTGTTGCGTAATAGATGAAGGCGATCGCGCAGGATAGTGCAAGTCGTCGCCTCCAGGTGCTAGTGCCGAGTCCATTCATAGTGCAGCAGGGATAATTGCGCAAGGTTCTACAGTATAAGATTCCCGATTGAAGTGATAATTCAACGTCGAGAATAGGATTCCAAATTTCAAGTTATGGTTAGATGCTTAGGCTGGCAAAAATAAGATTTGCCAACCGCCATTTATCTGAATCTTTTGTGTAGCTAGGCGGAAAGATCGGTCAATTTAATTGACTAGAGAAAATTAAGCATTGGTAGGCAACCTCCAAGATTGTTCTAGGCCATCTTAGAGGATGTCAGCAGAATTGGAAGTCGCGTTTATGAATTCTACTGTTCTACGGTGGGGTTGGGGTGCATGAGGGGCGGGACAGGCTGCCCTGCCGGGGCTGAGGCGGGGCGGGGCAGCAGTGAGCAGATACGGTCAGCAGACCAGATGAGCAGACAAATTTCTGGCTTGCGACAATGGTGGGCTTGTGGCAGGCCAGTGTTGAGCGTTGCGATCTAGCCGCACCAAGGGGTGAGCCTGTGGTGGCGGGGGCTATTCTGCTGGGAATTGGTGGGATTTGACCTCTTCTACGTAGGTTTGGACGGCGCTTACGATGGTTTCCCGGAGGTTGGCATAGGTTTTGGCGAAGGGGGGTTGGCGTTGGGTCAGGCCGAGGAAATCGGCTGTGACTAACACTTGGCCATCGCAATGGGGGCCAGCCCCGATACCAATGGTGGGAATGTGGAGTTTTTGGGTGATTTGACGGGCGAGGTCGCTGGGAATGTGTTCCAGGACGATCGCGAAGGCTCCGGCTTCTTGCAGGGCGATCGCTTCTGCTAGAATACGTTCTCCGGCTTCCAGGGTTTTGCCTTGTTGTCGATAGCCCAGTCGATGAACGGATTGGGGGGTTAGCCCAACGTGCCCCATTACAGGAATCCCAATTTCGACAAGGCGGGTGGTGGTGGCGATCGCGATATCGTTCCCCCCTTCGAGTTTGACGGCTTGCACCCCGGCTTCTTTGAGCAACCGCCCCGAAGATTGCACGGCCTGGGTGATGCTTTCTTGATAGCTCATGAAGGGCAAATCGCAGACGAGTAAGGCCCGCTGAACACCGCGCCGCACGGCTTTGGCATGGTGAATCATGTCGTTGAGGGTGACGGGCAGGGTGGTGGTATAGCCCAGGGCCACCATTGCAAGGGAGTCGCCGACGAGGAGGAGGTCGGCTCCGGCTTCATCCAAAATGGGCGCAAAGGCGTAGTCCCACGCGGTTAAGGCGACGATCGCCCGTCCTTGTTGTTTCCACTGCTGTAGGGTTTGGGTCGTGACGGCCATGAGTAACTGGTGCATTCTGAGGGTGGGTGGGCGCGCTGACTGCACGGGCAGGGGCGATCGCTGAGCCTCTTTTGTCCATCATAGGGTGCGGTTTCGCAATCCTGGCAAGCAATGCAGCGTGGGAGTTAGGTCTGAATTTGGATTTCTGGGTAGAGGAAGTCGTAGCCAGCGGTGCGGAGTTTTTGGTTGGAGACGCGGGCGTTGTAGGGGCGGAGGCTGGCCTGGTTGGGATCCCAGGTGACGGGGGGCAGGTTGTGGGCCGCCAGGACTTGCTGGAGGAGTTCGCCAGTGGAAAGGGGCACGGTGCCGACTAGGTTATAAATTCCGGCAAGGCGACGGTGTTGGGCAAAGGCGATCGCCCCAACGATATCGGCCAGGTGCACCCAGTTGGCGGCATCGGTGCCAGGGCCGGGGCGGGTGGTGCCAGCAATGCGGCTATAAATTTTGGCGAGTTCCCGACCGGGGCCATAAATTCCGCCCAAGCGCAAGATGCAGACCGCACAGCGATCGCTGGCGCTTAACAGGATTTGCTCGGTTGCGGCCAAGATTTCCCCATTCCGATTGGCAGGAGCGACGGGGGTGGTTTCATCGACCCAAGCACCGTTGCGATCGCCATAGACGGCGTAGCTGCCGGTGTAGATGATCTGTTGGACGGAGGGCACATCCGGCAAGACGGAAACCAGGGTTTTGGCGGTGTGGAGGTAGGTGCTTTCGTAACGGTCGGCATTGGGCGCACCGACGGAGAGAAGGACGACGGTTTGGCCTTGTAAGTGCGATCGCAGGCTGTCTGCATCGTCTCCTCGGAGGAGGACGGCGCGATCAGCGATTTGCTCTAGTTCGGCTAACCGGGGAACGGAGGTGGTGGTGGCAGTCACCGTGAGGTGCGATCGCCAGTGTTCTGCCACGGCTTTGCCGACATAGCCGCACCCGATGATGATGGCATGGGTCAAGGGTTAACCTCCTTTGAAGCGGCGATCGCCCGCTAAGAGTTTGGCCGAGAGGATCCCACCGAGAAACCCGAAGAGATGGCCTTCCCAGGAGATGCCTTGCTGCAAGGGGAGCACGCCCCAAATCAAACTACCGTATAGGGTGGCGACAAACAATGACATGGCGATCGCCAGGGCGCTGCGCTCAAAATAGCCCCGTGCCAACAAATACCCCAAATAGCCAAAAATGACACCACTGGCCCCAATGTGGACACCGGGGGAACCAAAAATCCAGGTGCCCAGCCCCCCGACCAGAGCGGATAAGACACTCACAGCGACAAAATCACTGATTTCTCGCAGCATGACCAACCAACCCAGGACGAGAAAGGGGATGGTGTTTCCAATTAAATGACCAATGCCACCATGTAAAAATGGGGCAAAAATAATCCCGCGTAAACCGATTAAGTTGCGCGGAATGATGCCGTATTGGTCTAACCCGCTGAGGCGACCCCGTGGCAATCCGCCTTTCAGCACGAAGATATCAAACAATTCCAAACCCCAAGCTAAGACTACAAAGCCACCCAAAATAAAGGCTTGTAGCTTTAGCTCATCGGTGATTGATCGCTCCTGGTTGTCGCTGGTCATAATGCTCTGGGTTAAGTGAAGTCGTGCCACTGGGATGGCTCCTCCTACTCTAGCCTCTCGAATCGCGATCGCGATCGAATTGGGAGGTGGGGGTGGGGGCTGCGGGGGCCGAATTCAGCAGCACCTGGCGGACAAACATGACCGTGGCGTAGAACTGAAAGTCGGCATTTTCTTTTTTGGCAAAGCCATGCCCTTCGTTTTTCGCCATGAGATACCAAACAGGGGTGCCATTTTGGCGCACGGTGGTCACAATTTGTTCGGCTTCGTTGAGGGGCACGCGGGGGTCGTTTTTGCCGTGGATGACAAATAGGGGTTTGGTAATTTTGTCGGCGTTGTTAAGGGGGGAAATCTTCTGTAAAAATTCCCGCATTTTGGGGTCGCGCTCATCGCCATATTCCACGCGCCGCAAATCCCGCCGATAGCCTTCGGTGCGTTCTAAGAAGGAAACAAAATTGGAAATCCCGACAATGTTGATTGCGCCTCGGATGCGATCGCTATATTTGGTGGCCACTGCCAGGGACATATACCCGCCATAACTGCCGCCCGTGACCAAGACGCGATCGGCATCTAAATCGGGTTGGGTGGCAATCCAATCCAGTAATGCGCCGATGTCTTTCACGGAGTCTTCGCGCAAGTAGCCGTTGTCGAGCTTGAGAAAGCTTTTGCCGTAGCCTGTGGAGCCGCGCACGTTGGGAAACAGCAACGCCACCCCCAGTTCGTTGAGATAGTAGTTGTTGCGGCCTAAAAAGCCGGGCCGGGATTGACCTTCGGGGCCGCCGTGAATGTCGATGATGACGGGACGTTTGCCAGTGAATTTTTTGGCCGGACGGTAGAGAAAACCGGAAATCATTTTGTTGTCAAAACTGGGCCAACGCACGAGTTGGGCATCGGTGAAGGTGTCGGTGTTGAGGCCGCCGGTTTCGCTTTCTGTCCAGCGTTGTACGGTGTTGGTGGTGAGGTTGAGGGAATAAATATCGGTGCTAGAACGGGCGGTGGTCATGGTGAAGCCCAAATCCTGGTTGTTGGAATGCCATTGCAGGCCACCAATGGAACCGTTGGGGAGTTTGGGGAGGGGTTTGGTTTGGCGGGTTTGGGTGTTGAGCAGGCGAAGGACGCTGATGCCGTCTTCGTTGGTGACAAAGGCGATGTGTTTGCCGTCGTCCGAAAGGTCGAAATCGTCTACGTCCCACGGGATGTCGCTGGTGAGGTAGGTGTAGGTTTGGGTGGCGAAGTCGTAGTAGGCGAGGCGCTGAAATTCGGAGTCGCGATCGCTGACGAGGTAAAGCCCTTTGCCGTCTTTGCTGAAGGCCGCCCCCTGGTAGGAAACGGGTTCAGCCTGATTTTTGGGAGTGAGGCGGGTTTTTGTGCCCGTGGTGGTGTCCACTAACCAGAGATAGCTTTCGTTGATGGAAATGTATTCCGAAACGAGCAATTGGCGATCGTCGGGAGACCAATCTAACGGCCCCCAGCCGCCGCCTTCCAGTTGGACTAAGAGCTGGTTGGAAGCTGGATTTTGGGGATTGATCAGGTAAATGTCGGTGTCTTTGCCGGTGCGCCGGGTGGAGGTGTAGGCCATGCGATCGCCCCGGTTTGACCAAATCCCGCGACTGTTGCGAGATTTACCATCGGTCAGGAGCGTGACATCCCCGGTGGCCAGGTCATAGCGGTAATTTTGGGCAAATTCGTTACCGCCAATGTCTTTACTGAAGACAAAGTAGTTGCCCTGCTTGGGCTGAAAGGTTGCGCCAGAAGGCCGCTCAGTAAAGAAGGTTAGTTGCTTCCGCATCCCCAAGGGCGATCGCACCTGGTGAATTTGGGCGGTGTTGCCAAACCGAGTGGAAATTAACATTTCCCGCTTGATCGGATGCCAATCGTTGATGGCGGCCCCCCGAAACTCGGTATAGCGCCGCACACTTTCGACCAGGGCTTGGGGAATGGGGGAAATCCCTTCTACCACCAGGTTGTCATTGGGTGTCAAGACTTCGGCTTGGGCGAAGGTTGGTGGGGCCGAGGTTAAAGCAGCCCCGCCGAGCAGGCTCGTCAAAACAACTGCTGTTGTTAAAACTTGAGATAAACCCATGACCCTACTTTCCCGGAAGAACGCCCTTGACTCTAGCGCGACCACAGCCACAACGCAATCTATTCCACCCAATTCAAGTGAGGCATTTTGGGGCTGCGGGGCCAACGGCCAGACGCTTTAGACCCAGTTGATGCTCCGTAGCCATTTCCAAACGCCAGTGTTGCGCCGCACATTCACGCCCTGGCTTTGTTCGCGGGCGAGGGTCATCAGTTCTTCAGTGGTGAAGCTGTAACCCAACTTTTGAATCATGGTCAAAAATTCTTCGGGTGATTGCACAGTGTCGAAACGATCGCGCAATTCCTTGTTGTGTGCTGCCGCTTCCAAAAACCGACTTGCACTTTCTAGGGACATTGCTACAGCCTCCTTAAAACGGGAAATGACGAACCCCATTTATCTTATTGCTATACTGCCCAATTTATTTGGGAATCCTAGCGATCGCGGGGGCAAAAAGTGTTGGGTTTATGAAGCTGACTGTAACGAGATTGATGGGATGATTTGCGGTTTGTTTCCGAGTTTTAAAAACTTGGGCAAGATTGCGATTAGGTGCGGCCAATTGCAACAAAAATCTTGATTTTAGTAAAAAAGTTAAGCAAAACTTAAAATATTAGTTGAGCACAAATAAACTGATGGGGCCAATCTTTGGCGAGTTTGCTGTTGTTGCAAGTGGCTTGGGGCCGGCGATCGCGATCACCTGGGGGGCTGGGTTGGGCGATCGCCGGTGGTCTTTAGTTCTGGCTCAGGGTGGCTGCACCGAAGGTGGCATTAAACTGGCGACACCAGATGGCCACTGCATTGTAATCAGCGAGTTTAACGTCGGCGGGAATGGCATACCGCTGGGAGCCTGTGGTCGCGCGGAGGGGGGCTAAGGAGAGGTAATCACCCGCTTTCAATTTGAGGGCGGGGGCGCTGGAGCGGTGCAAAATGACGACCAGATCAGGGCCAGCATCGGTTTTAAATTGGCCATCCAATTCCACGAAGGATTTGCCTCCAATTTCGACAATGCGGGCGCTACCACGGGTGGGATGTTCGACTGCTTTGAATGGCCCGGATTTCAGTAATTTGCGGGTGGTTTGGGCTTGGGCAACGGTGGGGCCGGGGAGGGTGGCTTGGCCCAGACTGGGCAGGAACGATGGCAGGGCGATCGCGAGTAATAGGGTCGAAAGGCGGGCTAAGACGAGTGATTTCATAGCAAAATTTCCTTGCGATAAGAGCGAATAGAGCAACGATCGCGAAAGCCAACCAGATAAAGATGCAGTTTGGGTGCGGTCAGGCCCGCGGGCACTGGTGCTGAGATCCAGCAACCTAGGGTTGGCTGAAGATTCCCCCAGCCGAAGCTGAAAATCTTCTGAGAAAAGTACGGAAGTCCCTCGGTAATGGTTTTAGCTTGGCTCAACTGGCCCGAAGGCTGAGCGGGCGCGAAATGGCCGAAAAAAAGACCGATCGCGCGATCGGTCTTTTCTCAATGATTTTAAGAAAGTGGTTTTGCCCCATCCGATGGAAGGTTTCAGCCCCGCGAGTGGACGGTCACTCAATAGGGCGCTGATGCTTATCAACAGCTAGGGGCGAACTGATTATTGATGACCGTAGGCTCCTGTTCGTTGGTTGTCCCAGTTGCCATTCCCACCGGAAAATTGCCGAGCGGGCTTGTCTTCGCGGGGTTTGGCCTTGTTGACGCGCAGATCACGCCCCATCCATTCCGCCCCATTCAACGCGTTAATGGCTTCATCTTCTTCCGTATCGGAGTCCATTTCGACAAACCCAAACCCGCGCGATCGCCCAGTTTCGCGGTCAACCATTAACTGGACGCGCTTGACGGTGCCATAATCAGCAAACACATCCGTCAAGTCTTCTTGAGTAACCTTGTAGGAAAGGTTCCCAACATAAATCGCCATGTGCTAGTCTCCAGAGATCTAAAACGTTCGAGAGCATGAAATCCGGAGAAGAGCCTGCCAAACCATTAAGACAAACATATCAGCCGAATAAAATCCTCATTCTTTATTAAATTATCATAGGCGGGGTGCTGAAAGGCTTAGGGAAACGCCATTTCAGCCCAACTTGAAGCACTGCCCACAAGCCCAAATTACCGGGTACCAGATAGACAAACTCCCGTCCTGTGGGGGAGGACAAACTGAGGGGCGATCGCTGACAGTCGAAACGAGTTACAGCGAATTTTCACGGGAGGGAGTATGCGAATGTTTGTCTGCACCTGGGTTTGGGGCGTGGCTCTGCTGGTTGGAGGCAGTGCCCTGGCCCAAACTCCGCCCAAAGCCACAACACCCGTGGCCGCAATGGTGGAGGCCCTGCGGTTGGCCGCGCCTAAAACGAATAATCCTAACGATGGGTTGTATAGCGATTGGCAAGTCAAACCAGAGACTTTGCAGGGATGGTCGAAACAATGTTTGGGCCGCACCCTGACCCCAACACAATTTGATCGCAGCCCCGTTACCGCCAGGGGGATTGTGAGCTGTGTGGTGCAGTCTGAGTTAAATCAGCAATTACGTGCTACCCGAAATAATGAAACTCAAGCGGTTCGGAATGTGGCGTGTTGGTGGATGACGGGTCAATACAACGGTTGCACCAGTGGCCCCACGGCTAGTTATGTGCAACAAGTGACTCGTTCCTACCAGCAATTACGCGCCAAAGCGCCACAACGATAATTGCGCTAGGAATGCCTTGCGGTTTAAGGGTTCTGCCTTGTTGGCTAGGATTCGGGCTTTGTTACCGGTCGCGATCGCGACGCTCAACGATCGCGACGCTCAACGATCGCGCCTTCGCAGTATTCAAGCGACCTCATGCCGCGTCCCGCTTTGTGCGATTTCCCCCAAAATGGCGATCGCGATAGGCGCAACTCGTGTTGGGGAACTCTAGAGGGAGTGTTGCAAGGATTTGGAGATGACGAAGTTAATTGGTCTAACGGCTGTTTTGTTGGGAATGTTGGTGGGGCCTGCGATCGCTGCACCGCACTCTTTTCATCCTTATCGTGTCAATACGATCGCAGAAGACTTGATTGTGCTGGGAGAAGACTTGGCGGCCAAAAATGATTTTGATTCGGCTATTATTCAGTTCCGCAAGGCAAGAGAACAGGCCACAACAGACTGTGAGGCTGGGTTTGCGATGGCTGGAGAACGGGCAGCGATCGCGGCTAAATCTAAAGTGCAGGAGATGGGTAAAATGCATCCCCATGTTGGGCAAGCAGCATTTACTGAATTTCGCCACGTATATGAGCAGGAACAACAAAATTTGCAGAATAGTTGCTTTGTTTAAAGCGGATAGTTACTACGATTGACTACATAAAGTGAATATATAAAAGTGAATACATAAAGAGGTTAGTTAGGTTATGCTGCGATCGCTATTTTTCACAGGTTTTGTTGCAACAGTTTTACTCGTTGCGCCTTCTCTTGGTTTTGCGCGGGAATACAAACCGACGGAAGAAGTCTCGACTTGGGTGGTGGTAGCTGAAGGCGGGTTGTGGTGCCGCGACCCCGTTGATATGCGCAAAGTCAAACTGGTGCCCAAGGGCGGGATTATTCTGAGCAATACTCAACGCACTGGAAATATTCGCCAACTCAAAGCAGGCGAAATGTGGTTACTCACGGATTGGCGCTGTGTTGTGCGGGCTCGTACCGAATATATCCAACCCAAATCAGCTCAATAGAACGAAAGGACGATAGAACGAACACACGACGCGATCGCCCTGTGTTCAGACCGTGGTTGCCGTTGTGGTTAAGTGGGCGCGATCGCCAAGCTTGGAGGGTGCGATCGCGTGATATATCCTACGACCATAATTTGGCAATAGGCGCTCAGGTGTTCTGGGCCAGATAGCTGGGGCAATAAACAATAGGCAAACTCAAACCGGCCAAGCTTTGGCTACAAAAGTTCATTCCATCGGACGATTTGCAGAATCCTTCCCAAAAATATAGTGAAAATGTAAGTAAGTGCTTGCATGGCTGGATGGATTGACGTGAATCGAAGTGCAACTCAAACGAGAGAACGACTCCTTAAGGCGGCGATCGCGGTCTTTTCGACGGAGGGGGTGGTGGGTGCCACAACGCGGGAAATTGCCCGTGTTGCCGGGGTGAATGAAGTCACCTTATTTCGCCACTTCCAGAGCAAAGAACAGTTGTTAGGGGCGGTTGCCGAACATATTGGTGACTTGCGATCGCAAACCCTGGCCCAACCTGATGAATGGACGCAAGATTTGCATCAAGATCTGCTGCACTATGCTCGGATGTACGATGCCATGCTGGAAGATTATGAGGCGTTGATTCGGATGTTCATTGGAGAAGCCCAACGTCATCCTGCTGAATCTTGCCAGGTGTTGCAGCAATACTTTTTGCCTGTGCGCGAAAAGCTTGTGGCCTATCTACGCCATGCGGTTGCCCAAGGGCAGGTACGAGCCGATCTGGATCTGCCGATGGTGGTGGATCAATTGACGGGAATGTTGTTAGCCGGAATGTTGCGCCGTCATGTGATTCCAAGAGAACGGGGCTATAGCCGCGATCGCTATGTCGATGGCTGTGTAGATTTGTTTCTTCGTAGTATTGTTTCGCTCAGTCTAAATAATAGTCCAAATGATGTTGTTTCTGATGCTAAGTCATTGGCTAGAGATTCTATCACTTCACCCCCATAGGATTTCTCATTAACAATGCGAAAAATAAGTTCTCATGTATTATCTTCTGCATTTTTTTGAGAATACTGTCTCAATCTTTCTCAATCTGTCTCTACTGTTTCAGCTCAATTTTGTCCTGTTTTTCTAATGGCTTTATATTGCTATGACCAAAACTCAATTGCATCAACAGACTCAACAGTTAGAGCCAGACTTGGCTACATCTAAAACACCTGAACTGGAGCAACCAAATGGGGAAAAGACGGTTCTAGACCAGGCTGAAGGCACACCAACAGAAGCTCCTTTACCCTCGCCTCGTCGGTCAAATCGTCGTTGGATATTTGCGATCGCTGGTTTAGTGGTGGTGTCGATCGGCTCGGTTTTTGGTTGGCGCTGGTGGCAATTTCAACAAACCCATGTCATCACTGACAATGCCCAAATTGAAGGCCACTTGTCGCCGCTTTCAGCGAAGATTCCAGCGACCGTGCAACAAGTTTTAGTGCAGGAAGGGGATCCTGTCAAAGCGGGCCAGCCAATCCTCATTCTGGAAGATCAAGATTTGCAACTCAAAGTGCAGGAAGCCCAGGCGGCGTTAGCAAGTGCCAAAGCTAAACTTGCGAGCGCCACAGACACCGTTCAAGTAACGCAACAAACAACCCCCGCCCAGGTTCAACAATCTCAGGCCAAGTTCGCGGCTAGTCAATCAGCAGTGCAAGCGGCGCAGGCTGAAGTGGCGCAGGCTGAGGCCCAAATTGAAACCCGACAAGCAGCGGTTGCCCAAGCCCAAACGGCTGTCAACAAAACGCAAGCTGATTATCAACGGTATGCGGCCTTGTATAACGCTGGTGCTGTTTCAGCCCAACAATTTGATACCTATCAGGCGGCTTATCGAGATGCACAGGCGCAATTGACTGCGGCTCAAAAAAACGTCAATCAGGCTCAAGCCGCGTTGACAACAGCCCAGGCCCAAGTGCAAGCGAGGATTGCTGAGGCGAATGCGGCCCAAGGTCAGGTGCAGGAAACTCAGGTTTCTGGTCAAACTGTGGTTGTGCAAAAAGACCAACAACAGCAAGCGCAGGCTGAGGTCGAACGCGCAGCAGCGGCGCTGGCTCTGGCGCAACAGCAACTGACCTATACGGTGATTAAAGCGCCAGTGAGTGGTTCTGTGGGGCAGCTCACGGCGCAGGTGGGGCAAAAGGTGCAGGCTGGGCAACCGTTGCTGTCGGTGGTGCCGTTGCGGACAGATGAAGTGTATGTGGAAGCCAACTTTAAGGAAACGGCTTTGGGTAAACTTCGGATTGGCGAAACTGCTGAAGTTGAAGTGGATGCTTATCCTGGTCAAACTTTTAAGGCAAAAATCGCCGGAATTAGCCCTGCCACGGGGTCTAGTTTTGCACTACTGCCGCCGGATAATGCAACGGGCAATTTTAATAAAGTGGTGCAGTGGGTGCCGATTCGGTTAGTGTTTGCGCCTGATGCGGATCCTGACCATAAGTTGCGTCCTGGCTTAAATGTGACGGTAACTGTGGATACAACTTCCGTACCCACTGCGACTCAAGCGGCAACACCTTTGCCCCGATCCTAGGGTTGCTCAATTGGAATAGGTCAGGATTTGTCAATTTGTGGTTTGTATGATTCTGAAGGATTTTTATGGCTAATGCTCGTGCTGCATCTCGCGCTAAACGCCTTCGTGATCAGTCTGCTAGCGAGGGGGCAACAGGATATGTGCAGGGGCCACTGAAATGGGCGATCGCGCTTACGGCGGCCTTGGGCGCAATCCTGGAAGTGATTGATACTAGCATTGTCAATGTGGCGCTGACCGATATCCAATCCACGTTGGGGGCAACGGTGAGTGAAGTGGGCTGGGTGGTCACGGGCTATGCGATCGCCAATGTGGTGCTGATTCCGCTCTCCGCGTGGCTAGGCGACTTCTTTGGCAAAAAAGCGTATTTTGTCTTCTCCATGATTGGCTTCACCGCCGCTTCGATTATGTGTGGCTTTGCGGTTAATTTGCCCATGTTGGTCATTGCCCGCATTTTACAAGGATTGTGTGGTGGTGGCCTCCTTGCAAAAGCCCAGGCCATTTTGTTTGAAACGTTTCCGCCCGCAGAGCAAGGGGCCGCCCAGTCAGTCTTTGGGGTCGGGGTCATTGCGGGGCCAGCGATCGGGCCAACCCTGGGGGGTTACCTAACGGATACGCTGGGTTGGCGCTGGATCTTTTTTATCAATTTGCCGGTGGGTATTCTGGCGGTGTTGATGGCGGTTCTGTTTTTACGGCCTGATGTAAAATCGCGATCGCAGCAACAAACGGTTGATTGGTGGGGCATTGGGCTTTTAGTAATTGCGGTGGGGAGTTTGCAAACCTTGTTAGAAGAAGGTGAGCAAGATGGCTGGTTTGAGTCCAAATTGATTGTGGCCCTGGCGATCGCGGCTGTGGTAGGTCTAATCCTCTTTGTGTTCCAAGAACTGCGGACAAAATCTCCCGCTGTTGATTTGCGGGTTCTACGCCATCGTTCCCTGGCGGCAGGCAGCGTTTACTCTGGCATTTTGGGCATGGGTTTGTATGGCACCCTCTTTGCCATCCCGCTCTTTGTGCAAGGGATTTTAGGTTATTCTGCAACCCAAACAGGTTGGTTGTTGGCTCCGGGGGCTTTAACCTCGGCGATCGTCATGGTGCTGTTGGGCAAACTCTCTAACAAAGTCGATGCTCGGTTGTTGATTGCCTTAGGGGCAATTGGTTCGGCGATCGTCATGTTCGACCTGGCTCGCATTACCCCTCAAAGTGGCACTGACGACTTGTTTTGGCCGTTAGTGTGGCGGGGCGGCGTAACTGTGCTCATGTTTTTGCCACTCAGTTTGGCGGCCTTGGGAGGGTTGCCTAAGCAAGATGTTTCTGCCGGATCTGGTTTCTATAACTTAACCCGGCAACTCGGCGGTAGTATTGGGATCGCCATCCTGACGACCCTACTTACCCAACGAGAAGCGTTTCACAAAGTTGTCTTAGAGTCTAAGATAACGCCCTATAGTTTGCAAACAAGCCAGCGAATTGAATCACTGACGGCACTTTTCCAAAGTCGTGGTGCAGATCCAATAACTGCACATCAACAAGCCTTGGCAACCTTAGACCAATTGATCAGTACCCAAGCAGCCGTGTTATCTTATGCTGATATTTTTCGGTTTGTTGGTACTGTTTTTATCTGTTCCCTACCTCTGTTGTTCTTTTTAGGTAAAGGTCAGTCTAGCGGGAAGGCTCCCATTGGTCATTAAATAGTCGTAAAAATACTGTTTTATACCTAAACTACATAGCTACCGGACACAGTAAAACCTCCGATAACTATGCTTATTCGTGTTTCCAAAACCGCTTACTTAGCTATTCTTTGCTCAAAACCCAAACTCCATGCCATTATTCAGGAATTCCTCGTGAGGAAAAATTTCACTTGGTTCTGAATAAAGTTGTGCTGTTTAATCAGACAGATTCATTCTGAGGACTTTTTCATATTAGGCTTTGTGTTGACTGAATCTCTAATCCAGTAATGTTCTGGTAAGGTTCCAAGCTATGTTCAACATGGGGACTGCTGGAGTTTGAGCGATCGCACCGCTTTATTTTTGGCATCCAGAGTTTTATAGGCTGAGATCAGTTCATTCTGGCCTTTGACCCATTGCAGCTTATTTCATCTAGTGAGAGAATCCGGTTCACGGTTTGAATGGGGCCGCAAGGAATTAGATCTGGGCTCCAGTGGCAGAGGTAAGTGCATAAGCTCAAGCTGGTGACACCTATTAATTTAGGAAGGGGGTTGGACTAGATGCGGAGTGCGGGTGCTGGAAGCGTCTTGTTGGGCAAACTTCTCATGCACCTGGACAAGCTAGGATTCTATAAATGAGAGAATTCAGAAGAGATTGGGGGCGCACAGTTAGCATGAATGCTGCATCAAAATTCTGGACTATTTGCCAATTAAGCTTATCTGGGGAAGGGCGTGGGTATGCGTTGCGTTCAATTCCTCTAGCGCAGACTTTTTTGGAGAAGGAGTACTCAAATTCTCTTTCTATCCAGAACAAAAATATTCAAGCTATGCTACTGTCTCAGTTTTATAGTACGGAGTTAGAGTGTGATCTAATTAAGCGTGCTCATGCTGGGCTATGTTTAAGGTGTAGTATTTCCTATCCTATTCTTAAGGCTTGTCAAACAATTGATAGTTTATTCGCGGGTAATAAACAATTCACCTATCAAGATTTATTGCCCTTTGTCCTCAATGATGATGGAAAAGCCTTAGCGATTCTAGATGCTGAAGGCAAAAAACAACTCAATCTGAATGAGGATGGAAAAACTCAATCTGCAACTTACAAGATTTTTGCTGTAGAGGTTTTGCGAACCTATAAACCGTGCTCTCCTGCAAGAATGAGTCTAGATAACTGGGCTTTTTTGCAAACTAAGCAGCATCCAGAATTAAAACAATTTCTATCAGAATTTGGATTTCAGCATTTAAGCGATTGGGCACTCTTAAACCGGGTGAGGTCAAAGCATCTTGAACAACTATCCGATCGCGATGGCCATCTGATTAAGGTGTTTCATGCTGTTTATCGTCGCGATCGCCGCCAACAACAACAAGTTAGTCGTTGTCTTGATCCGACAAAGCCGCAACTGGATGAAATGATTAATTTACTTCAGTCGCGTGGTGTTTTAATCCAGGGTGCTGATCAACTCCTGAAGGCCCTCAAGCAAGTGGCAAAGCAGCTTCGACAATTTGATGTTTGGCAATCTAGAGACTCTCTAGAAATACAAAATCTAGAGACTGGTCACTATGAATTACGAGTAGACCTACCCTCTGAAGCAACTGATACCTTGGATGCTGAAGAGCAGGAATTTCTAGAATTTTTAAATCAGCAACTTTATCTTGTTTTAACTGATTCCATTGAAAAAATAATTCAAGCCCAAATTGCACAGTTAAAGAAAAGCAAGCGGTATGCTCCTTTTGCTCTTTGTTTTATCCCAGGGTTACGACTCTACTACTGTGAGGGCCTCTCTCTCAGAGATGTTGGTGTACAGTTAGGAATGAGCAGTTGGGATCAGACTCGGCGTATTCTCAATCCAGGAGAAATATTAAGCAAAGTCCGTTTATCAGTTGTGCAACAACTGCTTGAGCCAATTTTAGTAAAGGCCCAAGCCCAAGGGTTCGTCTCTAAGCCCCCTGAGCCGAGCTACCTCAGAACCTTGACTGAACAGATTGAAGCATTTGTTGATGCTGAAATTTTTGTTGAGGCAGCGTCTGAAATCAAAGCAGGGAAAAATCGTTCGATGAATAGCATCTACGCCCAGCACCTAAAACATTACATTGAACAAAAGGCATAGAGTAAACGAGCCATGATTAATCATCCTATGAGTGCAACTAACGTTAGACTTTTGTTACCTGAAATTCTTTGGCTTGAGCCAGAACATTTTGAGCAGGCTAAGATAACAAACCCAGCAAATAATGAACAGCAGCAATGGCAGTTTTACCTGAATGCTCTGGCAACATTTGCCTTTTCAGCGTGGTTGGAGGAACGGCTATTGAGCCAATCAATTCCGCAAGGTTCTGAGGTAGCTGTGGCAATGGGTTATCTTAAAATTGGTGAATTGAAGTTAGGTCTAGTTGCTGTAGAACAGGTGCTTGATGAAAGCGTTAATATACCCAAGATAGTAACACTAGAGCCGCAGCTTGCCGCGCACTTTTATATTGTGTTAGAGGTTTTGGAAGAACAAGAGCAGGTGATGATTCGGGGTTTTTTGCGGCATAGTGAGCTTATAGCCTATCGCGATCGCGAGGTTTCATCCAACGGTGAAAGTGAGTATTGTCTCATTCCACTATCAGCGTTAGATGGAGAGATTAATCATCTGATTATTTACATTCAACAGATAGAACCTAGTATTGTTGCGCTTCCAATGGTGACGGATCAAGCGATCGCAGCACCAGCACAGACTGGTTTTAGCCAGATGAGAACGCACTTAGGGCAGTGGTTACAGGGGGCTTTAGATGACGGATGGCAAACGATAGAGACTTTGATTAATCCAGAAGCAAACTTAGCCTGGAATACTCGGCAGACATTCCTGGGCACCAAGGGAGGTAAGCTCATTAACTTCGGAGTGCAGTTAAATCAGCAAACAGTCGCGCTATTAGTTACGGTTACGCCTGAAAGTGAAGGAAAAATTGGAATTGGCGTTCAGGTTGTGCCTGTCGGTGGAGTACCGATCTTACCTGCTCAACTGAGATTAACCTTAATATCTAGCTCAGAAAAAATTTTGCAAGAGGTTCAATCTCGGGAGCAGGATAACTATATTCAGCTCAAGCCATTTAAGGGAAAACCTGGCGTAAACTTCAGTATTGAGGTTAGCCTAAATGACGTTAAAGTCAGAGAAATATTTGAACTTTAAATGAGCAAAACTGTCATCATTAATTTAGGAAGTGGCAACTTAAATAGCGGGTTTTCGTATATCTCGGCCCGATTGTGGACTGACCAACATCCCCATGCCGAACAGGTGGTGGGTCGTCTACCTGCTGCTCCTGAGTTAATCCAGAGTTATCGGCACTGGCAGGCTACCTATCTGGCCCTTTGCGATCGCATGGTGCTGCGATCTTCGCCTGAACCCACGGAAGACTTAGAAATTGAGCATAGCGGGATTACCCATGTCTCTCAGTTGAGCTTTCAGGAACTGAGTCAACAACTCCATCAACAAATCAACTCGTGGCTGCAATCAGAAGGATTTTTTAGTATTGAGCGCTATTTGCGATCGCAACTCAATCCTGGGGATGAAATCAGAGTTATCTTTGAAGCGAATGATGACTTACTCCAGCGCTTACCCTGGCACTGTTGGGATTTTTTCCGTGACTATCCCAAGGCAGAAATGGCGCTGAGCCAACCCGAATATAAACGACGGGAGACTTTTCGGGCGCAAACACCGCGAAAAAAAGTCAGGATTTTAGCGATCTTAGGGGCTTGTCAGGATATAGATGTTGGGGCTGAACGCCAATTTCTCCAAAGTTTACCAGACGCAGAAGTAGAATTCTTGCTCATTCCTCTGCGACAGCAATTCAATCAGTTTTTGTGGGATGCAACGGGTTGGGATATTCTTTTTTTTGCGGGTCATAGCCAA
Source organism: uncultured bacterium (assembly GCA_964475335.1). Taxonomy (GTDB): domain Bacteria; phylum Cyanobacteriota; class Cyanobacteriia; order Leptolyngbyales; family Leptolyngbyaceae; genus CAYYWG01. The sequence goes on from CAYYWG010000003.1 coordinate 212,789, forward strand.
ACGGAAGGGCACACTGGACGCCTCTATATTAACGAGAATCCCTACAATAATAGCCTCACCATTGAGCAACTCGAAGAAGCCCTGACAACGGCAATCGATAATGGTTTAAAGTTAGCGATTTTCAACTCTTGTGATGGGGTAGGCTTGGCCCAAGCCTTAGAAAAATTACATATTCCGCAAGTAATTGTGATGCGTGAGCCAGTGCCAAATCGAGTCGCCCAGGAGTTCTTACGGTATTTCTTGGAAGAGTTTGCGGTTAATCATTTGCCTTTATATCTTGCTGTGCGACAGGCTCGCCGCAAGTTGCAAGGATTAGAGGATGAATTTCCGGGTGCATCGTGGTTGCCTGTGATCTGTCAAAATCCGGCAGAAGTCCCGCCGAAGTGGCAAGGTTGGCTTAAGCGTCGATCGGGCCGATTTCGCTGGCCTACCCAGCAAGCGGTACAAACCTTGCTGTTGAGTAGTCTTCTCGTTGCGGGGTTAGTTGCGGCAACTCGATGGTTAGGTTTGTTGCAACCGCTGGAGTTTTGGGCTTTTGATCACACGATGCGATTACGTCCAGAAGAAGAACCCGATCCACGCCTGCTGGTCGTCACCGTGACGGAACAGGACATTCAAGCGCAGGGGACGGAGCCCAGGTTGGGGTCGCTTTCCGATCGCACTTTAAATCGCCTGCTCAGCAAACTGGAGCAAGACCAACCGGCTGCCATTGGTTTGGATATTTATCGCGACTATCCTGCGACTCTACCGACCCTGGCAAAGCAGTTACAACAGAGCGATCGCCTATTTGCGATTTGCAAGCGGCCTGACGTAAAAGATGACCCTGCTGGAGTTACGCCGCCGCCAGAAATGGCCGAAAAGCAGTTGGGCTTTAGTGATGTGGTAGAAGATGGGGATGGGGTGTTGCGGCGTCACCTGCTGAGAATGCCTCTCCGGTCAGTTTCGGCGTGTACGCCAACGCAGGCATTAAATGTGCAACTGGCTTTCCGTTATCTCAAAACGAAAGGGATTGAAGTTGGTTTTACGGCTGACAATCATTTGCAACTTGGTAACCAGATCTTCCCGCGCTTAGTCAATCGTGCTGGGGGCTACCAACCTGTGGATGCAGAGGGTACCCAACTTTTGCTGAATTATCGAGCAACACCGTCCCTGCAAGATGTTGCCCAGCGCATTACCGTAACGCAAATTTTGACCGGCAACTTTAACCCAAAAGCGATCAAAGACAGAATTATTTTAATTGGAATTGCGGCTAACACCAGAGAAGACTACTGGTCTACGCCCTATGGCAAAGCGTCCAAACAGATTCCTGGCGTTTTTCTGCAAGCGCAGATGGTCAGCCAACTGCTGAGTGCGGCATTAGACAACCGCCCATTGCTTAGGGTTTGGCCGTGGTGGGGCGATACGCTGTGGATTTGGGGATGGTCGCTCATCAGCGGTGTGGTGGTCTGGTATGCTCGGCGGGTGGGCGATCGCGGCTTGCTCCTTGGCTTTACCCTGGCACTCCTGTTCGGCAGTTGCTTTATACTTTTGATTCAGGGAGTCTGGGTACCCCTGATTCCCTGTGGAGTTGGTATTGTTTTGATGGGGACGTGGGTGGCTGTCACTGTTTCTCCTGCTCAAAACTAATCTCGCATGTTTGGAGTGTAGTCATGAACAACATGGGATTGATGCAAAAGGCGATCGCCCTGGGTGCTCCATTCCTGTTGAATTTAGTCAGTTTGCCGGAAACAGGCGCTTTTGAACTTGACCTTGTTGAAGCGGTTCAGGCGACCCCAGGTGGCACCCAAATTCGCTTTACGGCTCCTCAACTGAAACCGGGTGCGGGGGAACCGGGCGGACGCAGACGCGGCGCAGGAGGGCGTGGCCCTTGCAAGAATTACGCATCGCTCACCGCTTTGGTACCCACGACAAAAACGACAAGCAGGGAGTTTGTCAAAGGGTTGACGACAATGGCACATCCGACCTTTTGGTTTTATCTGCCGCACCACTCGCCGGAAGCCCCAATCGAGTTTCTATTGCAAGACGAGAATGAAAACGATGTGTATCGAACTCGTCTGCAAGGCCCACAAACGGCTCCGGGGATTGTGAGTGTTGCCGTTCCCCCTACTGTTGCGCCCTTAAGGGGGAATCGCTCCTATCGCTGGTTGTTAGCTGTTTCCTGCGATCCAGGCGATGCCTTCAGTAAGATGATTGTGCGAGGCTCGATTCAACGGGTAGAAATGCCGATCGCTGCGCCGCAGTCTCTTGATGGTCCTCAAACAGCGTTGGAAAAAGCCATTTTGTATGCCAATCAGGGTATCTGGTTTGATGCTGTCACCGCATTAGGAGCGAAGCTGCAACAGCGCGATCGCAACAATGCCGCGATCGTTGCAGCTTGGGCCGATCTGCTTAAACAAGGCAATCTAGAGGATGTTGTATCCGCACCCATTTTACCTTGCTGTACTCCTCAATGAGTCTTGCTGCGCAACCTATAATTCAGCGCTTCTAATCAAAACTACAATTTGAGACTAGAGCGCATTCATTGGAATACCAAAATCTCTGTTTACCTAAAGTTGGGTTTTGGGTTGGTACAAAAAATCCTGATTTATAGAAGAGGCTGAACCTCTGATCGTTTATTGGCGATGCATTGGTTGAAAGGCGAGATCGCTAGGCTCCTCAAATTTAAAGCCCAATGTTCAGAGACTATCCCAGTTGATGAATATTGGGCTTTGTGCTGCAAGGTATCCCTATTCAATTCCTTACCAGGTAATGTTTTCATCCATTTTTTATGCATAAGTGCATCAGTTGATTTTGCGTACACCTATTAAACAGCAGAAGGAAAGAACGCAACCCCTTCACTAAGTCCTTATCAATCTTCAATCAGGAGAATCTCCCATGTCTAAAGTTCTTGAATATGTCGCGCAACCAAATGCTTATACCTGCCAAAGTGCTTGTGTCGCTAAAGTATTGGGTACTACTGACGTTACCGGAATTCGTGCAGCTTTAGAGGCGATCGGTGAACCTGGTAGCCCTTATACGATGGGGCAGTATCTACAATCGCGGGTCAAATCTTATAAGTTTCTCGTCTCTGGCTCATTAGAGAATGCAAAAGCCGCTTTAGATGAAGGTTGTGTTGTGATTACCCACGGTTGGTTCACCCACAGCGGCCATGTGATTACCCTAGTTGGGTATGAGACCGATCCGCAAACCCTTTCCTACCGTTTTATTGTTGATGATCCGTGGATGGAATTTAGCTTCCCATCAGCTCAATATCTTCCCAATAGTTCTGGTAACAATGTTCGCTATTCCAGTTATGGAATCTATGCCTATTGCGTTGCTTCTAGAAACTATGAAGATGCCACCCAAATCTATGCTAAAGGCCAATTGTTGTCCTCTGAGAAAGGGGCATGGTTACACATTATCAAAAACTAAAAGGTTCAAGTTGAGCTAGTTGGCTTTGGAAGATTGGGTTGAGTCTGTCAGCTTAATAGGCTCAATGCGGGTTGAGCACACAAGCTCATCGGTGAGAATAGTCGATTGACGACAATCCAATCTTCACAAAGTTGTGATTTAAAAGTCTACTGATATCAGTTGATTTTGCTTCCATCGACCAAGTTACAGCAATGAATGGAGTAGAAATTACTGACTATCAAAAGATTTCAACTTGTAGAGCTTGTCTGGACTACTAACTATTTCGCCACCTTTATCGAAGGAGTTATCAGCATCATGAAATTGCAAGACATTATCCAACAGAATCTTGTCAGACCTATTGACTCTCTAGGAAGTGATCCTGAACTTTGTCGGCAAATCCAGACTCGCCTGAAGGATCTTGGCTTACTTTCCCCCACCAGTGTCGATGGGGTTTATGGGACTCAAACCCATCAAGCCTTTATTCAATTCAAAGAATTTACCCATCAGGCCAATCCTCATGAGCTAGGGCCTGGCTCAGCTAAAGTCTTAATTGAGTTGAAAGAGTTACCAAATGGTGCGGAACTAATTTCTAAAGTTCAGGCAGAGTATATCTATGGTTGCTCAATCCACTTTCAACAACTTCAAGACTTGAATGCTTGTCTAAAGCAATTTCGTATTAATACTCCGGTTAGAATGCGTCATTTTCTGAGTCAAACCGCCCATGAAAGTGGAGGTTTGCAATTCTTGAAAGAAATTGATAATGGCTGGAAATATGAAGGTAGAACGGGCTTGGGCAATACTCAGCCTGGAGACGGCCCAAAATATAAAGGTGCTGGCGTTATTCAGCTCACGGGGCGCGAGAATTACCAAAAATTTTCGGATTTTATCGGTGATCCCAAAGTGATGGATGGAGTTGATTATGTAAGTGTGACTTATCCGTTTACAAGTGCTGGGTTTTGGTGGCACAACAATGGCATGAATGCGTTGTGCGATCGCGGAGCCAGTGTTGAAGAAATCACTGAACAGGTCAATGGCGGATTCAACGGACTTGGCGATCGCAAATATTACTATCAAAAAGCCTGTGAAGTTATCCCCGACTAAAGTTTGAAGTTAATTCGAAATCCTGACTGTTTTGTTCTGATTTTTGTGCAAATCGATCTAAAGGATCACTAACCATGAAATCTTTTACACCTGAATTCATCAGTTCTCTAACGCCTATCTTTATTGCAACAATCGGTGGAGTAATTGGTTTAGCCGTCTTAATTTCACCATCTGCTAATGATGCAGGAAAGTGGTCGGCTGGAATGGGGCTAGCGGGAACTGCGATCGCTGGAGCGGCTGGATTAGCACAATCTAGCAAACGAGAAATGACAATCTCAGAGCAAGATCCAAAACTATTTGTGCAAAACAAAGAGGTTTAGAAAACCTTCAGTAGAGGATGTCTGGCAATAAGGAATAACTTTTCAGGCATCCTCTCTAGCTTAGGTAAAAGCTTTCTACTAAAGCTTTTATTCTGTAAATAGTTCACACTTTCTGCAAATCTGAGTTTCACATTTACTCAACGATTAAGGAGAAAAAGAAATGGTTGCCAATTCAAGCAAAAACGTATCTGTTGAACAGCAATTGCCTGATTCTTTTGTGAAGAATGGGCAACCGACAAGTACTTCAACTACTTTAGACAAGAATATAACTACTTTAGATGAGGATGAAATTAAAGCAGCAAAAATTCAGGCTAAGGCCGCAAGATGTGCAGCCTATATTAGTGCTGTTGGGGCATTCGTTGCTGGTGTTGTAGTGTTTTCAGCAACACAATACTATCAAGAAAATGATGGTCGGCAAAAGGCATTGAATGATTATACCAATAGTATGAAAGAGCTGCTGGCTAGTACAAATATTGATCGTAAAGCCCCTCAGAAAATTTCTGCTCTACAGTACGCTAAAACATTATTAGCAATGCGTGAACTGGATGGGGATGGCGATCGCAAGGGGCAAGCACTTCGCTTCCTACACGAAACTTGCTTGATTACGAAGGAAGAAGTCACGCAACGATGCGTTGAGCTTAGAAGTATTTTACTTAATGGGGCCGAAAAAATTGATCTTAGTGGAGTTAATTTGAATGGAATTGACTTGAAAGATAGTTGGATACCATCTGCAAACCTGAGTAAAGCCTACATGAGAGGGGCAGATCTGCAAAAGGCTAATCTTGAAGGGGCCGACCTTATAGGTACACACATGGAACCTAACCCCAAATCTGGTTTTCTAAGATTTCTGCCATTCATTGGATCGTGGTTTCATCAAAAGTCTGACTTGCGTTGGGCTAACTTACGGGGGGCTGACTTGCGTTGGGCTAACTTACAGGAGGCTAACTTACGGGGGGCTGATCTACGTTTTGTGAACCTGAATAATGTAAATTTAACGGGTGCGAATTTGACTAGTGCTTGTTACGTCGAGGGTACAGAAGCTAAATACTTTCCCCCTAACTTTCAACCCGCAGCACACGGGATGCGGGCTATTCCCGAAAGCCAATCTGATCCAAGTAAACCGAACTTTCAGCCCTGTGCAGCACCTTAGACATCAGTCTGAATTGACTAAATCTCCTGGCTCTGACGATGCAATAACTTGCTTCCAGGTCTGAGCCAGTTTCCTATTAAAACTATGCGATCGCTATCATCATACACTTTAGCTTAATCTCACAAAATCTACGATCGCACTCAATTACGCCTTCCTATCGCATCTCATTCAGACTTTGTGAACGACAGTTGACCGTGGAGAAAACAGCACGATGGGGCACAGCCTGCGGCGATCGCGAGATGAGAACAATGTTACCTGCGTTGTCCGTCATCCATCCTTGAGCTTCCACAATGGCAGTCTCTGGGGTTGCAGGTGGAGTGGACTGAGGCGCGTTGGATAGCGGCACTGTGGGCCGCGTTGGGCCTAAATCATCCAGGTCAAGATAGCGCGTTTGGACGGCATCTGGGCTACTCGGCACTCCCCCTCGTCCCGTTACTGTGAACCGACTCTCCCCTCTGGCTACACGGCTATCTGGCGCACAGCGATCGCGAATTTGACTGGCCGGATCAACCAGATCAATCGGCAAGGTCGCCAACCCCCGGCTAGGATCAATGCTCAAAATATTCAGGGTCACCGTACCATTCAAACCGAACTGAGAACTTGCTGTGATATCGCTGAAAGGGGTGAGTTGGGGTTGAAACTGTAATCCATAGATCCCGTTCGTGGTGATGGTGACGTTGCCACCTCTACCAGTAAAGGCATTGGCCCGAATGTCGCTATTTTCAGAAAGCACCCCGATTACAAAGGGCGCACTGATGGTGATGTTGCCGCCATCACCCCCGGCCTGGGCGGTGCCAGCAGTGGTAGAAATTAGGCTATTGCGCCGGAGCAGCAACAGGTCGCGCAGATCCAGCGTAATGTTACCGCCTTGGCTGCTCGCTGTTTCTGCGGTGATGGCACCACGACGGTTAAGTTCTAAGCGATCGCCACGGATGCTGATACTGCCACCAGTGCCACTGCCCTGACTATCCACTGCGATCGTGGCCCCATTCTCGATTTGTACCAATTTAGAATTAGCCGTAATGCTGCCCCCCGCCCCCGTAGAGCCAGACGCAGTACTGGCAAAGACTCCCGTTCCCGTATCGGTCAATGAGAGCGTATCAACGACATCCAGCCGAATATCGCCCGCTGCCCCGCTGCTTTGAGTGTTACTAGTGATACGGGCCCCCCCGCTCAGGAATACATCATTTGCCTGCACATTAACGCTGCCAGCATCCCCACCGCCGATGGTAGAGGCTGACAATTCCACGCCATCAGTCAGGGTTAGTTGTTGGGTTGTTACCTCAATGTCTCCTGCATTGCCCGTCCCTCTACTTTCAACGGCTAACTTACCGGGGCCGCTAATGGTAATCGACTGCGGTGCCGCCAGAATTAAATCACCCCCATTCCCACTGCCCGAAGTAGACGCCGAAATCTGGGAACTAGGTGTCAGGGTAATATTCAAATCTGCTTGATTGTTGTACGGATTCAACCGCAGAGTGCCCGCTGGAGCTTGACCTTGTGTTTCGGCAAAGACCCCCACCGTACCTGCCAAATTCATGTTAGAGGCGTTGAGAGTCACGCTACCACCGCCCTCTAAATTGGTTGAAGCAGCCGTCGCCGTTGCCGTGATTCGGGCCATATCAGAGAGGGTTAAGCTTTGGGTATTAACCGTAATGTTTCCGGCTTTACCTGCTCCACTGGTTTCTACCGAGAGAACAGGAGCGAAATCTTGCACTCGCCTCAAATCGACCGATGTAGGTGCGTTTACGATAATGCTACCGCCTTGCCCGCTACCCTGAGTTTCAGCGAGAACTTGAGCATTGCCAGCAATAGTCAGGAGTGGTGCATTCAGCGTGATATCACCCGCTTGGCCAACACTTGTAGTTCGGGCAGAAAGTTGACTGCCATTGGTTAGGATAATTTGCTGCCCTGCGGTAATACCAATATCACCTGCTTGCCCTGTACTGCTGGTGTTACTGATAATTTGACTATTGGCAAAAGTCACAAGGTTGGGGCTAGAGATTGTGACATTACCTGCTGGATCACTGCCCTGCGTTGCACTCTGGATCGCTGTGTTGTTAAAAGTGAGATTTCCCACTCCTGTAACCGTCACAGCTCCAGATTGACCGACTTGACCGATGTCGAAGATAACTGTGCCTAACTGTAGGGGATTTTCAATGTTTACAGTTTGGCTGGTACTGATTTGGGTATTGCTAATCGACAAATCACCAAAACCGTGAATTTGTACTTCCCCGGCTTGTCCATTCGATGATTGAGTTAGTATTTCCAGGTTATTGATCGAGGTTTGGGCCTCTAGACGGATATCACCGCCATTCCCGCTTCCCACTTTGGCTCCAGAGACGGCAACGGAATTCAGGAGCGATCGTTGGAGGCCAGAAATATTACCTTGTGTGGCAAACACGTTAATCGCTCCGCCATTCCCTGCTGGCCCTCTACCGGAGAAGGATAATGACATTAAGTCTGATCTATCAAAGGTGATGTCACCGTTGGTAGCCATAACGGCAATGTCCCCACCATCGCCTCCAGGGCCTACGAATGAGACTGCTTCTGAGATTAAATCCGAGTTGGTGAAAGTAATGTTGCGCTTGGTTGCAGTACGGTTGATGGCTGTAACAGTGATGTTTCCACCAGTTCCTCTAGTGCCGGATAGGGCAAGCAGGAGTGAGAGGGAGACCAAGTTTGAGTCAGTGAAGGTGATGTCACCGTTGATAGCCGTAACGCTAATATCTCCACTTTGCCCTCCGTCTCCTGAGAAGGAACGTGAGGACAAGTATGAGTCATTGTCAAAGGTGATGTTTCCGTTGATAGCCGTGACGGCAATGTCTCCACTGCGGCCCGCTGATCCTACACTCGAATCTGAGGCCAAGTACGAGTTGTTGCGAAATGTGATGTTACCGTTGGTGGCCGTGACGGCGATGTCCCCCCCGCGCCCTGCTAACCCCGCGCTCACCTCTGAGACCAAGGACGAGTTGTTGTCAAAGAGAATGCTGCCATTAACAGTAGAGACAGTGATGGTTCCAGCTTGCCCCTCTTGCCCTGAAAGCTCAGAGAATGAAGATTTTAAGGGTGAGTTATTCAGGCTTATAGCATCTGTGGAGGCAAGTTCAATTGAGCCTCTCTTAACAAGATTGATTGCACTAGAGCTGTCAACAGAAATATCAATGGGGCTATTGGAAAGTGTAATGCCGCCATTGGTAGTTGTGAGCTTAACATATCCTCCTATAACATTAGACGCAGCTTGCACAGAATCACTATCTACAATGACGCCACCTGGTGTAGTGTTAGTGACATCAATGATGTCTGAGGATAGAGCGGTTAGGGGTGAATTATTCAAGATAATGTTGTCTGTGGCAAGTAGTTCGATTGAGCTACCTTGGATTCCATCCGTTCCAATAGAAGTCGAGACATCAATGGGGCTATTGGAGAGTGTAATGCTGCCATTATTAGCTGTTAGCCTAACAATTCCCCCTACCCCGGACGCAATTTGTACAGAAGCTCCATCTAGCGTGATGCCAGCGGGAATGGTGCCATTCGTGAAAACTGGGAAATTACCTTGATTGGTACCACCATAGACCAGGTTAGTTTGGCCAGAACGAATAATGAGGCCAGGTTGAGTCCGCAATATAGCATCGTCGCCGATAAAGTTTGAAACGGTATCAGGTGCGTTAATCGACACAGCTCCTTGAACTCGTACGCTACCTTGAGACTCGATCAGCAAGGATGCTCCTGTATATCCAGCAGCTATATCGACATTACCAACACTGCTGATGATTGGGTCGTAGAGGCTGGTGAAGGTCGCGAGCTGTCCGGATAAGCTCCGCACTTGAAACTCGCCCCCGCTTGCGAAATGAGCATCGCCAGAAATCACGCCATCACTAATCAGGGTGAGGTTTCTGCCGCTTTGAAATGGGGTTTGAGGATGTTGAAGGGCCAGAATATCAATGCCTTGATTGCCCTGAATGGTTAAATTTCGGCCGGACTGAGCAAGAAATGGGGTGGTTGCAGTATCCCGAACTTGCACAGTATTCTGCGCTTTCAGGGTTAAGTCTTGTCCAGCAACCAGTTGACCCTGCAAATCTAGTTGGCTGGCTTCCAGGGTTAGATCTTGCCCAGCGGTGAGATTGCCGCGATTGGTCACGGTAGACCCTGGCAGGATTTGGCCTGTTTGCAACCCAGGTGCTACATTCACGGTGAGTAAGGGAGGAGCCTGAGGGTTGGTGGCACTAAACTCGCTGCCATCGGGAAACTGGAAGCTATCGGCGGTGGTTGCTAGAAACGAGCCCCCAATTTGCAGGCGGGCGTTGGGGCCAAAGGTAATGCCATTCGGATTCAGGAAGAAGAAGTTAGCGGTGCCATTGGCGCGAATTAAGCCATCAATATTGGATGGGACATTCCCTGTGACGCGGGTGAGGATGGTTTGAATATCCACAGCATTGTTGAAATAAGCGGTGCTACCTGTTGGCAGGGAAAACTCGCCAAAGCTGTGAAACAAATTAGTCCCCCGTACTGTGCCGCCTGTGATGGTGCGGGTGTTATCTGTGGTGGTAACGATGGAATTGCTTGGAAGGGTTTGATCGGGGGTAATTTGAGCGGTTGCAGAGTTGGCGACGATCGCACTTAACAATAATCCAATGCCGCAAACAATGGGCTGGGGCGATCGCACCATGTCGGAAAAAAGTCGTTGATTTCTCATGTCTTGCTTCCCTGATTTCAAATGGTTTACAGCCAATCTCCGACCAATACAAACGGTGCCCAGTAATAGGGATGGGCAAACTCCGGTGCGGGGTTGCTCACCTCCGTTGAAGTTTGGGTGGTTTGTGCAACAGTGCTGCCTGCCTGCACAGAACGTTCGGCTTCAGACATTTCGCCCTTTAACAAACTCAGTTGTGCCCGTCGCAGGGCTTCTGCTTTGGTTATATCGGGTTTCAACAATTCTCGATAGAAGCGAGTCATCAACAGCGTAGTGGATTGATCATCCACTGACCATAGAGCGGCTAAGGTGCTGTGTGCGCCCGATCGCACCGCTAACCCTGCTAGCCCTAAGGCCGCCCGCGTATCCCCTTCAGCGGTTTGACAGGCACTTAATACTAGCAACTCAATGGGATAGCGATCGCCCTGTTGGCGTTGCCGGAGGAGATCACCCAGTTGTCTGGCATTTAAGCGATCATCCCAGGTCAAGATGAACGTATTTTCGGCATCCGAACTGAACTGACCGTGGGTTGCTAGATGCACGATGGGAAAGGGCGTTGCTTGTACCTGGTTCTCCAGTGCGGCTGTCGTGAATTGCTGATTCAGCAAGATTTCTGCTGGCAATTGCTGATCAATATCCTCTACTTCGATCTGCACCCCCGGTAAGGGTGGAAAATCTTGCCGCGATTCTGTGATGCCGCCCAACAGGGCTTTGAACTGGGGCTTGGTGATGTTAGCAGGTTGGCGCAACTGAAGTCCCGGCGTGAGTCCTAAACTATATTTTTCTACTAAATAATGCTGTCCATCGTACAGTGCCGCCATGGGCAAACTGCGGAGCGCACCATCCAGAACAAAGGTGAGGGTTTGAATGTCACTGCTTGCTAAGGCCGCTTCCGCTGGACGAATCAACCAGGCGTAGAGTTGTTGAGCGATCGCGAGCCGTTCTTGTTTGTTGGATGTGCGGGCAAGGGACTGCCGCATCAGGGCTAGTTTTGCTTCTAGTTCGGGCTGGGGAATCGTTTGTGTGTAGTGGCGTAGAGGTTGCCCCGGCAGTGCCAAAATGACTGCTAGACGATCAGGCAGAATGATGGGGTAAAAAACAGCCGCTGTTTGATCAATCTGATCAATTTCGATCGCGTTTGCATTCAAACAGGCTTCTTGGAAAAAGTTATCTAGTTCTGCGAGTTGCAGCGATTCGATCACATTGCGGGCTTGTTTCAAATTCTCCTGGCTCACATTAACGCGATCGGATAACAAGAAATCTACAAACTGGCGATAGATGGGTTCGACACTTTCCCGAAACGAGAATTGCACATCCAAATTAGACCCGACTAAATCCTTGCGGATTCGATTGAGACTGTCGATCGCGATCGCATAAGCTTGCGTTGCTTCTGTTCGTTTATCCTGCTGGGCTAGTAATTGCGCTAGTTGCCATTGCCAGCGATAAGCAATTTCAGTTGCGTTTGTCGTCTGGGCAAGTAACAAAGCCTGTTCGGTTAATTGTTGTGCGATTTGCCATTGCTGAGTTTGCTGGTAGGTCTGACCTAAATAGCCCAAAGCATAGGACTCGGCCTGTTGGTCACCGAGTTGTTGAGCTTGTTGTCGTGCGATCGCTAATAATTTAGCCACTTCTATGAGCTGATTCGACTCAATTCTGGCTTGCTTCTGCTGTTGTAATTTCAACACACTTTGGCCAAAATCAACTTGTGCATAGATTGCAGTGCGACTAGCTGGTAGACTTGATAATGGCGATCGTAGTTTATCGATTAAAGCGAGTGCCTGCAATTGATCATTCATTTCAATCGCAAGTCGCAGTTGATTTAGTTGAGATTGTAGTTTTGTGAGTTGATCTGTTGTGGACTGTTCTGCTTGTTGATAATACTGTTTTGCTGTCTGGTGGAAGGTTTGAATCGCTTCGGTCTGTCGGAGTGGATTTGTACTTTTCAACTTCAATAGTTGTGCATACGCAGTATTACCTAAACTCAATTGCACAGCCGCTATAGACTCACGGGAAGAGGTAGACTGATGGTTATAAAGGAGTAAGCTTTGTTGTAATAATGTATTTGACTTAGGCAAATCTCCCATCAGCCGTAGGGTATCGCCTAAACTCAATAACACCGCTGCTTTAAGGGTAGAGTCAGGCTGGTTTTGTAACGTTGCTTCCGCCTGTTCTAAAGCCTGTTGGGCCTGGGGATGCAAGCCCATCACCCGCAGGGCTTGGGATTGGTGAATTAAACTCCGAACGATGCCTGCTGGATCATTGGCTTGCTGGTAGGCTGTATGGGCCTTCCGCCAAGTTGCCAGGGCTTGCACAGCGTTACCCTGGGCTAGTTGCAGTTTTCCTTGGGTTAGCAACGCTTGCGCCAAAATGTCAGGATGGGCGATCGCTCTAGGGGACGTGTCAATTAATTTCAGACTGGCGGCGATCGCCTGCTCAGCTTCCTGCCGCTGCCCCAATTGCTGATAGGCCAAGGCCAGGTTACTGAGGGCGATCGCCTGTTGAGGCCGATCAGCCTGCTCGCGAAAGGTCTGCAATGCCCGTTGCCACCAGTCAATCGCTTCCGCAAACTGGCCAGATTGATAGGCCGCTCGACCCTGCTCTAACCCTTGGGAGCTTTCTGTAGTTACAGGTGCGCTTCCGGTCGAGGTGGCGATCGCGGGCGGCGGTTGGGGCTGGCCCTGTTGGCTTGCTGTGGCTACAGCACCCGTGGCTAAACCTAGAATGCTCAGCACAGTGAGCAAGCCCAACCCAATGTAGCTCCAGCGTTTCTGCACCCATGCTCTGGCTCGCAATGCGCAGAACGGTTTCTTTGGCTGGATCCCTCTCGGCGATCGCTGCCGTCTCCTCACCGGGCGATCGCCGCCTATTCTCTGCCGCGCAAAATAATTTCGGTGCATGGTTTTGAACCCTGCGTGAAAAAGAGTGCAATCAACTATAGCCGAGGAGTTCTTCTGTCTCCATCACCGAGACAACACTAGCAACGCTTTTTTGGGTGGTGATTCGGATGGTAGGGGCTATTTGAGCCGCTCAACGGGTTGCAACAAGGAACGCGGTCGGTCTGGTATTTTGGGCCGTTATTATTGGTGCTGGGAAATTAGGCATCAGGCCCGGTTGACCGCAGGATGGGGCGATCGCGCCTGGGGGAAGGGTGGCTAACCGGGAATGGGCTTCCTTAACCCAGTCCGAAATAACAGTCCCTGCCATGCAAATTGGGGAAGGGCTAGCATCCGTCGCCAGCGCCAGGGCTCCTGGTATAGCCGATACAGCCATTCCAGGTGGTTTTTGCGGAAGAACTCTGGGGCCCGAATTTTGCTGCCAGCCCAAATATCAAAACTACCGCCAACGCCAATCCAAATCGCGTTGGGACAGAGGTGACGATGTTCGGCAATCCAAAATTCCTGCCGGGGTACCCCCATCCCGACCAGGATCAAGTTGGGCTGTAGGGTTTGCAAGTGCTGCTCAAAAGCGGGCAGGGCTTCGGAGGAGAGGAACCCGTGTTGGGTGCCAGCAATCTTGAGGCCGGGGAAGCGCTGGGTCAGTTGGGTGGTGGCGCTGTCTGTAACTCCAGGTTGGCTGCCGTAGAAAAAGACAGTGCCCAAATTTTGCTGGCTAAAGGCTTGGAGTAAGCTTTCGGCGAGTTCGATGCCGGGGAGGCGCTGAATATGTTTGCCGTAGAGTTTTAGGTAGAGGACGATGCCGGCTCCGTCGGGGATGATGAGGTTGGCTTGGCGGATGATGGCCGCAAGGCGATCGCTTTGTTCGGCTTGCATAGTCATTTCGGCGTTGAGGGTGACGACGTGGCACCCCTGTTGCTGTTGGGCCTGGGCGATCAGCCAAGCAAGATAGTCATCCGTGAGGTGGATGGGTAACCCTAAAACGGAAAAGGGAGTGAGGGAAGGAGCCGGATCCTGCTGGTGCACAATTATCTCTTATACAAATGCTGCAAATGAGGTGAAGTCGTGAAAAATAATCGATTGAAACTGCTAAAAACTCAATCTAAACTCTAGTCTTGATGCTGGGGTGGATGCGAGTCCTGAGATCAGACAAACTCAATGTTGTCTCATGTTTGCTCCATCCCAGGACTCAAACGAGTCGCTAAACGCTAGCGAAGTATTCTTTGGATTTGATGGGGTCGGGATTCATGGTGGCATCACCGGGTTGCCATCCGGCTGGGCAGACTTCATCGGGGTGGGATTGGACGTGTTGAATGGCCTGGAGCGATCGCAAGGTTTCGTCGACGCTGCGGCCAAAGGCGAGGTTGTTGATGGTGGCGTGTTGAATGATGCCATCTTTATCAATGAGGAATAGGCCCCGTAATGCTACACCTTCTTCGGTCAACACGTTGTAGGCGGCGCTGATTTCTTTTTTGATGTCTGATAGGAGGGGATAGTTGAGGTCGCCAACACCGCCGGATTTGCGATCGGTTTGAATCCAGGCGAGGTGCGAAAATTCGCTGTCAACCGAAACGCCCAAAATTTCTGTGTTGATGGTTTTGAATTCTTCGTAGCGATCGCTGAAGGCGGTAATTTCCGTGGGGCAAACAAAGGTGAAATCGAGGGGATAGAAAAATAACACGACGTATTTGCCGCGATAGTCGGAAAGCTTGATCGTTTTGAATTCCTGATCATAAACAGCAGTAGCGATGAAATCAGGAGCGAGTTGTCCAACTTGCAAGCATCCTGCTTGGGTCATGAGATCGTAGCCTCCTACAGCCTGTGCATCTTGATGGTTCAGGGGTTTGAAGCGTGTGGCTGACGTTTTGGCTCAACCGCGCCGGAGCGAGTCTGGTTGAAACGGCCACACGCAGCCGTGTGATTCCCCGGACGGGGGCATCATTCATCGTGACAATTTTACAGTTACAAATGTATCACGGCTGTTCCAGTTCGATGGCTGGGAACTTGGCAAAAAAAGCCCTGGGCTTGTGCCGGTCAGGCTTCTGGGGTGGGGAAAAGGGGGGCTGTTTCGGCGAGGCTGTTCACAAAATCGCGGTGGATGATAATCCGACTGGCCCAGGTGCGATCGAAGTCGAGCCAGCTGGGTTGCAAGGTTTCCACAATGGCTTGGTGTCCACCAGTTTTGTGAGCTTCGTAGTAAACAAAGGCGATCGCTGGATAGCGCGTGCTGACGTGGGCAATCCAGTCGCGGTAGGGTTGAGCGTGGGCGGTGGGCAAGGTTTGTAGGTAATCCTGGTATTCGCCGAGGAGAAAGGCTTCCATCGAACAGGTGCCATCCAGGATGTGGCAAAACTCAATGTGCGAGGTTGGGCCAAAGGTGTGGCGCAGGACATCGAGGGCAACGACGGTGCCGTCAACGACGGGGGAGAGTTGGCAGCCCAGGAGGATGCCGGTGGGGCGGAGATGATGGGCGATCGCGGGCATCCAGGTTTTGAAGAGGTGGAGGCCGGAGTCGTCGGAGTCGCCAAAGAAGGCGAGATTCCCTTGCAGGCCGGGATAGGTGGGGTTGAAGGGCGGATTGGTGATGATGATGTCTTGGGAGGCGGGGGCAACAGAGTCGTGGTTGTAACCGTCGGGCACGAGGTGAAAGTGGGTGTAGTCTGGGTGGCAGTGGTTAGCCTGACTGTTGCGCTGGGCCTGGGCGATCGCGCGGGGGGAGCGATCCACTCCCTGAACGGTGGAGTAGGGGGCAGCTTGGTTGAGGACTCGTTCGGCATAAATGGCCAGTACGCCGGAACCTGTGCCGATGTCTAAGACGGTGAGGCCGCGATTGAGTTGGGTTTGGAGCGATCGCAGGGTGGGGGCCATTTGCCGACAGGTGAAGACTTGTTCTTCGGCCAAAATCGGCAATACCCGGTCTTGGGCGGTGGCTGTGAGGGTGTCGGTTTGGATGTGTAGGCGATCGAACTGGGCGTGGGGTTGGTCAGGGCCAACGATCGCGGGGGTAAAGTCGTGATGTTCAGGCATTTTGTTTGGCTGACGGGGTGGCAAAGCTTGGGAAGGGCTAGTTTTGGCAGAGGGCACAGGATGCTGTGGCTCCTCAACTGTCTTGCTGAGCGATCGCGGTTTAGGCGGAGGGGAGATGGTTTTTGCTTTTTTCTAAAATATGGCTCAAAGGGTTAGTTTTGGTCACGAATAGTTTGGTGGCATTTTTTGGCGTTTTAAGCAAAGTCTTCACATTTTCCTCACGGTTATTCTTGAAACTAAAGAATAGATGAGGAGTGAAATGCAGGTCAGTTAACGCGCTAAAAAGTCGTGATAGAGGAACGCTTTTCTGGTTGATTTATCTAGTTGAATGAACTTGGATAAACGGTGGATTTTGGCTATTCTGCTATCAAGATATTTGTTTGGCGCGGATTTCGTGATGCTGCGATCGCTTGACTGTACTTCACAATCATAAGATGAGAGCTACGCAATTGGGATCCCTTTCTTTTATTGAGAGATTGGTAGTAAAAAATAGCGATCGTAGGAAATCATGAAAAGTATCAAAGTGGAATAAATGGCGCTGTCAAAGTTGGCGATCGGGGGTATTCAGGGTGATTAAATGTGGTTAGTTTGGATGAATTTGAAGGATGATTTTTGGGCTGAAAGTTTGAATCAATATTGGCGGAAACGCTGAAGCAAATAATGAGTAAATATCCAATCCCTGACCCAATTTGGCCTGGGTTGTATTGGTGGGGTGGTTTTAGGAGCAGGCTCAGGTTTGGGCCCAGAGGGTCAGCCAGGTTTCAAGGTCAGTATCGTTGTGCAAGGCTTCGATGGCGGGAAAGTCGGGGTGGCTTCGATCGATGGAAAAAATCGGAAAACGGATACCTGTTTGGTGAATAGTTTCGAGGAGGCGATCGCTATAGCGCACTAGAAATTCAGCCCAATCATCGCACCATTGTCTAAGGGGGGTGACGTTGGGAGGTTCAACCGGGTCTAGCTCAAGGATGAGGCGCTCTGGTAAATCGACTTCTGCGAGGACGGGGTTGGTTGTGAGGTGATACAGAAACAGGCGTTGCCCGTCGGCCTGGGTGCAGCCATTGTCTTGCAGCCATTGCTGAATCAGACTGCTCAGTCGCTGTTGCATGAGGACGGCATAGGTTTCTTCATCAAAGCGGCGGACGGCGTTGGGCACTTTGATGACGCATAAGGCGGCATGGGTGGTCGCAGTCCACAGGCGTGAGTAGCGGTAATAGCGACCCATCGGTTCGTCGGGAGCAGTAAATTCGGCCAGACGTTCTCGTTGTTGGGTGGGATGCAACAAATCATTCATCCGCAAAATTGGGCGATAGCGCCGGCCAAGGGGTTTCTGCTTCATATCACTGCGACCAGATTGGAGGGAGGTTCGACCAGAGGTATCTGGCTGAGAGACAGGAAATGGCTGTTCGCGGAATTCGCAATGGGGAAGCCAATCGTAGCGGGACAATTACCCCTGGTTTTACCGTTGAGGCAGAGATTCGGGGGCTGGGTAGAACCGGTCTGGTCAACGGCGGGGGCGGGGGCGATGACCGTAGTGGTGCTTGCTCGCTGCTTGTTTGGGTTTATACGCTCAGAGTAGGAGCTTGGATCTGAGTTTTGCCGCTGGGCTGATTGCAGTCCGGGGCCGATCGCAGGCGGGCTAGGCCGCAGTGGTCAGGGATGGCTCCGATTACCGAATCATGCATCTGGGACTGGCCTCGGCACTGACGCGGCAAGCAATGAGTTATCTGACTTTTTCCAGCGAATTTTTGTGCACGATCGCTGGAGCGGCGATGGAGCATACCAAGTTGATGCCGCGATCGCTGCGGTGAGTTTGGTGGCAAGCCGGAAACCGGGAATAGCGGTTAGCCCCGACTGTTTTCCCAGTCGGGCGGGATGGGTTGCGGGGGCGGCGATTTAGATGGATGCTGAAGACCTCTGTGTCTAAACATAGCGATCTTGGTGCGATCGCTCTATCAAGCTTAGATAAATTCCAAGGAGATTTAAAGAAGACTGTGTGAACGCCTGTAAAACTGTCCCAATCTGCCTTTCGTGCTCTAGGGGAGGAATGGAGCGGTAGTCACGAAGGGCGATCGAGCGGTTCAGCGGGGAGTACGGTGAAACAACTGGCGGCAAAAAATGCGATCGGGGCAGGCAACAATCAGTGACTCAATGAATCGTAACTAAGTGATTTAATTGATGTATAACTAAACTGATGAATGACTAAATCAATAGGTGACTAAATCAATAAATAACTAAATCGATAGTTCGTCTGCTCGGATTTCAAAGGGCAACCCCATCGCGTCGGGAGGGAAGATCCGAATTCGAGCGGTTGGAATAAAGTGGCTAAGGGCCGTGCCAAGGGGAGCCAGGTTGTTGAGAATGCGCCCGTAGGTGGTGGTGTCTTCGGTGGCCACGATTAACCGGCAGGCTTCAGCGTTGCTCACGAGTCGCCATTCACAGTTGAGTAATAGCGCTTGGGTCACGCCGTCACAGGCTTCGTAAAAGTAGCGACGGGCAGCGGCTTCGAGTTGGCGGCTGAGTTCTCTGTCTTCCGCTGAAAAGTTGGACGGGGAGAGGTCATCGGGCAAAAGAGAAGAATGAGTCATGGCAATGGCTGTAACTGCTGAGAAACGACTCTTATTTGCTTTTAGTCTAACCCTCTCCCTCTAAAAGACGCGGTTGTTTAAGCTTTGATACTAGATTGGGTTACAGCCCATTGCAAACTGTCACGGGTTTTAAGGTTTGTTGTTGGCTTGATGACATTTTGTGGGGGAATTTGTGGTGTGAATCACACTATCCTTAGCCCACAAATGCTGTTGTTTAACCCGTAATTGCCAGGTTTGGAACGAGATACTGTCAAGGTATAAAAAAAGGAGCGCGATCGCGCTCCTTATAAATCATGGCGTTACGTTCGTTTTCCTGTGGTCTCTGCGATGGACTCAGAACTCTGGTAGGAAGTCTGGCGTTGCAGATTGCTTAGCCGACGAGGGCTTTCACCTGGTTCATGATGCCAACGGGGTCGATGCCCTGATGGGGGAACTGTTCCCACAACCCACCGCAGCCTTCTTTGTGGGTGCCGAGGTAGGCGTATTTGGGGGCATAGCCTCGTTCCAACAACCAGGTGCCGTAACGACTCCCCAGCCCGGTTTTCCGGTTAAAGGCTTCGACCACGATCGCAAAGCCCGACTGGCCCACTTTGGCGATCGCCGCTTCATCAACAACGTTCAGGGTAGATTTGTTGATCAGGCCCACATCAATGCCTTCTTGCTTCAACCGTTCTACCGCATCTAACGCCCGATAGACCGCATCCCCCACGGCGATTACATACCCCGCAGATCCTTCCCGCACGATTTCATCCTTACCTGGTGTGAAGGTGTAATCACTGCCGTACAATTCGTTCCCGTTGCTGTCTAGCAAGATGGGGGTTTTGGAACGGGTGGAGAAGATAAATCGCAAGCCTGGATCGTGGAAGATGGCTTCGACGCAGGCTTTCATCTGGTTCGCATCGGCGGGGAAGTACAGCTTGGTGTCGTAGCCGTCGTCTAGGCCGTTGTCGGCAAAGAAGTTGTTCAGGCCAAAGTGGCAAGTGTTGTCGGCCATGTCATCGATGCCGGAGTGGGAGAAATGGCAGAGGAGGTTGGCGTAGTTTAACCGGGCCATGGTGATCTCGGAAATACACATTTCCAGGAAGGCGGCAAAGGTGGCGAAAATGCCTTGTTTGCCTTTTTCCATCCCGAAACCTGCTGCTGCCGAGATGTTTCCCCGCTCCATAATGCCGGACGGGATGAAGACTTCGGGGTGAGCGTCGTGGATTTTCTTGAGACCGCAGGAGCCTTCCAGGTCGCTGTCGATGACCAGGACTCGTTCTTTGCGCTCGATTTCGGTCATCTGGTCGAGCATGGCGTTAACCGCGTCACCAAAGACGTTCCGGTTGGAATCCCATTTGTCGCCAATGCCCAGGAAGGTGTAGGTCTGTTTGGGCGCTTGGATGGACCTGAGGTACTCGACGGCGGCGGTGTGGCCGCGTTGTTCGAGGTATTGCAGGGCGAGTTTAACGGAAATGACATCGTGGCCGTGGTTGGAGCCTTCTAGTCCTTCGATGCCGGGGCACATGGGCCGCTTGTTGATGACGGCGATGGGGCCGGGGGTGCTGATGGCTTGGTAAATGCGGCTGTAGAGGCTATCCAGGTCTTCGCCATCACCGACGAGGACTTTCATGCCGTGGCCTTCGAGGGTTTTGGCAACGTCAAAGCCGGGTAGGTAGCTGGAGGGGTGTCCGGCGATCGTGACATCGTTGTCATCGATCAAGAGTTTGACGTTGAGGTGTTGGGCGACGGCGAGGCGGGCGGCTTCGGCATCGTCACCTTCTTGTTGGGAGCCGTCGGAACCGAGGCAGAAGACGGTTTTGCCGGGGTTGGCGAAGGCGACACCGTTGACGAAGGGCCACATGTGCCCCAAGCGACCGGAGCTAAATTCTACGCCGGGGGTGAGGCCCAGTTCGGGGTGACCGGGCAGTTTGGATTCGGCTGCGCGGTATTGCATGAGTTGCTCGGCTGGCATTTTGCCCCGCAGGACGGACATGAGGTATTGGGTGCCTACACGGTGTCCGGCTTCGTCAAAAAAGATGGGAACGAACTGGCTGGGTGCGCCCCGGAAGAGGGCATCGAGAATCATGACTTCGGGAATGGTGTCGTAAGGCCCACCGGTGTGCCCACCGACGCCTCTGGCAGCCCCTGTGGCGGTGAAGAAGATGAGGGCATCGCGGCACAGTTGGATGTTGGCCTGGAGGGCGGCCCGTTCTGCGTCGCTGAGGGTGGGTTTGGTGGGATCTAGTGCGACTGGCTTGTAAGCTCCAAGGTCAATGGGGAAAGTGGTTAGTGTCATGAATCAGGTTCCTAGTCAGAGCGAAATGCAGGGTTGATACCAGAGGCGATGGAATGAGCGTGGTTGAGGACAGTTGCTAGCGGTGGGCGATCGCCCAGGCTGGCGGCAGTTCGGCGGGTTGGGGGAGTGCCCCCTGAAAGGAGCGGCTTGCGGCTGAAATAGGAGCGATCGCGCCAATTAAATCGCGCTATTGGAATCCCATCAGGTGTAAGACTCTCAAACGCATTCCATTGGGTCAGGGTGTTTAAATTCCATGCATGGGTGCGTGGGCATAACCGCTATCAGCTCGAACTGGTTAAAAACTGTTCTGTTCCACAGCCAGTATAGAGGCGAGTGGTACACATTCCAATCCCTCTTGCTGGTGGCGTTTAGATTTCGCTGGACATGACCATTGGGCCTTTGGGCTTGTCTGGAGTGGGGGTTTCTTCTACGGTGACAACCAGGTTGGTGAGGTTGGGGCTAGCCAGGGGGAGTTTGACGAAGACTTGACCTTTGGGATTAGGCTGAAAGGGGCCGCAGGCTTTTTTTTGGCCGTCGGCAACTTCCCACAGAAGATAGGATTTGCCGTTGGGCAGGGGGGGGAGGTTTTTGAGGATGAGGATGGCGACGGGCTGGGCGTTGGTGACGATCGCTGCGCCTGTGGCTTGGGTGAGTTGGGCCATTCCTTTGAGGGGCATGACGTGGGTTTCGGCCTGTTGCAACATGGCGATGAGGTCGGATTGCTCGCTCAGTTGGGTGGTTTTCTGATCAAGGGTGAGTTGTTGTTGGGCGATCGCGGCGTGGGCAGCTCCGAGTTGTTGCCGCAGTTGCCAGTTGTTGATGCCAAAGGCGATCGCGGCGATCGCGGCGGCACTCCCAGCGGCAAAGGAGAAGACTAAGCGGCGGCGGCGGGCGGCGGGGGTGGGAATGGCGGGAAACGGGGTAGCCGCAGCAGCTAGCACATTCGCGCGGACGGTGGCTGCGGGTTGGGCCACAGGGAGACCATAGGGCAGACTGGTGGCGGCTTCTTGGAGCTGCCAGAGTTCTGTCTCTAAAGCGGGATTGGCGGCGATGAGGGCTTCAAGCTCGGCGAGTTCCTCGGAACTGAGATCACCCAGGACGTAACCAGCGAACAATTCGTCGTGTAGATGGGGGGAATTTGACTCAGCCATAACCATTACTCAATCACTGTTTTCAAATGGTTTCTAAGGGTTAACAATCCTTGGCGGGACCAGGTTTTGACGGTGCCGAGGGGAAGACCGAGTTGAGCGGCAATTTCGGACTGGCTCAAACCGTCGTAGTAGGCAAGTTCCAGCACTTGGCGATGTTTGTCGGGTAGCTGTTGCAGGGCCTCGCGGACGTGTTCTGACCGTTGTTCCAGGGTGGCGAGCTCAACGGGGGTGGCGGGGGGCTGTTTGGTAATCAGGTTTTGGCTCCACCGTTGGAGGAAGCGCAGGTTGCTGCTCCGACTCCGGATGCGGTCGATCGCCCGCGATTGCGTGAGGGTGATGAGGAAACTGCTAAGTCTGCCGCGATCGGGCCGGTAGGTGGTGCCCCGCCACAAGTTGAGGAAAATTTCTTGGGTCAAATCTTCGGCCTCCTGTGCGTTGCCAAGCATCCGTAATGCTAATCGGTAGACTAACCCTGAATATCGGTCGTACAAAACTGCGATCGCCCCCTGATGGCCAGCCTGACAGGCTTGAATGAGTTCAGCATCGGTTTGGCTAGAGAGCAATTCGAGATTGTGGTTGGAGGCATCCAAAACCATAGATGTTTGCGAATAAACGTGTGTCGCGGCTTGGTGAAGTCACAGCACAGTTTAAATAGCATACGGGAAGGGGCAGTGAGTGGTTTTAAACTAATCAGCGATCGCGAAAGCTGGGTGGGCTGGTGGTTGGGTCTGGGCGTTGATGAAATGTTGTAGCAGCGGAGTCCGGTTTCTAACCAGCGGGGGTAGCCTTGGGAGGAAGGCGTGGGAGGGGACAAGATGACAGAGCAAACAGGGGGGCCGGAGGGCGACAATCAATCGGGGCTGAGAATGCCGGAGAGCAGCGTGGGCCAGGTGTTGCAACGGGGTGGGGAGGAGTTGCTGCTGGTCAAGCTGGGCGATCGCTTTACGGTCAAGGCGACGGCAGGAGCGGCGTTGGAGGAGCCGATGGCCGAGTTGCCCGTGGTGATGACGCCGGGGGTGGCCCCAATGGCGATGCTAGAGGTGCAGGTGGAACCAGAGGCGCGGGATGAGGTGATGACGGCGGTGCGGGCGACGGCGGGGGTGGCCTATGCCAGTCATGTTTATCAGATTCACAATGATCCGGTAGCGGTGGTGTATTTGACGGAGGAGTTGACGCTCCAGTTTCGGGCGGAGGTGGCTGCGGCGGCGATCGCGCAGTTGGCGGCGGAGTTTGGGTTAGCCCAGGTGCAACCGATTGAGGGCGTGCCCAATGGGTTTGTGTTTCGGCTAACGGCGGCGGCGATCGAAAATCCCCTCAAGATTAGCAATCGTCTGAGCCAGCGAGCGGAGGTGCTGGTGGCGGAACCGAATATTGTGGTGCGGAGCCAGGGGTTTTATCGGCCTCAGGATCCGGTTTATGCCCAGCAGTGGCATTTGCACCACGGGGGCGGGCGGGGGTTGGCGCTGAATTCCCATGTGTTTGCGGAACAGGCGTGGGATATCACGCGGGGCGATCGCTCGATTGTGGTGGCGGTGTTGGATGATGCGATCGAGGTGAATCATCCCGATTTTCAGGGTCGGGGCAAGGTGGTGGCTCCGCGCGATCTGAAGGAAGAGGATTTTTTGCCGTTGCCGGGAAGTCCGACGGATAATCACGGGACGGCCTGTGCGGGGGTGGCGATCTCGGAGGAAAATGGCACTGGGGCCGTGGGGATTGCCCCCGGTTGTGCGCTAATGCCGATCCGGATGAGTGGCTTATTGGATGATCGGGCGATCGAAACGGCGTTTGATTGGGCGGTGGCCCAGGGGGCGGCGGTAATTGCGTGTAGCTGGGGGGCAGCAGCGGTGAATTTTCCACTGTCGCTGCGGCAACGCCAAGCCCTGACCAGGGCGGCGACCCAAGGGCGCAACGGCAAGGGCTGCGTGATTGTGTTTGCGGCGGGGAATGCTAATCGCCCGATTAATGGGGTTGTCAATGAGCAAAATTGGCCGCAAGGAGCGTTGCGGGGGCCGACTCAGTGGTTGAATGGCTTTGCGGTACATCCAGATGTAATGGCGGTGGCGGCTTCGACCAGTCTTAACCGGAAGGCGGCTTATAGTAATTGGGGGCGAGAAATTGCGGTCTGTGCACCCAGCAACAATGCGCCACCGGGGATTGGCTTGCCTCAGGTTGGCTATGTGTTAACGCCGCCGGAAGTCCGCACGGGGTTGCAAGGGTTGGGGATTGTGACGACCGATCGCCCTGGCCAGCCGGGGTATGGGTTTGGTGACTTTACGGGAGATTTTGGGGGAACGTCGAGTGCGTGCCCTTTGGTGGCGGGGGTGGCGGCGTTGGTGCTGTCGGCCAATCCAGCGTTGACGGCGGCGGCGGTGCGTCAGATTTTGCAACAGACGGCGGATAAAATTGTTGACCCCAATCCTGAGCCTCAGTTCGGGTTACGCTACGGGACTTATGGCCCGGGGGGACACAGTGAATGGTTTGGCTATGGCAAGGTAAATGCCGTGCGGGCTGTGCAGGCAGCGGTGCAGCAAAGGACTCCGGCGATCGCGCCACAGCGGCAGGTGCAATATCGGCAAACGGCGCAACTGGCCATTCCTGACAATTCGGCGACGGGGGTGGTGAGTGCGATCGCGGTGACGGATGGTGGTGCAATCCGGGATATTCAAGTCACGGTGGAGTTGGAACATCCCTTTTTGGGGGATTTGGAGGTGTTTCTGGTGCCACCAAATCAGGCAGCGATTTTGCTCCAAGGGCGCACGCTGGGCCGTCGTACCCGTTACCAGGAAACCTATTCACTGGCTACGACCCCATTGCTGAGTCGGGTCGTGGGGCAAAGGGCCAGGGGGCAATGGCAGCTAAAGGTGTGCGATCGCGCGGCGGGTGATGTGGGGGTGTTGCAGGCTTGGCAACTGACTTTAGGAGTCTAGGGTTCCCACGGGGTCAGGCGATTCATGGCGGTTTGCAGGGCAGTGGTTAAGACTTTGCCGTCTTGTTTGGGGTTGCCAGTCATATAGTCGGCAACGGGAATGGCGGGGCCAATGTGGACTTGGGCCTGGGTACGCCACGGGACAAGGGGTTGATTATATTGAATGCTGATAGGCACGATTTTCACACCCAGGTTGGGCTGGCTGGACTCGGCCTGAAGGGCGATGCGGGCTAGACCGGGCTTGAGGGGTTGGACTTCGGGTTCACGGTAAATGTTGCCTTCGGGGAAGATGACGACCATTTCGCCCGCTTCCAGGAGTTCAACGCCATGTCGCAAGCTCGCGATCGCGGGGCGATCAGTGTTGATGGGAAAGCCCCCCATCCGGCGAATAAACCAGCCTTGCAGCCCGGTCACTTCGTCGGCAGAGACCATAAACCGCAAATGACGACCAGTAACATGATGACCCGTGGCAAAGGGCATCATCAAGGCATCCCACCGGGAACGATGGGTAGGGGCCAAAATCACGGGGCCGCTGGTGGGGAGATGCTCTTGGCCGGAGATGCGAACACGCCCAAAGTAAAAGGGAAATAGAACGAAACGCCCCAGAGGATAGGCCAACCGCAACAACCAGGGGGCGATCGCGGAGTCAACAGGAGGGGCCACTTTGCGCCGGGATGGAGCAGGCGTTGGGGTGGGTGGTTTGGGGTCGCTAACCTCTAGCCGCTGGATGGTCGCCGGAGGGTGGGCCGCGCAAGGGGGATTGGCCTCTGACGCGGTGGCGTAAACCTGGGCTGGGAGGGAGGTGGAAGGCGTGGGAGATTCGAGACGGAGTGTGAGGTTAGGCGATCGCATGGTGCAAAATCAGGAAACGGTAAGATGCATGAACCGAGTATGTCTATACCCTAGTGATCTGGTTTTGAGATTTCATCCTTCACAGGGACAGTTTCCCGGTTGGCATGACGGTGGCGGTTGGCGGGGTGGCGACGGGCTGCGAACCAGGTTTGCAATTGCTGGCGGCAGGAAGCTTCCAAGATACCACCAATAACGGTTAAACGATGATTGGATGCAGGACTTTGAGGGAGATTCAAGATGCTGCTGATGGCTCCTGCTTTAGGATCGTCAGCCCCATAGACGAGGGTGCCTAACCGGGCGAGGATGAGGGCTCCGGCGCACATGGGGCAGGGTTCGAGGGTGACGTAGAGGGTGCATTCGGTCAGATGCCAGGTTTGTAAGGCTTGACCGGCCTGGCGTAGGGCTAAAATTTCGGCGTGGGCAGTGGGGTCGTGTTCGCGTTCGCGACGGTTACTGGTGGCGGCGATCGCTTGGCCATCTGGCCCGACGATGACTGCACCCACGGGCACATCTCCGGCGATTCCGGCGGCGTGAGCCTGGGCGATCGCCTGTTCCATCCAGTGACGGTGCTGAAGATACTCTGGCAGGTCGAGGGCGGGCGGGGGCATGGGGGGCGGGTCCCAGCCCTGGAGTGGACTTATTGAGGACGGATCGACCATTAGCTGGCGGTGGTTTGGGCTAAGAGGGGATCGAGTTGGCCCTGACGATCGAGGGTGTACAAGTCGTCGCAGCCCCCAACGTGGCGATCGTTGACAAAGATTTGGGGAACGGTGCGGCGGCCATTGGCTCGTTCGGCCATTTGGGCGCGGGCGGTTTCGTTCCCATCAATTTTGTATTCAGTGTAGCGAACGCCTTTCCACCAGAGCAGCAGCTTGGCGCGAATGCAAAAGGGGCAGGTCTGCCATGTGTAGATTTCAACATTGGCCTTTACGGCATCAGGGTGGCGGCCTAGCCAATTATTTAGCTGGTTTAACATCGTGGCTTTCAGCATGAATTAGTCAGGTTTTCGTGATAGCTCGTGCTATGTCTATGGTAGTCAAACGTAGGCCAGAAAAACCAGCTTAAAAAGTGGCTTGTTGCGCTCTACCTTCGGGAATAAAGCTGCTTAGGTTTGTAGTATCAACATGATTAACTTTGACTTTCTTGGAGGTCGAAATGGCTGGAATTCGTGAGGTTTCTGTTCCTCAAAAACATAGCACCGCCTGGATTGTGCAGGCATGGACGGCATTTATTCTATCGGTAACGGCAACGACGATTGGGGTGTTGAATTTGCCGAATAATGGCGCGAATGGCTGGGTAAAGGGCTATTTGGGGTTGGGTTTTTTGTTTTCGATCAGTTCCACGTTTACGCTGGGGAAAACGGTGCGAGATGTGCACGAAGCGAATAAGTTGACTTCGCGGGTGGATGAGGCTCGGGTTGAAAAGTTGTTAGCGGAACATCGTTCTTTATAAATTGTTTCAATGGATTTCGCTGGGTTAAGTTATCAGGCGCGATGAGGCCAAATTGCGGTTAGAGAGATAAATCCTGCATAATCTGGAGTAAAGCGCGATCGATGGGATCGGCGGGATCAGTTAAGGCGGCAATTTGGTCTCGATTGAGCCAGTGCCATTGGGCTGCGTATTCGCTGGGCACGAGCTGAATTTGGTGTTTTTCGGCAGCGGTGAGTTCGACTTGATAGGTCAGGTTAACGCTATGAGAGCCGTTTTCGACGGGGGGCTGGGCGCGACGGGCGAAAACGGTGGAATAGATGCCGATCAGGCGGAAGCGATTGGCCGCGAGGGAATGCAACTGAGCTTCTTCGCGGGCTTTGCGCTGGGCGGTAGTAATCGGGTTTTCTCCGGCAATCATGCGACCCCCGATGACCCACCACGATCGCCGGGGGTAGGTGGTGCGCTGGGCCAGCAAGATTTGCCCTTGATGGGAAAAGACCAGATCAACGCAGGTGAACACCAGGTGATCGAGGGCTTGGCTGTAAACGGGGTCAGAAAGGCGATCGCCGTTGCTGCGGGGAGGTTGGCGGCCCGGTTCTTCGAAGTGGGGAATCGCTAGAATGGGTGGGTTCGACATTGCCAGTTTTTGCCATGACCTCGGCGGCGGCGGTGGGATCTACTCTACTTAATTTAAATAACTTAGAGCGTTTATTCATCTAGAGCGTTCGAGGGATGCGCTTGCCTAGCAATAGGGGACTATCCGGGGAAAGGTACGCTCAAAAGGCCGATGATCCCGGCGATCGTAAGGCTGGCGGCCACCAGGGTTAGGCGGAGACGGTGGCGGAGGGCCGTGGCTTGGGCGGTGGGAGGCGTGGGAATGAGCCAGAGCAAGAGGCTGCCCACGGTCATGCAACTCCCCAAAATGAGGGCGGTGCCAAAGAGCCAAGTGGTTCCGCTCCAAATTAGCGATCGCAGCATAATGGTACTGACTTTCTGGGGGTGGGTGGTTTGCAACCTTAACGGTTGCCATTGTGCCACGGTGGGCCGTTGTGTGGCGGGTTTAGGTGAGTTGTAGCAGGGGCATGGCAAGGCGATCGCGGCAGGTGGAAGGTATGCTCCGCAATGGTTTCAGGCCCAAGCAGCAAAAATTTACACAGAGGGCAAAAGAGATTGATGGTATGTGCGTCTACCCCGTTTGGTACACTGAAACATTGTAAGCAGTTCAAAAACCGCGCAAAATCAGCAGTTTGGAGGATTGGGCTTTGGATAGCACTCTCGGTTTAGAAATTACTGAAGTCGTGGAGCAGGCGGCAATCGCGTCGGCCCGGTTAATGGGGAAAGGCGATAAAAACGAAGCCGACCGAGTAGCCGTAGAAGCCATGCGGGATCGCATGAACAAAATCTACATGCGCGGCAAAATCGTGATTGGGGAAGGGGAGCGGGATGATGCCCCTATGCTCTATATCGGCGAAGAGGTCGGTATTTGTACTCAGGAAGATGCCAAGACCTACTGTAACCCAGAAGAGTTAATTGAAATTGACATTGCGGTAGACCCCTGCGAAGGGACAAACCTCTGTGCCTATGGTCAACCAGGCTCGATGGCTGTTTTGGCGATTTCGGAGAAGGGTGGCTTGTTTGCTGCACCGGACTTTTACATGAAGAAACTGGCGGCACCTCCGGCAGCTAAGGGCCATGTAGACATTAACAAGTCGGCAACAGAAAACCTCAAAATTCTGTCGGATTGCCTTGATCGCTCGATCGATGAACTGGTAGTCGTGGTGATGAAGCGCGATCGCCACAATGATTTGATCAAAGAAATTCGGGAAGCCGGGGCACGGGTGCAACTCATCAGCGATGGTGATGTGGGCGCGGCCATCAACTGCGGTTTTTCGGGAACCAATATCCATGCATTGATGGGGATTGGTGCAGCTCCGGAGGGGGTCATCTCGGCGGCAGCGCTCCGCTGCCTGGGTGCCCACTTCCAGGGGCAATTGATCTACGATCCCGCTGTGGTCAAAACCGGGCTAATTGGCGAAAGTAAAGAAGCCAACATTGAGCGGCTCAACAGCATGGGTATTATGGACCCGGATAAGGTTTACAGTGCTGAAGAGTTAGCCTGCGGGGAAACCGTGCTGTTTGCGGGGACGGGTATCACTTCTGGCAATTTGATCAATGGAGTGCGGTTCTTCAAGGGTGGCGCTAGAACTCAGACATTGGTGATTTCCAGCCAATCAAAGACGGCTCGCTTTGTCGATACCATCCATATGTTTGACCAACCGAAGTACATTCAACTGCACTAATTTGTGAGCAGTGAGATTTCCTAGACAGGTAATTTAATCTAAATTGCCGCGAATTGCAGTTGATTTGAACTAGGGGGTTGGGTTTTGAGTTAAGTATTCTTGCAATTCAAAACCCAACCCTTAAAACGGGAAGCAGATTGATTTACAAATCAAATTGGTATTTAAGATTCGCATGTTATGAACATTGTTGTTGTGGGTTTGAGCCATAAAACGGCTCCAGTCGAAGTTCGAGAAAAACTGAGTATTCCAGAACCACAATGCGATCGCGCGATCGCCCAATTGTGTAGCTATCCCCACGTCCAAGAAGTCGCAATCCTGAGCACCTGTAACCGGTTGGAAATTTACGTCGTTGTTGATGAGACGGAAAACGGGGTACGG
Source organism: uncultured bacterium (assembly GCA_964475335.1). Taxonomy (GTDB): domain Bacteria; phylum Cyanobacteriota; class Cyanobacteriia; order Leptolyngbyales; family Leptolyngbyaceae; genus CAYYWG01. The sequence continues at coordinate 243,265 of CAYYWG010000003.1, forward strand.
GCCATTACCCAATTTTTGTCGGATCACAGCAAATTGCCCGCAGCTTATCTGCGGCCTTATCTATTTGTTTTGCTCCACCACGATGCCGTCATGCACCTGATGCGGGTGGCAGCGGGCTTAGACAGTTTGGTACTGGGTGAAGGGCAGATTTTGGCCCAGGTGAAGCAGTGTCACAAGTTGGGGCAAGAGCACAAAGGCGTTGGCCGTACCCTCAACCAGTTGTTTAAGCAAGCGATCAGTGCGGGCAAGCGAGTGCGCACGGAGACGAGTATTGGCACGGGGGCGGTGTCGATTAGTTCGGCGGCGGTGGAATTAGCCCAGATTAAAGTGGCTAAACAGAATTTAGCGTCTTGCCGTGTCGCCATTATTGGGGCAGGCAAAATGTCGCGGTTGCTTGTTCAGCATTTGCTCTCGAAAGGGGCTGTGAATATTGCGATTCTGAACCGCAGCCTAGAGCGAGCGCAAACCCTGGCCAAGCAGTTTCCTGGAGGGGAGTTGCATTTGCATACGTTGGAGGCCATTCCACAAGTGTTGGCCCATTCTGACATTGTGTTTACGAGTACGGCTTCGACGGAGCCGATCCTCAATCGGGACAATTTGGCAACGATGTTAGCGCCAAGTCAGCACATTATGGTGTTTGATATTTCGGTGCCCCGGAATGTGGATGCGGATGTGAATGAGTTGCCGAATGTGCAGGCGTTTAATGTGGATGATTTGAAGGCGGTGGTGGCCCAAAATCATGAGGCGCGGCGGCAGATGGCGATGGAGGCGGAGGCGTTGCTGGATGAGGAGGTTGAGTCCTTTGAAGCGTGGACGCGATCGCTGGAAGCGGTTTCGACGATTAGCAGCCTGCGGGAAAAGGTAGAGACGATTCGGACGCAGGAATTGGAAAAGGCTCTATCTCGCTTAGGAACTGAGTTTGCCGAGAAGCACCAGGAAGTGATTGAGGCGTTGACCCGTGGGATTGTCAATAAGATTTTGCATGATCCAATGGTGCAACTCCGGACGCAGCAGGATATCGAGGCGCGGCGGCAAGCGATGCAAACTTTGAGTGTGTTGTTTAATTTGGAAAAGGGGACAAAAGAGGCGGTTTAGGTGGGGTGAAGTTGCCCTACCATATCTGGTGAGTTGAGCTGAACCCGTGGCGATCGCAGGAGAACAGGTGGGCGATCGCTGCGGGTTTTGTTGTTTAAGGTTTGTGGTGCAAGTCATCCCAGGGAATTTAGCCTGGATCATTCACCCCCAGCGGATTATAGGGGTAGGGCTTGTCCCCATTACCCTCACCTGCCAGGACACCAGCCAGCGGTATCAGAAAGACAGACTGTTTTTCTGCGTCATCCTGATATCGCTTATGGGCGAGGGGGGATGAGGAGTTTGTCTCAGCGTCGTGAATAATGCAGGTTAGGGGGCGAGGGCTGCATAGGTTAAGGAATTCAGCCGTAGATTACGAGGAATGCCGAGAGATGTTCTAGCAGCACTGTTGGTAGAATAATCTTTAAATCGTTTGCACAGAAAATTCTCTTGGATGCACCTACTATCGCTGTTGACGACCATCCAGACTTCTGACTGGGTGGTTTTTTGTGGAGAAACAGCGGGTAAACCAAGGTGGTGGGTAGCAGTGGCAAGGTGAGAACGGAGCTACACTCTGGGAATCAAAGGGTAACGGTAAAGGTTGTCCACTGGGTGCAACTTTTCACTTCCAGGGTGCCGCCGAGCCGCTCGACTAAGGCTTTGACTAAGGCGAGGCCGAGGCCCGTTCCTCCTTGTTTCCAGGGATCGGCATGGGCAATACGATAGAATTTTTGGAAAATCCGGTCTAGTTCGCTTGTGGGAATTGGGGCTTCGTTCCGGACGATGAAGGTGAACTGGTCTTGGTTCGCTCGCACATCGAGTTCAATGTGGCCGCTAGCGGGGGTGTATTTACACGCATTATTCAAGAGTTCGGACAACACTCGCTCGAAACTGTAGCGGTGGGTCATCAGGGGGGGCAAACCCAGTTGCAAGCTGACGGTGAGTGCTTGTTGGCGCTGTTTGGCTCTGGTTTGAAAGGGTTCAATCAACAATTCAATGGCTGTGGGAAGGGATACATATTCGTCTTTGACTAGGGCGGTGGGGGCGGTTTCGAGGCGTTGTAAGTCTAATAAATCGTTGATTAAGTCTGATTCTCGCTGACATTCGTGTTCTAGGATGGTCAGGTATTTTTGGCGTTGGGGCAGGTCGGGATTGGTCTGCAACATCTTGGAGACCAGTTTGATGTTGGTGATGGGGGTGCGCAGTTCGTGGGAGACGGTGCTGAGGAAATCGTCTTTCAGGCGGTTCAGTTCGGCGAGTTCGTTGACTTGGCGTTGGGCGGTGGCATACAAACGGGCTTGCCTGAGGGCGATCGCGCATTGGCTGGCGACTTGGCGCACCAGGGCTGTTTCTGCCTCGTTAAAGGATTCGCTTTTGGGTTTGAATAAACATAAATCACCAATAATCCGCTGCTCGTCTTCAATGGGGCAAACGATGATGGTGGCTTGGGTGTGGGGGAGGGAGGATGCCTGCAACCAGCCGGTCGGTGCTTGGGGCGATGATGCCAGGGGATCGGCGCGACCAATGCGGGACGGCAAGACTGAATACTCGTATTGCACGGTGCGGGTCTGGGTGTCTGGGTGGTAGATGGCAGCTTCGCAGGCCAAACACCCCAAGACTTGGCCCAGTTCTTGCACTGCGGCTTGGAGGATGAGGGCTTCGTCCAGGTTCATGCGGACTTTATCGGTAATGCGATTGAGTAAAGCCTCGAATTTGAGCGATCGCTGGAGTTGGGCGGTACGTTCTTGCACTTGTAACTCTAAATCGGCATTGAGTAAGTGCAGTCTTTCGTCGGCTCGTTGCCGTTCAATGGCAATCCCCGCGAGGTGGGTGGCTGCCGCGACTAACTGGCGATCGAGGGGCGTGGGCTGTTGGGGCCGAGCATAGACCATGCCAAAGGTGCCCAGGGGCTGCCCGTGACTGTCGAGGATGGGGCTTGACCAGTAGGCATAGAACCCATAGGAGAGGGGAAAGTCGCGGCAGGCATCCCATAGGGGATCAACGCGCACGTCAAAGGATTCCACGGATTGGCGGCGACAGATGGCTGGCCCACAGGTGCCGGAATCGGGTTCGATCAACAGGCCATCCGTTAGAAAAGCCTGGTAGCTTTCGGGAAAGCTGGGCGCAGCGCCTAAGACGAGATGGGTTTTGGCCGCATTCAGCAACAAAATTGAACAGTGGGCTTCGGAGAGGGCCTCGATTTCTTGCACCAGGGCTTTGAGCAGTTGGGAGAGGGGTTCTGCCTTGGCAACCCGTTCTAGAACACGGCTTTGAGCTTCGTGAATGGCGAGTTTCCAGTTGCTTATGCCGATTTCTGCCTGAAACGGTGTGTCTGTGTTTAGCAGGGGCAGGGGCTGGCGATCGTGATGTGTTTGCCCGTGTCTCAGCTGAGAAAGACAGTTGTTGGAGCCGATAGATGGTTGAGGCATATACCCACCCTGCACAGATATGGCCGTGTAAACGAAAGTGATTTTATCTCACCTTAATCGTAAAGATATTCTTCAGATAGGGTGTATACACTCAAGCTTACTCTTACTTTTGTAATATAACTCAGACGGTGGATTGACTAACAGGTCTGGTTGTGGACTTGGTGGCACGGGCTTGGACGCGGGAATGGGGCTGCTGAAATGGCCTTGGGGCTTGGGTTGGCTTGATTGGGGACGGGGGGCGATCGCCAGGGTCAGTGAAATGAATAATGTTTAGATTTGAGTGTGATTAAAATGGAGGCTGTTCCGATTGAAAACAGTCAAAAGATTAAGTCTGGGAGTGGTGTAATTTTTACTTAAAATAGATGAGCAGATTGAGTCCGGGAATGGTGCGCGAAAGAGTCCAGAGCAAAAGTGCAATGTAAAGAGTACCAAGTCCCCACTGATACCAGACGAGGGCTGTGATTAAGCCAGGAAGATGTTGATCTCTGAGGCGAATGTCGTTGAAGCCAAACTTGAGTAGGTTGTTTAAACTAAAGTCAAAGTAGTTGAGCCAGCCCCAGCGCCGATCCCACAGAATGGGAAGATAGCGATCGCGAAACAGGGTCTCGCGGGGGATGATGGGCAACCGTCCGATGAGGATGCGGAGTTGGCGGAGGGATCCTTCTTCGGTAAAGTAGCTGACATCCATCAGGGGGTGATAGCGTCCTTGGTGATATAAGTACAGGGTCAGGACGATGGGGATGGGAATGACGAGGATGGCAAGGCTGATGAGCGTCCACAGGGGGTATTCGGCGTTGCGAAAAATGGTGCTCAGGCCGGCAAGGGTGAGGAGGCTGAAGCCGCCCATGACCCAGAGGGTTTCGGTGGGGGTGGGGACGATGGGCTGGGGGACGAGCCGCCGCCAGCGATCGATGAGCCAAAACAGGACGCCAAAATAGGCGATCACGACTAAACCAACACCGAAAATGAGCCAAGTATTGGTGCCGTAGCGACTGAGTAAGAGGAGTAAGCCCAGTCCCAGGCAGGATAAGCTGGTGGAAATGCGGTTCCAGACTGCTTTGCCGGGGGAAACAACTTCTTTGGCGACGAGGCGATCGCGGACGTTGATGAAAGTGGCTAAATCGACGGCACCGACGGAGAGGAGTTCGGCGGGGGTGCGAAAGGGAAGGGTGGTACGGCGTTGGGCGATTTGGTTGGCTTGTTCGGCGGTGAAGCCTAGGCGGGTGAGTTCGGCAAGGGGGGCGCTGTTGATGTTGATGCCAAAGATTTGTTGGCGGAGTTCGCGGAAGCGCAATTTTTCGCGGGTATAGTCGATTTGGTTGGCATCGGGAATTTGTTCGAGTTTGCGGAAGTTGCGGACGAGTTCGCGCAGGAGGTTTTCGTTGCCTTGCAGGGTGGGCACGGAGAGATATTTGCCGATTTGGCCGGGGTTGCCGACGATTTTGGCGCGATCGGCATCAAACCGGAGGCCGGGAACGTTGAGGTATGCGCCTTTGGCAAAGCTGGTATAGCCAAATTCGGCCCGTTCTGTGATGGTTGCGCCGCGCAGGTTGACGGATTTGTTGAAGCGGGCTTCGCGGAAGAGGACGAGTTTTTCGAAGCTGGCTTCGGCAAGAAAGAAGGATTCGCTGAAGACGCTGCGGGTGAATTGGGCTTGGTCGAGCCAGCGGGTTTGGGCAAAGTCGGCATTGCCGTGCCACAGGATGCGGGAGAAGTTGGCGGTTTGCTGGAAGTGGGTGCGGCTAAAGTTGGCGGTGCTGTGAAATTCGCTGCTTTGGAAGTTGACTGGGCCTTGGAATTCGACTTGCTCGAAGTTGGCGGTGGCGAAGAAGAGGCTGTTGCGAAAGCGCAGGTCGCTGTGGGCGATCGCGCCGGTGAAGGTGGTGGACTGGCTGAAGCGGGTTTTTGACCAATCTGTGGGGGCTAAAAATTGGATGCCCTGGGCTTCGACCCGTTTGAGGAAAAAGGTGTTGGTAAAGTCGGCTCTGTTGGTGAATTGGGTTTGGTTGAGTTTGAGGGGGCCGCGAAAGATGGTGATTTGGGGATTGGCGGTTTGGCTGTCGGGGGTGGGGGTGGCGAGGAGGGATTTAGAGAGTTGACCCAGTTGGGCCATGCGGCGGCGATCGCGCTTGAATTGCGCTTGCTCGGTCTCGGTGAAGATGGGGGAGAGGGCATCCCCATAGAGGGGGGCGCGTAAACCGAGGCGACTCAGTTGGAAGTCGCCCAAAATTTGGGAGAAGCTTAAATCGAGGCCGATGGCTGAGCCGGGGCGCTGGAGTTGGGGTTGAAGAAGTTGGTAAAACTGGTCGCGGAAGTCGGCGTTTTCGGGCCGCAGGTCGATGATGAGGCCGTGGAGATCGAGGGTGGGGAGGCCGTCACTTTGGATGGGGTTGCGTAGTTTGGTTTGGAGGAGATCGAGGGTGAGGGGGATGCGGTCGGGTTGGGCGATCGCGGCGTGGGCTGGGCTGGGGGGCAAAAACACCAGGAGCCAGGTGAGCAGGACGAGTAAAACCGTTGTCCTGATGGGGTGAATGATGTGAATGAACTGCTGAATGAGTTGCGATCGCGCCTGCAATGTTTCCTAGCCTCCCCGGTGCTCGTGCGATCGTACACTGAAAGTTGCGGTGGATTGACAGGTTGCTTGGTGGTTTACTCAATAACGCCGCTGACGGGGAAGCGATCGATGAGTTGACTGGCGCGCATGGCGTTGCGCTTGAGTTCTTCGGGCAAGTGGGGGACGTGGGGAAGTTGGGAGAGAAAATCGAGGGTGCGGCGCAAAATTCGCACAATGTCACCTTCGTCTAAGCTGGTGTGGGTGCAAAGGTCTGTCCACTCCACCCCTAAGGCCCATTGCTCGATGAGGCCAATGAAGTCGTACTCTAACCAGATGGGCAGCACGATGTTATAGCGATGTTGCAAGGGGCGTTGCAGTTTGAAGAGGTTGCGCCGAATGGTGCGTAACCCTTCGAGGGCGGTTTCGACTTCGGGGGAACAGTCGTAATGAGTCCAGCTATCGGGGCGGGAAACTTCGGTGACGAGGGCGGCACAGGCGGCGACAAGGTGGTGGGGTTCCAGGTGATCAAATTCGCCGGAGTTGAGGGCAAGGCCCAGCCACAATTCGTTGTCGCCTCGGATGGCGGCGGTGGACTGGCCGAGGGGGGTGGGGGTGAGTTCGTCGAGGCAACCGAAGTGGTGCAGGATATCGATGAGCTCGAGGAAGGCTTCCCAGTAGTGGTGGGATTGGCGGGCGAGTTTGTCGCGGCGATCGCGCAATTCGGCTTGGATGGACTGAATCCGTTTTTGGCGTTTGAGAATGGTGCCACGATTGCCCCAGCGGTGAACGGGATGTTGTTCGAGTTGGGTTTCGACGCTCTGTGTTCGTTCTATTTGGGCGTAGACTTCGGGGGCGGCTTCGGCTAGGGCGGGGGCATTGGGAATTTTGCGGGCGATCGGGGCCGTTTGTTCGTTGCCTTTGCGGGTTTGGCCCGGTTTCATGGGCATTTCCGGGGGGAGGTCGAGGCGATCGACGGCGCTCATCCGGGGGATTTCGCCCCGGAGTTCCAGGACGTTGCTGACGGTGGTGACGTACCAGCGGTTGTCTTGGCCCAGGCAAACGAGGTAGGGGAACTGGCCGGAACCAGGAATTTTGGTGACTAAGACGGCGGGTAAGGGGGCTTCGGTGCTGAGGGTGGTTTGGCCGGGGTTGCCGTTGAGGACGAGGAAGGTGCCTGCGACGGCGAAGGACAGGGCAATGGCCATGTCGTGGGCACGGACTTCCCCGGCTTGGTGTTGCAAAATTTTGAGTAAGCGGCGTTCTTCTTTTAGCCGTTCTTGGAGTTTTTCGTATTGGGCCAGGAGTTCCCAGTCTACGGTTTCGAGTTGGGCTTGCAGGTAGCTCAGTTCAGTTTCGAGTTGGGCGATCGCTTCGTGCTGGGGCCGCAAATAGAGGGTGGCTAGATATTGACCAAAACTGCGTTCGATGAGGTCTTGGGCTTCGTCGAGGCTATGGGTTTGGAGGAGGTTCAGCACCATCCCATAGCTGGGGGTAAACTGGCTGACCAACGGATCAGGGCCGACGGTGGCGAGGTAAGCGGCTTCCCGTGCGCCCTCGAAGCGGGTTTGGACGGTGACGACGTGGCCTTGCACGTCCATACCTCGGCGGCCAGCACGGCCCGCCATTTGCAAAAACTCGGAGGCATTGAGCAAGCGGTGGCCAGCATCGGTGCGTTTGGAGAGGCTGGAGATAACGGTGGTGCGGGCGGGCATATTAATCCCGGCGGCGAGGGTTTCGGTGGCAAAGACGACTTTGATCAAGCCTTGTTGAAAGAGTTCTTCGACGAAGCCTTTCCAGGCGGGTAAGACGCCGGCGTGGTGGGCGGCAATGCCACGATAGAGGGGTTCGATTTGACCAGCGCGTCCAGCATCGGGGTTGCGGGTGAGGAATTCGTCAATTTGTTGTTTGAGGGTGGCGGCTTCGGCCTCGTTGACGAGGGAGATGTGGCCGACTTCTTCAACGGCTTTATCGCAGCCCCGCCGACTGAAGATGAAATAGATGGCGGGGAGCATGTCGCGCTGTTGCAGTTGGCTGAGGACGTAGGGCAGGCTGGGGCTGTCTTGTTTGGGCGATCGCTTGCCGGAACGGTTTGTTTGTCCACCTTTGGGTTTGAGGCGTTGATTCATCCGTTTTTGCTGCTCATCCAACAGGGGGAAGAGGCCCTTGGGGTTGCAGTAGTGGAAGCGGAGGGGGACTGGTCGATAGTCGGAATAGATGCGATCGGTGGGGCCGTGGACTTGGTGAATCCAATCGGTGAGTTGGTCGCTGTTGGCGACGGTGGCGGAGAGGGCGACGAGTTGGATTTCTCGGGGGCAATAGATGATGGATTCTTCCCAAACGGTGCCCCGTTGGCGATCGTTCATGTAGTGGCATTCGTCGAGGACGACGGCTTCGACACCGACGAGGGAGGTGCCGACTTCCCCGATGGGGGTGCCATAGAGCATGTTGCGGAAGATTTCGGTGGTCATGACCAGGATGGGCGCATCCCGATTGATGGAGACATCGCCGGTGAGGAGACCCACGTTGTCGCTGCCAAAGATTTCGCGAAAGTCGCGGAGTTTCTGGTTGGACAGGGCTTTGAGGGGGGTGGTGTAAAAAACGCGGCGATCGCGGGCAAGGGCGCGATAGATGGCATATTCGCCGATTAGGGTTTTGCCGGAACCCGTTGGGGCGCAGACAACGACTGACCGCCCGGCTTCGAGGGCTGCGATCGCCGCTTGCTGGAAGTCGTCTAGCGGGAAAGGAAAGAGTTGGGTTAGGTCAAGCCCGGAGGCAGTTTGAGAACTCACACCTGGATGCTCATGCTGAAAAGAGGTTAAACAAAGGAAGCCTTGAAGCTGTGTTTTGGGAGATGGGTTGAGAAAACTTTTTTGATAGCGCTGTTCTCAATCTTAAAGGCTAATTTCGATCTGGAACGGGTTTATGCGGTGGTGGGTCGGGGGCGATGGGCGGCGATCGCCGGGGTTGGGGCAGAAATCTCTGGGCGATCGCCGCCGCTTCCCTCGAAAACTCGGTATTCTGGAAAGAAGCGGGTTGTAATATTTTGATTCAAAACTTTAAAAATTTGTGCAAGAAGATTTTAGATTAATTGTTGATCTGGTCACAGTTCTGGCAGCGGCAGCGGCGGGTGGACTGTTGGCGGCGTTGCTCCGGCAACCCATTTTGTTGGGGTATCTCTTGGCTGGGGTGGTGGTTGGCCCGACTGGCCTGGGATTGATTAAAGAACTGGTGCAAGTAGAAACTTTGGCGCAGTTTGGGGCCGCTTTTTTGCTATTTGCGCTGGGGGTAGAATTTTCTTTTTCAGAATTGAATAAGGTTAAAGGTATTAGTTTGGGGGGCGGGGCGCTCCAAATTTGTTTCACGATCGCGGTGACGACGCTGGTTTCGCTGGGGGTGGGGTGGGTGACTTCCCCGGCGCAGGGGATTTTCCTCGGTGGGATTCTGTCGCTCTCGTCTACGGCGGTGGTGCTCAAGAGTTTGATGGAGCGCAATGAAACGGGCACACCACATGGGCAGGTGCTGCTGGGTATTTTGGTGGTGCAAGATTTGGCCCTGGGGTTGATGTTGGCGGTGTTGCCCGCGTTGGATAAGCCGCCGGAAGAGGTTGGCTTGGCGGTGGGTTGGGCGGTGTTGACGACGGGGTTGTTTGCCCTGGGGGCGATCGCGGCGGGGATTTGGGTAATTCCGCGATTGCTGCGATTGCTGGCCCGAACGGAAAGCCGAGAATTGTTTTTGCTGGGGGTGGTGGCGTTATGTTTGGGCATTGCGCTGCTGACGGAGCATTTGGGCTTATCGATTGAGATGGGCGCGTTTGTGGCGGGGTTGATGATCTCGGAGGTGGAATACGCAGATCAAACCTTGACCTATGTTGAGCCAATTCGGGATGTGTTTGCGTCGCTGTTTTTTGCGGCGATCGGAATGTTGATTGATCCCGTGTTTTTGTGGAATAACCTGGAACTCATTCTGGGATTGGTCACACTGGTTTTTATTGGCAAGTTTCTCATCGTAACGCCAATTGTGAAGTTGTTTGGCTATCCGCTGAAAACGGCGTTGATTGCTGGGCTGGGCTTGGCGCAGATTGGAGAGTTTTCGTTTGTTTTAGCGAGTGAAGGGCAGGCGCTGGGGTTAGTGCCACGGTATGTGTATCTGCTGATTTTGGGAACGACGGCTGTGACATTGGTGGTGACGCCGTTTGTGATGCGGTTGGTGCCGCAACTCTTTTTGTGGGCGGAAGAAGTGCCCTGGTTGAAGGCGTGGCTGGTGGGAAGTGATTTGCCGTGGGAGGTGTCTGACAATGCAGAGCTTCAGCATCATGTGGTGGTGTGTGGCTATGGGCGGGTCGGCCACAATATTGTGCGGTTGTTGCAGGATCATCACTACCCGGTGTTGGTGATTGAGCAGTCGGAGCGACGAATTCAGGAGTTGCGGGAGGCAGGCATTCCTTACATTTATGGGAATGCGGCGAGTTTGCATGTGTTGGAAAAGGCGGGTGTGCAACGGGCAGAGGGGATGGCGATCGCGCTGCCGGATCCGATGAGTACGCGGATGTGTGTGAAGCGATCGCTGGAATTGACTCCGGATTTAGATATTGTGGTGCGGGCAACCCAGGATAGCGATATTGAATTGCTGTACCAGATTGGGGTGAAGGAGGTGGTGCAGCCGGAGTTTGAGGCGAGTCTGGAATTGTCGGCCCATTTGCTGACGGGGTTGGGATTGCCGTTACCGGTGATTCAACGGGAGGTGCAACAAATTCGGGGCTCTCATTATCAAGAATTGCGATCGGAGCGGCCTTCTTATCAGGTGTCGCGGGAGTTGAAGGAGGCGGCGCAAGAAATGGGCGATCGCTGGTATCCGTTGCCGGCGGATTCACCGTTGGTCGGGATGACACTGGAGGAGACAAATCTCCGGCGGTTAACGGGGGTGAGTCTGTTGGCGATTAAGCGAGAGGCGGGGGAAGAGGTGGATTATCCGGATGCGAAAACAGTGTTGCAACCGGGCGATCGCCTATTGGTGATTGGACAGACGGAAGAGCTGGCCGCGTTTGATGAGTTGGCAAAGGGGAAGGCGGCGGTACCGACGGAAAATGCCTCGTGCCAGTGGTTACTGGTGCCAGAAAATAGCCCAGTTGCCGGTAAAACCCTGGCGGATTTACACATTCGCCGTCAGTATGGGGTTTTGATTCAGGCGATTCGGCGGGAGGGTAAGTTTATTGGATTTCCGGAGGGCAAAACGGATGTGCAAAAGGGCGATCGCTTGTTACTTTGCGGGAATCTCTATGCGTTGAACCAGGTGAGTTGTTGGATTGCGCCAGAGGGACAAACCCAGCCGTTGCTGTCGATCCCACTTGCGAATCCGCGGATCACCCAGTCGCTGAACAATGAACCGTAGTTAATCGCCAATGGAACGGGGCGGGTAACGCTAGAGGCGGGGTTTGAGGTACACGATCGCCTGCCGCCACACGATCGTATCCTGGTCATACTGGTCAGTCAGAGAGATACAATGGGTGTCTTGCCAGCGGATTTTGCCAGATAGCAAGTCTCCGGTAACGAGCTTCAACTCCACTTCTTTGCCTTCGCGGAGAAGACTTTGGAGCTGACGAACGCTTGGAAGCCCCATTTCCATTTCAGTAGCCATAACGGTATCCCTGCAAAACTAAATTTAGCCTACTCCAAAGTCTGACTTTAATCCCTGAGCTTTAGGAATTATTTGCGCTTTGGCAGTTTGGTCTGAATCTCTACCTTATTCACCTTGCATTCATTTTGGACGATTTATGGGAATTGAGTTCGCAAAGTATCACGGCCTGGGTAATGATTTTATTTTGGTTGACAACCGCACGGCGGCAGAGCCTTGCATCACGCCAGAACAGGCGATTTTGTGGTGCGATCGCCACTTTGGGATCGGGGCTGATGGTGTGATCTTTGTCTTGCCGGGTCAAGCGGGGACAGATTACACCATGCGAATTTATAACAGCGATGGTTCGGAACCCGAAATGTGTGGGAATGGGATTCGTTGTTTTGCTCGCTTTGTGGCGGAGTTGGAAGGGACGACGGAACCTCGCTCGTACCAAGTTCATACGTTGGCTGGAGTGATCACCCCCAAGCTCGAAGCCTCTGGCCTTGTCACGGTGGATATGGGCGAACCTCGACTAATCGCAGCAGAAATTCCAACCACTTTGGGTCAACCGGATCAACAGGTGGTGAATGAGACGCTGACGGTGGCAGATCAGGATTGGTCGGTGACCTGCGTGAGTATGGGCAACCCTCATTGCATTACGTTTGTTGAGGATGTGGCAGCCATTCCCCTGGAGACTTTGGGGCCACAGTTTGAAACCCACACTGCCTTTCCTAAAAAGATTAATACTGAATTTATTGAGGTGGTACGCCCCGATTACTTGAAGATGCGGGTCTGGGAACGGGGGGCTGGCATTACCTTGGCGTGCGGGACAGGGGCGTGTGCGTCGTTGGTGGCGGCGGTGTTGACGGGCAAGAGCGATCGCCGTGCGACAGTGGAGTTGCCGGGTGGCCCACTGGAGATTGAGTGGTCAGAAACAAATAATCACTTATATATGACGGGGCCGGCTGAAAAGGTTTTTGCCGGAACAACCAGCGGGATTTAACCGGACGCGATCGCGCCGATGAGGCTGATCGACGGTGTTGGAGGAGGGGCTTTTAGCCCCTTGCCTAATTGCGTATACCGCAATTAATCCTGCTTCTACCTTTCCCCTGAAATCCTTGCTTGAGAGGTATTTTGAGGTTTGATTAATTTTTCAATTTGAGCTGTGGACTAAATTTGGACTAAATTTTTTGGGGTTTTTCTTGGTTTCTTTGGGGGCGATCGCTAGCCATAGAGTGCTTCTGCATGGTGCCGTAAATGGTCGGCCAGGAACGTTGCGATGAAATAATAACTGTGATCATAGCCCGCGTGGCGACGCAGCATTAATGGTTGGCTCACGGTAGCACACGCCTCCTCAAACAGCTCTGGCTGCAACTGATTGGTTAAAAACGAATCAGCCAACCCTTGATCGATCAAGATTTGTCCGTCAAACTGGTGAACCTGGACTAACTCACTGGCATCATACTCCCGCCAAGCTTGTTGATCGGTTCCCAGATAGTGGCTAAACGCCTTCTGACCCCACGGACACCGCATCGGCGCGACGATCGGCGCAAACGCAGACACCGACCGATAGCGATCGCCATTCCGCAAAGCGCACACCAACGCCCCATGCCCCCCCATCGAATGACCAAAAATCCCCCGGCGATCGCCCTGCACCGGAAACTCCGCTCCAATCAACGCTGGCAACTCTTGCACCACATAGTCATACATTTGGTAATGGGCCACCCAGGGAGCCTGAGTCGCATTCACATAAAACCCCGCCCCCGACCCAAAATCCCAATCTTCATCCTCCCCGGCAATGCCCGTATTGCGAGGACTCGTATCCGGGGCCACAATCACCAGTCCATACTCCGCCGCCAACCGCTGCACCCCCGACTTCACCATAAAATTCTCTTCGGTGCAGGTCAGGCCCGACAAAAAATATAAAACCGGCAACGCCGCTTGCTGCGCTTGGGGTGGCTCATACACCGCAAACCGCATTTCTCCCTGACACGCCTGTGACTGATGTTTGTAAAAACCTAACGTGCCGTCAAAACACTGATAGCGACTCACACACTCAATCAACTGAGCCATAGGAAAGAACACAGCAAGACAACACCTACTATCATGCCTCATTCCCCGCGATCGCTCACCTTTCTTTTGCTCCAGCGATCGCACCCCGCTCCCTAGTCTAAACAGCCTTCCGACCTGATTTTGCTCTACCCGCAGCCCCACCCTGCTGCACCGACAAAAACGGCGGCAACGGACAATCCAACGTAATTGCGATCGCCCGCAGCAAATCCGCCTCCTGCACATTCACCACACTGTCTAACAACACCGTATGAGCACAGGCATCTACCAGACCCTGCTTCACCTTTGGTGCGGCAAACCTTAACTTTTCCAAACTTTTTTGCAAATCCGCCACCGTACAGGCCAACGGCTGAGCTGGAACAACTTGCGGGTTCGCCCCCGGCAACCGAAAGGCCCCCGTCCGAAACGCATAGGCGATCGCCTCCGGCCTGGTTTCCCCCACCTGCGCCAGCACCGATACCAGCAGCATACACTCAGGCCAAACCGCCTCCAGCGTGCCAAACTTCACGGGCACCGTCAAATCCGTTTTCACACACGGTTGCAACCGATGCCACAACACCACTTGCAACGTAAACTCATTCAACGACCAGCGCCCATCGGCTCGTACCAACCCCTGCACCACCTTAAAAAGATGCTGACACTCCTTCGCCGAACATTGGCGCAACGCCGGAATCGTCAAATCCAGCAACGGTAACCGACACGCCGGATCCAGCCCATCCACCAGTTCACTCAACTGGGTCACCTGGTCGAGCCGTTCCGCCACCTCCACCTGTTGCAACCATTCCAACTGTTTCTGCCGCACCGCAGACTCCGGCTCATCCAAAAACAAACTGTACACCACCGCGATCGCCCCCTGTTGCGATCGCAACGCCCCTTGCAACGCCTCCGGCAACTGCGCCACCAACGCCTTCGCATAGGCATAATGTTCCGGGTTTACAGTCCCCACCTGTGCCACCACCCCAGCCGGAGCCACGGCTCGCTGCGTCGTTAACATCGCCGCCGGAGTTACGCTTGGCTCCGATGCGCCACCGAGATTGCCCGCCAAACCCATTACCCCCGACTCATCCGCCGCGATCGCCGTCCCCGTCGCAACTGGTGCCTCCTCAAACTGCCTTGCCCCACCTTCAATCCGCCGAATCCGCTGCCCCAACGATGGATGTGTCGCAAACATTTCCCCCAAAAAAGCAAACCGCAACGCACTCCCAAAAAACATGTGACTGTTTTCTTCAGCATAGGGAGAATCCACCAAAGCCTGATGGGAATGCTGCGAAATCTTCCGCAACGCCCCCGCAATGCCTTGAGGATTGCGTGTAAACTGCACCGCCGAAGCATCCGCCAAAAACTCACGTTGACGTGATACCGCCGCCTTAATTAACCGACCAAAAAATACACCAATCAACCCAATCACAATCAACCCCAGACCAAATAACGCAACTGGAACCGCCTTACCATCGCGATCGCGTACTGACCCTTGCAAGTCAGCTAAAACTCGCCCCGAAATATAAATCAATAACAACCCATTTAACACCCCAATTAAATTCAAATTCAGCCGCATATCCCCATTCAAAATATGGCTGAATTCATGTCCAATCACCCCTTGCAACTCATCCCGCGATAACACCTCCAAACAACCCCGCGTCACCCCAATCACCGCATCATTCGGCGTAAACCCCGCCGCAAATGCATTAATCCCCCGTTCCTGCTCCAACACATACACCGCAGGCACCGAAATCCCCGCCGCGATCGCCATCTCTTCCACCACATTCAGCAATCGCTGCTCCGCCGGATTGGTCGTATCCGGAGTCACCAACTTGCCGCCCATCTCCTGCGCGATTACCGCCCCCCCCGCCCGCAAGCGCTGGATTTTATAGAGACTACCCCCCCCAATCAACAGCAGCGTCGGCAACGCCACCATCCCCAACAACTGCGGATTCCAAAGTTGCAACCGCCGCGACTGCACCATCGGCGGTTGGGGCGAACCATCATACTGGCGAGAATAACTCCCTGATCGCCGCGCCGCCTTAGACCCAGACGACGGATTTCCCCCAAACACCACCACCGCCAGCAGGTAAATCGTCAGAATAATACACAGCACTGCCGCCCCAAATAACCCAATCAATTGCTTGGTATTTTGTCGCGCCTTATCTTGGTGTTCAAAAAAATTCATCGTCATATACCACCCGCCCCTCCGTCGGCTACGTCCCCATCCGGCCTGAACAACACTCAGTTTTTCCAGCCTCAAAACCCAAACGCCCTAAAACGAAATTCGGGGAGCTTGCCGCACCTCCGGCGTTGCCTCTTCCAACAAATCCGCCTCAGCAAAATTAAAGCCATTTGCAATCACATTGCTCGGAAAGACCTCACGCTTCGTGTTGTACAGCGTCACCGCATCATTAAACGCTTGCCGCGCAAACGCAATCCGGTTTTCCGTCGAACTCAACTCTTCCATCAACTGAGTCATCGTTTGATCCGCTTTCAGCTCAGGATACGCCTCCGATAACGCAAAAAAGCGGCCCAACGTCCCCGTCAACGCTGCTTCCGCCTGCCCCAACTGTTGCATCGCCGCCGGATCCCCCGGCGATCGCGCCGCCTGACTATTGGCTGAGATTGCCACATTCCGCGCCGTAATCACTGCCTCCAACGTTTCTCGCTCATGCTTCATGTAGCCCTTTGCGGTTTCCACCAAATTCGGAATCAAGTCATACCGCCGCTGCAACTGCACATCAATTTGGCTGTAAGCATTTTTGTAGCGATTCCGTAACGTCACCAAACTGTTGTAAGCATTTATCACGATGACACCCACAACCAGCACCACCATGACAATAAAAATCAAAACGCCCATACAAAGTCCCAAATTCTAGCCGTAGGATGCCCTAAGATTGCCCCAAAGCGGCAAACCTTAAGCATTTGTTATCACTACAAAAAAGTGGGTTGCGATTCCGCCAGTCGCCGCCATTGGCCATTCCAATTTTCAGCATCTCGCCAGTCTCAAGATTCTTATTTAAGTCCTTTGAGTAGATCCATATTAAGACTCAATTGAGATGCCTAAGATGTTCACGATCGCCCATTAGTCTCATTGATCCCATTTGCGTCTTTTAAATAGACCCGTATTAAGACTCAAGCGAGAAAGCGAGATCTAAACATTCAACTCTGTTTGTCTCAAAAATCTTATATGTGTCTTTTAAGTAGACCCATATCAAGACTTAAACGAGAAAAATGAGACTCAATTTCCCCTATCTTGTCTCATAGATCTCTTTTAATTCTCTTTGATAGACCTAACCTGAGACTCATTCAACATGGATAAGACTGCTGAGCGGCATTAGGGAACCCTACCCGGCCCTATCCAGAAAATCCATGAATAGATATAGTCTCATTCATCTCGTTTTATTCTCTCAATTAGACTTGTGAAAAGACTTAAATAAGACGATTGAGACTAATGCGTTTAGATCGCAGTCCAAACCTACAAAACCACCCCCAATCAACCATCAGACTTGTGCCCTGCTCTAATCCCATACCCCATACCCAGCAGGCAATTGAGCACTCTACCGTTATCAACCAACCGACAAAGATTAAAAAGATGCAGCGACGGCGCATCTGTCAGGCGATAGTGTTTGTGGGGCGATCGCCCATCTCTATCCCTACCCAATGCGCTAGCTGCACAACCCATGAAACGACTAATTTCGATTCTGGTCAGCTTCCTGATTCTGGCCTTTATCTATTGGCAGGTTGACTTACAAAGCTTGTGGCAAGTGTTTCAGCAAAGCCATCCCGGTTGGATGGGCCTTAGCCTGGGCATGGTCATTCCCATTACCCTGATGACCGCATGGCGCTTGCAACAGTTAATGCCAACTACGAAAAACGCCCCCAGCCCTGCCCCCCAATCCTCCCAAAGCCAGCTATCCTTCGCAGAGGCTAATCGGCTCATTCTGGCCGCCAGTACTTTAAATATGGTGCTGCCCTCCAAAATGGGAGACATTGCCAAAGCCTACTTCATGCAACAACGCGGCCATCTCAGCGGCTCCCTGGCCCTATCCTTGGTGATTTTTGAGAAAACCTGCGACCTCCTATCCCTGCTGCTGTGGTGCGCCTTTGGCCTCATGCTCTACCCCCAAAAAGATGGGCTGTTTTGGGCCATGACCATCTGCGTCATCGGGGGCTTGCTCAGTGGGAGTGCCTTGCTAGGGTCGCGATCGCTAGCCCAGGCTTTTTTCTACACCACCCAGGCGATCGCCCCCAAATCCATCAAACCCAAACTGGCCCGCCTCCAAACTGCATGGCGCGAAATGCACAGCTACTTCTGGAGTGATCCCCTTCAGCTCATCACCGTCACCGCCACCTCGATCTTTATTTGGTTTTTACACCTTCTGCAAATTTGGTTCTTCATCCTGGCCTTGAATGCCTGGGCACCCCTTTTGGCCAACTTAGCCCTTTCCCCCCTAGCCATTTTGGCGGGCTTGTTACCCCTGACCTTTGCCGGAGTCGGTACCCGCGATGCCGCCTTGATCCTGTTTTACCAGCCCTACTTTAACGCCGCCACCGCCGCTGCTCTGGGCATTTTGTGTACCTCCCGCTACTTCATGCCTGCGATCGCCGGTTTACCCTTCCTCGGAAACTATCTGACTAATTTACGTCAGATCAAAAAACAAATGGGACGGGTTTAACGTAGTATTTCTTCAATGTCTGCCACAAACCTCATGGCTACGATTACTTTGCCGCCTGTCAGCTCAATGCCGCGATCGCCAAAACCCACTCGCTCCCAGACCTTATTTTGGCTGGGGCTGAGCCTCGCGATCGCCGCCATGCTCGGCATCATGCAAATGCAAAAAGCCTTTGGGGCCGAATACGTCGTCCAAGACGATGTCCGCCAGCACGTCTTTTGGATGCAGCGCTTCCTCGACCCCGCCCTGTTTCCCAACGACCTGATCGCAGACTATTTCCAATCCGTCGCCCCCTGGGGCTTTACCACGCTGTATCACCTCGCCGCCCAAATTGGCCTGGATCCCGCCTGGTTCAACAAAATTCTGCCCATCTTCATCTGGCTCGTCACAACCGCCTACTGCTTCGGGGCCACCCTCCAAATTTTGCCCGTCCCCGCCGCTGGTTTCTTGGCCGCCACCTTGCTCAATTTCAGCACCTTCCAGGCCGACGATATTCTGTCCGCCACCCCCAGAGCCTTTACCTATCCCCTCTTTGTCGCCTTTTTGTACTACCTCCTGCGCCGATCGCCCCTCCCCTGCTGGATCGCGATTGGCCTCCAAGGTGTGTTTTATCCCCAAATCATGCTCGTCTCAGCGGGGGTTCTCGTCCTCCGGTTAATCCACTGGCAGCAATGGCGGCCCCACCTCCAGGGCGATCGCCAAGACTGGCTCCTCTCCGGGGTTGGCCTTGGTATCGCCGGAGCCGCCAGCCTGTTTTACCTCTTGGGCGGTGCTAACGAATTTGGCCCCGTGCTCTCCGTCCCCGAAGCGAAACAAATGGCCGAATTTTGGGACGATGGCCGCACCACCTTCTTTACCAACAATCCCTTTGACTACTGGCTTTTAGGCTCTCGGAGTGGCCTCTTACCCCGCCTCTCCCGCATCCTCAAACCCCTCGTCATCCTCAGCGGCCTCTTCTTACCCAAACTCCTCACATCCCCCGATCGCTTTCCCCTGGGTCAGTTTGTCACCCCCTGGGTTCGCAGCCTCACCGACATTCTGTTCGCCTCCCTGGGTCTCTTCCTGGCCGCCCATCTCCTCCTGTTCAAACTGCACCACCCCAGTCGCTACACCCAACATTCCGTCCGCGTAGTGCTGGCCATTTCCGCCGGGGTGGCCCTCGTCATTCTTCTCGATGCCTTATTTCAGTGGGCCAACCGCCCCCCAGACCCCAGCCCCCAGACCCGTCGCCGCCTCATTGCCTGGGGCACCACCCTGAGCCTCGGCCTGTATCTGCTGCTATTTCCCATCGGCGTTCCCATCCAGCAATCGCTCCCCTTCCTGGAACCCTTATTTCCCAGCCGCACCTTGCCCGCGTACGTCTATGGCGAATACCCCGCCATCTACAAATTTTTCGCCCAACAACCCAAAGACACGCTAGTCGCCTCCCTCTCCAAAGAAGTCAGCAACATCCCCAGCTTTTCCCGCCGCTCAATCCTCTCCGGTTGGGAATACGGCATCCCCTACCACAAAGGCTATTACGACGAATTCAAAGCCCGATCGCGCGCCCTGTATATTGCCCAGTACAGCCCCGATCCCGCCCTCGTCCAACAATTTACCAACCAGTATGGCGTTGACTTTTGGCTCCTGGAACGCGATGCCTTCACCCCCCAGAAAATGCAAAAACCCTGGGGCCAGCAATTTCCCAACGACTTAAACACCGCCCTAGCCACCCAACAACAAGGCCAATCCCCCGTTCTCCAGCAAGCGATCGCCCGTTGCACCACCTTTCAAAATGAACGGTTTGTTATCCTCCCCGCAGACTGTGTCATCGCAAAACGATAATCTGGGCAGATCGCGTGGCACAATGAAGAACAGTCGTTAAATATGTATGAATTCCCAGGTAAGCCCGTGACTTTCACCGCAAACGCACCCTCCACCGAAAATGGCCGCGCTGTCCCACCTTCAATGCCCCAGCGCCCTGTGTTTCCCTTCACGGCGATCGTCGGTCAGGATGAGATGAAACTGGCGTTGCTCCTCAACGTGATCGATCCCAAAATTGGCGGTGTGATGATCATGGGCGATCGCGGCACAGGCAAATCCACCACCATCCGCGCCCTTGCCGACCTCCTCCCAGAAATCGAAGTCGTTGCCGACGACCCCTTCAACAGTTCCCCCACCGATCCCGAACTCATGGGCGACACCGTTCGCCAGAGCCTTGAAGACGGCATCACCGTGCCCACCGCCCACAAAAAAGTGCAAATGGTGGACTTGCCCCTCGGCGCAACCGAAGACCGGGTATGCGGCACCATCGACATTGAAAAAGCTCTATCTGAAGGGGTCAAAGCCTTTGAACCAGGGCTCCTCGCCAAAGCCAATCGTGGCATCCTCTATGTGGATGAAGTCAACCTCCTGGATGACCACCTCGTCGATGTCCTGCTCGACTCCGCCGCCTCTGGCTGGAACACCGTCGAACGGGAAGGGATTTCCATTCGACACCCGGCCCGATTCGTCTTAGTCGGTTCCGGTAACCCCGAAGAAGGCGAACTGCGGCCCCAATTGCTCGATCGCTTTGGGATGCACGCCGAAATCCACACCGTCAAAGAACCTGCCTTGCGCGTTCAAATCGTAGAACAACGCACCGAATTTGATCGCGATCCCCAAGTCTTTTTGCAAAACCACCAGACCGAGCAAAACGACCTCCGGCAAAAACTGGTCAACGCCCAAGAACAGCTAAAATCCGTCACCATTGATTACGATCTCCGAGTCAAAATCTCCCAGGTTTGCTCCGAACTCGATGTAGATGGCCTCCGGGGCGATATTGTGACCAACCGGGCAGCCAAAGCGATCGCCGCCTTCGAAGGCCGCTCCGAAGTCACCGTGAACGATATCCGGCGCGTTGTTACCCTGTGCTTGCGTCACCGCCTCCGCAAAGATCCCCTGGAATCCATTGACTCTGGCTACAAAGTCGAAAAAGTCTTCAACCAAATCTTTGGGGAAGCCACCGCATAAACTTAAGCACCCTGACACTCAAACCTGAACCTCAAGGACAAAAACTTAAGGACACGCGGGACGAACCAAGCCCAAAGGCGACGCGATCGCAGGATTTGCCGCCACCACCAGGCTAATCGTCCCGTCTGTATTTTTGACCCACCCGTGCGCCTCCACCATCCCCTGCTCCGGTAACTTTGGAGCCTCACTGGGTACAATCGCCTGTTGCCCTTCCGGCCCAGGCTCCATCGCCAAATCCACCAAGGGGCGATCGCCCACAAAACTTTGATCCGGCGTTTCCGGTAACCCCCCCGGCCCCGTCACGACAAACTCATTCTCATTCCCCGTTGCATCCAGACCTCGCGGCACACACCCCACCACAATCTGATCCGTCGGTTCCACCAAAACCGTTGAGAGTGGACTCAGCCCCTTACTCGGATCCACATCCGGCGTATTCAACGTCACACTGCCACTCACCCCAAACTGCGAACTCGCCGTGATATCACTAAACGGTGTCACCCGTGGCTGAAACTTCAACCCATAAATCCCCTGAGCCGCGATAGCAATATTCCCGCCCCGCCCCGTAAACGCATTCGCCCGAATATCGCTGTTCTCCCCCAGCACCGCCACCACAAAGGGACTGGCGATCGTCATATTACCCCCATTCCCCCCCGCCCCAAGCGTCCCCGCCGTCGTCGAAATCAGCGCCCCTCGCCGCAACAAAATATATTCCCCAGCCCTCAACTGAATATTGCCCCCATCCCCAATGGTCGTCGTCGCTTCAATCACCGCCCGGTCAGTCACCGTCAGGCGCTTGGTGTTGATAATGATGTCACCCGCATTCCCAGGCCGATTCGACTCATTGTTCACCAAAATTCCGCTCGGAAAAGGCAAGCCATTCGTACCCACCAACTTGGCATCCACCCCAGAAATCAAAATCGACTCAGAGACATTCAATTGCACACTGCCCCCGTTGCCGCGGCCCTGGCTTAAAACTGAAGTTGCAATTTGAGCCCCATCAACCAACGCCAGATTTTTGGCACGAACTCGAATCGTTCCACCATTACCAACCGCACCATTTTGCACCAGGCTCCGCAACCCGCTTGACTGTCCCAACACCACCGCTTCGTCAATATCGAGAGTAATATCCCCCGCATTGCCCTGCCCAAACACACTCGCATTCAGTTGTCCGCCCGACTGCAAGAAAAAATTCCGCGCCCGAATCACCACCTGGCCCCCATTGCCAACAATGGGCCGACCATTATCCGAGGCCAACACACCATTGAATAAATTACTGTCCTGAGTAATATTCACTGTTCCCGTGGCATTAAGCACAATGTCACCCGCCTGGGGCACTGTCGAACCCGTCCCATTTCTGCTAATACCAGCAACGATTAACCCATTAGCAACCTCAATATTTTGACCATACAAATTTGCATTGCCACCCCCACTTAAGCGGACTTCTAAGCGGGAATTTGTAATCCGAATATTAGCTCGATCGCGATCGCCAATTGCGCTAATTCTTAACGGATTAGCGGCCAAATTAACCGTGCCCGCCGTTGTTAGTCCAGCCAGTTCTAATTGCCCCCCCGGCGCAAACAATCGCGCCCCATTAACCACCGTCTCCCCCCCCACAAACAACAAACTTTTTCCCGCTGGCACACTCAGATTACCCTGCACCGTAATCGGTTGGGTTTGCTGCCGACTAAAAGATAACGCCGATGGATTGACCTGTAAAAGAGAAGCTTGAGGGAGGGGAGCAAGCACATTGGTCGAAAAGCGATCGCCATTGGTAAATAAAATACTATCCGCCGTCGTTGTGACAAAAGAGCCTTTCACATCCAGACTTGCACCCGGCCCAAACACAACCCCATTGGGATTCATCAGAAACAAATCCGCCGTGCCATTTACCCCCAACTGACCCAAGATATTCGATGGATTGTTACCAGTAATCCGCGCAAAAATGGCCTGAATACCACTCGGACTATTGAAATGAACCCGTCCATTCGTAACAATATTAAACTCACGAAAACTATGGAATAAATGAGTACTACGTACTGCACCACCATTGATTACAGTACTAATATTCCCATTCACTAAAACATTGGGTTGAACGGTTGACGCTTCATTGCCCAGGCTTCCATCAGGGATAATTTGTGCCAGTCCCGGCGAACACAAACTCACACCGAATCCTAGGGATAGGACAATCCAAGCAAAGCAAGACGCTGGTTGGCAAACTCGTTGCTTTACCCAATTATTTTTCATGGAAACGCCAAACTTGAAAGAGAGAAAAAAGAATATACAATTGACGGAGAAAAACTAAATCAATGCACCATTAAAACCGCGAGTTGAGCAAACAGTTGACTCCGTGTAACTATTGTAATCGTAATACCCAGTTTGGAGTGATTAAGCACCTTTGAACCTAGGTATAGCTTAAAGTTTCTAAAGCGAATGGAACCAATGGTTAAACGGCAAAAATCAGAAAATTCTCTGATTAAAATTCCCTAATTTGTTCCCTTGAATCCCGCGCAATAGTACAGAGCTAGCCATCAAACTGGAAACTATTTCAAATCAATAGACCCTTCCTCTTAGTCACCTCAGACTAGCGATAAGAGGAAGGGCCATTCCCACTCTCCATGAGGGGACATAGAATATTTGTTTGAGTTTTATCTATTCGTGCGGCGTTTCTGGTCAGTTTTACAAGCAGTTCTTACAGTGCAGGGTTGCCGTGGATGATGCGTGCAGGAGGTTCGCCACCGCTATAGGTTTGGGCGCTAGCACCAGTTAGACCCGCAGTGAGGACGAGGGTAACGGTAGCAGAAAGGACTAGAGCGGTGGTAGCGGCGATTTTGCGTTGCATGGTGGGTTTCTCCTGGATTGGCGAGTTGTGTTTGGCCTAGGTACAGCAGTTGTGTTTGCTGCTCTCGATGTTTTAATCATATTCGTGCTATTGGGCAATGCAGGTGACAACAATCACTTTAGAACCATGATCTTTCCCGGCTGCGCATTTGACTACGATCGCTCCCATCCCTACCAGGACACTACTTTGGACACGGAACAGACGGCTCCCACCCCCTCGGTGATTGCGGGGCCACAGGCTGCGCGATTAGATACACACTGCCATCCGTGCCCAAGCGCCATTGTCTCGCCTCCAGAAGTGCCACCACCGCTGGTTCTCCAGCCCGCGATCGCGATTGTCCACCCGGCTGAACCAACGGAGTCAACTCCACTAGCGCTTGCCCTGGTTGTCCTTCCTCCGGTTGCAGCGGCAAGCCCCCTTTCCCCGTTACCACAAACCGATTAGCCCGCTTCGTAATCTCCGATCCGGGCGCACAACCCAGCGCAATTTGATTAGACGGATCCACCAAATTACCGGGCAAACTTTCGACCCCTTGACTCGGATCCACATTCAACGTGTTCAGCGTAATCGACCCACTAAATCCAAACTGAGAACTGGCCGTAATGTCGCTCAATCGAGTATTGATGGGTTGCGATCGCAGACCATAAATCGCGATCGCTGTAATCGCAATATTGCCCCCATTGCCCGTAAACGCATTCGCCCGAATATCGCTGTTCTCCTTCAACGCTGCCACCACAAAACTATTCGGCGCAAAAATTGTGATATTGCCTCCATTCCCGCCCGCCTGGGCCGTTCCCGCCGTTGTCGAAATGAGACTATTGCGGCGCAGCGTAATCAACCCACTGCTTGTAATCGCAATATTGCCCCCTTGGGAACTGGCCGTCTCTGCCGACAAAAACGCCCGATTATCCAGGGCCAACCGCCCCGTCGCGATCGCAATATTGCCCCCCTGGCCCGTCCCCAAACTGCCCACCGCAATCCCCGCCCCATTCGCGATCGCAATGGTCTCCGGCGTTTGGATCAAAATATCCCCACCCCGTCCAGACGAACCCGGACTCGTACTCGCAAACAGCCCTGTTCCCCGCCCAACTAGCGCCAGTTCCCCCGCCACATTCAACGTAATCTGCCCCGCACTGCCCCCGCTTGAGGTACTCGTGACCAGCCGACTTCCCCCCGTTGCCCCAAAGGCAGCCGCATTCACCGTAATATTGCCCCCCGCAAACCCACTGTTCGTCCGGGCATTCAGCTCCGAGCCATCCGCCAAACTCAACCAACTCGTTGTCACCGTAATGTCTCCCCCTCTGCCGCTCGTGGCCCCCTCCGCCCCCGACAGAAAGCTACTCGGCTCCCCAAACCCGCGATTCGTGCCCGCCAGCGATACCCCCTCATCCGCCAAAACCTGAATCGTACCCCCGTTCCCCTGGCCCAAACTCAACGTAGACAACGTGGCCCCATCCTGCAACACCAGCGTTCCAGTTTGGACCAGAATATTCCCCCCATCCCCGATCGCCTCCCCAGTGGCCCCCGCCAAAATCGCCGCATCATTCAGCACCACACTCCCAACCCCGCGAGCCAGCCCCAGCCCAATATCCCCGCCCCGCCCTGCACCAAACGTTGTCGCCGAAATTGCCGCCCCCTCACTCACCACCAACCGTGGCGTTGCAATTTGAATATTACCCGCCCGTCCCGTGCCCGTCGTGTCCGTAAAAATCCCCGTCGGAAAATCAATCCCATTAAACTGATCCTCAAAATCAGCCGGTGGTCTGAACCCGCCCAGTTGTTCCCCCTCAGGTCGATCAAACGGATTATCAGCCTCAGCAAAAAAGCCCCGAGGTGCTTGGCCCGCAGGGGCATTGCCCGTCACCAACACCCCATCCGTCGCCCGAATGCTCACATTGCCTCCCTGAGCCGCTCCATTCGCCGAAGACGAAAGCTGCGTGCCACCACTCAACACCACCGATCGCCCATCAATTTGGATCGAGCCACT
This sequence comes from uncultured bacterium, assembly GCA_964475335.1. Classification (GTDB taxonomy): domain Bacteria; phylum Cyanobacteriota; class Cyanobacteriia; order Leptolyngbyales; family Leptolyngbyaceae; genus CAYYWG01. The sequence goes on from CAYYWG010000003.1 coordinate 269,477, forward strand.
GGTTCCCTCCGCATCAGCTTCCGTGCTGATCAAACTATTGGTCACGACCACCGTGCCCCCCGCCGCGATCGCCACATCCCCCGAGTTCTCCAAACTTTTCGTAATCAGCGGCCCCGTCTGAATATTACCCGCCGCCTGTAACCGAATGGCCCCACTGTTAATGTCCGCCTCAGTCACCAACTCCCCCGCCGTCGTGTCAATACTGCCCGCCGTGCTGATCAGCCTGATTTCGCCCGTATCCACCGCCGAAGACGTAATCAAATCTCCCGTCGTGATGTTGCCCCCCGCCACAATCTGAATCGAACCACTGGACAACCCCAAAAACGCTGGCGTATCTTCCCCTCTAGGCGCAGTTTCAATCGCCTGGGCCACCACCGCCCCCCCTGCTTGCAACACCACATCGCCCCCCAACGTCACCGCCGACTCCAGCGCAAGATTGCCACTCCCTTGGTGCACCACCTGAATCGGTGGATCAGACAATCCACTCACCGAAAATAACCTGGTCAGCGTAATATCCCCCGCCGTTGCGTTGGTTTGGCCAGCCCCCGTCCCCATGGTGATCGTAATGCCCTGCCCCGCCCCCAGCACCGTCCCGCTCGCCATGCTGATCACCGCTGCCCCCGGTTCCCGCTGACTATCCACCACACCCCGACTCAACCCCGCATTGGCCGTAAAATCCGCCCGGCCATCTGGCCCCAGCAACACCGACTGATTCAGCAAAATACTGCGCCCCGCTTCCAAGGTTAACGACGCGATCGCCGCCGTCGCAATCTCCTGGTCAATGATGATGTCATTACTCGCTTGCAACACCACATTGCCATTCAGCCCATTAAAAACCGCCGGATCAAAAGTCACTGTAGCCTCTGGGTTTTCCCCAAACGCATCATTCGCCCCCAGCAAATCCGTCCCCCCGGTTCGGATGATAATGTTCTTCGGATCAAACAACACCGTTCCCGGCTGGCCCCCCGCCACATCAACCCCACCCCGAAACGTCAGCGCCTCCTTCCCCGAAATTTCGACCCAGCCCCCCCGACTGGTCATCGAAGCGGCCCCCCGCGCACTTGCCACCCCGCCAAACGCCGTCTGCCCATCCGCCCACACCACAATCTGGCCACCATCGCCCCCCGTCGGAGCATCAACCGCAAGTCCATCCGCCCGGAGTTTCACCCCCGCCTCCACCACCGTCGCCGTGGCCCGTGGCAACACCCCTTGACCGTGGAAATCGCCGCCAATCAGGATCCTGCCCCCCGACGGCCCCGATACATCAATTTGACTGGGCGCTAACAACGACACCCGATCGCCCAACAGGTGTACCGAACCCCCCGGTGCCATAATCTGGCCCGTATGCACCAGCGATCGCCCCACCAATTCAACCCGTTGCCCCGGAGCCACCACCAACCGCCCCTGCTGCTGCAAATCACCGATGGGCAACCCCGTTTGCAAACCCAGCGGCACATTAATTGCCAGTAATGGCGGAGCCTGAGGCCGCACAGCACTAAACTCACTTCCATCCGGCAGTTGCCAGCTCGCCGCTGTACTCGCCCCAAACGAACCACCCAATTGCAACTGCGCCTGAGGCCCCAAAATAATCCCATTTGGATTCAGCAAAAACAGGCTCGCCGTCCCATTTGCCCGCAGCCACCCATCAATGGTGGATCTGCTATTGCCCGTCACACGAGTCAAAATGGTTTGGATCTCAGCCGGGTTATTAAACCAGGCCCCACCCCCCGTTGGAATCGAAAACGTCTTAAAACTATGAAATAAGGTTTGGCCCCGAATCGTGCCCCCGTCAATCGTGCAGGCGAGGCAGTCCAGTGGCACCGTGGAATTGACTGGGAGCGTCTGGTCTGGTTGAATTTGGGCGATCGCCCCCTGGTTCCCCAACCACAGCAGCGTGCCACAACAACCGACAACAATCCGAAGCGAAAATAGGCTCATAACTCACGGGGGCAAAACGTCCTGTTGACGCTAGCGTCATCCCAGAATGCCCTTTGCCCTCAGCCCTTGCCCAAAACGCAATAAAACTTCAGTTTGGTGATTAATAAGTTGGTCTGGTGGCCGCGATCGGCATCGGGGCCAGCTTATCCAGGTTGACATCACTCAGCAAATCTTGCCACGCCCCCTGAATCGCCGGACTCTTCACCCTTTGATTCAACTGGGCCAATTCCGCTGAAACGTCGTACCACAACCCCGCCTGGGCTAATTCCTTAATCCGCGCCAACGCTGCATCCGGCGCACTCGCGATCGCCCCATTTTGGTTCGCCGCCACCCGCCGGACATAGCCTTCCACAAAGGGATCTTCTGGCCCCGCCCCGATCGCCTTACACGCAAACGAAATCCGCCAAGTATAGTCTTTGCCAACCTCCAGAACAGGCGCATCCAGCGGCAACTGTACCTGCATCACCCCCGGAGTTTGGGGCAGGGGCACCGTCATCCGATACGTCTCAACCGCTGGAGTTGTGCGGGTCGCCGTTTCCTCCAACGTAAATTCCATCGACTGAGCCGAAGTCTTAGGCACGTAAACCAAAAACGTTGGACGAGCCGCCCCCGTCAGCCCCCATTTACGGCTGGGCACAATCGGCGTAATCAGTTCCGTCACTTGTTTCGGGGGCGCGACCTCTTTCAGATTAGCCGCAGGCAACCGCCGATCTTGGGCACACACATTGTCATTTCGCCGACCCCCACCCCGCGCCGTTTCCGGGCCATCTTGCCCCGGTGGGGGTTCAAACAAGCGTCGTCCCCCGCCCCGCGAGTCCTTGGGGGCATCAATCAACGGTTCAAACGCCAGCAACGTCGAACCCTGAACAGCAACCGGAGTCGCCGCTGGTGCCAGTTCCTGCGCGATCGCGCCCGCCACCCCAACCAGCCAAGGGGCCACACACAAAACCGACGATAGGGTGAATTGGTAAGCAAAAGGTGTTCGAGCCACGATGACGCAAGTCTCCTGAATAGCAGTAATGAAGTCGGCGATCGCCCAGGGAGAATCAACCACAAAGACGTAAGCAATAGACCTTCAAGCCAGGTAAACAGTGCCCAACAGCAAGCTGAAAGCGCCTCAATTTTTTACTTTCATCAAACAATTGTCAAGTTTACCGAGCCAGACCTGGCCCCCCTAACCCGTGAGTGATGCCAGGAATAAACAAGTCAGCCAAGCCATCTCAATCGCTCAACCCAAAGGATCAAATCGCAATCGATGCACCTGAGCGGTTGATCTTAACTATCCTCGATCCATCGCTGCGCCAGTGTGACAGCACAAAATCTACCGTGTGATAGGTTGTGTGATTTCCTGTGATTTCTATCGTCCCCGCAGATGCGCCCCCTCTCGTCCCGGAGCAGCCCTAGAGCCAATTCCCAATCAAAACAAAGGGAGCCCAGTAGTAAGGATGCTGAAATTGCGGTTGTTTGAGCAGTGCTAATTGTGATTGTCGCAAAGCTTCCGCCTTCGTTGTACCCGCCTTTGCTAACTCTTGATAAAACTGCACCATCAACGCCGAAGTGGATTGGTCATCCACCGCCCACAGGGTTGCTAACGTACTCCGTGCCCCCGATCGCACCGCCACCCCCGCCAAACCCAACGCCGCGCGGCGATCGCCCTCTGCCGTCTGGCACGCACTCAACACCAACAACTCCACCGGAGTTTGGGTATCTTGGTCGCGAATTTGCAGCAATTCCCCCAACTGCTTCACATCAATCCGCCGATCCCACGTCAAGATAAACGTATCGTCCGCATTCGAACTGAACTGGCCGTGGGTTGCCAAATGCACCACCCGAAACGGCACATTGCTCACCTGTTGCTGGAAACTCTCTGTGGTAAAGGTTTCATTAAACAACACCTGGGTCGGCACCTCAGTGGTAATCTCCTGCACTTCCGTTTCCACCCCAGGCAACGCCGAAAATCCCTGCCGCCCCTGGCTCAGCGCCCCAATCAACACCGTCAATTGCTGACTCTTCAACGGGCGTGGATCCAGCAATTGCAAACCCGGTGTCAGGGCAATGTTGTATTTTTCAAGTAAATACTGTTTACCGTCATACAACGCCGCCATTGGGATATTCCGCATCGGGCCATCCAGCACAAACGCCAATGTCGTCACATCACTCTTGGCCAAATCCGCCTCTGCTGGCCGAATCAGCAAATCGTAAACCTGCCGGGCCATGTCCAACCGTTCCCGCTGGCTGGAAGTCCGCCGGAGCGATCGCCGCATCTGTTCCACCGTTTGCTCCAGTTTGGCTTGGGCGATCGGCACCGCATAGTGGCGCAACGGTTGCCCCGGCACCGACAACACCACCTCCAGGCGATCGGGCAGAATAATTGGATACACCACCGCACTGCGCGGATCCACCTGATCCACCAACTCCGTTTGCCCCGTTAAACACGCCTCTCGGAAGAAATTATCCAATTCCGCCAGTTGCAAGGATTCAATCACTTCCCGCGCCTTTTTCAGGTTTTCCTGGCTCGCCTCGCCCCCCGCTTGGTCGGGTTCCAACAACAACGCCACAAACTCCCGATAGACCGGCTCCACACTTTCCTTAAACGAAAATTGAATGTCTGGGCTACTGGCCACCAAATCCCGCCGAATCGAGTCCAGCGTTTTCACCGACTGACTATAGGCCGCGATCGCCTCCGGCAAATTGCCCTGTGCCTTCAGAATGCGCCCCAACTGCCACTGCCACCGATAGGAAATATCCGGTGCGTTGCTCACCTGGGCCAACACCAACGCCTGATTCGTCAACGATTGGGCATTGGTGCGTTGCTGCGTTGCTTCATACAGCGTGCCCAAATAGCCCGTCGCATAGGATTCTGCCCGTTGATCCCCCAGTTCCTTCGCCTGCTGCGCAGCCATCGCCAAGGTTTTCGCAATCTGCGCCTTCGACACCGGGCTCCCCGCCACCGTCGCTTGCGCCCCCTGCTCTTGCAGTTGCATCACACTTTGGGCCAAATTTACCCGTGCATAAACATTTGTCCGGCTCGGTGGTAGGGTTTCGACCTGGGGCCAAAGCGCTGGCACCAAATTCGCCGCATTGTTCCACTCTCCCGCATCCGTCAACAACCGCAGTTGGTTCAGTTGGGCCTGAATCCGCAGGTCAGGTTGATCCGCACTGGCGATCGCCTTTTGGTAGTATTGCGCCGCCGTCGAAAAATCTTGCTGGGCCCGCGCCACATTCCCCAAACTCAACCAAGCCAAGGCCACCTCCCCCGGAGCCGACAACCGCTCTGCGATCGCCAACCCCTGCTTCAACACCCGCTCACTTTGGTCAAACTCCCCAACCAACCGCAGAGCATCCCCATAATTCAACAACCCCGCCACCTTTAGCGCCGAATCGGCCTGTCCCTGCAAAGTTTGGTTCACCTCGGCCAGTTTGGCCCGCGCCCGTGGATAAAGCCCCAACGCCCGATACGCTTGGGTTTGGTTAATGAGACTGCGCGTTGCCCCATTCATATCCCCTGCGGCTTGATAAGCCCGAGTCGCCGCTTGCCACGTATCCAAAGCCTGTTGCGACTGGCCCTGCCCCATTTGCAGGCTCCCTTGAATATTCAAGATTTGCGCCCACAGCATTTGGCGATCGCGCCCTGCCGCCGCCGTCCCTTCAAGCAACTGCACACTGGTTGCGATCGCTTGATTCGCCTCCGGCCACTGGCCCAGTTGTTGATACGCCAAGGCCAAATTACTCAGCACCGCCGCTTGGTTCAGGCGATCGCCCCGTCCGGCAAACGTTTGGGCCGCCTCCTGCCACACCACCACCGCTGCCCCATACTGCCCCGCCTGATAGGCCGCCTTTCCCTCTTGCAGTTGTTGCACTGGATCCCGCCCTTGGGCCACAACTGGCGCGATCGCCGTTGGCCTTGGCTGAGCCGCCTGCGCTGGTTTTGCGATCGCCCTCGCCCCCGTCTGCAAGCACACCACCAGTGCCGCCATGCAAAGCCCCAACCCAATGTATCCAGACCGTTTCATAACCATTTACTGCAACCAATTACTGCAACCAAGAGGGCAAACCAATTTATTCAACCGCAATCTGCACCAACCCAAACAATGCCACTGGCAGATTCAACACACCTCTCAAATCAAACTCAAAATCCAGACAAACCGCAGGCGTAAAAAACACCAATCTGGCCCAGCCAAACTGCGTAGAGATAGGGCAACCCCAGCAGCTCACGTTCCCCCAAAAGAGAACCCAAATGACACAACTGCTTGCAATAAAAAAGAGACATTCCGTGACTCAGGCGATCGCGCCAAACCGAATCGATCCTTCCCCCGCAGCCTTTATCCCTTGAAGATAGGATAACCTCCTTCTCAGCGGATGCATTCATTTGTCAACTTTTCCTAAAGCTATCTCCCCATCGAATTTACCCGCCAAAAATTAGAAAAACTTTAGCGAGATTCCTTGCAATTCTTAATGTTCATCACTAAGCCCCAATCCCCAGCCACTACTCCAGCCCAAAGCCAGGTGTTACAGCGACTTTGCAGCATTCCGCACCTTAGGCAACGCGGCAAAATGTTCCAACAACAATCGATGAATAAAAATATACCCACCACCGACTTTTTGTAACAGAATGCGATCGCTGGCATAGTTCAAAAACCGCGCACAATTCCACGGCAAACAGCGCCCCCGCCACAACAGAAACCGCAACAGGCCATGCTTCACGCAGGACAACCCACCCCCACCAATAATGCCAATCACCACCCCAATGCTCAGTCCACTCACCAGGCCATTCAGCGGTTCCCCCATGAGCCAACCACTGCCAAACCCCGCCAGCCCCCCAAACAACCCCCCCACCCACCCCAACCACCGGGCCCTCATCCCAGAAAACCAAAAAGCCTCGTTTGGCCCAAATTGCGCTTCAATTTCAGTCGCCGCCAACCCACTCGTCAAGCCATAAATCACGCCAGCAATCAACCCCACCATGGCATCATGCCCACTAAACAACGACAGCAAATCTTGAATGGGCAAGCGAAACAGCGATCGGTGCACCGCCTCGACCAGCGCCCCGCCAATCCACCCCATCCCCAACCCCACCGGAGCCCAGAGCAACAACCCCTGACTGGCCGATCGCCACGACCACTTCGTTGTTTCAATCGTCTTAATCTCCGTCGGCACCAACATCAACGCCACACTGATACACAGCCCCGTGACCGTCCCCACAATCACCCCATCAATAAACTTGTTAGCCATCGTTTCGGGAATGCCCCGATAAGGCAGATTCAACAGCCCAAAGCTCATTTGGCTAATCAGCCCATACCCCAGACCCACACTCAGCCCCGCTAACAAGGCCGCCCCCAGCCGATAGACCCAGCTTTGGTACACGGAGCCAAGCCAACCCGGTTGCAACCGTTCAATTAAAAAAACCGTTTGCGATTGCCGCTGCATCTGCTGGGCCAGCCAACTCAACCAATGAATCGTTTGGTCATTGGGGTACGGATGCGGCCCAATTCGCCGGGTTAGCGTGCGCTGGATATACAAGTCAAACAGTTGTTGGCGGCGTTCGGCCACCGTTGTCGTTTGGGGCAGCTCCTGGGCCGTAACCCCCTGATAGGCCAACACCATAATATTCAGCATGAGTGGCGATCGCGCCAGTTCTTGTAAGGCCCCATCCTGCCCGATCAACGCCCGTAACCCCGTCAGATCCGCCGTCAACGCATCCAAATAATGCCGCACTTGCACCGCCGTCAGCGATCGCAAAAAGATTGCACTTTGAAACGACAACTTGACCGACAACGCCTCATAATCCCGTATTCGGCTACAGACAATCATTTCTGGGCCATAAATCTGCTGAAACTGGTTAATCGCCTCTACACAAGCCCCCTGCGCCGTCGGGTACACCTCATCCAACCCATCCAACAACAACAGCAACTGTTGGCGATCGACCCAGGGCTTACCAATCTTTTTCGGCACCTGATATTTCAAACTCAGCTCATCCACAATCCAATCCGCAAACCCATTCCCCCGCTCCTGGGCCGTCGTTTTCCCGCTCCAACTGGCCCACGACGCTAAATTCAACACCACCGGCAACAACGCCCCATTATCCTGCTCAGCCCGTTCCACCAAGGTTTGAGCCAGTTGCAACAACGTCGTCGTTTTGCCCGCTCCGGGTTCTCCCAAAATGAGCAATGTGCGTCCCGGCCCAATCTCGTCAAAGATTTGCGTAATAGGAATTGAACCATCCAGGGTTTTAGGCGGCTGATGGCGATGGGCCACAGATAAATTCCACGGCGGCGCGATCGCCCCTGGATACTCATCCATCCCCAGCGCAATCAACACCTGATCATGCAACGAGGCATTGAGCACCCCCTGAATCCAAAACGTTTTCACCTTGTTCAGCAACGCCTGCCGATTGCGATATTCCCGCCGACTGAGGGGTGGAGCCAAGGGCGAATTGTCTTGTTGGGTGGGGGCAGCCAGTGGGGGCGCAGTGTCCGCATCCGCCTGGACAACCAGGGCCGCCGGGGGTTCAGTCAGTTGAGTCTCTGGCAGAGGCAACACCGTAGGCGTGTGATCTGCATCCGGGTGCAATTTCCCTTGCCCCAAAGCCAGCACCGCCGCCAGGGCCTCTCTCCCCGTTTGGTAGCGATAGTTGACATCAGGATGCACCATGCGGGCCAACAGCGCGACCAACCCCGCACTCGCCCCCCCCGATGGCAGCAATTCTAGAATTTGGAGCTTGCCCGTTTGGGGATCGTAGGGAAACTCCAGCGGACTGATGCCAGTCATGGCCTGCAAAACGACTATCCCCACCGCATAAATATCACTGCCAAAACGCGGCTGAAAAAGCTGTTGTTCAACGGGCATATACCCCGGTGAGCCGATCGCGATCGTAAAACTCTCTCGCTGGGTCACATCCGTTGCCGTCGTCGTGAGTTGCTTGACCGCCCCAAAATCGATCAGCACCAATTTGCGATCGCTCCCCCGCCGAATCAAATTCGCGGGCTTAACATCCCGATGAATCACCCCCTGATCATGCACAAACGCCACAATCGGTAAAACATCATGCAAAAACGCGATCGCCTCCAGCTCACTGTAAGGCTCCCGTTGCCCCAACTCCCGACTCAGCGCCACCCCCTCCACATACTCTTGCACCAAGTAAAATTCCCCCTGATGCTCAAAATGCGCCAGCAACCGAGGGATCTGGTCATGGCCCCCCAATCGATACAACGTTTCCGCTTCCAAATTAAATAACCGTTGGGCCGTCGCCATCGCCGTGCGATCGCCCGTTTTCAACTGAAGCTGCTTCACCACACAAACAGGCTGCCCCGGCAAATGCTCATCGGCGGCCAAAAAAGTTTGCCCAAAACCACCCCGACTCAGCGGTTTTAGCAAACGATAGCGACTGGCAAGCAAAAATTCCATGCAACTCTCAGGCAACCCATCCGCAACGAAGGCACCCTCGTAGAATTAAGGTGCAAACTTACTATAGCGATGGGCCGACAGCTTAGGAAATCCCGTGGATGGGTGATCCCGCCCGTCCAGCTTAGGCTAGACGCAAGGCTGCGCAGTGCACCGCTACCCCCAGTCTAATCTTGCTAGCCGCTCTTTCCAAAACAGCCCAAATCTTAGAAGATCAGAGGGCTTAAGTTCTTGCATAGCCCTCATGGAACAGATATTGCAATTGATGATTAACGGTGCCGCCTTGAGCAGCATTATTGCCCTTGGTGCCGTCGGTCTCACATTGACCTATGGCATCCTGCGCCTCTCCAACTTCGCCCACGGCGATCTGATGACTGTCGGCGCATACCTCACTCTCTTTGCCAATAGTCTGGGCCTCAACATTTGGCTATCAATGCTTTTAGGGATTGGCGGCACGATCGCCATTGTGCTCCTAACAGAACAACTGATTTGGGCTCCCATGCGATCGCGCCGCGCCGACTCCGCCACCCTGATCATCATCTCCATTGGCCTTGCCCTCTTCCTTCGCAACGGCGTGATATTGCTCTGGGGCGGTGGCAACCAAACCTATGATTTGCCCGTCGCTCCCGCCTTTCGCCTGGGGGCGCTCCGCATTCCCCAATACGACCTGTTGGTCATGGTCTTCGTGATCATCACAATGATTGCCCTGCACTACCTATTCCAAACCACCAAACTCGGTAAAGCCATGCGTGCCGTTGCCGACGACCTCGACCTGGCCAGAGTCGCTGGCATCAACGTCGAACACGTTGTCTTTTGGACGTGGATTATTGCCGGGGGCCTCGCCGCGATCGCCGGTGGGATGTTGGGCCTCATCGAAGCCGTCCGCCCCAATATGGGCTGGTTTCTCATTCTCCCCATGTTTGCCGCTGTCATCCTCGGCGGGGTTGGCAATCCCTATGGCGCGATCGCCGGAGCCTTCGTCATTGGCATTTCCCAAGAACTCAGCACCCTCCCCTTACGGGCCGAATACAAACTGGCCGTCGCCCTCATCATCATGATGCTCGTCCTCCTCTTCCGGCCCCAAGGCTTGTTCAAAGGCACAGGCTGACCCCCACCCCAACCGTAAAGTTCTGCCAAGTTTCTGCCATTTTTTTGCCGATTTTACTGATTCTCCAATCCTCCCCGCGAAGCAAATTGTGAGGTGTTAGTCTTTGCTCATCATTCAATCCGGGTATGGTCAATGCCCATTACGGGGCTAGGATAGACACCGCAATCAATTTCTGTTGAGCACGAGGCTATGTGGCGAACCGTAAAAGCACACTTGTGGCGGTGGCGAGGCATTATCATCACCGCACCAACAGTGGCCGGTGCAATCATCGGGCTGCGGACCTTGGGTTGGTTGCAAAGCCCCGAATTGATGATGCTCGATCAATTCTATCGCTGGCGGCCCGCCGAACCCATTGACGATCGCGTCGTTCTCGTCACCATCACCGAACGCGATATCCAAAACGTGGGTACCTGGCCCATGCCCGATCGCACCCTTGCCACCGTCATCACCCAGCTCAAACAGCAAAAACCCCGCGCGATCGGCCTCGACCTGTATCGCGACCTCCCCCAAGCACCCGGCCACGCCGAACTAGTCAAAGTCTTCGAATCCACCCCCAATCTCATTGGCATTCAAAAAGTCACCGGCAAAACCATCGGCTCCACCGTCAACCCGCCCCCCGCCCTCAAAAAAGCCGGACAAGTCGGTGCCAATGACCTCGTTTCTGACATTGACGGCAAAGTTCGCCGGAACCTGCTATCCGTCCGCGATCCCCAAAAACACACCATTCTCTCCCTGGCCGTCCAGTTGTCTTTGCTCTACCTCAAAGCCGAGCAGATCAACATGGAAGTCTTAGATGCCGAAAAAAGTCAGGTGAAATTAGGCAAAACCATCTACGAACCCTTGAAAAAAACCGATGGTTCCTACTTTGACTTGGATATCGGTGGCTACCAGGTCATGGCCAATTTCCGCAATCTCAAAGCTAACCCCAGCTTTCGTTCCGTTTCCCTGACGGATGTCTTAGACGGCAAAATGCCCCCCAACTTTGTCCGCGATCGCGTCGTCTTGATTGGCATCACCGCCGAAAGCAGTGGCGACCTATTTCCCACCCCCTACGACCCCAAACCCCTGAACGGCGTTGAAGTTCACGCGGATCTCGTGAGCCAACTCTTGAGCAGCGCCATCGATGGCCGCTCCCCCTTGCGCTTTTGGTCAGATACCACCGAAAACCTGTGGATTATTGGGTGGGCCATCGTCGGCACCGTGTTGTGTTGGCGGGGGCGTTACCGTGGCTTAGCCCGCGATCGCCGCGCCTGGTGGGACTTCCGCCGCTTACCCCTCACCGCGATCGCCACCCTCAGCCTCACCATTGCCCTCATCAGCGGTAGCTACGTCGCTTTTCTCTTTGCCTGGTGGGTGCCCATTTTTCCTGGCCTGGCCGCCTTCCTGGGCACCGCCAGCCTCATCACCGCCTACACCGCCTGGAGCGCCGCCGAAATGCGCCAGACCTTTGGCCGTTACCTCACCGACGAAGTTGTCGCCAACCTGCTAGAAACCCCAGAGGGCCTCAAACTTGGTGGTGAACGCCGCATCACCACCATTCTCATTTCCGACCTGCGCGGCTTTTCGGCCATTTCAGAACGCCTCACCCCCGAGAAAGCCGTCTCCGTCGTCAACCTCTATCTAGAAGCCATGACCACCGTGATCAACCGCTATCACGGCACCATCAACGAATTTTTGGGCGATGGTATTTTGGTCATGTTTGGCACCCCCATTCAACGGCCCAACGATCCAGAACGAGCTGTCGCCTGCGCGATCGCCATGCAAATCGCTCTCCAATCCGTCAACCAGCAGCTCCAAGCCATCGACCTCCCCGCCCTCGAAATGGGCATCGGCATCCACACAGGCGAAGTCCTCGCTGGCAACGTCGGCTCTCAACAACGCGCCAAATACACCGTTATCGGCAACACCGTCAACCTCGCCTCCCGCATCGAATCCTACACCGTCGGCGGGCAAATCCTCATCTCTGAGCAAACCCACCAGGCCTGTGGCAACCTGGTCAAAGCCAACGGCCAACTGCAAATCCGCGTCAAAGGCATTCGCGAACCCATCACCGTTTACGAAGTCTGCGAAATCGGCGGCGAATTCAACCAATCCCTCCCCAAAGAAGAACTGCACCTCACCCCCCTCAAAACCCCCCTCCCCCTCCATTACCGCATCGTCGAAGGCAAAGCCCTCAGCGACGATGTTTGCTCAGGCACGCTTTTACAAGTCTCTGAAAAAATTGCCGAAATGCAAGCCGATCAACCCCTCGAACCCCTCACCAATCTCGTGTTGAACCTGCTCGTTGAAACCCAGGAAGCCTCAGAACTGTGGGATGTCTATGTCAAAGTTGTAGAAGTCTTTGAATCCGACGCAACCCGCTGCTACCTCCGCTTTACCTCCGTCCCCCCAGTTGTCGCCGATTTCTTCCACGAGATCCAGTTTGCCTGAGTGCCCTCCACCCAACTTTGCCTGGTGATTCTGGGTTCCACCCGCTATAATTCAGCAACTCCGCTGGCGATCGCCCCTACCCGGCCATACTCCTAGCGCACCAATCCGCCCTGGATCAGCCACCGGATGAAGCCCAGCCACACGGAGTCACCCCATTCGCCCAGCATCGCCCTATCGAGGCAGGAGGAAACAATGCCAACCATCAAAGCTCAAGGCAAAACCATTGAGTGTGCCAGCGGGGCAAATTTGCGCCAAGTGCTTCTAGCCCACGACATCGCTGTTTACAACGGTGCCGCCCAAACAATCAATTGCCACGGTATAGGCACCTGTGGCACCTGCGCCGTCCGCATCGAAGGGCCCGTCTCCCCCATGGAATGGCGCGAAAAAGCCCGCCTCTCCTTACCCCCCCATCAGAGTGGGAGCGATCGCCGCCTCGCTTGCCAGGTCAAAGTCCTGGGCGACCTAACCGTCACCAAAGCTGATGGTTTTTGGGGCCAGGGCACCCAGCCAGTCTGGTAGTCATCAGCGGTAAGCCACCCAATGAAACACTGCACCAGCACAGCGGCGATCGCGCCAAACCCATGAGCAGCAAAAAGTCCCAACAAAAAGGGCTGTGGTTGCCGATCGCCCTCGGTATCATCCTCGGTGCCCTATTCATCCGCTATGCCAGCTCCTCCGACTGGTGGCAGCGCACCTTCGATCGCGGCCAAGGCTTCCGCACTGTCAATACCGGAGTCAGCGTCCAGGTCGCCGAATCCAGTCCTGCACCACCGCCAACCCTCCTACCCGCCAACCCCAACCCACCCGCGCAGCCAGTTAATCCACCGTCACCTCCGGCGGCCTCCCCTCCCGATCGCATGTGGTAAGGGTGATTTTACTTTCTCTATAAGTAAAATTAACCATATTAATCAAGTTTGCGAAAACCTGATGAAGCTTAGACAAAGTTGGTGGTAAACCGTTGCTATTTTCTGGAAGTCTAGTGTTTAGTCTACGTAGTTCCACCAGCCAACGGGTTTGAAAGCTTAAAAATCAAGTTTCCAAACGGTGAATAATTGTTGTTGGTTGTGCGCCAACCCTTCGCAATTGTTCACCCGTTATGGTGGCATCAAGCTTGCGTTACATCAGGGGCTAGACATCACATTAACGAAGGTTCCGGGCCTTCGCGATCGCATTTCGAGCAGCACGGCCACAACCAAACGAGGAAGTAGTCCCGGGTTTGAGAGTGCAGAAGCTTGTTTCAACAGATACTCGACTTCCTTGGCAACGTTCATTTTCACCAGGATTTTGTGCTAGGTAACTCCCTATGTTAGATCTAAAGCCTTCCGGTCAAGTTGACCAGCGGACTTTAACTTTTCTTCAGCAACACCCCTCTATCTCCGCAAAACTGGCCCTAGAGCTAGGCGAAGATATTGACCAAGTGGCAACCTTGATTGAACCCATCTTGAATGCCCCCAACCGTTGTGCCGCCAGCACCTATTACATTCAGGCCGTATCAACAGGGCAATGTGGGTTTCTCACCACCAACCTGTCAGAGTTGTTGCAAACCCAGGTCGCTGCTACCGGGGCCAGTTGGTTGATTGGCCGTAGCCGCAACTGCGCGATCGCCATCCTCGACAAAGCCGTCTCCCGTTGTCACGCCGTCATCAAATATAACCCCCGCCAAGGCTTCACCATCACCGACCTGGGGAGCAGCAACGGCACCTTCATCAACGCTAAACAAATTCCCGCCCTCACCCCCCACCAACTCAACGACGGAGACCTCCTTGAATTCAGCAAGTTCCGCGTTGAGTTTTTTATTTCAGGCTGGAGTAACTTATCTCCGTCTGCGCTCGATACCAACGTGTTCCTTTAATGGCACAAGCGAGCCTGAGCGACTTACAAGTCCAACTCGCAGGCTCCAGCCTAGACTTTACCTTTGCCTAATCAGGTTACAGCGCTGCTTGCAACTGATCTAGCAACCCTTCCACATAATTCAGTGCTGCACTGATGGTGGAAGGGTTTTCTAAATCAACATCCACATAAGTCTTCAACGCTTCCACTTGGTCCATGCTGCCCCCAGCCGCCAACAGTTCCATATAGCCCGGAATAAAGTCCCGACCCACAGCACGATACTTCTGGTAGCACGCCAAACTGACAATGTTAGAAGCCGTGTACTGATAGCAATAGAACGGTTTGAAGTAAATGTGACCAATTCTCGCCCAATCCACATCGTGCTCCGGCAAAACCTCCACCGCATCACCGCACAACGTTTGGTACAGCGATCGCCATTGCTCATTCACAAACCGCTGATCAAACGTGCCCTGGGTCGCGCGATCGTGAATCGCCAACTCCAACCGACTAATTGTACTTTGCCGGAACAATAGATTCAGTTGATCTTCCAACTGCCGCGTAATCAACGTCTTCTTCAACGCCGGATTGTCCTCTGCCTGCTGCAACAAATAGTCCAACAGCAATAGCTCATTAAACGTAGAGGCAATCTCTGCCAGCACCATTGGGGGGTTGCTGTTGAAATAAGACTGGCGATCGCCAATCCAGGCAAAATGCAACCCGTGCCCCATCTCATGGGCCAGAGTAAACAGCGAATTGTAATCCTCCGTGTAGGACAACAGCAAATAGCTATGCTTCCCGTGGGCATACCAACAAAACGCGCCACCCCGTTTCCCCGGACGCACCTTCGCATCCACCCAATTCTTGAGGAAAAACTCCTCCGCTCGCCGCGCATAGTTCACATCAAACTGCGACAACGCCGTCAACAACGTCTCCACCCCCGCTTGGTAGGGCAACGGCGGCACCGGTTCACTGGCCCACGGCGCATACACATCACAAGTTCGAATTTTTTGCCCCAAGGCCTGCCCTTTCAGCGTGTAATACCGTTGCCACAGGTCAAACCGCTCTGCCGTCCCGCTCATAATTGCCCGAAATACAGGTTCCGAAACCTCATCCGTCAGCAATTGCTTGTGCAACGTCGAAGGATAGCCCCGCATTTGATTTTCAAGCTTATGATCCTGGGCCACCGTATTGAGAATATAGGCATAGAGTGAATTGTGCTGCCCCATCACCTGCCGCACCGAAGCATACGCGTTGTAACGCACCGTCGCATCAGGATGAAACAACAGCGCCCCTAATTCTGCTTCCGTACTAAACGTTTCGCCTTCCGGGGTCGTGACAGGTGCATAGTTCTGTTCACCCAAATGCACCGATCGCAAATTGATAAACGCTTGCCGCCCCGTCAAACTATCCTGATTGCGAGTTTGCTCCACCGCCTCCGCCAGCTTGTAAGGTCGAAACTTCGCAATTTTGTAGAGATAATGGCGATAGGGCTGGAGTCCCGGGGCAGCATCCAATTCCGCAAACTTTGCCTCATCCAAACTCTTCAATTCCAGATCAAAAAACAGCAGTTGATTTTCAATCCCCGTAATCGCTTCCAACACCTTGTCTTGCATCTGCTTCGCTTCGGTGTTGCGGGTATCGGCGGAAAAAATCAACGCCGGAAACGCATACAGATAACCTGCGATTTCTGAGATCGACTCCAATTCCTGCAAACACTGGCTGATCTGGGCTGGAGTGAGTGTGGCGACGTGCTCCCGATAGGTCTCGCGGAACGCGATCGCCCGCTGTTGCAACTGCTCCAAATCAGCGGCTAACTTTGGATCATCAAACCCCTGATACAAATCAGCAAGATTCCATTCTTGGGGTTGTTCCAGTTGGGGTGTGGCGGACTGAACCAAGGTCAAACTCCTTTTCCTGAGTAGCATTCAATGCGTGTTCTTTAGTATAGGACTCTGCCCCAAGACCAAGGGCAAGCCCCAACGTTCACCGTTGCGCCGCCTCGTTCACAAACAAACCAGTCGCCGCATTAAACTCATCTTAAACGAAATCATTTCGACTTTGTATAAGCTCTGCCGTCGGCTTCCAGTGCCCCTTTCCCAAAGCTCTGGATTGCAGGCAAATCAGGCACTTCAGCGATCGCGCCCCCAAAAATCCACCGTAAAATTCACAAAACCAGGCTCGGAACTTAGGATAGATAACAGCAACGCAGCAAATAATTGGTAGGTTCCCGTGGGTTTCACAACAGGCTCAGCACCGTGTTTTTGTGGCAGTCAACAAGAGTTGGCCCAATGTTGTGAACCATTACTAACTGGACAAGCCCTCGCCCCCACCGCCGAAGCCCTCATGCGATCGCGCTACTCCGCCTACTGCACCGGCAATGTGGATTACCTCCTGGCCACCCAGCACCCCCTGCACCGCACCGTCGATGGCCGCCAGCAAATTTGCCACACCTTGCAAACTACCGAGTGGCTGCAACTTACCATCGTGAGCACCCAGGGCGGCCAACCCCACGACACAACGGGCATCGTCGAATTTGTCGCGGTATATCGATCTGGTGCGGAGGCTCAATTGCACGAGCGATCGCGCTTTGTTCAACAAAAAGGGCGCTGGTTTTATCAGGATGGCGATCTACTGCCGCCCTTGCTCCCCAAACGCAACGAACCTTGTTGGTGTGGCAGCGGCCAAAAATTCAAACAGTGTCATGGCGATAAAGCGCGATCGCGAGGCAAATGACCCCCACTGGGATAGGTGCGATCGCGCCCATCCCGCCTTACGCTGCTAACTCCCGCTCAATCGCCGTGACCAATTCCGGCGCATCCGGTGTCACCGAACTGGGATAGCGCCCCACCACTTCACCTTGTTTGTTCACCAAAAACTTTTCAAAATTCCAGGCTACCTCGCCCGTTGGGGGCGTTTGGGTCAGCCGCGCATACAACGGGTGCTGGTCACTGCCCTTGGCATGAACTTTGTCAAAAAGCGGAAAGGTCACACTGTACTGAGTCTCACAAAACCGCGCAATCTTATCCAGGCTGTCGGGTTCCTGTCGGCCATAGTCATTACACGGAAACGCCAGAACTTCCAACCCGCGATCGCGATAGGTTTGGTACAACGCTTGCAAGCCCCGATATTGGGAGGTATAACCACAATAAGAAGCCACATTTACAATTAATAAAACCTTTCCGGCGTACTCACTCAAGACTTGCTCTTGACCCTGAATCGTTTTAACCACAACATCACTAATTTGAATTCCCATCACGCCACCAATCTGAATAATTCCCCTTCATTGTAAAGGGATTCCTTATCCAAGACAGGGGCCGACAGCCACCGCCCCGATCGCCATCCAGTGCAACTTGAGGTCAGGCCATCCCGTTTTCTTCGATAATGGAAAGATGGAATGGTGCCAGGAGAAGAACCTTTGCCAGCAGAAATTGAAATTCAGGTCGCCGAAGAAGAAGCCGGAGACCGCTTAGATGCCTTTTTAGCCGACCAACTTGCCGACCTGTCGCGATCGCGCCTCCAAAAGCTGATCAGCCAAGCCCAGGTAAAGGTTAACGGGGCCGTGTGCACCTCTAAAAAGGAATTAGTCCACTTTGGCGATCGCATCCACCTCACCCTTCCTGATGCGACCCCGCTCGATCTACAACCCGAAGCTATCCCCCTCGACATCCTGTACGAAGATACAGAATTGCTCATCGTGAATAAACCAGCGGGGTTAGTCGTGCATCCCGCTCCGGGTCACAGCCAGGGCACATTGGTCAACGCCTTGCTGTGGCATTGTCGCACCGCAACAGGAGCCAGCACCCTTTCGGGCATTGGCGGAGTGCAACGCCCCGGCATCGTGCATCGCCTGGACAAAGACACCACCGGCGCGATCTCGATCGCCAAAACCGACCAAGCTCACCTCCAGCTTCAGCACCAATTTCAAGCCAAAACCGCCCGTCGCGACTACCTCGGCATCGTCTATGGTGCCCCCAAAACCGATAGCGGTACCGTCGATGCAGCGATCGCCCGCCATCCCGTTGATCGTCAAAAAATGGCGATCGTTCCCGAAGCCGATGGAGGACGCAGAGCCGTCACCCACTGGCAAATCAAAGAACGGCTCGGCAACTACACCCTCATGCAATTTGCCCTGGAAACCGGGCGCACCCACCAAATCCGCGTCCACACCACCCACCTGGGTTTTCCCATCGTCGGCGACCCGCTGTATGGCTCAGGCCGATCCGTTGGCGTTAACCTCCCCGGTCAAGCCCTCCACGCTTGGCGACTCCAACTCCAGCATCCGGTCACCGGGGCCACCGTAGAGGCGATCGCCCCCCTGCCCCCGCATTTCACCAAATTGCTGGATATCCTCCGCAAACGCAACTAACCGCCCTACAACACCTCGCGCTTGAGATAGGGCTGCAACGCTTCTGGAATAGTCACTGAGCCATCCGGTTGTTGGTAGTTCTCCAACACTGCCGCCATCGTGCGCCCCACCGCCAAACCAGACCCATTCAACGTATGGACAAACTGAGTCCCCTTTTGTCCTGGCGATTTAAACCGAATATTAGCCCGCCGTGCCTGGAAATCCCCAAAATTGGAACAACTGGAGATTTCGCGATAGCGATCGGCAGACGGCAACCACACCTCAAGGTCATAACATTTCGCCGCCCCAAAGCCCAAATCGCCCGTACACAGTTCAATCACCCGATAGGGCAACCGCAACGCTTGTAAGATCGCCTCCGCATTTTGCACCAAGGCTTCATGTTCCTGGGCCGACGTGTCTGGATGCACCAGCTTCACCAGTTCCACCTTATTAAATTGATGGAGCCGAATAAGCCCACGCGTGTCTTTGCCATAACTGCCCGCTTCCCGCCGAAAACACGGCGTATACGCACAGTGATGGATCGGCAAATCGTCTTCCGTCAAGATTTCATCGCGGTAAAGGTTCGTCACAGGCACTTCCGCCGTCGGAGCCAGCCACAAGTCATCATCCTTGCACTGAAAACTCTCTTCCGCAAATTTGGGTAACTGGCCTGTAGCCGTCAAAGACGCTGTATTGATCAAAAACGGCGGTAGCACTTCGGTATAGCCTGCGGCAATTTGTTGATCCAGCATGAACTGAATCAACGCCCGTTCCAACGCCGCTCCCGCTCCCATCAAAGCCACAAAACGACTCTGAGCTATTTTGGTGCCCCGCTCTGTGTTGAGAATGCCCAGTTTTTCGCCAATTTCCCAGTGCGGCAATAGGGATTTGCCAGTCGGTTTATATTCCTCGCCCCACCGACGAACTTCGACATTCTCGTTCTCGTCTTTCCCCACGGGGGTCGAGTCACTCGGCAAGTTGGGCAGCGTCAGTAATAACGCTTCAATCTGAGCTTTGAATTCTTTTTCCTGGGGTTCCAGTTCACCTAGTTGGGCTTTGAGTTCGTTCCCTTCGGCCTTCAGTTCCAGAATTTCTGGAGCATTGGGTTGGCTGCCCGCTTTCATTTTTTGGCCAACCAACTTGCCAATTTCATTGCTCCGGGCTTGTAGCTGCGATCGCACACGCTCCAGGTCTTTTTGTTGGGCCGACAGTTCCACAATCGGCTGAATGTTGTAGCCAGGGCCACGGGAGTCAAGTTTCGCCTGGACTACATCTGGATTTTCGCGAATAAGCTTCAGGTCAAGCACGGAATTTTTCAGAAGTTAAGTGAACTGGATTTAATCCATAAATCAGGATACACCGCTTGCTCGACGACGGGCGGTACGACATTGGCGGTTTGATACATTTTTAGGAAAAAACCAGGCCCCACGCCTGACCAGGATCCCGGCTTCCACCAGGATTACACCGACCGAATGACCCGACAGGGATTACCAACCGCAACCACATTCGCCGGAATATCACGAGTCACTACACTGCCAGCCCCAATCGTCGTGTTATCGCCAATGGTCACCCCCGGACAAATGATTGCCCCGCCCCCAATCCAAACCGTGTTGCCAATGGTGATTGGGGCCGCGAGTTCTTGTTGGGTTTGTCGGATCGCCGGATCAGTCGGGTGGTAGGCTGTATAGATTTGCACATAGGGGCCACACAACACATCGTTCCCAATCTGAACGCGGTTGCAATCCAAAATCACACCGCCATAATTCATATAGAAGCGATCGCCAATTTCAATCTGGCCACCATAATCGCAGTGAAACGGCGGCACAATCATCGGATTTTCGCCCACCCGTCCCAGCAATTCGCGTAAAAGTCGTTGCCGCTCCAAAGGCTCCGTTTCTGGGATTTGGTGATATTGCCGCAATAACCGACTGGCCCGCTGATTTTCCGCCGCCAACTCCGGATCGCTGGCCAAATAGAGTTCACCAGCCAGCATTTTTTCCTTTTCCGATCGCCACTCCGAAGTCATATCGTTGTTACCCGGCCCAAACAGTTGCGATCGTGATTACCACTGGCTGATGAACGACAAATCCAACGTACTAAAGTTAGTACTCAAAGCCAGATTCAAATGCTCCATTGCTTGCACTAACCAGCGCACCGCACTGTGTTGACACGTTTCATAGTGATTAAACAAAATCGAAAAGCGCTTTTCCAAATGTGGTTTCACTTTCCGACAAATCAAGACAATTTTAAGCAATAAACCTGTTGCTAACGCTGGCCCCAAATTCGAGATCAAATCAACAAATAGAAAATGATTTGGCTTTTGAGGACTTTCAACAATCAAAAAATTCAGTAACTGGCTACACGTACGAACCATCAAAAAATCATTCAATTTTTGATGATTACTTTCAGGCAAGATTCCATTCAAGTGCGCATGTAACTGATTGTTGAACTGTTGCTTGCCATAGTCTGGCGTCACCGAGGTTGTAATGTATTGGTATAAGTCGTCTTTAAACGCTTGAAACGACGCTGTTTGCGCACTGTGAGTCAAAAAGCACTGTGCCACATCCCGGTATGATCGCGCCCCTTGAGACTTACCCACAAAGTGTTTCAGCGCAACGCACAACTCCCGATCCGACAACAACGTTGGGTTTTTGGCTGGTTGCAGCCCCCGATGACTAGAACTGCTGGCCTGATACCGTTTGAGCTGCGATCGCCGCACTTGATAAGTCACATATTGGGACAGATCAACTTCATATTGGCGTTGCGCCCGCGCCCTCAACTGCCGAATTGTTTGTTGCTGCTCGTAAGTGCCCCCTTCCGCCATCAAACAATGATCGTATAAATACGGATAGCGTTGAATTAACGTCCCCAGGGTTTCACTCCCAAGGGGTAACACCGGATCTGTATTTTGCTCGATTACCTGCGCCAAGCGCCGCAACGTCACGTATTGCTCACTCGCCGTAAACTCTCTAACCAAGTCCCGTAATCGACGCACCGACCGAGAACGAGTCAACTCCGCCCCAGTGCGGGCGGGTGGTGTCGCAAACAACCCAACCAACTCAGGAATAAACGCCTGGTGCTGGGGCCGAGCTTGCCAGCGGTTAATCAAAATGTGGCAACACCGATTCAGAATAAACCGAAACTCTTGATCCGCATTTTTTCCCAAAATGACCCGATCAACGACCTGCGTAATCTCAGGGCTAGGATAACCAGATCCATCAATGAAGAGCGATCGAAAGTGCTGCACAAGCTGACTTGGGGTTTCAGCCTGCACTAAATTGAGTAGATGATCGTAGAGTTGCTGTTCCTCGGCTGCAACTTGCCTTGTGTAACGGGGTGTCCAGGTGCTCACGGCGGTCACGGTTTAGATTCAGGAACAAAGCAGTAACAGAACAGTCAGAGATCAATGAATTTGCTATAGCCAGATGACGGCAAACCCACCATAAGGTTCCAATT
This sequence comes from uncultured bacterium, assembly GCA_964475335.1. Taxonomy (GTDB): domain Bacteria; phylum Cyanobacteriota; class Cyanobacteriia; order Leptolyngbyales; family Leptolyngbyaceae; genus CAYYWG01. The sequence goes on from CAYYWG010000003.1 coordinate 291,985, forward strand.
TTACGCGGAATCTTAATAAATATAAAGAAAATATTAATTTTTGTACACTCTATCAACAAATAGTCGTTGTCTAACCGCAAGGGAGCCAATTGCAGTATGTAGCAAACAAACAGCAGTCGTCAGTTTGGGCTGAAAACACACCCCATCCTTGATTTGCTGTGACTGAATTTTACCTTGCTCCAGCGAAATGGACGGGTCTCGATATGCCACTTCCCCTAGTTATCTAGTCTAAGTAACTCCGCGATCGCCAGAACCCTGTCGGGCTTAACCTTGGCTAAAAAATTACACTTTATCGCTATCCCCGGTGTCAGCTTAATCAAAGCGACACACAACTAGCGGTTTGAGGAGTCGATCTGGCTCAACCGCCGCAAATTGAGGACATCACTGAGTTTCCGCACTTGGGTAAAGGTCTTTTCAAGTTGCTCATGGTTGCGAATATCGATCCCCAAGTCAATCACAGCCGTTTGGTCAGGAAACGTCCGCACCTGTGCATTCCGCACATTAATGTTGTTATCCGTTAAGCGCGAAAGAATATCCTTGAGAATCCCGACCCGATCAATCACTTCAATCTGAATATCCACTGGATAGGTCTGAGGGCGGCCCCGGTCTTCGCCCAAGGGGTTCCAGCTCACAGGCACCAAGCGATCGCCCGGAATCTGATCCGTATTTGTACATCCCTGCCGATGAATCGAAATCCCCCGATGGCCCTGGGACACCACCCCAATAATGGCTTCCCCCGGCACTGGCGTACAACACCCCGCCAAGTGATAGAGCAACCCTTCCACCCCCGCAATCGGAGACACCTTCCCCGGTGTAAACGTCGAGGATTTGGCCGGCGCAACTGCGGGCAACGCCAATTGTGCCGCCTCTTCTTCCGTGTCATGAATGGGCTCAATCGTTTGCTGCGACTTGACCGCTTCCCGCAGTCGATTGACCACCGTATTCAGCGTGGTTTCACCATAGCCCAGCGCCGCCAGCAAATCATCCACACTGTGGTAGTTACATCGTTCCGCTGCTGCCCGCATCGGCTCAGACTTGAGCAAGGCTTCAAAGCCATTCTTGCCCAACTCGCGCTCCAGCATATCCCGCCCCCGCGACAGGTTTTCTTCCCGATGCGATCGCTTGTACGCTTGCCGAATCCGGTTACGAGCACTGTTCGTGACCACAAAATTCAGCCAATCCAAACTAGGCCGAGAATTTTTGTTGGTCATAATCTCCACGATATCGCCGTTTTTCAACGGGGTATCCAGCGTTACAATGCGCCCATTGACCTTTGCTCCCGCGCAATGATTCCCCACTTCAGTATGAATGCGGTAGGCAAAGTCAACACACGTTGCTCCACGCCCCAACGACACCACATCACCCTGCGGCGTGAAGACATACACTTCACCATCAAACAAATCATCTTTGATGCTCTCCAAATATTCTTGGGCATCTTTCAGATCATTTTGCCAATCCAGGAGTTGCCGCAACCAGGTAAACTTCTCATCCATCCCAGTCAACGGAATATTGGAATGACCAACCTCCTTGTACTTCCAATGGGCCGCAATCCCATATTCCGCAACATGGTGCATTTCTAAGGTTCGGATCTGCACCTCCAGGGGCCGCCCCGTGTTGCTAATCACCACTGTATGGAGTGACTGATAGCGATTGGGTTTTGGCAACCCAATATAATCCTTGAAACGACCGGGAATCGGGCGAAAACTGTCATGGACGATCGCCAGCGCGCGATAGCATTCCTCATTGTTTTGGACGATGATGCGAATCGCCGCCACGTCATAAATTTCGTCGTAATCCTTCTGTTGGCGTTGCATCTTTTGATAGATGCCATACAAATGCTTAGGCCGCCCGCTGATTTCAACGACCTGAAGCCCAATCTGTTCCAACCGTTCCCGCAATGACTGGGTGATCGCCGTTAAGCGCGCTTCGCGATCGGCCCGCTTCTCTGCAACCAGCTCTTGCACAGCCCGATAGCTTTCCGGTTCAAGATATTTAAACGATAAATCTTCGAGTTCCCATTTGAAGCGACCGATCCCCAACCGATTCGCCAGCGGTGCAAAGATTTCGCGCGTTTCCAGCGCAATTTGACGGCGCTTCGCATCAGCCAGGTGTTCCAAAGTCCGCATGTTGTGCAGGCGATCGGCCAATTTCACCACAATCACCCGAATGTCATGGGCCATTGCCAGGAACATCCGCCGGAAATTCTCAGCTTGGCGCTCCGTTTTACTTGAGAAATTAAACTTAGAAAGCTTTGTGACCCCTTCAACCAGCAAGCGCACTTCGTGGCCAAACCGTTCTTCCAATTCGTCCGGGGTAACTTCCGTATCTTCGACCACATCGTGCAAAAAGCCCGCCGCAATCATGGTGCTGCCACCCCCCAAATCACGCAAAAGCCCCGCTACCGCCACGGGGTGCATGATATAAGGCTCGCCAGAGGCCCGGTATTGGCCCTGATGGAGCTGATAGGCAAAATCAAATGCACGACAAACCAAATCCGCATCCGATCGCGCCCCTTCGGCTTCACTACAGTCAGGGGTGAGCTGACATTGAATGAGCTGGCACTCACGGAGCCAATCGGGGACGGTGAACTCAATCGAAGATGCAGGAGCCGTTAGATTCATGTGAATAGCAGCAGGTAAGAGGCCCGGACGATGATTTATTGGCTGATTTTACTCGCCTTATGAGGATCTAACTACAAGTAAAACTCGATCCAAAAGAACGATTAGTTGTTGAGTAAACGGTAGAAATAAAAAATAAAGAGTTAACTGGGCCAGAGTCAGGTTCCGGCCTGGAGGGAAGTTTAAGCGGTGATAAATGTGTGAAAAGCTTTGCTTCGAGGTAAAGTGCCACAGATATCAGCACTGGAACCTTTGGCTTATTCGCCATTCTAACAACAAGAGGCAGAATTCTTTACATTACCTTGAAATTAATTTTTAACCAATGCTGGATTTATGTAGCCACCGCAACGGATTGAGGTTAGCAATATTTGTATTGCAGTGAACCGATGCGTGAGGCACAGTCGCCGATCGCCAATTCACCGCATCATTGCAAGGCAAAAATAGTTAATCAATCAATCCCGCAGGCGGCGTAATTTCAATCCGCTGTTTGGCTAAATCCACCACAGGCACGATCGCCATCACAAACGGAATCAAGACTGGTTTTGTCGTTTTGGGGTGGGCAGGATCGGGCGATCGCTGGACTTCTAACAAGTCATTCCCGGCGGCCAGCACATTCGTCACTGTCCCTACCAAGGTTTGGGTTGCTTGATCAAACACCTGTAACCCAATCAAATCATCCACATGAAATTCATCCGGTTCTAGCGGCAAGCGATCGCCCGCTGGCACCATCAACTGAGCACCCCGTAACGCCTCCGCCTGAGAGCGATCGTCGATCCCCGCCAGTTGCACCACATACATCCCCTTGCCATCCAAACTGCGCCCTTTGACCAGTTCAATAGGGTCAGGTTCCATCGCCCCTGGCCGTAACAACCAGCGTTGGCCCGGTTCCAAAAACCGCTCCGGAAAATCCGAATTTGGATAAACCCGCAACTCTCCCTTTAGCCCTTGCGGTGAAACAATTTTGCCAACGGCCAACCAGCGATCGCTCATCGTTCCTTCATCCTCTGCGCTGCAATCGTCGCCAATACCCGACACTCCAGAATGCAAAGAGTACCACGTCTGTCACCAACTTTTTACCGCCTGGTTGAATTGCAATCAACGACGGGAAAGCCCGGAACCACTGCAAGCCTTGGTTTGGCCGCCGCCACAAGGTAAATTTCCCCATCCGGAGCCAAGCGCCAACCTTGCGCTTCCACAATCGCCCCTGGTATTGCCGATTGAGCGATCGCCCCCCTCGGTTGGGCACTGCTCCCGCTCTCTGCCGCCGTGCCCCCAATCCAATCCACCCAAACCGCCTCATCTTCCAACGGCTGGGTTGGATCCGTGGGTAAACCGCCCCGGCCTGTCACCGTAAAGGAACTGGCGCGATCGCCCCGCCACCCACACCGTTGATCAATCTGCTGCGTGGGATCAACCAACTCCGTCACTAACGGCGTTATGCCCCGCGCCGGATCCACCTGCGGAAACGTCACCGTGCCACTGGTTCCCGCCCGCGACTCCGCCGAAATATCCACCCGTCCATTCCCCCGAAACGGCGCAAAACTCCCCGGATTGCGCCCCACGGCTGTGGCCTGCCCCGTCCCAAACAAATCCGCCAAAAACGTCGGCGAATTGATGAAAATATTTCCCCCCGGCCCCAACTCCGCATTCGCCAGAATATCGCTATCTTCCAACGCAATAAAAATTTGGGAACGAATATCGATATTGCCACCGCCCCCCACGCTATCAAAGACGCTGGTACTCACCAAACTGCCATTGCGTAAACGAATATCCCGTGCGTTGATTGCAATATTGCCACCTCCAGCCTGGGTTGCACTCGCCAAAATGCCACTGCCATTCACCGTCAGGGTATCTGTAAGCGAAAGGGTAATATTCGCCGCCGTTCCCAGTGCCGTCCCCCGACTGGAGATCAATCCATTTTGTAACTGGAGATTATTCGCTTGCACCGCAATATCACCCCCCCGCCCTGGCCCATTAACATCCGACAACAAGCTGCCCCCATTCCCCAGGTTGAGATTTCCCGTTTGCAGCAATAACCGCCCCCCATTGGCTCGGCCCTCTGCGGCTGTCGCGAAGGAGCCCTGGTTCGCGATCGCGACCGTTTCCGTCACTTGCACCGTGAGATTGCCAGCCTGCCCCACGGCCCCCGCCTCAGTCGCCGCCAGGGCACTGGTGTTAACAAGCTGAAACAACCCTGACAAAAAGGGGGATGCCGAAAAAACATCCAATTGCAACTCGCCAAACACCGCAGACCGAGTGGCACTCGTCAGGTCGCCCGCGCTGAGCGTGTTGATAGAAGACCGATTGCGGACATCCAACTGTCGAGCCGCGATCGCCAAATCCCCACCTCGGCCTGCGCCAAAGGCTGCCGTCGAAATTGTCCCTCGCTGATCAAGCTGAATTGCCCCATCAACTTGCACCGCCAAATTTCCGCCTTGGCCCTGCCCAACGACACTGGTGGTGAGGAAACTCGACTCTCGCACCGTGAGATTCCCCGCCGCGACCCTCAGGTCACCACCCGTTCCCTGGCCAATCAAGGTTGCCACCACCCCGCCCCCATTTTGCACCGTGAGATTGCCCGTTGCAATTGAGAGACTGCCCCCTGTGACTGTGCCCAAAGAGCTTAAACCCAGAAAACTGCGATCCACCAAGACCGAATTGCTCCCACGCACCGAGACATTACCCGCAACCCCACGCCCAAACGTCCCTGCTGACACCGTAGAGAGATTTTGTAACCGGAAATCCTGGGTTTCTACCAACACATTGCCCCCTTGCCCCCCAAACGCATCGGCAGAAATCCCGCTGCTGTCAAGCACTTCTACGCGATCGCGGGCTCGAATCTGCACCAGGCCACCCGCATTCCCCGCTAACGTACCCACCGAAATAAAACTGCCATTTTGAACCCGTAACTGCCCCGTCTCAACCGTCAGTTGCCCGCCATTGCGACCATCCGCCCCCAAATTGCCCCCATCCAGCACATTCACGGTATTAGCCTGCACGTTGACTGTTCCACCCTGACCATTCAACGCACTCGCCTCCACGATCGCCCCATTGCGAATCGTCAAGCGATCAGCCACAAGCTGCATCGTGCCGCCATCGCCCCTGGCCCCAAACGCGGCAGGTGCGCCTACCGACACACTACTGGGCCGCAGCCCCTGGCCACTGACCTCAATGTCTGCCGCCCGTACGGTCACCCGTCCCCCCGGATTGGCAGAAATCGAATTGGCATAAATCCCAGCCCCATCCCGCACGCTCAGGCGTTGGGCTTCAAGGGTAATCGCACCCGCCTTGCCCGTGCCAGCCAAACTGGTGTTGGAATTGGCAAACAAACCGCCGTCAATCCCCCCCAAACGGCCTTGCCCGGTCACCGCAATCTCGTTAGCCTGCACCGTAATTTCTCCAGCGTCCCCCGGCCCGTTGGTAAAGGCTTGGATAACCGCCCCATCCACCGCCAACCGATTCGCCGCGATCGCAATTTTGCCTGCCGACCCACTCCCCGTCGTATTCGCGCTGATCCCACTCAAATTGCGCGTCCCTATCGGAGTCAACACATCCACCGTCCCCCCTTGGATGGTAATCGTCCCCGCTGTCCCTGCCCCACGAGTATCCGCCGTCAAAATGCCCCGATTTTGCAACAACAACCGTCCAGTTGGCCCCGTCGTAATCGTTATATCCCCCGCCGCTGCGCCCCCCAGACTATCTGTGCGGATGGCAAAACGGTCTATCACCACATCGCCCCCCGCCCTCAGGTTGACATCCCCCCCATTCGTCAAAACCCCAGGCGTGCTGCCCAAAAACGGAATAACAAAGCCCTGAAACGTGATGTTATTTCCGGCTTCCACTGTTAACCCCAGCCCCGGATTCACCATTGCGATCGGAGCCGTAAACGTCACGTTATTCGTGGCTTGCAGGGTCACATTTGTCGTCGCATTGTTAATCGTGCCATTGGCGATCGCACTGTTCACTCCCGGATCCGCAAATTGATCATTGGCTGCCAGTTCCGGCGGATTGTTGCCACCCGCCACCACGGTGATATTCACCGGATCCAGCAACAGCGTGCCAACGCGGCCCTGGGGGGCGAGGGTGTTGACCTGGCCCTGGTAATCCAAAAAATCGCGCCCCGAAATTTCCACAAAGCCCCCATCCCCGCCCCTTTCGCCCCCTTGGGCACTGACCTGGCCATAAAACCGGGTCGCCTCATCGGCCCACACGATCACCCGTCCGCCATTCCCTGTCCTCACCCCATCCGCCTCAATCCTGGCCCCCGGAGCAACAAACGTCCGCCGCGCCTTTGGCACCAAACCCTTTCCCTGAAAATCGCCCCCAATCAAAACTGTGCCCCCCGCCATTGGAGCCGAGACCTTAATTTGGGCCTGGTCAAGGAGCGCAACGCGATCGCCCAACAATTCCACCCGTCCCCCGGGAGCCGTCAAAGTGCCTCGGTGCAACACATCACTGCCGCTCAACGTCAGACTTTGGCCTGGATTAACAGCCAGATTGCCACTATTTTCAATAGGCGCTAGCCCCCGACCATACTGCAACCCCGGCGTCACATTGACCGCCAACAGCGGCGGCGCTTGGGGATTGATCGCACTAAACTCACTCCCGTCTGGAAATTGGAAACTGGGGGCCGTACTCGCCACAAACGCACCACCCACTTGCAGCGAGGCATTGGGGCCGAACGTAATGCCATTCGGATTCAGCAAAAAAACATTGGCCGTTCCATTGGCCTGGATTAGACCATCAATCCGAGAAGCCTGGGAGCCAGTCACCCGGTTCAAAATCGTGTGGATTTGGGGTGCATTCTGAAACTGGGCTGCCCCCCCAGTGGGAATGGAAAATTCTCGAAAACTGTGAAAAAGGTAGGAGCCACGCACTGTCCCCCCCGCGATCGCGCAGACCTGGCATCCGGCTGCAACCTGGGAATTGACTGGCAACGTAGCATCTGGAATGATTTGGGCCTGAGCTGGCAACCCGGCGATCGCCCCACCCCCTAGCGCGATCGCCCAACTGACACGACCAAACAACAGGGAGAAGCGATAAGACATATCAGTGAATTTACGGCTAGAGCGATCGCCGTCATCCTAGCAAGCTCTGACCCCACCCTCTCATAGGTTCACAACAACTTCACAGCCCCCGTTCTACCTTGCCAACATCAACATTACAGAAAATATCTTGACTACAAAGATTCATGCACGTCGAATAAAGACCCATCACACTTTCCAACGTTTTGTAGCAAACCAAACAAATCGCCTACTAAAAATCGCTTCAATTTTATTTACTGATCAATTCACCGATTTTTATTGAATTCTTGTTGCCCGTCTCCGGACACCGCAACAAAGCCTATTTCTTCCATCCCTTCAGTCTCGCGGTACCGCATTTATGGTTACGACCCTAGTTTCCACATCGGCAACACAGTTGCGTTCCAAACTGCCGAGTTCGCTTAAACGCCTTGCTGACCTGGCTTACAACTATTGGTGGTGTTGGGTCGCCGATCAAGTCTCCTTGTTTGAAATGATCGATCCCACCCGGTGGGAAGACTGTGGCCACAATCCCGTTGCCTTGCTAGAGTCCGTCTCCTACGATCGCCTCACCCAACTGTCCATTGATCCCTTCTATCTCAAGCGCCTACAGGCCCTAGTGACCGAGTTTGATGCCTACCTGGCCGCCCAAAACACCTGGGCCAGCCGTATCGCCCCCCAAATTTCCCCTACCCATCCCGTCGCCTATTTCTGCGCCGAATTTGGCCTCCATGAATCACTACCCATCTACTCCGGTGGCTTAGGCATTTTGGCTGGCGACCACCTGAAATCTGCCTCTGACCTGGGGGTGCCAATGGTGGGTATTGGGCTGCTGTATCGTCAGGGCTATTTCCGCCAACGCCTAAATCGAGAGGGCTGGCAAGAAGACTACTACGTCGATGCCCCCTTTGATCAAATGCCGTTGGAACTGGTCAAAGATGCCCACGATCGCCCCGTCGTCATCGAAGTGCAAGTGCGCCATCGAGCCGTCAAAGTCCAAGTTTGGCGAGTCCAGGTCGGGCGGGTCTCGCTGTATCTTTTGGATACCAATCGCGACGACAACGACCCCATCGATCGCTGGCTCACCGGGCATTTATACGGCGGCAACCAAGAAACCCGCATCGCCCAAGAAATCATTCTGGGCATTGGTGGCGTTCGCATGTTGCAGGCCCTCGGCATCGAACCTGGCATCTACCACCTGAACGAAGGCCACGCTGCCTTTTGCCTGCTTGAAGTCGCCAAAACCGAAATCCAGCACACCGGCCAATCTTTCTACGACATCGAAGCCGCTGTCCGCGATCGCTGTGTATTCACCACCCACACCCCCGTCCCTGCCGGTCATGATGTCTTTTCAGCCGACCTGATGGACTCCTTCTTTGCCTCCTACTGGCCCACGCTTGGGTTATCGCGGGAGCAATTTTTGGCTCTGGGGGCCAGACGCTTGGGCGATCCCTGGGAACCTTTTGGCATGACGGTGTTGGCCCTCCGCCTGTGTCGCACCGCCAATGGCGTCAGCGAGTTGCATGGTCACGTATCCCGGCAAATGTGGCGCATCCTCTATCCCGAAAAGAGCCAGGATGAAGTCCCCATCGGCTACGTAACGAATGGCGTGCATGGAGCAACCTGGACAGCCTCCCTGCTGAGCGATTTGTACGCAGAATACCTTGACCCCGCCTGGTTTGATAAAGTGCTGGAACCCAGTCTATGGGCCAAAGTTGACCAAATTCCCGCCGCTGATTTGTGGTGGCGGCATCAAGTTTTGAAAGAACGCTTGATCGCCCATGCCCGCTACAAAATCAAGCAAGCTCGCCTGAAACGAGGGGAACCGGAGGGCGCGATCGCCGCGATCGATCACCTTCTGGATCCCAATATTCTCACCATCGGTTTTGCCCGACGCTTTAGCCCCTACAAGCGCGGTGACTTGTTACTACGCGATCCAGAACGTGCCCTCAAGATCTTTGGCAATCCCGATCGCCCCGTGCAAATCATCTTCTCCGGCAAAGCCCACCCTGCCGACGAAGAAGGCAAACGCATCATTCAACGGCTCATGGAATGGTGTAAACAGCCAGAAATCCAAAATCGGGTCGCCTTCATCGAAGATTACGACATGTACACGGCCCGGAAACTGGTGCAAGGCGTAGATATTTGGCTAAACAACCCCCGTCGCCCCTTGGAAGCATCGGGCACCAGCGGCCAAAAAGTCTGCTTCAACGGTGGCCTCAATTGCAGCGTGTTGGATGGTTGGTGGTGCGAAGGGTATCTTGCTGATGCTAACGGCAAAGGGCTGAATGGTTGGGCAATCGGGGAAGACGCTAATACCAGCAATCAAGAACTGCAAGACAAAATCGACTCAGAATCTCTCTATGCCTTGCTGGAGTCCGAGATTGTGCCCTTGTACTACGACCAAGACCACGACGGCATTCCCCACGGGTGGGTCAAGATGATGAAAAAGTCGATCCAGACTAATGCCCTCGCCTTCAACACCCACCGGATGATCGCTGATTACGTCACGCGAATTTATGCCCCCGGCAGCGCCGTAGACTCGATCCCCAGTTTTGCGCAAATCCCAGTCACCAGCGATCGCGCCACCCAAGGTGCAGAGAGCTAAGCCTGGTCTAGTACAGTGGAGAGAGCGGCTACCGTTCATCCACACAAACTATGAGTATCTGGGAAATTGATTTTTACCATCGTCCGCTTCAGACCGAGGCGGGCGTTCCTTTATGGGAATTAGTCATTTGTACCATTCCGGGCGATCGCTGCTACACCGCTACCTGTCCCCAACCAGAAGCCACCCCCACCTGGATTCAAAGCCAGTTCCAGGTGCTGTTCACCGATGGCCAAACACCGCCTGATCGCGTCCATGTCTTTCGGCCCCAAGCCCTGAGTTTAGTGGAACTCGCCTGCCAAGCCCTGGCCCTCCCTGTGTATGCCACCCGGCGCACCCCCACCCTCAAGCAAGCCTTAGTCGAACTGGCCCAGCAGTACCCCACGCGATCGCACTACACAGGCGCACCCTACAACCCCATCAAACTCGACCAACCCCCACCCATGCCCCTTGACACCAGCTTGCTCGGCAACCAGTGGCAATTTGCCGCCTTGCCCGCTGGAGAATTGGTAGAAGCCTTTACCGGACGCATGATTCCCATTGTGGAGATGCCACCAGACTTGGATCCCCTCCACCTGGGGGTAGCATCGTCCACCCCCATCCCCGGTGTCATCATCGAAGGGGGCCGCCAATCCATGCGCCTTGCCACCTGGATTCAACAAGCCCAACCCGTTGCCCTAACGGCCATTCCCGGCCCGCCCCACGGCCTAATTTTAGACGCAGGATTGAGCGATCGCTGGATCATCGCCACCTTTGACGATCCTGCCGTGCTGACCGCTGCCACCACCTACGAGCACCGCAAACAGGCCAGCCAAGGCTTGCATTTTTTACTCGTCCAGCCCGATAACAGTGGCATGACCTACAGCGGCTTCTGGCTTTTGCAAACCGTATAAGCTCCAAATTTTTCCAGTCAAAAACGGCCCTGGCGCGATCGCCAAAATCGGCAGTTGCCCTTTCGCTCCTGCCCGCGCCCGTGCAATGCCCTGCATCCCCCCGTCTGGTTAAGACTGGCTTCTTGTGCCAGAACCAAAAATCACTTCTGGTTCCTCCAGGGCCGCATAGTCCATAAACGCTTCCGATCGCGTTTTAGACGTAGTAAAGCGAGTGAGCACCTCCGGATGAATGGCTTCAATCGAGCGGGAACCACAACTGGTAAAGAAATTAAATTCAAAGCTGCCAATCCGCAAGCGATCGCCATCCTTCAAAAGCTGTCGCTGCTCAATCCGCTGGCCGTTAATAAACGAGCCATTCATACTGTTCAAATCAATTAAATAAAACCCCTCGTCCGGCACATACAGAATGACTGCATGTCGCCGGGACAACACGCGATCGCGCAGGGGCAACGCCGCCTCCCGATTCCGCCCAATCGTCCACACCATCTGGGGTTGGAACAAGGTTTGGGAATCCCCCCCCAATAAATTGGTGATCAAGCACGCCCGTTGTCCCAACACAACACCTTGAACGTAATATCGCGGAGAACTATCTAACTCCAGCCCCAGCGGCCCCGAATCAGACTCCTCCGGATCATCATCCAAGCTCATCATCAGGGTTTGAGCCTTAGCAAACACCGCATCATCCGCTTCATCAGGCGGCGGCTTAGACACCCCGCCGTCAGTCGAATGCACCACTGAAATTTGGGTATCAGAACTGTCGGTTGATGGAAAACCATCCATGCTGGGTTCGCGGATTTCACTCGTCAATGATTCAGAAGTCATGCCATTACTCTTCAGGACAACACAGGTTTGCTCAAATTCCCTGAACTTCTCTCCCAATCACAGAGTGCCCGGCGGCTTGGCATAACTAACACTGCTTCTCAGAGCTTTATAACTTCAGCAAAGCAGAAATGCTAACTGGATAGGAATGGATACATGTCTAAGCTGCCTTTCCCAAGGATTGAGCCTCCTTCTGTTGCAAACGAGCCAATGTTTGTTCCAACTGGGCCACTTCTTGGGCCAACGAGGGAAAAGTCTTGATTGCCGCGATCGCCCGCGCAAATTCATCTAGCGACATCTTACAGGCATCTAACGCCCCTTGGTCAATGCGATCGCTCAAGCTCCGCACCACCAACTCAATAAACGGCTCGTACGGAGTCAGCGCATACTCACCCCGCTCATACAACCGTAGATTTAACCCCCACCGCAAAATTTCCAGACAGCGCTTCACACTGGCTTGCCGGAACGCCGTGAGCGAAACCTGATTCACCAACTCCGCCAACCGCCACTTCACATCTTTGTCTACCGCCGTGGAGTCATTGCACAGCTCTTTTAAAGCCCCCAACTCAGCAAACAGCGTCTCGCTGGAAAACGGGATAATTTCAGAAACAATCATTTCTCCGGTCGTGCTGATGGCCGAGGAATGTTCTGTTTCAAGGGCGTTGATCAGCGTATTAATTTCAGTCTGATGGTTCCAATCCACTTGCCCCAAGAAAAACGATTCCCCATAGCCTAACGGCGTGCCCTGGAAGTAAATCGGCAAATTCTTACCCGACTCCAGAATCTTGTAAAGTGCCACTTCCAAACTTTCCGTCGGCCAGCCCAAGTTCCGTACCAGAATAAATCTGAGGCGATCGCGCTCAGAAAAGACCAGCGCATTCAACAACAAATGAGCCGCTTCACCCACATTTTGGCCCACCACATAACGCTCTGGCGCATGAATATTAATTGGACAGCCCTGCTCGACCTTGCCACTAATTTGCTCATACATCGAGCTGTTATTCAACATGTGAGTAAAACGCACCATGCCATACTGCACATTCCCCGTTTGGGTCGCATGGGCAAATAACCACTCATTTACTTTTTTCGTTGCCGCATAGACTTCCGCCGTCCAATAGCGAGAGGCTTTACCCGTGGAAGAGAAAATACACTGCTCAACCTGAAATTCTTCACACAACCGAATAATATTTTGAGTACCAAAAATATTTGTAGTAACTGTTTCTAAAACAATCTTTTCCGCTTCACCAGGAATACGAATGGCCGCGAGATGAAACACAATATCCGGCTGCTCAGTCGCAAACACCTGCTGCAAACCGTTGTAATCCCGCACATCGACCGCGTACAAACACACATTCGCCGCCGCACCGGGAATCGGCTGGGCTTCTGCACCGTTTTTACAGCGCGCATTATCCGCCGAAACAACCCGCTTGACACCCAATTCCAGCAGCTTGCCGATTAAAAAGCTCCCGACAAAACCTTCGCCCCCTGTGACTAAAATGGTTTTGCCCTGAAGTTTTTGACAAACCTCGTCTTTATACAACGCAAGGGGCCGATTCCAAACATCTTTAAATGGATCGTCTTGTAACCGCCCAGACGCTTGATACTCTCGAATCAACGCTTGTGTCAGCGATCGCAACTCGGTGAGCAATGGTTCAGAATCGGGCACCGGCGACCCAACAGGAACCAGGGCTTGGATGCTTTGAATAATTTCGGAACAGGTCTGTTGTGGAGCTTGCATTTGGCGCTTGTAATTAAGGTCATGCAAATTACATCGCTATAATGCCCTGAACTTCCGCATAAGTAACAGCTTAATCACGGAGATACGCCAAAACTTCAAAGAGAAATGGCTGAAATCTCTAGGGAATTTCACACAATTTTCAATTACTGATCCCAGTACGTATTTCTTTTTGCAAAGGAAACTTAAGTATACTGAGAACGAGATTGCGCAAGTCCAAATTGCCGTTTCCAGGTTTAGTGGCGCACCCGATACCGTTGGCGACGCATCAAAAAGTCAGGCACATCTTTCTTGATGCCTTTGGCCACAGGGATCGTCCCAGCTTCGGTCTCGGCCAAATCGGTCATCGCTTGCAGCTGGGCCAGAACCTCAACAATTTCCGGCGTGGGTTCAGTCAGTGCCCGTTCAATCAGCTCTTTGAGGTGGCCCAGATCAGCCTGGGTTTGGGTATAACGGTCTTTCCAATGTTGCACCGCCGTTTCATATTCACTGGCCTGTTGTGCCTGCTTCAGGATTTGCTCTTGCATCTCAGCGGTTTGCTGTTCTAACTCCGTGATGCGAATTTGATAGCGATCGCGCGCTTGCTCCAGTTCTTGACAGGTATGCTGCAACATCGCCTGGTTCGTCATCTGCCGAGACAGATGGGTTTCCAACTCCTGAATTTTGCTGTGGGCCGTAAACAATTCCCCATCCAGAGGACTTTCATTCAGCGACTGGCGGGCCGTGTGCGCTTGTTGGAGCAAATCAATCTGAGCTTGCTGAACTTGGAGTGCCTCGTGAGCCCGTTCTAACTCAAGCTCCAGTTGCTCAATTTCGGCTTGTCTTGCCTGCAAGGACTGCTGCAAGTGTTGGAGGTCTGCCCCGTGAGCAGAGTGGGCCTCTGGGGTTCCGTGGGCTGGGGTAGCCGTCCGCTGTTCCGCAGTCCACCCGTGGGCCAAGTGGGGGGGCGCGATCGGGGTTGGTTGGGGGCGTTGGAGTTGCTGAACCGCTTCAATTTGAGCCTGGGCCAATTGGCGATCGCACAAAAACTGAGCCTTGATCTGTTCAATCTGCTGCTGTTTACCCTCAGCCGGAGCCTCCAAACTCTCCAAGAGTTCCTGAAACCGCTGATTTTGGGCCTGGTTCAGTTGGTGCTGAGCGGCCAAGGTTTGCTGCTGCTGCCCCAATTGCCACTTGAGTTGGGTAATCGCCTGCTGCTGAATATTAGAAATTTCTTCCGTTGACGCTAACTGCGCTTCGAGAAACTGCTGATCAATCAACTGCCGCCGCAAATCTTCCAACGACGCAAGGGATTGATCCAAAGCTTTCTCAAGTTGCTGAATCCGTTCGGCCTGTTCCCGGAGCGGAGAACTTGGCCGCTCAGCGCCCGCCGTTGGTGGCCCCAGTCGCCCCGTTGCACCACCTTGCCAGTCGGGGTCAGGTTCAGAACCAGTGGCCAGACCTTGCAGATCAAGCTTCAACTGCTGGCACCGCGCCAAAGGATTAGCCGCATCAGCCGGAGCTGCGGCCCCCAAGTAAACCGGATCATTCATCCACCAAGAGTCTTGGAGTGAGCCTGATTCGGTCACTGACAACCTCCTGCCAACCATAAGGATTGTGCTTAACTGCGATCGTTCACGAAGAACGGGTTCAATTTAATCAAAGGCAATTTAATTGTATCCAAGATACAAGGCTTTCCCCTTGATCAAGCGCATCTTATTCAAAATATACTTTTTACCACACTAGATATAGCGCGGTACAACCAAGGCTGCTCTCCCCAAAGCGCATTCTGCCTGGGCAGGAAGTCACCGGGGGAAAGATGCGGGACTGAAATTCGCCCTATCTTAACGGCTAGTTCGCGTCAATCTGGGCGCAGGCTCAGAAAATCTTTAGATTGCCGCTCATCCGAGGGTCGCGCCTCCTCGTTCGGGGTGTTCAGCGACCACCGATATTCAACCGGAAGTTTGTAGCGCTGACACTTTTCCTCCAGTTGCTTTTGCTGAGACAGGGCTTTGCGGAGGGTGATGATGAGTTGCTGGACTTGGGGATGAATCGCTGAGTTGCGATCGACAATCGGTGTAGTCTGGCGCTCCAACATTTGCAAGAGTAATTCGTAATGAATATGGGAAGGCAAGGGGATGGGTTCCATAAACGGTGACCTAAGTTACAACCGGGAAAAGGTTAGCCAAAACGAGCAAACAGCAAGTAGAGCAAGATCGGAGCCAAAACTGGATAGAAGCCTGAATCCCACCCAATGGGACTAGGGTGTGGTTTGAGCCTGAACGTCTGTCAGCAAAGCGGCCAGTGCTGCACCAGGATCCGGCTGACGCATGAAAGATTCGCCAATCAAAACGGCATCGGCCCCGGCGATCGCAACGGTGGCAAGATCATCAGCGGTGAACAAGCCCGACTCACTGACAAGCAAAATATCGCGAGTTTGCAGTGCGGTGCGGCGATCGCCCAAAAGCTGGCAAGTCGTTTGTAAATCAACTGAAAACGTTTGGAGATCGCGGTTATTGATGCCCACCAGGTTCACGCCTTCAAGGGCCAAAACCCGATCTAACTCTTCTAGCGTATGCACTTCGACCAGGGCCGTCATCCCCAACGTCGCTGCAATTTTGAGGAAATATTGCAAATCTTTATCCGACAGAATCGCCGCGATGAGCAAAACGGCATCAGCACCGTGGGCTCTGGCGTAGTACATCTGATAGGGATAGATGATGAAATCCTTACATAGCAAAGGCAAATCAGTAACGGCTCGAATTTGCTTGAGATATTCAAAATCGCCCTGAAAGAACTTTTTATCTGTCAATACTGATAGACAGGTGGCACCACCGCTCGTGTAGGACTGGGCGATCGCGATCGGGTCAAAGTCCTCACGAATTACCCCCTTACTGGGCGAGGCTTTTTTCACCTCAGCAATCACCGCCGGACGAGATTTTGCCGTTTGCAGTGCCGCGCGAAAATCCCGTGGCGGCGCAACGTCGGCAACCCGTTGTCGTAACTTAATCAGCGGCAGAGTTTCGCGCAACGTATCAACTTCTGCTTCCTTATGCCAAACAATTTCTTCCAGAATGTGCTGAGGATCAGCATCAGGAACTTTGACTTGATACCGCAACTCTTGAACGGCGACCGCAGGGTTGGGATGACGACGACGAATCTGCATGAGTACTGATGAGAAATGAGTTTGGATGCGCTGACTGCGGCCCAGAGCCGGACAAGCGTGGCCCAGAGCAACGTCAACAACGAGGGTTGGGAAAGGGTTAAGTAAATTTAACTAAAGCTTACCTGATAGCGTAACCTAACTCCGCTGGAGCGCACAGGTAGAAACAGCACAGATTTGCAAACCTGGGATAGGCATCGGGGCTCGATCGCCCATTTTAAGTTTTGAATGCAGTTAAACGGTAGGGGTTGAACGGCAGTGAAAACAGAGTCGCCCATCGCCCAAACTGAGAGTAATACCCGGTGCCAACCGAACCAGTTGCACAATACCCGATGCGATCGCTGTGGGGCCTCCTGCCGTTGGAGCAATTTGCCTGGTCGAGGGGGGCAGGAGGTCGAGATTGCCGTTGGGGATGAGCCCCACGGATGCACACACGTTGCCCCCCAACGCGCGTTAATGTGCGCCGATCGCCCGTTTGTAGCCTTCATCTAGCACTTCGGCCAGGGTGGGATGGGCATGCACCAGGAAGGCCAGCGTGTGGACAGATTGCCGTTGGGCGATCGCGCTGGCAGCTTCATGAATGAGATCGGACGCATGGATCCCGAAAATATGCACCCCTAGCACTTCTCCCGTATCTTTGCGGTAGATAATTTTGGCCATCCCTTCAGTTTCACCCTCGGCGATCGCCTTCGCATTCCCCTTGAAATAAGTTTTCGCCGTCCCAACTTCAAACCCTTCCGCCTGGGCCTTTTCCTGGGCTGCGGGTTCCGTCAAACCAACAAAGCCAATTTCAGGATGGGTAAAGGCCGCCGCCGGAATGCTGTGATAGTCCACCGTGCGCGATCGCCCACAGATTGTTTCAACCGCCGCCACCCCCTGAGCCGAAGCCGTATGGGCCAACATCATCTTGCCAGTCGCATCCCCAATGGCATACAAATGGGGCACCGCCCCCGACTGGCCCTGAACCACGAGGTAATCATCAATCGGGATGAAACCCCGGCGATCGAGTTCCACACCCACAGCCTCCAGACCCAGCTTCTGGGTAAACGGAATTCGCCCAGTCGCGACCAAACACGCATCAACTTCCAGAGTCTCGACGACTTCCTTCGTCTTCGCATCCGCCAGTTCAATCACCACCGGGGAACCAGGAATAATCCGCTTGGCCAACACCCCAACCTTGGTTTCAATATCCCGTGGTGTAATCAAAACCCGCTGGGCCAGCTTGGCAATATCAGGATCAAACCCCGGCATGAGCTGATCCAAGGCTTCGATCAGGGTAATTTCACACCCCAAGGCCGTGTAAACATCGGCAAACTCCAGGCCAATGTAGCCACTCCCGACGATCGCAATCCACTGGGGCAACGTTTCCAGCCGTACCGCATCATCGCTGGTAAAAACCGTTTTGCCATCAATCTCTGTTCCCGGCGGCACAAACGGCACCGATCCCGGAGCCAGAATAATATCCTTGGCCGTGATGACTTTTTCCCCAGAGCTGGTTTCAATCGCCAACTTTTGCACAGCGGCAACCCGCGCCCAGCCTTCAATAATATCGATCCCCAACCGCTTCAGGCTATTGGTCAAGGCTTCCCGTTGTTTAGTCACAATCATGTTGGCGTGATCCGCGATCGCCTGCCGCTCAAACGCCACCGCATCAGCCGCTAACTGGATCCCCAACGCTTGCAAATGGTGAGTATCGCGCAACTCCCGCACCCGCCCAGAAGCTGCCAGCAACGCTTTCGAGGGAATGCAACCCCGATTAACACAGGTGCCCCCCATAACGCCCGCTTCGACGATCGCCGTTTTCAGCCCACAACTCACCGCATGAAGCGCCGCCCCATGCCCGCCCACACCGGCACCAACAATCACCAAATCGTAATCAAATGACTCACTCACAGTTCTCTCCTGGCATCATCTTCCCTATTTTCGGTTGGATGTTGCCCTTCAGACAACAGTTTCCTAAATCTCCCTCAAATCGGCCACAGCGCCACGAGTAGAAAGATTTGGTTGAAACCGCTCCACCACCGCCCTCAGAACGCAACAAATCGCCGATCAACCCCTCAGAAAAAGCGCTATTGGGCCACGGAAAACACCAAAAAAATTTTCTTCCCACAGGCCACAGGCCGCCGCATCCCCCACCGCAAACAAGGCGCGATCGCCCGCTCCACATTGCTCAAACCCATCTGATTTTGCCGCATTACCCCAACCCTTTCAAGGTGTAGCGACCAGTTGATTCAAGCCTGATGAGGCCCAGCTTTCTGCACAGAAATTTACGACTTTCATCCTGAAAAATACGTATTTTTGTGAAAAAATTCAGGATTTTGTATCCCATGCCAATCTTTTTTCAAAAACCCAGAATACCTTCCTAGCAAGCTTTTGGGCGTTGAGTTTGCATCTGCTTGTCCTGATGGCAAGACGTTTGCATAGATTCTGATTAAGATGGGGCATTCTGTGTAAACGGGGTTGTTGCAGGGCGATAATTTGATCGATCAGGAATTTTAGGTTCCGCGACAAGATAGGCCCCTTTTAGCTGGGGGTTGCCCTCACGACAACTGCGTTGTTTCTGGGACTGAGGATGGCTGTCTTGATTCAGTACTCATAAGCAACATCCTGAAAATCTAGTGCTGTTTACTTTCGGAGTCAGAATTATGAGTCAGCCACGAGAAGTGCGTTATGCTGCGGCTCAAGCTTTTGAAGAATCCCTCAAACAGCTCCAACATCGGCTGGAAGCAGGGGAGGAACAAGCACCCAACCTCCCGCCCAAGGCCCAACCCCAATCCACCCGGACGTGTTTTGATCTCGATTTGTTTGAGGCCGCGATCGCGGATATTGACCAGTTCATCCAGGCTAACCATCCCCACGCCTAGCCCCTCAGCGCCCACAGGCAAGCAGCCCTAGGCATTAACGCCGGAGTTGAGCCTCCCGTTGGCGTTTAATTTCATACAAAATCAGCGCATTGGCGATCGCCACATTCAAAGACTCAACCCCCGGAGCCAGGGGAATTTTGACGTGCACATCCGCGATCGCCGCCAGAGCCGCCGAAAGCCCCGCCCCCTCGTTCCCCAACAGCAACAGCGTCGGTGGCGTCAAGTCCACCTCCCAATAAGTGAGCGGTGCCGTCGGCAAGGTCGCCACAATTTGAAACCCCGCCCGCTGATACTCAGTCAAGTCATCGGCCAAGGTCGGTGTTGTCCGCAACGGCAACGTTAGCCCGTGCCCCGCAGAAGCCCGCAACACCTTAGGCTGGGCCCAGTCAGCACAATCCTCGCTCAGCAACAGCCCTTCCGCCCCCACCGCTGCCGCCGTTCGGATGATGGTTCCCAAATTCCCTGGGTCTTGAATGGTTTCCAGCGCAATGCCCAAGTGCGTAAAGTGAGGCATAACGGTGGGGCCATGTGCCAATGTAAACACCACCCCATCCGGTGCTACTGTCGTCGCGATCGCCCGCAAAACCTCCGGACTGACCAGTTCCACCCGCTGGCTCCGGCCCTGCGCCTGCGCCCAAAGTTCCGGGTGCGCCACCTGCCAATCATCCGTACAACACAACGTCGCGATGGGGCGATCGGTACCACACACGACTTCCAACAAATGGGTACCCTCCACCAGAAACACCCCTTGCGCTTGCCGTTCTTTCCCCCGGTGCAATTTTCGGAGCTGTTTCACCAACGTATTTTGCAGGCTCGTAATCATAAAATCATAGATAAAACACGCAACACTGAGTCAGAGGTATAGATTAAAATCCAACTTTTTGCTTCCACCGCGCCGCGCCATCCATCGAAATTTTGTTACATTCCGCAGCACAACGATAAAAATTTTTAAGGTATCGCTAGAAAGGCATAAAAAATGCCGGGAGCGAATCCTCGGCTTTTCCAGCTTAGCTTATGTTGTCGAATACCGTTGATGCGGAACCCGGGACTTGAACCCGGAAGTCATTGCTGACACTAGAACCTGAATCTAGCGCGTCTACCAATTCCGCCAGTTCCGCTGACGTTTGAGCCGGAGTGATAAACTTCACTCGCGATTCACCATCATGAGGCAAATCCATCGCTCTGTCAATCACTTTATCGAAGAATGGGACAAAACAAAACGCCCATTTTATTCCTCTCTAAAAGAAAAATATTAAATAGTTGAGACAACTAAATTCCTATCCTGTAGAATCAAATCCGAAATTTAGAGTTGAGCAGTTCACAAACCGGAGGACAGACCTATTACACTCTCTCCTAGCCCAACCAACACCAGTCCCTCCCTTGAGGAACAAGAGTCTATTCTTGAGATTTGGGGTGGAAACCCGCTCAGCGGCAATGTTCGGATTAGTGGGGCCAAAAATTCGGCCCTTGTTTTGATGGCTGGGGCCTTGCTCTGCCCTCAAGAATGCCGCCTGCGGAATGTCCCGAAGCTGATGGATGTCGCCCGGATGGGGGAAATCCTGGCTGCCCTGGGGGTCAAAATTCAGCGCGATGGCGACGCCCTCAACATTGACTCATCCTCAATTGGCCAATCCAAAGCGCCCTACGAACTGGTCAGCCAGTTACGGGCCAGCTTTTTCATCATCGGTCCCTTGTTGGCTCGGTTAGGAGTGGCGAGAGTCCCATTACCAGGGGGCTGCGCGATCGGAGCGCGACCTGTGGATCTGCACGTTCGTGGGTTGCAGGCCATGGGCGCAGATGTCCACATTGACCACGGGATTGTGTATGCTGCCGTAAAAGGGCGTAGCAAGCGGCTGCAAGGAGCCAAAATTTATCTCGACTACCCCAGCGTCGGTGCCACAGAAACCCTGATGATGGCGGCCACGCTGGCGGAAGGAGAAACCACCATCGAGAATGCGGCCCAGGAACCCGAAGTCGTTGACTTGGCCAATTTCTGTCGGGCGATGGGGGCCAAAATTCGTGGAGCTGGCACCAACGCCATCACCATTGTTGGGGTGCCCAACTTGCACACGGCAGATTATTCCATCATTCCCGATCGCGTCGAAGCAGGGACATTTTTGATTGCCGGGGCCATCACCCACTCAGAGATCACCCTTTCTCCAGTGATTCCCGACCACTTGACGGCATTAATTGCCAAGTTGAAGGAAATTGGGTCCCAGATCATTTTTGAAGAACCCAATACTCTGCGGATTATTCCTGCCGCGCAGCATAAAGCCACCGATATCGAAACCCTGCCTTACCCTGGCTTTCCCACCGATATGCAAGCGCAGTTTATGGCCCTGATGACCCTCAGCAATGGGGATAGCGTCATCTCAGAAACGGTCTTCGAGAATCGTTTGCGCCATGTCGCTGAGTTGAACCGCATGGGAGCCGACATCCGGGTGAAAGGCAACCTGGCGATCGTGCGAGGGGTGCCAATGCTGTCGGGTGCGCCCGTTGTGGCTACCGATTTACGGGCCTCTGCGGCGTTGGTGCTGGCGGGGTTGGCCGCCAAAGGCAAAACCTCCATCAAAGGGTTGCAACACCTCGATCGCGGGTATGAGCAACTCGAACTCAAGCTGCAAAAGCTAGGAGCGAAACTGCATCGCATTCAAGACACAGACGCGAAAGTGAGCGATCGCCCAGAACCCACGGATTTGTCCCTGACTTCAACCGGGTCAAACTAACCGTCATCCCCGATTTGGACTGTTCACTTGTGAGTGAGTTGAAAAGGCAAGGATCACCAGATTCTTGCCTTTTCCCTTAGGTTTTGCACTCAGCGCGATCGCCCAGCCCCCGTAAATCCGAAGAACTCGCTATACTAGCGGAGAGCTTGAGCGTTCGAATTCTCAGTTAACCCTTCGTTGTTTGCGACTCGCGATCGACACTTCCAATGGCCTCCTTCAAAATCCCGCTAATCGGCTTAAAAGCAGAACATTTCCGGCACCCCCTCGATCTGGAAGCAACAACCAACCTCAAACAGTTGCCCGGATTAGACTTTCTGGTGCGCAGTTTGTTAGGCCCGCTGGCCGAGCAAGTGTTCTATCTCGAAAACATTGCCTCCAGTGTCTTAGTTGGTGAACAGCAACTTCCCGATTTACACAAACTGCTGTTAGATGCCTGCGCCATCCTCGATTTAGAACCGCCCCAGCTCTAC
The DNA here is from genome assembly GCA_964475335.1 of uncultured bacterium. Lineage (GTDB taxonomy): Bacteria > Cyanobacteriota > Cyanobacteriia > Leptolyngbyales > Leptolyngbyaceae > CAYYWG01. The sequence goes on from CAYYWG010000003.1 coordinate 314,878, forward strand.
GTACGGCAGCATCCCGTCCCCAATGCCTACACCTTTGCCATGCGGGGCAAGCAGCCCTTCGTCGTGGTTCATACATCGCTGCTTGATTTGCTCAATCCCGAAGAAATTCAGGCCGTACTAGCCCATGAATTGGGCCATCTCAAGTGTGAGCATGGCGTTTATCTGACCCTGGCGAATCTGTTGGTGTTGGCCGCAGGGCAGTTACCCGGAGGCGCAAGCATTGCCCAATCCTTGCAATTGCAGTTGATGGAGTGGGTTCGCTGTGCCGAATTTAGTTGCGATCGCGCCGCCCTCCTCGCCACCCAAAACCCCCGTGCTGTCGCCTCCGTGCTCATGAAACTTGCGGGTGGGTCACCCAATTTAGCCAGTCAACTGAATTTAGATGCTTTCCTGGCCCAAGCGCGATCGTACGAAGAAATTAGCCACGATCAATTGGGTGCCCTGTTGAAGCAAGCAACCTCCGCCCAGTTAACCCATCCCGTTCCCGTTTTACGGGCCAAAGAAATCGATCGCTGGGCCAATAGCCAAACCTATCAAGCCTTGCTCGAACAACGGCCCATCACCAACGGCACCAAACCCAAAACTGCTGGTGGCTGGCGCAACTGGTAAACAGAAAAACCAACGCTGCTTTCGGCGCGATCGCCAATTCCGATCGTCTCACTCAAAGTAGTCTCAGCCGAGTTCTTGAGTGATGCTGCTGGGTCATGATAGCGACAACAGAAACCAAGTCTGCGAGAGGTACTACTTACCGCAGGTCTAAGGGGCCACGAGTGACTCCCAACTGATGGTGCAATTTCAGGTCTTGCCATAATTGAGTGCCCGTAATCTCACCCTGTAACAACGCCTGATATTGCTGAATCGTTCGGTTGACCTGGGCTTCGGTTTCATTCACAAATTCAATACGAAACGATCGCACCCCCAGTTCAAGTAACCGTTTGACGTATTCTGCCCCCGTTTGAGGCGTGCCGTTAAACACGGTATTGCGACAGCCCGCATCGGCCTGAAGAATATGCTCTATCCCTGTGCGATCGCGCAAAGTCACCGACCGAGATTCACAAGGACGACCACAATTGGTATAGTCCGTGCCATCTGATAAAAATGCACAAAAAACACAATGTTCCATGTGAAACATCGGCATTCGTTGATGAATTGTGACTTCAAACCAATCTGCCGGAGTTGCCTGAAGTAACTCTTCTAACTGGCTAATATTGAGGTCATAGGAAGCTGTCAATCGCTCTAAGTTAAAAGTCTCTTTGAAATAACGAGCAGCGATCGCGTTGGCAACGTTCAAGGAGAAATCCCCGACCCAACGGTGCCCTGCAAAAAACTGCAATTGATCATAATTCCGAATTAAATAACCATCGGCTTTTGAAGCCTGAACTTGCTCCAAAATCCACTGTTCACTCGGTTTTGTAATCCGTGGTGGAGCAACGAATAAAGTCGCTGTAGCACACTCTTGTTGCTTAAGTTGCATCGCAGTGCGATACTGCCGTGGATCCTCAAACTCACAATATATCGTTTCAATTCCTACCGCGATCGCGACCTGAAGCTGCACTAAATCTCGCACCAATACAATCAACTGTGGCGCAGCCGCGATCGCAGCAATGGCAGACTCAGGCATTAGTTGTGGTAAAGCAGGCTCTGGATTTAATTGCCAGCGCTTTGGTTGGCAACGTACCGCCTCCAGATTCTCCGCGATCGCCCGCCGCATTCGATTTAACTCACTCACTGGCAACAACACATCACCATCTAAGCGATTCACCAAACTCGCCAAATAAAACGGCGTATTCCCCAAACGCCCCAACTGTTCCTGCAACCGCTCTGTAGTTAGCGGACGATTGTGTGCCGCCTCCAAAGCCATCGCCGACTCAATCTGAACTCGGTTACCCAACTCATCCCGAGCGATCGCCACCATCGGCTGCCCCATCTCACCCTGCACCTCAATCTGAATTGGGCGTTGATAATTAGGCAGTTCTCCCGTAAAACTCTGGCGTAAATGGCGATCAAGTTTGGGATCGCTCGTTTTCCACACCCGATCGCCCACCCGCACCCGCCGTGAATCAAAATCTCGCCGCCCAAAACTCAACACCGCCTCTCGCCCCTGAATTTCCAGGCCATAAATCCGGCCTCCCACCTCCGCCTTATCTGGATGACCATTGTCAAACACCACCCCATCCCCCGGTTTGATGTGGGTATGCGTGACAACCTCAGTTTGCCCATGCCGAGGAACCGCAGGCCGAGGCCGCTCAGTCTTCGATTCTGCCAACCGCAGCGTTACGCGATCGCCCTGAATCCGCATCACCTCCCCCAAATACACCCCGCGCTTCTTGCCAAACCGCCCATGCACGAGCGCCTGGTTATCAATTCCACGAAACCAGCCCGTATACAACCCACGAGAAAACGCCATCTCCAGGTTGTATCGTTCCCCCGCATCAATGTCCGGTGGGCGCACCGCCTGCGCCGACGAAACCTCACTCCACAACCGATCCAACGCTCGCCGATAAACGCCAGTCACATTGGCCACATACTCAGGACTTTTTAATCGCCCTTCAATCTTCAGCGACGCCACCCCCGATCGCACCAACTCCGGCAACACATCCAAACCCGCCAAATCTTGCGGACTGAGGAGATAGCGGCGATCGCCCAAATCCACCACCTGCCCATCTGCCCGCAACTCATAGGGCATCCGACACGCCTGGGCACACTCCCCCCGATTCGCCGAGCGCCCACCCAACGCCTCACTCGTCAGGCATTGCCCCGAATAAGCCACACACAAAGCCCCATGCACAAACACCTCCAGCGGCAAGGCCACCTGGCGATCGCAAATCTGCTCCTGAATTTTACGAATTTCCGCCAACGAACATTCCCGCGCCAACACCACCAACTGACAGCCCAAACTCCGGGCAAACGCCACCCCCGCCGCACTCGTCACCGTCATTTGAGTCGAGGCATGAATCGGAAAATCCGGCGACAACTGCCGAATCAAACGGCACACCCCCACATCCTGCACGATCGCCGCATCCACCCCCGCCGCAATGACCGTCCGCAAATACTGCTCTGCCGCCGCCAACTCCCCCGTAAAAATCAGCGTATTCAGCGTGAGATACCCCTTCACCCCCCGCCCATGCAAAAACGCCATTAACTCTGGCAAATCAGCCTCAGTAAAATTTTCTGCCCGCATCCGCGCATTAAACCGCTCCAAACCAAAATAAATGGCATCTGCGCCATTCTCCACCGCCGCCCGCGCGCAATCCCAATTACCTGCTGGTGCAAGCAGTTCTGGCCGAGGCATAGCAGACGTAGGAGCAGCAAAGTCAAAACTCATAGCAAAGTTGCTGACAGACAAACAACACTGAAGGACTTGTCCCCAATCATATCGAGTCTGCCTGGAAATGGGCGACCTCAATCCGCCATTCCCCTGCGCGATCGCCCCCCGCGCCCCAACCCTCCCCCATGCCCTAATCCTGCGGCTCCACCGACCTTAAACCTATCTCAAGATAAATGGAGAAAAATTCATCCCTAACCTAAGGTATAAGAATACCCGTTTACATTGCTGCCCTCCGCTATGGTGAAATCTCTCCGAGCACGCTTTTCACCCATCATCATTGCAATTCTCAGTGTCACAGTGGCGTTGCTCCTCATGCTGGCGCTCAACCCCGTCGCCCAAATGACCCAAACGCCCTTCCTCCTCTTCTTTGGGGCGATCGTCGTCAGCGCTTGGTTGGGCAATATCCAAAGCGGAGTCATTGCCACAGTCCTATCAACCTTAATCAGCAACTTCTTTTTCCTGGCTCCCGCTTACACATTTCACATCGATCTCAGTGGCAGCATTCGGAGCTTCGTCTTCATCCTGGAAGGCATCGCCATCAGTCTAATTTGCAACTCCCTGCGTAACACCAGCCAACGCCTGAGACATAATCTGCTCCAACTCCAAGCCAGCGAAGCCTCATTTAAGCAAAGCGAAGATAAATTCTTGCGACTCATTACTGCCAACCTCTTTGGAGTCGCAATCACCGATCAAACAGGCACGATTATTCAAGCCAACGACGCCTTGCTCAGTCTGTTTGGCTACACCCAATCCGACATCAACACAAAATCGATTCGCTGGGCCGATCTAACACCATCTGAGTATCAAGCCTTAGACCAAAAAGCAACCGACGAACTCCATCGTTTTGGGGTCTATCATCCCTTTGAGAAAGAGGCTTATCACAAAAACGGGCATCGCATTCCCATCCTCACTGGCGGAGCCCTGCTCGACCAAGGCAGCACTCAAGCGCCCCATACCATCTGTTTTTATCTAGACCTGACTGAACAGAAGCAAACAGAGCACGCCTTAAGAAACAGCGAAGAACGCTTTCGGCTAGCCACCCAAGCCCTCGACGGAGTGGTCTATGATTGGGATTTACAAAATAAAACGATCATCCGCTCAGAAGGACTATACAAACTGAGTGGCTTAGGCCCAGAAGCGATCCCGACCGATAGCACTGCCTGGTTTGAGCGCATTCATCCCGCCGATCGCCCCGCCATCGAAGCCCAAATTCCCGCGATCTTAGCTAGCACCAGCGATCGCTTTGAATTTGAATACCGCACTTGGCATGAACAAGGCCATTGGATGAATGTTTTAGACCGAGCTTACATTGTCCGCAACTCCCAAGGCCAGCCCCTGCGGGTGGTTGGATTTTGCAATAACATCACCGCTCGCAAGCAAGCCGAAGAAGCCCTCAAACGAAGCGAACGGCTCTATCGCGCGATCGGTGAAACCATTGACTACGGCATTTGGGTTTGCGATCCAAATGGGAAAAATACTTACGTCAGCGAGTCATTTCTCAATCTCATCGGACTCACCCAACCCGAATATACCAAGTTTGGTTGGGCGAAGGTCTTGCATCCTGACCAGCGCGAAGCCACCGCCCAAGCATGGCAAGAATGTGTCCACACTGGAGCGAATTGGGATCGTGAATATCTCTTTCGGGGAGTCGATGGTAACTGGCATCCCATTCTAGGTCGAGGTGTGCCCGTGCGCGATGAACAGGGCAACATTTTGTGCTGGGCTGGTATTCATCTCGATATCAGTCGGCAAAAACAAGTCGAGGCAAAACTACGTTCTAGTGAAGAACACTTTCGAGCCTTAATTGAACACGCCTCTGATGCAATTTTTATTGCTGATATTGATGGAAATTATCTCAACGTCAACTCCAGCGCCTGTCAACTGTTGGGTTATCCCTGCGAGGCTTTAATTGGTCAGAATGTCAAAAATTTAATTCATCCAAGCCAACTGCCCCGCCTCAAAGCAACGAAACAAGCCCTATTGGCAGGAGAAACCCACGTTGACGAATGGCAATTACGCCGACAGGATGGGCAGTTTATTACCGTTGAAATTAGTACTAAAATTTTGCCCGATCGCCGTTGGCAAGCCTTTGTGCGCGATGTAAGCGATCGCAAAATCGCTGAAGCGGCCCTCCGGTTAAGCGAAGACCGCTATCGCACGTTAGCCAACGCCGTTCCCCAACTCATGTGGGTCAACGATGCCGAAGGGAACGTGCAATTTTACAATCAGCGGTGGGATGAATATGCGGGCTTCTCCTTACAAGGCTTGGGCACATTGCCCGAAATGCTCATTCATCCAGAAGATCTCCCCATCGTCCAAGAAACCCGCAACCACGCCCTGCACCATTGCATTGCTTACGAAATCGAAGTCCGCCTCAAACGCTTTGACGATCTGTATTGTTGGCACCTGGCCCGCGTTGTGCCCCTCCTCGACGAGCAAGGCAACGCCACCCAATGGTTTGGCACCGCCACCGATATTCAAGACTTCAAACAGGCCGAAATTGCCCTGCGCCACAGTGAAGAACGCTATCGCTACTTGGCCGAATCCATTCCCCAATTAGTCTGGACAGCCAACGCCGCAGGCATCATCACCGACGTCAACCAACGCTGGCTAGACTACACAGGCTTATCCTTGCCCCAGATTCAATTAAAAGGCTGGGAATTCCTCGTTTATCCCGATGATTTGCCCACCTTCAGTCAACACTGGACTGCCGCCCAACACAATGGCACCTTCTACAAAGCCGAAGGCCGAATGCGCCGCCATGATGGAGCTTTTCGTTGGTTTTTGCACCAGGCTATTCCCCTCAAAAATGAACAAGGGGAGGTGATTCGTTGGTTTGGCACGGCCACGGATATTGAAGATCAAAAATTGCTTGAACAACAACGAGACTATTTGTTGCAAAAAGAACAAGCGGCCCGCGAAACCGCAGAACGAGCCAATCGGATCAAAGATGAATTTTTAGCGGTGTTATCCCATGAGTTGCGATCGCCCCTCAACCCCATTCTCGGCTGGACTAAACTCTTGCAAAGCCGCAAGATTAGCGAAGCCCAAACCCAAATCGCCCTGGAAACCATCGAACGCAACGCCAAACTCCAGACTCAGCTCATCGATGACTTGCTCGACGTCTCACGGATTTTACGCGGCAAAACCGTGCTGAACAGCAGTTCAGTGAACCTGCCTCAAACGATTAATGCCGCACTAGATACCGTACAACTTTCTGCCACCACCAAACATATTCAAATCGATACTTACTTTGCTCCCAATCTGGTTAACATCACCGGCGACCCAACCCGCATCCAACAAATTGTGTGGAATCTTCTCTCCAACGCGGTTAAGTTTACCCCCGAAAATGGCCAGATTGAAATTCGGATCGAGCAAAGCGAAACCCATACCCAAATCCAAGTCCGCGACAACGGCAAAGGGATCAATCCCCAGTTTTTGCCCCATGTGTTTGAATACTTCCGGCAAGAAGATGGCACCACCACTCGTCAGTTTGGGGGCTTGGGCTTGGGCTTGGCGATCGTGCGCCACCTCACCGAACTGCACGGGGGCACCGTCCAGGCTGATAGCCCAGGAGAAGGCCAAGGCGCAACCTTCACGATCAAACTGCCCTTATTACCCACTTTAGACCTTGGGACAAACCCTACCCCGATCGCCAGCCCTAACACCGCTCTTAACGGCGTTCCGATTTTGCTCGTTGATGATGAAGCCGATATGTGCGATTTAATGAGCTTTGTCTTGAAACAGCAGGGCGCAACCGTGACGATTGCCCGCTCCGCTAGCGAAGCCCTCGCAGCGTTAGACCGCTTCCAACCCGCGCTATTAATTAGCGATATCGGGATGCCGCAAATGGATGGCTATATGCTGATGCGCCAAATTCGGCTGCGATCGCCCGCCCAAGGGGGCCAAATTCCCGCGATCGCCCTGACGGCCTACGCCGGAGAAGCCGATCAAAAACAAGCTCTGGAAGTTGGCTTTGCACGGCACTTAGCCAAACCCGTCAACCCCGAAGACCTGATTGTCGCGATCGCCGCTCTCCTCCAGACCCACCAACCCGCCTAGACCCCTGGCCCAACGCCCCTAGCTCCCATAGCGTTCACCCAAAACATAAGTCGCGTGGACTGCGCGATCATCCCCCAGGATCATCATCGTGAACACCCGTTCCGCCAGTTCCGCCACCGTCGAAGCATGGGGATTGGGCGTGCGGAAGGCCATGAGCGGCGTTGCCTGCAAATCCAACACCACAAAATCCGCTTCCTTACCCAGATTGAAATTCCCCAAGCGATCGTCCAAATACAACGCCTGCGCCCCCCCCAAAGTCGCCAAAAACAATGCTTTGAACGGCGATAGTTTATCCCGTTGGAGTTGAACCACCTTATAGGCTTCGTGGGCAGTGCGCAACATCGAAAAACTGGTTCCCCCACCAATATCTGTCCCCAACCCCACCAAGACCGGATGCTCCGGAGCTTTGGCCTTAGCCAACTTAAACAACCCACTGCCCAAAAATAAATTCGACGTTGGACAAAAAGCGATCGCCGCCTTCGCCGCTGACAATCGCTGAAACTCGTCATCCCGCAACTGGACGCCGTGCGCAAACACCGCCCGTGGTCGCACAAACCCAACGCGATCGTAAGCATCCAAATAGCCCGCCGACTCTGGAAACAGCTCCGCCACCAACGCCACCTCATCCACATTTTCAGATAAGTGGGTATGGAGATAGACATCAGGAAACTCCTCCAGCAATCTCCGGGCTTGTTGGAGTTGTTCCGGGCTAGAAGTCACCGCAAACCGAGGAGTCACCGCATAGAGCAAACGGTTATGTTTGTGCCATTTTTGAATCAACGCTTTACTGTCTTGATAGGACGTTTCCGCCGTATCCATGAGGTACTCCGGCGCATTGCGATCCATCATCACCTTGCCAGCAATCATCCGCAGGTTCCGGCGATCGGCTTCCTCAAAAAATGCCTCCACCGAAGCTGGGTGCACCGTCGCAAACACTAAAGCCGTTGTTGTACCGTTCCGCAGCAACTCATCCAAAAAAAAGGAGGCCACCTTTTGGGCATGGGCTTTGTCTTGAAACTTCCGCTCCGCCGGGAAGGTGTAGGTGTCGAGCCAGGTTAACAACTGCTCGCCGTAGGAGGCCAGAATTTCGACTTGCGGAAAGTGAATGTGGGTATCAATAAAACCCGGGAGAATCAGCTTATCGGGATAGACCGTCGTTGGCAGATCGCCATACCGGGCTGATAACTCACTATAGGGGCCAAAATCCTTAACTTTGCCGTGCTCCAACACGAGGAGACCATCTTCCAAATAACGTACACTGTCTGACTCCGACACAAAAAATGGATCAGCGATGAAGTCTAAAAATGCACTCCGAATGGCAGTTAATGTCACGAGAATTTCCGTGGTAGGTGGATGAACAAATAAACCGATCTGGCGTCAGCCTGGGGCAAGCGGCTTCCTTGCAGCCCAAGCCTGAGTGAGTATTGCCAGGACATAGCGTAGCACCCCTCCCGAGCAGGCAGTGTAATTTTGGTGGCGATCGCCCCAGGTCGCGATCGTGCCCTAAACTTGCTCTAATGGGAAACAGCAAGCAATATACCCCAAGTTTTTACCCAAGATCCTATGGCCCCAACCCCTCCGCAGACCCTGGTTATCAAGATTGGCACATCCAGTTTGACGCAACCCGAAACTGGCAGTCTGGCGCTGTCTACAATCGCGAATCTAGTCGAAACCCTGAGCCACTTGCGCCGCGTCGGCCATCGGATTGTCCTCGTCTCATCAGGGGCCGTCGGCGTTGGGTGTGCCCGGTTGGGCCTTGCAGAACGGCCTAAGGATATCGCCGTGAAACAAGCCGTCGCTGCGGTGGGGCAGGGCCGCCTGATCCGAGTCTACGACGATCTTTTCACCGTGCTACAACAGCCGATCGCCCAAGTCTTGTTGACGCGCACCGACCTGGTTCAGCGCAGCAGTTACCTCAACATTGAACGCACCTTTCAAGCCTTGTTGAGCTTGGGAGTCATTCCAATTGTGAATGAGAACGATACCGTTGCCGTCGATGAGCTAAAACTCAAATTTGGCGACAACGACACCCTTTCAGCCCTGGTTGCCAGCCTCGTCCGGGCGGATTGGCTGTTCCTGCTGACCGATGTGGATCGCTTATATTCTGCCGATCCCCGGCACAACCCAGATGCCCAGCCCATTACCCTGGTCAATCGGCTAGAAGAGTTGGAACAGATGCAAGTCCAAGTTGGCGATCGCGGCTCTAGCTGGGGCACAGGGGGCATGATGACCAAAATTGCCGCCGCTCGGATCGCGATCGGGGCCGGAGTTCGTACCGTCATCACCGATGGCAAATCTCCCTACAAAATAGAAGCCGCCTTGCAAGGAGAACTCCTGGGCACCCAGTTTGCCCCCCAACCCCGTCCCGTGGGTGCCCGTAAACGGTGGATTGCCCACGGCCTCATTCCGATGGGCAAGATTTATCTCGACGATGGTGCCGTGCAAGCCATTCAAAACGCCGGAAAATCGCTTCTAGCCGCTGGGATTGCGGCTGTCGAAGGCACCTTTGAAGCCCAGGATGCGGTTATCCTTTGCGATCGCGCTGCCAACGAAGTCGCCCGTGGGTTAGTTAACTACAGCAGCACCGAGCTTGCCCAAATCAAAGGGCAACAATCCGAGGCGATCGAAACAATTCTGGGGTATCCCTGCCCCGAAACCATCATCCACCGAGACAACCTCGTCCTGACCCGCTAACGCCTCCTACCTTGGTTCGCAGCCCCACCCTACGAACCAATCCACTCTGTCACCGCCGCCCGATGCGAGCCACCAGACTGCGCCAAAGACTTCCGACGCATCGCTGAGGCATAGTCATGGGTCGGTGGATACTTGGGGGCTAACCCCTCCAAATTTAAGCGATAGCCAACATTCCGCACAGTTTGAATTAAATTAGGCTGCCGAGGATCCATCTCGACTTTCTTCCGCAACGACAACACATGGGTGTCCACCGTTCTGGGATTGTCGATCGCATCTGGCCACGCCCGCCGCAGCAACTCCGACCGACTCAGGGGCAAACCACTCGCCTGGGCCAGCACATAAAGCAAGCTAAATTCTTGAGGCGTTAGCTCAATCAACTCGCCCTTAAACCGCACCCGCCGATGCACCAGGTCAATTTGCAGATCGCCGCATTCCAGCGAGGCTGGCGGGGGCATCGCAATCCGGCGACGAGTCAACGCTTCTACCCGGGCCAAAAACTCCTGCATCCCAAAGGGCTTAGTGAGGTAATCATCAGCCCCCGCCCGCAGCCCTGCCACAATATCCGACTCGGTATTCCGAGCCGACAACATTAAGATCAGCGTTTGCTGCTGGCTCAACCACCGACAGAACTCAACGCCATCACCATCAGGCAAATCCGAATCTAGAATGATCAACGCTGGCTGACGGTGCTGAAATACGTCTCGGCCCTGATGGATATCAGCAGCCTGATAAACAGTGTGACCAGCCTGCTGCAAGTGCCAACCTAGTAGCGATCGCAGATGAGGATTGCCTTCAATGATTTGAATACAAAAAGCTCCCACAGAGGCTCGATTCCCCCAAAATCCGTGCCTTTAATCTAACAAAGGGTAGAAATCACGTTTGTAGTTCTCGTTACCCAAGTGATACAGGGCCGCAAACCCGCCTCAGATCAGAGTCATCCCCCGCCCCGGCGCGATCGCCACCCACCCCCACCCCAGCAGAACTCCGAGAAATCGCGTTAAAATAGACACAGACTCAGGTCTTGGCTGATGGTTCACCATCAGATCTGTAAGCAAAACAACAAGTTTATTGCTGTCCAGCTTCAGGTAGGGAATACTGAGAGTAGGTGTTTAAGAAACAAACCCAATTATGTTGCAGGACACTCAGACCATCCGCTTTTATCAAAAACTTTCGGATGCTTTGGTTGAGTTGTGGAACCGAGGCTATCGTTTTGACGACTTGCGGATGTACATCGACGGCTACCTGGCTGCACTCCGCCATGCCAACAGCCTGGAACCATACCTCATCCATCGCCTCGAAGAAGAAATCTCGCGCTATCTTTACGATCCATCCAATTTTGAGAACGTCCAGCCAGAACCAGACTACTATCAGTAATTATACGTAACCCCCAAGGTTAAGGCCCTGGGGGTTCATTGTTTCATCGCAGTCTCACCGCGACCACAGTAGGGCGCGATCGCGCCCTGTGTCCGGCACCAAGTCAGGTGCTCAAGATGCGAGTGCTACCTCAACCATCTGCTGCAACTCACCCTTTTGGAACAGCTCGATCATAATATCGGAGCCACCAATAAATTCCCCATTCACATAAACCTGAGGAATCGTCGGCCAGCTTGAGAGCTCCTTAATCCCCTGCCGAATATCTGGATCTTCCAGCACATCACAGGTTTCGTAGGGCACACCCAAATGATTCAGGATTTGCACCACATTGTTTGAAAATCCACACTGAGGCATCAACTTGTTGCCCTTCATGAACACCATAATCTTGTTCTGTTGGATCAAGTTTTCAATCCGCGTTTGCGTTTCTGGAGTCATCGCTCTCTGCTCCCTACTTGGGTATACACACAATCTATCCACACACAACCAGCTTAAACCGTTTGTCCGGCAGCCTGCCAAGCCTCTGGAGTATAGGTTTTAACCGCCATTGCGTGAATCGTGCCATCCAACATTTCTTTTTGAATTGCACGATACACCAACTGATGCTGCTGCACCAATCGCTTACCTTCGAACTCAGACGACACGACAACCACTTCATAGTGTTCGCCGTCTGGAGTCATGACCTTGACCTGGGCATCAGGCATTTGAGCTTTGATCATTGCTTCAACCTGATCAGGGCTAACCATCTGCACTTCTCCCGTCTTGCTTGATTCTCTGCATTCCCAAACGCTCTAATTCAGCATCAACCGTATCCGTGAAATATATGTTGCACGCGGCGACTCTGCAATCCTCAGTGTAGCGGGTGACATCTCCTATCTTCATGCCAAAATTCAATGATTTTCCTTAAATTGAATGTATGGACAGATAGGATATGCCATTGCAATCGCCACCCGCAACTAGCCGCCGAGCCACTGCCCTGCAATCACTCACGCCAGTCACAAGGGCGCATCTGCAAATCTGACCCAGTTCCGCGCGAAGAACCGGGGGCCATTGCACCCAGCGCGATCGCAACCCAGAGCCACGATCTATCGCAACGATGAGGAAGAAGACGAACTAGATGAGTCTGAGCGGGGACGAGGGTAGGGCGAATCAGCGAACCCCAGTTCAAACAATTGCTGGTAGGCTTTTTTCCCTAGCTCCCGTGTTGGCTGTTGACTGGCAACGATTTGCACCAACAAAGGTACAGATAGTTCGGGTTGGCGTTGCGCCCGGTGCACCAACGCCAACTGATAGGTCGCCTCATCCCGCGATTGGGCCGTGTCTAGGGCTTTACGCCGATGGTTATCCGCGATCGCGCTTTCAACCCCCGAAAAATAGCCCGCTAGCTGCTGATGAAAATTGGAAAGCTGGTTAAAAATCTGACGTGCCTCTTGAAGCTTCTTCACCGCCGTTCTGTAATCTTGAGCCCCAACCGCCCGGTTGGCCTCCCCCATCAATTGCTCACCCACCACCGGATTGAGAATACCCGTATCCGCTGGGTTCGGTGGCGTAGCAGCTTCCGGCCCAGCGCCCTCTGCCTCTTTGGGTCGGGGATAGGGGAACTCTGCAAAGCCCAGTTCAAACAACTGCTGATAAGCCTTCTGGCCCAGTTCCCGCGTTGGCTGTTGGCTGCCAATAATCTGCACCAATAATGGCACCGCCAATTCCGGTTGTCGTTGCGCCCGGTGCGTCAAGGCTAATTCATACGTGGCCTCATCCCGTAATTGCGCTGTTTCCAGGGCTTGTTGGCGACGGCTCTCCGAAATGCGGTTTTCAATGCCAGAAAAAATCCCGGCTAATTGCTGATGAAAATTAGAAAGTTGATTAAAAATCTGACGGGCATCTTGAAGCTTCTTTACCGCCGTTCCGTAATCTTGAGCCGCGATCGCGCGATTGGCGTCTGCCATCAGGCGGTTCCCTTCAGTCAAACTCAGAATACCAGTATCAGCATTGTTCGTCGGGCTGATAACGTTGGGATCGTTGGGATCAATAGGCCGTGCTTGATTAGGGCCTGTAGGAAGATCCTGAGCAGACACCGCCAGCGGACAGGCAACCGACGAAACTGCAAGGCTAGAGAGCACAGCTATACTGGCTCGGTGAAGGAGTCGATTGATTCCGAAAGCTTCCATAGGGCCACGTCGCTTGGAAAGGGAAAGTTTAACCTATTTATAGTATCACCAGAACCACGCTGCGCCTAAATACCTATTTTTTCTCGGAGCTAAGAGCCTCCGGGTAAGGCGGGTGCTCCGGTTATTTTTATCCCGGTTATTCTCGTGCTCATCTCAGTTCGCCCCCGTTCAAGTTCGCTGCCGGAGCCATGCCGTAATGCCATCCGCGATCGCCCGAGCCAACTGACGCTGCGATTGCGAATTGACAATCCACTCAAATTCATCCGGGTTGATCATAAATCCCAGTTCCAGCAAAGCGGTTGGGGCAACTTCGGGCCGGGTCAGCGCCAAGTTATTCCAAAACACTCCATAAGAAGGCCGTTTCAGCGTTTTAACCAAATAATCTTCGAGAAATACAGACAAGTTGTGGGCCTGGGTGTGGTACCAAAAGACCCCGACTCCCTGGGTGTTAATGGCATCCCCATCGTCGGGCAGCGCATTGTAGTGGAGACTGAGAGCCAGCGTGGGTTCCGCCGCCGCGATCGCGTCCATCCGTTCTCGCAAGCCCAGATCCACATCTGTTTCCCGCGTCATCACCACGGTCGCCCCCCGTTGCACCAACTCATCCCGCACCAACTGGGAAATTTTGAGCGCTACATCTTTTTCTGGCAAACCCGTTGGCCCCCGTGCCCCCAAATCTTCTGGCCCGCCATGCCCCGGATCCAATACCACCTTCACCCCCTGCAACGCCGTCGATTGCGATCGCCCCTGACTCAGTTTCGGCGGATGCTTCAACGACAAGATCAGGCTGGTGCCCTCGTACCGCAACTTATAGCCCCACTGCTGCTCCGTCTTCAGGTTAAACACATACTGCACCTGTCCAGGCTGGGTTTGACTCCAATCCAACCGGGCAATCAAAGGGTCATCATCCAACCGAATCGTATCCGTCTGAGCTGTCGTGTTGTGCAACGTCAACGTAAACCGGCGATCGCCCTGTTGCACAGTCACCGGCACCGGCACCTGGAGCGGAAAGGAAATTTCCGTCCACTCGCCCACCCGCTTCGCCTTCACGCTCCGAATCAGCGATGACGGCGGCACCGCCCCCTGCCGAACTTGCACCTCACTACGCTTAATCCACCCCCCATAATCCAACCGCACCCAGTCGCCTTCATAGCCCGTAATGCTAGCCTGGGTGCCTTTGGGCAAGGGCGTTAACCGCGAGTAATCTGTACTGGGGCCTGTCCGTGCCGTCCCCGGATTTGCCGTCACGGCTGCAATATCCAATTGGGTCGGCGACAAAATCCGAATTTCTCCACTACCCTCCTGTTGCACAGTTTGGTTGGCCTGAGTCAGTTCAAACATCGGTTTGCCCAAACTGCCTTGCAGGCCAGACCGCGTACACCCTTGATAAAAGCCAACGCTAGGCACAGTCATCGGTTGGTTTTTGGCTGTTAGCACCGCCGAGTTAGGGGGCAACTCCACATAGGTTGATTGAGGTTCCAACGGAATCACCTGCCGATTGGCAAACCGCACCCGCACCGTAGCAGCCTGCGGCGCGATCGCCCCAAAACAGATCCATTCATTGGGCAAACGACCAACATTCACAGCGGGGGTCAACGAGTTGGGCGCAAACGCCACCCCATTCGGCACCGCAGGGCCAGCCGCCACACGGTTCACCGTCAAATCCACCGTCTGTTCGCCATAGCGCAACGTAAAACGATTGGCCCCCGGTTGCAACGGAAAACTCGGCGCAAAATGCCCTGCCCGATTTCGCGCGATCGCCTGCCCATTCACCGTCACCGTGCCCCCCTGCGGTGCCGTGCCAATCAAAAAAATTTGTTTTGCTGTCGTTTCGTGGTTGTTCGCCGGATACACCACAGACAAAGCAGACTGAGCCTGGGCCGGAGTAGCAATAAACACCAAGGCACCCGCGATCGGCAAAACCCCATAGCGGTGGAACGACGAAACTGGCATAAGCAAGGCAAATCTCGATAAACCTGCCCTAAGGTTAAAACACAGATAGCCATCTAGCGCAAAAAACATATTTTTATCCTTTGAGAGTGATTTCTGTTTTGGCCCAAAGTGAGCAGAACGTGAAGCAATCTTGGCATCCATAAAAATATCCATAAAAAATCGATAATATTTGACTGTATTGGTCAGAAAACACGGAACAAACAACCATGCCGCACGTCTAGCTAGCCAGCTTTATGCACAGGTGTTGTCTAAAAGTCGGAACCAGTTTGCAGGAGTAAGCATGTTGACACCAACCACAACCCGATCGCTGGGGGTTTTAGCGGCGATTTCTATCGTCAATGGGGCACTATGGGCCATGCCAGCCAACGCGCAGAGACGAGTCTGTGTGGAAACCTCGCGTGGTCAAGTCGTCTGCGGTCGCCTTGTCAATGAAGATGATGGCGACAATGACGATCGCTACGATGACGTTGGCAATAGTTCGCGCCGCTGCGATATTTCAGGGTTTGACGAGACCTTCTATCTCGAAGCCTATCCCGACGTGGAAGCCGCCATCCGCCAGGGCCGAGTCCGCAATGCGTGCGATCACTACAAACGCAATGGCCGCTTCGAAGGGCGGTTTCCTCGGTTTAACGAAGCCAGTTACCTCTCAAATAACCCAGATGTGGCCACCGCTGTGCGGAACCGAGAATACAAAAGCGGTTATGAACATTGGCGTAAATTCGGTCGGTACGAAAATCGCAGACTTTAGTGCAACGCCCTCACCCTAGCGCCCAAGCTCATCGCTTCCAGTGCTGGACAGGCTTGTTCAGCGCTCCTGTTTCCCGCTTAGCAAAGGATAGGCTGCTGCAATCAGCCACCGCTGCCCATCGTGCTGGAGGAGGGTGAGTGCCTCTGCTGTGAACGTGTAGTTGAGCGGGCGATCGCGAAATTCCGCCCAAGCCGCAGCAAAGTTTGCTTTGGTCAAATCTCGAAAGGCCACGGTTAAATGCGGCACAAATGCCCGCGATGGCCTGGAAGACGAGAGCGCCAATGTCTGGTGCAAATACTCGGTCAACTGGGCCTGCAACAGCAACAACGGCGGCGCTGGGCACACGTCAATGTAAATGACTCGGGGCGGGAACGCCGCAAACCCATTCAACACCACCGATACCCCTGGTTGTTGGCTGGCAAATTGAGCCAGGGCGGTGGTCAACTCTGGCAAAGCCGCTAGTGGCCACTCAAACGGAGCCTGGAGCGTAATGTGGGGTGGCGATCGGTGGGCCGCCCGACTCTGGTAGCGATCGCTAAAATACGGCTTAATCGCGTTTGCTTCCGCTTGAATTTCAGGGGGCGGCACTAAAGCAATGAAAAATCGTTGATGCAAAGAGTGTTTTACCATCCGCTTAACCGTTGTATCAATCCTGAGGCAGGCGATCGCCCTCTGCGGCCCCCGCCGCCGCTTGCGCCAGCGATCGCTTCGCCCTATTGTTGGTCTGAAACCCAACTGCATAGTCCGTGGTAGGACGTGGTGCAAAGCCAAAGGGAGCCCAAAACCAATGCCTTGGTTTGTCAAAATTGAAACCGGAATTGTTGAGCAATCCACATTTGACCAGTTCGTGCCAGCCCACAAAGCGTTTGTCCAGGCGTTGATTGCCAAAGGCCACCAGGCAAAGTCGGGGTACTGGGGCTGTCGTGGTGGCGGAATGCTGCTGTTTCAGGCCGCTTCGATGGCCGAAGCCGAAGCGATCGTGGCGGAAGATCCACTCATCGTCAACGGGTGTGTGCAATATCAATTGTATGAATGGCGGATTGTCGTTGAATAGTCAGCCAATAAAAGTGTTATGCTATATACGACTCGGATCTATGCGATTTCAACGCCCAAATCTTGTCAGGACCGGAAGGTAGCAGCAATACGGGATGCTTGGAATAGGCGTAGACTCCGGGTCTCCTGCTTTTAAAGGGGATTGCCTAACCGAAGGCCAGCTTTTGCAAGGCGCGATCGCCCACACCAATGGCCATCGCCCAAGTGCCTAGGACGGTTTTCTCACCCATCTTGATATAGGCAAAGCTGGGAAAGAGTTCGTATGCTGAAAGTACCGCAACTTCAGGGCAGCCCCAAGCACCACGAAGTGAGGCGGCTTCCATTATTCAGAGGAGTAAGCAGCAATGGGCCTGGGCGATTTAGTGCAAAAGGCTGTGTATTTGGGCGTTGGGTTAGCGTCCTATGCCGGGGAAAAAGCCAGCGAGAAACTCGGTGAACTGCGGAGTCAGGTGCAAACCTTGGCGGATGAGATGGTCGAGCGGGGCGAAATGACCACGGAAGAAGCCCGTAAATTCGTCGATGACATGGTGGCAAAGGCGCAACAGTCCCCCCCCTCCAACCCTACAGCCCCAGCCCAATCCACTGAACCCCGCCAGATCGAAATTGTGGATGATGAGTCTGAGCCTGGTAGCCCAACACCACCCCATGATGATGTGGATGAAATGCGGCGACGGGTCATGGAATTGCAGGAAGAACTGCGGCGGTTGAAGGATTTGTAAACCAGTCGCCCTTGGGATCAAGTCATTGGCTCGCCTCAAGGGCCGTCTGCTGTAGCTGGCGATGGTAAGCTATGATAGCGGCATTGGTTCTCGGAAATTGCGATCGCCACAACGCAAGTGCGTATTAACTGAGCCGAAATTCGTTGAGTTGATAGCAGTTTCCATATGGTCTTGAGGGGATTGCCAACTCTGGCAATGAAACTGTTATGGACGATTGGGCAAGTGAGTTTGCAAGCATGATGCAAGAACTGGTCGAAGAGATTGAGCAGATGTTTACCGATATCGCCAAGGATATGGGGCAAATGGTGGAAACCTTGGTAGACGTAACCGAAGACTTTGCTGGGCAGATTCAAGAGGCGATCGCCCCCGATTTAGAAACCCAAATTAATCACTTTTTTGACCCGATTTTGGAAGCCTATCTAGGGTTTGAAGTGGCGATCGAAGAAGCTCTCTGGGCCTCCGAAGCCACCCTGGAAGAATCCCTTCGCCCTGTGCGGCGCACCGTTGAACCCGTACTAAACGAGCACGCCACCTGTGTCGGGTGTCAACACTATCATGGTCAGGCATACAACGGGGTCATGTTTGTGTGTGGGATGCACCCCTACGGCTGGGAAGAAGAAAACTGCCCTGATTGGGAATCCACCTGGCAAGAATAGGTTTGGGTCATTATGCCAATCCTGATTCACGAGTCAGCAACGGAAACCAGTGGCCCACTGGGCCTTGGCCTTGACCGATCGCCAGGGCATGACGCAAAGCCTCCGTCACATAGTCTTTGGCTTTTTGGGTAGCCAGTAACGCCGAGTGCCCCCGGCTCAGGTTCGCCGCGATCGCCGCCGACAACGTACAGCCCGTGCCGTGGGTATGGGGCGTATCGACACACTGGGTTTGCAACACCAGCAGATCGTTCCCATCAAACCACACATCCACCCCTCGTAATGCCCCTGGCATCCCCCCGCCTTTCACCAACACCGCTTGCGGCCCAAGGTGGTAAATTCGCTGCGCAGCGGTTTGCATCGCCTCTAACGTTTGGATCTCCATCTGCGCCAAAATCTGCGCTTCATACCGATTGGGCGTTATCACAGTCGCCAGGGGCAACAATCGCTGTTGCAAGGTCGCGATCGCCGCATCGGCAATCAACTGCGCCCCCGTCCGCGAAACCATCACCGGATCCACCACCAAATTTGGCAACGCCAGTCCTTCCACGGCATCTGCCACCGTCCCAATGATCTCAGCATTGAGCAACATCCCCGTTTTAGCCGCTTGCACCCCAATATCTTCCACTACTGCCCGGATCTGCGCGGCGACGGCTTCCGGTGACAAGGCATCAACACGGGCCACCCCCAAGGTGTTTTGCGCCGTTACACAGGTCAGAGCGCTGGTTCCATGCACTTGATGGAAGGCAAAAGTCCGCAGATCTGCCTGAATCCCCGCCCCGCCGCCACTGTCGGAGCCAGCGATCGTCAAAGCCACAGGAATTGGGGTTGGCACAGAAGGATAGATCATTGTTTACTGCTCAGACTTAACGGCTAAACCACTGGCTATTCAACCAAGCTACGCCACAGCGCATCTCAAGCCCCCCAGTCGTCCCTGGAATTTCCCCAGCGATCGCGGCGTTGGCTCCCTGGAGTTCATTCGGTATCATTAGAAAAGATTGTAAAGAAATATTGTAATTCTGATGAAACTAACCTGGATCGATCTGAATAGTTGGTTATTTCACCTGGCCGGGTTAAACCTACTGGTCGATCCTTGGCTGGTCGATCCAATGGTATTTTACGGGCAACCGTGGTTATTTACTGCCCGTCATCAAACTCCGCCAGCGTTTACCCCCGCCACCCTGCCCCCCATCGACTGCATCCTACTCGCACAAGGAGTGGATGACCACTGTCACATCCCGACCCTAAAGCAACTTGATCGGTCTATTCCCGTGGTCGCGTCGCCAACAGCAGCCAAAATTGTGCAAAAACTAGGCTACCAAACCGTCATTTCTCTCCGCCATTGGCAAACTCACGCGATCGCTGAGCAGTTGACTATCCAAGCCATTCCCGGAGCCGAAATCCAACCCGGACAAGTTGAAAATGGCTATCTTCTCACCGACCGGCGCCACCAGCAGACCGTTTACTACGAACCCCACAGCTTTCCCACCCAAGCTGCCCCACGTCTGGGCAAAGTTGATGTCGCGATCGCCCCGGCGATCGGACAAGTCTTGCCGCTATTGGGACAAGTCATTATGGGCCCCCAACAAACTCTGGCCATGTTGCAAGCCCTGCAACCTCAGTTCTTTTTGCCCACCACCCGAGGCGAAATTGAAACCAGTGGCATCCTCCCCAACCTGCTCAGAACAGTAGGGAGCATTGAGGAATTGCAAGACAAAATGCACCACGCCAAGCTCGGCACTCAACTTGTCATTCCCCAACCGGGAATACCCCTTGAACTGGCGATCGCTCGATAACCTCTTCCTCAACAGGCCAGATCACCTAGCGGGGTGGCCGCCGCCGCTGAAGAAACTCAGGAATATCCAATCCCGGCTTCGTCCGTGGTTCGGGTGGTAACGGTGGCGGCACTGCAATCCCCGGCGAAGGTGCCGGTCGTTTCACCACTGTCGGCTTTGCGCTCACCCGAGGTTGGTTTTCCCCAGTAAAGCCAGTTGCAATCACCGTAATCCGCAACTCACCCTGCAATCGTTCGTCAATCACCGCACCAAAAATAATATTGGCATTGGGATCCACGACCTCGTAAATAATCTCAGCCGCAGCGTTCACCTCATGCAAGGTCAAATCATCCCCACCCGTGATGTTGAAGACAACGCCCTGCGCCCCCTCAATCGAAGATTCCAACAGCGGAGACGAGATCGAAGCCATTGCCGCTTCCCGTGCCCGCGACTTGCCCGTCCCAACCCCAATGCCCATCAGCGCCGAACCCGCATCCGCCATGACCGCTCTGACATCAGCAAAGTCCACATTCACCAACCCCGGAATCATAATGATATCCGAGATCCCTTGCACCCCTTGGCGCAACACATCATCAGCTGACCGAAACGCCTCTTGCACAGGAGTTTGCTCAGAAATCACCGACAGCAGCTTATCGTTGGGAATCACAATCAAAGTATCGACTCGGCCCTGAAGCGCCTCAATCCCCTCTGCTGCTTGGTTAGCCCGTCGCCGCCCTTCAAAGGTAAACGGACGAGTCACAATTCCTACCGTCAGTGCGCCTAATTCTTTCGCGACTTCAGCCACGATCGGCGCAGCCCCCGTACCGGTACCACCGCCCATCCCCGCCGTAATAAACACCAGATCCGAGCCTTCCAGGGCGGCAGCAATCTCATCGCGGGATTCCTCAGCGGCCTTTTGCCCGATCGCCGGGTTGCCCCCAGCTCCCAGCCCCCGCGTCAACTTTTGACCCACTTGTAAAAACTGCTGGGCCGAAGTGTGTTTGAGTGCTTGGGCATCTGTATTAATCGACCAAAACTCAACACCAGTTACCTCACTGGCAATCATTCGATTGACGGCATTCCCACCACCACCGCCGACACCAATTACTTTAATCTTTGCTACATTACCTGGCACAATATCATCACTCCTAGAATTTTCTCCGGTTAATTTTGCATGATAGCTGGACGAGTTCATAGGGGCACCGGAGTTATCAAGTAGGTTTAAAGTATCTGTCGCCAGCGGGAGATTTGCTTGTCCACCGGGGGTAGGGTTGTCGTGCTCATTTCCTAAGCCGTTATTAAGTGTCATGGATTTAGAAACTTAACAATACAAGTGGGATGCAGTGGATCGCCTCAAACAATCTTCCGAGTCAACGACATTGATCAACTATAGAGGAAGTTGTTTAAAAATCCAATCTTATTAAAAATCGAGAAAAAGACTGAAACAACGTTGGGATAGGGCTTTGCGAGATTGGTTCCACGAACTACGTTTGGATCATTGCCACTCCTCTGGGGCCTCCTCCTCGACTTCATCCATTGAAGGTTTTACTGCACTTGCCGTTCCCTTCATTTGGAGCACAGGGGAGACTGGACTTCTCAAGTCTATATAAGCAATCTGCTTCAAATCTATTTGATTAGGAAGTTTTCGCATTCGATCTAAGGTTTTAACTTGTGCAGGAAACCGTGAAGTATAGGGGCCTAAATGGACAACTCCCAACTCGGTTTGCAGTACGAGGTTAGCAGGATTTTGAAAATCAAGCTCAGTGATTTTAACAGGGCTTTGGCGGGTGGTCTGGTATAAGTTAGACCAATGCGGCAAAAAGTGCTCTCGGCTACCGATAACTTTCAGTTCTGGCAGCTTCACGGATTGCTTCAGAAGTTCATAATTTTCCAGGGGAATAGCCATGCCGTTTTCATCCAACAAGCCAACCCGAGCGGTTTTGGCCAGTTCTGTGGGTGACTGCTGGGCCAGTAGCTGAATGTCTTTGGCCGCCAGAAACGTAATCGCAACTGGATAGCGTTCGCGCACACGAATGGTCAGCCCGGGCGGAAACAGTTGCCGACTGACGATCGCCTCCGAGATCGGGGCCTTGGTTTTCAGGTGTGCGGCGATCGCTTGTGGTTCCACTTGTAACAAGGATTGGGGATAGGTCAAGGGCATCACTGCTCGCAAGGTGTCGGCAGGCAAAAACCGATTCCCTTCAATTTTGATTTGTTCTGGTTTTTGAATGAGCCAAATGGGTTGGGTGCTGACCCACACTAAGCCCCCTGCCAACCCGCCAACGGCAACGACTCTCCAGAGCATTTGAAATAGCCGTACTCGCCGCTGCCGACGCAACCGATGCCGCCGTTGCGCCAGATCTGTCTGGGAGGTGGGCGAAATGTTTCCAGTCATTCAACCGTCTTTAACATCCATTGATGAGCGTGAGTGATCCATTGCCAATTTAGCGCCACCGTTACAGTCTATACCTGACCGTGGGCCTCGATTGCTCTTCTCATTTAATCACTCATTCCCGTTTCTGCAAGATTTCTCGCCGCAATTTTTTGGAGTCTGGCGAGGCCAGGTTTGATCCCAACCGGGGATCAACTGGAAGCTTCTTGGAGTTGGATTGCGACCCGTTCACCAAATTCTGGGTCTGCGTTTGCTAAACCCAAGAGTTGGAGATATTCCGGACGGGTTAGGCCGGCAGCTTCGATGATGGCGATCGCTGCCGCCTCAATCTCTTGTTCAATGCGGAGGGATTCAGTTTCGGTTTCTGCTGCTTGTAACGTACTTTCTTTCTGCTCAATTAGCGTCACAACTTGCAAATAAGCATGGACGAAGCGGCTAATTTTTTCCGTCGGAATATCATTAGCATCAAGCGGCCCCACCGGACTGGGGGCCACAGTCTGATTCAGCACCAGCGGCAGGGGACTGGCACTAGCCGCAAGCCAGGGTTGAGGGCACAACACCGCCAGCAACCAGAGCCAACCACTTAACCAAAGACTCAACACCCGCTTGGCGATCGCCCATCGATCCATCACACAGTCCACCCTGGCAAATACGATTGAGGAACCCTGGGGCCAACGGTCATTCCTGGCCCGCAGCGGGTTGCGCCGCCGGGGTAAGCGGTGAAGCCACCGCCCCATTAGGCACGGGGATGAGCGGAGGGCGCACCATCAAATACACAACCGCACCCAACAAAGGCAACAGGGCGATCGCCCAAAACAGTTTCGGCGCTTTGAACTGCCGCCGCGCCATATCATCCCCCAGCAAGACGGGAAATAATAGACACAGGGCACAAAAATCTAGACTCATCACATGGATAAACCGCTGGCTACGCCATTGCTGACTAAAATCGGCCCAATCCCCTTGGGTGAACCCATAAACCAATAGCCCCACCGCCGCGATCGCCAGGACAACACCCAGCCAGCGAGAATCCCAAAAGCGCAGCCACAGATTTTTGGTGCCCTTGAACTCAGGGTTGGGCTGTCGCAACGCCAGATAGGGCAGAAGCGCAAAGGCCCCAACCCCGAATGCACCCGCCGCAAAGGGCCACGCTCTGACCCGCTGGCCCCGGCCATCGCAATACAACAACGCGCTGTAGATTAACGGCCATACCCCCATAATATTGAACAGCGCAATGATGAGCGGGTTAATCCCGTCAAACTGTCCTGTAGACAGGCGCTTGATTAAATCAAAGGTCTGGTCGGGTTGGTCGGGCGGCGCAAAAACAAAGGCATACACCCCAAACCCCAACCACAAAGCCCACAGGGCCAGTTGACGCGCGATCGCAGTAGTCATCACCCTACGCCTTCAGGGACAAAAACTTATCCATTGCGGCAACCAAATCTGGCGGCCAGCGGCGCACCGTTTTCAGCCACTCCACATCCTTGTAACGGGAATCTAAGGCCACCGCCGAAACCCACTCGCTCTCAGCTTCGCCCCGTTTACCCTGCACCCACAAAGCCGCCGTCAGCGCTGCCCGCATGTCTGCAAATTTGGGATATTTTCGCACCAACCCATACATCATCTGGGTGGCTTTGTCCGTTTCCCCCAGTTGGTAAAAAGCCAGGGCTTCGTTGGCCCGCGCAAAGGCAAAATCAGGGGCGAGTTTGGAGGCGTGCTGAAAATCTTCGATCGCCTCGGCCCATTCGCCTTTCCCCGTTTTGGCATTTCCCCGATTGTTGTATGCCAGCGGATCCTCTGGATCGAGTTCCAGCACATGGTCATAGTTCGCGATCGCCTCATCCCAGCGACCAATTCCTTCCAGCGCCGCCCCCAGATTGAGGTACGGGTCGGGGGCATCAGGCGCAAGTTCAATCGCCTTTTGATAATCCGCGATCGCCAGATCCAGCTTGTTTTGGCTCACCCGCGAATTGCCCCGATTGCTCCACACCGCAGGATTGTAAGGAAAGCGATCCAGCATTTTTGTCCAATAGGTTTCAGCCGTCGCAAAATCCTGCTCATTTGTCGCCGCGATCGCCTGGTTGTATAGCTCTTCCAACTCTTCAAACAGATTGGCGACCGAAGGCTGAGTCACCGAATCAGGGGCTGCGGAGTCAGGGGCCACCTGCGGCGCAACAGACTGCGCAGGAACAGACTGATTGGCCACGGACTGTGTTGCTGCCGCCGCCCAAGCCGGCCCTGGCCCAACCAAACTCACCACCAATACACTCACCGCAATGAGCAAAACATGAAGGATCGGAATTCGCCGCAATATCATTAGTCCGCCTGAATACGCCATCATGGCCTAGTTTTTCTTGAGGATAAAAATCAGTTCTTCTTGATTTTGGACAAAAAGTTCAACATCAAACGGAAACTGGAGTTGCTGCTGCAAAACCGTCAATAATTCCAAAATTTCGGCTTGCGTCCACACATGAAAATGAATGCTGTAGTCCATCGCCATTAAGCGGTGCGCTTCTGCCGCAATCCGAGGATCGTCTTGCCCCTCTGCCGCCGTAGTGTAACCCAGCGAGGCAAATTTAGCGTAATCCAGAAAATGGAGTTCTCGCGACCATTCTGGCCCTTCATGGTAATCCTTGAGCAAGTGCTCAATGGACGTTACCGCCCGATGTTGGTCAAAGGTAAACCGCTTATCTGGTACCCCCATGTACAAAATGCCACCGGGCTTCAGCACGCGCAGCGCGTTTTCGATCGCCCGGATCGGGTCTTGGCAATGCTCAATAAAGTGGTTAGCAATTACAAAATCCTGAGAAGCCGCGGCAATAGTGGTCAACCGCTCTCCATCATCCAAAATGTCAACTTCAACCAAATTGAGGTCAGCCAGTTCGGGGTATTGCTGCTTCAGGTCGGGCACAGACAGGCGATCAACATATTGCACCGTGACCCAATTGGGCACTTGCAGCGGGTTGTGCAAAGCACCCACCTCAATCCCGCTACCCCGCAGATAAAAATCAGCCACCGTTTTCCGCAAACTATCTCCCAGCAGAGGCGCAGGCGCTGACCCCACGGAAGAAGGCGTGACTGAGGCCACCGAATAATTCAACAGCTTTTTGACAAACCGTTTGGCCCGGGTTTTTAAGTCGCTGGAAGTGGCTACAGACATAGACATCGCGGATGTTTCTTTCCTTTAAGGATTGCATATTTTTGTCGATTCAGCGCAGCTACAGCATGGAAAGCTGGCTGTCTGGAGGGGTAAACCCCAGGTGCTTCCAAGCGGCAGGGGTGGCAATGCGCCCGCGGGGGGTGCGGTTCAGATAGCCAATTTGGAGCAGATAGGGTTCGTAGACTTCTTCAATGGTTTGGGCATCTTCGCCGGTGGCGGCGGCCACGGTTTCCAGGCCCACTGGCCCGCCATTGAAATGCTCAATCATGACGGTCAGCAAGCGCCGATCAGTCCAATCCAGGCCACAGGGGTCAACATTAAATAACTCCAATGCTTCCGCCGCGATCGCTTGGGTAATCGTCCCCGCTGCTTTGACTTGCACATAATCCCGCACCCGTTTTAGCAGACGGTTGGCAATCCGAGGGGTTCCGCGCGATCTCCGAGCCACTTCCGCCGCCCCAGAGTCAGTAATGGGCGCATTAAGAATCGCCGCTGTCCGCAGCACAATCGGCACCAGTTCATCCAATTCATAAAACCGCAACCGCTGAATCAACCCAAAGCGATCGCGCAAGGGCGATGTCAACGCCCCCACCCGAGTCGTCGCCCCCACTAACGTAAACCGCTGCAACGGCAGCGATCGCGTCCGCGCACTCGACCCCTTCCCAATTGTGATATCTAGCCGAAAGTCTTCCATCGCGGGATACAAAATCTCTTCCGTCACCTTGGGCAATCGGTGAATTTCATCAATAAATAAGACATCTCCCGGTTGGAGATTCACCAACAGGCCCACAATATCCCGTGGTCGTTCCAGAGCCGGGGCCGTGGTAATTTTGCAGCCCACCCCCATCTCCGCCGCCAAAATCAACGCCAACGTCGTTTTCCCCAACCCTGGTGGCCCATACAGCAACAAATGATCCAGGGTTTCTTGTCGTCCTTGGGCCGCTTGAATGGCAATATCCAAAACATCCTTAAGTGCCCGTTGCCCAATATAATCAGCCAAGCGCTGAGGCCGGAGCGAATCCTCCGCTGGGCCAAGCTCCGCCGGGGTCACAGCAGCTTCCAATAAGGACTCCGGGCGCTCTGTTGGAACACAACCAGCCCCCGCCGCCCTCGGCTCTGGTTTGGCAATCGACTGGGCCGCAGCAAACAAATCAGCTTGCGAGTCACCATCAGCATCGGGATGTTTCTTCGAGGAGATGATTGCCATAGGCTGAAACAAGAAACTGCAACAAACAACCCCATTCAATCCATCGCCAGCCCTGTGCCCATCGAGCCTGGGCGATCGCCCCGTCACTCTAAAAACGCACGGGAGCAACATTAGTACGAATGGTTTAGTTCATCATACCGAGGATTTTGACAATGGCCGCTGAATCTACTTTTATGGTGCCCGAAAATCTGACCTTTGAAGCCGCGATCGCCCTGAGTA
This sequence comes from uncultured bacterium, assembly GCA_964475335.1. Lineage (GTDB taxonomy): Bacteria > Cyanobacteriota > Cyanobacteriia > Leptolyngbyales > Leptolyngbyaceae > CAYYWG01. The sequence continues at coordinate 342,377 of CAYYWG010000003.1, forward strand.
CTGAACTCCTGGATCGCCTTGCCGCCGGAGCCTGGTCAGCCCCCGACCTGGAAACCGCGATCGCCCAGCTCGTCGCCACCGAAAACGGAGCCAGAGGCTTTTTTGTCACCTATTTAAGCGATGAACGCGCCTTTGCCGATACTCCCTCCGAGGCCGTCCTTGCCGCCCTGCGCACTGCCCCCGCGATCGTCGCCCCCCTCCTCATCAAAAACTTGGTTATGTCTACGGCCATGATCATCACCCACCACCGCCACGATCGCACCGATTTAGCCCAAGGCTCAGCCCGCGTCCAGGCGCGATCGCGCCACCTCATCCAGCAATTGCACCTCCCCGAACTCACCCCCCATATCCAGGCCATGCAAACCAGCCTCACCACCCCCAGCGGCGATTATCAGCCCTTTCTTACCCGCTGGGGCTACGATGCCGAGCAAAAAAACGCCATGCACCAAGCCCTGGCAACCATTCAAACCGACGGATAAAACAACGCCCTCCCCACAATTTCACTCCAAAAGCCGCATCCCCAGCCGCACCAAATTAAGGCCCGCGATCGCCCGTCTCTTAGTTGCTTAAATTTTGGTTAAGACTTAGATCAAAGGTCAACAAATTAATGCGAAATAAACTGATTTTGCCATCATTCTCCCACCAAAGAGTCTTCTCCCTAAAATCACTCCAGGCCAACCCAGTCAAACATTAGAACAGCCAAATTCCTAATCTCGAATCGAAATAAATTGCGAACTTTTCTTGATAAGCAATTGCTTACCGATTGACGCTGAAATCGAGCGTGCTACAGTTATCAATACTGCACGTTATTGCAAAAAAACCGGATTCATCCGGAGGAGGATACTATGCCCGAAGTTCAAGCTCCGATCCAAGCATTTGACCAGATGAGCAGCAATCCGGTCTTATTTGAACAATCGGTCACCACTCCGATTTGTGAAGGAATGAATATTGCTTTAGCCAGTTTTCAAGCCCTATATCTTCAATATCAAAAACATCACTTTGTTGTTGAAGGAGCCGAGTTTTACTCTTTGCACGAATTCTTCGCAGAAAGTTACGGTCAAGTACAAGAATATGTTCATAAAATTGGCGAGCGCTTAAATGGGTTAGGGGGCGTCCCTGTCGCCAGCTTTACCAAGTTGGCAGAACTATGTTGCTTCACCCCCGAGAGCGATGGCGTTTATACTTCACGCCAAATGCTTGAACATGATTTGGCCGCCGAACAAGCATTGATTAACTTATTACGCCGTCAGGCCGGCCAAGCAGAAAGTCTGGGCGATCGCGCCACCCGGTATCTTTACGAACAAATCTTGTTAGAAACCGAAGATCGGGCGTTTCATCTGGCTCATTTCCTCGCCCATGATAGTTTGACCTTGGCCTTCGTTGGCACCCACAATTAACTGGGCTAAGCCGTTAATTAGGTCATCAATCCGCCATTCTTGCCGTAGCCACTCTGAACAACGAATCTGAGCAAGGAACCCAGCCTGCGGCAACCACACTGAATGAACCAACCAGTTAGAGGTGAACTTTCGCCTCTTTTTTTGTCAGTCGGAACAATCGAGCGGAACAACCAAGAGAACCGTTAGAAAAATTAAAAGAAGAAATTAAAAAATAATAAATAAGCGCAATCGTCACGAGTTACAGATTTGAGTAATAATCGGATCAATTGCCCACTGTCCTGATGGAGATCCCCAGTATTTGACCTCAAATGTTCGTTCTGTTTCGGTTCTGGTGTTTCATGGCAGTCGTGATCCGCGATCGCAACAGGCGGCGGCGGCCCTAACCCAGCAAGTTCAACAGCACATCCAACACACTCCCGCCCTTCCAGCCGCCCTGGGGCAAGACCTTGGCTGGCGCTCTACCCCCCCGGCAGAAACGGTCACCACCAACCTCACCACCACCGAGCCACCCCTGGCGATCGCCGATGCCTATTTGGAATGCCATCCCTTGCCGTTAGATCAGCAACTGGTTCAGCTTGTCCACCAGGTCAGGGCAACGCAGCCTGCAAGCGATGTTTCCCTCCGAGTCCAGGTGATTCCCGTGTTGCTGTTAGCCGGAGTGCATGTCCGCGAAGATATTCCAGCCGCCGTGGCGATCGCCCAAACCCAATTGCCACCCACGATCCAATGGGAAATCACCACTCACTTTGGCAGTTGCCCCGGCCTGCACCGCATTGTGATGGAACGGCTGTCTGGCACCCCGATGGAAGCCTGGATTCTGCTAGCCCACGGGAGCCAGCGGCCTGGGGCCAACCAAGCCATCGAAACCCTGGCGGAGCGAGTCGGGGCGATCGCCGCCTACTGGGCCACCGCTCCCAACCTGGAAACCCAGCTCCAAGCCTTGCAAACTGCTGGCTTACGCCGAATTGGGATCTTGCCCTACTTTCTCTTCAGTGGCGGAATTACCGACGCGATCGCCCAAACCGTAGCAACCTTGACCCAACACCATCCCAATCTGTCGTTATCATTAGCCGAAACCCTGGATCACAATGCAGGCATTGCCGATGTATTAGTTGAGTTGATTCAGCGGGCCAGCGATCGCACCCCCTGACCAATCCCTCCCCGGCTCTCCGCTACACTCCTTTCCCAATACCCACTATGGAACAACCTGGCAAAGTTTATCTGGTAGGGGCTGGCCCTGGCGATCCCGGCTTACTGACCTTAAAAGGCAAAGCCCTGTTGGAATGTGCCGATGTCGTCGTTTACGATGCCCTGGTCAGTTCATCCATTTTGGCCATGATCAATCCCCAAGCCGAGCAAATTAACGCTGGCAAACGCAAGGGGATGCACTCCATGCTGCAAGAAGATATTTCCCAATTGTTGATCCGCAAAGCCCAAACGGCGGCGATCGTCGTCCGGTTGAAAGGCGGCGACCCCTTTATTTTTGGGCGCGGTGGCGAAGAAATGGAAGAGTTAATGGCCGCTGGTGTCCCCGTCGAAGTGGTACCCGGCATCACCTCTGGGATTTCTGCTCCGGCCTATGCTGGCATTCCGCTCACCCACCGCAACTACAGTTCCTCCGTCACCTTTGTAACCGGCCACGAAGGTGCAGGCAAATATCGCCCCGAAGTGGATTGGTCCGCGATCGCCCGTGGCTCTGAAACCATCGTCATTTACATGGGCATCCACAATCTTGCCCATATCGTCCGCGAATTGCTCCAGGCTGGCCTCGCGCCCCAAACTCCCGTTGCCCTCATTCGGTGGGGTACCCGACCCGAGCAAACCGAACTCTGCGGCAATTTAGCAACCATCGTGGCCCAGGTGGAAGCCACCCATTTTGAGGCCCCTGCGATCGTCGTGGTCGGGGCCGTTGTTAACTTGCACGCCACCCTGGCCAGCAGTCGGCCTCACACCATCCCATTGTGAGTGGGCCGTTCATCGTGCGGCGATCGCTATTGCAAATTCCCCACAGCCAAACCAGGACGAGTCTGAATGATATTTCGCTGAGGCGAACCGAGCAGCTTCACCACTTGGCCGGGTTGTTGGGGCGCGATCGCCACAGGCACGCTGGGCAAAGCCCCCCACTGCGTCACCAATTGTTGCAAAAAGCGGTCTTGTTCCTCCCGCAAATCCTCCAGATCTGTCCCCCGGTTGATAATTGTGAACCAGATCAACCCGCGATCGCGGGTTGGCAACACCCCCGCCAACGCACTCACCTCATTCAGCGTCCCCGTTTTCACCACCGCCGCTTTCGGGATTTTGCGGTAATCAATGGTGCCCAAATCCAGCCCCGACACCGGAAACAAATCTGCGATCGTCAACCCTTTCGGCTCCAAATATCGCTGCATCACCGCATACATGGCCGCCACCGCTCGCGGCGAAATCCGATTTTCCACCCCCAAGCCCGACCCATTGACCAACAAAATTTCATCCGGCGGCACATTCGCCAGCATCGCCGCCTTTTGGGCCACCACCTGATGCCCCCCCGCCATCACCGCCAGGGATTCAGAAATCACATTATTGCTGTTCACATTCATCAATTTCAGAATTTGCGCCAGCGGCAAGGACGAATGGCGGATTAACGCCGTTGGCTCTGTTGGCATTGGCGTTCCGGCAGCCAAAACCTGCACTGTCCCGGCAATTTCCACTTTGGGCTTGGCTGGGGGCGGCAGCATTTCTGAATATTGATAGGTCGCATCATCCCCCCATTTCGCAGAATTCAACGACTCTTGCAACAACGCTCCCGCCTTGCGGGGATCAACCTCAAAGTTCATTTGAAACGCCCCGACAATCACCAGATTGCCCGTCACTTTGCGAATGCCCATTTGATTCAGCGTGTTGCCGAGCGCAAATCCCTCCTCCCACACAAACAGCGGATCGCCCCCGCCCTGAATGATGAGGTCGCCTTGCAACACCCCATTTTGAATTTCCCCATTAGTGCTGATTAGGGTATCAAACCGATGGTCAGTGCCCCAGGTTTCCAGGGCAACCAGGCTCGTGGCCACTTTGGTCAAAGAAGCCGCAGGTAACGGTGTCGTCCCCTGGTTATTGGCCAGAACAACCGGCCCCGATTGCAACCAAACGCCCTGGGTTGTGGGCGCTAGCCCCTTTGCGGCCAACCTTTTGAGATAGTTTTGGAGCAGGGCTTGGGTGGTGCGATCGGTTTGTGCTGGTTCGGCTAGCCAGGGAGTTTCTTGAAGCTCGGTTACGGTGGTGGTCAATGTTTCAGAGACATTTGCGAGGGACAGCCAGACGGATACCATTCCAGCACTCACCAAATCCAGCACGGTTTTCTCCTCAAGTTGGGTACGGAAATTCGTTAGAGTCAGTATAGATGCTTCTTGAATTTTCGGATGGCTAACTCAGATCCAAATCGGGTTTTGCGATCGCTCCCATTGGTGGTGGGCGCTTTGGCAGGCACATTACTCTTTGCAAATCGGCTGTTTACCCCGGCCCTTACTGACTCGCAAGCGCGATCGGACGTGGTGGGGGTGATTGCTTGCGCGATCCTAATTTTGACCGGATTACTTTGGCAACAGGTGCAACCCCGACGGCCTGATCGGGTCGAACTGGTAGGTACAGAAGTGTTTGAGCTAGAGCCGTCTTTGCCCGAAGGGTTACAGGCAGAGTTGGCTTGGGCCTCCCATTTGTTGCTGACCAATACCGTGACGCGATCGCTCATCTTGTGGCATAACAATCAAGTCCTGGTGCGCCGAGGCATTCTGCCAGAGCAAACCGAAATCACCGTCGGCCCCATTTTGCAGCGCGTCTTTGACAAGCACAAGCCCGTCTATCTCGTCGCGTTGAATGTCTATCCCGGTAAGATTGAATTTACCTACTTGCCAGAGAATACTCAGGGTGTGATCTGCCAACCTGTTGGCGACCACGGTGTGCTGATTTTGGGAGCCGATGCCCCCCGTAGCTACACCAAGCAGGATGAACAATGGATTGCCGCGATCGCCGATAAATTGGCCTACACCCTCACCCAAACTCCAACAACGCCCCTGGCCAGTTAATGCCGGCCCCTGCCGTTGCCGTCCGTCCTCTTATCCCTAAGTTTCCTATGCAAATTCTCTACTGGTCTTTAGTCGCTGTGATGTTAGTCGGAGTTGTTGGTGCCGTGGTGCCAGCCATTCCAGGCATTAGTCTGATTGCGATCGCCGCTCTGGTTTGGGCGATCGCTACTCAATTTGCCAACAGTGCCGTCATTCCCCTGGTGGTCGCCGTCGTCGTGTTGCTGCTGGGCGTCGGGATTGACTTTTTGGCAGGCTACCTGGGGGCCAAACAAGCCGGAGCCAGCAAGTGGGGCCAGATTGGGGCCTTTGTGGGGCTGCTACTAGGGATGTTTGGCTTGCTACCTACTGTCGTAATTGGGGGGCCACTAGGGCCAATTATTGGCTTGTTGCTGGGGTCGGTGCTGGGGGCGATCGCGGGTGAATTTTTATATCGGCGCGATCTGGGCATTGCCTTCAAAGCGGCCCTGGGGATTGTGGTGGGAACGGTAGTCGGTAACTTAATTCAGGGCCTGCTAGCGATCGCAACGTTGGCCGTCTTTTTAGTTACAACCTGGCCCTATCGGTAAGCCCCACGCTGCCCCGAAGCAGCCCCTAAATCGCCTCAGTGGAGGGAGTCGGCGTTGGTGAGGTCGGTGGGGGCATGGGGGTTGTGGTTTGGCCCTGGGTCAATTGCTCAGCCCGTCGCTTGGCCCGTTTGCTCATTTCCCCATTGCCCTGTTGCTCATACAATCTGGCCGCACCTTGGAAATCTTGAATCGCTGAGGTGCGATCGCCCTTTTGCTCAAACGCCAAACCCCGGTTATAGAACGCATCCCCATATTCCGCGTCCCGTTGGGTGGCCTGGTTGTAGCTCGCGATCGCCTGATCAAACTGCTTCTGCGCCTGTTGAATATTCCCCATATTGTTGTAAGCTCGGGCCTGCGTAACCTGACTGCCTTGCAACTCCAGCGTTTTCTGAAAATTTTGCAACGCCTCTCCCTGGTTGCCTTGCATCAACTGGGCATTCCCTAAATTTAAATAAGCCGCCGCCAGATCGGGCTTCAGCTCGATCGCCTGCGTCGCATCCTCCAACGCCTCTTTATATTTCCGCTGATCAAAATGGGCATGGCTCCGATTGCTGTAAGCTTCGGCCAAATTCGGGTCAATGTCGAGAGCCTGGTCATAGTCCGCGATCGCCCGCTTCAGATCCCCCATCTGATGATAGGCATATCCCCGATTCACAAACGCCCTAGCATCCTTGGGATTCAGGCGAATCGCTTGATTCAACACCTCGATCGCCGCTTGATACTGGCCTTGCTGGTTTTTCGTCATTCCATCTTGCACAAAGGTATCCGCACTTTGCACCTGCTCTGGCCCAACTGCTGCATCCTGCGATCGCCCTTGTAACCACGGTCGCACTGCCAGCCAAATCCCAAACAACGCCCCCATCGCCGCCAACAACCCAAAGCCAACCATCAACGGGGCAAGATTTGTACTTCGACTCGTCTGTTTCGGTGGAGCCACCGAAACAGGCTGTTCCGCCTGGGCTGCCCCCTGCGCTGACCCCGCCTCAACTGTGGTATTCGTCGTTTCCCCCGTGGCCGTGGCAGATTCCGCCTGCGTCGGTGGTGGGCTGGCCGTCCCCTGGTTCTGTTGCGCCCCACTGCCCCCCGGCGGCCCACTGCCCCCCGACGGCCCACTACTGCTCCCTGCACTCCCCGGTTCAGCATTCCCCGGAGGCGCTTCTTCCTCAGGCGTACTGGCTGGCCCCGCCATTTTGCGCGGAAATTGTCGCTGAGGCGCACTGTCTACGGGTGGTGATGGGGCTGCTTGGGGCGATGGGGCTGCTTGTGATGATGGAGAACTTGCCTCCGCGATCGCCGGATTCAAGGCCGGATTCGAGGCCGCCATCCCAGCCGCCCCCAGGCCCTGGCTCCCTGCTTCCTGGCTCCCTGCTTCCTGGCTCCCTGCTTCCTGGCTCCCTAGTGCCGGGTTCCCCCCAGCCCCAGCCGCGCCAGCCACCGCCGGATTCACCGTCTGCGATAAATCCGGGCCAAGGGCAGCCCCCACAACCTGCTCCGCCACCTTGAGCCGAATCCGCTCAACATCTTCCTCCCGCAAATGAAAAATTTGTTGGAGATAATCTAACTCCTTGCGATCGCGCTCCAGCAAAGGCCGTTGACGTTGCATCGCTTCCCGCAACATTTGTTCATACAAGTCCAAATCTCCCGTCTGTGTCTCAGACGGAGCCGTCGCTGGGGCATTTGGCGGGGCCACAGGGGGAGTCCGTTGAGTCACCTGAGCTGACGGTGGGGGCAACCCACCAGACTCCGCGTTCTCCGGCAAACTCAGGGCTTTGCGCCACTGAATCAAAGTAGGATCATCGGGTTCATTGGCCTTCATTCCGGCTCCCGTGCCAATTTGGCTAACACTTCCTGATATAACTGTTGCCGCTGGGCATATTCTCGCTCTGGACGAAGCACTTCCGCCTCGATTTCACTGGCCTCCTGGGGCGACAATCCCAAATGGAGTCGGAGCGCATTGAGCGTATTGCGACCAGTCAAAATACGAAATTCCGTAGCATCAATTTCAGTCTCCGGGGCTTGGGCCAGTTTCTCTAAAAATTGCCGAAACTGGACAGTGGGACTGGAGTTGGGCACCTGCAACACAACCTGGCTGGCCAATTGTGGCGAACCATAAAACTGGGGATGCTGGGCTGGGGCCGCTGTTTGAATTTTGGCAGTGGCATAGCGATGCAACTCTTCCACCGTCAACGAGCCATCGCAATCGTGATCGGCCCCACCGCTGGCTAACCCGTTGGCCAAATAGCGTGTATAGCTCCAGGTATCCAGGCTGTCGGGGTCTTGGGTATGGCGCGTGTAAGTGTCGTTGACCAGGATAATGCGGCGATCGCCAATCATCTGGTCAAACACCCCTTCCAACAACTCCTCTTGGGCCGTGCTGGCAATTCCCTCCGGCAACCGAACGCACCCATCAAAAATCAAAACCTGGTGTTCAGCGGGGCTGCTGTCCATCACGTTCAGCACAAAGTGGGCTGGCAAGGTGCGAGCCCGGATCAAATTTCCCTGCTCATCCAACACGGTCTCCGGTGTCGCGAAATAAAGCTGCCCATCGCGATCGCGAAACCCATAGCCAGAGAACAAACACAGCACCTGATCCGTCGGCTGGCGCTGGCGAAAGAACCGCTCGATCGCCTCGGCCATCTCCATTTGGGGCGAGTTTTGCACCAATTGAATTTGGAAGCCAGAGTTGGTTTCGCGCAGCGATCGCGCCAAGATTTGCACATTCACGCGGGCCTTCCGCAACGTTGGCAACCCTGCGGCACAATCACTCACCCCCACCAATAGCGCAAACTTAGCCATCCAGCCAACCGCCCCCCACCAACGGCCTATACCGCAGTTAACGAACCGTGGACAATCTGCGTCCCCAGAACAGCCAGGAATTTTGCTAACCACTGAGGATGGGCAGGCCAAGCCGGAGCCGTCACCAAATTGCCATCGGCGATCGCCTCGTGCACCTGAATTTCAGCATAAATCCCCCCCGCCAACTCCACCTCGGGCGCACAGGCCGGATAGGCCGAACACCGCTTACCATGCAGCACCCTGGCCGCCGCCAACAGTTGCACCCCATGACAAATCGCCGCGATCGGCTTATTAGCCTGGGCAAACTGCTGCACAATGTGGATCACCTCCGGGTCAAGCCGCAAATACTCCGGAGCCCGCCCCCCCGGAATCACCAGCGCATCATAGGCCGTGGCATCAATCTCGGCAAACGTTGCATTCAGTTGAAAGTTATGACCTGGTTTCTCCGAATAAGTCTGATCGCCCTCAAAGTCATGCACCGCAGTCCGCACCAGCGCCCCAGCCTGTTTCCGGGGACACACCGCATGAACGGTATGCCCAACCATTTGTAAGGCCTGAAACGGCACCATCACTTCATAATCTTCAACAAAGTCACCGACCAACATCAAGATTGTTTTACCTGCCATGTTGAACTCCCACGGTTTAGATCAACGGTTTCAGTGCAGCTTGCGTCCCCGCCCGCTTCCAGCCAGGTTCGCTGGCACCCAAGCAAGGTCACTCTCATGCAGTGTAGGCCAGGAATTCGTCCTTGGTTGAAAGATTTTGTGTTTTGCGCCGATCGCCTGCCTCTACCATTCACCGCGATCGCCTGAATTGGCCAAACGTCACACTTTGCGCCAACAAGACCCCACCTTGCACCAACGAGAATAGACAAATTCACTGAACGCATTTCGCCGCGTTGAATCTTACACTGAAGTCACGTTAGAACAGGCCCAGGAATCCCTTAAAGCCATTTTTCCGAGAGCGATTCGGCTCTTTCCCCCCGGTCGCAACCCGCCCATCGGCCCGGCTAGTTCACCCCAACCCATCCCCATCCTTCCAGTCGTTTTACTTTGCTTTTGCGCCTTGCCCATCACCGCCGTCCCTCCTGGGTTATCCTTGTTCGTCATCCCCTCCTAAATCTTTATTGCCGTTGAGCTATGTCTTTGCGCCCCAAGTCTGTCTCTATCTTTGCCTCGTTGTTTCGGGCTCAGGCCGTGCCCAGTATTGCCTTAATCGCGATCGCCCTGGTCATCGGGGGTTGTGCCCGGAAACAAGCGTTTTCCAATGGCCCGATCCAAACGCCCCCGGCGGCTGAAATTGCAAAATCATCCAAAGTCGCCCTGGCAAACCATCTCACCCAAAGTGGAGCTCAAATGTTTGGGACATACTGGTGTCCCTACTGTGGCCGCCAAAAAGACCTCTTTGGCGAAGCCAAGCAATACGTGCCCATCATTGAATGCGACCCCAAAGGCGACCATCCCCAACCCCAACTGTGTGACCAAGCCGGGATCAGTAGCTATCCAACCTGGAAAATTAACGGCAAACTCTATCGGGGTTTGCGATCGCTGCAAGAGTTAGCCTCCCTGTCCGGGTATACCGGCACCACCAATTTTGATTAAACCGTAAGCACCTGAGCCGCACCTCCTGAACTCAGGCCCGACGACTGTGGCCATGAATTTACCGATTCAGCCCCACCGGGAATGAATTTAACGGGAGCTTAGCACAGCCCTCCATTCCATTCTCAGCCAACTCAACTCGATAGGACTTAGCGTATGACACGGGTGAAGTCGTTGCGACACGCGATCGCCAAACATCCCGCCAACAAACTCCTAGGAGTTGCGGGCTTAGGGATCGGCATAGCCAGTCTAATTGTGGGCTTAGACTACATCCTGCAAAGTGACTTCTATCGGGCGATCGAGCAATTTGCCTTCTCCACGGGGGAAAGCTACACCGCCTGGTTCAGCCAGCAAACCACAGCCAACCCGGCCTGGCTCATCCTCCTTTCCTTTGCGGGTGGTCTCTTGGCCAGCATTTCACCCTGCATTTTGTCCCTGTTGCCCGTCAACCTGAGTTACATCGGCACCCGCGATATTTGCTCCCGCCGAGATGCCTTGTTCAAATCGGGGGCCTTTGTCCTGGGCGTGGTCACGGTTTTAAGCTTGTTGGGCCTGTTTTCTGCCTTTGCTGGGGTGGTCTTCGTCAGCTATCGCGGCTATTTTCATCTCGCTGTCGGCCTCGTTGTCTTCTTTATGGGGCTGACCCTCGCCGGGTTAGTCAAAGTCTCCCTCCCTACTTTTCGCTGGCGGGCGGGCCGATCGCGATCGACCCAAGCACAGTCCCCCCGTTGGTCAATAGTGCGACAACTTGCAAAAGCCTTTTTCACCGGCCCCTACGGCGTGGGCTTAACCTTTGCCCTTGTCAGTTCGCCCTGCACCAGCCCCATCATGTTTTCCGTGTTGGCCGTTGCCGCCGCCACTGGCTCCCAACTGCTCAGCGTGGTCATGATGATTAGCTATGCCCTGGGCTATACCGCCATTATTTTTCTAGCCAGCCTCTTCACTGGCCTCGCCAAACAAACCCGAGGATTATTGCTGCACTCCGAGCAAATTGTGCGCTGGGCCAGCATCCTGCTCATGGTGGTCGGGGCCTTTTACATTTGGAACGGGGGCCAGTGGGTCTTAGCCATGCTCGCCTGACCCTAACAGCCCTAAGCCCCATTCCTTACCCACCCACGGGAGCGATCGACCACCCGTCTCTAAACATCAAGAGATGTCAAGATTTACAAACGATGGGGTTCGATGCTACTTTACTGCTAAGTGTGTTGTTCGTCACATTCTGGCCCGATAAAACCACCTTCTTGGTCTATGCAAGCAACCCTCGAATCTGTGCGATCGCCCCTCCAAACGGCAACGCATCCCCTCAAGATTGTGGCTCTTGGCGATAGCCTGATCTATGGCTACGGTGATCCAGTGGGCGGGGGCTGGGTGGAGCGCCTGCGCCGGAGTTGGATGATGCCCGGTAGTTTGGGGCATGCCGTTTACAACCTGGGCATTCGGGGGGATGGCGTGCAACAAGTGGCCGCCCGCCTGGAAAACGAATTTCGGAACCGGGGTGAATTGCGGAACCGTGTGCCCGACTTAATGATCTTGTCCGTCGGGGTAAACGATTCGGCCCGGTTGGGTCGCCCCGATGGGAAAAACTTCACCGACTTTGAAACCTTTCAAATCACCTTAAATACCTTACTCGACCGGGCCAGCCAATTGTGTCCGGTTTTGTTTGTGGGGATGGTGCCCATTGATCCCACCAAAATGCCCTTTTTGGACTGTCTTTACTACAACCACGCGGATCAAATTCGCTACAAAGAAGCTACTCGCCTCGCGTGCCAACAGCGCCACATTCCCTATCTCGATATCTTCACCCGGTGGCAAAATCGGGGCACAACCTGGTGTCAGGCCCAATTGCTAGACGACGGATTGCATCCCAATGTCAGCGGCTATCAAACCCTCTTGGATGAGGTGTTGGGGTGGGAGGCATTGCACCAGCACGTCGGCGCGATCGCTAGCGGAATCTGAGTCCAAACCTGCCCGGTGTCGGTCTTCTGATAGGGTTGAAAAGGCGAACAACCAGAATCACGGTTAGGAACATGGCATGGCTGTTTTAGTAGTTGCAACTGGGAATCCCGGTAAGCTGAAAGAGATGCAGGCTTATTTGACGGATGGTGCATGGGAATTACATCTGAAGCCCGCCGATTTAGAAGTAGACGAAACCGGTGCAACCTTTGCTGAAAATGCCTGCCTTAAAGCGTCGCAAGTCGCTCAAGCAACGGGCCAATGGGCGATCGCCGATGATTCTGGCTTAGCGATCGATGCCTTAGGCGGTGCCCCAGGTATCTATTCAGCTCGCTATGCCGCCACTGAACGCGCCTGCATTGACCGGGTATTGCAAGAACTCGAAGGCGAAACCAACCGCACAGCCCAGTTTGTCTGCGTCATCGCGATCGCCCAACCCGATGGCACCATTGCCGCCCAAGCAGAAGGGATTTGCCCAGGGGAAATCTTGTTAGCCCCTCGGGGTGAGGGTGGGTTCGGGTACGATCCAATCTTTTTTGTCCCAGAACACAACCAAACCTTTGCTGAGATGGCCCCCGACCTCAAACACACCATCAGCCATCGCGGGCGGGCCTTTGAAATCCTGCAACCCCAACTCACCCAACTCGCCCACCGCTAGGCCAACGGCGATCGCCCCACCCCTTACTGTCCCACGTCCGATCCCCACAAAGCACGGCAGTTTTAGTCGCCGCCGCGAAGGGTTCTGCCGTTCGCTCAGTTTTAGGGCGATCGCAAGCCGGAATTAGCTACCCGCGAAGTTTTCAGCCACCAAAGTCGAACCCTGTCATCTGGCCCCTAGCCTGGATCATTCACTACCATTGGATTGGTAGGGGTAGGTCTTGTGCCTACCCTCCTCACCTGCTGGGGCAACCACGAGGGATTGCCCCTACCGCGAAAAATACAGACTGTATTTCTGAAACGATCCTGATCTTGCGGATGGAGCAGGGGGGATGAAACGTTGGTTGAATCCTGATGAATAATGCAGGCTAGCCACCGTTGCCCAGCGGCGACCAGGTTGGCTGGCTAGACGCAACTTCATCAGAACTTCATAAACTAAATTTACTGTAAAGTTCATGTAAAAATCTTTTCAGTGTTCCCACGTAGCACATAATTTTCTACGGTATTCGCCCTAATATGAAGCAGTCATTGCTTACGTGGTTCTACGGCATCCATCCAGAATTTTTTGAGTTTATGCACTTAACCTCTTCCCAAGTCACTCCTTTAGGCTCGGAGTTATCCGCCTCTCGGTTGGCCTCGTCTGGCACGTTGGCCGCTGACTCGTCGGAATGGAGTATTGGCTATCCTCATCCTTCAGCCTCTTCCGTGATGAAACGAGCCCTGGATGTGGTGGGCAGCCTGGTCGGTTTAGCATTACTCTCGCTCTTGTTTGTCCCGATCGCGATCGCCATCAAACTCGACAGCCCAGGGCCAATCTTTTTTACCCAAGAGCGCCGAGGCTTGCTGGGTCGCCCGTTTAAGATGTACAAGTTTCGGTCGATGGTGGCCGAAGCCGAGGCCCTCAAAGCGCAGGTGCAAAACGAAGCCAAGGGATTGATTTTCAAGAACTCACAAGACCCACGGGTAACGCGGGTTGGGCGCTTTTTGCGAAAAACCAGTTTGGATGAGTTTCCCCAATTTTGGAATGTGTTGAAGGGCGAAATGAGCCTAGTCGGCACCCGCCCCCCCACTTCCGATGAAGTGAGCAAGTACACCCCATACCACTGGCAGCGATTGAGCGTGAAGCCCGGAATTACAGGGGAGTGGCAAGTTAATGGGCGATCGCAAATTCAGGATTTTGAAGACATCGTGAGCCTGGATCTCCGCTATCAAGGGCGGTGGCATCCGTTGTATGACCTGGTGATTTTGGTTAAAACCGTTGCCAACGTGCTGCTAAAAGACGATGCCTACTAATCGGCCAGTGCTTTTCCCAGTGTTCCAGGTTCAGCAGGTTACACCAGGGCAACCCTAGTCCGGCATGCCCAGAAATGTCAGTTGTGTCTTGCCATAGTGTTTGTGACGACATACCCGCAAGTGGGCCTCCGCTACCGCTGTCCAGGTAGATGGTACGTGGGTTTGGTCGTGTTCCACCGCCAGTTCCCCCCCCGGTGCTAAAAGGTGCAACTGGGCGATCGCCAACAACACTGGGTCATACAGGGCACTCGCATAGGGTGGGTCAAAGTAAATTCGATCAAACTGCGACCCGGCTAACACCTTGAGTTTTTGTACCACATCCCCCCGGAGAATCTGGCAGTGCTGGTCTTCAGCCGCTAGGTTCGTCCAATTTTGCCGGATCACGGCACAGGCTTGCTTAGATTGCTCAATCCCCACTACCTGCCGCGCCCCACGGACTAAAGCTTCTGCCCCCATTGACCCCGTGCCCGCGCACAGATCCAACCAGGCACAGTCCGCGATCGCCCCTTGCCAAATGTTAAACACCGCTTCTCTGACGCGAGCCAGGGTGGGGCGTGTCGTTTGCCCCGGCAACGTCTTCAGGGCACGATTACCATAAATTCTTAAACTCATACCCAGCCCACCGTTGTTCCAAATCCGGGGCGATCGCCCCGCGCATCCAGCGAGCCCACTGCCACTAATTCCATTGTCGCAGCCACAGCGAGCGATCGCCTCCTAAGCCTCAGAACAACACCCAGATTTAGTACAACGATGACGGTTGATTAAACAAATCCAACGCTTGTTGCAGAAACGTTTTGAGCTTATCCGCTACATCTGCCGCCGGAGTCAACTCCCCCTCAAACGTCCAGTTGTGCACAGTGGACAGGCTCCACTGCTTGCCCTGATGCCCAAACCCGGCCACTTCCGCCCCGATCGCCCGCCGTTGCCCACTGGTCATATCCTCATGGAAGCGGAGTTGCAGCAAAATGCTACGACTTTGAAACCGGCGCGAAAACCCAGGTAAATGAAACCCAATATCAATCGAGTCCGGATCAACCAGCTTCAGCGTGTCAGGGTCATTCATCCACGGTTTGAGGTCGGCCTTGGCATCGGGAAACTCTGCTTTGAACAGATTTACAACGGCGGCGATTTTGCTTGTGATTTCCAGGCTATTGGCCTGCTCGGCTGCATTCACTCGCGGCTCCTTCTGGCAGAACGATAGGAAGGTAGATTAACGCAAGATTAATTAACGATAATTTACACCAACCTGACCGTTTCGACAGCTATTCATGAACCAAATTATTCATGCACTCAATGATTCAGGCGCTAAATGCCAACCAACCTTGGAGCAAGACCCTAACCCGCTATTCATCACACTAGCGGTTGAGCCGTAGGGGCATCCCTTGTGGATGCCCGATGATCAGAAAAACAGGCTGGCTCAATCACTGTAGCGAATCGCTGTACCACTGGTGGCAACCATCATCATGCCGCCCCCTTCACCCACACTAATCGTTTCATAGTCAATATCAATGCCAATAATGCCATTCGCCCCCAGCGATCGCGCCGCTTCGATCATTTCGCGCATGGCCGTTTCTTTCGCCTCCCGCAGCGATCGCTCATAACTGCCAGAGCGCCCCCCCACGATATCGCGAATCCCCGCAAAGAAATCGCGAAAGATATTTGTCCCCAAAATCGCTTCGCCGCTCACAACACCGTAGTATTCCACAATCGTTTTGCCTTGCAGGGTACTGGTTGTGGTCAAAATCATGATGGTTCTCTCAACCGAAACTTTGGTGCATTGAATCTAGCAAATTGCACCGAAAATGTTGAGTATTCAAGGATGGAATTGGGCTGCCACCGGGGCAGTTTACCCCACAATCGGGAGAGATTAAGTTTCTATGGGGCAATCCGTTGGATGGAGAAAGGAGGAGCTAGACTAAACCTGAAGATTTGCGATCGCGGCTAAGAGGTGCTGGTTTGATTAATTTGTCGCCCCAAAATCCATCTCCATCGAACTCTCCATCGCCGGAAATTACCGCCTTACTCAATACGGCGATCGCGCAACACCAGGCTGGCCAACTTGCCCAGGCCGAGCAAATCTATCGGCAAATTTTACAGCAACAACCCCAAAACGTAGATGCGATAGCGCTCCTGGGGGTCATTGCCTGCCAGCATCATCGGCTAGAAGACGGCATTGCCCTCTATCGGCAAGCCCTGGCCCTGCGCCCAGACCATCGGCAAGCCCGCGAAAACCTGAACTTGGCCTTGTTCAAACATGGACGAGAACTAATTGATGAAGCCATCAAAACCCTCAATCTGATGGCCAATATGCAACCCAGTAATCCCCATCCGCATATTTTGCTGGGGTCGCTTTATCACGAACAAAGCTTGCTCGACCAGGCCCTGTCCCACTTTCAACTCGCTTTGGATATCAATCCCGCGAATGCCGATTTGCTGAACCGCATTGGCGTTGTGTTGCAACAACAGGGCAAAGGGTACCTGGCGGTGCATTTTCATGAGCGATCGCTGAACTTGCAACCGAATAATGTTGATACATTGATCAGCCTGGGTAAAGCCATGATGGATCAGGGCAAAACCGCGATCGCCCTGGACTACCTCAAACGGGCCTTGGCCCTGCAACCCAACCACGCGATCGCCCGTTACAATCGCGCCATCCTGCTCTTGCAATCAGGGCAATTTCAAGAAGGCTTCGTGGAGTATGAATGGCGGCTCAAAACCAATGAATTTCCCCCCTGCCCCTTTACCCAACCCCTGTGGGATGGCTCCAACTTACAAGGCAAAACCCTGTTACTCCACGCCGAGCAAGGCTTAGGCGATACCCTTCAGTTCATTCGCTATGCCCCCCTCGCCGCCCAACGGGGAGGCCGGGTCATTCTAACTTGCCACCGTCCGCTGATGCGACTCCTGGCAGGCGTTCCAGGCATCGACCAAATTACCCCCCTCGGCACCCCCCTGCCAGAGTTTCACGTCTACGCTCCCTTGCTGAGCCTCCCTGGCATTTTTGGCACTACCCTGGCCACCGTCCCCGCCCAGGTGCCCTACCTCCGCCCGACCAGTCCCGATTTCACCTTGCCCCGTCCGCTCAATCCCCAAGCCAAGCTGAAAGTTGGCATTGTTTGGGCTGGGGGCAATTTGTATAAACGCAATCAAGTGCGATCGTGCGCTTTGGCCGACTATGCCCCGGTTTTAGCGGTGCCCCAGGTGGCTTTTTATAGTTTGCAAAAGGGCATTCCCCAAACCGAAATTGCTGCCTTGGCTTGGCAGCACCAACTGCAAGATCTCGCCCCCCAACTGCGGGATATGGCCGATACTGCCGCCGCGATCGCCCAACTTGATCACGTCATCACGGTAGATACCTCCGTCGCGCACTTAGCCGGAGCCTTGGGGAAACCAGTTTGGGTGTTGCTGACCAAAACTCCCGATTGGCGTTGGCTGTGCGATCGCCCTGATAGTCCCTGGTATCCCACCATGCGGCTGTTCCGGCAGACCGTGGAGAATGATTGGGCCTCAGTGATGCAAGCGGTGGCGATCGCCCTCACCCAACAACTCCAGTCCTAACTACGCCCCTGCCTGCCCGCTAAACTCCCCAAGATGTGGTTTCACCCGCATTCTCCAAATCGCTGACAATGCGGGGTTTGAGATTTTCAAACTCAGCTTGCAAAAGATTTTTCGAGGTAGAAGGCGAACTAACAGATGGTGACGTTTGCGCCACGATCGCCCACTGCTTCAACCCAGAACACTGCGACTCATGAATTTTCACCGTAATAATGTGGGCACATTGGTGGGGATTTTCGACCGCAAACAGCATAATTTGATACTGGCCGTGGGTCGCCAGCAAGCGCGTCAGTTCTTGCCCTTGCGCCGTTTTAAGATCCAAATAGCACCGCAACCATCGTGGCCCATTTTCTTTGCTGTGCAAACGGTTGTAAATCGCCGTAATCCACAGCACCATCGGGTGGGGCGACATGGTACAGAGAAAATTGCGATAAATCTGGTTATATAGTCGATTGGATTGCAGATTCCGAATTTCTTGCTGCGGCAACATTACCCAGATCGTCGCCAACGTTTCTCGACCAGCCAGATAAGCCCGAGGAAACACAATTTGGGCAATGGGTTTATCCTTCGGCCAGGTGGCAATTTGTCGAATTTCTTCGAGGGTAGAAAGTGGTTTATTAACCGGGCGCTCTTCGGCGGGGGTGCGTTTGGCGAGGGCTTCACCGATCCGGCTACCAATCTGGCGGTTCGCGCTAAACCGTTCTTCCAGGGGCACCAAAGCTTTGAGCACTTCGGCGATTGTTTGGGGGCGATCGCTGGGGCGTTTTTCCAGGCACCCCATCACCAACGTTTCCAACGCTCGCGGCAACCGCAAACTGGGGTTCGCCACAATAAAGGGACGCGGTGTTTGAAAATGATGTACTTTGTACCAGGCTCCGAAAGTATTCGTTTCAGCCTGGAGCGGCATTTTGTTAGTCAGCATTTCATACAGCATCACGCCGAGGCTGTAGATATCTGAACGAGCATCCAGATCTTGCCCTTCCATCTGTTCCGGCGACGAATAGGGCAAAGTCCCCATAAAGGAATTGGTTTGGCCGCTGTCTTCCTGGATGAGTTTCGCGATCCCAAAGTCCAAAATTTTGACGAGTTCGCCAAACCCCGCATCGTGGCTCACCAAAATGTTGCTGGGTTTGATGTCGCGGTGGATAATGGGGCAGCGTTGGCCGTCGATGGTAATCCCCTGGTGGGCACATTGCAAGCCCAAACAGATTTGGCGGGCCAGACTGAGGAACCGAGGCAGCGGCAAATTTTGGGTGTTGATGATTTCACTCAGGCTATGCCCCTGGAGATATTCCATCACATAAAACGGAATATCATCATCGTTGACGCCGTAGTCAGTCACGCGGACAATATGCAGGCTTTTTTGGCCTAACTGGGCACAGGTGCGTGCTTCGGTTTTGAAGCGATCGCGCATTTTCGCCGAAAGGAGCGTTTGCACCAGAAATTTGACCGCAATCACACTGCCCAAAAGGACATCTTCGGCCCGATAGACTCGCCCCATCGCGCCCTTACCAACAAGTTCAACAAGCTGATAGCGGTTCGCAATCAATCGTCCAACATTGGGATCGTCTGTCGTCATACGAGAAGCCAACTGCATTGTTTAGGTCTGGGCGGTTCCCAGCTTGCTTTGCATCTGTGTCGGTGGATACCCATGACAGGAACCGATGGGCTTATGGATCAAGCGGAGAACGTTTGCACTGGCACCAACACCACTCTTAGTCTATTTATCCCGTAAGGCCATTGTAGTCACTCACAACGTTATAAATTGTTTGAAACCGCGGGCAACTTATTCAAGATGGCGCTCCACCTTGGCTTCCATCGTACTGGTGAGATAATGACCAGCCATAATACCACTGGAAAGATAGTAAGTGTTTTCATCCACACGATACAGCGTTTCAAACCCGCTGCGCCGTTGCCGATCGCCCAGCACCCAGTACCGCTGAACAATGGACTCCTGCGCTACCCATCCTTCCCCTTCGACGCGCCCCAATAAACTATGCTGCAAGACAAAGGTATACTGCCGCTCACCCATATCCAGACGACCCCGATACTGGAGGGCAATCTCTTCGCGATCGCTGCCCGGAAACACAAGCTTTGTCACCATCGTAAACCAGTCATCCCGGTTCCAACCAACCAATGTTTTTCCCACCACTGAAACTGGCATACCATTACGTTCGAGCCAATTTCCTTGCATGGTCCAACGACCCGGCTGGATTAAAAAAGTATGAGCCACAGCGTTATCCTTAAAGCTCCACGACACCCATTCATGCCGTTGACTCGATCATTTCATGATTCGGTAATCAATGCTATCACGCATTGTCCAGACTGATAGGCAAACAATCAAAAACCTTGCCCCACGCTGCCCCCCATCCATCCCTGGCAGAGAATCGCAGTCAGTCACAGACAATTGCAGACAATCCGTATCCCGGAGACCACTGGTGCCGCCGTGGCGGCCCTAGGAGGCTGCGGCCACAGGTTTGTGGTATTCACCCAGGAGCATGGGTTGGCTGGCCCCGGTAACGGCTGGTAGGTTGCCCGGAATATTCCGCACCCGCCAGTAGGCCAGCACTGCAAAGGCGATCGCCTCTTTAAAGTCCGCATCTACCCCGGCCACATCCGTCGAGGCCACAGGAATATCCCCCAAGAGAACCTGAATGCGGTGGGTCAAATACCGATTTTTACTCCCCCCCCCACAGAGCAACACGCGATCGGGCAGGCGAGGTAAAAACGTGCGATAGCTCTGCACAATGGACGCAGCGGTTAACTCCGTCAGCGTGGCCAAAATATCTGCCGAGAGTGTAATTCCCTTCGCCTGACAATCCCGCACACATTGCCGCAAATAATCCATCCCAAACAGTTCCCGTCCAGTCGATTTAGGGGGAGGTTGCTGAAAATAAGGATGTTGCAGCCATTGGTCAACCAGCGCTTGGCAGGGAGTGCCCGCCGCCGCCCACCGGCCATTATGGTCATACTGCTTGTCGCCGTAGGTCAGGTGGCTCACCGCGAGATCCACCAAACTGTTGCCGGGGCCTGTGTCCCACCCCAGGACGTGGGTTTCCCAATCGGGTTGCGATCGCGGCGGCAAGTACGTGACATTACCAATTCCCCCAATATTTTGGACACAGCACGATCGCGCCCTATCCCCCAGCAAGTAAGCATCAATCTTGGGCACCAGGGGCGCACCTTCCCCCCCTGCCGCAATATCCGCCGCGCGAAAATTACTCACCGTTGGAAGGGCCGTGATTTGGGCAATCAGATCACCACGGCCAAACTGGAGACTGTAGGCCAATGCCTGAAACGGAGGCGTATAAGCCGCTGGCCCGGTGGGAGTGGCCTGGGTCGTGGTGGGATGGGGCCGATGAAAAATCGTTTGCCCGTGAGAACCAATGAGTTGGGCGGGCCGAGTTTCCGCCTGGAGCGCGATCGCCGCTTTCGCAAATTGGTAGGCGATCGCATCATCCAGCATCGCCAACTCAGGCATCGATAAGGCTGCGCCCCCGCAAACCGCCAAAATTTTTTCCTTCAGAGCAGTGGGATAGGGAACCGTTTTCCCCGCAATGAACTTAATGGAGAGATCCGCCGTACCCCCGGCAAGATCCACCAAAGCGGCATCAATACCATCAACGGACGTGCCGCTCATAAGGCCAATAACGTACATACCTGCTCAAACTCATATCTGACGCGAATGGATTTAGGAATACTGTGACGAAAATTCAGGTCTGACCGCCGCCCTTGGCAACCCAGCATCAGCCGTTCAGCGATTGGCTCTGGACTATCCGCTGGCCCAAGGAATCCTCTCTCTACAATTATCACCACATCCAGAGTCCCATGCTTTAGGGTAAACGCTGTAGTTTAGAACACAGCCCTCCCTCAGGACAGAGTCAGCGGCAACACGATCGTAAAGGTCGTTTGGTTCGTCTGGCTTGTTACCATAATCTCGCCGCCAATGTGGTTAACCAACTTTTTTACCAGCGCCAACCCAATGCCAGTGCCACCGTAGCGCCAGGGATCTTGGTTGGGGATGCGGTAAAACTTTTCAAAAATTCGGGCTTGTTCGGCGGGGGCAATTTCCACGCCAGTGTTGGAAACGCCCAGGTGCAAGTGTTGGTCTTGGACAAAGGCAAACACCTCGATCGCACTGTCAGCCGGGGAATATTTGCAGGCATTGGTCAGCAATTCAGCCAGGATGCGGCCTAAACAAGAGAGGTCGGTGTGAAGGGGGGGCAGGGGTGACGCGATCGCAAAAGTCAGTGCTTGTTGGTGGGCCTGCATTTGCTCCATAAAGGGTTCCGCCGCATGACGCAGCCAAACATCCGGGGCGATCGCCGACAGGATCAACGGTTCCGTTTCGGCCTCCAATTGCGACAACTTCAGCAAATCATCGATCAAGCCAATCTCACGATTGCAAGCCGTTTGCAAAATCTCAAAATATTGACCAATCGCACGGTGACTCTCAAACACACCCAATGGGGCCAGGGCAATTTCCAACATTTGAATTGCCATCTTAATACTTGCCATCGGCGTGCGTAACTCGTGGGAAATGGTGCTTAAAAAATCATCTTTAAGCTGGTTCAAACGTTCCAGTTCAAGCACCTGAGTTTGGGCCGCCTGGAACAGCCGCGACTGGCGCAGGGCGATCGCGCACTGATTCGCCACCTGTTGCACCAGGCGAATTTCACTGTCATCGAACGTGGCCGCCGCAGGCCGTTGTAACCATAGATCGCCCAACACCCCCTGGTCATCCCACACGGAACACGCCAAAATCGTCACCGACTGATCCATCGGGCGCACCGGGTTCACTTCTAAAAAACAAAACTGACAATATTCTTGTCGCCATAACTGGGTGTGGAGGCTATCCGCCAGGGTGCCCGTCAGGGGAAAAGACCGATGGGGACTGGGCGGCTGATCCTGGGGCAAAAATTCGTGGGTAATCGTGGCGATCGTCTGGTCGTGGTTATACAACGCCGCACTACAATAAATCACCCCCAACCCAGCGCCCAATTCCTGCACCGCTGCCTGCAAAATCTGATTTTCATCTAACGAATCCCGCACCTTATCCGTAATTCGCTTGAGCAACGCTTCAAAATTCAAGGCCCGTTGTAGTAACGCCGTTCGCTCCAAAACTTGACTTTCGAGTTCGGCATTGAGCCGCTGCACTTCGGTAAACAACTGCGATTGATAGATCGCGATCGCCAACTGGTCTGCAATCTGCGCCGTCAATTCCACCTGCCAATCTTGCCAAACAAACGGTTGGTGATGGTGAATCAAACTCACACTGCCCCAAATGTACCCATTCACATGCAACGGAATCGACAACCAGGCCCCCGGAAAGGTTTCAGCCAAAATTTGACTAAACTCATCCTCCAACAATGCCGCATTATCAATCCGCACAATTTGCCCCTGCTTGAGTTGGGCCGTTTGCGGGTTGCCATCATCCGGAATTTCTAACCCCGCCGAAAGCCGCTGTTGCGCCGGAATCCGACAATAACTCGCTTGATGTACCCACAACTGCTGGGTTGCAAAGTATTGAATAATGTGGGCCTGATCGACTTGCAACAACTGCCCAATTTCTGCCACCGCCGTCTCAAACACAATGGACACATCCAGGGAGTTGCGGACAGATTGAATCACCCGGTTTAACGCTTGTTGCCGCTGCATTTGCAGTTGGGTGTGTTGATAAAACTGGCTTTGCTGCAACGCCAGGGACAATTTGTGGGATAAGCGGGTGAGAAAATCGATTTCCCACTCTTGCCAGGTTCGGGGAGTGGCGCACTGCTGCACCGCCAACAAGCCCCATAACTGATCACCATGCAAAATGGGAATCACAAGATTGGCCTGAATTTGAAACTGTTGGAGCAGGGCCACATAGCACTCGGCCAGGCCCGCTGTGGCGATATCATGAATAATGCTGGGTTGCCCACGGGTCAAAGGGAGAAGGCAGGCTTCCGTCGCCAGACAGGGATCGTAAATTTCGTGGCCCAGCATCGAACTCCAGCCGGGGGCCAGGGATTCAACAATCACAAACCCGCTCCAATTCGGCTCAAAGCGATATACCACGACGCGATCGGCATGGAGGATTTGCCGCAACTCTTGTACTGCCGTGTTGAGGAGGGTTTCGACTTCGAGGGATTCCCGAATGCGCTGGGTGAGGGTGCCCAAAAGTTGTTCCCGCTCGGCTTGTAACCGCAGGGCTTCTTCAATTTGTTTGCGATCGCTAATATCCCTTGCCACTGCCAACACCGTGGCCACCGTGCCATCTTGGGCAAACTCCGGTACCAGGCGCGACTGAAAAAACCGCACCCCATCCAGGGTCATGGCATCAAAGGCAATGGTTTGTTCTTGGCCGGTTTCAAACACATGATGCAAACAGGCATCCCACAGGTTGACATTGGCCGCTGGCATCCCCAATTCGCGATTGGTGCGACCAATGAAGGCCGCCCTCGGAATGCCGGTGATCCGTTCGACTGTGGAGTTGACGTAGAGATGCCGCAGTTGGCGATCGAACCGGGCCACAATATCCGGCGAATTTTCGACCAAGGCCCGAAACTCTTGTTCGCGGCGGTGCAACAGGGCTTCTGCTTGTTTCCGCTCGGTCACATCTTGAAAAACAAGGACACCGCCCATGATCTCCCCCTTGTTATTACGAATGGGTGTAGCCGTATCCCGAATGGCCCGTTCGCGTCCGTCTTTGGTGCGGAGAATGCAAGCTTTGGCCAGGGTCACGCGATCGCCCGCCTGAATCGCCTGCAACAGAGGATTGGCGATCGGTTGATGGGTATCGGGATCGAGAAGTTGCAATACCTGATGAATGGCCGTCCCCAGGGCTTCCGTTTGTTGCCACCCGGTCAACACTTCGGCCATGGGGTTCATAAACGTCACAACCCCGGTTGGATCCGTCGCGATCGTGCCATCCCCAATACTCGATAACGTGGTCGCAAGCCATTGCTCAGTTTGTTCGAGTTGTTTTTCGAGGCCGGAACGATGCAGCGCAATATTGATGATGGTGAGTAACTGAGTCTGATCAAAAGGTTTGACTAAATAGCCAAACGGTTGTGAGGCGATCGCCCGTTTCAACGTGGTGTCTTCCGTAGTGCCACTTAAATAAATAATTGGAATACCCCATTGTTGATAAATTTGCTCCGCAGCGGTGATGCCATCAATCTCACCGCGCAAATAAATATCCATCAAAATCAAGTCAGGATTGAGATCTTGTGCTTGATGAATCGCCTCAATTCCGGAGTCGGTAATCCCCACAAGCTGATGTTCAGAAGCGGCCAAAAAAAACTGAATGCTCTGAGCCACAACCGTTTCATCTTCAATGATCAAAATCCTCGCCATATCGGAATGACTTGTCCCCTTGTAGCGATAGCGAGCTAGAAAATACTATTGTTAATGGTCAAAAGCCCCGATGACTAGAGAGGAAACGTGGAATTATCGCTATTTTTTCGTTACAGACCTAGCCATTTGAAACGTAGCTAAGACCACCCGTTGTGGCTCACTTTTGTAGTCTTTTTTGTCGTGGCATCTGGCGATCGCTTGTTCACACACCCCCAACAGTTATCCCCAATCCGAGTCCTGAATAACACAGCTCTGACTGCAATTAGGCTTAGCCGTGGCAACAGCGAGGTTTTCATCCCTGGCAATTGCGAAACTATGAATATAACAGTCTTCGCCAGAGGATTGTCAAGAAATGACAAAGTGCCAGGGCCAAGCGCCCCGGATTGATACAGACCCGACCAACCCAGTTAAGACCCGACTGGATTCCAGGTGCCATGAAAGCCCAGGGGCACCCGGTGAGGCAGCCCCAACCGACACACCGGCTCAGCCTCTAACTGATCAGCCGCAAAAATCCAAACCTCGCTGCGATCGCAGGGTTGGTTATACACCACCGTCAGCACCCACCCCCACTGGGGATCCACCGCATCCGCTGCATAAATCGGTTCATTGGGATAACACCCTGGGCTCAAGCACGCCTCTGTTAAAGTGCCCGTCTGGTGATCGAACCGAGCAATCCCATCAAAGACTTCGGTTTGCAGGTCAGTCTGTGGGCGATGGATCGACAAATAGGTATAACGAGCCGGCAGGCCAACTTCGTGGGGTGGGCTAACTGGAAATTCGCAACTGCGATCTAACGTTTGTTCCATTGAAATCACTGTTCCG
Source organism: uncultured bacterium (assembly GCA_964475335.1). Classification (GTDB taxonomy): domain Bacteria; phylum Cyanobacteriota; class Cyanobacteriia; order Leptolyngbyales; family Leptolyngbyaceae; genus CAYYWG01. The sequence continues at coordinate 368,407 of CAYYWG010000003.1, forward strand.
GTTTGGGGGTGCAAGTGCAAACGCCAGAGAGTCGCTTTGGCGCTGGTGTGCAATCGTCCAGAGACAATTTCGGCCAACCGTTGATTCGTCTGAAAATTTTCGTACCGGGCAATATCAATGACTACCGTACCATCCGCCAGTTCATGCCCATTGCCAAAGTGCCATTGGAACCAGGGGTCGGTCACCGTGCGGCTAGCCACTTGCAAGGTGGTGCGATCGATCGCAATAATCTCCGTGCCCCGGTGTGGTTGCCATTCCATCGCCGCACTAAAGCTTTTGAGCCGCGCCAAAACGGGCAATGCCTGGATTTGCACCGGGGGCACACAAACGATGAGATAGCGTCCGGCGATCGCCCAATCATGCACCAACGGAATCCCAGTCAGGGGAATGATCACCTCCCGCTGCACCACCCCCATTCCATCCAGTTCATAGACATTGAGCTTGCTAGTGGCCCCAATCGTCACCCCAAAGTTGTAAATCATGCCTGTTTTGGGATCGCGCTTGGGATGGGCCGAAAAAGGCCGATGCTTTAACCCCGGCAAATCATCCAAGCCAATGGTCGCCAGCGTATCCAACGTCAGCGCATGGGGTAAACCACCTTCCCACAAGGCCAGCAAGCGATCGCCCAGCGCCAGCACCGACGTATTCGCCGCATTTTTCACATCTCTAGTTAACCGTGCCCACCACGGCCCCGGTGGCACCATCCCATACCCTGCGAACAAGTACTGTCCGGCCTGTTCCTCCTGTTGCAACCCACTGGTTTGCACATACCGATAGACCCCAGTCGCCCCACCCTTGGCAAAGTGAACACCCAACACGCCGCCATCACCATCAAACCAGTGACCCACAGGCATCCCATTTCGCCCCAGGCGACCCGGCCCATTGCGATACAGCGAACCTTGCAACCCGGGAGGAAGCTTGCCTGCTAACACCTCCAGCGACACAGGGCCAAAGTCTTGGGCGGGTTGCAAAATCGCATTTTTCCAGGCAGGCGTTTGGGTCATCGGTTGAGTCGCAGTCATAACACAGGCAAGAAATACAACTTTCCCTATCCTAGAGCGATCGCCGATTTTGGAGTGTACATCATTAGCACGCAAACACACCATCGCCTTTCTATTTGGTTGCCTCCCTACATCCAAGCGATCGCGCTATATCTGTAGCTAAAATGCGATCGCGCTAGTAGTATGTACAGATGTGCACGCTACAATTGAGATGGTTTACCAATGGAATCGGGACAAAGCATTAGCCAATCTTCGTAAGCATGGTATTGACTTTGCCGATGCAGTGTCCGTTTTCTCTGACGATTTGGCAATGACTATTTCAGACGATCGGTTTGATGAGGAACGGTTTATCACAATTGGCATGGATGCCTTTGGACGAGTTTTGGTCGTTGTTTACACGATGCGGGACGATGAAATTCGGATTATCTCTGCCCGCAAAGCGACTCGGCAAGAACAGCAGCAGTATGAGGACGAATGATGATGGACGCTGAATACGATTTTAGTCAGGGAAAACGTGGGGCGATCGACCCGTCACCCCCTGGAAAAACTCGGATCACTATTCGGCTGGATGATGAGGTTTTGGCTTGGTTTCGTGAGCAGGTTCATTTGGCAGGCGGAGGTAACTACCAAACTTTGATTAATGAAGCCTTGCGCCAGCATATACAGCAGATTCGTGAACCTTTGGAGGAAATATTACGCCGAGTTGTGCGTGAAGAACTTGAGCGCGTTGATCGTTGAAATTGCTGTCAGTTAACCAGAGGCTACACTGAAGCACTGCAATACCTGACTAACAAGTAGACGCACCATCACCTTGCTATGGGTGGTTTTTCTGCCTCTAAGTATTTGCACTAAATCTGTAGCTAACATGCGATCGTACTCCCGATAGCTTTTTCTCCACATAGCCCAGTTTTGGAAGGAAATACCCAAACGCTCAGTTATTGCTTCGGGTGTCCAATCAAACCCGCTAATAATCAATTTAGCTCGAACTATTTCCGCTTCATCACTCATTGAAAACTCTTGCTAATCCATTTTGGATACTACCTAGAAATTATCTTTTCTTCCTCAAGAAGGGCGATCGCGAAGCTGATAGATTGCTTTGATGGTTCAGATCACTGTTGCACAGATACAAGCAGCTACAATCCATCCTGCGTATTCAGTGGACACCCCTTCCGCGACAAATCTTCATAGGCCGGATGCACCTGATGATTCACTTGCAAGATTAGGGAAGAGTAGAATCTAATCTTTGCGTTGTAATAATGCGCCCTCCTCGCTTATTTCGATTTCTGGTACTAGCGTCGTCGTTGACGATGGCCAACGTCTTTGCTTACACTGCCGCAACATCCCTGTTTCTCAGCCATGTTGGGGCGGAGGCCATCCCCCAGTTCTACGTTTTGTTGGGGATTCTGTCCATTCCCTCCTCAGTGCTAGTCTCCAAACTCATTGATCGGGTCTCGCGGGTGCGGCTCCTCCAAATCCTGTTGCTGTTGGGTTTGGTAGTCATGATGGGCTTGCGAGGGGCGATCGCCCTGGATAGTGCCCCCATCTACTACAGCATCTACATGACCGCTAGCCTGCTCGACCTCCTCAGCGGAATCTTGCTCTGGACATTGGTATCCGACTATTTCACCTCCTTAGAACTCGAGCGCCATACCCCCCTGCTCACCATGTCGATGACGTTTAGCGGTTCCATCAGTGGAGTCATCGTGCGGATTCTATCCGATTTGGTTTCAACCAGAAATATCTTGTTTTTGCTCCCCATTTTGTATGGCGGCATGATTGGGCAACTGTTGCTCTTAGTGCGTGCCGAAAAACCCCTCGATCTTTACCCCCTCAAAGAATCAGAAGACAAATTACTCTCAAGTTTGCGGGCCTTTCCCAAATTGGCATGGCGCTATCCCATCATTAGTCTCTTTGCTGGCAGCATGGTGTTGTCAGTGTTGTTGTGGGGCATGAGCGAACTCCAGTTCTACACCGTGTATTCCAACCGCTTTCCGGATCAGGGTGATTTAACGGGTTTTTTGGGGTTACTCTCCGCTAGTTTGGGGCCATTGGAGTTGGGTGTTACCTATTTTGTGACGCGGCCATTGCTCCAACGGTGGGGCGTTAGTCGCATGAACTTGCTCTATCCCCTCACCACGTTGTTGAGTTTTGTTGGTTTGGCGACCTATTTTCGGTTACCCTGCGCGATCGCCGCCAACATCAACTACGAAACTCTCTACAGTAGCATTGCCCAACCCGTCCAAAACCTTAACTATAATGCCATTCCCCAACGGTTTAGTGGGCGCGTGCGGGTCATCATTGACGGGTTGCTGTATCCAGCATGTCAGGCCCTAACTGGGGGCTTGTTAATCGCCCAACAAAAGCTCTTAACACCACTGCAACTGAGTTTGGTTGGGATTGGCCTGAGCTGTGTTTATGTGGGCCTTGGGCATCTCACCGGCCAAACCTATCTGCGGGCCATGTTGTCGCGGTTGCAATCAGGGTTATTGAACTTGGATGAAGTGCGGGAAGGCTTAGTTCAAATCCCCGATGCCTATACCGATGAAGTGCGGCAATTGTTGAAAAGTGAGCAGGCCGAGGCCCAAGAATTGGGGCTGGAGCTGGCGGCCCGTTTGACCAAACCAGGCCAATTTTTACCCGAAGTACAAATGTTATTGTTGCGGGCTAATTCGACGGTGAGACAGGCCGTAGTTCGCTTTCTAGCCACTAATAGCCATCCTGATTTTTATCGCTATTTACAAGTGCAACTGGTCGATGATAATCCGGCTATTCGGGAAGCCGTCCTAGAAACATTAATTGCCATGCGACAACCCTTGTCTACTGTGCAACTGATGTTTTTGTTAGAAGATCCAAGTTTGCCCGTGCGATCGCTGGCCTTCATTGCAGCCCAACAAAGCGATCGTCAAAATGCCGAAATTCAAGCGGCCTGCGAAGCAACATGGCTCACCTTAACCACACCAGCCCGCCCGGTTGGCATCACCGAGGCGACGATTGAATCGGCTCAAATGTTAGTTGTGCAGGCGATTCAAGAATCACGTAATCCTCAATTCATTCCCCTATTACAAGCACTCATTGCGACGGCTAGTGATGAAGTCAAACGATTAGGATTAAATACCCTCGCTGTCTTAGCAACACCGAATGATTATTCATTAGCAACATTAGCCATGTTTGAGTTGGAATCAGATACCGCATCAATTCGTGCCGCTGCTCTAAACCTGTTGCGCGTTGTCCAAATTGACCTATTTTTACAGAGTATTGCGGCGATGCTAAATGATTCTCATCCCCAAGTGCGCCAACAAGCGATCGCGACCATTGTGGCCTATGGTGAAGCGTGTCTACCCGTAGTGCAGCCTTTACTCAATTCAGAGCATCTAGAAACAGAAAAAGCCGCGATCGCAGCCATCAGTCAACTCCAAACTCGGCGGGCAGAAACGATCCTATTCGAGCATTTTCAGCCCCTCTATGCAGAACTGGCCCGCACCTTGCACTGGGCACGACAACTTCCACCCACTCCAGCTTGGGAAACAATCATGATTGCCCTGCGGGATGACCACAACCAAATCTTACAACGAGTCATTTATGTCCTATCCTGCCTCGAACAAGATCGCAACTTGACGAGCTTGGCTTCCCTACTCACAGCCAACGATCGCCTGATTCGGTTACGCGCCGTCGAAACGCTTGCTTCTATCAGTCGCTATCGACGGTTTATTCAACCCATTTTGCCCTTATTAGAAGACCGCATTCGAGCCTCTGAAAACCAACAGACAGGGCCAACAGAACTACCCCTAAATATGACAAAAACGCTGCTATTAGAAATGGTAGATGCGCGTTATCGGTGGATTCGGATTACCGCGATCGCCCACTTAAAAAGTCATGGCATTCCCTTACCCCTTCACCTTGTTCATGATCCAGATCCATTCGTCGCCAAACTGGCCACACTCACCTTATCGTCACTGCGATCGCCTACGGAGGAACTCAACTTGAGCCGAATCTTTTTCTTAAAACAAATCTCGATTTTACAAGATTTACCCCTTGACGACCTCTTAACAATTAATCGCACCTTAAAAGAACAAGCTTTCTTCGCCAATGAACTAATCTTCCGTGAAAATAGTTGGGGTGGAGATTTTTATTTTATTTATAAAGGTGCGGTAACCCTCCTCAAAGAAGTGAAACCAGAACAAAAAGGCTTAGTTCCCATTACTCACACCTTTACGGGTGTGCCCCAACGTTTTTTAGCCCAGTTGGAACCCGGCCATTTTTTTGGTGAAATGGAGTTTTTTGATAACTTACCTCGATCCGCCACCGCGATCGCGGCCACCGACTGCACCCTCCTGACTCTGCAAAAATACGACTTTCAAACCTTGTTGGCCCAACGCCCTGAAATTGCGCTGCAAATGTGCAAGGTACTCAGTATGCGGTTGCGCGTCGCCAACGAAGTGATTGATCAACAAAAACAGGCTGCCACAGTTCCAGATCCCCCCACCCCCTGATTTCCCTTGGGTTAAGCGCCCTTGAAACCAAGCTTCTACCTGGCTTTTGAACTACCCCCACTTGTTGCAGGAAAAGCGGTGAGCCTTCGAGGCCAAGCCGTGTCAGCAGTGCAACCAAAGACAGGAGTGACCAAAGGGGAAGGAATCTATCTAGCGAAATAAATATATTAATGGTCTACGAATGAACTTCAATCTTGGGGTTGAATGCGATCGGGGAAACAACAGGATATAAAGAGAAGCATCAGGTTGATGAGCGCATTGAGTTGATAGTAATAGTGACTTCAATTAACTGGCAATTTCCATTTAATTGAACCCATTATTACCATAAGGAAGACTTAAACAGTCAATCATTAAAGAGCAAACGCTCCGGGGTTGACTTCAAAACTTCCCAGATGTTTCGACGCTAAATTAGCATCATCAAACTCACTATTTACTTGCAAAACTGCGCACACCAATAAGGAGAACAGGTATGATTTCTTTGAATGTAAAGGCATTGTTGAAAAATGCAACTCGGTTTTTGATTGCAGCGATCGCTTGTGTTAGCTTGCTCTTTTCTAGCACCATGCCGGCAATGGCTGCTGGTAAGACCACCCCAGCAAACCCCACAGAGGGCGAAGCCCAACTGACCAAAATTTTGGATGAATCCGAAGATGCCGCAAAAGAAGGTCGCTCTTCCTTACAGGAAGTAGCAGAACGCTCTGAACGTGGATTGAACGAAGTCCAAGGGAGTGCAGACTACGACAAAATGAAGCGCCCAGAAAACTCTCAGAATGCCACCTCCTTCATCGACACGCTTAAGGAAGGTTTGAAGGACGCTAGCCCTAAAAACTAATTCGACTATCACTTAATTTTGTTTGAGTGGATTCCAATTTGTTTTGATGTTATCCAGGCTCCTAATCTCAATAGGAGCCATTTTTATTGATGCCATTTTATTAATGTAGATATTGAAGCATAGCGATGTTTAGAGGGCCTAATGCCACCAATCCTGATAGGAACAATGCGATCGCGCACGGCACTCCAGGCCAACAGTTAGCTTGAAGCCACCCTAAGAATGAAAATTCAGATGGATTTGAATCCCCTTGAGTGTATAGTTGAATACTCAATTTAGGGACTAATCGATTTATACAATCTAAGCGTGAGGACTTACCACAGGCGATCGCCGCTGGGGGCTAACTAAGATTTAGCCAATCACCTCGAAATATAAATGAACACACTTTAAGATAATTGCCATCGTGCCAACTGATAAACAGGCATATCTCTCAAAACAACATCGAAAAAATAGCGCGGAATAACTGAGTTTGAGATAACAAATCAAGCCATTATGACCCAACTTTTTGTTATATCGGCACAGCCGCGCTAGGAGGTTGGCAAGGATGAAGTGTGGCGTTTACGGCCCCCATTCCCAACTGCGTAAAACACGGCAATGTGAGTCTCATCAAGACTGTAGCCCTATTAGCTTAGAGGAAAATTTTTATTCTAATCTCTTGAATGAACGCTATGCTAGGTAGCAGGGCCTGTTTCACTGAATCTTAAGCAGTAGATATCAGCAACACATCAATTTGCCTGGGTGCATTGTAATCATGTCTAACCATTCGAGGTATTCCCATACTCACGATTCTGAACCAAGTGCTCAACAATTTATCCTCAATGAGACAGTTGATCTAGTTGAGCCACCCTCGCCCCAGCAACAAGCCCTAGCCAAAAATTTGGGGCTGAGTGCAATGGATGAAATTATGCTGCACTTGGCCTTTTGTGCAATGCGGAGCGGAGGCCATCGACATGGTGCGTTTTTAGATGCGGCGGCAACAGCAGCCAAATGTGCAATCTACACGACCTATGCGGAGGAAGGGCACAATCTGCGATTAACCGGCCAATTGCACCACATTGAGCCCAAGCGCGTTAAGGTCATTGTTGAAGAGGTGCAGCAAGCTCTGACTGAGGGCAAACTGCTGAAAATGTTAGGTTCAAATGAGCCGCGATATTTGATCCAACTGCCTTACCTCTGGCTAGAGCGTTATCCCTGGCAGCCGGGGCTTTCCCGCATTGCGAGTACAAACCTAACCCGAGCCGAAAAGCACGCGATCGAGGAACAACTGCCTGGATTGTTGCCAGATGCGCGCGTCATCCAAGGTTTTGAGTTTGATGAATTGATTGAAATTTTGCACGATCGCTCCCAGGCCGAACTCCCCCCCGATCGCCGCACCCCCCTCAGCGAGGCAATGGCCGAGCATATTCGACGGCGGTTGTTGTATTCCGGCACGGTCACGCGCATTAGCACCACCTGGGGCACAGCTTTCTATGCCTTAACCCGCCACTCCTATTCGCCCTCTGCTGACGAAGAACGCGACTTTATCGTGGTGGAAGACACGGCGCGTTTTTTTGCCCTCATGCGCCACTGGGCTAATCATCAACCCCAAGTCATGCGAATTTTGGAAGAAGTGAATATTTTGCCTGAACGGGTTGAGCAAGCCTTGACAGAATTGGATGAAATTTTGATTCAGTGGGCCGATCGCTACCATGATGCCCAAGGCGAACCGATCGCCATTCATGCCGTGGTAGGGCCACAAATTCTCTGATCCGGTAGGACAAATGGGCGATCGCAACGGCCCCTGCTCACCAGTTAATGTGTACTTTTTGGCCGAGTTAGCTAAGACTGGTGTACTATAAGGTGATGCTTTCAAGGCTGTTGCAATGGCCAATCTGTTGCTCATCGAAAGTCCAGGTAAAATCAAAAAGCTGAGTCAAATCTTGGGCTCTAGCTGGGTGGTGCGAGCGAGCTTTGGCCATGTGCGCGAGTTGGCCAATGACGGTGAAGATAGTCTGGGGTTCGACTTGTTAGAGCACCATATCGAATGTCGCTATGAACCTCGGGGCGCTCAGGGGAAGAAAGTTCTTGCAGAATTGCGGCAGGCCGTCAAACAGGCTGAAGCCGTCTATATTGCCACAGACCCCGATCGCGAAGGTGAAACCATTGGCTGGCACCTACAACAAGCCTTGCGGATCAAAAATCCTCGGCGGGTCGTTTACAGTGAAATTACGCCCCAAGCCGTCAAAGCTGCGATCGCCCAGCCGCGATCGTTAAACCAAGCCCTGATTGCCGCAGGTCGGGCACGCGATTGTTTAGACAAATTAGTCGGCTACAAAGGCAGTAAGCACATTGTGTGGCGGCTGAATCTCGGTGCCAAGTCAATGGGGCGCGTGCAAAGTGCAACCTTACATTTATTGTGTCAGCGAGAAAAAGAAATTCAAGCCTTTCAACCGCAAACCTACTGGAGTGTTTGGGTCGAATATCAAGCTGGGTTTAAGGCGTTCTATCGGGCCAAGGTGAATGGGCGATCGCGCCGTACCGAAACTGACAGCGAAGACACCGCCGAAGACAAAGCGGCCCCGGAATCCGATCGAGTGACCAGCCAAGCGGAGAGCGATCGCCTCGTTGCCATCGCCCAAACCCATCCCCACCACGTCGTTTCAGTGGAAGGCAAAATCACCCACCAAAGCCCGCCCCCGCCCTTCATCACCTCAACCTTGCAACAGGCCGCCGGAGCCAAGTTACGCTTTAGCCCCGACCATACGATGAAAGTAGCCCAAGCCTTGTACGAGGCCGGGTACATCACCTATATGCGGACGGATACCGTCACCCTTGCTGCCCCCTTTTGTGCCGCAGTGCGAGATTACTTGCAAACCCACGATCCTGACAATGTGCCCAGCCGGACAACGCGGCACCGAGTTAGCAAAAACGCCCAGGAAGCCCACGAAGCCATTCGACCCACGGAAGTCACGCGATCGCCCGCCCAATTGGCCACCCACCTCAATTCCGACCAGGCCCGTTTGTATGACCTGATTTGGAATCGAGCCGTCGCATCTCAGTGCTGTGCCGCCCGGTTGCGGAAAACCCGCATCATTACGCGATCGGGGCCAGCCCATTGGGAAGCACGAGGCCAAGTCGTGGAATTTCCAGGCTACACGCGCTACTGGAACAACTTGAGCGCCGATGTGCAGTTGCCCGTCCTGCAACCCGATCAAGCCCTGGAGCTAAAACAAGCCGGAGCCGAGCAGAAACAAACCCAACCCCCACCCCGCTACACCGAACCCAAGCTCGTCCAACTCATGGAACGGCAAGGTATTGGCCGCCCCAGTACCTATGCCCCAACCATCAAAACGCTGAAAGAGCGGGGTTATGTCCAGGTGGAAAAAGCGAAATTGCACCCCACCGCCCTCGGCCTCAATTTGGATGCCGCCCTGGAGCAACTTTTACCCGACTTGATTCAACCGGAGTTCACCGCCCAGATGGAAACGGCTCTGGACGCGATCGCCCACGGTGAGCAAGATTGGGAAACCTATCTCACCCAGTGGCACCGGAGTTACTTTGCCCCGGCGATCGCCCACGCCCAGCAAAATCTGACCCAAACTCTCGCCCAACTTCAGCCAACCCTCACCCGCCAATCCCCAGTTTCCAGGGATGACCAACCCGCTACCCCTACAGATAGCCCCGCCAGTACCCGCCCCACCAAACGCACAGCCACTGCCCCAAAAACAACCACTTCCCGCCCAACCTCAACCAGCACCAAAACCCTGTGTCCCAAATGTGGCGAGGCATTGCACAAAATCCCCTCCAAATCCCCCAAGCTAAAAGCCAAGCATTTTCTCAAATGCCAAGCACCCGGTTGCGGAACGGTGATGTTTTGGAACCCCACAGCCAAACGCTATGAGTTGCCCTATGCCCAGCGATCGCCCGACCCTGCCGCCTTTACCGATACACCCTGTCCGGTCTGTGGGGCCTTGCTAGAGCGCTATCGCTACACCAAAGACAACCGCGAAAAAGAAATGCTGCGGTGCTCCCTCCGAGAGAACCGCCAAGGCAAATGTAAAGAAGTCGCCTTCTTTGCCGGACGAGATGGCTTTTGGTCACCGAAATTTGGCACCTTAGCCCTTCCCAAGGGGGTGAAATCAACCTTAGAATAGCTCCCTGGAAGAAACGCGATCGCCTCAACGCACCGTCCAGTGATTTAATGAACCCATCTGTTTGTTTTACCCCTCAGGTCGAGGGCGCTACCGTTCATGCCCAACTTTCCAGCCATCGTCTTACACAATAAAAAAGCCGAGGCCGTCAAACGGTTTCACCCGTGGATTTTTTCAGGAGCCATCAAACAAAAACCGGCTGATTTGCAAGATGGTGATGTGGTCGATGTGGTCAGTGCTGCTGGCGATTATCTCGCAACGGGCCACTACGCGCCGAACAATATTGCCGTCAAAATCTTTAGTTTTACCCCCGTCGAATCCCTGGATGCCCTGTTTTTGCAAAAGGTACAAGCGGCCTACGCTCTGCGGGAACAGATCGGACTGGCCCACCACCCCACCACCAATTGCTACCGCTTGATCAACGCGGAGGGCGACGGTTTACCGGGTTTGATTGTGGATTGGTACAACGGTCATGCCGTACTGCAAGCCTATTCTGCCGGAATGTATGCCCAGCGATCGCGGTTAGTCCAGTGTTTGCAGGCCGTATATGGCGATCGCCTGTTGACTGTGTACGACAAAAGCGAAGCTGTCTTTGCTCAGGCCGAAACAGCGTCCGGCTGTCTTTTGGGCGATGCCCCAGCGGCGGAAGTCCTCGAAAATGGTCATCGGTTTTGGGTGAACTGGCAAGAAGGCCAAAAAACCGGATTTTTCATGGATCAACGGGATCATCGCCAACTCTTAGCCCGTTATGCCCCAGGTCGCCGGGTGCTCAATACCTTTTCCTACTCTGGTGGCTTCTCCGTCTATGCGGCCCAAGCCGGAGCCAGCCTTGTGCATTCCGTTGATAGCTCTGCAAAAGCGATCGCCTGGACAAACCAAAACTTTGCCTTGAATGGCTTAGATGATTTCCCCCATACCGCGATCGCCGCCGATGTCTTCACCTACCTCAAACAAGCAGCCCCCCAAGACTACGACGTGATCATCCTGGATCCACCGGCCTTCGCCAAAAACATCTCCGCCCGCCACCAAGCCGTCATGGCCTACAAACGCTTAAACAATCTCGCGATCGCCAACCTGCGATCGCCCGGATTGCTCTTCACCTTTTCCTGTTCTCAAGTCGTCACCCCCGATTTATTCAAAGGCGCAGTCGTCGCCGGAGCCATCGAAGCTGGCCGCACTGTCCGCATTTTGCATCAACTCACCCAACCCGCCGACCATCCCATCAGCATCTACCACCCCGAAGGACTTTACCTCAAAGGGTTAGTCCTGGCCGTGGAGTGAGCCGCGATCGCCTTTCATTGCTGCAACCACTGCAAAATGGCATCTCTGCTCTGCGCTAAACCTTTGTAGGCCAGGGCCGCTGGTGACATTGACTGGATCGCCCCAATCAACAGCGATCGCCGTTGGGGATCCTGCTTAATTTCCTCGCAATCCTGAAAATAGGTACGAATCGTGAACAGGGCAGCATCTACCGCAGGCAAACCCCAAATCACCTGACGTTCCACCCGGAGATAAAGGCGGGGTTGCGCCGGGTCAAAGGATCGGCCCTGCCACTGAGCTAGGGACAACCCTGGTGGCGGCACCGGATGGTGGTTTAACCTTGTATCCGTACTCAAGCCCCAGGCAAAACGTACCATCGGCGATCGCGTGATCATGGTCTGAGCGATCGCCGCCCCCCGCCGGTTGATCGCCTCCATCCCCGCAACCGGAGCGTGAACTGTTGCAAAATCTTGCCCAATTTTGGCCTCCGCAGACCAATGATTTGGAAAACATAAATGGATCGCACTCATCCAATGCTGAGCATCGCGCCGACTCATCACCACCAGGTCTTCCTGAACCTGCATCGCGAGGGCATCAAAGGTTGACTGATAGGGACTATGAACCGTGTCCTGAGCCGTTTCAACCTGTTGGAGCTGATAATGCTGATTTAGGTACAAAGTTTCCTGAGTAAGTTGATTACTAAGCTGAATTACATTGTTTTCTAGACGAGTTAATTTAATCCACTGGGGATAGTCTTGTTGGAGTTTCTCAGTAATAAATTTCGCGATCGCGTATTCAATCTCAGGTGAGTCGTTTTGAGTTTGATAATACTTGTTTAAATCTTCGCTTCGGGCAACCCCCTTCATTCGCCGATAGAAAGAAAATTGATCATCTATTTGAAAAACACATCGATCAGCTTTTCCATTCCCAAAATCAGTGCCAAATCGAATCAAACCTGGTGTAACGTCATAGCGTCCTCGCTGTAACGGAAAGTAAAAAGCTGGTTTTAGCAAAGTTTTTTGCAACGGAAGAATTGACTGATACTTTTTATCCTTCCAGTCCCAATGATTGAGTACTTCATCGGTTGCCAAGTTCATCCCAGGTTATGCTTCCAGCCTTTCTGTGCCACTTTTTATGATGACAAGTTTTGAGCCTGAAGACAACGGCGATCGCACTTTGCACCAACGCCTTCACTCCCGGCCCCACCCCCCTCACCAGGACGGCCCCAGCTAATACCCCAACCACAACCAAGGCTTGGAGCGCAACAGCCAAGCCAGTGATGCCATACCCTCGCCTTTTCCCAGTCAGCCTTAGGGTGTACCGCTGGAACCAACAATTCCAGCTAGCAACAAAAAACAAAATAGGAGGATACTGGAAAGCATCAATCCTCGGCAAACTCTAAAGCGCCGTTGGAACTGGAACGATGTGAGGCAGTCGCGAAACTGCTGCGGGTGTAGCGAGTAAAAGCTTCGGCCTCATGATGCCTGATTAGCGAGGAGAACAGAAAGTGGGTGCAGTGAAGCAGTTGCAAAACTACATAAACGGTCAATGGCAACCAGCAACGACTACAGAGGCGCTGGCCATTGAGAATCCGGCGACGCTGGCCTGTTTGGGGGCGGTGCCGCTATCAACAGCTCCGGATGTGGAACAGGCGGTGCAATCCGCAACGGCAGCGTTTGCAGCGTGGCGACGAACTCCAGCAGGCGATCGCGTCCAGTATTTGTTTAAGCTGAAAACATTATTGGAAGAGCATTTAGACGATTTAGCCCAAACCATTACGACGGAGTGTGGCAAAACCTTAGCCGAGTCAAAAGGGGAATTGCGTCGGGCGATCGAAAACGTGGAAGTGGCCTGTGGCATTCCCCTCTTGCTGCAAGGGGTGAACTCGGAAGATATTGCTCGGGGGATTGATGAATTTATGATTCGGCAACCCTTAGGGGTCGTTGGCATCATTTGTCCCTTTAACTTTCCGGGAATGATTCCATTTTGGTTCATGCCCTACGCGATCGCCTGTGGCAACACCTGCATTATCAAACCCTCAGAAAAAGTGCCCCTGACTCTGCAAAAAATCACCGAGTTGCTTGCTCAAACGGGCTTGCCTGCGGGCGTGGTGAATTTAGTCCACGGCACAAAAACGGTGGTGGATGCCTTGCTCGACCATCCAGCGATTCGGGCCATCAGTTTTGTCGGGTCTACCCCCGTTGCCCGCTACGTCTACAGTCGGGCCGCCGCCAACGGCAAACGCGCCCAGTGCCAGGGCGGGGCCAAAAATCCGGTCATTGTTTTGCCCGACGCTGACCTCGCGACCACCACCCGCATTATGGCTGACAGTGCCTTTGGGTGTGCGGGGCAACGCTGTTTAGCCGCCTCGATCGCCATCACCGTTGGAGAAGCCAGCCAAACCTTTACCGACGCGATCGCAACTGCCGCCGCCGATCGCCAAGTGGGCTATGGGTTAGAAGCCGGCGTACAAATGGGGCCAGTCATCACCGCCGAGAGCAAAGCCCGGATCGAACACTTGATTCAAACCGGAATTGATGCGGGGGCCACCGCCCTGGTTGATGGCCGCAAGCCCAAAATTGCGGGGTATGAACAAGGCCATTTTGTACGCCCCACGCTCTTGCAACACGTTGACCCCGTTGGCGAACTGGCTAAGACCGAAATCTTTGGCCCTGTGCTGAGCCTAATTGCGGTCAACACACTGGAGGAGGCGATCGCCCTGGTCAATCGCGGCCAATACGGCAACATGGCCTGCTTGTTTACCACCAGTGGAGCCGCTGCCCGGAAGTTCCGCTACGAAGCCGAAGCCGGCAACATCGGCATTAACATTGGCGTCGCGGCCCCAATGGCCTTCTTCCCCTTCAGTGGGTGGAAAGACAGCTTCTTTGGCGACTTGCACGGTCAGGGGCAACACGCGGTCGAATTCTTTACCCAAACCAAAGTCGTGGTGGAACGCTGGCATGACTGGACTCGCCAGTTTTGAGGCCGGAGCCTGCTACCGATGGTCGGGCGATCGCAACGGGCGGACAGGCCGGATTTCGGTGGCCCGCCCGAACTCACCAGTTTGGATCAGCCGTTGATACACCGCGTCGGCAGTTGCAGGCTCCAGCAACAAACACCAAATTTGGGGTTTGCCGTGATACCGACAGCGATCGCCCACCCGCGTGGGGGGAAAGTTCGCCTGTTGCACAAACCGCTGGAAGGCTCGTTGCTGGGCACTGGAAAGCTTGGCCTGATCCACCAGCACGAGTTTCAACCGTCCCGGCGGAGCCGCCGCGATCGCCCCAGGGAAAGCCCCACCCAGGCCGATCGCCCCCGCCACCCCACAGATCACCAGCGATCGCCCCCGCCGCAACCAACCACAGCCCCAACCCACGGCCCTTCCCCTTACAACGCAACAACACCCTCGCATTGTAGAAGATCTTAGTACATTTGAACCATAAAATAATTTGAACAATGAGGTTTGGCGGCCTCATCGCCCCTGGCGAAAAACCGAGGAATGTAAACTATTGCTGCGATCGCTATCAAGTTGGTCAAATTTCTTTAGACAATGTGGGGCTAAGATTCGACCTTATCGAAGGAGAAGTCAATTGTATACTTCAACTTTATTGGCAGTTGCCGTTAGAAGTGCTGATTGGTCGCCCTCGGTTGCAATTGTCATGATCATTTGCAACATCATTGCGATCGCGATCGGTAAACTCACAATTCAAAAACAAAATGTCGGGCCAGGATTGCCCTCCGCCAACCTGTTTGGGGGGATGGGCTTAGGGGCGCTGCTAGGCACCACTGCTTTTGGCCATGTACTCGGTGCTGGGGCTGTTTTGGGCCTCACCAACATCGGCGTACTTTAAATTTCTGGATTACACACTGCATTGATTTCCTCAGCGAGTCAGGAAGCTGTTTTCCTGGCTCTTTTCGTATGGGTTGCGCCACAATGAGACCAAACTGCTATGAATGAACCACTTAAACTCGTCACGATTTATACCGATGGGGCCTGTCAAGGTAATCCTGGCCCCGGTGGCTATGGCGCAGTCTTGTTATTTGGGGAACACCGCAAAGAACTGTCTGCGGGCTATCGCCTGACCACAAACAATCGCATGGAAATGATGGGGGCGATCGCTGCCCTGCAAACCCTCAAAACCCCCTGTCAAGTGCAGCTCTATTCTGACTCGCAGTATGTGGTGAATGCCATCAAACAAGGGTGGGCCAAAAAATGGCGGGCCAATGGCTGGATGCGGAATAAGAAGGAAAAAGCCGTGAATCCTGACCTCTGGGCACAACTGCTGAACGAGTGCGATCGCCATCAAGTCAGCTTTTTCTGGGTTCGGGGCCACGCTGGTAATGTGGAAAACGAACGGTGCGATCGCCTCGCTGTTGCCGCCGCCAGCCAACCCGACCTACCCCGCGACGAAGGCTACGAAGCCCTGACCATTCGGAGCTAGCCCGCCCCAATCCTACCCACCCTGCCTCCATCATGTTTCGAGTCGTTACCCACAACGTAGACCAAACCTTCGAGCGTTGGACCGATGCCCTCAACGCCGCCAAAGCCCTGATGCCCAGTTGCAAACGCTGGACTCAGGATATTCGCATTTTCCTTTGCGACGAATTAGTCTGGTTATACAGCCGCGAACACAAATATCCCAAATACATCGGCCCCGGTTCCTACAATCTCCTGGCCAAGCTTTTTATCCAAGAAGCGATGGAAGCCGAAGGTCAGTCCGACTCACCAGAGGCCGAACGCGGATAAAATTTGGGCCACACTTTAGCTCGTTTGGGGGCGATCGCCGAAATTGCAGCAGGGCGATCGCCCCCTTTGCCTGCAAACCCCACCGACTCCAGGCTGCATGGGCTTAACGCAAAGTACCCAATCTCAGCAAGGGTAAATTCCAAATAAATTATTAAACATTAATACAAATTAACAATCCCTCCCCACTTCCTCATTGATTTTTGTAAATATTTCCTTCCGACTGTTTATCAATTTGTGTCAGATAACCGATGAAATCCCCATGTGGTAACGGTTTTCTGGTAAAAACAACTTTGTGCAACGTTAACAAAGAGTCGTTTGGCGATTAACTTTTACGTTTTGTGTTGTTGTCCTTTGTTGCGGCTTCTACCCACCTAATCGGTGGAGCAGCGCTAAGATGACAAACCCAGGAGAAAAATGTTTGAGCCAACCGCACTCTCGCTGACACCCTCCAACGTTGATTGATTGAAATCGCATCATAAGGAGCCTAACCGCATGTTCACTCACGTCAAGCCCACCATTCGGCATATCGCCCCCGATGACCTGCGCGGGCGTCGCCTGGTGAAGGTGGTCTATGTCGTGCTAGAGCCCCAGTACCAAAGCTCTCTTTCGACGGCTGTTCGTTCGATAAACAAAGATCACCCCAGTGTTGCGATTGAAATCAGTGGTTATCTCATCGAGGAACTCCGCGATCCTGATAACTATGAAGAATTTAAGCGTGACATTGCGGAAGCTAATATTTTCATTGCGTCGCTGATTTTCTTAGAAGACCTGGCCGACAAGCTGGTGGCAGCGGTGGAACCCTATCGCGATCGCCTGGATGTGGCCGTGGTCTTCCCCTCCATGCCTCAGGTCATGCGCCTGAACAAAATGGGGAGCTTTTCCCTGGCGCAAATTGGCCAATCCAAGAGCGTGATTGCCAATTTCATGAAAAAGCGCAAGGAAAAGTCCGGCGCTGGATTTCAGGATGCAATGCTGAAGCTGTTGCGCACCTTACCGCAAGTGCTTAAATACCTCCCGGTAGAAAAAGCCCAGGATGCTCGGAACTTCATGATGAGCTTCCAATACTGGCTGGGGGGCAACTCAGACAACCTGCAAAACTTCCTGTTGATGCTGGCCGATAAGTACGTCTTCAAGGGCGAATCTGTGGTCGGCGATATGGTCTATCAAGATCCGCAGACTTACCCTGACCTGGGCATTTGGCACCCAATGGCCACCCAGATGTTTGAGGATGTCAAGGAATACCTGAACTGGCACAACTCGCGCCGCGACATTCCCGATGAAATGCAAGACCCGTTGGTGCCCACCGTGGGCCTGGTGCTGCAACGGACGCACCTGGTCACGGGGGATGATGCGCACTATGTCGCCATGATCTCGGAATTGGAGGCCATGGGCGCACGGGTGATTCCGGTGTTTGCGGGTGGGTTGGACTTTTCAAAACCTGTCGATGCGTTTTTCTACGATCCCCTCAATTCTTCGATCCCGCTGGTGGATGTGGTGGTGTCGCTGACTGGGTTTGCCCTGGTGGGTGGCCCTGCGCGGCAAGATCATCCCAAGGCGATCGAAGCCCTGAAGCGGTTGAATCGGCCTTACATGGTGGCGTTGCCCTTGGTCTTCCAAACGACGGAAGAATGGCAGGAGAGTGAACTCGGTTTGCACCCGATTCAGGTCGCTTTGCAAATTGCGTTGCCAGAATTAGACGGTGGCATTGAACCGATTATTCTCTCTGGCCGGGATGGCGCAACGGGCAAAGCGATCGCCCTGCAAGACCGGGTAGAAGCGATCGCGCAACGGGCGATGAAGTGGGCCAACCTGCGCCGCAAACCCAAACTCCACAAGCGCGTGGCCATTACTGTGTTCAGCTTCCCACCGGACAAAGGGAACGTGGGCACCGCCGCTTACCTGGATGTGTTTGGTTCCATCTACAAAGTGATGGAAGGCTTGCATGACAATGGTTACGACGTGCAAGATCTGCCGGAAGGCCCAGAACAGTTGATGCTGGAGGTGTTGCACAATGCCCAGGCTCAATACAACAGCCCCGAACTCAACATCGCCTACAAAATGTCGGTGGAAGAGTACGAGCGGTTAACGCCCTACTACGAGCGGTTAATTCCTTCCTGGGGGCCAGCACCGGGGCATTTGAACACCGACGGCCAAAACCTGTTGGTCTATGGTAAGTCCTTTGGAAACGTGTTTATCGGCGTTCAGCCCACCTTTGGTTACGAAGGCGACCCCATGCGGCTGCTGTTCTCGCGATCGGCCAGTCCCCACCACGGCTTTGCCGCCTACTACACCTACCTGGAGCAAATCTGGAAAGCCGATGCGGTGCTGCACTTTGGCACCCACGGTTCGCTGGAATTTATGCCCGGTAAGCAAATTGGGATGTCCGGCGAGTGCTTCCCCGATAGCTTGATTGGGACGATTCCCAACCTTTACTACTACGCGGCAAATAATCCCTCGGAGGCGACGATCGCCAAGCGCCGGAGCTATGCCGAAACCATCAGTTATCTGACCCCGCCCGCTGAAAATGCTGGGTTGTACAAGGGCTTGAAGGAACTGAGCGAATTAATTAGCTCCTACCAAACCCTCAAGGATACGGGTCGCGGTGTGCAGATCGTCGATACGATCATGGACAAAGCCCGCATCTGCAACTTGGATAAGGACGTGGCGTTGCCAGAAATCAATGCCGCTGAGCTGTCCTCGGAAGAACGGGATAGCATCGTCGGCAAAATCTACATCAAACTGATGGAGATCGAATCCCGGCTGTTGCCCTGCGGGTTGCACGTTGTTGGTAAACCCCCGACCGCCGAAGAAGCGATCGCCACCCTGGTCAACATTTCTGGCCTTGATCGGGAAGAAGAGGGCATCCTCAGCCTGCAACGGATTATCGCCAACAGCATCCGCCGCGACATCGACGAGATCTACGCGAATAGCGATCGGGGCGTATTGTTGGATGTTGGTCTGCTGAACACCATCAACCAGGCCGTTCGCGCCGCCGTCACCGCAATGGTGCACGCCCAAGTCGATGCCGAAGGCCGCGTTTCCCGCACCTCCATGTTGGGCAACCTGTTCAGCTTTGGCGGCAGCAAAAAAGAACCCTGGACAGCCGCCCTGCATAACCTCGGTTTCAACCAGGTCGATGTGGATGCCCTCAAACCCCTGTTTGAATACCTCCAGTTCTGCCTCAAGCAAGTGGTTGCCGACAACGAATTGGGTGCACTGTTACTCGGACTCGATGGACAGTACATCACACCCGGCCCCGGCGGCGACCCGATTCGCAACCCCGACGTTCTGCCCACAGGGAAGAACATCCACGCCCTTGACCCCCAATCTATCCCCACGGCGGCAGCGGTCAAGTCCGCCAAAATTGTCGTCGATCGCCTCTTGGCTCGGCAAGCCGCAGACAACGGCGGCAACTACCCCGAAACCATCGCCTGCGTCCTCTGGGGCACCGACAACATCAAAACCTACGGCGAATCCCTCGCCCAAATCATGTGGATGGTCGGCGTGAAACCCGTTCCCGACTCGCTAGGACGGGTCAACAAACTGGAACTGATTCCCCTAGAAGAATTGGGTCGGCCCCGCGTCGATGTCGTCGTCAATTGCTCCGGCGTATTCCGCGACCTGTTCATCAACCAAATGGCCCTGCTCGATCGCGCCGTGAAAATGGCCGCCGAAGCCGATGAGCCCCTGGAAATGAACTTCGTCCGCAAACACGCCCTGGAACAGGCAAAAGAACTGGGCATCGAACTCCGCCAAGCCGCCACCCGCATCTTCTCCAATGCCTCCGGTTCCTACTCCAGCAACATTAACCTGGCGGTAGAAAACGGCACCTGGGAAAGCGAAGAAGAACTGCAAAACATGTACCTCTCCCGCAAGGGCTTTGCGTTCTCCTCTGACAACCCCGGCATGATGGAGCAAAACGAAGACCTGTTCAAGGCATCGTTGAAAACCGCCGAAGTCACCTTCCAAAACCTGGATTCATCGGAGATCTCCCTCACCGATGTCTCCCACTACTACGACTCCGACCCCACCAAGATCGTGGCGCGGCTCCGGGATGACGGCAAAAAGCCTGCCGCCTATATGGCCGACACCACCACCGCCAATGCCCAAATCCGCACGCTATCGGAAACGGTACGCCTGGATTCCCGAACAAAGCTCCTCAACCCCAAGTGGTATGAAGGAATGCTGAGCCACGGGTATGAAGGCGTGCGGGAACTCTCGAAGCGTCTGGTCAACACAATGGGGTGGTCGGCGACTGCCGATGCGGTGGATAACTGGGTCTATGAGGACACTAACACCACGTTCTTCAAAGACGAAGAAATGTGCAAACGGTTGATGAACCTCAACCCCAACTCGTTCCGCAAGATGGTGACGACGCTGCTGGAAGCGAACGGTCGCGGCTACTGGGAAACCAGCGAAGAAAACCTCGATCGCCTCCGCGAACTCTACCAAGAAGTCGAAGACCGCATCGAAGGCATCGAATAATCAGTTTAGTGATTAAACTCATTTGAATCAAAGGCAGGTCAAAGGCTTATCCTCCGACCTGTCTTTTTTGTTGCTGCATCAGATTTTATTAGGTATCTAAAGGACTCCTCACTCCACGTCCACCCCGATTCAAAACATGGGTATAAATCATGGTCGTTTTCACGTCCTTATGTCCTAAGAGTTCTTGCACCGTGCGAATATCGTAGCCATTCTGCAACAAATGGGTGGCAAAACCATGTCGAAATGTGTGACATCCCACCTGTTTTTAGGAATTGCTGAATAGCCCTATAAATTTCCTAGTTTTGACTGGAGTATCAAACCCCAAGAGATGATTTCGTAGCCAGATCCAGCAACGCCAAACAGAATATTCTGGCGAATCCACTGCACATAGGTTTCTTCAGTGCGATAGGAGTAATGCTTTAAACGGATAGCGTCGCGAACTTGATCTAATAACTTCCTTGGAGGTGGCTCAGACGACTGCACAGCACCATACACCTATGAAAGACTATAAACAAAAAATTAACGAATTCAGGACTCGAACTGAAGCGGTGGTTATACTGAATCGAGTCAGTATAATCACCCCAAATCAGGGGATTAGGCTGACGTACTTCCACCTAATCACCCCAAACCGGGATACTAGGCTGACGCATTTCCACCTAATCACCCTAAACCGGGGATTAGGCTGACAGATTTCTTTCTAATAAATAGTTAGGCAGAATTAAACTGAAGGAAAATACGAAGTGCAAGATTGTGACTGAAAAGAGAGTTGTACTTGTTACTGGTTCAACATCGGGAATTGGGATGGCGATCGCAAAGCAACTTGCTGAAGATGGATTTACCGTTGCTTTTCATTCCAAGTCTTCAGTGCTGACCGGACAATCATTAGCAGAAGCTCATCCTGGGGCATCTTATTTTCAAGCTGATCTATCTGATCAAAACCAAGCTCGTGATTTGATTGCTAACGTTTTATCGCATCACGGGCGGCTAGACGTGTTGGTAAATAATGCAGGGATTAGCGCGACAATTCCACATACATCTCTAAAGGAGGCGACACCAGAGATCTGGCGAGATCTCTATGAAGTCAACGTCATTGCACCTTGGACACTCATCGCAGAGGCTGAAAATGCGCTACGTCAGTCATCCAGCCGTGAATGTCCTAGCTGCATTCTCAATATTAGTTCTCATGCTGGTGTTCGCCCGAAAGGAGCTTCAATCCCATATTCTGCGAGTAAAGCAGCTCTAAATCACATGACAAAGCTGCTTGCATTGAGCCTTGCTCCGTTGATTCGGGTGAATGCGATCGCACCGGGTTTAGTTGAAACTCCAATGAGCAAAGATTGGATAGCAGCACGAAAGCTGTGGGAAGAGCGATCGCCGATGGGACGAGGAGCACAACCAGAAGAGATAGCCGAGATAGCCTCCATGATTGTTGCAAGTCACTATCTTACGGGAGAGATTATAATTTCGGACGGAGGATTGAACCTCACGTAGTCTATGAAAATCACGCCTAACAATCCCGTTGCACACCGACCGTATAGAGTTGGTTGGTCGAGCCCAAGAAGTAGTGGCGGCGGGTGAACGGAGTCGTTAGACCGCTGAATTTTGGCTGGGACGCAGCTTGAAGCTTGCCTGTGTGAAGCGGCTATTTACTAACTGCTCTCGTAGTTTCAACTCGAATCATGAAAGTGATTTATAAAATAACTTATCCAAATGGGAAAATTTATATTGGGCAAGATTTGACAGATAGCATTAATTATTTTGGAAGTGCTAATAGTAGATTGATTGAAAAAGATTTTACAAGGGAACAAAGAAGAGACTTTGCAATTAGGAAGGAAATACTTTGGGAGTCAGAAACAGCTTCAAATCAAGAGGTTAATACGAAGGAAGTAGAATATATTCTGCTGTTTAGAGCGAACGATCCTAACATTGGCTACAATCAACGACCTAAATTCAATGCCTAGAAACTCTACAAATGCTCACTCTGAGTCCAGATTGGGGCTATAATTCTGTGCGGTCAAAGTTCTGATTCCCATGCCAACGAGTGATTCTGAGTTGCAAGCTCAAGCCCGAAATATCTTGGATGCGATCGCCTTTATCCCCTTTGAGCAGTGCCAACCATTAAGCCGTGAGTTTAGAGGTATTCCTGCGCGTCCTGGTATTTATGCAATTCGACACAAGACCGATGGGTTGCTCTATATCGGTAAAACAAAGAGTTTACGCGGTCGCTTTAGTGGTGGACATAAAGCTTTTTTGTGGGCATGGCTTGACAAGTACAACGATGAAGATGTGCGGATCACAGTACAGGTCATTTCGCATTGGGGAAACCCCACGCTACTATTGGAGCTAGAAGCCATTATTCTAAGAGCCACTGAACCCCCTTACAACGCCCAGATTCCTCCAGAAAGGTGATGCTATGCAAGCCAAACTCCAAGAGCAACTGTCCCCGGCTGATGCTGAAGTCATTTTAGGGCGATTGCCTGAGAGAATTCGGACGGCTCTAATTGAGCGTGCTGCTGAGATTGAATATCCCATTGAAGCAGTGATTGAGATGGCGATCGCAAGTTTCCTTGATTCAGAGGCGTTGGGTTTTGCAGATTGCAAACCAGGACGGGGGCAATAGCGCGGTCTAACAACCCCCTTGCAGCGGACTGCCGAGAGATCCTGGTTTTGTATTCAAGGTTATTTTCAGCCGCTCAAGCGAACCGTTAGGCAACCTTAACCCCCCTGTGTAAAGGAGCTACAGGAAGCTTGTTTTTGCAGAAGTTGTAGTGCGATCGCCCCAACAGGAGCTATCTGTAGTACGTTGCCAATAGCAACCGTTGCCATACGAAGGTCAGTATTATGTCGCAACTTCTACCCATTGTGGTGACAAGGTGACAGTGCATTCGCATCTGGCAACTGACTCTCAAAGGGAAACAGCTTTAGCTTATTTTATCGGTTGCAATGATATGCACATCAATGTGTTTGAGCGATCGCAATAGTTTATGTGTGAGTGATCCGCGCAGCATTAATTGCCAACGAGATCGTTGACTCTCACCAATTACGATTTGAGTAATGTAATAATTTTGGGCAACTGCTGCGATCGCTTTTGCTTTGTCATGGTTTTTCACTCGGATAAATGCTCCACCGAATTCCTTACAGAGTCTTTCACAGGTTTCAAGGTGTAAACTTTCTATTTTAGTGAGAAAGCGATCGGGGTCATCGACAAACAAGCAGTAGAAAGGAGCATGCATATAGCTAGCAATGCGAGCGCCCCGCCGAATCAGTTGAATGGCATTGGGATAGGTGGAGACACAGACTAACACCCGTTCATGAATACTACAAAAGGGCGCATCGGCTTTTGTGCCATTCGATGCTTGTTCAAGCGCCTCTTCCTCAATGTTGTCAGCAACTTCTCGTAATGCCAGTTCCCTTAACGCAATCAGGTTACGCCGCTGGAAGAAATTTTGTAGGGATTGGTCTACCTTTTCAGGGGCATAGATTTTTCCGTCTTTGAGGCGGTCTTCTAAAGTTTCCGGCGTGACATCAATCACCACGACTTGATCCGCTTCTTCCAACAGGCGATCGGGGATGCGTTCACGCACCACAACCCCTGTAATTCTGGCAACCAGGTCATTTAAGCTCTCTAGATGTTGAATGTTGACCGTTGAATACACGTCAATCCCGGCGGCCAAAACGAGTTCTACATCCTGATAGCGTTTTTCTCGCTGAGAACCAGGGACATTGGTATGAGCCAGTTCATCAATCAGAACCAGTTGCGGTTGGCGAACCAGAATTGCGCCTGTATCCATCTCAGATAGAACGACACCAGAGCAGTTATTTTGCTGTCGGGGAACGATTTCTAGCCCTTCTGCCCGTTGTGCGGTTTCCTGCCGATTGTGGGTTTCCAATAGCCCAACCACCACGTCAATCCCTTCCTGCCGGAGTCGATGCCCCTCTTCCAGCATTCGATAGGTTTTGCCGACACCGGGAGCCATGCCAATGAAGATTTTGTGTTTGCCCCGTTTATTCGTCATTTGTCATTTGTTATTCGTCACTCGTCATTTGTTATTTGTTATTCGTCCTTCGTTATGCGTCAGTAGTCATTTGTATTAGACCACTGACCACTGACCACTGACCTCACAATTGATCCAGAGCTAAATTAAGCCTCAATACATTAATACCCGGTTCGCCAAAGATGCCTAAGAAGCGACGATCTGTGTTTTGGTTAATCAAGGTTTCCAGTTGACTGGGTTGTAATCCCCGTGCTGTTGCCACCTGCGTAATTTGCGCTCTAGCGGCTTCGGGCGTGATATGAGGATCAAGGCTGGAACCAGAGGTGTAAACCAGATCGGCAGTGGCTTGAATGCCTGCCTTGTCCAGTTGAGCCGTGGTTTCTTGAACTCGCTTGAGCAGATCAGGATTGGACGGAGCCAGATTACTCGCGCCGGACACGCCCGTTTTGAGAATACCCGCTTCGTCTGCATTCGGGTTAGCGGTGCTGTAGCTGGTGGTACTGGGGCGACTGTTGAAGTAGCGATCGCTTGTAAATGGCTGCCCAATCAAAGCTGAACCAACAGGTTGCCCTTGAGCATTCGTCAAAATACTACCATTTGCCTGGAATGGGAAGGCGATTTGTCCAATGGCAACCATCACCAATGGATAAATCAAAGCAGTGATGACCCAGAGTAACAGGGTTGATCGAATGGCTCGACCGGCTTCGCGTGCAAAACTCATTAGAACTTCTCCGGTACAAACATGACAAAGAACAAATAAACGGAAAGTACAATAGTTCCCAGTCCCAATAACCCTAGCGACCAGGCTTGAGTCCGGGAGAATTCAGTGCTGCTGGCAGCATAAACAACAGGGGCAACAGCAAGATTGAAGCAAATTGCTAGAAATAAGTAAGTGGAGTGTTTGCGGTTCATAAGTTTAATCGTGGGGATGGGATTATCATTTGTTGTTTGTCATTTGTCATTTGTTCGTTGTCATTTGTCATGTGTCATTTGTAAATACCAACAACCAATGACTAATGACTACTGACCAATGACCAATGACTACTGACCAATGACTACTGACCAATGACCAATGACCAACTAAAGCGGCAAAATCAAATCGATCGCCTTAATCGCAATAAACGGCGCAATAATGCCACCCAGACCGTAAATCAAAATATTGCGTTGCAGCAGTTGATCGGCGGTGAGGGGACGGAACTGTACGCCTCGCAAAGCTAGAGGAATCAGGACTGGAATGATCAGAGCGTTGTAAATCAGGGCAGAAACGATCGCAGACTGGGCACTTTTCAACCCCATAATGTTGAGCGCACCAATTCCCGCAGCCGCAAAGATAGTAGGAATAATGGCGAAATATTTGGCAATATCATTAGCAACCGAAAAAGTTGTTAAGGCACCACGAGTAATCAGTAGTTGTTTCCCAATCGTTACCAGATCAATTAACTTAGTTGGGTCAGAATCTAAATCCACCATATTGGCGGCTTCTTTAGCAGCTTGAGTGCCAGAGTTCATCGCTAAACCAACATTCGCTTGTGCTAAAGCGGGTGCATCATTTGTGCCGTCTCCAGTCATCGCAACGAGTTTACCTTGTGCTTGCTCACTACGAATTACGTCAATCTTATCTTCGGGTGTAGCTTCAGCAATAAAGTCATCCACTCCCGCTTCCTGGGCAATCACAGAGGCCGTAATGCGGTTATCTCCCGTCAGCATGACGGTTTTGACACCCATCCGTCGCAGTTGGTCAAATCGCTCTCGTAGCCCCGGTTTCACGATGTCCTTCAGGTAAATTACGCCGTAGATATCGTCGCCTTTACACACAGCGAGAGGCGTTCCACCTAAGCGAGATACTCGCTCATAGGCTTCATCTAGCGTTGCCGGAACTTGCCCACCGCGCGATCGCACAAACCCCTTAATTGCATCTACAGCCCCCTTGCGATACTCTTTACTGTCAAGGTCAGTGCCACTCATCCGGGTTCGAGCCGAGAACTCAATTCCTTCAGCGGGTTGCCCATCCAGGTCGAACCTTGCCCCTAGCTTTTGGGCTAACTGGACGATCGATCGCCCTTCGGGGGTTTCATCAAACACACTCGCTGCCAGACAAACGCTGGCGACTTCTTGAACAGAGTGACCGTTGATGGGAATGAATTCGTCAGCCAAACGGTTTCCGAGCGTGATTGTGCCTGTTTTATCCAGAACTAGTGTATTCACATCACCACAGGCTTCTACGGCGCGTCCAGAAGTGGCGATCACGTTGAATTGAGCCACCCGATCCATTCCCGCAATGCCGATCGCACTCAACAACCCACCAATCGTTGTGGGAATCAGAGCAACCAGAAGCGAGATGAGAATGGCGATACTGGTTCCAGCGCGTAAGCTGTTGCCCGTTGCGGTTCCTGCCACGCTGTCTAAAAAACTCGCGATGTAGCCAGAAATTGAGGGGGTTGTGGCAACAACAATCAGAAATACCTGAGTCAGCACTGCCAGTAACACAGTCAGAGCAATTTCGTTCGGGGTTTTGGTACGTTCGGCTCCTTCGACCAGGGAAATCATGCGATCGATAAAACCTTGCCCTGGATCAGAAGTAATCCGCACAATCAGTTCATCGGAAAGCAGTCGAGTTCCCCCCGTAACCGAACTGGCGATATCTGTACCGGGTTGCTTTAGTACCGGAGCCGATTCTCCAGTAATGGCTGACTCATCAACCGATCCGATGCCCTGAATCACCTCACCATCAGCAGGAATCATATCTCCCGCAATCACTTTCACCTGATCGCCCCGGCGCAACTCCGTTGAGCTAACTTCCTGAATCTTGCCATCGGTCAGCAACTTCCGGGCGATCGTGTCAGAACGAGTCGATCGCAGTGCATCTGCCTGGGCCTTTCCCCGACCTTCTGCCACCGCTTCAGCAAAGTTAGCAAATAAAACGGTGAAAAACAGGATGAAGGTGATAATGCCATTGAGTAATCGCTGTTGCCCAATGTCTGCCTGAACCGTACCAAATAGATTAGGATTAATTGTCACCAGCAGCGTGACAAGCGTACCCAGCCACACCACAAACATAACAGGATTTCTTACTGCTACTTGCGGCTTCAGTTTGACAAAGGATTCTCGAATAGCTCGTTGATATAGTCCTTTGCGATCGACTTTTGGAGTGTGTTTGCGATCGCCCCGACGACCACGGGGAATTCGAGGAGAAGAAGTTGTTTTCATAGAGTTATTAGTCATTGGTCATTGGTTATTGGTTATTGGTCATTAGTGATTGGTCATTAGTCATTGGTCATTAGTGATTGGTCATTGGTCATTAGTGATTGGTCATTGGTCATTAGTGATTGGTCATTGGTCAATAATTGATGAAATGGGCGAGTCTGTTTGTGGTTAGAGAAAATGGGAACTCTAAGAATAAATGGCAAGTGACGGTTGAGCAATGGCCACAAAACGTTTTCAAGATTTGAAGGTTTACCAGTTATCAGAACAGCTAGCGGATGAGATTTGGGAAATAGTTCATACTTGGAAGTTCCTGGAACAGGATACGGTTGGGAAACAGATCATTCGCTCGGCGGACAGCATTGGCGCAAATATCGCAGAGGGTTCAGGAAGAGGAACTTATCAAGACAATCGTCGCTTTGTCAGGATTGCAAGAGGTTCGTTGAATGAAACACAGCATTGGCTTAGACGTGCCCAAAAACGCAATCTTTTAACAGCGGAACAAGTCTAGTCTCTTAAGATACTCGTTAATGAACTCGCTCCAAAGCTCAATGCTTATCTGAAATCAACTGGATCAACGGCTAATTAGTCAGTAGTTAGTGGTCAGGGTCAGGGTTCAGTAGTCATTGGTATTTACAAATAACAAAGAACAAATGACAAAGGACGAAGGACAAAGGACAAATCACAAAGGACGAATGACAAATAACTATTGACTAAGAATTTGAAATGCCTCTGCCACTGGACCTAGTGCTAATGCAGGGAAAAAAGTCAGTGCGCCCAAAATCAGAATCACGCCAGCCGTTACCCCGGTAAACAATCCTGTGTCAGTCCGTAGCGTTCCAGCCGTTGCTGGGACAGGTTGTTTGCGGCTTATACTATCTGCCAGTAAAAGTAATGCCACGATGGGAATATAGCGCCCTGTCAGCAAACTAAAGCTAGTACTCAAATTCCACCAGAGGGTTGCATCGCCGAGTCCCTCGAAACCAGACCCGTTGTTTGCAGCCGCAGAAGCATACTCGTAAATGACTTGAGATAGCCCATGAAAGCCAGGGTTACTGATACCTGCCAGTTGTTCTGGAAAGGTCAGAGTGATGGCTGCGGGAATCAAGATGGCGATCGGATGCACCAGCAAAATCAGAAAGCTTGCCAGGACGACTTCCCGCTTTTCAATCTTGCGTCCCAGGAATTCGGGAGTTCGTCCTACCATCAACCCTGTTACGAATACTGCCAAAATCAAGTAGGCGAAGAGATAGGCGGTTCCCGTTCCCTGACCACCAAATACAATTTGGAGAAACATATTGGATAGGGTAACAAAGCCGCCATTTGGCATGAAGGAATCATGCAAACTATTCACGGCTCCACACATACTTGCCGTGGTAAACACAGCAAATAGAGCCGACTGCGCCCAACCAAAGCGAACTTCTTTGCCTTCCAGATTGGGCGCTTGACTACTCAACAAAGCATTCACTGCAGGATTACCCTGAGACTCACCGATCGCAGTGATCACAACAAATCCAACCAGAATAGCAAACGGAATGCTGTAAACCAACCAAGCTTGCTTCAAATTATTAGCAAAGATGCCATAGGTAATAATCATTGAAGTTGGAATGGAAAGCATCGCAACCAATTCAACGAGATTTGTGAAACCGTTTGGATTCTCAAAGGGATGGGCTGAATTGATCCCGAAAAATCCACCACCGTTCTCGCCTAGCTCTTTAATAATCTCGAAGTGAGCAACGGGGCCGAGTGCGATCGCCTGACTAATCGCTGGATTTTCCAACGTTGGCACAATCGCTGGCCCTGCCAGGGTTTCTGGAACCCCTGCTGCCATCAAGACGATCGCCCCCACAATGCTGATTGGCAGCAAAATACGGGTAATCGCTTGAATCAAATCAATGTAGAAGTTACCCAACGGTCTACCTGTTAACCCCCGAATGAACGCGATCGCCACCGCAATGCCCGTTGCCGCTGAGGTAAACATCATGAAACCCAGCGCCGCAAACTGGCTGAAATAGCTGTAAGTTGTTTCGCCAGAATAATGCTGTTGATTCGTATTCGTGACAAAGGAAATTGCCGTGTGCAACGCCAGATCCCAGGACGGTGCATTCAATCCAGTTGGATTAAAGGGCAGCACGCTCTGAAACATAAAGATCAGGTAGATGAGCACCAGCATCGCCAAGTTGCTATACAACACTGCCCGCGCATATTGCCAACCTGTCATCTCCTCTCGTGCTCGAACACCACCTAGCGAAAAAATAACTCGCTCTACAGGCTTCAGTATTGGATCAAGGATAGTACGGTGCCCCATGAATACACGCGCCATATATCGACCGAAGAACGGCGTTATTGCTACTACAATCAGCAGCGTTAATACAATTTGAATCCATCCCTGAAACATAATTTGAATGAAACTCCAATATTGTTATTAGTCACTAGTGAATAGTTATTGCTTACTAGTTGTTAGTCATTAGTCATTAGTTAATGGGTGACCAGTGACCAGTGACGAATACCTATTAATGATGAAATGCTGATTTAGGAATTACAAGGTATAGAGTGGCGTTTACCACAATTTTTAGATCACTGGTATAGGCCATAGGAAATAGTGTTTAGAAAGCGTTTAGAGCACATTGAGACAGGCTCTATACCTGGGAATATAGGTACAACATGCTGAGCAAAGAGCTATATTTTAAGTGGCTTCTTTACTATTCATCGCTTGCCAACTACCGATGACCAATGACTTATGACAAATAGCCAATGACTAATCAAACAAGCTGGCATCTAGGTACATTCTGGCTCGTAGTGGGCCTGTTTGTTGTGGTTTTATCCCTGGAGTTCTCAACCCCACCGGATTATGTATTTGGTTATCTCTACATTGGTCCTATTCTGCTGGCGAGTGCTCATTTGAGTCGTCAAATGACCTTTCAAGCCACACTGGTCGCCTGTTTTCTCACCTTAATGAATGTTTGGTTGCCAGGGATTGAAAACGTGGAGGTTCCCACGATCGCCAGTCGGTTCATTGCAACATTGGCATTGGTGGTGACAGGCGTTCTGAGCGATCGTAATCGGCTTTATCAGCAAACCGTCTTACAGCAGCAAGCAAAGCTGGAAGCGCAGGAAAAATTAGCCAGCATCCGAGAAGACTTTGCCTCAGCCCTGACCCACGATCTAAAAACGCCTCTATTGGGAGCCATTGAAACCCTGAAAGCTTTTCAAAGTGGCAGTTTTGGCTTGATTGAACCGATTCAACAGAAGGTTTTAGCCACCATGATGCGGAGCCATCAAACAACCCTACAAATGGTCGAGACTTTGTTGGATGTCTACCGAAACGACAACGAAGGGTTGCAGTTGAATCTTACCCCCGTCGATCTCGTTGAGATTGCCGAAGTGGTTAAAGCAACAATGACTGATTTGGCCGCGAGCCGCCGAGTTCACCTTTCTCTCCATTACGGAGCATCTGACTTTCGCCAGTTTCTGTGGGTCAAGGGAGATGCATTGCAACTTGAGCGCGTCATGGCAAATCTACTCACGAATGCGATTAATCACTCTCCCCGTGGGGAAAGGGTTGAGGTTGTCCTTGAAGCAGGGCATTCTTACCAAACAGTCAAGGTAAAAGATAGTGGAGCAGGTATTAAAACTGATGAGAGTCCTTACTTGTTTGAGCGGTTTTACCAGGGGCAGAGCGATCGCCAAGCAAAGGGATCAGGCTTGGGGCTTTACCTATCCCGTCAGATTGTAGAAGCCCATGGCGGTACAA
Organism: uncultured bacterium; assembly: GCA_964475335.1. Taxonomy (GTDB): domain Bacteria; phylum Cyanobacteriota; class Cyanobacteriia; order Leptolyngbyales; family Leptolyngbyaceae; genus CAYYWG01. Next base: position 400,299 of record CAYYWG010000003.1, read on the forward strand.
TTTGGGCAGAGAATCAGCAACCAACTGGAGCAGTCTTTGCCTTTCGATTACCAGCCTTACCGCCTCAATCTCGATGATTATCATCCGTCCTTCGTCATTTGTCCTTCGTCATTTGTCCTTTGTCCTTCGTCATTGTCCTTCGTCCTTTGTAAATACCAATCACTAATGACCAATAACCAATAACCAACAACCAATGACCAATGACTACTGACCAATGACTACTGACCAATGACTACTGACCAATGACTAATCACCAATAACCAATAACCAACAACCAATGACCAATGACCAACAACCAATGACCAATGACCAATGACCAATCACTAAAAATTTTATTAGTTGAAGACGATGAACTCTTCCGTCTTGGCTTACGGGTACGCCTGGAGCGAGAGCCAGGACTTGAAGTTGTGGCAGAAGCAGAAGATGGAGAAACGGCGATCGAAATCGTCAAAAGCAACCCACTGAATATCGTCGTTCTTGACATTGGGCTACCAGGATTGGGAGGAATTGAAGCCTGTCGGCAGATCAGGCAGTTAGCGCCAAAGCTTCCCGTTCTGATCCTCACCTCCCATACGCAAAAAGCATTAATTAACCGCATTATCGAAGTCGGCGCACAGGGCTACTGCCTCAAAGGTGCGCCATCACAGACGCTCATTCTTGCTATTCAATCAGTCGCAGCCGGAGCTTCCTGGTGGGATTCTGCTGCAACAACTGAAATTCGAGCCGCCTTTGAACATAATGCCAGTGCCACATCAGCCAGTGATTCTGAGAAATTGGCTCCTGTTTTAACGCGGAGAGAACAAGAGATCCTGGCTTTAATTGCGGCTGGCAAAACGAATCAAGAGATTGCCCAAATGCTATACATCGCACCCGGAACGGTACGAGTTCATGTTCATGCCATTTTGCAAAAGCTAGACGTGCGCGATCGCACTCAAGCAGCCGTCATTGCGATACAAAACAATCTCATTGACCAAGCACTATTATCTAACTGTTAGAAATGTAGCTTAGGACTGACAACAGAGTACGTGCAAAACTCTAGAATATAACTCTCAAAGCTTAGCCTGATGATGGAGTTTAGCTAAAAATCAAAAGACTAAATTCACTCAGCTAATTGCTTATAATTGAGAGCAAAGCCACAATATAGATGACTAGCATTAGCCTCGTACCAGACTAGATATTTGGGCAATCAGTTTATGGTTATCAACGGGCTTGCTTAAGTGAGCCTGAAAACCTGCTTCCAGGGCAGCGTTAGCACTTTGCTGATCTGCATAGCCAGATAGGGCGATCGCAGGCAGTTGGCCCCCTCGTTCTGGCGGCAAGGCTCTAATCTGGCGGATCAGGTCATAACCATTGACATTGGGCAAGCCAATATCACTCACGATCAAATTCGGCAGTTCTTGGGTGAGTCGGTCCAGGGCTTCTGCCGCAGACTGAGCCGTAGTCACGATCGCGCCAAAATGCCTCAAGGCAAAGGCAATTGCGGCTGACGCTAGGGCATCATCTTCGACCAGCAAAATGCGGATGCCACCCAGATCCAGCGCCGTTTCTGGGGCGGGAGGAGTGGGTTGCGTCGGTGCAGCGATCGCCTTGGCCAGAGTAATGGTAAAGGTGGCCCCCTGACCGACTCCGGGACTATGCGCTGTCACCGTTCCCCCGTGAGCTTCGACGATCGACTTCACCAGGAACAGCCCCAACCCCAACCCCCCAGCAGGCCGGGTATTGGAGGAATCCGCCTGCCAAAATCGCTCAAAAATATAGGGCAATCGCTCAGCGAGAATACCCTGACCCGTATCGCTCACCTGGATCTGCACCTGAGTCGGCGCATCAAGCAACCGAACGGTGATGGTGCCCCCACTGGGCGTAAATTTGATGGCATTAGACAGCAAGTTGGCAATCACCTGACTCATGCGGGTGGAATCAAGACTTAGGGGTGCTGGACAAGGTTGGAGATCAGCCTCAAGCCGCAATCCCTTAGCGGCGACTTGGGGTTGCACAAGGGCGATCACCTGTTGGAGCAGAGCCGTCAGGTCACAGGGTTCGGGCGCAACATCAAAGCGATGCTGCACAATCCGAGACACATCCAGCAAGTCTTCGATCAGCTTGGTTTATCAGGGTACTTTCCCGAATAGACGCGATCGCCTGCTGTTGGTCGGCTTTCTTTAAGCGTCCCCACTCCAGCATTTGAATCCAGGTGCTAATGCTGGTTAAAGGTGTGCGTAGCTCATGGGAAAGCATCGCCAGAAATTCATCCTTACTGGCATTCGCCGCCTCAGCCACACGGGCTTGGTCGAGGAAAATTTGGCGATCGCGCTGCGACAGCGCCAAGGCAATCATCGCTGACACCAGCGGCATGTAGAGATCCAGCATTCGCAACTCCCGCTCCGTGGGGCGGTGGGGTTGGCAAAAATGGGTAGACAGAACGCCGAGGATCTGCCCCTGGCTATCTAGCAACGGGGTGGACTGCATCGCCCGCAAGCCCACATGGGTAAGCATCTGGCAGTGGGGGGCAAAGTCCACATCCGTTTGCACATCCTCAACGATCACCCGTTGCCCCGACTTGAGCGCACGACTGCAAGCCGTCCCCGCATCTGCCCGCACTTCCTGAAAATAATCCAGATACTCGGGGCTAAACCCTTGCTGGGCAATGATTTCTAACACGCCCCGTTGGGGATGATACAGTTGGATATTGCCCATATCCGCCTGGAGCAAGTAAATGATATTATCCAAAACTTGCTGCAAAACCCGATCCAGATCCAGAGAGGAAAACAATTGCAAACTGAAACTTTGCACCTGGTTTAGTGCCGTTAGCTCATCTTGCAGTTGGGCCTGTGTCTCCCGCAAACTTTGCTCCGTCTGCTTGAGTCTGTTAATATCCACCAGCGCCACGATCGCCCCCATAATCTGATTATCCACAGTGCGGTAAGGGCGAATCCGCAGCATAAACCAATGGCCCTCCTGATCCTGCACCTCTTGCTCCACCGGATTCAGGGTTGCCACCACATCTGTCACCAAAGACTCCAGATCAGAACCGACCAGGTTAAACCGCAGATCGCTAATCGGTCGCCCTATATCCGTCGGAATCAGATTAAACACCGCCTGCGCCGACGGCGTAAACCGACGAATGCAGAGATCATCCGACAACATCAAAATCGGAATGTTGACATTGTTAATCAAGTTCAACAGATCATCATTGGCACGTCGGGCTTCCAGGTTGCGATTTTGCAGTTCATCATTGGTAGTTTTCAGTTCCTCATTGGCCGATTGAATCTCCTCCTTCGCCGTTTGCAATTCTTCGTTGGTGCTTTTCAGTTCCTCATTGCTCGAAAGAATTTCTTCATTCGCCGCAATCAATTGTTGATTGGTCGATTCCTTCTCTTCAATCGTCAGTTGCAACAACGTTTGGGTATCCAGCAATTCCTGACGGCTAGCCGCGAGTTCCTGGCGCAGTCGGCGGATTTCCGGGTCAAGCTCAATGGACTCACCTTCAGGGTCTGTGCGCTGTTCAGATAAGACCAGAGAGGGTGCAGGAACTTCCCGCTCAAACAGAATTAGATAGCACCGTTCTGGGGCCGTGGACAGATGGAAGGGAATGACCTCCACAACCAAGTCGCCTTCGGATAATTCAGATAAATCCTGGAGGTTATGTCCTTTACGGCGAATCGCAATGCCCTGTTGCTTGGCCTCCTCGATTACCATCCGCAAATCAATCAACAAACTGGGGCGAATCATCTTCAACAGGTTGTAACTCGGTTCACCCGCCGGAATTCTTAGATAGGCACTGGTATCGCCACGAAATTGCAAAATATCCAACTGTTCATTCACAATCACCCCGGCGGGGCCAAAGCGACTCAGGACAATCTGATCCGCCCACTGTTGCAAGTTAGTTCGATTGAGGGCCGCAGAAAACCCCTGTCGCTGTTCCAGTTCGGCCTCTCTGGGATAGTAGCTGGCAATAAAGTCAAAGTTCAACCGCGAGGGCACAGAGCGGCGAGTATAGATCTTGGCCTGAGCATCAAACACCTCAAATAAATCCGTCGTGTCGCCCAGACTCTCGGAATTCCCCAAGACGAGACAACCCGTGGGTTTGAGGCTGTAGTGGAAAAACGACAGCACCCGCTTTTGCAACATGGGCTTAAAGTAAATCAGCACATTGCGGCAACTGAGCAGATCAATATCAGAAAAAGGTGGATCGCTGCTGAGATCTTGACGGGCAAAGACACACAGTTCCCGTACTGATTTTTTGATCTAGTAGCCACCATCCACCTCGTTAAAAAAGCGCAAGCGACGCTCCACAGGGACGTTTTCCATCTGGGTTTCGCGATAGAACCCGATGCGGGCAACGTCGATCGCCTCATCGCTAATATCAGTCCCAAAAATCTGAATTGTGGGGTTCATCAACAGGGGTTGGAGGTATTCCAGTAGGCAAATCGCCAGGGAATAGGCCTCTTCCCCGCTGGCGCACCCCGGCACCCAGACGCGAATACTGGTGGCAGCGCTGGGCTGTTGCAACAAGTGGGGAAAAACCCGCGCTTGAAGGGCGGTATAAACTTCTGGATCACGGAAAAAACTGGTGACCGTAATTAGTACATCTTGATACAGGGCTTGAATTTCGTTGGGATGCTCCTGCAAATACTGAATATATTCACTTAAGTTGAGGCATTTCTGTAAGGCCATGCGTCGTTGCAACCGGCGTTGAAACGTGGTGAGTTTATAGTTAGCAAAGTCAACCCCAGTTTGCCGTTGTAGCAGCCGAAAGACGGTGACGAGTTCATCCTCCTCAATGGGCAAAACCGCGCTGGGTTCTTGGTCTGGCGTGGCAGCAGTACGGAGATAGGGATGACGCTTCAATTTGACCAGTTCTTCCGCGATCGCCGCCGGAGACAGCACAAAATCCACACTGCCCGTCGCGATCGCTGCTGCTGGCATTTCGCTAAATTCGGCAGTCTCCCGATCTTGGGCAAAGACAATGCCCCCTTCCGCCCGGATCGCCTCTACCCCCAACGCCCCGTCGTTGTTGCTGCCCGACAGGACGATGGCGATCGCCTTATTTTTTTGATCCGCTGCTAACGATTGCAAAAAGACATCAATGGTTTTCACGCGCCCCTGGAGTTGATCACAAGTTGCCAGTTGCAGCCGCCCCTGGGCGATCGTCATCTGGGCATTGGGCGGAATCACATACACATGGTTTGCCTGCACCACCATGCCATCTTCTGCCGTCACCACGGGCATCCGCGTCGTGCGCGCCAGCAGTTCACTCAGCAAACTCTCCTGGCTCGGCGATAGATGCTGCACCAGCACAAACCCCATACCCGTATCGATGGGCAAATGACCGAGCAGTTCAGAAAAAGCATCAAGTCCGCCCGCAGAACCCCCGATGCCAACAATCAACGATACGTTCTCTGTAGAGTTTGGACTGGTCATCAAAGTGCGCCTCAACCGGGTGTGCCCATCCCTGGATTAAGCTGGGTTAGGTACAGTTTAATCTGCCCAAAGATTTTTGAGTCGTCTTGGTGCCAATTCTGTATCGTGCCCCGTATGCTAGATGTTCCTGTACCCCAGATAAGAACGTGCGCACCCGTTGGAATGCGTTGTTGTACGTAGAGCCTATAGTGATTTCAGTGTCCAAGCAGTCAGCGGAAGCTAGCCAGAGTTGAACTTACTGAGTGTTGAATTTGCGCCTGTCTATCATCCAGCAAAAAGCAAAAACGCTACCGATATTCAAACTATCGTCGATATCAGGGAGTACCGAGGTTGAATGGTTAAACCAGAGTGGATTGTTCTTACCTCATCCGCTTCAGACTTTTCACCCCTATTGAGATGCTATTCAGACGCGCGAATGCATTGTTCTAATTGCCATTCAAAACTTAAAGCTACAATATAAGGTCTTCTGTTCAAATAAGGTTTATTTTTTAGTTAATTTTTTGTTCAAAGAAGAGGGCCTTTATCGTGCCAAATTGGCATTCGAACAAACTCAGTGAACGATGGTAATTTCGGATACTCTAAGTAAGTCCGTATACCATTTAATACTTCAATAATATTGTTAGGAAGCTAGTTAGATATAAGTCTCAAACAGGCTGTCCTAAAGGCATACAAGCCTAAAAAAAGCTAACCAAACTAAAAATCACCTCCTATTAACGAGCCTTTTCACTGTCGCGATCGCAGTACAAGCCCATCTGTTTTACGCAAATATTCTAGACAAACCAGCTAACTAGAATGCTTTTTTATAACATTTGTGAAATAAATAAGGCGTTTACTTCAGTAAGACCTAAAATTTTAATTGGGATTGGAAAACTGCTTAAAAAATAAACCACAATAAAAACTATGCTATTTCTTAAATTGGGGTGCGTCTGAGATTCGCCAACTGATCTCATTGATACAGTTTTCACCATATTTGATCAATGCTGTAAGTTTTAAGCCGTATTCTTAAGGCTGGAGACACACAGAATCCAGATAGGGAGGACATTAATATAAATTACTTAAATTTATTTTTCTCAGACTAGATACAGAAATTGTGTGTTCTAAAACAACCGCTGCATAGGTTGAGGCTGGAGCTTAATTATCTTAGTCTCCCGACTTTGGCTGAGGTTTTTTTGAAAATTGTATTGATTTAACTGATCGAAACTTCCATACTTCCTTCACATTTATATACACCCATTATTTTTACCCATAAGGTCTTATTCATTTCTACCAAGATGAATAGCACCGCTTGTTGTGGGCATCTATTCGCCACCAAAAGCAACAAGCAAAATTTCTTTAAGTAAGAGGACGTTAAATATGAGACCAGTGATGAGACGTTTCACGCTCAACACAACCTTGATGGGATCTGTCGTTGAAATTCAGCCTGAAGAATCAGCGTTTCGCATTAAATGCCATAGCGGGACAGAATTTCGAGTACTGGTTGGCAAAGAAACGCGGTTTCATTTCCTCACAAATTTAGATGGGATTAACCGCGATCGCTATCCTGTTCCTGAAGGATTTGATAGTACACCAGCACAACTCATTAATCGCTACATTCGCCAACACTATCTCGTTGCCCTAGAAGGCGTTTATCAAGAAGAACAGGATCAATCCTGCTTTAATGCCCGACAGATTCATTTATTACAATCTCAAGATGGTCAGTACCTATTTGAAAATAACACCTGGTGGCTGACTCAAATCTCTCGATTAGCCGATACCTGGTTAGGTTTTTTGTTTCCCAATAAACAAACCTATGAGATTGATGATTTCAGGCTTTATCAAACCAAACTAAACATTATCGGCCTGCCTTCCGATGATCGTTTACAAGAATGTGCGACCCTATCCAGACTCATTTATGGTCTATCTTCCGCCTATTTACTCACAGGCTGCGATCGCTATCTTTCTGCGGCGCGGGCAGGGGTGCAATATCAGCGAGACACCTTTCGCTACCTTTCTCATAATGGTAGACATTGCTTTTGGGCCTTTGGCAAACGCAAAACAGAAATGAGCTATGAACTGTATATTCGTTCACTCAATGAAGACGATAAAGACACCATTCCTTTGTATGAACAAATCTATGCCTTGGCCGGATTAGCTCAGTACTATCGCATTACCTTAGACTGGGAAGTCTTAGATGACATCAAACGAACGATTTGCACCTTCAACGACTACTTCCGCGATATGGAATCTGAGTATGGCCGAGATGCCTACGGAGACTATTTCTCGCACCTGGATCCGGTGACTTTAAAGTGGGATAGTGATGCATTAGGCAACAACCAGGCTCGAAAAAACTGGAACTCAATCGGTGACCACATTCCAGCCTATCTCATCAATGTCTTGCTAGCCATCCAACCCTTGCCAATTCATGCCCATAGTTATGAAGAGTTGCATACCTTTGTGGCAACGTGCCGCAAAATTCTTCGTACCAGCAGCACCATCATTCTAGAGAAATTTCCCGATCCCGATCCAGAGGTGCCCTTTGTGAACGAACGCTTTTCCCGCCACTGGAAACCCGATCACAATTGGCGTTGGCAGCAAGATCGCGCAGTGATCGGTCACAACCTAAAGATCGCCTGGAATTTGACCCGCGTTGCAAACTACTACTACATCGTGGCGGAAGAGACCACAGACGACCAAGAAGAACAAGATGCGCTCCAGTTTGCCAATAAGTTGATGAAGTTTGCGGAGCAGTTAGGCTCCAATATAGCAATGGTGGGTTGCGACCTTTATCGAGGTGGGGTGTTTGATGCGGTTGAGCGGCATCCCACCAATGAAATGGGGCTGGAATTCCCTTGGGGCAACACAAAAGACTTCTGGCAACAAGAGCAAGCGATTCTGGCGTACTTGATTCTCTATGGATGTAGCACAGAAGACAAGGATCAACGACAAGAGTACTTACGGCTGGCGCGTGAAACAGAAGCTTTCTGGAATTTGTTCTTCCTAGATCCAGATACGAAAGGCATCTTTTTCCGTGTCACCGATATTGGTATGCCTGTGATTGAAGGAGAGTTTGGCAATAAAGGAGGACACTCCATTTCGGGCTATCACGCGTTTGAGCTAAATTATTTAACTCACATCTATACCAGTGCCTATGTCACAAAACAGCCCTTCTGCATGTACTTCAAGCCAAATGCTAATTCTCGCCAGCATTCCATCAATGTGTTGCCCGATTTCTTTAAACCCAACGTCTTAGAAATTAAGCATGTCTGTGTGGATGGGATTGAGCGGACAACGATTGATCCCGATAATTTCCGAATTGAAATGAGTGAGAATGAATTTCAGGTTAGCTCCAATCTTGAAATTGTCGTGGAATTTAAGCCCCTAAGCCGATAGGAGTGAGAAGGCGATGTCAACTCCTGGATTAAATACAAAAAAAATCGCAATCTTAGTTGAGACTGAGTTCATTCCAGAAGAAATTGCGGCGTATCAAACTCAGTTTTCTAAGCTAGGAGCCACAGTCCATCTCATGTCGCGATTATGGGGAAAGCCCAGTACACGATTTGTCAGCGATGTAGACGCTGTTGGGAAAGAGACACACTATCTTGATGTCACGATTGATTTCCAAACTGTTGATGTGAATGCGTATGCGGCTGTAATTATGGCGGCAAATTATACTAGTGTCCGTCTTCGTTACTTTCAACCCCCGGATGGGTATGCGATCGCGCCGGAACATGTTCGCACCGCGCCTGCGGTACAGTTTTTTGCCCAGGCCATGATGAATCCTAAGATCGTCAAAGGGCTGCTCTGTCACGGGTTGTGGCTATTAACCCCCATGCCTGAACTTCTGAAAAACCGACGAGTAATTTGTCACGAGGTTGTTTTGGCAGACATTATCAATGCAGGGGCGATTTATGTTCCCTCTGCCACAAACATTGTTGTTGATGGTGATTTAGTGACAGGGCGATCGGGCAGTGATGTGGACGCTTTTATTCAGGCGATCGCGCATCAAATTGAGCAGGTTGATCAGGGCAAACCCCTACTGTCTTATGAACAAACGCTACGCCAAGGGGAAGCGACTCAATTGCAATTTTCACTGAGCTAAATCCTGGGCAAATCAGCGGTTTGAGCGATCGATACAAGTCTTGCTTCTGGGGTGAAAACGGTTGGAAATCTGGAGGTTAAGTAAATGCCTAGAACAATATTAGTGGTGTTATCAGAATGGGGTTTTTGGGGTGAAGAATTAGTTGGCCCGCTGGAAACATTCGATGCCGCAGGGTATAACGTTGACTTTGCCACTCCAACCGGGAAACGTCCGGTAGCGCTGTCCGCCAGTATGGATCCAACCTATGTCGATCCCCCCCTGGGGCGGGCTGTTGTTTCTCAGGCGATGGCAGAAAAGGTCAGGGTGATTGATGATCCACAAAATCCCCGGTTGAATCAGCCTAAAAATTTGAAAGCTTGGTTGCCTGAACGTCCTTACTGGAGTTCGCCCAAGTTCATCCGCGAAATGGAGGCTTACTATAAACAGCTCGACACAGTGCGGGAACAGGATTTGCAACACTACGATGCGTTGCTGATTGTGGGGGGGAGTGGCCCTATCGTGGACTTGGTAAACAATCAACGGGTGCACGATCTCATTTTGAGTTTCCGCCAAATGGGTAAGCCCGTGGCGGCTGAATGCTATGGCGTGGCCTGTCTTGCTTTTGCTCGCGATTTGGGCGATCGCAAGAGTATTCTGTGGGGCAAACACGTCACCGGGCACTGCCTGGAATACGACTACAAAGATGGTACTGGCTTTGTCGGGATTGACTTTAACATGGGGCCGCCACCGTATCCGTTGGAATATATTTTGCGTGATGCTACAGGGCCTGATGGTCAGTTCCACGGCAATGTTGGCAAAGAACACTCGGTGATTGTGGACTATCCGTTTATTACGGGGCGATCGACACCCGACTCCTATTTGACGGGGCAAAAACTGGTGGAAGTTTTGGATCAAGGGCTGCAACGATACGGTTGGTAGCCAGGAGGCAGGGCAATGGGGACTAAAACCGGGCGTTATGCCATGCTGGAGCAATTTTTGGCAGATGGGATGCACTACATGTTTGGCAATCCTGGTACGTCTGAAGAAGGCTTCTTAGATGCCTTAGAAGACTATCCAGAGTTGAAGTATATTCTGACGTTGCAAGAATCGATTGCGGTGATGGCTGCTGATGGTTATGCCAGAGCGACCCAAAAGCCTGCTTTAGTGCAATTGCACAGCACACCGGGGTTAGGCAATGCGATCGGTGCTCTGTATCAGGCCAAACGCGGCCATTCTCCGTTAGTCGTCATTGGGGGTGATGCAGGGATCCGGTATCAGGCAATGGAGGCCCAAATGGCAGGAGATTTGGTTGCAATGGCTGCACCTGTGACGAAGTGGGCCACGATGGTCATGGATGCAGCGTCGTTGTTGCGGGTGCTCCGTCGAGCCATCAAAATTGCAGCGACACCACCGATGGGGCCGGTGTATGTGTGTGTGCCTTTGGATATTTTGGATGCGCCCGCTGTAGAAACTGTGCAGCCCACGTTGATCCCTTCAACGCAGTGCCTGCCCGATGAGGCATTGCTGCAAACCGCTGCAAGCATGCTGAGAGCGGCTAAAACGCCCATGATTTTTGTCGGGGATGGGATTGCCTTTGCCAATGCCCAAGACGAACTAACCCGTGTGGCTGAACGACTGGGGGCCGAGGTTTGGGATGTGGATGCGGGTGAACTCAACATGAGCCATACGCACCCGCTCTATCAGGGGGCAACAGGGCACATGTTTGGTTACCAAAGTTTGCCGATTTTAACTAAAGGGGATGTCAATCTCGTCTGCGGCACCTATCTGTTACCTGAGGTTTTCCCTGAGTTAGGCCATATTTTTGCGGCAAATGCCAAAACCATTCACATCGATTTAGACATGGATGGCATTGCCAAAAATTATCCTGTTGACTTAGGAATGATGGGAAATCCAAAACTCACTCTTGCCCGGTTAGCAACGTTATTAGATTTAATGATGACTACTGAACAGCGAGAACAAGCGCAATCAAGAAGGCTCGCGATCGCGGCTGAAAAAGAATCGAAACGACAACATGCAATAGCAATGGATCAGGCAAAGCGGGAAGCAACACCCCTGCACTTCTCCAGAGTCGCAGCAGAACTCGCCCTTCAACTACCTGAAGATAGCATTATCTTTGACGAAGCCTTGACGTATTCACCCGCATTAACCCGCTACTTGCCACCGTCTCAGCCCGGTCATTATTTTTTAACGCGGGGCGGCTCCCTGGGCGTTGCCATTCCTGGCGCGATCGGCCTGCAACTTGCCCATCCAGACAAAACTGTTGTTGCAGTTACGGGTGATGGGGGAGCAATGTATACCATTCAGGCGCTTTGGTCAGCCGCACGACACAAGATCAATGCCAAATTCATCATCTGCAATAATCGCTCTTATCGCCTGTTACAACTGAATGTGTTGGCCTATTGGCGCGATCGCCAGCTTCCCCCACGGGACTATCCCTTAAGTTTTGATTTATCCCAGCCTGAATTGCATTTTGATGAATTGGCGCGATCGCAAGGTGTAGCAGGCATTCGCGTGGAACATCCAGCAGATATTGCACCAGCGATTCGGCAAGCACTCGATCATCAAGGGCCGTTTTTAATCGACGTGGTATTAGAGGGCGATGTTCGCCCAGAGATGGTTGGCCTTCGATGCGGGCAATAGCGCGATCGCGCACCCCAAACTTACTGATGGGAGACGAGATATGAATGTTGACCAAACGTTTGACTACATTATTGTCGGTGGTGGTTCGGCTGGCTGCGTGCTTGCCAATCGCCTCAGTGCGAATTCAGACAGGCGGGTTCTGTTGCTAGAAGCTGGTAGCGCAGATACAGACCCTAGAATTTATACCATGATGGGGTTTGTGCAGTTGTGGGGCACCAACCTGGACTGGCAGTTTACGACCGAACCCCAACCGGGCCTCAATGGGCGCAGAATCCCGTATATCCAGGGGAAAGTGCTGGGGGGAGGAAGTTCCATCCACGCCATGATGTATGTGCGCGGAAACCGCCGCAACTTTGACCAGTGGAAAGCGTTGGGCAACGATGGCTGGAGCTATGAGGAGGTATTGCCGTATTTCAAGCGATCGGAAAACTACGAAAAAGGCGAAGATACCTTTCACGGGGCCAGCGGGCCAATGGCTGTACGGGAGTGTTGGAATCCCAGTCCTGTTGCGATCGCGTTTATTAATGCAGTAGTTGAGCTAGGCTATGGCGGGCCAGAATGGGATTTTAATGGAGTCCAGCAGGAAAACGGTGCAGGGCTATTCCAGTTCAATATAACCCCCAACCAGCAGCGATCGAGTGCAGCCAGTGCGTTTTTACAGCCTGTACTAAATCGTCCTAATCTTACCGTTACAACCAATGCTTTTGTGACTCAACTGTTAATAGAAGAGAAACGCACTGTTGGTGTTGAATATATTCAGCACGGACAACTACATCGAGTCCAGGCTAAGGAAGAAGCAATTTTAAGTGCAGGTACTTTTGTCTCACCCAAGATTCTGATGTTGTCTGGAATTGGGCCGTCAGACCATTTGCAATCACTGGGTCTATCCGTCATTGTAGACTTACCCGGTGTGGGGCAGAACTTACAAGATCATTTGCGCTTGCCCAATATCATTTACCAGTCCAAACAATCCATGCCACCGATTGAACTGGCTGCCGAGGTTGGACTCTTTACCCACACCCGCCCCGATATGGACACGGCTCCGCCTGACTTACAAATCAATTTCAGTGCAGGTATACCAGCCTGGGCACTGCCGACTGTTCCCCCCGAAAACTACTCACTTTTCGTGCCTGTGTTGATCCAACCGCAAAGCCGAGGAGTGGTAAAACTGCGATCGCCAAATCCCCAAGATCGGCCAATAATTGACCCTCAATATCTGAGTGTGGCAGATGATGTACACGCCTGTATCAAAGGCATTGAACTCTGCCGTCGAATTGCCGAAACCCAGGCTTTTGCCGATTTCAACGCAGGGGAGATTTCTCCAGGCGCTAACACCGACTTAGAACAATTTGTTCGCGACAATGTGCTGACCATTTGGCATCCTGTTGGGACTTGCAAGATGGGCCGTGATGCAATGGCAGTGGTGGATTCCCAATTACGTGTTCACGGTATCGCAGGGCTTCGAGTCGTTGATGCATCCATTATGCCCACGATTCCCAGTGGCAACACGAATGCGGCTGTCATCATGATTGCTGAAAAAGCGGCTGATCTCATTCTGAATACTCAAATACCTTCCTTAACAGCATCTGTCCGGTAAATTTTTAGTCAATCATTGCATCTAATCAATAGACCCGCTAGCACACGCTTACTGAGCGTTCAATATTTCACACAGGACACTATTAAGCATCATCAAAAAGCGGGAAAGGAAAATCTATATGAAGCGTAATTTTTTAAAACTGATTGCAGCCGCAAGCACAGGGCTTGCATTTACGATTAGCCTTACGTTAGCGACAGAAGTTACAGCACAACAAACAACACAGCAGACACCCGCTGCACAACCTGAAACCCAGCCTGCGGCACAACCCACACCACTCATTAATGATCCCCAAGGATTATTAACCGCCTTTGGTAACGCCATATCTAACCCAACCCTAGTTCAGACTTTTTTGGATCAGCTAGCTGACAATGTGCAATGGACTATGGCAGGCGATCCGGCGCGGCTCCTATTTCCAGGTCGCTATCAAGGGCGCGATGCGGTGCAAACGTATATTACAAACAGTACTCGCAACATCATCTGGACTGAGTTTACGCCGTTGGATGTGCTCGTTGAGGAAAGAACTGCGCCTCAAACCGGTGCCAAAGAACGTCGAGTTGCAACACGCGTTGCCCAATCAGGCACAGGGGCTTTTACTGGCCGCACTTTTCAGAGCGATTTTGTTTATCTGTTTACGATGGGGGCCGATGGACGCATTCAGTCGTTTGATGGATACTACAACACTTATCCCGTTGCAGCAGCAGCAACAGGCATTGCAGCACCCACCATACCGGCGAACGATCGCTTAACGGGACAAACCGCAGCCTTAGATTCCCAGGCTAATACAGAAACAACTCGCAAAACCGCGATCGCAGCGTGGAAGGCACTCATTGCGGGCGACCTGCAACAGGTTTCGCGGCTCAGTACGCCCAAGAGCCAGTGGAGCTTTGCCATTGGGGGGCCAGCCTCTCTACCCTATGTGAATGTGGCAGAGGGCATGACCTCTGATCGACAGCCTTTGAAAGCTGATCTTAGTAACGCAGGCCCGATTATTCAGAAGATTCTGCTGCCCAAAGGCAACGTCGTCGCGACAGGGAATCTCACCATTCAAGAAACTCTGGTGAACGGCAATCGGGTTTTAGTGCGTCTACGCGAGACAGGCGCGATCGCCCTTGAAACAGGCAATCGTTATGACTTAGATATTCTCAGTTGGATGACTATTAACCGAGAGGACAAAATTGAGTCCAACGAGGTCATTGTAGATACCTATCAAACAGTGGCCGCATTACGGCCCGGAGCGATGTTTCCACTGCCAGAATCACCGTTCAAGGTTCGTCGGTATCCACCAGCGTTCGTCACGGGGAGCCGGGTGAATGAAATGCTGGTGAGCTTTGATGAAAAGGGCAACTACACCGGAATTTTGGGACAAGCAAACTCGACGGATAGTAGGCTCGAACAACCCAGTGCACTCACCTATGGCTCCGATGGAAACCTATACACGACCTCTAGTAATACTGGCGATCGCACATTGGGAAACGAAGTCCTTGTATATGATGGAGTTTCAGGACAGTTTCGCGGTGGATTTGGTCAAGCCAACAACACTCAAAGTGGCCTGCTAAACCCTACAGGCATTAAGTTCGGGCCAGATGGCAACCTCTACGTCGCCAGTGGCTACACGTCCCAGGTTTTGCGGTACAACGGTAAAACAGGAAAATTCATGGGGATCTATGCCACCCGCAACAATGGCTATCCGAATAACCTGGTTCCGGCTGATTTACCCGTCTCTGATTTCACCGTATTGGTGTTTGGGCCTGATAGTGATCTCTATGTCACGAGCCTGCTTGAAAACAATACGCAGGGAGCTGTGCTTAGATATGCTGGCCCCCGTTCGGCGAAGCCTGGACAGTTCAAGGGCATCTATGGGCAGGCAACCAGCACCAAGAGTGAGCTAAATCAGCCGCGCTCAATTGTTTTCGGGCCGGATGCCAATCTTTACGCGGCGAGTGCCGGAACAGGTCAAATTTTACGGTATACCGGGCCGCTCAGACCCGATGCAGGCACGTTTATGGGCGTTTATGCCGATATCACACGGGAAGTCATCGCGCAGATGGGCGTATCAAGCAACGATTTAAACGGAGATGGTATTCCTGATCAAGTCATTCAAAATGGGCTGGGATTTGGCACCGATGGCAATCTTTATGTCAGTAGTTCAATTCAGGCGGGAGTGCCGGAAGGACAACCCCCAGCTTCGCCAACTGGCGGTAGCCAGGTCAGAGTTTATGCTGGCCCGCACCGGAGTAATGCTGGCCAATATCTGAGTGTATTCGGACAGGCAGACACCGAACGCAGTCGTCTCTTACTACCGACAACGCCCGAATTTGTTTATCATGACAACTCGTTCCCTGCGACCCATCGGTTTGACCCCATTCACTTTGTCGTGGGAATGAACACCGATCGCCCCACGGCTACTGATGGAACGCCTGGCTTCTTCCAATCTGATAACACAGATGCGATCGCCGCTTACGACAAAAATATGCGATTCCTGGGCTATTTAAATCAGGATTTGCTTGGCCCCAACAACCCAGTCAATGGTGTCGGTGGCATTGCGATCGCCCCCAACGGGCATATTGTTGTCGCCAGTCAATTGGCAGACCAAGTACTGCAATTTAACAGTCTCACAGGTAAATATATGGGAGTCTTTGGCGATGCTTCACCCCGAGGCACCGGAGACAATCCCAATACGCCTCAAAATGAAGGATTGGACTTTCCTGCTGGGTTAACCGTCGGGCCAGACAATAACCTGTATGTGACCGACTTGTACAACAAGCGAGTGCTCAAGTTTGATGGCTACACAGGTAAATTCTTAGGAACGGTGATTCAACTCAACACCGCTGAGGCTGTGCGGTTCACCGATTTAGCATTTGGCCCGGATGGGCGCATTTATATTGGCCTCAACCCGCCCCTCGAACAACCCGCGTTGAGCGTTGCAGAAGTGCGAGTTTATCGGCCTGATGGCGTTTTAGAAACCACGCTTAAAGGCACCCCAGAACGCCCCCTCGACTTTGTTGCCGCGCTGGATGTAGGGCCAGATAACCATCTTTATGTTGGGGATGATCCAGCCTCGTTGGTGAATGTTTCGACTGGGCAGTTGCTGGCTCCCGATCGCCAAAGTCGGATGTTAATCTACGAAATTCCGACCACCTATCCCCTGTTCCGCAATCCCCAAAGCGGCATGGGCAATCCGACGGGCGATCGCCAACAACCCAAGCTTTTGAACACCTTTGAGATTGGGCTAGGCAATGCTGGCGGTTTAACCGTAGACACCGATGGCACCATTTACATCAGTGAACCTTATGCCGGTCAAGTCGCCAAATACAACGCCAACGGACAACTCTTAGGAACATTGCCCAACTTCCAGTTGCCCAAAGCCGCATTAACCCAAAACGGTGGTGTAGATGCAGACGGTAAACCCCGACCAACGGGTTCCATCTTCATTAAGCGAATGCAATAAAAACTTACCCTTGACTACGTAAAGGAGCTAGACATGAGCTTACATTCAACCACGAGTGCAGCATCTGAGATTACCATTGTGGAAGCCTATGAATTGGCTCAAACGTGGTACGAAAACTTAGATGTTCATGCCCCCCTAGAGGAGTTAATTCCTTTACTAGCCCCAGAGGGATTAAAGATGATTTTTCCTGAAGGCGCGATCGAGGGATTAGAGGGCTTTAAACACTGGTATGACCGTGTTATCCGTCTATTTTTTGATGAAGTGCATACCTTGACTAACGTCACGACCTTCCCCAAGACTGGGTACACAGAAGTGAAAGTAGTGGTGAAGTGGGAAGCCAGTCGATGGAATGCACCAGCCCCTCAGAGTGAACGCATTGTCGCAGAGGCTTACCAAACCTGGAGGGTTGTGCGATCGCCCAGCACAGGTAAGCCAGTCATTCTGACCTACGTTGTTGATGCCCTTGAATACGAAAACGGGTCTGCCCGACTTTAGCCATCAGTGCTTGCATTCATCATCCATGAGGTGAACCATTATGAAATACAAACTCTTAGGACGCAGTGGTCTGCGAGTCTCTGAATTGTGCTTAGGTTGTGGCACGTTTGGTACAAACTGGGGGCCAATTTGGGGTTCTGACCAGGAAGAAAGCCACAAAGTTTTCAATGCTTTTACAGAAGCCGGTGGCAACTTTATTGATACCTCCAACTTTTATCAAAAGAGTCAATCTGAAGAGTTCCTAGGTCAGTTCATTCACCCAAATCGCGATCGCCTGGTCATCGGTTCGAAATATTCGTTATTTGATGGCTTCGCAGATACCCGTGATCCCAACGCCTCTGGGAACCATCGCAAAAACCTGTTCCGCTCGATTGAAGGCTCCCTCAAACGCCTCAACACAGATTACATTGACCTACTTTGGGTCCACATTCAAGACCACACAACCCCCATCGAAGAAATGATGCGGGCAATGGATGATCTGGTGAGGCAGGGAAAAGTTTTGTACATTGGGGTTTCCAACTTTCCCGCCTGGTGGATTGCCCGCGCCAACACAATGGCCGATTTTCATGGATGGTCGCCCTTAATCGCCACCCAGGTAGAGTGGAGCCTGGTCGAGCGCTCCTGTGAACCTGAATTTTTGCCGATGGCGCATGAACTCGATATTGGTTTGGTGTGTTGGTCTGCCCTGGCAGGGGGCATGGTAACCGGCAAGTACAACCACAATGGTGCAGCCGCTAACCAACCCTATCGGCTAGCCGATCAATTAAACAAACCCGTGATCTGGAATGATGCCAACAAGCGCAATTTGGCCATTATGGATAAGGTGGTCAAAATTGCCAAGGAAATTGGTAAACCGCCCGTTCAAATTGCCTTGCGGTGGTTAATGCAACAAAAGGTCGTGACAATTCCGATTTTTTCGGCTCATACCGTTGAACAAGCCAAGGAAAATCTAGGAGCCTGTGACTTTACGTTATCCGACGAAGAGATGCAGCGAATTGATGCGGCGACTCGCATTGCGATCACTTCTGCCATGCCAGAGGTTGGGCCTTATCCCTATCCAATGCTGGAATACGGCACCCCTGCACTCGCTGAAACCTTCTACTCGCGGGTGCTGCTGTTTGGTGATGTGGAGTATAAAATCATCAACCATCGTCGCTTTGCACCCTATCGCTATCAACCATCAAGTGCGCCTACCACGCCTTAAAACAAGGCGATTAAGTTAGTAATAATTCGATCAGAATTAGCGCGATCGCAGAGCTTGAAGCCACACAAAATACTAGCCTTAACAATCAAAAGGAGGTATTTCACTATGGGAAAAGCACCGAATACTCCCCTCGGAAAAATGTATGAACAGCATATCAAAATGATTTTAGATAAAGATATTGCTGGATTGCTAAATCAATACACAGATGATGTCTTACTCATCAGTAGCTTTACTCGCGAACCCACTTATTACAGAGGAACGGATGCACTGAGAGAGCACTTTAATGGGATTCTCGGCATCAAAGATCTAAAAGTCGATCTTACATTTTGGGCGGAAACTGAAAATCCCCAAACCCTCATGATTGTGGAAGCGATCACGATGCAAAGCGAGACTGGGGAATCGCACATGCGGTTTGCCGATAGCTGGGTGCTTAAAGATGGCAAGATTGCAATTCACTTTGCAGGCATGGTGCAATACCCAGACGGCACTCTCGCTTGAACTAATGTTTACTGGAGCCGGGAGGAACACCCCTAATGACTGCGCCAACCTTTGCCCATGTCGGCATCAATTGTAAAAATATGATCGCCACAGAACAGTTTTACACCAAGTACTTTGGCTTCCAACGGGCTAGAGTCGTACCCCTGGGCGATCGCCAAATTGTGTTTCTGAAATTAGGCAATACTTATCTAGAACTTTTTCAAGCGGAGGGACAAGCACCCTTGTCGCCGCCCAGCAATGATGGCCCGACCCATCCCGGTTTGCGGCATATCGCCTTTCGTGTGGATGATGTGGAGGCCAAACTGAGTGAAATGGATGCAGCGGCCAATATTACCCAGGGGCCGTTGAGCTTTGATGATTTTATTCCGGGGTGGCGAGCCGTTTGGATTGCTGATCCAGACGGCAACATTATCGAAATTAGTCAGGGTTATCTCGATCAAGTGAAGCCCCCACCTTTGGCGGCCAAACTATCTGACATCGCACAGTAGGTTTAGCGCAATGGCTACTATTCCGGTTCGATTTACCTACTTCACTGGGATAGCGCGATCGCTATTCCCACGGGCAGATTTAGTTGGCAGTTGGAATCAGGCTGGCCTCTATTCTGACCAGTGGATTACAACACCGATGGAATCTGTTCTAGCGGATGATGGTTGTCCCAGCTTTACTGCAACAATTCATTTAGACGCAGCCCAGATTCATCAAACGTTTCGGTGGGGAGTGCAATTAACCAACACTGCTGGGGTCAGCATTTGGGGAATTCTGAGTGAGGTCAATGATCCGCATTCCCAGACGCGCGATCGCATCTTCACTCTTCGTCAGGCGAGTGGTGACCACCCTCAACACGAACAGTATTACCTGACCCATTGCCGCCGCTTAGGGGCTCAAAAACGGTATCTCCTAAACTGTTCAACACCGGCTTTGCAGTTTGCCGTATGGGCACCCAATGCCCAAAGTGTAGATGTGGTCTTTGGTGACTCCAACAGTGGTTATATTGCTGATGATGGCTTTGGTATGGATGGGAGGCTTGGGCCGTTTCCTTTATTCCGAACAGAGGGAGGTATCTGGCAAACCGATCTAGCCATTTCCCCAGAGTTGGCCGCGTTTCCTAACTTTGATCACAAGCCTTACCTGTATCGCATTGTCAAAGAAGATGGGCAGGTGGCTTACCGAACAGACTTATACTCCCGTTGCCAAATTGGTCAGGGCAATGTAGACCCCCAAGGCCAACACTACACAGGCAAATACACGGAGTTAGATGGCACTAAAAGTTGCTCAGTCATTATTGATTCAGATACAGTGACTAAACCGTTTCAAACAGCAATCTTTGCTGAGTTAGAGTTCATCTCCCAAGCCGAGTTCTGGCAAGATGAATTCTCCAGCGATCGCCCAGTGCCTCGCACAGTAGAGGATTTAGTCATTTATGAACTACACTTGGGTGCCCTGGGGTATAGCTGCGATCGCCCAGGTAATTTTCAGGATGCGCTGGCGTTATTACCCTACCTTATTGACTTAGGCATCAACGCGATTGAACTTCTACCCATGTCGGAGTTTCGAGATAAAACCAATTGGGGTTACGAAACCTCTCACTACTTTGCGCTGGAATACAGCGCAGGTGGGCGCGATCAACTTAAACATTTTGTGTGCGAATGTCATCGTCACGGGATCGCTGTCATTTTGGATGTGGTGTATAACCATTTCAATCCCAACGGAGAACGAGCAGAATGGGCTTACGACTCCAACCAAACAGAACACAACATTTATTACTGGTATGAGGGACAGGCCAGCCACTATCCTCAAGCAGATGGTGGCTATCTGGATAATTGGTCTACCGGATTTGCACCTCGGTTCCACGAAGAAATGGTGCGAAAAATGTTCATCAGTAGTGCAGTAATGCTGATGGAAGAGTTTCATGTTGATGGCTTCAGAGTTGACCAAACCACATCTATGCACGCCTACAACGTATTGCATGCAAACGGTCAATCAGTCAGTATTGCCAATAGTTTCGGAGCTAAGTTTTTAAGAGAATGGACTCGTACACTGAAACTATTGAAACCAGAGGTTGTACTCATTGCAGAAGATCATTCTAACTGGGAGCAGGTAACAGAAGCGACTGATCAGGGAGGATTGGGTTTTGACGCCACCTGGTATGCCGATTTTTATCATCACTTAATTGGCGACACACGCTCTGGAACGGAGTATGCAAAGTTAATTCCAACGGCTGGCTATGGCACTGATGAGCCTTTAGCGATAGATCAGTTTGCTGGCGCTTTGGGCTGGTCAGGACACAAAAAAGTGGTGTACCACGAATCCCATGATGAAGCGGGCAACTCCTACTACGAAACCAATGGTCAGCGCATTTATTCCAAACGCACAATCCTCTCGGCAGTCAATGGGGCTCCTTTAGTTGGAGAAACCCGGCGGGTCGCGGAAGCGCGATCGCGCGTTGCCGTCGGTCTATCCATGTTGTCGGCTGGAACACCAATGTTTTTGATGGGAGAAGAGATCGCCGCTCAAAACCCTTACCGATATATCGATTTCTCAGATAACCGAGAAGATTTGTTGAACGAACGGGCAACCAATGGCAGCAGGATGTTTCGTTTCTATCAAGATTTGATCCAATTACGACGCCATCATTCAGGGTTGCGATCGCACAATATTGAAATCATTCATACGCATAATGCCAATCGAGTGATTGCCTTTCGCCGTTGGGATGTGCAAGCAGAGTTTCTCGTAATCGCCAGTCTTAACAATCATCCATTTACCTCAGGTTATTCTCTGTCCCATCCATCATTGTGCGATCGTCAGTGGCAAGAAATCTTTAATAGTGATGCTGAAGTGTATGGCGGAAATAACATCGGTAATGCTGGAGCAACTCTCACTCTAATTGATAATCCTCTTCAGAGTGTACTACCTGCCAATGGATTAATTGTTTTTCAAAAGGCTTAAGTCCTCTCAGAAAAGGGTTTTAGCCTATTCTTTAGGAGGTTCGTATGATTGATCTGCGTAAATTCTTCCAAGCAACGAATCCCTCCAAAACTTTAGCGATTGAGAATGCAGAAGATCGAAAATACTACATCGATTTTTCAAATATACGAGGGCAGAATATCGTTGAAATCCTGAGAGATAATATTACCATTTTTTCACCAGATCAACCAACTTGTGGTTTATTTACTGGACACATCGGTTGTGGAAAATCAACAGAGCTATTACGCCTAAAAGCGGAACTACAACAAAAAGGATTTCATGTTGTTTATTTTGAGTCTGATCAAGATTTAGAAATGGGCGATATTGATGTCAGCGATATTTTACTTACAATTGCTTACCGAGTCACTCAAAGTTTGGAAGACACAGGAGTAGCTCTCAAAACCAGGTCTTTACTAGAGGATATTAGAGATTTTTTAGAAGCCCTACAGAGCATTCAAATTGTGCCTGGATTCAAGTGTGCAGTTGGCCCTGTAGAAATCGGTGAAATTACAGCCCAGGCTAAAGCCAGCCCTAAATTGCGCGATCGCTTAAGGGGTTACCTGGAACCCCGAACAAACCAGATCATTAAATCCATCAACGAAGAATTACTAGAGCCAGCCATAGCAATGCTGCAACAGCAAGGCAAACAAGGTTTAGTAGTCATTATCGACAATCTCGATCGCGTTGATTTCTCACCCAAACCTTCAGGACGACCTCAACCAGAATATCTATTTGTTGATAGAGCAACTCAACTCCGTAGTCTACACTGCCACGTCATTTATACCATTCCCCTCGCACTATTAAGATTCTCAGACGACTTCAAAGTGATTAACGAACGATTTATGACTGATCCATTAGTTTTGCCAATGGTGCCAGTCCGTTTGAGAAATGGACAAGAAAACGAAGCTGGTATGGAACTGATGCGACAAATGGTCCTCGCCAGAGCCTTTCCTAACGATGATCCTGCTTTACGCCTTAACTACATTACTGATATTTTTGATACCTCTGAAACCCTCGATCGCTTATGTCGTGCCAGCGGTGGTCACGTACGCAATCTTTTACGTGCATTGAACAAATGGATTAAGAAAGAACGACAACTACCCCTCTCCCGCGCTTGTCTAGAAAGTATCCTCCAAGACGAACGCAATCAATTCACCTTAGGTATTGTCCAAAGCGATTGGGAACTCCTCCGGCAGGTTAGTCAGCGGAAAAAGGTGCCGATGGTCAGCGACGAGCAAAGACCTCGTTATCAAAAGCTCCTCCGTAACTTGCTCGTTTTAGAATACTTTGACCAAGAAGGCCCCTGGTTTGATGTCAATCCCATCCTGATGGAAGCAGAGGAGTTACATTTATGAATCCACTCACCAATCAACCAGAAGACACAGCAAATTATAACGATCCGGCATTAACTGAGTTAGCCTGGGCAATTGAAGCATCTACTGGAGAATTCTCTCTAACGTTGGCTCATTGCAACTACACAAGCCTACAAGAACAACTCATTCAACGCTTACAAAAACTATGTCGCACAAGAATTGTCACTATTCGCTTACCTGAAAACACCACCACCCTGTTTACCACCCTACAAACAGAATTACAAGGAGAAACACCCACAGCATTAATGGTACTTGGATTAGAGTCAGTTCGTGATTTACGGCAAGTCTTAAGTTCCGCAAACAAAGTCCGGGAAGAATTTCGCAAAAAATTTCCATTTCCACTCATTCTTTGGGTCAACGATCGCGCCTTAGAACAACTCATTCAATGGGCACCCGACTTGAAAAGTTGGACGACCACCACTGAAGTAGGCGTTACCATTGACATGCTCCTAGAGGGGATTCAGCAGGAAACAGATGACTTATTTGCCAGGCTTCTAGATCCCCAAGCCAAGAAAACATTACCTAATATCGAAGTGCGCCGATGGGAAGCCCATGCAGCCTGGCAAGAGCTACAAAGCTGGGGGCGAACACTAGAACCCACCTTAGAAGCAAGCATGAATTTTGTGTTTGGTCGAGAAGCAGATGACCAGGCCAAACATAGTTTTGAAGTAGGACAAGAGATTAGTGCAAGCCGCTCCATTGAAGCTGCACGTCGGTTTTATCAAAAAAGTCTCGAATTTTGGCAACACAGCGGGAACTTGGAACGCCAAGGAGTTTTACTATTTCATCTCGGGCGTAGTTACTATCGCCAAGCAGAATATTACCAAGTTAAACGCAGAGCCAAAGAAACCCAAGATCAGGAACAAATTTGGACTTACTGGGAAGCGGCTAGACGTTATTATCAGCAATGTCTAATTGTACTTGAGCAGGCTCATCGTCTCGATCTAATGGCAGAGCATATTGGCTCATTAGGCAACGTTTTACAACATCAAGAAGCTTGGCAAGCGTTGCAAGAACTCATTGAAAAGAATCTGCCACTTCACCAGACCTATCAAAACTTTGAATTTTTAGCCCAAGATTATTGCTTTCTAGCCAATACAGCTTTACACCAAGGACACTGGCAAGATGCAAAATTTAAAGCTCAACAAGCCTTAGAAGTTGTTCAAGCCTATGGACAAGAACCCCAAAAAGGACGCCAGTACCAACAAGCACTTCTTCTACTCGCTCAGGCAGATCAACATCTAGAGCAAATTTTAGACGCGATCGCGGAGCTTGAAAAAGCACGCAATATTGGTGAAAAGGTTCGAAAAATGGGTATAGACGCACCCCAGCTTGATCTCCAAATTTTAGAATTATTACATTCACTCTATCTTCAACAAAAACTATATCTAAAAGCTTTTCAAATTAAACATGAGCAATACTCAATCGAACAACAATATGGTCTACGGGCCTTTATTGGTCCAGGCCGATTGAAATCTCAACGACAAGCTTATTTACTCGCACCTGAGGCAGGCCAAGCAGCAACAATCGCCCAGGAAATTTTGGCTTCTGGGCGTCACCAAAATGTTATTGAACTCACTCATCGTCTTGAAGATCATCGTTATAAGCTAACCATACTATATGGCCAGTCAGGTGTAGGTAAAAGTTCAGCCATTGAAGCAGGGCTAGTTCCTGCCTTAAAACAAAAAACAACTCGTGGCCTTATCTTTCTACCTGTTTTAATCAGAAACTATACCCGTTGGATTGATGAATTAGGCTATCATTTAGCAGAAGCCATTAGAGAGATTGGCACCCCCGATATCAAGCTCCAAACACTTGAAGATATTCAAGAACAATTGAAGCAAAATGAGCAGCATCACTTACTCACAGTATTAATTTTTGACCAGTTTGAAGAATTCTTTTTTACCTGTCGAAATCCATTAGAACATAGAAAGTTTTTCACGTTTCTAGAACAATGTCTCAATTTGAGCGAAGTTAAGGTTATTCTATCCTTACGTGAAGATTACTTATATCTTTTATTACACTATCAACGAACCCCAAAAAATAACTTTAGATTAAATTTATTAAGTAACATCCTGGATGAAAATAATCTTTATTACATTGGTAACTTAGCCCCTGAAGATACTCAGGCATTAATTCATGCGCTCACCCAGCGATCGCACGCATTTCAATCTGAGTTAGTCGATGCTTTAGTGAATGACTTAGCCGGTGATACTGGTGAGATTCGTCCAATTGAGCTACAACTTGTAGGAACACAGCTCGAAGCCGAGCGCATCACAACCTTAGCTCAATACATTGAACATGGGCCAAAAGAGAAATTCGTTCAACATTATTTAGATAGCGTAATTACAGCCTGTGGTAAAGAAAATCAGCAAGCGGCTGAATTAGCCTTGTATTTCCTGACAGGTGAAAATAATACGCGCCCAATAAAAACTGAAACGCAGCTAGAAACTGAAGTTAGTACGATCGCTCAAGATATTTCTCGAGAAGCACATAAGTTAAATCTAGTTCTAGAAATTTTTGTTGAATCAGGGCTGGTCGTACTCTGGCGAGAAAGTTCTGATAATCGGTATCAACTGGTGCATGATTATCTTGCCGCCTTTATTCGTCAGCAACAAGAAAACAAACATAAAGAATTAGCAGCTGCTTTTGAGCAAGAAAAAAAAAGACGTACGAACGCTCAATTCAGACTAAGACTCTCCAGAGTCTTAGTTATAACACTTTCTATTACAGCTTTGTTGGGAGTCGTTTATGCCCTACTTAGGTCACAGGCAAGGACGTTAGAGGAAATGCAAATTACAGCCCAAGCAGGTAGTCTCTTAGTTGAGGCAGGATATGACCTTAACGCCCTAGTTTATGGCCTTAAAACCTTAGATAAACTGAATATTTTTGATGATTTATCTGTTTTACAGCAGCCCCCTTTCTATCGCTATAAACAAGAAAAAATAGGATTGATGCTTGCTAGCGAAAAAACTCTTCAAAAGGTAGTCTATAAAATTCAAGAACGAAATCAATGGATTGCACACCAAAATGCAATCCGGTCTATTGATTTTAGTCCAGATGCACAAATAATTGCTACCGCCAGTGATGATAAGACTGTTCAACTTTGGGATCACAACGGTAAGTATCTTCAAACCCTTCAAGGTCATACAGCCCCAGTTTTAAGCGCTAGTTTCAGTCCAGATGGCAAGCGAATTGCCACTGCCAGTGAAGATACAACAGCTCAGATCTGGAACCTTGAAGGTAACGGGTGGAAAGTAGTTGCAAGGCTGAAAGGCCATCAAGGTCGAGTTGTGAAAGTGACCTTTAGCCAAGATAGCAAATGGATTGGCACGGCCAGCGAGGATAAAAGTGCAAAACTTTGGAAACAAGATGGAACTTTATATAAAACTCTGCTGGGACATACTGATCAAGTTACTGGAATTAGTTTTAGCTCAGATGGTCAAACCGTAGCAACTGCGAGTGAAGATAAAACAATTAAGCTTTGGGATATTAAGGGTAACCTCAAACAGACATTAACAGGGCATCAAGGTGGTATTTGGGATATTCACTTCAGTCCTGACGGAACAATGCTTGCCTCTGTCGGTCTAGACCGACTCATTAAACTTTGGAGCACTGATGGTAAATTGTTAAGTACGACTCCAAGTGACCATGCTGCAACTATTACCACTGTTCGTTTTAGCCCAGATAGCAAACTTTTGGTCACAGCAAGTACGGATCATACAGTCAAACTCTGGAGTCGGAATGGAAATAATTTGCAGTATTTCCAAACGTTGATTGGACATCAAGATACCGTCTGGTGTTCTAGTTTTAGCCCTAACTGGAGTACGGGGGCAAACACCGGAAATAATATGCTTGCTACAGCTAGCGCGGATGGAACGGTTAAGCTGTGGATGTTTAATCCTTACATGATTGTGGGGCACCACGATCGCATCAACAGTATCCGATTCAGCCCTGATCAACAATTTTTTGCAACTGCTAGCTTTGATAAAACTATCAAACTCTGGAATCGCAAAGGAGAATACTTACGAACTTTAAGCGGCCACACAGATGTCGTTCAGGAAGTAAGTTTTAGTCCGGATAGCCAAACGATCGCCTCTGCAAGTTGGGATAATACAGTTAAGTTGTGGACACGGGAAGGACGACAACTTAAAACCCTGAAAGGACACACAAACGAGGTCATGAGCGTAAGTTTTAGTCCTGATGGACAGACGATCGCAACAGCTAGTACGGATAGAACGGTTAAGCTTTGGACGCGGGATGGAACTGAGCGCAAAACGCTGCGGGGGCACACGGCTGAGGTGGTGAAAGTCCGCTTTAGCCCCAACGGACAGATCATTGCTACGGCAAGCTGGGATAACACGGCCAAACTCTGGACTCTAGATGGTCAAGACCGAACCCTCCGGGGGCATGAAAACCGGGTTGTAGATGTGGCGTTTAGCCCAGATGGACAGACCGTTGCAACGGCGAGTATCGATCGCACTGTTAAGCTGTGGAAGCTGGATGGAACACTCATGACAACCTTTCCGCGTCGGGAGAGTGCGTTAACAGCCATTAGCTTTAGCCCAGATGGACAAACCCTAGCAGCCGCAAGTCACGATCGCACCATTACCCTTTGGCATCAGGATGATCAGAAGCATTGGGAGCAAGAGGGGAAACTCTATTCCTCCAACAATCCAGTAACTAGCTTTGACTTTAGTATAGATGGATATTTGTCTAAAAATAGCCAGGTTCTAGCCTATACAGATGATTTGGGTAAGATTGTTTTATGGCATTGGAATTGGACAATTGAGGACTTAAAAGAATCTAGTTGTAACTGGGTGCAGGAATATTTAAAGAATAGTAATTCTGATATAGCAAAGAGCGATCGCAATCTCTGCGACAGACTTTTAAATCCGCGTGCAAAAGTCTAAATCATAAACAGTATAAAAACAACTTAAATTCATAAAGGAGATTAAAACAATGAAACGCCTGATTGTATGCTGCGATGGAACATGGCAAAAACTCACCAGTGAATATCCAACTAATGTTGTCAAAATGGCTCAAGCCATCAAAACAGTTGATCACAATGGAATCTCTCAAGTAGTTCACTACAGCGAAGGGATTGGCACAGGAGACTTAGTTGATCGCCTTGGAGGTGGGGCCTTTGGCTGGGGAATCGATAATGTTATTCAAAATGCTTACCGATTTCTGTGCTTAAATTATGTCGCCGGGGATGAAATCTACTTATTTGGATTTAGTCGCGGAGCCTATATTGTGCGAAGTCTAGCTGGGTTTATCTATAATGTTGGCTTGCTGAATCGTCCTTACATTCGCAATACCCCCGGTGCCTATGCACTCTATCGCAACCGATCTGAAGAGACTCATCCTGATAGTGAAGAAGCCAGAACGTTTCGGCAGCAATACAGTCAGGAAGTGAAAATTACCTTTTTAGGCTGTTGGGATACGGTGGGATCGTTGGGGATTCCTGATCAAATTCCTTACTTTCCATTAGACAATTTAGTAAATCGAAAATACCAATTTCACGACACAAGAATTAATCAATCTATTCAATGTGCACGCCATGCTGTCGCTGTTGATGAAGAACGCAAAGTTTTTTATGTAACACCAATGCACAAGAGCCGTAGCGTGGCTCAGCAAGATCTAAAACAAATTTGGTTCCCTGGGGATCACAGTTGTGTAGGCGGAGGTACAAAAGCTCACCGTCAACTTTCTGATGGGGTCTTGCAATGGATGATGAATGAAGCGGAGCAACAAGGACTTAGCTTTGAACAAGCCTGTATTGAAGGTGGCATTGAAATCGATCCTACCATTCCTTTCGACAACACACCGACAGGATTATTTGCAGGATTGGGGATGAAAATCAGGCGACTGAAAGATGATCCCAGATCTGAAAATCTTGAGCATAGTGCTGAGCCGGAGAGACTGGATCAGCTTGGGTTTGTTTATGCCACTTTTGACGATCTACATTCAAGTGTCCAAGACCGCTGGATGCGTGTTCCCACCTATCGTCCAGAAGGGCTTGAAGTGTTTAGCGATCGCCTCAGTGGTGCGCCAGCCCCAGCCAGGATTTAGCTTCACGGGCTAAACCATAGAATCCTTCAGAACATTCAGAGTCAAAGTGCGATCGCTCCTAGGGTGAGCGATCGCACTTTTTCTTATCTAGACACGTTCCAGTCCCCAGGCGTCGGTTTTGCCTTGGCTCCCTGCGAAATCGATGCCCCTTTGGGCAGGAGTGAGGCAAGGAATACGCCAGCAGGCCCAGGAGTAGATCTGCACTCAACTTGGTATTTTTTATTGCAACACCGACTGCAACCATCCAGGAATCTGCCCAACGCCATAGCGAGTATGGGAGAACCACGGGGCCGAACGGGCACACTTTTTCAGCCCTAACCGCGATCGCCTCATGTTAAGGCTAGCCAGAACAGCAGTCTAAGGCGGGAACCCAAGTGTTGATGCTGGGTTTGGGGCTCAGGCGCGGGTTTTGCCCGAATCAGATCGCAACAAGACCGTGCAACCTTCAATAAATTAAGCCCTTTAGCCGAGCGGCGTCTTTCTTACGAGAGATTTTTATTCGTGAGGAACTCGGCTTGAATGGGAGTACCCGTTTACACACACGGATCAGATCGGTATGAAACGCGACGCCGCTGGAAAATTTGTGAATAACTGGAATGCTGAGATCAAACACCGTGTCAGCATCTCTTTGACCGCTACAGCATGGCGATCGCTGGATCAAGCCGCTCAACAACGGGGAACTTCTCGGTCTGAGGTGATTGAGCAGTTTGCTCGCAGGCTGGAAACAGAGGCAACAAGCGATGAGCCTGGGGAGGGGGAGTGTGGGAAGCCTGCCGATGGGAGCACGACCGAGATACAAGCTTTACAAAGCCAGTTGCTTGAACAGCAGCAGCAGTTGGCTAGCTTACAAGCCCAGAAACAAGCCTTAGCAGCCCAACTAGCCAAAGCCACTGCCGCGATCGCCGAAACCACCCAAAACAAAGTTGTCAGCATTTTAGAAAATATTACCGATGCGTTTGTGGCCTTCGATCGCAACTGGCACTACACCTACGTCAATCGGGCGGCGGCCCAAATCTTGCACAAAGCCCCTGCCGACTTACTCGGCAAACACGTTTGGAACGACGTGTTTCCTGAATTGGTGGGTGGTGTCGCCTATCAGGCCATGCATCGGGCCGTTGCAGCGCAAATTCCTGTAGCCTGGGAAGAGTTTGGCGAAGCAATCCAATGCTGGCTCGAAGTCAACGCCTATCCTTCTGCTGAAGGAATTGCAGTGTATTTTCGGGATGTGACAGAACACAAAAACGCCGAAGCCCAACAGGCCCGGTTGCTCCAGACGTTGGAACGGGAACGGGCACAGTTTGAAGCGGTGTTGCGGCAGATGCCCGCTGGCGTTTTAATCTCCGACGCGGCCACGGGCAAGTTGATCTTGGCGAACGAACAGGCCAAACAGATTGTGGGCTATCGCTATGAGCAATCCCTGGAACTGGAGGAGTATGCCCCGATTACGCCATTTACGGCATTTCGTCCCAATGGCGACAGTTATGCCCCCGGTGATTTTCCGTTGGTGCGATCGCTCCACCACGGGGAAGTGGTCACCCAGGAAGAAATCGAACTCTGGCAAGCCGATGACACCTGCACCACCATTGCAGTGAACTCAGCCCCCATTGTGGATAAACAGAACAATATCGTGGCTGCGGTTGTGGTCTTTCAAGACATCACAGAGCGGAAACACACCGAAAACTTGCTCAGAGAACAAACCCTGGCTCTGGAAAACCAGCAGAACTGGTTACAAGCCGTGCTGGACTTGATGCCGACCCCAACGCTTTTTATTGAACCGGAAACCGCCAAAATTACGTTTGTGAATCGGATTGCCAATGAATTGGCCGGGGGCAACTTCCCCAAGCCTCAAAGCCTGGAGGAATATACCGGGATTTACTGTACCGATACCAAGGGCGATCGCATCCCAACCGAGCAGATGCCTGCGGTGCTGGTTGCCCGTGGGGAGCGGGTAGAAAACTACGAACTGAATTGGCTCACCCCCGGTGGCACTCGCTCAACCCTGTGTTGGGGCGAAACCCTGCCCGCCATGCATGGGCACCCCGCGATCGGCATTGTCATGTTCCAAGATGTGACCCGCCTGAAGCAGATCGAAGAGCATTTGCGACAAACCGAAGAACGCCTCCAACTGGCCCTGACCTCCGCTCAAATTGTTGCCTGGGATCTAGATTTGCAGACGAATCAAGTGGTGTGTTCCCCCAATGCCCTGGAGATTTGGGGCCTGCAAGCGGGAACCACTGATGAATTTCGTAACCTGATTCACCCAGACGATCGCCACCAACTACGCCAGACGGCTGAACAAGCCATCCTCGGCGATCGCTCTTTTTCGCAGAAATACCGAGTCCTGGCTCCCGATGGCAAAATCCGTTGGCTCCAAAGCCAGGGCCGCGTTTATCTCAACGACCGAGGCCAGCCAACCCGGATGGTGGGCGTTTCGGTCAACATTACCGAGCGCAAGCAGATTGAAGCCGAGCGCGAAGTGTTGTTAGCCAAGCTGCAACACAAGGAACGCCAGCAGCAATTTTTGATCGAACTCAATGACACCATTCGGGCCATTCAAGATGCCAAAGATGTCATGTGGCATGTGGTGTGTGCCACCGGGCAACACTTCCAGGTCACCCGCTGCACCTATGGCGAAATTGACCCCACGCAGGAATATGTTGTGGTCGATCGCGACTACTGCAAAGGCGTCCGGAGCATTGTTGGCAAACACCACATGAGTTCCTTTAGCCCGGAACTGCTGGCCGAACTGAAGCAAGGCAAAACCATCGCCGTTGATGATGTTGAGCGCGACCCGCGCACCGTGGGCGGCGGTGCGGCCACCTTCGCAACCATTCAGACCAAATCCCTGTTGTGTGTGCCCCTAGTCAAAGCCGGACACTTTATGGCCGTGCTGACCCTGCAACATGTCGCCCCCCGCCAATGGACAGGAGAAGATCAGATTTTGCTGGAACGCATTGCCGAGAAAACCTGGCTTGCCGTCGAGCGATCGCGCGCCGAAGAAGAATTACGGGAAAGTGAAGCCCGCCTTCAACTGGCCCTCAACGTGGGCCGCATGGGCACCTGGGATTGGGATGTGCAAATGGGGACGCTCCTTTGGTCTACAGGGCATTTCACCATTTTGGGATTAGCCCCCTACACCTGTGAACCAAGCTACGAAGCCTGGGCCAGCCGGGTGCATCCCGAGGACTTACCCGAGGCCGAGGCCAAGTTTCAGCAGGCCATTCAAGCCCAAACCGAATATCACCACGAATATCGCCTGCGCTGGTCAGATGGTTCCATTCGCTGGGTCGAAGCCAGAGGCCAATTTACCTACAACGGGCAAGGCGAACCGAAGCATTCCGTCGGTGCGGTGATTGATATTACCGAGCGCAAGCAAGCCGAACAGGAACGGGAGCAACTACTCGAACGGGAACGCATTGCCCGCTCCCAGGCTGAAGTTGTTCAACGTCAATTAGCGGCTATTTTTGATACGTCGCCCATTGGGCTGGCATTGTTGGATGCCAATCAACGCTTCATCGCGATTAATGAAGCCCTGGCAGAAATTAATGGCTTATCCCGTGAGGCCCATCTGGGGTGTTCTGTGGCAGAATTATTTGGGCAATGTGATCCGGCGATCGTCGCAGTTTTCCGTCAGCTTTACATTACAGGGGAACCCTTTATCTCACCGAGTTTTCCAGTCCACACCCCCGGCCACGACGATCGCTGTCCGGGTTACTACAATGTTCACTACTTGCCCATAGTCGATGCAAACCAGCAGGTAGAAAGTGTTTTAGCCTATGTCGTTGATGTCACCGAACGGGTTCAATTAGAGCGTGCCCAACAGTTCCTCTCCGAAGCCAGTGCAGTGCTGGCGTCTTCGCTGGATTATCAAACCACCCTAGAACGAGTGGCCCAGTTAACCGTGCCAGAACTGGCAGACTGGTGTACGGTTCACATGGTTGAACGTGATGGCAGCATTGACCAGATCGCCGTTACCCACATTGACCCAGCCAAACTGGAATGGGCAAATCAGATTCGCGAAAAGTATCCCCTAGACCCCAATGCCGACCGGGGCGCAGCTTTGACCCTACGGACAGGACAATCCGATTTTGTCACCGAAATTCCCGATGAACTGTTGGTTCATGCGGCCCGCGATGCCGAGCATTTAGAGATTCTTCGGCAAGTCGGTTTTAGTTCCTTCATGAGTGTGCCCCTCCGGACTCAGGAGCAAGTTATGGGCGTGATTTCGTTCATCTCCGCTGAGTCTGGACGACGCTATACCCCGGCTGATTTACAACTAGCCGAAGAGTTAGCCCGTCGTGCGTCCCTGGCGATTGAGAATGCTCAACTGTATCGCGCAGCTCAACGCGATCGCGCCAAAGCCGAGGCTGCCAACCGCATTAAAGATGAGTTTTTGGCGGTGCTCTCCCATGAGTTGCGATCGCCCCTCAACCCCATTTTAGGGTGGACAAAACTCTTGCGCAGTAATCGATTAACCCCCGCCAAAACCGAACAAGCCCTGGATACCATCGAGCGCAACGCTAAATTGCAAGCCCAACTGATTGAAGACTTGTTAGATGTTTCCCGCATTTTGCAAGGGAAAATGACCCTGAACATTACGCCGGTCAACTTAGCCACCACGATTACGGCGGCTCTTGAAACGGTGCGACTGGCGGCTGAAGCGAAACAGATTCAAATTCAAACCAGCTTGCAGCCCATTGCTGGCAGTGTTTTAGGCGATGCCAATCGGCTCCAACAAGTGATTTGGAATTTGCTGTCCAATGCGGTGAAGTTTACCCAACCTGGCGGGCGCATTACCGTGGGTCTGGAGGGTGTGAGAAGCCCCGGTACAGCCAACAAAGACGGGCGTTCTGCCGGGGCACCGCAACCGCTCTTTGCGCAAATTACCGTTACTGATACGGGCAAAGGTATCCAGGCCGATTTTTTACCCCATGTGTTTGAGTACTTCCGGCAAGAAGACGGCACCATTACGCGCCGTTTTGGGGGGCTGGGGCTGGGGTTGGCGATCGTCCGTCAACTCACCGAACTGCATGGGGGCAGCGTTTGGGCAGAAAGCCCAGGCCCCAACTTAGGCGCAACGTTTACGGTGCGGTTGCCGCTGAATGTGGTGAATGAGGAGCAAACCGCACCGATTGAGCCAACCGCACCGACCACCGATTTACACCAAATCCACATCCTTGTAGTAGATGATGACGTGGATATGCGCGAGTTAGCTTCGTTTATCTTGACTCAATCGGGGGCGCAGGTGACGACCGCAGCCTCCGCGATTCAGGCTTTGACGCTTTTAAATCAGGCTGTGCCGGATCTGCTATTGTGCGACATTGGAATGCCAGAGATGAACGGCTATTCGCTGATTCAACAAATTCGGAAATGGACGCCAGAACAGGGGGGTAATATTCCCGCGATCGCCCTCACAGCCTATGCCGGAGAAATTAATCAGCAACAAGCCTTGGCCGCTGGGTTTCAACTGCATATCGCAAAGCCCGTCGAACCCGAAAAGCTGATACAAGCTATTGTGCATTTGTTACGCGCCCCATCAGATCAGATCGAGTCATAGCGATCGCCAAATTGACTTTATCGTTTGTGCCTCTAGTAGTTTTTAGTAGCATCAACATAACTGCACTCTAATACCCATAAATATATTTTTAGTTGTTTGTGAAAATGATGAAATTAATATGACGATATGAAATTTTCTGAACGATTATTAGAGCTTATTTTTTAGTTGCCTGATATGAAAAGTGGACTCGTCCAAACCTTTCCATCATCCACTTGCCGACCCCAGATGTAAACGGGCAAGCATAGCGATGATGCAGACAAAGGCGCGATCGCAAAGTGTCCAGCCACGTCTCGGGGCATTGGTTGATGACTGATGCGTTCCACCGCGACAAATAAATCGGCTCCATCTAACGCCTGATGGAGACTCCCATGAGTCAAAACGTCCTGACCAGAGAACTCCCAGGTAAATTCTGGACAATCAATGTAGGGGCTGCGTTGCAGGGGACTTGCTGTTTTGCTATAGCCATCAATCTGAACAGATAACCGAAAATGAGCATGAGATACATCAGATAAATCAAGTTCAATACTATCTGAGTCTCCATAGGTTTCAGAATAGAATTCAAGCTGGTTGGCGCTAGATCGCCGTACATATTCCTCAGGATGT
Organism: uncultured bacterium; assembly: GCA_964475335.1. GTDB lineage: Bacteria > Cyanobacteriota > Cyanobacteriia > Leptolyngbyales > Leptolyngbyaceae > CAYYWG01. Next base: position 436,252 of record CAYYWG010000003.1, read on the forward strand.
TCTAAGCCATACACTTGATAATGTTGAACTTGAGTATTGCGAAGCTCCAAAATTCCCCGCCAACTCGCACACCGATACCGATCTTTGATGCGGGCACCGCCCCAGCGCAAACGAATGCGATTGGGTGCAAATCCGGCTTCTGCCTGTAAATTACGGTGCCAGAGCACGCCTTGATCGGTGTAAGCGGCGATCGCATCCCAACCGACTGAACCTAACAAGCGATAGTGAATGATGGTTTCTTCGGTAGCAGTGAACTCGTCTCCCTGAATCGCAGCCCCTGACCAGAGTAAAGCTACGCTGCGATCGCCAGTGGTTGCCCAGGTGTGCCGCGATCGTAATGCCTGATTAATAGCAGTTTTGGTTAACTCCGGAGCTAAAATACCCGTCAGTCCACCAGTCACACCAAATACCGCCGTTCCCGGTACACCGCCCCCACAGCGTCCTCGATGCTCATCGCCATTGGCACACACGCCCACTTTATAGCCCCGCCGAATTGCATCCTGATAAAACCACTCAAATTGTCCCCAGGCCGAACCGACTTCGATCAACCGCTCTAGTTGGGGATGATGCCAATCTAAAATCGCCCGTCTGCCGCCGACATGAGGAATGAGCAAATGACGTTCTGGCGCATGGCTGTAGGCAGCATATAACCGATTGACTGGGTAGGCTCCGGGAGTTAATTCCTTCCCCGGCATCGCTTCGTTCCACTCAAACGATCGCACCAAATTCCCCTCCCGGTCATAGGGAAATAGCACCTCATCGTCCAAGAAAATCACATTGCGATCGCCGCCCGCCGCCGAGTTTCCACACCATTCGGTTCCAGGGTAACAGAGAAACTCACCGTCCTGGGTAATGGCTCGGCATTGTTGCACATCTGCGACCCAGTCTTCTTTTGTAATATTGAAATCGTTAGCGGTATAGCCTAGAACATCTAGCCCTGCCACATCTCGACCATAGGCAAAATTATATTCAGTGTTATTGGTTCCAACGGTGCTATTAGAATGAACATGTAAGTCTGCAAAGAAAGCACGACTAAATTCAAACTGACTATCTGATGTAATATAAACAGGATGACTTTTTAGATTTAGACCGCTCAGTGTAACTTGTGCAGTCGTCTCTCCAACATCATCTAGCTGATAATCGAATTTGGTAACAGCCCATCCTTGGGCAGGCAGGGATAACTCCTGGGTTATCGCTTGATGACCGGGTTGAGCAAGCGTAAGTTGCAAGGTGCCACCCAGATTCCAACACGTATTACCCCACTGATCTTCCACCCGTGCTCGAATAGGAAAGATTACCCCTGGCTGCACCAGTCGCGGCGTGATCAGTGCTACGTTTGCGGGAGCACCTGCCACCACATCGAAGACCACATCGCCAGGAATTTCAGCAAAACGAGACGTTCCCACCGGATCAATGTAGGCGCGAAAGCGAAACCCTTGCTCGACAAAGGTTTGCACCCGCGTACCCGGACTGCCGCCCCGGCGATCGCCCAGTCGAATCAAAATATGATCTCCTGGTTTGAGATAGCCATCGACAATATCAACGATGATCGCCTTTTGAAAGGGCCGCTCATGCCCTTTCTGATCAAACCGTACTTTTAAAGCCTGCACCGTGGATTCACTTTCTCCCGGCAAGGTAGGCCGGGCTTGAAATTCGGCTGACACGTAATTGGGCGATCGCGGATCTTCCGTCTGAAACAATGCCCAATCAGAATAAAATTTGAAGGTAACTTTAATCCAGGCCCCATCCGCTAATCCGGCAGCACCTACTTCATAATCTAAAAGAATTTCTTGCCAACTTCCGGCTTCAATCGTTTGAGTCGAACATTGGAGTTGTCCCAGGAAAGGTAATTGACTCACATAGTTGAGATACCCCTGTGGCTGAAAATAATCATTCAGTTTGGCAGCGTAAAGTTCCGCGACTTCAATTTGTTGCGGCTCATCGGGTAGAGTGTTGGTTTCCTTCAGCGATCGCCAATCCAGCCCAGACTGCAATCCCGCCTCGGTTGACTGGTTCACAGCTTCAGAAGATGGTTGCCCTGCGCCACTGAACTCGTCACTCGCGCTCTTTTCAGTTTTCATAATTTCTTATGATTAATGACAGATATTTTTTAAGTCTGGATATAGTTTTTGAAGTATTCAATCTGTCTGAAACTAGCACTATAATTTCAGGCAAATAATTGATCCATACAGGGCGATCGCATGGTTAATATCAACTTTTGCCCGTGCTGCGATCGCCCCCAGTGAGTTAGCAGTGAAAGCAGATAAACTAAGGCTGAGCGTGCATCAAGCCGCTAACCCTTAACGTCCCGTAGCCAATTGTTGGGCTACATCAAACAAGGCTCCATCTGCAAATAACTTTTGATTCACTTGACTCCATCCACCAAAGTCTGCGATCGTATAAAGCTTGTTTACTTGTTGATATTGTTTAGCATACTTTTTCGCAACATCTTTGTTGACCGGACGATAACCCAATTGGGCATAAATCTCCTGAGCTTTAGGCGCGAATAAAAACTGAGTAAAGGCTTCTGCAACCTTGCGAGTACCCCGTTTATCCACAACACTATCAATCACTGTGACCGGAAAATCGACCTGAATGTTAGGAGATGAAGCAATGTAGGGAAAATCGCGAGGAAAGACTTCATTGGTGAAAATAATTTCACTTTCAAACGTAATCAATACATCACCAATTCGATTTTTAATAAAAGCATCAGTTGCTTCTCGTCCAGAGTTCACTAAAGTCCGAGTATTCTTCACAAATTGATTCAAATATTCTTTTGCTTTTTGCTCTCCGTCACTTTTCCAAATTGGCCCATACCCTGCCAACACTCCCCAGCGAGCATTACCAGAGGTTTTTGGATTAATGGCAATAATACTGACATCATCACGGGTCAAATCTTGCCATGAAGATATCTTTTTAGGATTCCCAGGACGCACAACCTGCACCATTACCGTATAAGCAGGAATCGCCTTGTTTGGCAAACGTTTGTCCCAATCTGGTTTCACCAATCCCTTCTCAACCAACGGCGTGATATTCGTCTGGAGATTTTGCGCTAAAACGTCAGCTTCTAAGCCTGCCAAAATGGCACGAGTTTGGGCATTCGACGCACCGTAAGACTCTTTAAATGTTACCGTTTGACCAGTCTTAGCTTTCCATTCTTTCTGGAATTCTGGAATAAGCCGAGCAAATACTGGTTTAGCGACAGCATACCCGGCAAGTGTCAATTCGACAGAATTTTGGTTCTGGGCGATCGCGACAGACGGCAGCGTCATTGCCAGCAGACTAGTCAAACCTAATAAAAAATAACGGCGTTTAACCACGAACCTCTCCTAATGCTCAAAACCTGGAGTTAATCAGTCAATCAATTCGACTTGAGTTGATGAAAACTTATTAAGATCGATTGCTCGAAGATCCAAATTAGCGGTGCTACCTGATAGAAATTAGTAGTTCTAGAGATTGCTCTAAAAACTAAGTTATTCATCATATCTGGCCTATTACACTCTTCCTAGCTACTCATACCCGTACAGCACAATAACAGCGCCAAAAACCAGAATTACAATTTCAAGGGTTACTGAATAGGCATGAATATCTAAGATTTGATTGCGAACAAGTCGATGAATAATGAATTATTCAACGATAAGAAATAGTGTCGAAGAAGACAAGTACAGATGTTACGCGCTTTATGTATTCCAAAATACAATCAGTAAAGCACCGGCGATTTGGGCTCAATCTGGTTACAAGATAGCAAGCATAGTTTCAGTCACCATCCCTAGATGATGCCCAATCGGTATAACAAGCATCGACCGAAATTGGTAAATCCGCATTCGAGCAAGTCATCCTGCGATCGTGCTTGTCTTAGAGACCATATGCAGCGATCGCCTATTGCCTTGATGCTAGTTTACAATTTGCCTATCATCGCTGGAATCACCTGCATTAAATGACCGTCTCTCAGGATTGCGATCGCTGCTTCCATTCCCAATACTGTTCTAGCGTTGGGAAAAACTGAATCACACCATCAAAACCGTCGGGGCGCTCGGCTAAATAGCCTGACAAATAGGTTGAATCTCTCAGTTTCGGCAATCTACCGGCCAAGCGATCGCGACACCCTAATTGAAAATGCTCTTCCTGACGGCGATCTAGCCATTGATGAAAAAAGTCTCTAAGCATTTTTAATCATCTCCTATTAAAGGTCTATCTTCACTTTAGAAAGTTCAACCCATTCAAACAAGTAGTTGTTTTGCTTAAAATCATAAATTGAATTTATGAGCCGAATAGAAATCATTCCTTGATAATAAAAATTAAAGTTTTTAGTATGAGTGCAAAGAGTTTTTAGATCTTGCCCGCTACAAGTCAGACTCAGGTAAAGTTAATGAGTACTAGTTTGAGTCAAAAGTTCAGCGATCGCTAGATGTATTCAATTTCTAATCAGAGTTTTGGTAGCTCTCTTGAGCTACCCACAAATCAAGTTATCAATACGGCTTAGATAACTTTAAGCTAAAGAAAATATCAGAACTAACTTAGTTGCTAAATGCAGAAGCGAATGCACTCAGATCAATAGTTTTAGCCCATTGCAGAGCGTCTTGCGGTAAGTGACCCACTTCACTCCAAAGTTGTGTAGGAGCAATGCCAAATCCATATTGCAGCACCAGGAAGATCGCTGCAATGGTCAAAATCAAGCTTAACCCCGCTTTAATGATTCGGATCAACAACATCCCGAATAACAGGGCAACTGCGATCGCGGCAATCACCAACACAGCTTGAGAATCAACAGAATGAATTAAAGAATCCATAATTACAGAGATTTAATAGCTTGAGAACAGACCAAAGGGAAATCGATTAATCAAGATGCATTTGCTCCGGAACAATGCTCGTCGCGTCTTCCGATACTAGCTCAACTGACCGTTTGGAAAAGCCCCAGGTGAACAGAATCGCCACCATTGCCAATACTGTCCAATCGGGGGGCACCAATTCTGGTTGAATGGCTTTGCCAAGGAGCTTTAAGCCCACGCTGAAAATCGTGAGATAAGCGGCATCCTGAAGATACACAAACTCTTCCAACCAGCGCACAAATAAGCCTGCTAAAAAACGCAGCGTCACGACACCGATCAGACAGCCTGTTAGCACCAACCAGAGGCGATCGGTGACCGCCACGGCAGTCGTCACACTGTCGAGCGAGAATGCCAGATCGGTGAAGGCAATCAATGGAATGATATGCCAGAAGGTTGAAGATGGTTTTGAATTCGGTGGGGTAGCTGGATCTGGCTGAAGTTGTAACCAGAAATGCTTGCCCACCAACCACAGCAAATAGAGTGCACCAGCAACTTGAAATTGCCAGAATTGAACGACCCAGGTTGCTGTCAGTAGCAACGCAATCCTCAGCACAAGGGCAACTACCAGTCCCCAGTTCAAAGCTTTTTGCTGTTGTTGAGGGGTTGGCAAGGGTTGCACTAATGCCGCTAACGCCACTGCATTGTCGGCTGAAAGTACAGTCTCCAGAGCAACTAATGCCATCAGCGTTAACCCAATGTCGATTGAAGATCCCAAACCTAAATCAGTCATTCTGTGCTCCCAGTGTGTTCTATCCTGCGATCGCTCTATCTAGCTGTTTGAGGGAAATGCGTAAACAATTCGCTTGTTAGCTTGAATGTGTACGTTTTCTCAGTTCATCGTAAGGAAATCTAATCAATAAAATCAAATACTCTTTTTTGTTATTTCCATAAATTCAATTAATCAATTGACTGTGTGAGTAAATCAATAAAATTAAGTGATTGATTGAACAAATAAGAATATTTGCTCTTATGAGTTGATGTCTCTAAAGTGAAGTCATGGCAAACACCACACATTGAATTGGATAACAAAATTGCACTTGCATCAACAAATTTCGATTAACATTCTGTGCAATTTTTTAGGTAAAGTCTCCCTTTTACACGAGAAATCAGGGGGTTCCCACTCACTTTTTTCTCTCCCAGTCCTCTTAAACAGGGAGCCAAGAAAAGATTACCTATCACCGATCACCCGTCATCTCACGGCACCACTTCTCCGTTAACGTAATCCCAACATGCACGAACTCATCACAACTATTTCCACTGGTTTTACTGCATTTACAGCAACCAATCTGGATGACATCTTGCTTCTGATGTTGTTCTTCTCTCAAGCTAACGCGATATTTCGCAAACGCCACATTGTTGCCGGACAATATTTAGGATTTGCAGCACTTGTGCTGCTCAGTCTACCTAGTTTCTTTGGCAGTATATTCTTGCCACGCCCCTTTATTGGGTTGTTAGGTTTAGTGCCCATTGCGATCGGGTTTAGTCGGTTGGTCAATACTAATGAAGCAGAAACGGACACGCAAGAAACGCAAACTCAGCCAACCTGGTTCAGCAGTCTTATGTCACCCCAAGCTTATAGTGTGGCAGCGGTAACCTTTGCTAATGGGGGCGATAATATCGGAATTTATATGCCTCTGTTTGCAAGTTGCACCTGGCAAAATCTAGTTGTGATTTTAAGTGTATTTTTCTCAATGGTTGGAGTCTGGTGTTTCGCAGCTAATCAACTAACTCAAGTTCCTGCGATCGCGGATAATCTAACGCGCTACGGTAACTATCTCATTCCCTTTGTCTTAATGAGTTTAGGCGTATTAATCCTGATCAATAGTCGAACATTAGAAAATCCTGGTCTGGCTGTTTTAACGTTGGTTGTCAGTGGATTATATTTCATCAAGTTAAGCGGCCCTATTCTCCAAAATCTCCAGGTTCTTCAAGCACATTTCTCTCGCCTCAACAGTTTTCCAGCAAACAAGTAGCACGTAAGGATTTACTTGATAACAAACTTTGGCATGACCGGAAGCTGCTATCAACAATAGCGTAATACACCACAGAAAAAACTAGATTTGTAACCCTTGCATCATGCTGTTTCGGACATCTGACATTAATCTTTTACCACGGAGACAACCCATGAAGTTACTCAAAATTATGCTCGTCGCGCTGGTTTTCTGCATGAATTTTATGATCGCTGCTCCCTCGTGGGCTGGGCAGGATCATCGCAAAGGCTCTGATTATGCAGAAGTGACTCAGGCCATCAATCAACTGCTGCAAATACAAACGACACCAGAGCAAGCAGGATATACACCAGAACAGGTACAAGCCCAATTAGCTAAACTTCAAGCGCAAAAAGCGGTGATGGAGTCTACAACTACGCGGGCGCAATGCCATAACCAGACCGCGGGTAATTTGGCAGTGTATGCGAACAAACCCCAAAAACTACCCACTCAACTGTATTATTTGGCCGCAGGGCAGGAAACCGATGATGACTGGGATTGTGATGGCTACTACCTTCCCGCTGGAACCTCCGTTGTCCTCGATCCTGCGGTAGGCGCAGAAACCTTAACCGCACCAATTGCAGTGAAGTTTGTTGATGGCACGCAGTCTTTTGTGACTAGCAATCCAACTGGAGCGATCGCTTTTAGTGTGCCCCCAGCTAGAGTCTTTCAGGCAGGTGAAACGACCTGGATGATTCCCAATTTGACTCAGGTTGATATCAACACTCAAGCACCCAGCCCCCAAATTATTGATTAGCATTTTGTAGTCAAGGGCGAGATCAGAAGACATCTTGCCCGTATTTAATTCTTGCTCATCAATCCTGCAATCATCTGACTCAAACTCCATGCAATCCAGCACAACGACACAACCTAAGCGATTAAACCCAAACCGAATTCGAGATCATCTTGCCAATGAACGAACCTATCTGGCATGGATACGCAGCGGGATTGCTTTATTGGGGTTTGGTGTCGTGATTGTTCGGCTCCGAATTCTTAATCCTCCCTTAGCCTCTCAACCACCCGGAAATGGCTGGAAATTAGGATTGCTATTCTCATTGGTGGGGTTATTCACTGTGCTATTTTCGGCACAACATTACTTTCAGGTGCGTCAGGATATTGAGCAAGATACTTACGAACCGGGCGATCGCTGGGTTTTACTCTCCAGTGCGGTAATTCTCTTATTAGGATGCGGGGTGCTCTACTACGTGTTTACAATTCCGTTAGAACTGACCAGTACAATTATTATCGAGTAATGTAGGGCAATTATGGCTCGATCTCGAATTCAGATCACTCCTCATTTAAGTGATACAGAAATTACGCAACGATATAAAACTTGTAGCAACGATCGCATCAGAATTTATTGGCAAGTTATTTTACTATTAAGTCAAAAAGATCCTTATTTAACTGTGGAAGAAGTGGCGAACACAGTTCATCTTTCAACGGATTGGGTTCGCAAGTTAGTCCGCCGCTACAATTATTTTGGTGCCGCAGGCTTAACGGGTGAATACGCAAAAAACACAACATTACAATCACGCTTCTAATACCAATTCTTTATAATGCTGCATAGAATAGGGCTTCCAGAATGAAGTTGTA
>CAYYWG010000004.1:0-283348 GCA_964475335.1 uncultured bacterium
AATTTGCTAGAGGAGTTCGTAACATCTTACATTTAATTGCAGCCACCTACTTACCAGGATCTTTGGGTTTAGTTTTGAAATTCGCCGGTAATTGATCTTTTCCAAAATGATTTGTTACTTCGGTAGCTTTCAACTGAAACAACCCAAACTGCACTCCGCAAATATACACTGCCACAAGTAAATCAAAACTCATGCAGCTTAGAGCATACCAGGCTGGAGTGAAACTTGCACCCTGCTCCAAAAAATGTAGCCATACGTCCCAGACTGGATGTAATAACCAACCCATCATGAGCCACCAGTTTGAGTAACGCAATCCCAACACAGCTAACAGACTATATATTCCAACGCCTACTCCTTCTACTACGATCCAACTTGCGCTTGCTTCTCCAAGCACAGCAAATCCTAAATAAATGAGTGCAGCAATCACAAGTCCTACTGCAAGTGCTTGTGATTCTGTTTCAGATATAGCTCTGCAAATAGTTAGAAAGACGACTGCACCAACCAAACCCAGCAGCAGTGAAAAAATAACCATTCGGTGTGCTCTACAAACAGGAACGACTTGGCCATAGCTTGGCACTGACTATCCGAGCAATGATTTGATAATAATTTACTATACAGACTTTTAATAAACCACTTCAGTGGCTTGCTTACTGACAAAAACGACACATTGCCACTAGCTACCCAGGCATTGCGTGAGGCTAGTATGCTTAGTCGAGTCGGGCAGTGGCCTTCAGGGGGAAGGCTAGTTTGGTCTTAGCCGTTGCGATCGCCCCTGCCTTCCGTCTTTCGTATCGATCTGACATATTAGATAATTAATTTCTGTAAGGATTCAGACTGATGGAATGGCAAGCTTGGTCAAGCCTCCCCCTGACAGAACGGGCTCAGTTACCGGCACACCCTGGCATTTATGTCATCGTCGATGTGCAAGATGAGGTGTGGTACGTGGGGCGAACCATCAACCTCAAAGCCCGGTGGAATGGGAACAGCCATCATCGCTATCGACAACTCAGCCGCGCTAACCATCAACGGAGATATAAAATCCACTGGCAGGTTTTTCCAGCGGATCAACTACAGGCGCAAGAACAACAGTATATCCATTTGTTCAACCCCCATTTGAATTACAGCCGCGTCAAACCGTTTACCAGGAAACCGGTGCAACCCAGTCAGGAAATTAGTCGAATTCTGAAGGTGCTGAATCGCCAGACTCGCCTGTTTCCCCTCGTCCGGTCGGTTGTTCTGGGTTACTACACAGAGGTGGATGAGGCCGAGGATGGGTGTTTGCGAGAGGTTGTTTGCATCATGATTGCCGTCAATGTCAATGACCACAATGGGCCAATTCTTAACTCGGTCAAAAAGTCGCTCAGCCGCCGGGGTAATAGCTTGAAGGGGGCTTGGAAAACGTTTGAGAGCAATTGTGGTAGCGAGGATCCGGCACAACAGCCAGCGGTCATTCTCGTCTTCCTAGGGCCCGAGATCGTTTACGAGTTTATCTGTGCTCCCCAGTTGCTCACAAAATTGGAGGAACATCCCACTAGCTTGCATTGCACGGAGCTTGAACACCAAATGGTTCTAGCGCTCAAAGATCCGCGCACGCTGACTGCACTCATCGATGAACCCTTGCGGCCTCAAACCGCACAATATTTGCAATATCGTGCGCCCGACTTATACCCACTCCAGGCCGGGATAGGCAGATAGCATGATGGTTGTTGCTGGCTGATGCTGGTGGTATTAGAACAGCTGACGACAACGATACTCTCGGGTCTTCGCCAAAATCACGGCACATTGCAGGCGATCGCCCTCATGTTTGCTGTCAAAAACAACAGATTGCCGCTAACTAGCCAGCTTCAAAGCGATGGATAACAGTCGGGCGGCCATCCCCATCGCTCTCATCCCCCAATTCCTGCGTTCAAGAGTCAGCCTCTGCTATTTAGGTTTTGACTCTTTTTTTCATGATCTGGTAAAAGTTTTCTATCGCTTTAGCAGTCATCACGCTGCGAGTGATTGACGAATTGACTACGAGCAGTCCGCCGATGATTCCAAGTTCGGTAGAGTCACACTGAACTAAGCCAATACTGACACAACTCAAATGAATGGGGAACCGTCTATCACTCCAGAGTGGTTGCTAGAAAAGCAGAAAATTGCATAAGATGCCCAAATTTTAACCAAAATCATTTTTTAAGAAAAGACAATAATTTGCGTATAGGATTATAAAAAAATCGCAAACACAATGTCCTTTTATAGCCGTTGAGTGAACTGCTCTGGTTAAGCCGTTACAACTCAGATACCTAAATCTAATTTTTTCTAACCTCTCACAACTCTTTTATATTTTCTGTCTAAGATAATTCTTGCAGGATTAGATTGTTGTGTTTAACACTATAGAAATTTATTGTGATGCTAACGTGTGCTCACAATCGCTCAATCTTAATATAAAACACAATCAAAAAGGCGTGTAAATACCAGACAAAGCAAGACAGTGCTTTTGTAGCTTTGATTGCATAGAAAAAATTTTATCCCTATTTTTAGTACAAACTTTTTAATTTTTAAATAACAGATAACTTTATGCCATATTCCAGTAAAACAAAAAAGTTTTGGGGTTGTAATTGCCCTATTATCCATGACTGCGATCGCTGCGTTTTGAACTTTCTGTATCTACAGATGATGCAGATCGAGAAGAATTACTCTAAGTAATATTAGTGTAAACGCTCACTTATTTTCTTAGTAGTCACTGATGGGGTAATGACGACAGTTAGCTCAGATGTCAATTGTTCAGAAATTGATCGACAAACTATCCACCATCATGCGTCAAAGAGACTGTGGACTTGTGATAACCTTTGAAGCACTTTTTAACTAGAGATAGGGCGATCGCTCATTGCCCCACAAGAACATGATGGGGCAAGCGATTTCTCCTCGTTTGATCAGCGATCGCTAGCAAGAACTCAACCGTCAAGACGTAATCAACGAGGTGTCATATGTCCGCTAATATCAACGGCGTTATGTTACAGGGCTTTCACTGGTTTCTCAGACCCGACTTTCCTGAAAGCCGCAACCGTAGTCTGTGGCAATTTCTCAGAGACGAAGCAAACCATTTCAGAACCATTGGTATTGATGCCATTTGGATTCCTCCCGCTTACAAAGCGGCCTTTAACCGCAGCAATAGCGTCGGCTACGATGTCTATGATCACTTTGACCTGGGCGAATTTCTCCCCGCTGGGGAAACTACCTCCAGAACTAAATATGGCACTAAGCCAGAGCTGATTGAAGCGGTGCGATCGCTACATGGCGATGGAACTCAAAAACGCATTCAGGTGTATGCCGATGTCGTGCTGAACCACAAAATGGGGGGACAGGAAGACGACTACTGGCAGGCGATTCGGGTTGAAAAAGATAACCGTAATATCGAACGCTGGGGAGATGGATTTGAGCAAGGGATGATCGAAGTTAAAGCCTACACAAAGTTCGATCACCCCGAACGGGAAGGCAACTATTCCAACTTCCAGTGGCGAGCCAAACATTTTGATAGCGTCGATGCAATTGCTGCAATTCGCCAGAATGGTAATGTTTTTCATGATCCTCAGGACAAATACATTTATCGTTTCCTGCACAACGAATTAGGGTACATCCCCGCTAATAAACATTTCGAGTCCTGGGTCTCCCTGGAGAAGGGAAACTACGACTATCTCACTGGCTGTGATTTCGACTACGGTCGCTATGATGTGCGGGAAGAGATGAAATATTGGGGCACTTGGTTTGCCAGAGAGCTTGATCTGGATGGGGTCAGGTTGGATGCCGTCAAGCACATCAATGCCGACTACATACGGGAATGGCTGGGACATGTGCGCTGGCAGACGAGCAGAAACGTGTTTGCTGTGGCTGAATATATTGCAGGCTCTACAGAACCTCTGCACGCTTACATTACTCGCGTCACGGCTACGGGGGAGTATCCTCAACCCATCACCCTGTTCGACTTTCCCCTTTACTTCAAATTCAAGGATGCTAGTCGGATGGGAGAAGGTTTCGACCTCCGCACCCTCAACGAGGGGACGTTAATGGCAGAACAATCAGCCCTGGCAGTGACCTATGTCGAAAACCATGATTACGAGTATGGCAGAGGCTTTAACTCCCATGTCGAGGAGTGGTTCAAGCCCCTGGCTTATGCCTTTATTCTGCTGCGGGATAGGGGGTACCCCTGTATCTTTTTTCCAGATTATTATGGCTCCCTTGACTGGGTTGAAAATGGCAACTGCTGGCACCGGGCACAGAAACCTGGCAGAGAATACCTGGATCTGCTGTTGCAACTGAGGAAGTAATTTGCCCTGGGCGAAGAACGGTACTATGCCGATCGCAACGTTGCTGGCTGGGTACGAATGGGGTTTGTCCCCGGTGCGAAAGGGGCGATGGCTGCCGTCATCAACACGGCCTATAGCGCAGTCAAAGCAATTCGGATGAATACTGGCCGGTTTAACAAACGCTTTTATCATCTGGCGACCCTCAAACTAACGGATTACGGTTTTGCAGTCGTTCGCGATCGTTACGACCTCTACGGCGATAAAGCAGAAGGACTGTGGACGGATGCGAATGGCTGGGCAGACTTCCTCGCCGATGGTGGCACAGCATCCCTTTGGATTGAGGATGGGATTGGATTAGAAAGCTAAAATTTAGCGTAATATCACAACATTTAGATATAAGAGAGTACATTTATGAAAGGCACATTAATCAACAACCTCAAACTCATTAAAGTTATCGATGGTGATACGATCAAGATACTCCTAAACAACGAACAGGAATCCATTCGATTTACTTGTCTTGATACGGAGGAAAGCCAACATGGTAGCAATAAGCCTGTAACAAACGCGGGAATATTGGCATCGAAATGGGTGAAGCAGTATTTTGGGGTCAATGAGCAAGGCATCCCTAATGGGGATGTTCGGGTTGATCTGGAATTTGACACCAATGACCCCGTTCAAGTTTGCCTGAATCAGCATCGAGATAACTATGGGCGATTGCTCTGTTATGTCTACAAAGCCGGAGATCCAGAGAATTCTAATGTCCGAATTGTGCGGGAAGGCTGGAGTCCCTACTTCGTCAAATATGGGCGATCGCGCCTTTATCATCGTCAGTTCATGGAAGCAGAAGTTGAGGCTCAATCTAAGGGACTGGCAATCTGGAATCCGCTCACCAATAAGGGTGGCAATCGTCGAGACTATCCGACACTGATTCCTTGGTGGCAGTTACGGGACAGCGTGGTACAAGACTATCGATACCTGGGTCTGCAAGCTGGAGTGCTATCAGTTCGTTTGGACTATGACCGCCTGCTAGAAGCAGCCAGAACTGGTAACGAAGTCACGGTATTCTGCGATCTGCAAGCCGGGATTGATCAATGGCCTGGGAATGGTGCGCTGATCTATGCTGGATCCAAATTTCAGCAATTTAATTTGTGGATTCCTGATAAGGACTCGGCAACAGCTCAGACTATCCTGCGACTAATTGAAACTCGCTATGCCAACTCTGGTCGAGGCTATGTGTATGTTTCTGGAGGCGTGAGTCTTTATCCACCCGGTAATACGAATGGGAAGCCTCAAATTGTGATCACCGAGGTCAAACAACTGGCTGATTTTTCCCAATCGAATTAATTAAAATATGTTCTACCCGCACTAAGCTCTAAAGCTGAGTGTCGCGATCGCCGGAAGCTATGGGTGCTCACCGCCTTGAAGCCCACATAAGCATCAGCTTGCCGGAGTGCCTGAGCAGTTGCTTGCGCCATCAGTCAGATCGGGAAGCCAAAATGGGCAAACTCAGAGCAGCGAGTGGTGCTCAATGGTATGGGTATGAAATCATGGTTTACCTGCTATATCGCTTGTTGCGCTGCACCCGCAGCTTTATTTATGCCAGGGATGAAGTTCCAACCAAACAGTCCTCATCCCCTGTTTGGACTGCTGCGCCATCGTGATGGCATACAGCCAGCTTCAAGTCTTCTCACGAAGCAGCCAAAGCTCCGCCATTCAAGACCAGAGCCAACTTCTGTCTATCAGAAGCAATCTATCCACGGGTTCACCGTCTTGATCAATCCAGTGGTGCGCACGCAACCACAAGCATCCAGGGCAATGCAGGCGGAACTGACCGCCCAACTCGCAGCGATATCCCAGGTCATACCAACCAAACCCCTCTCCACTTTACGCAAAGTTTGGATTTGGGTTGAGTGGGATAACCGGGAAGGAGCCGCTGAATTTCATCCTTCCGTGGAATGGCTCCGGCAGCATGGCTATAACCCTGATAAGGCAGGATGCGTCGAAATTTCTAATACCCGCAATTTTGTCCAATGGTCTCGCTCTAATCAGCCCTGGATGATGTTGCATGAACTCGCTCATGCGTATCATCATCGAGTCCTGGGTGATGCCAATACAGAGGTTCAGCAGGCTTATCATCATGCGTTGAACCAGGGGCTTTATCAGTCGGTCAGTTATAGCAAAGGCCCCGCACAGAAAGCCTACGCGCTAACGAATGCCAAAGAATACTTCGCCGAATTATCAGAGTCCTATTTTGGCAAGAACGATTTTTATCCGTTCAACCGCACTCAATTGAAAACGTATGATCTGAGAGGCTACCAACTGATGGAAAAGAGTTGGGGTAAACCAAGACGTTAGTTTTAATGCCAGCACTTTACCAACTCAAAATTATTAATTTTCAAGGGTTCCAACGATTCAGCCAAATTTTGACTCCCCAAAAAAGAAGGTGATTGATGGATAATTTTCTAGGCAAGAAAGGCTTGAAAAGCCCGTTCTGTCGTCAATTTTGTCAGCCATTCGACCATCATTTACAGGCAAGTTGTAGTTTTCAAGCTTTTTTTGCTGCAATCCTTGTGGATCGTGTATTACAGCGAGATTGTGGCGCTTCATTGCAGCGACGCTATCGCTCGGCCCATGATTGAATTCTTGCTAGAAACAAGACCACTTGCGCTAATCAGCTTTTCCACCTCATATAACTATCAAGCAAATATGGCATCCAGGAAACACTATCGAAGCAAAGCTAACAAATCTAACTTCAAAGGATTGGGTAGCATAACATTACAGACAGGTTTGGCCTTTCTGTTGATAGCAGGAACAGTTTTTTTCCAGAATCATCAGGATTTTTATCTAGACAACGGCAAAGGTGGGGTAGATTGGAAAATTGGGCCACCCAAAGTATCAGGATTCGCCAGCTTCAACCCTAAAACCCTGACAGAAGTGCGCCAGTTTGCCCTGTCCTTGGTCAATCGAGATCGCCAGCTTAACGGATTAGCTCCGCTGGTAGAAGATCCCTTAATGTCCGAAGCTGCACAAAACCACAGTCAGGATATGCTGAATCGCAATTATTACGGCCACATCACTCCCGAAGGACTAAACCCAACAGACCGTTTCGCGCTAGTTGGTGGTCGGAGTGGGGTTGGCGAAAACATCATGGAGCAAACCGGGGCAACTGGTATATCACTGAATTATCGGTTGATTGAAGAATTTCAAAAAAGTTGGATGTATAGTGCGGGCCATCGGCAGAATTTACTGGAGCCAAGCTATACCCGCTTTGGTTACGGCATTGTGACAGATGCTGTGTCGGGTAGAGCCTACGCGGCCCAATTATTCGCTCGGCCAGAACAGCCATGATAGAAGGACTGTCGCAGATTATCAGTACGGTTGGCAGAGGATTTGGGTCTGTTATTAGGCCAAAATATTCCAAGAAATGGCCATTTATGGACAAGTTTCTGGGTAAGGAAGGCTTGAAAAGCCCGTTCTGTCGTCAATTTTGTAAATGAATATCTTGCTGCTGAGCCAGAATATCCCACGAGCGATCGACTTCATGGGCAACTTCTTGCTCATCTGATTGTAAAATTCGCTCCAAATCTTGGGTTAGCTGACGAGAGCGAGCCATCAAAGCTGCGTCGTCTCCTTCGACAAAAGCCATATCCTGTAATGCCTCCTTATCATGCTGTCTGAAGGTTTGAGCTGATCGATAGGCTTTGTAAGACCGAACACCCAGCAGCTTTAATGCCTCAACACCCATGTCTAAAGCGGATTCAAAGGTTTCCCGTCGGATCACATCTACACCCCGCCGAATTAACTCGTAGGCATGGCGGCGATCGATCGCCCGCGCCAAAATCTTCAAATTAGGAAAATGTTTACGCGCCAGGTCTACAATCTCCAAAATTTGCTCGCTGTCGTCGATCGCAACCACTAAGAGTTTGGCTTGTTCAGCACCGGAGGCATACAGCAAATCAATTCGGGACGCATCCCCGTAAAAAACCTTCCAGCCGAAGCGCCGGAGAGTCTCTATCTGAGCTGGATTGTGTTCTAGAACAGTGATTGGATAACCATTCGCGAGTAATAATCGTCCTACAATTTGTCCAAATCGACCAAAGCCAGCGATGATGACAGCGTTTTCATTATCGTCAATCTCATCGGCTTCCGGGTTGTCAGACTGGGAAATAAACCGAGGGGCAATCAGGCGATCGTAGGCAATCATAAAAATTGGGGAGAGCAGCATCGACAGGGCAACAACTGCAATCAAACTACCCGCTAATCTTTCCGAGATCACGTTGGTCTGTGCGGCAAAGGAAAATAGGACAAATGCAAATTCATCGCCCTGTACGAGAGCAAATGCAAACAAAATACTCTGGTTCAAATCAAGTTTGAATAATTTGCCCAAACCAATCAACACACCAGATTTGAGAATTGAGACTCCAACAATCAAGCCAAAGATTAGCAGGGGTTGGCCCAGTACCAAATTAAAGTTGATGCTGGCTCCAACCGAGAGAAAAAATAACCCCAGTAGCAAACTCTGAAACGGTTCTACGGTGCTATTTAGCTCATGTCGATACTCACTTTCTGCCAGCACGACGCCTGCCACAAAGGTGCCTAACGCAGGAGACAAGCCCACTGCTTGCATTGCCAGCGTAATCCCGACAACCAACAGTAAGGCAGTTGCGGTAAAGATTTCCCGCAGACGAGTTGCGGCAATAAAACGGAATACCGGACGCATCAAGAAACGTCCGCCCACAACAATCCCACCCACGGTGCCCATCACGAGTAGAGTTTGCTGCCAACCGGCCAGAGCGCTGCCAGTCCCGGCTTGGCTGACTGACTCCATCGAAGTGGTAGACAGTAGGGGCAACAGGGCTAGAATCGGAATCACAGCAACTGCCTGAAACAGCAGGATTGAGAAGGCAGACTGCCCTCCCTCTGTTTTCATAAGTCCCCGCTCGGTTAAGGTTTGGACACCGATCGCGGTTGAAGAAAACGGCAAGATCAACGCGATCGCCACTGAGGATTGCCAGGGTAATCCCAACAGCAGTCCTATCCCTGACAGAAGCGTGACATTTGCCACCATTTGCAACCCACCCAGCCCCAGGATGGGAACGCGCATCCGCCATAGCAACTCTGGCTGAAGCTGCAAGCCCACCAGGAATAACATCATCACCACACCAAATTCGGCGAAGCGCATCACGTCCTGGCCTTCCTGCCCCACCAAGCGCAACCCAAATGGCCCGATCACGACACCTGCAATCAAATACCCCAGGACGGAACCCAACCCTAGTCGTTTGGAAATTGGTACTGTCACCACGGCGGCAGCTAGATACACAAAGGCTTGAACGAAAAAATTCTCATTGGACATGGAGAGGTGACTCCAGCGTGTTGCTCTCGTGTTCTAGGTAGTAATTTAGGTGTTTGTATTGTCGTAATTGCTCCCATTCAAGTGTGTTGTTACGAAGCAACGCGATCGCCCTTCGATAGTGCTCAGCATAACGAGCAATTTGGTGAGGCTCCCGGAGTTGGTGCGTTCCTTGAACTATAAATGGTGGCAGATACTCCATTCCACATAGTCGCGCGGTTTGCTCAATAGGAGCCAACAGTTCTCTGATGGTGAAATAGTTGTGCCCCTGACGACAATAAGCCTGTTCACTGCCACCAGTAGTAATAGCAGAAAGAAACTTCTTTCCCTGCAACGCTGTCCCCTCTTCCCCATACGCAAAACCATATTCCAACACAAGGTCTTGCCATTCCTTCAAAATTGCAGGGACGCTATACCAGTAGAAGGGATGCTGAAAAACAATGATGTCATGAGCAAGCAACAGGTCTTGTTCTGTTTTCACATCAATATGAAAGTTAGGATATTGCTCATAGAGATCGTGAATAGTAATCGAGTCCATTCCACGAACAGATCGAATTAACTGGCGATTGATCCTTGACTTCTCCAATGCAGGATGAGCAAATAGAATCAAAATACGATTTGGCTTACCCATTATGACGCTTGAGTAGAATAGTGCAAAGACTTTAATTTAGAAGCGATTTAGTAAATTTTCCAAACGAGTGCGATCGCTAAGCGAGACTAACTTGTCTAAACCCAATGTCGCAAAATGAGCGATGAAGAGCACTTCCACAACAAAATGGCTGAGAGCTTCTAAAGTAACAGCAATCCACATTGCGCCAAGAGGAATCTGGGTTCCGTAACCAATTCGAAAAAATGTTTCAATACTGAAATATAGAAAAGGCAGAAATCCAAATACTCGGCTTCCCTGCCGATCCTGTAACATCCCCCAATTCATTCCATCAATTGACCAGTAAGCAATTGCAAATAAAATAACCAATCCCAGAGAAAGGCAAATTAATTGCACAATTGCTGAATTCAAACGAAACTTAACAGGATGATTAGTTGCCATATCTGTATTCGACCCTAAGTAAACCTAAACATACGATAAACTAAAGCCCCTAAGCATAGCAGATTTTACTCTATTAGGCTGTATTCAAAACTACTTACACCAACCCCTTCTACCATAGTGTTCAAGCACCTTCCCAGAGCTAATCAATGAAACACTCTACCCTCCAGATCTATTAACGATGACTGCTTCAATCACACGCTCTTGCCACCACCACAGTCAGTAATTTCCTGATCTGCCTGAGCATTGCGTTGGGAAATTGAAACAGTCACTCTGCTAGCCAGCAGAATATAGAGGTACTCGGCAGGTACGCCTTCTTAAATTGCCCGTGCCAACCGTTCAACCGTAAGCTGTTTGCGGGGAATGAGTGCTGTTCTCATGCCTAAATCTGCTACCCGCTAACCCAACGGCATAAGCGATCGCACCTTCTCAGTGTTGCTGGCGATCGCCTCGCCCAGGGGATCAAAGCAGTATTTCTTGAGGAATGAGGCGCACTGAAGCAAGTAGTCCCCCAATTGACATATCGTTTGTCAGTTGAGTTTTCATTCAGGTCTGATTGCTAAAAATTTTAAGTCTTTGGTTTGTAAATTTTTGAGGCAAAAATCAATTACACCATTTATGCTTTTGGTTGTGCCACTGATTGCTTCGCTCTCCGTCAGTAGGGGTAACCCTAAAAGGTCTTGCTTGTTCACCGTTGCAAGGAGGGGTGGGTGGGTACCAATGATTTCTATCTATCGCCACCAGGATAAATGCCTCAAAATGGTGATTTTGGGAATCCGGAGTTCGGCACAACAATACTGAAATTAAACGTGGGCAGACTAATTTCCAGTGTGACCTATCATCATTGAGTTGGATATTTTGGCTATGGTTGCTACCACTCCCCAAGTGCGCGTATATGACATGATTGCGTTCGGCGATGAAGTACCGGGGATTTTAGCGTTGGTCTGTGCGGCCCGGGAATATCGTCAGCGCCATCATCGTTACCCGCGATCGCTCTTGATGTTTAAAGGGAATTCGCGGGATGGCGTTGGTGGGCATTTAGTACGAGGAGGGCTGTCCTACCTGGATCGCAGTCATGTTCCACCCGAAATTCGGCGGGCACAAGGATTAGATACATTTGGTGATCCAGCCGCAATTTACAAAGAGTTTTTGAAGCGGTCTGAGGTGAAGCAAATCGCCCTTGATCCGCGTTTGGCAGATAGTGCGCTGCGAGCAATGCTCCAAGAAGCCCAGGTTAGTTTTTTGAGTAATATCGAGATTGAGTCTGTCAAGCTTGAAAGCGATCGCCTTCATTGTATACGCTTAACCAACGGCGACACCTATCAAGCTCAGCAATTTATTGATGCGACCGTAAATGCAGAACTCGCTCAGTTTGCAGGTGTGCCGAAGTACCCTGGGTTTGGTGTGATGGGATTGCCAGAGGCAGAGCTATCGGTGACTCTGACCTTTGAAACGGAAGGATTGAGTATTGATAAACTCAAACGGACAGAATTGCATTACCTGCACCGTTTTGCTGATGTGCAAGATGCCGAAGCCCAGAGTTGGTTACACACAGCAGCAGGTGGCAATGCAGCAATGGCAACTCACTTGCGCCAAAGTTTGCGAAATGCGAGCGGTCAATTGAGCGCCATGCATGTTGGCCTGGATTACATCGACATCCCAACAAAAGCTCTTTCCATTGCCTATCATGCCTTTCGGGGCACAACCTTAGACCTCAGACGGAGTGCCGCCATGTTGGACAATGGCAATATTGCGCGTTTATCCGGGGGGCGGTTGTCCTGGAATGCGCTGTTGTTTGATGTGAATGCGGCGGCGGCAGAGGCATTGGCCCGTGGGAAGGCAAAACCAACGGCGGCAATGTTAGCTGAAATGCGACAAGTCGAACGCTGGTTTGTCGAAAATCTGGGCGCAACAGCAGTACGACCGGCCAAAGAACTCTACATTCGTCATGCGGGGAATGTGATGGCGGTGAATCAACCGCTGAGTGGAGCGGCAATGTTAGCGGGTGGGGTGCCAGCGGCGGAAGCCTTTGGGACGTTTGGGTACCACTTTGATGTGCGGGGGGGAATTGCAGGCTTAGGCAGTCGGGCGATCGCGAAGGGGTTAAAGGAACTGAGTCCGTTGCATCCACCACTGTTCAACATTGGAATGCAGCACGCGCTGGTCAAAACGGTACGCAATTTGGCGGTGATTAGTCCGGCCTCTGGGTTTGATGGCTATGCCTGCTCTGCTGGACGCATTATTGAATTCAATGTCGCGGTAGCTCAGGGCGTGGGTATTGCAGCCGCGATCGCCCTCAGCCAAAATCGCTTGCTGGCAGATATCAGCAATTTGGAAGTGTGCCAAGTGCTGGATAAACGTGGGTTGCGATCGCGGGTTTATGGCCGCAGCAATACTGTGGCGGCGGTTCAACTCAATGACTTTGAACGGCAAATGGTGGCTTAAGCCCAAAACCACGAGCCCCCCAACTCCTTTGCGCGGCCTTTTTGCGGGTTGCCAAGCGGCAGGCCCCAGCTTGGCGGGGAATTGGGGTGGAACTCGGCTCAAAGGCTTTGGGTTAACCGTTCTTGGGTTAACCGTTATGCTTCTTCGGGATAGATGAGGATTTTGTAGGTGTCGGGGGTGGGGGCAACAGCTTGTTCGACGGCAGCGGCCAGGTCTTTGAGCGGATAGCGATCGCTCACGAGGGCATCCACGTCGATCCGTTTGCTGAACACAATATCGGCAGCGAGTTGTTGTACCCGATAGGAGGAACTGTAGCTACCCATGAGGTCAATTTCGCGCCGATAGAGAATGTTGGGATTGATGGGAATCTCGACCTCATCGGGGAATTCTGCGAAGAAGAGGATTTTGCCACCTTTGCGGGTGCAGTCCAACGCTTGGAAGAAGGCTTTGTCACTGGGAACGGCAAGCAGGCTGGTATCAACGCCCATGCCGTGGGTCATGTTGTGAATTTTGGCGGCCAAGTCTGGGTCGCGGGCATCAAAGGCGGCTTCGGCTCCGACGGCCAGGGCTTTTTCGATGCGGCTGGGGATCAAATCAGTGGCGATCGCCCGTGCCCCAAAGTACTTCACCAACATGATGAACATGAGGCCAATTGGCCCGGCTCCAGTCACAAGCACCGTTTGCCCTGGCTCAATTTGGGCTTTTTTCACGGCTTTGAGGCAGCAGTTAGTGGGTTCGACAAAGCTGGCCTGCTCGAAGGTGATGGTGTCGGGAATTTGGATGAGCCCGCCGTTCCGGACGATGTGCCCTGGCACTTTGACATACTCGGCAAAGCCGCCACCACTGGGGGCAAATCCGGCGGTGGTGGTGATGTTTTTGTAGACATCGCACATGGAGTAGTTTTCGTTGAGGCAATAGCCGCAGTGCATGCAGGGGATGTGGTGGAGGACGACGACGCGATCGCCCACTTGCCAACCGGAAACATCAGGCCCGATGGCGGCGATCGTGCCGGCGGTTTCATGCCCAAAAATGCGGGGGGGCTCGTACAGGGGATAGCGAATTTTTTTGATGTCTGACTGACACAAGCCAACGACGCGCACTTGCACTAAAACTTCGTCGGCTCCTAATTCTGGTGTGGGTACGTCTTCGTAGCTGAGCTGGTTTACACCTCGAAACACCTGTGCTTTCATAGCAAAATCCTTCTAACCCTCTGTTACAGACTGTATCATTAAGCGTCCTGGGTGCATGGGGAATTTGGGTCGGGGAGATTGTGGGTCGGGGAGATTGTAGGCGGGGGACTTTCCCCCGCGCCCCCGCTTTTTGGGGGCCTAACTCCCCCAAACCCCCCGAATGGTGAGGTGGGTGGGTGGCAGGGCGCACTTCGTATTGCGGGGAGTGGAGGATTGGGGAGGAGGTTGGGGATACGAGTTGGGGACACAAGTTGGGGATGGGCGGTTGGGGTGCGATGGGGTGGGTGTTAGGGGGCTGGTTGGGTGGGGCGGGGTTGCCAGTTGGTGAGGCTACGGAGGTAGGTGGTGCCGATCGCGCTCCAGAACAGGAGGTAGCCGAGGGCTTCGATGAGGTAAACATGGGCTTCGTAGCCGAAGAGGATATGGAGGATGAGGCCGGGAAATTGGCGATCGGGGAGCCAAGTGCTGGTATCCCACAGTTGCGGCCCCAGGATGCAGGAGTCTGGAGAGCCGGAGAGACAAAAGTTGGCGTTGGGATTGAGGATGGCGAGACGGGTGAGGGCGATATCGATGTGGGCGAGGGCAGAAACGACGAGTCCTGCCACAATCAGCAGCAGGAAGAGACCCATGACTTGAAAGAATTGCCGGACATTGATTTTGATGCCAAGCTGAAACAATAAGATTCCGATGATGGTGGCTCCGAGTAGGCCCGCGATCGCGCCCCCAATGGGCAGCCACCCTTGTTGCAGGTTAGCGGCAATGAAGACAACGGTTTCAAAGCCTTCGCGTAAAACGGCAAAGAAAATTAGCCCAAAGATGCCCCAGCCAGCCCCGGTTTCGCGGTGCAAGGTCGCGTTGACGGTGCCTTCAATTTCGGCTTTGAGTTGGCGAGCTTGTTGGGTCATCCAGATCAACATCCAACTCAAAAGGGCGATCGCGGCGATACTAAACCCCCCTTGGAGCAAGGGTTTGATCACGGGAGCATAGGTTTGGTTGGCGGTGCCCAGCGTTTTGACGAACCAGGCAAACACCACCCCAACCAGGCCACTGGCAGCTAAGCCCCCACCGACACCGCCCCATACCCACGGGTTGAGCGCTGACTGATTGGCTTTGTTGAGGTAGGCCAAGACGATCCCCACAACGAGGGCGGCCTCGACTCCTTCCCGCAGAGTAATCACAAAAGTCGGCAAAGCCGCAGTGACATCAAGCATGATTCGTGCGTTTCTGGAAACAAACAGTTCCAATTGTAAAGGGCCACCCGCAACCCAGGAGGGATAAGGGCGATCGCCCCTCACCAGGGAATGACTAGAGCGGGCAAAACAGTAATCAGAAATAAAGTCAATAAGGTAAGGCTGAGTTAATGACGATCCTGTGAATTCTGTCAAAGGCCATCAACAGTGCATTTTTAAGAAAAAGCTTGAGAAAATCAGGTGTTTCTTCTGGGCCAAGCCATGAAAAAACTGAATCGCACCCAGGATAAAAGCAAAAATTTTGCGCCACCTTGCTTTTTTGCGGCAAAAATAGGCTAAAACTTATTGAAACCAGCTTGCAACTAGCAGCGATTGGCCGGGGTTGAATCGGGGCGCAAAGTCCCCCCCGGGGCCATTGCCATTCTTAGTGAAAATGATTATCATTCCCTTCTTGTGGTGAATTAGGCATTGTCACTAAACAGTATTTGCGTTCATTCATTCCGGTGTGAGGTAAAACATGGTGCATTCAGTTATCCGTTTTGGTGGTGCTTTCAGTTCTTTGGGGTCAGTGCTGCTGGCGATCGCGCCGGCCCTGGGTGAGGATTTAGTGCGATCGCAATCTGGCTTGGAAACCGTGCCCACAGTCAGCGAATTGGCGATCGAGCCAAAACCCCAAGGTGGGATGGGCCAGGTTACTTCTGTGTCGCAACTGTCGGATGTCCGCCCCACAGATTGGGCTTTTCAGGCGTTGCAATCCCTAGTGGAGCGGTATGGTTGCATTGTGGGGTATCCCGACAAAACCTATCGGGGCAATCGGCCCTTATCCCGCTATGAGTTTGCCGCCGGGTTGAATGCCTGTCTCGACAAAATTCAGGAATTGATTGCTGCCGCTACGGCAGATTTTGTCAAAAAAGAAGATTTGGAAACAGTCAAAAAACTGCAAGAAGAGTTTGCCGCTGAACTCGCAGCCTTACGGGGCCGGATCGAAACGCTGGAAGTGCGGACGGCAACCCTGGAAAAGCAACAGTTTTCCACCACGACTCGCTTGGGTGGCGAAGTGGTGCTGGGTGCGGTTGGGTTTATTGCTGGTGAATCGGCGACCGGGTCAGATATCTTTAATTCGGCCTATGTGGGCGATCGCGTTCGGCTCAATTTTGATACCAGCTTCACCGGCGAAGATTTGCTCCGTACCCGGCTCCAAGCCGCCAACCTCACCCCTGGGATCTTCTCCACGGGCACCTTTGAAGGCGATTTACGCTATGCCGGGGGTGAAGACAACTCAGTCGAAATCGATGCGCTGTTGTATCAATTCCCTGTGGGCGACAAACTCACCGTCGTGATTGAAGCCAACGCTGGGGCGACGGATGATTTCGTCCCCACGGTGAACCCCTTTCTGGATGGGGATGGCGGCAGTGGGGCCATTTCCCATTTTGCGACCCGCAACCCCATTCACTACTTTTTGAATGGAACAGGCATTGGCTTGACCTATACCCTGTCGGATGCGGTGGAATTCAGTGCTGGGTATTTAGCCAGTGATGCCGCCAACCCAATCCGTGGGGCAGGGCTGTTTGATGGGCCATTTGGCGCGATCGCTCAACTCACCTTCACCCCCTCCGACCGCTTTGCTCTGGGCCTCACCTACGTCCACGCCTACAACAACGACTTCACCGCCAATGCCTCCACGGGTAGCAACCGCGCCAATCTCCGTACCGCCTTGCTAGATAACCCCAACCTCCCCGATGCCCTCAGTCCCTATGCTGGCATTGACATTCCCACCTCTAGCAATGCGTATGGGGTCAGTGCCTCGTTCCAACTGAGTCCCAAAGTTGTGTTAAACGGCTGGGTGAGCTATGTCAACACCCGCACCCTGGCAACCCGTGGGGTATTGCCTCGTGGCGATTTGGATATCTGGACATGGGCCGTGGGCTTGGCCTTCCCCGATTTGTTAAAAACAGGCAGTGTAGGCGGTCTGATTGTGGGAATGGAACCTCGGGCCACAGGTGTCAGCCGGGGGTTGCGATCGGCGATCGGGCGCGATTCCGACTTGTCGCTACACGTTGAAGCGTTTTACCAATATCAAATTAATGACAATATCGCCATCACACCGGGTGTCGTTTGGCTCACAGCGCCAGATATGAACGATCGCAATGGTGACGTTGTCATTGGGACAATTCGCACAACTTTCACGTTCTAACTCCGTAAACACACACAATCCACATTAAGTCCTGGCTAGGATGACAAGAGGCAGTCACGTTATCGTGGTTGCCTCTGTTGCGATCGCGGATCATTCGGGCACTCTGGATCCAGCCTTGGCTGGCCGACTTTCTGATTGTCTGGCTCCGCTATCTGCGGTCTCCAATGGCATTCCCCTAACGTGAAGCCCCATTGCGCGATCGCATCCTCATTGAAACCATTGGAATTTTGGTCATGATTGTTCTGTCACCCAAACGAGTCACATTCTTTTTATCTACCATCGCGATCGCGCTGGCTGGGCTTGGCATCATCCGTGACTTATATATGCAACTGTCGGGCACCCGCCTCAAATACAGTGCCATTTTTAGTTTCAGCGATCGCGTCAACATTCCGACTTGGTACGCCTCGTCCCTACTCCTGTTCTGTGCCTTGCTGCTCCTCGCCATCACCTGGAGCCAGCAACCGGGCGATCGCTTTCGGTATCACTGGGGGGGGTTAGCAGCCCTCTTTTTTCTCCTTTCGATCGATGAAGTCGCAGAACTCAATTTCAAACTCAAACGCTTTCTGTTCATCGTCTCCAACTATCAAGATATCAAATACATGGTTTTGGGGTTGGGGCTAGTTGCGATCGCCTTTTTTGCTATTTTTTATCGCCACTTTATTCTGCACCTACCCCGCAAAATTCTGACCTATTTTGGCCTCACCGCCGCCCTATACGTCACCGCCGCCTTTGTCGATCGCTTCGATAAGCGCGACGCTTGGAACCATATCGAAATGTATGGCACATGGCGATCGGGCGGTAGCGTCCTGACCACCCTAGACGAAGCCCTCGAACTCATTGGCATCATCGTCCTGGTTCACGCCCTTTTGACCTACATGAGTCTGTATGTAAAAGAAGTGAACCTCCAATTTCGGAGCCGTTAGCCCCCTCCATTTCCTCTGGCAAAACTGTGGTAACCACAGCCCAGCGCTACCAGAACACCGCCTCAACCCGCCCGCCCCCAACCACCACAGGCAAAACTCATCGCTACAAAGCCTTCTCCTGGGGCCAGCGGGTGGGCTGGCAATAACTAGACAAGCGCCGGACGACGCTGCCCCATCCTTCCCGATGATGATTCGCCGCCGTGATGATTCCAGCCCGATGATGATTCCAGCCCGATGATGATTCCAGCCCTGTAGTTATTCCGGCCCGATGATAATTCCAGCCCGATGATGATTCCAGCCCAGCAGCCCCACGGGCTCCTCAATGCTGCACTTCTAACTCCAGTCGATACTGTCCCAACATCAGGTTTGCGGCCCAAAGTTCATACTCCAAAATTAAAAACCGGGGTAGTGGATTTCCTTTCAGATGCAAACACCGGGTAAAATTGCGGAGTCGCATTTGGGCCTTGAGATCCAAATCATCGTCACACAGCCAAAAGCAACTGGTGCCATACACCCCAGGCTCAAACACATGCCGAAAGCTGTATTGGCCATTTCCCTGCATCGTCAGCGTGACCCGATAGGGCGAAAACTCGATCCACAGCAACCGGGGCGTGGGAATCGCCGTCGCGTGACTGGGGAGACTAAACGGAAACAATTCGGGCCGTTCGGTCACCAGAGGCTCAGTTAAAACCAAGTGATAGCGATCGCAATCTTTTTGATAAAGCGTGCCCACCGTTTCAATCTCTGAGACAAAGGCACTATCCACAGTACTCAGAGCCAGATAAACCGGGCGGCGAAGTTGAGTCAGCATAGTGAGGAGCAGCAATAAAGCGATAGGATCACTATCGCAGTCCATTAGGCAGTCTAGCCCATCTCTATGGCCGAATCGATGCGTATTTCCCTTGAACCTGTTGAAAGTCATCAACGCCTCACGATCGCTCCCCCCCCATCGGGTTGCCCCCTCAAAGGGCGAATCCAAATCCCAGGGGACAAGTCAATCTCCCACCGAGCCTTGATGTTAGGAGCGTTGGCCGAAGGGGAAACGCGCGTTCAGGGTTTATTACTCGGAGAAGACCCCCGCAGCACAGCGGCCTGTTTCCGCGCCTTGGGGGCCGAAATCTCAGACCTCAACTCCGAGTTGGTCGTCATTCGGGGCATTGGGTTGGGGCAACTGGCAGAACCGTTGGATGTGTTAAACGCTGGCAACTCAGGCACCACCTTGCGATTGATGCTGGGGATTTTGGCCGCCCAAGCCGATCGCTTTTTTACCGTCACTGGCGATGCCTCGCTGCGATCGCGGCCCATGTCGCGGGTTGTCAAACCCTTGCAGCAGATGGGGGCCGAAATTTGGGGGCGCAATGCCGGGTCCCTAGCCCCGTTAGCCATTCAAGGGCGATCGCTCCAGCCCATGCACTACCACTCGCCCATCGCCTCCGCCCAAGTCAAGTCATGCATTTTGCTCGCCGGGTTGATGACCGAAGGCCGCACCATCGTCACCGAACCCGCCCTCTCCCGCGACCACAGCGAACGAATGCTCAAAGCCTTTGGGGCCAACATCCTGGTCGATCCAGAAACCTGTAGCGCCGCCGTCGATGGGCCAGCCTGGTTAACCGGGCAAACCGTCGTCGTACCTGGGGATATTAGTTCGGCAGCCTTTTGGTTAGTCGCCGGGGCGATCGTGCCCGGTTCCGACTTGACCGTTGAAAATGTCGGCATCAACCCCACCCGCACTGGCGTGTTGGAAGCCTTGGAGCGCATGGGGGCCGACCTCACCCGCGAGAACGAACGAGAAGTGGCCGGCGAACCTGTTGCCGATTTGCGCGTGCGGGGCAGTGGGTGGCTCAAGGCGTGCACCCTCGAAGGCGATATCATTCCCCGGCTAATCGACGAAATTCCGATCTTGGCTGTGGCCGCCGCCTTTGCAGAAGGCACCACCATCGTGCGGGATGCCGAAGAATTGCGCGTGAAGGAAAGCGATCGCATCGCTGTGATGGCAACCCAACTCAACCGGATGGGAGCCCGAGTCTCAGAATTACCCGACGGCCTGGAAATCACCGGAGGAGCCCCCCTCGTCGGCACCGAAGTCGATAGCGCCACCGATCACCGGATTGCCATGAGTCTGGCGATCGCCGCTCTCAATGCCACTGGCACCACCATCATCGACCGCGCCGAAGCAGCGGCCATTTCCTATCCTGAATTTGTGCAAACCCTCACCCAGGCTTGCGGCCTATAACCAGAGCCATTGAAAAACTCACGTTGAGAAACTCAGGCCCATCCACAAACATCGTCGCGATCGCTTTACAGCGGAGAATAATATAGTACACTTTTACTATATTAGGTGCAGCGCCATGCCCACTTAGTCACGACTAGATCACGATTGGGGGTGATGGCGTTGCACCGTCGTTGTCGATTATGCGGTTCCCCTGAGTCATGGATAAATATCATCCCCGGCAGCCTCAGTCCTACCCCTATCAGCCCCTCGCCCCCACGGATAATCTCGCGAGGCAAATCTACCCGCCCCCGGCAGAACCAGCCCCCGCCGAATCCAGTGTGGTGCCCCTAGCTCCGACTGGGCGATCGCCGGAAGCCCCCCCCAGTCCCCGCCCCCCAGAAAAGCGCCACACCACCAGCACCAAATCCCGCTCGACGAAAACCAAGGCAAAAACCCTGCGCCCATCCAATCTGCCCGTTGTCGATCCCCTCACCGATGAACTCCAACGGCTCGAAGCTTGGGCCGATCGCATCAACCAAATTCTGGCCGAGCGATCGCGAACAACCCCCCCCCTTGATCCAGCCCCGCCAGCACCCCTCAAGGTTTTTCCGGTGCCAACCTACGGCTCCCCCAGTCTCCATGCCGCCACGCCACCCTTGCCCCCAGACCCACCCGAAAACGACCCCAGCCCAGCCACATTGCACCGTCAAGCCGCCCAGATTCAGCAGCGGCTCGCGACCATTCAGGCCCAACTTGCCAGCCTCCAGGCCGAACCAACCGCCCCCCCACCCCCCGCTCCCGCCAGACCGGATATTCCCCCCCTGGCCTATGCCTCAACCAGTTACCCAGGTTCCCCGCCCAATGGCTCAATGCCCCAACCCCAACCGCCCGATCACCCGCCCCAGTCCCTAGCCCCGATCGCCCCGTCTGCCTCCCTGCGTCCGCCCTATCCCCCATCCGTCAGTGCCTTTGCCCCGCCCAGTTCTGCCGATGCCTGGATGGGCCAAGCCGCCCAATTTTTGGAGCCGCCCCTCGCCCCGCCCCAGGGCGATCGCCCCCGGCTTCCCGCTCCAGAAAGGAACTCCCCCCGCCCCCGTCCCCGCTTTTCGGTCTTGACGGTACCCCCCAAATTCAGCGATCGCCTTCAAGATGCGGGCATCTGGCTCATGACTGCGATCGCCCTGCGCATCAGTGCCCAAGTCCTCATCGTCACGGTGCCGGCCCTGGCCCCCATCGTCAATCTGCTTTTGCTCACCCCCATTGCGGGCCTTGCGGGTCTCATTCTCTTTCTGCCCAAAGCCGGGTGGGTTCCCTACTACCGGGTGTTGCTCCTCCTCGCGGGCCTATTCATTGGCGGCAAGGTCTGAGCCCGCCCCGTTTGCCACAGCACGCTTCATTCATTGCCAAAGGAGCCTCAATGCGTTCTCCAAAACCCTGGAACAGTCATTCCAAGTCTGCGATCGCCGGTCTTTCCCTGCTCTTAGCCATTGGGCTATTGGGCGATCTGTATGGCCTACCAACGGACTGGCTGCCCTGGCGCGATCGCCCCAACATTGCCACCGAATGCCAGAAAATCGTGAGTCAAGACGTGCGACTCACCAAAGACCAACTCGCCAAATTATTAGCCATCGTCGAAGGTGACAAACGCGATCGCGTTCGCCAAATCGTGCCCTCTCCCTACTGCACCCTCCAAACCCTGCAAATCCGTGCCGGAGCCCAATCCCAACGAGAAGCCTATCCCCTCGCCTTTGATCCCAACACGTGGCTAGTCATTTTATATGAAGGCGACCAGTACACAGGCTATCGGCTGGCTGTGCAATAGACCCACGATCGATCGATCCGCCATCGATAGACCTACTATGGCCATCGCCCCTCCAACCCAATGCTTGGAGCTGTTTTTAGCATTCCGTTTACCTGCGCGATCGCCCCTTACGATCGCCCATCCAAATGGCCATTATTCGGCGGAGCCTCAAACTTATAGCCCACCCCGCGCACCGTTTGAATCAAAGCTGGCTGACTCGTATCAATTTCAATCTTCTTGCGAATTTGCCCAATGTGAACATCAACCACCCGTTGATCCCCAACATATTCATAATCCCAAACTTCCTGGATCAACTCTGCCCGTCGCCAAACCCGCCCAGGATTTTTGGCCAAAAAATAAAGCAAATCAAATTCCAGCGCCGTTAGCGGCACCAACGCCCCGTTTAACTTCACTTCCCGCCGCTCCGGGTCAATCATCAGCTTTTCAAAAGTCAGGCTTTGCTTGTCGCCCGTCACTACCGTTCGTTGCCGTTTGAGAATCGCCTGTACCCGCACCCCCAACTCACCTAAACTAAACGGTTTCGTGATGTAGTCATCAGCCCCTTGGGTAAAGCCCCGAATCTTATCCGCTTCGTCAGTCCGACTGGTCAACATCAACACAAAAACCCCCGTCCGCCCTTGCATCTCCTGGCAGAGGTTATAGCCATTGGCATCCGGCAAATTTACATCCAGAATTACCAAATCTGGATTAAACCGCTCAAACGTGGTCATGGCGCTTTTCCCATCCTCAGCCGCTTCCATCGCGTAGTTCTGTCTGGCCAGAAACCGAGTAATTAGGTTGCGAATCGCTGGGTCGTCGTCAACTACTAGAATTTTGGCAGGGGCCGTGTCCATATCGTTTCAATTCTATGAGGGCGAATCTATGAGGGCGAATAGAGCGGGAGCGACGAGACAATACACTCCGTTTGGCTCAAAAGATTTATCTCTGCGGATTTATCAAATCATATCTCAGACAAGATCGACGCACTGAACGGGCCATAGGCAACCTCTAACGGCTGATCGCTAAACACGGTCAATTTTGTGGATTGGGCTGTGAACATGGGGCAAGTACCCGCCAGCAATAGCACGTACACACTCAGCATTTTGGGTCAGCATTTTAGGGGGAAGTCGCTTGAATTCAGTGGAAGAAACTCAGTGAATAAAGGTGTAGATTGCTTGACCCTGAACTGTTCGCCTTGTCCAGCACCAGTATGCCTTAGCTTTAGCTAACTGCTCAAGGAATTCCCTGGTTTCCGGAAAAGGGTGACCCAGATCGCCACATAGTTCTGCCACCAGGCGTTGCTGGGGCGATCGCAAAAGGTTGGTCGCGATCGCCCCAAAGACCGTACACTCCGGGGCTGGCTGCACGGCCTGCCCTCAAGCTCCCCCCCTTTCCCCCACGGTTCCTCTCGAACAGGAGTAGCACGGTTGGTCAATCAATGCTAAAAAATGAGTAATTTGACAAAATAAGATCTAGCCCATTGGGGCTGGGTCGCTTGAGACAGTGAGTGAATCAGTCCTTTGGAAAAGTTTAGACTTTTTCAAGCCGCTGAGAATACACTTGAACCATACGGTCGGAGTAGGAAGGGATGAGTGAGCAAAGCCCATATCAGCAGCTTGGGGTTTCTGAAGGCTCGACTTTTGATGAGATTCAGGCAGCTCGCAATCGATTATGTGCGGAATTTCAAGGCAATGAAGAGCAACTGCAAAAAATCGAAACGGCCTATGATTCCGTGTTAATGGATCGGCTGAAAATGCGTCAGGAAGGCCGGATTAAAGTCCCTGATGGCATCCGGTTTGCCGAGCGCCAAGTCGAAGTGCCCACCAAAACCTCGCTTAGCGCCGCCATGCAGCCCCCATCCTGGCTCGAACAAGTGCTGGATACCCCCTCAAAAACAGATATTTGGTTGTCCGCAGGGGTAATGACCGCGTTGATCGCGCTGACAGTTTTTGTGGCCGGGGTGGTGCAACCAGTGCTTATTCTGGGCACCGGGGCCACCTTTTACTTTCTCTATCGCAAAGAGCAAAAGCTGGGGCGAGCGGCACTCTTATCGGTGCTGGGGCTCATTGGTGGGTTGGTGATTGGTGGGTTGTTATTCAACGTCCTCAGTTCTCTGATGCCGGGATTTACCCTGGGGATCGATGTGGTTGCCACAGCCTTTACCTGCCTTGTGTTTTGGTTGATTAGCAGTTTTCTCCGTTAGGTTGGGTGGTCGGCGCATTAACTATCCCCTCTCGTTTGAGCGAGGCTACCCCGTTTCATCTGTTCTTGTTCGATCGCCTCAAACAAGGCCCGGAAGTTCCCCTCCCCAAAACCCTGGGCCAGAACGGGTTCAAGCGCGGCAGGATGGGCTTGGCGTTCGATCAGTTCAAAAAAGAACGTGGGCTGCCGAAAGACGGGTTTTGTAAAAGTTTGTAACAAAACTCCTGTGTTTGGATCGGCTTGCCAGTCGATCAGCAATTGGTTTTCGGCTAGTTGGTCCAGGGTTGCAGGGGATACGGGGCAGGCAGGGCGATCGCGCAACTGGTGATAGTAATGCTCGGGCACCGTGATGAGCGGCAAGCCAGCCTTACGAAACTGCGCGATCGCCGCCAATAGATCCTGGGTATGCAACGCAATGTGCTGGATGCCTGGCCCCCGATGATGCTCCAAAAATTCCTGAATTTGGGAATTGGGCGACGCTGGCTCATTAATTGGCATTTGAATATGGCCGCTGGGGTGGCGCATGACCCGGCTATGGAGAGCCGAATATTCCGTTTGAATCACAAAACCTTGATCAGGCTGGAACCCAAACACCTGCTCGTACCAGGTCACGGCACCGGCCAAACCTCCTGGCCCCACATTCAACACCACATGGTCAATGGTCTGGGGTGCCGCAGGCTTCGTGGGCGAGTGGGTGGCTTCTGGCCCTTCGAGGGGTGGCCACGCAGACTGTAACCCAGCCATTTGGGGCAATAAGGTCGTCTGGCCGTGCCGTTCCACCAGGGTATGGGTGAGACTGCCCCACGCCGCGATCGTGGCCCATTTCAACTGGCCGTGGGGTTGTTGGTCAACTTGCAGAGGTTGGAGCAGGGTTGCACCGTTCGCCGTTGCCTGGGCGATCGCCTGTTCCAAATTCCCCACCTGAAACACCACATCCGCCACCCCAGCCGCATAGCGCCGTAAAAACTGGGCCGCAAAGCTGGTGCTCGCGCCAGGGGCGCACACCACAAATTGCACCGCCCCCGCCGCCACCCACTCGACCTGGCACCCCTGCCACCAACCACTGCCCCTGCGCCGAAAACCTAACCGACGACATAGCCATTGGCTAACCGCCTTTGCATCCTCGACGCAAAAACGCACATGATCAATTCGCATAGAGTCTCGGTTCCTGCACAATCACGAGTAGAAGAGTAAGCGAAAATAGGCAGTTCATCGCACAGTTAAGCGCAGCATGGTAAGGCTAACAGCTTTGGGCCAAAGGCCGGAGCGATCGCCCCCCGTAACCCCAACTCGCCCCCAACGGAGCCGCCGTTTTCCCCCACCATGCTTACACCGTGGCCACAGTAATCTCCATCCCCCCAAAAGCACAAATTCCCCATCGGCCCCGGCCCCCAGGCTCACTGCCCATCCCCCCGCCCCCAAACGGCCAACAGCGGTCAAGGCCAATTGCGATCGCCCACCAGTATGGCCTAACCCCGTGACCTAAAAGAACGAATGACCTAAAAGAACAAATGACTGTCCGGCTGAATATTAATTTCCATCGGCACAGCCTGGGGTTCTGCGGTCATCGCATAGAAAATGGCCGCCGCCGCCGTCTCTGGGCTTAGCATCTTGGCCCGATCCACCTTCAGTTGCACATTGTCCCAAAAGGGCGTATTCACTCCCCCAAAGTAAAACGCAGTCACCTTGATGCCATAGCGCCGCAACTCTTCTCCCATGCACTTCGTTAACCCCACCGCCCCAAATTTAGACGCACAATAGGCTGTAGCCATCGGCATGGAATGTTTGCCCAAAATCCCAATCACATTGCAAATGTGCCCGGTTTTGCGGTCTTTCATCACATTAGCGGCAGCCTGGCTGGTGTAGAACAATCCCTTTAAGTTCAAATCCAACATGGCATCCAAATCCGCTGGCTCCAACTTGTTGAACTGCTTCATCACTCCGGCCCCAGCCGCGTTAACCAACACATCAATCTGGCCAAACTGGGCGATCGCCTTATCTATAAGGGTATTAACCTGGGCAGGATCCGTAATATCAGTCGGCACAGCCACCACCTGCTGCGGCTGAACTCCCGGCAAACTCTGCACCAATTGCTGCAAGCGATCGCCCCCCCGCGCCGCCAGCACCAACCGCGCCTGCTGAGCCACCAGCTTTTGGACCAGGGCCGAACCAATTCCACCCGTCGCCCCAGTCACCACCACAACCTTATCGTGCATTGCTTTACATTTCTTTACGTCATTCTTTATCATACTGTCGGCATCAAAATTTACGCCAACGTGCCCTAGCTGGTAGGGTAAAGGTACCTACCGCAGTGCCAGTGGTTAGCAGTTTGCAAAGGAGGCAGGGGGTTTATGAGCGGCTTAGATGCAACACAGGTAGAGCGTTTACGGCAAATTGGTGAGTACTTGGGGCGGCAACGGGAAGCCCAAAAAACCTCTTTAGAAAAAATCGCCAAGCAGACTTTTATTCCCCAGCGTCTTTTAGAAGCGCTGGAAGCCGGAGAGATCGAGCGCTTGCCTGAACCCGTCTATGTCAAAGGGTTTATTCGCCGCTATGCCGATGCGATCGGGCTAGATGGTGTCGAAATTGCCGATGCCTTTGAATTGCCACCGATGTATCCTGCTGCGGCCCCTGCCGAAGCCCCGGAACCTCCCGCCGCTGAGCCTGCGGCCCCCGCCCCAGTGGCCCAAACGGTAACGCCTGCCGCCACAGCCAGAACGCGGGTCGCACCCACGGGAAGCCAGCCCCCAGTCTCAGCCAGCACCGCTTATGGCAATGGGCGGTCTTACCCCAATGGGCAAACGGCTACACCCCGTGCCACCACACCCCAGGCAAAGCAGACCAACCCAGAACCCAGAGCCTCCATTCCAACCCTGGAGCGCGACTCCGTTCCCCTCACAACGGCAAACCCGCGCCCCGTAGCCCCGATCGCCTGGATTGGGTTAGCCGCCCTGGCCGCCGTCGGTGCGATCGCCCTCATCGTCAACGCCATGAAACCTGCCGCCGAACCTGGCACCCCCGCCTCTCCGGCCAGCTCCGCTCCGGCTAACCCCACCACGGCCACCGCACCCAGCCCCGCACCGACGAGTTCCCCCAGCCCCGCCACCCCTGCTACCACCGCCCCCGTCCAGGTTGAGATTAAGGCCACGGAAGATACCTGGCTGTCGGTGGTGGCTGACGACAACACCGAACCCGAATTTGAAGGCATGATGGCCAAGGGCAAAACCATGACTTGGACGGCCACAGACCGTTTGAGTATCCGCGCTGGGAATGCCGGTGGCATTGAGGTCTCCCATAACCAAAGTCCAGCAAAAACCTTGGGTGCAGCCGGGGAAGTTGTGGATGTGACCTTTACCGAAGAACCAACCGCTGGTCTAGCCCCAACGAACGA
Organism: uncultured bacterium; assembly: GCA_964475335.1. Taxonomy (GTDB): domain Bacteria; phylum Cyanobacteriota; class Cyanobacteriia; order Leptolyngbyales; family Leptolyngbyaceae; genus CAYYWG01. The sequence continues at coordinate 28,230 of CAYYWG010000004.1, forward strand.
GACCCCCGCCAGCACAACTCAACCCAACGAAGCCCAGTAGACCCGCGATCGCCCTACTGCTGTGGCCCAATTGCCCCCCTGAATCCTAAAACCGTGGAGATTTTGTTGTAACCTGCTTGACGATCGCCCAATCTGCGTCTAACGTTAACCACTGCTCATTTCTAAGACGACAGAGTGCCGAGATGACAATGCGGGGCGTGTGGCGAAACATCACGAAAAGCGACTTTTTACTCCGAGAAACGGTATTAGGGTTGCGGCGTGGCGGTTGGATGAACTGGGCCGCCGTGAGTACAATGGCGGTTTTGCTCTTGCTGTTTGGCATTAGCCTGCAAGCTTCGTGGCAACTGGATGGCCTGCTCAATCGGTTCGGGACTCAGCTCGAAGTCTCCGTGTATCTAGAAACCGGGGTACAAGCAGCCGATTTGCAACCCGCGATCGCCGCCTTTCCTGATGTGGCCGACGTGCAACTCGTCACCAAAGAAGAAGCCTGGAAAAGTTTGATCAATGATTTGGGCCTCTCCAACATTAACGGCGCAACCCAGCAGTTGAATGGCAATCCCCTGGTTGACGAACTCAAAGTCCAGGCCAAGTCATCATCGGCGGTGCCTGAGTTGGCCAAACGGCTCGCCAAACTGACCGGAGTTGACGAAGTGCAGTACGTCGATGAAGCCGTACAGCGGGTTACCGAGCTGAATCACGGTCTGCGGTGGGTAAGTTTGATTGTCATTGGCCTCCTGACTCTGACCGCGATCGCCGTTATCACCACCACCATTCGGCTCATTGTGTTAGCCCGTCGGCGAGAAATCGAAGTCATGCAACTGGTTGGGGCCAAAACCCACTGGATTTACCTCCCTTTCATTTTGCAGGGCGTTGCCTTCGGTCTTGCCGGGGCGGCGATTTCCTGGGGGCTTTTGCTGAGTCTGCACCAGTTTTTGATGCGCTTACTCGCCCAGCAGCCAGAGTTTATCCAGCTTTTGACCAACGGCCTCCAACTCAGCCAGGGGCAAATGCTGGGGTTGGCCCTCATCCTGCTGACCTTTGGTAGCTCGGTGGGCGTGCTGGGCAGTCTGCTTGCCGTACGGCGACTGGCCTTGAAGTGAGGGAAGATGTGATGCGATCGCAGTGGGATTGTTTATTACAAAATTCAGGCATCTGGGCTGGTTCCTTTACCCAGGTTTCGCCCCAAGGCACCCAACTCGAAGACACGCCAACCATCGTTTCCCTCACCCCGTCTAGCGACCAGCGCACCATGCGCCAAGTCGTGCGTCGCCTCAAACAGCCTCCCGAAGAGTTGGTTTTGGAATACAGCACCCTAGCCCGTGGGGTTTTGTTCTTAGAGAATGGCGCATTCTCCCAAGGTGCGCTCCAATATGGCCCCTTTTCCGAATTTGGGGCAGAGTTGGGGCTCATCGAAACCCACCCTGACGGCACCCCCGGCGATCGCCGCCTGCGCATCGTGCACCTGTTCAACAAAGCCAGTGAACTCGCCCAAATCACCCTCATCCGCGAACACCGCGAAGGTACCACTCCCACCAGTCCCCCACCCCTGACCGTCGAATCCCTCCTGGGGGAATGGCACGGCGAAGCCATCACCGTCTATCCTGATTGGCGCACCCCCACTACCATGACCAGCACCCTGCGGTTACACCGCGATGGGCAAAATCGCCTTGTCCAACAACTCACCTTTGGAACCAGTGGGCGATCGCTCACCTCCAGCGCCACCATCAACGGGGCAGTGCTGACCTTTAACCAGGGCACCCCGCCCGTGCAAGTAGTGCTTCTCCCCGGCGGGGCCTCCGCCACCAGCCCAACACAAATCATTTCCCGGCAATCCTTTTTCCTGGAAGCTGGCTGGCTCTTGCACCCCAGCCTCCGGCAACGGCTCATTCGCACCTACGACAGCACAGGGGAATGGGTCAGCCTAACCCTCGTTACAGAGCGCAAAGTCGCTAATAGCTCAGCCTGATCTCAGCCCCTCCTTACAACATCGCCAGAGCTTGCCGCGCCAACAGCGCCGTGCCGTAGGCTGCCTCCGTTTGGGGCGATCGCCCCACAGGCACCCCTAAAAGACGAGCCCGAATCGCCGTCCAAGTCTCATTCGTGGCCCCACCCCCCGCAGTCCACACCCGGCAGAGCGGAGTCGCCCCCAACCGCTGCAACTGCTCATAGCCTACCGCCTCAATCCGGGCCATACTTTCAAGTAACCCGTGCAAAAATTCAACATCACTCTCAGGGCGCGGTGCCAAACGGGGTGGCAAAGTGGGGTCATTCACCGGAAACCGTTCTCCCGGTTGCAGCAGGGGGTAATAATCCAGCGGACTCGGCTGCGTCGTTTGAATATGGGCACTCAGTTGGGCCAGCTCCGCTGAAGTAAAAAAGTGCTGCAAGACCGCTCCACCCGTATTAGACGCGCCCCCCACCAGCCACAAATCGCCCAAGCGATGGCTGTAAACGCCGCTTTCACCCTGTTCAACATAGGTCTCGCTCAGCAACTTGAGCACCAGCGTTGACCCCAATGATGTCACCGCCTCCCCCGGTGCTGTGGCCCCACTGGCCAAAAAGGCCGCAATGCTATCCGTTGTCCCCGCGCACACCTGGCAGGTCACAGGCAACCCAAACTGATGGGCGATCGCGGGTAAGACTGGGGCGATCGCCGTGCCCGGTGCCACCACCTGAGGCAATTGCACAGGCAACTCCAACCCCAGCAACCAGTCAGGATAGGCCAACCGCACCACGTCATACCCCAACTTCAGTGCATTGTGATAATCACTCACCCCCAACTGCCCATGCAACAAAAAGGCCAGCCAATCGGCCTGATGCAAAAAATACAGCGTGGGATCGCACACCGCTGCTTGTTGCCACCACAGCAACTTCACCAGACTAGACGTAGCACCAAGTACCGTATCCCGCCCCGGTGTCGGGCGATCGCCCCATTGGTCAAAATAAGCGTGGAGCGTTGGTAAAACCGTACGGCCCCGTCCGTCGTTATACAGCAACGGTGCAGTTATCGGCAGACCGTCGCGATCGCACAACATCACCGTCGAAGACGTACCATTCACCGCGATCGCCGCCGTTGCAGCCCGCACCGGAGCCGGAAGTTCAGCCAACACATCCCACAAGGTTTGTCGCCAAACCGTCCCCCAATCCTCTGGAGACACTACCCCAAACCGAAAGTTCGCTTGGGCCACCGGGTACCGCGCAGAGTCAATCGCGATCGCCCGTGCCCCCGACGTGCCAAAATCAACCCCTATGTAAAAACTCATTACGTTATCCAACTAAATATTGAGAAATAATCAAAATTGTCTTAAAAAACACCGTTTCACCGGATCAGTTCATTTAAGGTATGCAATCAAATCTTTAAATAATCTAATCAGGGTATCAAAGTAATGGCTTCAGCGCAGTCAACATTAACCATTGCACCTGTGGTAACTCAAATGTAATTCAAAGACCATTCTTGATAGTTTGGTCATTTACGCAGCAGGCGAAAAGTCTACTCTCACCCCGATTGACTAATCCACGGTTGGCTGAGTCAATTCTCCCATTTGTCCATCCAGCGAAACCGACTATTCCCCCTTTACGTTGTATCGATTTTGGAGCATGTGCATGGCGTTCACATTTGATCTCCTCGGTGTATCTCCACTGCTCGATTTTTTCAGTCACCAACAAGAGCAAGAGTACCGTCCGGCAAACTCAGGCGTTGAGTATTTAGGCACTCATAAATGCACGCTCGACGCCTTTATTGAATCCGTGGAAACCGTTACCCCTCGCCAAGGGTGGCAACTGGACAAAGCCGTCGATACCGTTGTTAACTTTTGGCTCAACAACGTCGAAAGCGTACAACATTGGAAACAGCGGTTGGAAGATGCAGGACAACAAAATTTGATCGTAGCCCGGTTAGCCGAACTGAATGCCCTCCGCGCTGAATTCGATCGCCTGCTTGATTAACCCATTCCGGTGCTGAAGCCAATCCGTCTATCCGGCTTAACGGAGATTGGGTTGCGTTGGGGCAGGGCCACGCTTGGGCAACTGCACCTCTGGATTGAAAAAGGGTTGAAATTCTCGCTGATCGGGGATTACTTGCAACAAATCCTCTGGCAATACAGTGTAGGGATCAGCCAGGTGTTGGATTTCTCGCTCAAATTGCCGCTGGCCCTGCCGGAAAAAATCCTCTGCGGGGGAAGGCTGATGCAAATCCCGCCCAATGGAGCCAGCGGCTAAAACCCCAACCTGACTGCCCAGAGGCGGATTCGCCCGCGCCACAGTCGGCTCACTGACGATCGCCGCGATCGCCACCGCCGCGCCACTACACCCCAATACAACCCGCAACAATTGCCGTTGAGTCAACATGATTCGTCACCATCCTTGATTCATGCTGAAAGCGATCACTCCCCCATCTCTAAGGTAACGCATGGCGCAGAAAGTCGCCCCAGAGAGCGATCGCCCATCGGCAAAGCAGACTACCATAGCAAGAGGCGATCGCAGGAGTTACGGGTATGTTGCGGCAACCGAAAAAACGGTGGACACCATCGCTCTGGGCCAGTTGGAAGCCCTTTGGCCTGGGCGAACAGTATCCCAATAATTATTGGGAAGTCTTTCGGGCCATGTGGCACAGTCGAGAGCAACTACCCTATGCATGGCGCATTTTGAACCAGGGCGTATGTGATGGGTGCGCGTTGGGCACAACAGGCATGAAAGATTGGACTCAACCGGGAATTCATGTTTGCAATGTGCGGTTGCGGTTGCTGCAAATGAATACAATGCCCGCAATGGATTGGCACTTGTTAGAAAATGTTGCCCAGTTGCAGTCTAAATCGGGTGCAGAATTACGCGAATTAGGCCGCTTGCCCTATCCCATGCTGCGGCACAAAGGCGAAGCAGGCTTTCGGCGAGTCACTTGGGAAGAAGCCTTGACCGCGATCGCCCAGCGGATTCAAGCTACCACCCCCGATCGCTGGGGAGTGTATGTCACCAGTCGCGGCACTGTCAACGAAACCTATTACGCCATCCAAAAGGCCGTCCGCGCAATGGGTACAAATTCAGTCGATAATGCTGCGCGGATTTGTCATTCACCAAGTACGGCAGCCCTCAAAACAACCATCGGTGCCGGAGCGACAACGTGTTCCTACAAAGATTGGATTGGCACTGATTTATTAGTCTTCATCGGGTCAAACGTAGCTAATAATCAGCCTGTTACCGTGAAGTATTTACACGCAGCCAAAAAAGCTGGAACCCAGATGGTAGCCATCAATACCTATCGGGAACCTGGCATGGAACGTTATTGGGTACCATCAATCCCCGAAAGCGCATTATTCGGTACAAAATTTTGCGATCGCTTTTACTTAATTAACATTGGTGGAGATTTAGCCTTTTTGAATGGCACCATCAAACACTTAATTGAAAATAACTGGTGCGATCGTGAGTTCATTCAACAATACACAAACGGTTTTTCAGACCTGCAAGCCAGCTTACAAAATCAGTCCTGGGAAAGCTTAGAACAAGCATCTGGTGTAAGTCGTCAAGAGATGCTGGCGTTTGCTGAACAAATTCGTGATGCCAAGAAAGCAGTTTTTGTTTGGAGTATGGGAATTACCCAACATGAATGCGGCGAAGACAACGTGAAAGCCATCATCAATCTTGCATTGACCAAAGGCTTTGTTGGCCGTGCAGGCTGTGGCCTCATGCCAATTCGGGGTCATTCAGGGGTGCAAGGCGGGGCAGAAATGGGCTGCTATTCCACCGCACTGCCAGGAGGTAAACCGATCACCCCCGAAACCGTTGACACCTTGAGCCAGCAATGGGGCTTTCCCGTGCCCAGTCAGCCTGGTTTGATTGCCCCAGAAATGATCGACGCCGCTCACGCGGGCAACCTGGATGTGTTGTTGTCTGTCGGGGGCAACTTTCTTGATGTAATGCCCGACCCGGCCTATGTTGAAACCGCCTTAAGCCGCATTCCCTTGCGCGTGCATTGGGATATTGTATGTTCCCAGCAAATGTTGGTCGACCCAGCGGATACGGTCGTCTTGCTCCCTGCCACCACTCGCTACGAAATTCCGGGGGGTGTCACCGAAACGAGCACCGAACGGCGAGTCATTTTTAGTCCAGAAATTCCTGGCCCCCGCATTGGGGAGGCGCGACCAGAGTGGCAAGTCTTTATGGATTTGGCACAGCGAGTTGTGAGTCCTGAGTATCAGACTGCCTTGCAGTTTGCCGATACCGCCGCAATCCGGGCCGAAATTGCTCAAGTTGTACCGTTCTATGCTGGCATCCAACATTTGCAAGAAGCAGGCGATCAATTTCAGTACGGCGGCAACCATCTTTGCTTTGGGTGGCAGTTCGACACGCCCGATCGCAAAGCCCACTTCTCTCCCTTAGAGCCCAGCGATCGCCCATTGCCAGAGGGCCATTTTTGGGTCACAACCCGACGGGGCAAACAGTTCAACAGTATGGTGCAAGAGCACAAAGACGCAATCACCGGGGCATGGCGCGAGGCCATTTTAATGAATCCAATTGATATTACCGCTTGGAACTTACAGCCCGGCGATCGCATCCGGTTGAGCAATGACTGCGGTAGCTACGTCGGCAACGTTTACCCTGCCCAGGTGAAGCCCAGAAACCTCCAAATTCACTGGCCCGAAGGCAACAGTTTGCTTGACCGCAGTAAGCGATCGCCCATCGGTGGCGTACCGGACTACAACGCGATCGTCCACCTGGAAAAATTCAACTAAGTCCACAGTGCCCTGGCCTGAGCATCGACCCAGCGATCGCGATTCCTCCCTTCCGACAGAGATGGGAAATCTACCTCTAGAGTAATCTGTCGTCTCTTCAATATCCTTAACATTTGAAAGAGATTAGTCGCAGAGGTAGAGGTATGCAAACGAAAGAGCATCGTCCAACTCCGGATCAAATTCCCGGGCAACAGTTAGACTATCCGGCAAGTCAGGAAGATATGACCCCCAAGCCTGACAGTGATTTGTCCAACTACCGTCCGGCAGACAAGCTGAAAGGTAAGGTTGCCCTCATTACTGGTGGTGACTCAGGGATTGGTCGAGCCGTTGCGATCGCCTATGCTCTAGAAGGTGCAGACGTTGCAATTCTCTACAACGTGCATGACGACGATGCCAGCGTGACCGAAGCAGAAGTTAACAAACGGGGACAAAAGTGCCTCAAAATTAAAGCCGACGTACGCGATCCAAAAGCTTGTCAAAATGCCGTTCAGCAAACGGTTAAGACCTTTGGAAAACTCAATATTTTAGTCAACAACGCCGCCTACCAAATGGTGCAAGAATCCTTTGAGGATGTCACCGAAGAACAGTTCCGGCGGACAATGGAGACCAACGTTTTCGGATACTTTTATATGGTGAAAGCAGCACTGCCTCATCTGCACGATGGGGACGCTATCATTAACACCGGAAGTATTGTTGGCAAAATTGGGAAAGGGTTTCTTGTTGACTACGCAGCCAGTAAAGGCGCAGTTCATACCTTCACAAAAGCTCTCGCTTTGAACTTGGCAGAGCGCAATATCCGTGTGAATGCCGTCGTTCCTGGCCCTGTTTGGACACCGAACATCCCCGCGACAATGCCCGCCAAGATGGTTGAAGGCTTCGACACCGATGTTGCCATGAAACGCTCTGGCCAGCCAGAGGAGTTGGCTCCAGCGTATGTCTTCTTAGCGGCTCAAGACAGTAGTTTCGTGACTGGTGCATTATTAGATGTCACAGGTGGTCAAACATCGAGCGGCGAATAAGGCAGGTTCAGAGCTTAAGTGAGTTTGCTGATTCAACAGCACTTAAGCTCCTTCCAGGGAGGATGGGTTAGAGCTTTAGCGGGTAGAGATTAAGTCTTCATTACCACAACTACGACTAACGCATCCTCCCTCCGGGTTGTTGAAATCTTGTACTCGTCTAGGACTCCAAGGTTTGCGAAACATTAAACTTATCAGTTATCCCATTTGTCAGTCACTAACGACTGAGTTACATCAAAATCTAGCATTCAAAAGTTAGGCAAAGTTTTTCGTTGATTAAAATCCAGTTACATTCTTGTAGCTATTCAGGTTTTGTACTTATCTAGTTTTTCTTCTGCGTTGATTAAAACAATGAATTCATTCCATCGAATCTTGTTTTGATCATTTCGTGCCTAGTTGTCTAACTTTCTACATCCCGCCATGTATTCCAACCTGCAATCTTCCTCTTTCCATCTTGAGTCTCAATATGATGTGATTATTGTTGGGACAGGTGCTGGTGGTGGTACCTTAGCTTATGCGCTGGCAGATACAGGCAAGCGAATTTTACTCCTCGATCGCGGCGACTCAATTCCCCGTGAAAAAGCCAATTGGGACGCCAAAGCAATTTATATTGATGGTCGTTATCGCACGGCTGAGCAGTGGCTCAATGCCGAGGGCGATCGCTTTCAACCCAGCCTGTATCACCGGGTTGGGGGTAATACCAAGGTTTATGGCGGCGCACTGTTCCGAATGCGATCGCAGGATTTTGACGCTCTGCACTTTCCAGAGGGAATTTCTCCCGCCTGGGAACTGAGTTATGATGATTTCGAGCCGTACTACACTCGAGCAGAACGATTGTACAAGGTGCATGGCTTACGCGGCGACGACCCCACAGAGCCACCAGCGGGCGAGCCGTTGCCCTATCCACCGCTGCCCCATGAACCTCGCATTCAACAGGTCGCAGAGCAATTGCAACAGCAGGGTTTACAACCGTTTTATTTACCCATGTCGATTGATCGGGATAGCGCCAATCCCCAGCAAAGTCCTTGTATTCGGTGCGACACTTGCGATGGCTATCCCTGTTTAACCAATGGTAAAGCTGATGCAGAAACTTGTTGTGTGCTGCCAGCCTTGAAACATCCGAATGTGACCTTACGAACCGGGGTCGAAGTGCAGCAGATATTGACTGATCAAACTGGTCGAAAAGTACGGGCGATCGCCGCCATAATTGATGGAGAACTCGTAGAAATCGCCGCTGAGGTCGTCGTGGTTGCCTGTGGTGCTGTTAACTCTGCGGCCTTGCTCCTGCGTTCTAGCAACGCACATCATCCCACGGGCTTGGCAAACTCCTCCGATCAAGTAGGTCGCAATCTTATGAAACACAATGTTTCAAAGTTCTATGCGATCGCGCCCACCACCAATCATACAGTCTTTCAAAAAACCCTGGCGATTAATGATTTTTACTTTGGCGATCGCGAGGCAAATTATCCTCTAGGCCATATCCATCTAATGGGTAAACATAAGTGGCAAATGATGCAACCTGATTTACCTAAATGGGTGCCCCAGTCAGTCTTAGAGTATCTCGCTAATCACTCCGTTGATTGGTGGATTCAGAGTGAAGATTTACCCGAGCCCCATAATCGTGTTCAAGTTGATAAAGATGGCAGAATCATTGTCAATTACCAAGCCAACAATTTATCTGTACATCATCAACTGCAACAACGGTTTGAAGATATTTTGCGTCGTATCGGGTTTTTATTTTTTATTGCAGTACCAATGCCACTGAAAGTGATGAATCATCAAGTGGGGACATGCCGTTTTGGTTCCAACCCCAAGACCAGCGTGCTGGATTTGAATTGTCAAACCCATGATGTCGCAAATCTGTATGTCGTTGATTCCAGCTTTTTTCCATCCATCTCAGCGGTCAATCCGACATTGACGATCGCCGCCAATGCCTTACGGGTGGCCGATCATCTCAAACAGCGATTTAGCAATCAGGTGCAGTCCCAAGCCGCCCTTGTTTGAGTTTCGCGGCTAAGGCGGTTCATATAAGGTTTGGAGCATAGTTGGGGTCAGCGTTGCAGCGGGTTGATCGAAGACAAGGCGACCCGCCTTTAGCCCAATCAAGCGATCGCAATAAGCTTGGGCAAACTCTGGCGTGTGCAAACTCACCACTAACGTGCGATTATCCGCCTCGCACAGATGGCAAAGGAGCGCGAGAATTTCCCGTCCGCGGGTTGGATCCAAACTTGCGATCGGTTCATCCGCTAAAATCACCGCTGGATTTTGCACCAGCACTCGCGCTAGGGCCACCCGCTGTTGCTGCCCACCAGACAACTGATCCGTTCGAGCATACACTTTTTCGGGCATACCCACCTGGGTCAGGGCGGCGATCGCCCGGTCAACCTCCTGCGGAACAAGCAATGACCACAAAGCTTTGGGGAAAGACCATCGGCCCAAATGGCCAGCATTCACATTATGAATCACCCGCAAATTGTCTACGAGCTGAAACTGCTGATACACAGTACCAATGCGCCGTTGCACCTGCCGGAGCGATCGCCCACTTAACCGCGACAAATTTTGCCCCAAAGCCCAAACTTCCCCCTCCGTCGGGCAAAGCGACCCATTCAACAACCGCAACACCGTACTTTTGCCAGCCCCACTCGGCCCCAGCAGCCCCACCCGTTCCCCCGGCGCAACTGCCATCGTCAAATCTGACAACGCCGCAAACCCACCAAAATAATGGCTCACCTGCTTTAAGCACAAAACTGACTCAGGCATTCCCCCTGCCCCACGCCTTCAGTTGAACCAAGCCCCATACGCAGCAAACCCTTAACGGATTTTGCCCAATTGTCGCCCAATTTGTTCAATTTGATTGTAATTATCACTCTTGGTCGTGATGAATTTCTTAGCCCCAAATAGCTCCAATATTTCTCGCTGCGCCGGATTTTGGGCATCTAACCGCACCAATGCAACTTTCACTCTGTCCACAAAATACGGGCCAAACCGCTCTCGCACATTGGGATGTATCACCCAGTGATAATCATAGTACGCCGGAGTTTGCCAAATCACCCCCACCCGGTTCCGATCCACCCGGCCTTCTTGGATGCGGCTTTGCCAAACTTGCTCATTCAGCACACCTGCATCGTAGCTCCCGGCTTGCACCAAATCGAGAGTCGCATCGTGGGATTTGGCAAACCCTGGTTGCCCCTGAAAATCTTCGGGCTTCACCCCCGCTTGGGCTAAAAAGTATTGCGGCATAAGCCGACCTGACGTGGAAGATTCGCTGCCGAAGGTAAACGTCCGCCCCTTTAAACTTTGCAAGCCCTGGACATCTTGCACGGGCTGAAGGCCACTATTTTTGTTGGCAATAAAGACGCTACGAAAATTGGCATCAATATCCCGCTGGGCGATCGCCTCTGCACCGGGCACCTGCAACCGGGCCTGGGTTCCCGTCAACCCCCCAAACCACACCATATCCAGGTCGCCCACCCGAAACGCACTGACCGCAGCCGTATAGTCCGTCACAGGCTTATATTCCACTGGTACTTGCAACACTTTTTCCAAATAATCTGCAAGTTTGGGGTAAAGCCGCTGCAACTTGTCAGGATCTTGGTCAGGAATGGCCCCAATGACAAAAACAGTTTTTTCTTTTTTATTCGTTGTCTGCGGCAAAGGCGCAGAAGGCTGCTCATCTAACCAGGCACAGGCAGTCAGCGGGAGCAGCACAGCCAACAAGCACCCAAACCCAAACAGTCGTTTCATCAACTACTCAAACATTACACACAACGCTTTGTACCCGTTATTTTACCGATAGAACGGGCCAAAACGATGGAACCATGCTGAAGTTTCTCGCCAAGGTTTAAAGCGCCAGGAATTTTGTTAATCGGTGAATGCCACCAGCCCGAGTAAATTGGTGGAAGCGTTCCGTGGTTTTGCTACAAGTCACTTGATACCCATTCGCCTCTAGGAGTTGCCGCCGACTGGTATTCACAAATGGTACATCCGTGCAAATCGTCTCGCACTGCCAGCGTTGAGCTTCGGCTTCGGCTTGGGCCAAGAGGTAAACATCTAACCCCGCAGCGTGAAAGTCGGGTAACAGCCCAAACCCCAAAATGTAGTAGGCATCAGAGTCAACGTCTTGTTTAATCCGGCTGAAGTCGGCAATGTTGACGAGAATTTTGGGCAAGCGGCGCAGGGAGATGATCCGTGCCATCACCATGTGGACTTTTTCGTCGGCTTGTTGCTTAACGTGGCTGGGGTAGCCAACAAACATCCCCGCTGGTTGGCCTTCCACTTCCAGGATTTGGGTGTGTTCGTAGCTGAAAGCGTGGTGAGGGGTGATGAACGCTTTGGCCAGGGTCTCTTGGGCTTGGGCGGGGGTGGCAGCAAAGACGTAACTGAAGAGGGCAGGGCCAGTTGCAAACAACAGGGGCACAACCCAATCGCTATCAGCCGCGATCGCCCGTCGGAGGGTCAGGTTTTGAGTTAAACGTTGGGAGGCCATTGCGATCGCAGAGTTTATTGCAGGGAACCACTGTTTCAAGTCTAAAGGCTTTTGTCCCCCTTTGTGGGGAGGAGATTTACCCAAAATCCTCCGGCGAGGTATAGGTTTTCTAGGGGTTTAAGCTATCCTAGTGAGGGCTGATTAAGGCATGATGAGGGATAGCGCAGTCAAGTCAGTTTGTTGGTGAGATGTCGCTGGATTACACCGTTCGAGAAAGTCTAAAGGCAAAACACGTCTCCCTCAAGATGTCGTTGAAGGGCGATCTTGAGGTCATTGTCCCAAAAGGGTTTGACCGGAACCGCATTCCGGATATTCTCCAAAGCAAGCAACGCTGGATTGAGCGAGTCATCCGGCGGATGGCCAGCCAGCAAGCCCTGGCCGGGAGTGATGTGGTGGCCGATCGCCCCCAAAACATTGCCCTCCAGGCGATCGCAGAACATTGGCAAGTGACCTATCAGCCCACCGCCAGCCCCACCGTCACCGTGCAAGAGCATCCCGGCTTGCGGCTACAACTCCACGGCCAAACCGATGACCTGGCCCTGTGCAAAATGGCGTTGCAGCAATGGGTCAGCCACAAAGCCAAAGCCGCCTTGCCAACCTGGCTCACCACCCTTAGCCACAGGGCGCACCTCCCCTTCAAATCGGTTTCCATCCGACAACAAAAAACCATTTGGGGCAGTTGCTCAATCCGCAAAACAATTAGTTTGAACTGCAAATTGCTGTTTTTGCCCCCGACCCTGGTGGAGTATGTGTGTATTCACGAACTGTGTCATACCCAACACTTAAACCATTCCAGTGATTTTTGGCAGTTAGTCAGTTTCCACTGTGCCGAATACAAAGATCTAGACGACAAATTGCGGGATGCCCGCTATCTCGTACCGTGGTGGATGGAAAATTGATGACGGATCCAACTGAGACCGAGGCCGGTTTAGCACCGTGGCGATCGCCCATCGCACGAGCACTCCACCGTAACCGCTCCCTGCCCAACGCCCGATATTTGCAACTGGCAACCATCCGCCCCAATGGCTATCCCGCTAATCGAACTGTCGTCTTTCGTGGCTTTGGCCCCGCCAACCAACTGCAAATTGTCACCGATGCCCGTAGTGAAAAATTTGACCAAATTAGCCACCATCCCTACGGTGAAGCCTGTTGGTATTTTCCCAAAACTCGCGAGCAATTTCGCTTACTAGGCTCTCTAGTCCTGATCCAATTAGGCGGCCTAACCGAGGCACAAACCCTGCGCCAGCACGCTTGGCAAGCCTTGTCAGATGGCGCACGGAGCCAGTTTATGTGGCCCGATCCCGGTGCCCCCAGAGCCACCCAGGGCTTTGCGCCCGCCCCCCCCGACCCAACCAAGCCCCCCGACCACTTTTGCCTGGTCTTGCTGGAACCCATGCAGGTCGATCATTTAGAACTGCGCGGCGAGCCCCAAAACCGTTGGTTTTATCGCTGGGAAGCGGCAACAGGGTGGCACCAAACCCCGGTCAACCCTTAAGGGTAGTGACTGCTGGCCCGATCGCGGCAGGGGCAAACGGAAACGTGAGGATAAACGTCGTATGGTGGTTGCCACTCGTCACTCGGATCGTGCCGGCCAAGCGCTCTGTCAGCTTTTTGACCAGCGCCAACCCCAGCCCAGTGCCCCCGTGTTTCCAGGGATCGTTGTTGGGCACTCGATAAAACTTGTCAAACACGCGATCGCAGGCGGCACGGGGAATTTCCACCCCCGAATTACTCACACACAGTTCCAGGCGATCGCCCACCGTCGTTGCCGTCACAATAATTTTCTCCCCCGTTGGAGTATATTTACAGGCATTGTGCAACAATTCAGTCAAAATTCGCTCCAGATAGGGTAAATCTGTCGTTAGTTGCGGCAACTCCGGATCAATCGCCACAATGATCTCTTGCTGTTGGCTCAATGCCCGTTCTGTAAACGGTTCTGCCAGGTGCGGAACAAAAAACTGGAGGGCGATCGGCATCCACTGCAACGGCTCGGTGCCTGCATCCAACCGGGCCAGATCCAACAGATCATTAATCAGGCTAATTTCCCGTTGGCCTTCTTCGCGCAAAACCTTGAAATAGCGATGGATCGGCGCGTCTTCATCCTCAAACACCCCCAACGGCTCAAGGCTAATTTCTAACATTTGCGTGGCCATTTTAATACTAGACATGGGGGTGCGTAGCTCGTGGGAAACCGTACTCAGAAAATCGTCTTTGAGTTGGTTCAGGCATTCCAGTTCTTTCACTTGCGCCTGGGCTGCTTGATAAAGCCGCGATTGGCGGAGGGCGATCGCGCATTGGTTCGCCACCTGTTGCACCAAGCGAATATCCTGTTCATCAAACAAATAATATTTTTGGTTAATCAGCCACAAATCACCCAACACACCCTGATCGTCCGCAATGGGATAAGCCAGCATCATCACCTCCCCGCGATCGACATTGGGCCGCAGCGAACAGCACTGAAACGCCTCTCCTTGAAGCAGTTGATTATATATTTCGGGATAATTAGCCATCGGTAAAATCCGTCCCACATAGGAACAGTGGAGCGTTGAATACTCATAACTCACCGTAGACAATCGTTGCTCCAAATCATAGATCGACGTGTTGCAACAACTAATCCGCAGAGCCTGAGCTAATTCCCGCACCGCCGTTTGCATAATCTGGGCTTCATCCAGGCTATCTCGCACCTTGTCAGTAATGCGTTTAAGAGTCGCTTCAAACTCAAATGCAAGTTCTAGTTGAGTTGTCCGTAATTGCACTTGTTGTTCCAGATTGGTATTCAACTGCTGCACTTGTTGATGCAATTCTGATTGTTGAATCGCGATCGCAATCTGAGTCGCCAGTTGTTGCAATAAATCCACTTCCAGTTGTTGCCAGTGCCGTGGTTCATTGCAGTGGTGCGCCATGAGCAAGCCCCACAGGTCTTCTCCTTGCAAAATAGGCACCACTAGCTTGGCCCGTACTTGCATTTCTTCGAGCAAGGCAATGTGACAGGGATGAAAATTGACCGTATAAATATCATCCGTCGTTTGAATCCGACCATGCCGATACTCATAACCCTGTGTTTCCATCAAATAACTATCCGCAATGCGCCACCCCAAAATCGAATTCCACTCCGGGGCAACCGCTTCGGCAATGACCACCCCACTCCAGTCCGCGTCAAACCGATAGACAATCACGCGATCGGTTTGGAGGAACTGTTGCACCTCCGTCACCGTGGTGTTGAGAATTTCGTTGAGATCCAGAGTTTGGCGAATATGTTGCGCAATTTCCGTCAGCAACCGTTCCCGCTCAGCCTGTTGCCGCAAAGCAAACTCTGCCTGTTTCAGCTCAGTGATATCAGTAAACGATGCAACCACTGCGCTGGGGATAGCAGCATTGGTATCAAACAAGGGTTGGGAATTGACTGAAATCCAAACAATGCCCGTGGGTTTACAAATGCCCATGACCACATTGGTTTGGGGTTGGCCCGTTTTGAGCGTGACGATCGCCGGGTGCATTTCCTGGGGAAAGAACGACCCATCACTATGAATGGTGTACCAGTTACGTTCGGCAGCAGTTTGGCTCATCATTTCATTGCGCGACACGCCTAGAATGCGCTCAGCACTGGCATTGCAGGCAATAATTTTGCCATCCGCTTGTTGCAAAACAATCCCTTCAGTCATGGCCGTAATCACCGACCGATACCGGGCTTCACTTTCGCGGAGGGCGATTTCTGCGGCTTTCCGATCGCTGATATCCCGATTCACCCCAATCATCCGCAGGGGGCGATCGCGGTCATCCCGTTGGACGATGGCATAAGCTTCTAGATAGCGCACAGTGCCATCCGGCAAGATCACCCGAAATTCCGTTTCAAATTTACAATGATCGTCCAGCGCCGCTTGCAACAACCGCTGACACCGGGGCAAATCATCCGGATGCACCCCCCGTTCCCACGCCCCATAGGCTCCACTAAAATCCGTTGCAGCCACACCGTAGAGCGTATACATCTGCTCATCCCAACAGAGGCGATCGCTGGCAATATCCCAATCCCAAATGCCGAGTTTGGCTGACTGAGCCGCCAGATTGAGCCGATCCGATAAATTCTGTAACTGGGCTTCGGCCTGTTTGCGATCTGTAATATCGGTATGGGAACCCGCCATCCGTTTGGGATGACCATCCTCAGCCCACTGCACCTTGCCGCGATCGAGAATCCATTTATATTGCCCGTCCTTACACAACAGCCGATGTTCCGAGATATAAAACGGGGTCTTTTGCTCAAAGTGGTCTTGAATCAGTTGCATGACCATATTGAGATCATCGGGATGCACCCGCTGCGACCATTCATCCAAATGATTGGCAATCTCATCCTCCCCATAGCCCAACATACTTTTCCAACGGCTCGAAAAGAACACTTCATTTGTTTGGATATTCCAATCCCAAATGCCGTCGTTGTTACCCTGGAGCGCCAGTTGCCAACGTTCTTCCTGTTCCTGCAATTGGGCGACGGCCTGTTGCCGCTCAGCTTCCAACCGTGCCCGTTCGCTAATATCCACCAACAAGCCATCCCAAGCGGCCCCTTCGGGCGACTGTTGAGCCTGGGAGTGCCCTTGAATCCACTTTTGTTGACCTGAGGGCGTAATGATGCGGCCCTCCCAATGCCAGGGCAAAAAGTTAGCCACAGCTTCCGCCACAGTTTCTAGAAACGAGGACAAATCATCTGGATGGATCAAGTTCACAAAATTATCCGCATCCGCGATCACCTCCTCTGGCCTTAGCCCTAGGAGATCCTGGGCTTGTTCGCTGACAAAGGTAAACGCATGGGGGCGATCGCGAGTGTGAGGAAAATAGCGATAGACCATACCCGGCATATTCATCACCAAAGCCTGGTATTTGGCCTGATTAAATTGCAACGCTTCTTCAACCCGTTTGAGATCGCTTAAATCGTGCAGATTAACCACCACGCCAGAAATCGCGTAGTCGCGCTCGACGTAGGGAGTATAAGTCGCTTGGACAAACCGCCGTTGACCATCGGCATACTCTACCCAGGCTTCTGCCGTGAGGTTGGTTTCACCCCCCAAGCAGCGATCGATCAAGGGCTTACAGGTTGCAAAAAAGTCGGCCCCCCACAACTCGCTGATGGAATGGCCCACGATCGCATTGTAGGGTTTGTGGTTCCAATCCACATAAGTTTGGTTGACAAGCTGATACGTGTAGTGGCGATCGACCAAAGCCACCCCATCGAGAATCGAAGCAAACATCCGTTCATAGCGATGGAGCACACTTTCCGCCGGGTGAGACCTGTGAGCAATTTGGTGCCGTTGCAACGCGAAGTAACACGATTCTTTGTAGTCTTGCAAGACCGATTCCGTTTGGCGGAGTTGTTCACTTTGTTGTTCGAGGCGGTGCTCTAAGCAATGGCACAGGTGCTTGACCTGGTGAAGCGCGGCCTCATGCTGGAGGGCAAGGCCCAATTGCAAGGCTATATGCTGTATGTACTGGGTTTCGAGCGAAGTCCACGCACGCGGCCCCATGCATTGGTGGGCCATCAACACTCCCCACAACTGCCCTTGACTAAACAGCGCAACAGCGAGGTATGCCTGGACTTGGCAATGGCCAAACAGTTCAACATCACCAGGCAGCGAACTCTTGCAGCTCTGGGTGACGGCGATTACACCGTGGTGATAGCGTTCTGTCCAGAGCGTTTCCAGGTTGGGATGAGAAATGAGTTGCCCCATGAGAGAAGGCCAATCTCCATGCACTGTTTCGTATTGCCCGATCGCATTCTGGGGCGAAACCACCTGGTAAATGATGACGCGATCGCAGGCTAGATTGGCATTGAGCGTCGCGATCGCCGTGGGTAGGATTGTATCGAGCGAACTCGCTTGCTGCATGTGTTGGGCGATCGCCGCAACATGGGCCAAAATGATTTTGGCAGAGAGTGAAGAGGTTGCCTGTTTTGTAGCCATGACCCTGCCTTAGGCTGTTTGTATCGCGGAATACAGTCCTAGTATTCACAGAATATCGAGCCCTCACACAGAATGATTCAAAACAAAATAATTCTTAGCTGGGTCGCGATTGGATCACACCCTTGGGATAGAACCCTTGAAAATAGGGCCATTGAGCGTGGCGTCATACCCAGCAGAACGCAGCCCATCCCCGAAGGGCGGCAATACCCATTGCCTAAGGTGGGGAACACCGATCCCAGCGATCGCAGCCCTCTTTCTACAATAAAAACAACGCAACCTGGGTGACGGCGGATAGCTCTGGAACTGCCGAACACCCCTCAGCCCTGGAGATGAACGCGATGCAACCAACCAACCCCAACCAATTTACCGAAAAAGCCTACCAAGCCATTGTTCACACTGCCGACGTTGCCAAACAAGCCCAACACCAGCAAATTGAAACCGAGCATTTGATGAAGGCCCTGCTAGAGCAAGATGGTCTGGCCACCAGTGTGTTCAACAAGCTAGATGTGAACGTGGCCCAATTGCGCGATCGCACCGACGAGTTTTTGCGCCGCCAACCCAAACTGTCAAACACTGGCGGCAATGTGTATCTGGGTCGCAGTTTAGATACCTTGCTCGATCGCGCCGACCAATACCGCCAGGGTTATGGCGATGAATTTATTTCCGTCGAACACTTGCTGCTTGGCTATATCCAAGACGATCGCCTGGGCAAAGCCCTCTTCGCAGAATTTAAACTAGATGAACAAAAACTCAAAGCAGCCATTGACCAAATTCGAGGGAGTCAAAAGGTGACAGACCAAAACCCAGAAGGCAAATATGAATCGCTGGAAAAATATGGGCGCGACCTGACGCACATGGCGCGGGATGGCAAGCTCGACCCGGTGATTGGGCGGGATGACGAAATTCGTCGCACCATTCAAATTCTCTCGCGCCGCACTAAAAATAACCCCGTCTTGATTGGGGAACCCGGTGTCGGGAAAACGGCGATCGCCGAAGGGTTGGCCCAGCGGATTGTCACCGGGGATGTCCCCGAATCCCTACGCGATCGCAAATTGATTGCCCTGGATATGGGCGCGCTAATTGCCGGGGCCAAATATCGCGGGGAATTTGAAGAACGGTTGAAAGCCGTCTTAAAAGAAGTCACCGACTCCCAAGGCAACATCATTCTGTTCATCGACGAGATTCATACCGTCGTCGGGGCCGGGGCCACCCAGGGCGCAATGGATGCGGGCAACTTGTTGAAACCCATGCTAGCGCGGGGCGAGTTGCGGTGTATCGGGGCGACCACGCTGGATGAATACCGCAAGTACATCGAAAAAGACGCAGCCCTGGAACGCCGATTCCAACAGGTTTACATCGATCAGCCCACGGTAGAAGACACCATTTCCATTCTGCGCGGCCTGCGGGAACGGTACGAAGTCCATCACGGGGTCAAAATTTCCGACAGTGCCCTGGTGGCAGCGGCCATGCTTTCTACCCGCTACATCAGCGATCGCTTCCTGCCCGACAAAGCGATTGACCTGGTAGACGAAGCCGCGGCCAAACTGAAAATGGAGATCACCTCCAAACCCGAAGAACTGGATGAAGTCG
Source organism: uncultured bacterium (assembly GCA_964475335.1). Lineage (GTDB taxonomy): Bacteria > Cyanobacteriota > Cyanobacteriia > Leptolyngbyales > Leptolyngbyaceae > CAYYWG01. Next base: position 47,992 of record CAYYWG010000004.1, read on the forward strand.
ATCGCAAGATTCTGCAACTGGAGATGGAAAAACTGTCCCTCCAGAAAGAAACTGATGCGGCTTCCCGCGATCGCCTGGAACGCCTGGAAAAAGAACTGGCCGATCTAAAAGAGGAACAATCCACCCTCAATGCCCAATGGCAAGGCGAAAAAGACAAAATCACCAAGATCCAATCCCTCAAAGAAGAGATCGATCGGGTCAATTTGGAAATTCAGCAAGCCGAACGCGACTACGACCTGAACCGGGCCGCCGAGCTGAAATACGGCAAACTCACTGACCTCAACCGCCAACTGCAAGAAGCGGAGAACCTGTTGGCCGAAGCCCAAACCACGGGTAAAACCCTGTTGCGGGAAGAAGTCACCGAGAGCGACATTGCAGAAATTATCTCCAAGTGGACGGGCATTCCCATCAGCAAACTGGTGGAATCGGAAATGCAGAAACTCCTGCACCTGGAAGACGAGTTGCACAAGCGAGTCATTGGCCAAAACGAAGCCGTGACTGCTGTCGCCGATGCCATCCAGCGATCGCGGGCAGGCTTGGCCGATCCCAATCGTCCGGTCGCGAGTTTCATCTTCCTTGGCCCCACCGGAGTTGGCAAAACGGAACTCGCCAAAGCCCTGGCTGCCTATCTTTTCGACACCGAAGAAGCGATGGTGCGGGTCGATATGTCGGAATATATGGAGAAGCACGCCGTCTCGCGGTTGATTGGTGCGCCTCCGGGGTATGTGGGCTATGACGAAGGCGGTCAACTCACGGAAGCCGTTCGCCGTCGGCCCTATGCGGTTATTCTGTTTGACGAGATCGAAAAAGCCCACCCCGATGTGTTCAACATCTTCTTGCAAATTCTGGATGATGGCCGCGTCACCGATGCCCAAGGTCGCACGGTGGACTTCAAAAACACCATCATCATCATGACCAGCAACATCGGCTCCCAGTACATCCTCGATGTCGCAGGCGATGACTCTCAATATGAGATTATGCGCGGTCGGGTGATTGACGCGATGCGATCGCAGTTCCGCCCAGAATTCTTGAACCGGGTAGACGAGTTCATTATCTTCCACGGCCTCCAGAAATCTGAACTGCGGAATATCGTCAAACTTCAAACCCTGCGCCTGGAACACCGCCTGAGCGATCGCAAGATGGCCCTCAAACTCACTGATGCCGCCACCGACTTCCTGGCCGATGTGGGCTACGACCCTGTTTACGGTGCTCGTCCACTGAAACGCGCCATCCAACGGGAGCTAGAAACCGCGATCGCCAAAGCCATCCTGCGCGGCGAATTCCACGAAGGCGACACCATCTTCGTTGATGTCGGCGACACCGAACGCCTCACCTTCAAACGACTTCCCTCCGAAGTTCTGACCACGCAATAACCCAATTGATTCCATAAACCTGACTGGGTGGGCACCACGCTCACCCTTTTTTGTCGCCGCAGGTTTGTAAATGGAAAATTAACCAAGACCACGGCTCTTTTCACTGCCACGCGATCGCCTCTCCATCCTCTAAGGTGTAAAGGTCGGGTTCTTGCTACCAAAAATCAAAAGCTCTGCCTTGTTCTACCAAATGCATCATTTCCAAGGTGGAAGGAAGGGGATTTCGCCAAGTAATTTGTCGCGCAGAAGGGCTTGTTCGCTGGCGGAGAGGGAGTAAATCACCTAAAGCAGCGATTCGACCAGTTGGGTGTTGATGGTAAATGGTGAAGCTTGCATGCGATCGCGGTTGTTCTGAATGAGATGATCCTATTGTGTCGGAGTCCAGTCGATGATGGCTTCACCCGCCTCGCCCATTGGCCATCGCTGTTTTAAACTGCGCAGATACAGTGATGCCGCGATCGTGAAAATGCAATTGGTACAAGGTCAAAGTTATGAACGTTATCGCTGTTGGTTGACTATTCATAACACTTATTTGTCACTCACAAAGCCAAAAAGAAATTGTGATAGATAAGAACAAAAGTCTTGCGAAGTACCCTCTTGCTAAACACCAAAACGTCAGACAACATCTCGCTATGACTTAGCGCTAATCTTTCATATCTTTTTGACGGATAGGAATTTCCAGCCAGAATTCAGCTCCTTGGCCGGGGGCTGAGACACATTTGAGCGAACCGTGGTGTTTTTCAACGACGATTTGGTAGCTGATGGAAAGTCCTAGTCCGGTTCCTTTGCCGACGGGCTTGGTGGTGAAGAAGGGATCAAATAGGCGGTTTTGATGTTCGGGGGGAATGCCAGGGCCATTATCGCGGATGCGAATCGAAACGGAAGGAGGGTCAGCTTGGGGTTGGGCCGCAGTTTGAATCGTAATCGTGGCGGGCTTGGCATCGATCGCTTCCGGCGATCGCTTTTGGTTGTATTGATCCAACGCATCGATCGCGTTGCTCAAAATATTCATAAACACCTGGTTCAATTGGCCAGCGTAGCACTCGATCGCGGGCAAAGTACCGTATTCTCTGACCACTTCAATGACTGGATGCCCAGGGCTGGCCTTGAGGCGATTTTGCAAAATGAGCAGCGTGCTGTCGATCCCATCATGCACACTCACACGTTTCATTTCGGCTTCATCCAACCGCGAGAAGTTCCGCAATGACAACACAATTTCGCGAATGCGATCGGCACCAATTTGCATTGATTCCAGCATTTTGGGCAAATCATCGACCAGAAATTCCAGGTCAATATCTTCTTTGTAGGCTTCAATCTCTCGATCGCGATCGGCATACTTATCGTCATACAGCTTGACTAAATTCAGCAAATCATGGGTGTATTCTGCCGCGTGGGGCAAATTGCCGTAGATAAAATTAATGGGATTGTTGATTTCATGGGCAACCCCGGCGACCAACTGGCCCAAACTCGACATTTTTTCAGTCTGAATTAACTGGGCTTGGGTTTGTTGCAACGCTTGCAACGCTTGGGACGATTTCGCCATTTCCTGGCGCAGTCGCCGCTCATTCACCGTGACCTGGCCCAAGAGCGCGTAGAAAGAGATCGTAAGGCGGCCTAACTCATCTTCCCGGCTCATCAATTCTTCGCTCTTGGTGTTCATCTCGGCTAACCGATTACATTCATCCATAATCGGTTGCAACCGTTGATTGAGGCGGCGGACAAACAACGCCACAACAATCCCCTGCACAATGGAAGCCCCAATCACTGCACCTAAAACGCCCGCCCCCAGAAAGCGCCAAACTGGCCCCAAAATCACAGATTGAGGCACCACTGCCATCAAAATCCAGTTATTGCTCGGCAGTTTTTGATAGGCCCAAAATTGGGATTGGCCTTTGGCATCGCGCCAACGCAACAAACCTGTGACCGTGCCATTTTGCACATTACTTTGAATTTGCTGCCACAGTTCTTCGTAGTTGTTCAGTTGGTTAAACGGCTTCAGGTCAAGAGCCTGTTGGGGGTTGGGCGGATAGGCAATGAGGTTACCCTGGGGACTAACGAGAATAAAGCTACCCGCCTCTCGCATGACAGAGACGTTTAGTTTATCGCTGAGAAAGCCTAATTCTAGATCTTGACTGAGGACACCGAGCAATCGCTGCTGATTGTCGTAGAAGGGCAGGGAGTAGCTGGTGCTGACGAGGGTTTGGGGGGGGGAAAGGGACGTTTCTTCGTATTGAACGGGTTCTAACCAGATAGGTTTGCCAGCGGCGATCGGGTCAGTGAAGTATTTTTCTTGATAGCTGCTGGGTTTCGCCTCACCGAGAATGGGCGGTTCCACGATGCCGGTTTGTTTGTTGCGGGCGACGTAGGGATAGGCATATTGCAAGGCGGGGATGATGAGACGGTTGCTGGGGGGTTGCCCAAAGCCCAGCCCTGTCCCGAGGGGAGAGGTTTGCAAGGCGCGATACATGAGATCGCTGTAGACGGCTTCACGGCGTTCTCCGGCGGCGTAGAGGGTTTTAACGGCGTCAACAATGGTATGGGTCGAAGATTCAAAGGTTTTGAAGTCACCTTCCAGGCTTTCGGTTTTGACTTGGAGGCTGGAGAGGAGTTCGGATTCGGATTGTTTGACGAGTTCGCGATAGGACCACCATGTGGTGCCCAAGAGGCCAATGAGGGAGCCGCCCACCACGGATAAAAAGAGCCGTCCGCCGACCGATCGCAGCATGGAGGTATTGGGTCTACGGCGTAGGGGTGCATTGTCCGAGGCGGGGGATGGCCCGGTCGATTGCATAGCAATTCTCCTGGAACTGAGTGGCGAGACAATAAATGCCTACCGATGGCGGTGCTGATATTATGCCCAACTATAGCGCTGGCCCGGAAACTTAGAGCAAAATTCCTGGTAAAAGCGATCGCCACCGTTTGAGATGAGGCAATGTAGCACAACACCGCATTATGGTACTGTTTTCAGGTGTTTGGTGTGGTCGTAGTAGCAAGTGAGGAGAGAATCCATCGCTTCTTGACCATTGGCGATCGCCATCACCTTAGCCCGGAACTGCGGCTCAATCAGATGGGCCAGGGGTTGTTCCACCTGATTAAAAGACTGCATGGCCGCTGCGGCTTGCTGATCCCATTCTGGGTAATACTTCAAAAAGTCTTCAGGTAAGACCTTGGTGCGCGTTGTCCCCGGTTCTGGCAAACAATAAAACGGATAGTCCAGGTTGAAATAGCCATAATCATCCGTAATTTCGTCGCCGGGATAAATATCTCGCGAAGCCAGCTCAAAGCGGTACGGAGTCGCAATGAGGGTGGGGAAAAAACTATGGTTTACATAGCGAGCAATATCCCAACAAAGAATATGTTGCCCCACTTCATCACGAAAACAGTATTTCAACAGGCGATCGCGCAACAACGGATCCAGTGACTCCACATAGGCTTCATCAAACCGCTGATCGAGTTCATCGAGAATCCAGGTAATCGTTCCCTTCGGGATAAACGCCGTTGCAAACACACCGTAACCAATCGCCTCATTGATGAAGCGCAACTCTGTCTGAGGATGGATCATCGAAACTCAGTACCTACCAAACTGGAAAACAAGGGGTTTTGTACAGGCCAAGGCCAACGCCATCAGCGCAACCACATAAGCTGCGTCATTCTAAACTAGCGAAGATGCAATGGCAGAGACCCACGCTACAGCATTTTTGGCCTGTTCATGGTTTCCCCTAACCCAGTATGCCCAGATTCACCCAGTCTCATCGCGCGATCGCCCGCCGAATTGCTTAATAGCCTTCCTCTTCGTATTCAGGAATTTTAGTTTTATCAGGAATATTTACTCGCGGGCTGTTATAAACTCGCGACTCTTGTTCCGCCCAGGCATCATCTTCCACATCGTCATAATCATCGCTGTAGTCCCCTGGCGCATAGGGAGCTTCCTGATAGGCATCCCGTGCTGTAGTTTCGCTCCAGTTTTCTTCCGTCGCAGGCTCCTCGTAATACAGCGGTTCTGCATACTGCTCTTGTTGGCGCAATTGGCGGGGCGCTGGCTCACCCCAGTTATCCTCATCCCAAGTTTCTTGCACCACAGGTTGCCGCTCCCGAATGGGAGTATTCACCGGCGCCTGCAACCCGGTACCCAGCTGATTATCGGTTTTAATGGGCACCACGTAGGTTTCGTTGTCCTCCCGCTCCCAAGGCGGATTCCCAATCCCCAACCGTTCCATCAGGCCCACAGAAAGCTGCACCAAACGACCTTCTGACCCTTCAAAGACAATCAGGCGATCGGGGCCACTGCTTACTACTTCTTCAATCGGCAATTCATAGGTGCTCACCACCTGATCGGGAATGAGGGGCACCCCTAACGAGGCAATGATAATCGAAACCAGTTGCCCATCATCCACATCAAACTTGAAGCCACGAACCTTGCCGAGCAGCTCACCCGTCTCGGTAATCACTTCGCAGTTAATCAGACTGTTGTAAGACTCGACATCAATATCTTCGATGACATCTTCGTTATCCACCAAAATGACATCCCCAATTTGCCGCACACTGTTCAGCAACATGGGCTGGGGGGTGCCATAGACGAGATTGGGGCGCAGGCTAAAAGCCACAACCCGCTGTTGATCGATATCCACCCAGATTTGGCTCACTACACCCAGTTTTTTCCCAGTGTCACGAGTCACAACCAGTGTGCCGATAATGTCTGAGCGTTGGCGAATTTCTTCAGATGCCATTGTTTCTCGAATCCTGATCCACGATTTCCGTTCGATATTACCAAATCACAATGAAGCACGTTGAGCCACTAAGTCAATTCCAATCACTTGGGTATGGGCACCACGGGCTTGGGTAACCCCAATTTGGCGTTGTGCTGATTCAATCATTGGTCGGCGGAGGCTGACTACAATAAATTGCGCTTGCTCGGATTGTTGTTTGATCATTCTAGCTAATCGTTCTACATTTGCCCCGTCAAGAAACATATCAACCTCGTCAAAGGCATAGAAGGGCGATGGGCGATAACGCTGGAGAGCAAAGATGAAACTGAGGGCGGTGAGAGATTTTTCGCCCCCGGACATGGAAGCCAAGCGTTGAACGGGTTTGCCTTTGGGGTGGGCGATGAGATTGAGGCCGCCGTTAAATGGATTTTGGGCATCGTCCAGTTGCAGGTGCCCGTCGCCATCCGACAGGGTGGCAAAAATGGATTGGAAATTTTCGTTGACTGCATCAAACGCTTCTTTGAAGGCCCGTTGGCGGAGGGTAGTAAAGTTTTCGATTCGCAGTAACAGTTCGGTGCGTTCTTCTTCCAGGGTGCGGAGTTTTTCGGTGAGTTCGTCAAGGCGGGCTTGGGTGCGTTCGTGTTCTTCCAGGGCCAACATATTGACGGGTTCCATGGCTTGGAGGCGTTTTTGGAGCGATCGCAGCTCTTGTTGCAGTTGTTCCAGGCCGATGTCAGCGGGGACTTCTGGCGGGGGATCGGGCAATTCGGCCTGTTGGGCCTGGTGTTGTTCTTGCAGGGTCAGCAATTGGTGTTGTCGGGCTTGGCGAGTTTCTTGAATTTTTTGCTGTTCCCATTCGTGTTGTTGCTTTTGGGTTTGGTAGTCCCGCAGTTGCCGTTCGACGCGATCGCGTTGTTCTTTTTCTGCGCCTAGTCGCTGCTCCAATTGGCCTTGGGCGGTGCGAGTCCCCGTCATGTGTTCGGTTAGTGTGGCCTGTTGGGTGCGGAGGGTGGTTTGCTGTTGCAGGTGGGTGGTTTGTTGGTTGCGCTGGCTCTGGAGGCGATCGCGACCCTGATGAATTTTTTCTTGCAACCGCGCAATTTGGTTATTCACATCTTGCAGCCGTTGCTCTGCCGTGCGAAGTGCCAACTCTTTTTCATTTAAATCGGCTTCCTGGGTGCGGAGAGTGGCTTGGATCTGCTGCCATTCGCTGTGCGTGTGGGATTGCTCCAACTCGGCCAATGCCTGTCGCCACTGGTGTAACTGGTCTTCCTGGGCGGGAATTTCAATCTCCAAAATTTGCAAGCGTGTTTGGGAATCGTCGAGTTCCTGGGTGTTTTGTGCTAGTTGGGCCTGGAGGTGGGCGTGCTGGGCTGTGAGGGTTTGGCAGTCCTGGGCTAATTGCTCGGCCTTCAGTTGGTATTCCCGATGCTGTTGCCGCGCCTGGGCCAGGGTTTGGCTCCGCTCCTGAATTAAGGTTTTGGCCCGAAAGATGGCGTTGTCGCAATGGGTGAGGATGCGATCGATTTCCTGGAGGCGATCACGCAATTCCCGTACTTCGTCGGAGTCCCCGGCGTCCATATTCCCAAAATGCAAGGCTTGGCGATTGCTGCTAGACCCGCCCGTCATTGCCCCAGACACTTCCAGCAATTCCCCATCTAGCGTGACCATGCGGTGTTCGCCGAGTTGCCGTCGGGCCTCGCTCAGCGTCTCGAACACCAGCGTTGCCCCAAAGACGTAGGCAAAAATGTCGCGATAGCGATCGTCAAATTCCACCAGATCCAGGGCATAGCCCAAACACCCTGGCAGCGATCGCACCCCTTGTCCACCCGGCATCCGCCCGCCGCGAATCTTGTTGAGGGGCAAAAAGGTTGCTCGTCCAGCTTTCCGCTGTTTCAAGAGTTCGATCCCCGCCGCTGCAACCCCGTCATCTTCGACGACCAAATTGCCCATGCGGGCTCCTGCCGCTGTTTCGAGTGCCCGTTGAAAGCGGGGTTCCACCCGCCCTAGTTGCGCTACCAACCCACACACACCGGGCAAATTCATTTGCAAAATCAACTGTGTGGCATAGGTGCCCTGGGCTTCTTGCATCGCTTGGGATTGAGCTTCCAGCTTGTCAAGCCGTCGCTGTTTTTCCCGTTGTTCCTGCAACAAGCGGGTTTGGGTTTCCTGCTGAATTTGCAGTTCTTCTTCGGCAGTGGCCAGTTGCGCCGCCAGCGTTTGAATTGCCGTCTCTGCTGTGGTGGCCTGGGCTGTCAACGTGGCTTGCTGGGCTTGCTTGTCGGTGAGTTGTTGCTCGGTGGCCAGTTTGGCCTGGGTTTGCTCCTGAATTTGCCGTTCCAGTTGGGCAATGCGTTCCCGAAGCTGAGCCTGCTCCGTCCGTTGGGGATCAAGCTGGCTCAAGAGGGCATCTACCTGATGGCGCAGGGCGGTTTGCTCTTGCACCCAGGCTTCGGCACTGGCCGCCGAGGCATTGGCCGCTTCTCGACTGGTCGTGAGGTGTTGCAAGGCACGATCGCGCTGCTCTGTGAGGCTGGCCAGATCTTGGGTAGCAAGGCGTTGCTGCTCGGTTTGCAAGGCGGCGAGTTGCTGCTGATAGTCCTGTAATTCCTGTTGGGTCTGGGCGATCGCGGTTTCGAGGGCCTGTTGACTGGCGTGTAAATCCTGCTCTTGCCGTTGCAGTTGGCGCAATTCCGCTTCTTGTGTCGCCAGTGTCGCTTGCAATGCCAGCAACTCTTCTTCCCCCAGCGCCTTCACCCGCGTATTCAACTGCTCCAGCTCCAGGGTCGTCCCCTGAATCGTCTGGGTCGTCGTGGCAATTTGCTCAGTTAAAGTCGCGATCGCCCGTTCATCTTGGGTTAACTGCTGCTGCAACTGTTGAATCGCCTGTACCACTTGCCGATGCTGAATCACCGCCTCCCAGCTCGTTTTGGTTTGCAACTCTTGGCGCAGTTTTTTATATTTCTCAGCCTTGATGCGATCTTGGGCGAGGCGATCGCGCTGGGCCATCAACTCCTGCTCAACAATGTGATACTTATCTTCCCGGTCTTTCACCGCATCCAGCTTATCTTTCGCCTGGGAAATCTTGCGATCGAAGGCGGCGACCCCAGCCAACTCGTCAATAATCTCCCGCCGCTCCCGCGAGTTCATGGAAATAATGCGAGTGACATCCCCCTGCAACACCACGTTGTAGCCTTCGGGGTAGATCCGCAACCGCCCCAAAGATTCGTGCAACTCCGTCAGGGTGCAGGGTTCCCCGTTCATATAATAGTTTGAGGTATAAGTGCCCTGCTGGGTCACACGCAACTTGCGGGTTACACTCCACTCCCGCAATCCCTCAGCGGTTCCATTCCCATTACCGTTCCCGTTACTCTTGCTGTGGCCGTTCCCGTCGTGCCCGTTGGTGTCCACCTCGAACGACCGAGCCTGATCCGGCGCGATCGCCAACTCCGCCGCGATCGCCACCTGTTCAATTTCCGCCTCAACAGACAACGGCTCATCCGTCAGGTCAAACGTCACCGTCACACTGGCTTCAATTGTCGCCCGACTCCGAGAGGCTTGGGTATGGTTCACCAAATCGGGCAACCGCTCCGCCCGCATCCCTTTAGATCCGGCCAACCCCAGGCAAAACAAAATCGCATCAATTAAGTTGGACTTGCCCGACCCATTTGGCCCCGAAATCACAGTGAAACCGGGCAGCAAGGGAATCACCGTCTTGCCACCAAATGACTTGAAATTCGACAATTCCAGGCGCTTTACATACACAGCCTGAGCCAGTCCTTACCCATACTAAAAGGATAAAAATTTCGACAAGTGTACCCGCTGAATCGTGAGACAGAAAAAAATATTTAGGATTTCATCAATTTATAACATGAAATAGAACACCCGTTCTAAATGTGGAGCCTCTGTTTTAGGACTTTTATCAAAACGCTCTACCGTTGCACCGGCTATGCTACGCTAGGAAAGTTGTCAAAAATCACGCATTCAGGGATTTCGGGTGTTTCAACCAATTGAAATGCACCTGGATGGAAGGATTAACCCGAAAGGAGAATCAAATATATGCCAGTTGTTTCATTGGCTCAGTTACTTGAGTCTGGGGTTCACTTTGGGCACCAAACCCGCCGCTGGAATCCCCGCATGGATCCCTACATCTACACTTCGCGGAATGGGGTTCACATCATTGACCTGGTGCAAACCGCTCAAATGATGGAGCACGCCTACAGCTATGTGCGATCGGCGTCGGAATCTGGGAAGAAGTTCTTGTTCGTCGGCACCAAGCGCCAAGCTGCCGGAATCGTAGCCCAAGAAGCAAGCCGTTGCGGTGCTTACTACGTGAACCAGCGTTGGCTGGGTGGAATGCTCACCAACTGGGCCACGATCAAAACCCGGGTCGATCGCCTCAAAGAGTTGGAGCGTCGGGAAGAAACCGGAGCCCTAGATCTGTTACCCAAGAAAGAAGCTTCTGTCCTGCGGCGCGAACTGGAAAAACTCCGCAAATACCTGGGTGGCATTAAGGCCATGCGGAAAGTTCCCGATATCGTGCTGATCGTGGATCAACGGCGGGAATACAACGCGGTGCAGGAATGCCAAAAGCTGAACATCCCCATCGTGTCGCTGCTGGACACCAACTGCGATCCCGACGTAGTAGACATCCCCATTCCTGCGAACGATGATGCCATTCGCTCCATCAAGTTGATTGTGGGTCGCTTGGCCGATGCCATCTACGAAGGGCGGCATGGTCAGCTCGACATCGACGAAGAGGATTACGAGGATTACGATGGCGCAGAAGACGAACTCGACTACGATGATAGTGATTCCTACACCTCTGATGATGACGAGAATAGCGAAGCTTAAGGTCGTCTTCGGTTAAATCTAGGCTCCAACCGGGTCTAATGACTGGCTGCTCGTCGGTTTTGGCGCAGCAGCCTAGTCCGACAAATCTAGTTCATTGAGCAAAGTTCATTGCAAAACGCTAGCTGAGCTAACGCTGGCAAGAATCGGACAGTTTAGAGTCTCCCTCAGAACCTGACAGTTAGGAGTTAAGGCAACATGGCAGACATTTCCGCAAAGATGGTGAAAGAACTGCGCGATAAGACTGGCGCAGGGATGATGGATTGCAAAAAGGCATTAGCCGAAAACGACGGTGATATCGAAAAATCGATTGAATGGTTGCGGAAAAAAGGGATGGCTTCGGCAGATAAGAAAGCCGGAAAAGTCGCCGCTGAAGGGTTAGTCGATAGCTACATTCACATCGGTGGCCGGATTGGGGTCTTAGTCGAAGTAAACTGCCAAACGGACTTTGTAGCCCGTAACGACGAGTTCAAGGCGCTGGTCAGCAACATTGCCAAGCAGATTGCGGCGTGTCCTAATGTGGAATATGTCAAAGTTAGCGACATTCCAGCCGATATCGCTGAGCGGGAAACGGCGATCGAAATGGGTAAGGATGACCTGGCTGGTAAACCCGACAATATTAAAGAAAAGATTGTGCAAGGGCGGATTGACAAGCGGCTGAAAGAATTCAGCTTGCTGGATCAAGCCTACATCAAAGATCCCACGATTACCGTGGAAGAGTTGGTGAAACAGCATGTAGCCAAATTGGGCGAAAACATCCAAGTGCGGCGCTTTGTGCGGTTCAATTTGGGTGAAGGCATTGAGAAGGAAGTAACAGACTTTGCTGCCGAAGTTGCGGCCCAAATGGGAACTGCGGCCCCAGCGGCGGAGGCGGCTCCGGCTCCTGTGGCGGAGGCAGATCCGGAACCCGAACCCGTTGCCGAGGCGGCACCGGAACCCGAAGCAGAAACCGCGTCAAAATCGGAACCCCCTGCTTTTGGTAAGTCGAGCAAGCCTGCCAACAAGAAGAAAAAAGGCAAGAAGTAAGGCTGGGCAAATGCCTGCCTAAAGTCACCGGGGGCAGTCCATTGGGGCTGCCTTTGTTGTGTTTGGGTGGTGTTGCGGTAGGTAAAGCCTGGTCTAAGTGAGGTTCGAGAGGTCTGGGTCGGGAATTGGCGATCGCTGCTGCGCTAAAGGTGCCATTCGCGATCCCTGATTCAGGTAGATTAGAAACAGTTTGGGTCAAGCTTTTGACTGGAACAAAACGTTGGGGCGGTTATTGTCCTCGTTTGGTGCGATCGCTAGGAAGAGGTTGGAATGTTCACTGCGATTACTGAAGATTTAACCATTGTCACGGTGGTATTCGGGATTGGGCTGTTGGTCTGGGGCTTTCTGCGCTCGCGGCCCTACGGCAAACTGGGCTTTTTAGCCTGGTTGCAATCTGTGGTGTTGATGGTGCCGTGGCTGTTGGTGTTTGGCTTGGCCGCGTTGGGAGTCATGCTCAATTTGGCGCTGGTATTAGGGTTATTAGTCGCGTCGAGTGCTGTTTATATCGGGTTGGGCAACCGGGTGCGATCGCTTAAGCAGGAACAAGGAGAGGCCCGCCGAGCCGCCGCGATCGCCAAAACCACCGATGCGGACGCCGCCGCCCCCGCCGCCGGAGACAGTAAGCCAGATCAACCATTACCAACTGGTCAGCCACCCCAAGGGGAGGAGGAGATAGTCCCGATTCCCGCTGAGGACCTCAAAGCAATTCAGGGCATCTTTGGCATCGAGAGTTTCTTTGCCACTGAAACCATTCCTTATCAAGAAGGGGCTATTTTTCGGGGCAATTTGCGCGTGGATCCCGAAGTCGCCTATGCCAAGTTGGACGAACGCTTGACGGCAGTTTTGGGCGATCGCTATCGCCTCTTCCTCGTCGAAAATCAGGATGGCAAACCCGTCATCATTGTTCTACCGAGCAGCCGCGATCCCCAACCTGCGGCCACACCCCAAAAAATTCTGGCCGTCATTCTCGCCCTGTTCACCGTGGCAACCTGCCTGGAAAGCGCCGGATTGCTGCTAGGCTTTGACTTTTTCTACGCCCCAAATCGGATCTCTGAAACCCTGCCCCTAGCCTCCGGGATCCTTGCCATCTTAGCGGCCCATGAAATTGGCCATTGGGTGTTGGCCCGTCGCTATAACGTGCGGTTAGGCTGGCCCTTTTACATTCCGACCTTGCAGATTGGGTCGTTTGGGGCCTTAACGCGCATCGAGTCAGTCTTGCCCAACCGCAGTGTCTTGTTTGACATTGCTTTTGCTGGGCCTGCGGCTGGTGGCATCTTATCGCTGGGGATGTTGCTAACAGGCTTACTTTTGTCTCACCAGGGAAGTCTCTTCCAGATTCCGTCGCAATTTTTTCAGGGTTCGATCCTGGTTGGAACTTTGGCGCGGGTCGTATTGCGGGATGCCTTGCAAGCCCCCATTGTGGATGTGAATCCGCTAGTGGTGTTGGGCTGGCTGGGGTTAGTGATCACAGCATTAAACCTGATGCCAGCGGGCCAGTTAGACGGGGGGCGAATCGTACAAGCGATTTATGGACGCAAAACCGCTTCTCGGACGACGATCGGCACCCTAATTTTGTTGGGCCTTGCTTCGTTAGTCAATCCGCTGGCCCTGTACTGGGCCATTCTGATCGTGTTCCTCCAGCGCGACCTCGAACGCCCCAGCCTGAACGAGCTGACCGAACCAGACGATGCCCGCGCGGCCTTGGGGTTATTGGCGCTCTTTTTAATGGTTGTGACGTTGTTACCGTTAACGCCTAGTTTGGCTGGACGCTTGGGCATTGGCATGTAAGCCCTTGGCCGGTTGAACTCATGAACACCACAAAGGCGATCGCCCATGTCCTACAGAGACAAGCGGGCGATCGCCTTTTGCTAGTGGCTGCCAGGGCAACTTACATCGTTGATCGCACTGCCGGATAGGGGAACAAACTCTGGAACGCCGCTTGCCTCATGGCCGCAGGTTCTGGTGTAGACTGCCACAGCGTTTCGTAGTAGAAATAGGCGACCCCAAGCTGCTGATCTTGAGCGGCTTGCGTCTGGGCCTGCACCTGGGCAATGGGCATCGGTTTTGAGCGCAGGCCAGTCAAAATCCCAATCCCCGTCGGAATTTTTTTCTGGGTTTCTTGCACTTCAGGCCGATTAATTTGTTCCACAAAGCTGGGTAAATCCGTCCGGTATACCTGCATCACTAATTCATCAAGCAGCCCTTTACGCACCCAGGTTAACCAGTCTTGCAAATGTAATTTGTAGGCGAAATTGTAGTAATTTGGTGACAGCGCAAAGATTGCATTCGGCTTCCTCGCTTTCACGGCTTTGTGGAGTTGGGTCATGAATGCGGTAATCTTATCGGCCCGCCATTTCACCCACGCCGTTGCTTGATGATTGGGATCCGGTGCTCGCCCCGTTTCCCGCTGATGCAACGCTACCGTGTAGGGATCATAGCCAAACTCATTGGGCAACGCCATGTGATCATCAAACTGAATCCCATCCACATCGTATTGAGTCACCACTTCCAGCACTAAATTCGTGATAAATTGCTGGACTTCTGGCCGAAATGGGTTCAGCCAAGCGACCTCGCCCGCATCATTAACCGAGGTCGTTGTGCCATCGGCTTTGGTCGTTAACCACTGGGGCCGGGCGATCGCCAGTTCTGACGAGGGCGGAGTCATAAACCCAAACTCAAACCAGGGAATCACGGTTAACCCCTGGCGATGGGCTTCCGCCGCCAATTCCGCCAGAATATCTTGCCCCTCCGTTCCCTGATAGACAAACGGTTGAATCCCCAATTGTTGCGCCGTTGCACTGGGATGCAGCACATATCCTGCATTCCACACCACCGGATAAATTGTATTGAAATTGAGCTGCCGTAATTGACTCAACGCCTGTTGCATCTTGGCGCGATCGCGCAAGGTGTCAAAGTCATTCATCGTGAACCAGACCCCCCGAATTTCTTGTCGTGGAGTTTGGGCCACACTGGGCCCAAGCGGCCCAAGCCATACCACCATTGCCAGGGTGAATAGACACAACAGCGGCAACAGCCGTCGTAACCAGCGGTTAGGAAGGGACAAACTGTTTATCATCATCCAAATCGTTGCAGCAAGGTCGGACACTAGGATAGTTGATGTTCCTCTAAAAAATGCAGTTCACCATCATTTTTCTGCTTCGTTTTTCTAGGCTGACGGCCTCAATCCGGGCAATTCCCGCCGACTGCCACGCAGATAATGCCTAGACCGCCAAACCACTGGCCCAGGTTCCTGTTGCAATTCCTCATATTTCTCTCCCAAGAAATCGCTAAAATTAGGAATAGAACCACGAAACAAATTCTGTATCAAACAATACAAATTCATTGCGTTTACCCCAATCGCTATAGCCCTGCGGTATCTGGCGAAAGCAAACCCCCACATCTACCCAGCCTTGGCTTTTCAGCTTTTTCGTCAACCTCAACGTTCTAACCAACCGATCTAAATTAAAGCTGTCGAACCAATGCTGTCGAACCAATGCTATGGCGGCACTCGGTGCTAGCGGCGCGGCAGGGTATGCCAACAACCCAGCCAACCAGGGTGGGCAAAACGTAATGTATACCAACGGGAGAGAAATCATGACCTGGCTATTACTGTATGCCGATGATGGCGATGTCTATGTATTAGAACGCGATCGCAACGATATTGCGTTTGAACGCGGTATCACCAACCTGAACACCAAAAAATTGACTGAGTTCCTCGAAAAACTCGATCATCAAGACCTTATGCCCTTTCCAGGCACCTTCGCGATCGCCCAATCCGACTATCCGCGGCCTCGGGTCGCTCACCATCCCACCGTTCTGCTCGACAATACCTTTTCTGCCACCTGGCTTCAACTCTTCCCCGATGGCGATCTGTTTTTGATGGAAGGAGCCTTAAGCCCAACCGTGCGCGAATACTTTGAAACAGGGCAACAAACCCAAAAGCTCTTGCATTGTTTGCGCCATCTCACCCGCCTGCGCCCAGAGGACTATCCCACAACTTTTGCGATCGCACCCCCTGGCACGCCCAAACCTGTCCCGCCAATTCCCCATGCAACGTCCGTTGCCTAATTGCCGTGCATTTGGATTCGCCTGACACCACGACCAGATGCGCCCCAACGGTGAGTCGGTCGGGTTCAACCTTGCCATCCACGACTTGATAGAGCAATAAAATCCATACAAGAAACCCACAAGCTTTTCTTCAAGCCTGTGGGTTAGATGTTTAAGCGTATCATTGCTCTTGGCAAGACCGAGCAGGCATACAAGCCATCGCAACAGCTAGATATCGGAGGGATGAGGTAATCCCAGAAACCCGCTGCGAATAAACTCAGCAATAACCCAAGTTGAATGCGGATGGCGAGACTCGAACTCGCAAGGCAAAGCCACACGCCCCTCAAACGTGCGCGTATACCAATTCCGCCACATCCGCATATAGGGGTTGCTTGCTACCCAATGGTCAATAACGACCAACTGAACAAGCCTTATCTACAATAACAAAAAACAGCCCAAAAATCGCGATCGCAGTTTGAATCTACGAAAAAAATCTCGATCCCCCGGCCAAACTGATCCCCAGCCCAGCAGCGGAGGCGTTATCGGCGCTGTTTCCCCCGCTTAAAGTAGGTTTTGTAAACTTCGTGGGCAATTGGAACAGCCGACTCGGCCCCAAAACCACCATTTTCCACCACCACCGCGATCGCGATCTGGGGATTTGCCGCTGGCCCATACCCCGCAAACACCGCATTATCCCGTTGGCCCAGCACTTCGGCAGTCCCCGTTTTACCCGCCGTTGGGGGAATCGTTCCTTGACTGAGTTGGCGCGCCGTTCCATTTTGAACAACCGCCTTCAATCCCTGCTGAATTACCTGGAGAGTGCCTGGTTGCAACCCAATTTTTTGCGGACGATAGGCCCGATCATTATCCATTGCCGCAAAAAGATGGGGTTTCACCCGATACCCCCCATTGGCGATCGCCGCATACACAACGGCCAACTCAACTGGCGTTGTTTGCACCAACCCCTGACCAATCGACATACTCACCGTGTCACCCCCATACCAGGGCTCACCAAATTTTTTCTCCTTCTCTGCCGGAATTGGGATCATCCCATGACTTTCACCATCCAAGCCCAATTGGGTAATTTCGCCAATCCCCAACTGTTTGCCCCACTTCGAGATCGCCTCCGGCCCAGTTCGTAAGCCCACTTGATAGAAAAATGTATTGCTACTAACCATCAGCGCATCCCGAAAGCCCAAGACCCCATACCCCGACCCATGTTCATGAAACAAATGGCCACCCAAATTAATCGCCGCGTAGGTCATGAGGGTAGAATCCGGCGCAAAAGTCCCCGATTGCATCCCCGCCGCCGCCGTCACCACCTTAAACGTGCTACCGGGAGGATACCCCTGCAACGCCCGATTCAAAAACGGATTTTCAGCCGTTTGTAAGCGATCCCATTCCGCTTTGGTGACCTGGCGCGTAAACAAGTTGGGATCAAACGTGGGGCCACTGGCCAGGGCCAAAACACCACCCGTTTTCACATCCAACACCACCACGGCCCCCCGCCGATTGGCCAGATACCGCTCGGCAGTTTTTTGTAAGTCGAGATCAAGGGTTAACCGCAACGGTTCCCCCGCGATCGCCGGTTTGTTCCCCAAATGGTTAATCTCTTGCCCTGCCGCGTTGACCTCCACCACTTGACTCCCCCAGCGCCCTTCCAGAGTCGAGTTAGCCAGCCGCTCAACCCCCATTTGGCCAACGAGCATCCCCATCGGATAAGCGGGATTTGCCTTCAGGTCAGTTACGGTAGCTTCGCTGATATAGCCCAGAACGTGCGCTGCGAGGTCGCCATTCGGATAAAACCGGTGGGACTCACCCCGAATTTCCATCCCAGGAAAACGATGCGCCTCTTCAGCCAGGGCAATAAAAGATTGCAGCGGCAGGTTGCGACTGATGCGGACAGGCATCGCTGAGCGGTACCCAGCCTGTTCCAGCTTGGCAAGAATTTCAGCCGGGGGAATTTTCAAAATCGTGGCCAAACGCGGCACAATCTTAGCCCACTCGGCTTTCGACTCTTCGCGCGGATGCAGATAAATCGATCGCGCCAAGCGATTAGACGCTAATAATCGGCCTTTGCGATCCAAAATATTACCCCGATCCGCCGGGATAGGGATCAACGCAATTCGATTTTGGTCTGCTCGTTGTTTCAGCTCTTGGCCTTGAATTAATTGGAGTTGGACGAGCCGCAACCCACACCCACCCACCAAGAGCGTTCCTAGAATCATTAAGATGACGGCCCGCCGCGATCGCTGAGTCAGGGACGTATTGACGCGGCGACTTGAGGGAACAAAGGAAAGCCCACTAGCCATAATTGCTTTATTGTGTAGTCAACTACCAGGTTGAACCAAATCCAGAAAAACTAGTCTTAACTCACGCTTGACAAAATCTTCGACTCTATAAAGGGAGTAAGAACGTTAATCAAATTAAACTCACGTTAAAATGGTCAAATAAGTTACCAAAAGAATCAATCGGTCATTCAGCTCAGCACTGATAAATCAAGATTGAAGCGACTGAAAACAAACGAAAATCAACCAAGAAAGCATACTTTAATCAGAATTTAACTAAAATCCGAAGATTTGGCACACTTCTGATATACAAATTCATTGATTGTTCCGAGAATCTGGAAAACTCAAAAACTTGATACATTTCGAGACGTTGCACCCCAAGCCCGCGCCTTAAACAAGACCGACACTCGGCAGCATTGCCAGGGTTGAATGGCGATCGCGGCTGTGTCTATAGTAGTTTTTCCAGCTAAAACTGTCGAGATTTTTTGCCCTGAAACAGCGTCTCTCCCGATTTCGTCACAATCAGCCTAATGGGCGAGGCTGGCCGGGTTCTGCCCCTGCCTTGACGGTTCAAGCCAGCCCTTAAATCGTAATATCACAATGGCCCTGTCATCAAATCGCAACGGATTTAGCCCCCACCCATCCCCCAAAAATCGGATTGTTCCCCTGTCAACTTGATCACCGCGATCGCCAAGGTTGGCACAACGCCTAATCTGGGATTAAACACTATAGCTGGAATCAAGGTAGATTGTGTATTGATTCCCCCAGAGTGATCACTAAACCAACACAAAGCATTAAAGTTTTTGTAGTGGTGTTCCAGAATGATTGTTGCGTTCTGTAGATTTAAGGGAATTCTAAGCATAGCCGTCCCAAGACGACTTATATTGCTACCCTTACAATCATCGGAACACCTAGTAAGAAAGAGCCTGAGAGCAATGAAACTCATGAATCCCCAAATGAAAGTCGTTCAACCATCCGGTATCTTGAACAGCTCATTGGCTGCTCAGCTTTGTCATGAAGTTGAAGATAGTATCAAAGCTGGTAGTAATCTGATTTTAGTTGACTTGCAGGCTGTCACCTTCATCGATAGCTCTGGGCTAGGCGGTTTGGTCAATGCATTTAAGGCGGCCCGAGCCGCTGCTGGGCGCTTAGTGCTCTGTTCAGTGTGCGAGCAGGGTCGGATGTTACTGGAAATTAGCGGCATGGATCAAGTCTTTGAAATTTTTCCGACTCAAAACGACTTCAATCAATCCTTGAACAAAGTCTAAAGCCAGTGCAGCTCCTTGGAATTCGTCTGGTGTAAGCGGCAGGCCAGATCGGGACGGAAAAGACGGGTAGTTTTCCACAAAATGGACACGTAACGTCTCCCCTGGCAGAGCAGGGGGCAAAACTGAAAAACTAGGTGCGGGCTGTTCAGAGTGTTCTGGCAGCCCGTTCTTGTGGGCAGAAGTCGGTGATTAAGGCAGGCAGAGCCAAGCGCAAGGCCAGGTGCGGATCAACCAGTCCAGGACTGGTGCTGGGAGCGATCGCAGGGTATAATCCATAGAGAATTTATGAAGGGGAGTAGCTGCTGGGAAACCAGCCCATCCGAATCAACACACTGGTGATGAGCCTGGTTCGGGTGACAAATGTACTCTTCTGACTGGGATGGAGCAGCGTCCTGTGCAACGCAGTTGCCGCTTCCCCAGTTAGAGCCAAAGTCTTTTGTAAGCGAGACCTTCACTAAGTCCACAGATCGCAGTGGGCTTGGTGAGGGTTATGCTCCATCAAGTCCACTCAAGATTACACACCACCGATCTTTGAGGAGCTTGAGGATGCTAACTGCGTTTACCGCAGGCTTGTTGCTAATTACCATATCTGAGTTAGGCGATAAGACCTTTTGTATTGCAATGTTATTGGCAATGCGCCATTCCCGACGTTGGGTTTTTGTGGGGGTGGCCGGAGCCCTGGCCACAATGACCATCTTGTCGGTTTTAGTGGGGCAGGCTGTTTCTCTATTGCCCCAACACTATCTCAATGCGGCTGAAGTTGCCTTATTCATTGGGTTCGGCTTCAAATTGCTGTACGATGCCTATCGGATGCGGGGGGGCGCGTCCTGTGATGAGGTGGAAGAAGCCGAAAGCAGCATTCGCCAGTCTAAATTTTTGCCTGCGGGGAAGGGCGCAACCTATGGTGTGGCGTTGCAATCTTTTGTGCTGACGTTTGTGGCGGAATGGGGCGATCGCACCCAGTTTGCAACGATTACCCTGGCCGCCGCTAACAATCCCGTAGGCGTTACAGTCGGAGCGATTCTAGGCCATTTTATCTGTGCTGCGATCGCAGTCCTGGGTGGGCGGTTCGTCGCCGGACGCATTTCTGAGCGAGCGCTCACAGCGATCGGTGGAGTGCTGTTTATCATCTTTGGGGTGGTGGCAGCGGTGAGTAAAACCTAACCCTCATCGGCAACAGAGCACTCAACAGCAAGGTTCCAGGGGCGGATTTCCCTCTATCTCAGGTTTCCGGCCCCTGGCCAACCCCTGTGCCCAGTGCTCACTCAGCTAGCGCGTCGTTGCCACCTTCGATTCTGCCATCTGAGCCGGATCAAAATTAATTAGCGGTAACGTTCCATTGCCACCCATCACAATTGGAAATTTTCCATCCCATTTATCAATCGCCTGTTTTTGCAACACCTCCGTCGATAAGGTTTCCCGGAGCAATCGCTGCGCCTCGGCCTGCCCTTTGGCTCGGTTAATATTCGCGGCGGCTTCTTGGGAGGCTTCTTGCGCGACATAAACTGCTCGTTGGGCTCGTTGCTCGGCAATTTGCTTCTCTTCCACAGCTTTAGAAAACTCTACGGAAAAAGTGAGATCAACAACACTCGTATCCAGCACAATAATGCCGTATTTTTCTAAGCGATCGCCCAACGCCGTATCAAAATCCTGCTTGAGTTCTGATCGTTTGGTAATAGCCTCTTCCACGGTTCGCCGAGAAGCTGCAATCTTAAAAGACTCCTGGGTTTGCGGGGCAATAATTTTAGCCACAATATTCTGTAAAGAACCTTGGGTTCGACGAATGTCAACCACCTTCAGCGGATCAAGCCGAAAGTTAATTGCAAAGCTTGCCGAGAGTTGCTGCAAATCTTTGGTTGAACTTTGGGCAGGCACTTCAAATTTTTGCACCGTGACATCATAAATATCAACTTTGGATACTAACGGCGGCTTCAAATGGATTCCTTCTAACAATGCTCCAGACCGAGCTTTGCCCAAAATACTCAACACGCCCGCCTCACCTGGGTTAATAATCACAAAGGCATTGAGACTCAATAACAGAAGGGCACCCAGCACAATACCTAAAACGGTTGTGCTCCAAGTTGGACGCTGACTGCTCATGATGCGTTCCTACTCCCATGCTGCGACAATACAGCAACAATGATGTTCCACTTCCCCATCATAAAAGCCCCTCCGCGAGAAGAGTAGAAACTGTTGCTGTAGCGATCCGGAGGCCCCACAGTCCTTGGCCAGATCAGCGATCGCTCACCGAAAAAGCCAGAACGCTCTCCACCCCTGACCTGACGAAGCTTCTAGCCTGAGTACACCGTTTAAGATTGGCCCATTCCAACCGGAGGTGAGCGAACTCTGAGAAAGATATGTCGATTTATGTCGTTTAGCAATTAAATCATAGCGATCGCCAACGGAATTGGGCATAGTAAAGATATGAGAAAAAGTAGTCTGCGATACTGAAAAACAAAAGATTTTCCACGACGGTTTGCGGCCATTCCGAAATCGTCCGGTCAAATCGATTGAGACGACTACGAACTCCAGGCTTCGCGATGAAACTGCGATCGCCAAAACTCGATTTGTTTTGAATCTTTCACTTTATTTAAGTAAAGGTAGGCCGTTATGTCCGAATCACTGCTTGCGGATGCTAGCCAACGGTTAGAACAGGCATTGAAACATACAATGATTTCTGAGGACGCGATCGAGTCTTTAAAGTTTCCTCAAACCAGTCTTAGCGTATCGATTCCCATTCGGATGGATGATGGTTCACTACAGGTTTTTCAAGGCTATCGAGTGCGTTACGATGATACCCGTGGCCCAGGCAAAGGTGGTGTTCGGTATCATCCAAACGTATCAATGGATGAAGTCCAATCCTTAGCATTTTGGATGACTTTTAAATGTGCAGCCCTTGGTCTACCCTTTGGTGGTGCCAAAGGTGGTATTACAGTGAATCCCAAAGCCCTATCTCGGATGGAATTAGAACGTCTAAGCCGAGGCTACATTGATGCGATCGCAGATTTTATTGGGCCGGATGTAGATATTCTCGCTCCCGATGTCTACACCAACTCCATGATTATGGGGTGGATGATGGATCAATACAGCATCATCAAACGCCACATTTGCCCTGCGGTCGTCACCGGCAAACCCATCAGCATGGGCGGCAGCGTTGGCCGCGAAGCAGCGACCGCGATGGGTGCTTACTATGTCATTCAAGCCATGATGCCCAAATTCGATCAGGCTCCAGCCACCACCACCGTCGCCATTCAAGGGTTTGGCAATGCAGGCGGTATTTTAGCCGAGTTAATGTACGCAGCAGGCTACAAAGTTGTTGCGGTTAGCGATTCTCAAGGCGGCATTTACTCGAAAAACGGCTTGGACATTCCTGCTGTTCACAAGATGAAAGAAGCAACCCGTGGCATTCGTGTACCTTACTGCGACGGCAGCGTGTGCGAAACGGGCGATCAAGAAGTGATCACCAACGATGAGTTACTCAAACTCGATGTTGACCTTCTAGTACCCGCCGCCCTGGAAAACCAAATCACGGGAGATAATGCTGCTGATATCAACGCGAAACTGATCTTTGAGGTTGCCAATGGCCCGATTACATCTGCGGCTGATCGTATCCTGGATGAAAAAGGAATCTACGTTTTTCCCGATATTTTGGTTAATGCTGGAGGCGTGACTGTCAGCTATTTTGAATGGGTACAAAACCGCAGTGGTTTGTACTGGACACTGGATGAAGTGAACCAAAAATTGCAAGAACGCATTGTCCGCGAAGCAGAACAAATTTGGGCGATCGCCCGCGATCTGGGCATTTCCTTACGCACGGCTGCTTATGTGCATGCCATTGATCGGTTAGGCGAAGCGATCGGGGCAAAAGGCACCCGTGATTATTACATCAACGGTCATGCCCCTAAATAGTCGCGCGACTAACGCCACACCCGCGCAATCTTAGGTCGTCCTGCCAAGAACACTCTTCAAAACAAGCAAAGCCCCAAACGCTCAGGGCAACCGGAGCACATTGGGGCCTCACGGCTCGCTAAAGAATAATCTTGATAGGACTACACCAAGGCTGCCGCTTCTGCGGCGGGCGCTGGCGCGGGGTCAAAGGGCGATCGCTCAATGTGAATGTATTCACCCGAACGACAGACCCCTTTCACCTTCAGCATCCGTTCCACAGCCAAACTACCGCCCTGACCATCGGTGAGGGTCGTCGGTTGATCGCTCCATTCAAAAATTGTGAAATCAGCGAGTTGGCCGGGTTTGAAGCCACCAAATTCATTGGCCTTTTTCAGGGCGGCGGCGGGAAAATTGGTGACTCGTTCGACAACTTGATTGAGGGTCAGCCCCAAATTGACAAACTTGGTCATCACTGTGGCCAAACCGCCCACGGTGTTGAGATTAGAACGGTTCAGATCGGTGGAAAGGGTGTTAGGCAAAACGCCCTGGGCGATCGCCGACTTAGCAATCTCAATCGAAAAATCATTGTTGCTGTGCCCCACATCCAGCAACACACCGCGATCAATGGCCGCTTGGGCCGCTGGAATCAAATTCCCCCCATCGTCAAACAATCCATGCTGCTTTTGGAAACAGTGAGTAACGATATCGCCCGCTCTCAGTTGGGGCAACAAATCCGCTGGCGGAATCACATCATCTTGAGGTACACGGCCTAACTGCACCATCAACGGCAGGGCAAAGCGATCGGCCAATGCCCGAGCTGCATCCAACACAGGCGAATTCCATTCCCCCGCCCGCCGCACGGGACGCACTTTGAAGCCAACAATCAGATGGCGGTTGGCCTCTACGACTGCCGCCGCTCGGTCCACATCCTGATTGCGCGGATTGGTGACAATTTCTAGCTGATGAGCAATAAAATCAGACGTCGCAATGTAAAGCAAAGACGGATCCATGAACACATAGACCCGTGTTTTAGCGTGATCAATCACCGAGTGCCGAAACGCATCAAAGGTCAAAATCCCAGACGTGCCAGCATCCGCAACGGTTGTGACCCCCGAGCGAATCCCCACATCATCAACTGGCAAACAAAAATCCCCAATCGTGTTGAAAATGTGAGTGTGAATATCAATCCAGCCCGGTGTCAGGTAAGCCCCATCCAGGTCAATGATTTGGGTGTCCCATTGCGGAACCAAGATCGGGACGATTTTGCCAACCGCCATATCATCTTGCAGAATGCCTACAATGCGGCCATTTTCGACCAGCACGTCACCCCGCCCGTCAATGCCTTGCACCGAATCTAACAGATGAGCATTCCTGAAAATCGTAGCCATTGCAGTTCACACTCAGTTCACTATTCTTTACACGCCTTTAGCATAGTCCTTCACTGCTGTTAAGAAAAGCCTTCCTGGCAGAAGAGCCACAGGGGGCCAGCGCCGCCCAAGCACACACCAGCCTCGGAGCTGTTGCAAGGGTTGAGCCACCCCTGTTCTAGGGCACAGGGCCACCATCAGGGAGCAGTGACCCAAAGCGATATATCACTACATTTAATCTGGTTATACGGAGTTCAAGCCGAACCTGTACCTCCAGAAAATAGGGGCGATCGCCCCCAAACCAGCCCAGTCCCTTGCCGTTATGCCACCATTAGCTGAATCCCCAGAACACCTGGCTAGTCAGGCTTCTCGACCAGTCACAGCATGGCGATCGCCCCTCCATTGGTTCACGTTGAACCAAACCCTAGCCTGTTTAACGCTCCGCCGTCCTACGGCTGGACGTGATCTTTGTTACTCTTAAGACCTTCTCAATTTTTTGAGAGACATAACGTTATGTATGAAATTATTTTAATTTGTGATTGCTGATACAAGCAATTGAATCCGACAAAGGCCACAATGGATATAGTTTCCAGGTATACCGCCACTAAGGATGGGGCTGTTCCTCAAGGCCCAGCACCTGGAACACTTCACAATATCTGACAGAAATTTAATTGCTGATTAATTGCTAATCAGAGCCAGGAGGCAGCAAAACGCGGACTCTCGCCTCATGTAGCCTTGCGTCAAGTTTGATTAGATCGTGCTCCAGACGGCATTCACTCGATAAAAGGATTTTAAAATGACTAAGTGCCCAGTTTGTTCTGATGTTTTGTTGCGACATATTCGTTCTGGGCGATCGTATTGGTTGTGTCGCTCGTGCCGGTTAGAAATCTCGGGCCATCAAACTGTACCAACCGTGGAGCAAGTTGTAGAAACGTTTGCCGTGCCGCGATCGCCAACGCACCATAGCGAGCTTGCCACGAAGCCAGATCTGCGGCTAGCTCACCCCGCCTCCGATGCCGCCAAGTCCCCTGAGGCTAAATTTCGGTCTGCTCCCAAAGCGTCTGGAGCCAAACCCTAAAAACTCAACGCAGGATGGAAAGGTGTCGATCTATCCTGCGTCAGGGTTGCGTTAGGAAAATTGCGCTGAATTGAAACTCTGAATAGTTGCAACCTATCGATAATTTAGGGGATTTTCTATCTTTTCTATAGAGAGGATCAACGGGCGATCGCTGTTAAAATGGACACCGCTAATAGCCTACAAACACACAGTTTTTTGGCTGACTCCAGCCCCCTTCCCTCTCAAATCGCAGCTTATTAAAGCATTGAGCCACAAATTATCAAGCATTGTAAATTTTAGTGAATTTAGTTGTAGGATAATCCTAAGCTACGCAAGGGATTTGAACGCTAGTCATGGCGGCGATCGCCCCTTGGTCAAAGCCTCTGATTACGCCGCAACTATCACGGAGAAGTGCATTGCTTACCTGTTGGGATCTCCGTAAAAAACCTGATCTCTCGACCAGAGGGATTGACCATACTGTAGTAGCAATGTCTTGATGGATGGGTAGAGTCCGATAAAATGCCGTTCAACTTTACCATCTACGTCGCCACCATCAGTTAGTGCAGGTTTTCCTTCCGTGAACCAAACATCTTCCGATCGCCCCAAAGTTCTTGTTGTCGATGACCATCCTTCCAGCCGGATGACTGCCGTCGCCTTACTGTCCGTCGAAGGCTATGACGTCATAGAGGCAGGGAGTGGGCCAGCCGCCCTCGAAATGGTCAGCACCAATAATCCGGATTTGATCTTATTAGATGTCATGATGCCGGGGATGGACGGGTTTGAAGTGTGTCGCCAGCTCAAACAGGATGAACAAACCCGCCTCACACCCGTTGTGTTTGTCACGGCCCTGGATGATCGGCGATCGCGGCTACGAGGAATTGAAGCAGGCGGCGACGATTTTTTAACCAAACCCTTTGATCAGCTCGAACTCTCAGCCAGAGTCAAATCATTAATTCGGCAAAAACGGTTAAACGAAGACTTAGACCATGCCGAACAAGTCCTGTTTTCGATCGCACGCACAGTCGAAAGCCGCGACCCCAACACCGGCGACCACTGCGAACGCCTCGTGATCCGGGGCAAAGCCTTTGGGGAATTTTTAGGCTTACCACGCCATGAAATCCGGGATCTCATGTGGGGCGGATACCTGCACGATATCGGCAAAGTCGG
This sequence comes from uncultured bacterium, assembly GCA_964475335.1. GTDB lineage: Bacteria > Cyanobacteriota > Cyanobacteriia > Leptolyngbyales > Leptolyngbyaceae > CAYYWG01. The sequence goes on from CAYYWG010000004.1 coordinate 75,030, forward strand.
CATTCCCGATGCAGTCCTCCTCAAACCTGGCAAACTCACCCCCGAAGAGTGGGACATCATGCGGCAACACGTCGCGATCGGCGAACAAATTTGTAAGCCCCTGCGGACAATGCGGGGGGTCGTTCCCATCATTCGGCATCACCACGAAAAATGGGATGGCACAGGCTATCCAGATGGCTTGGAGGGAGAACAAATTCCCCACTTGGCCCAAATCTTTCAATTAATCGATATCTACGACGCCTTAACCAGCGAACGGCCTTATAAAAAAGCTTTTACCCCCGAAGAAGCCCTGAATATCATTGGCCAAGAAACAGAAAAAGGCTGGCGGAACCCAGCGCTGTTTGACTTGTTCAAAGAGTATATCCTCACGGTGGAATGTGGCCAGCCTGCGGCCCCGGCAGAGCTTAGCGAGCCACCCCAACCAGTCACATCAGTGGCCTAAGGCGGCGGTCATAACTCCTGTTGCGTTCTGGCCTTTCCCACGCGGCACCTGTGGTTATGCTAATCTCTTCCCTATATGGGGTTAGGGGAATTGGTGATGGGTTCGCAGTCACTCGCTAAAACAATTTTTCTGTTGGCTTCAATGGGGGGTTGGCTCATTGTTGGAGCTGCTTTGATGTATTTATTTCCGGTGTTGGCCGATCGCCTGGTGGGGTCAGAACTCACCCACTTATGGATGACAAATTTGAGTCGGGGTGGCTACAATCCCGCTTTAGGCTGGGTCGGTGGTGGTTTGGCCCTAGGGATCACTGTAGCTGGCAACATCATCTGGTATCAGCGGTTTGATGGCAAACTATAGGCAGGGTGCGATGTTGCTCGCGAGCAACCTGGAACGGATGGCTTGACGCGGGAAACGAGCTTCGTCAAGATAAAATTTACACAAATAATAAAATCTGTATCAATCAACTCGCATTGCAGTGTGCTTTTGGGTTGGGTGGTGAGTTGGGTCAAGCCCTCAGCCGTGCCCAACCCAGAATCTCGTTTGTGGCTCAGGGCATAGGCTTGCCAGCAGCCACCAGTGCGGTTGGTGCAGGCGATCGCAAAAGGTGTCAGGATGCTGTCAGCGCAGTTGAACCAAATACTGAAACGACGGCGACCGATACAAATCCCCTTGCGATCGCTTTTGGTGTTGCCATTTGTTGTGCAAATGGTCGCAACCGCCTCCGTCGTAGGGTATTTATCCTACCGCAGCGGCCAAAAAGCTGTGGAACAATTAGCCGAGCAAGTGCTCCAAGATACTAGCGATCGCCTTGTGCAGACGCTCAATACCTATCTGCAATTTGCCCATCAAACCAATCAGGCCAACATCGCTGCGCTCCGCTCTGGTGCAATCCGGCTTGATAATCTCGACCAGTTGCATCGCTTCCTGATCCTGCAACACCAACAAGATCAAAACCTGACTAGCCGCTTATTTGGCACCCCCCAAGGCCACTTTCGCCTCATCCATCGCGTTGGCAAAGACGAATTTCAAACTGGCTATACCTACCTCCAACCCGGAGAATTGCCCTATGAAGTGGGCATTGCCACCCCGGCAAACCCTGGTCAAGTCCAAATTTACAGCACCGATGCCAATGGCCAGATCGGGCGGCAACTGGAAACCACTACCAACGTCGATGTGCGACAACGCCCCTGGTATCAACAAGCAGTTTTATCTGGCCGGCCCGGCTGGACTCAACCCTTTCAAATTGGGGCCAGCAACCAACTCACCTTGAGCGCCTATGCCCCGGTTTATGATGCCAAACACCAGTTGCAGGGGGTGTTTGCCGCCAATATTAGCCTGAATCGGTTAAGCCATTTTTTGCAACGTTTGGCCTTGGGGGCAACGGGGCAAGTTTTTATCGTAGAGCGCAACGGCTGGCTCATTGCCAACTCCATCGGCGAACCGCCTTATCGCCCTGCCGTCCCAGCATATTCAGGCAAGGTCACAACTTCGGGCCAAGGCAATTTCAAACGCTTACCCCTTGGGGCCAGTGCCAATCCCCTGACTCGGGCCATTGGCCAAGCCTTACAAACTTCGCACTTGTTCGAGGATGGCAGCCGATCTAAAACAGCGCCAACCAATACCCTGCAACACTTTGACTACAACGGCGATCGCTACTTTCTGTGGCTAACGCCCTACCAAGAAGCGCATGGCCTCGACTGGTCAATTGTTACCGTGGTGCCCGCCTCCCAGTTTCTCCAGGAAATTCAAACGAATGCTCAAAGAACCTTGTGGTTGTGTAGTCTAACCGTCCTCAGTTCTATTGTGTTGGGGCTGTGGCTGGCCCGCAAAATTGCCAAACCCATTGAAGAGTTCGATCGCAAAATGCGCGAATTTACGCCGGCAACCATGCACTTTGCCAGTCCGCCAACCTACATTCAAGAGGTCGAAGCCCTGCGCCAAGCGATGCTGCAAATGACCGACCGCTTAGCCGCCTCCTTTCACTCCTTGAAAGCCAGCGAACAAAAATTTGCCCAACTCATTAAGTATTTGCCCATTGGGGTCGCCGTCTTTGATGCAGCGGGTAAACCCATTTTGATGAATCAGAAAGGAGGGCGCTTACTTGGGCAAATCAGCCTGGATATTCCATTGCAAAAGTTGTTTGACCAAATTTGCTGGTATCAAGTTGGCAGCCAACAGCCCTATCCCCAACCGGCGCTGCCCCTGACCCAGGCCCTACGGGGAGAACTGGCCGAAACCGATGCGATCGAGATTGAGGTGAATGGCGATCGCCGTATGTTGGAAATTCATGCCGTTCCAGTGCTGGATGGCGTTGGCAAAGTTGAATTTGTCATCCACACCTTTAACGACATCACCAGTCGGCGGCAAGCGGAAACCTCGCAGGCTATTTTCAATGAATCCACCGATGCTTTGTTTGTGGTTGATCCGGCCACCCGCCTAACGGTGAACTGCAATCAACGGGCTGTGGAATTATTTGAAGCTTCCCACCGCCAGCAATTGCTGGGCATTGAGGGCAACGTTTTGCAACTCCGCCAATTTACCGCCGCAGAGTTGGAGCACATCAGCCGCGAGTTGGTGCAAAAAGGCTTTTGGAGTCTGGAAGTAGAATACCTGACCTTTCGAGGCAATCGGTTCTGGGGATTGCTTTCCGTCAAGCCGATCGCGATCGCCAACCAAACGTTGTACTTAGTGCGCGTCACCGATATCCGCGATCGCAAACGGGCCGAGTTTGCCCTCCAAGCCAAAACCGAAGAACTCAACCGCTTTTTTGCGGTAGCGTTAGATCTGCTGTGCATTGCCAACAGCAAAGGCTATTTTTGGCGCTTGAACGATCAATGGGAAAAGACCTTAGGCTATAGCTTGGCAGAACTGGAAGGCTCCCGCTTTTTGACCTATGTGCATCCTGACGATATGGAAAAAACGCTGGCTGCCATCCAGATCTTGGAAACTAACCGCGAACTCTTTAACTTTGTGAATCGTTATCGCTGTCAGGATGGGTCTTATCGCTGGTTTGAATGGCGATCGGTGTGGGTCGGCCAATACATCTACGCTGCGGCTAGAGACATTACCGAACGCAAACAATCGGAAGCGGTGTTGCAACGGACAACCCAACAACTTCGCGCCTTTTGGGATCATGCCCCGGTCATCATCAGTTTATTTGACCAGGCAGGCCGTTACTTGCAAATCAATCCGGCGTTTGCCGCGCTCCTGCAACAGCCAGAAGCTAATATCATCGGGCGCACATTTCAAGACTTATTTCCCCAGGCCGTAGCCCAACGACTTCATCACTGTTTAGCCCAAGCCTTGACCGCCCAGGAAGCGATTACCGTTGAGATCGAGTTGCCCCTGGCAGATGAACAACACTACTTTCAGACCAGCATTTTCCCCATTCCAGCCGCCCCAGAAGATGTGCCGACCTTTTGGGCGATCGCCACAGATATCACAGCGCGTCGCCGCAGCGAACTCGAACGGCAAGACGCTGCTACCCGCTTACGAGAATCTGAAGCCCGGTATCGGGCGATCGTGGAAGATCAAACCGAATTGATTACCCGCTTCCAACCCGATGGCACATTCACCTTCGTCAACGACACATTTTGTCGCTATTTTGGCCTCACAAAAGCCCAAATCATCGGAACAAACTGCCGCCCCCTACTCTATCTCCCCGATCAAGCCAGTCTCGATCGCCACTTTGCCCAACTCACCCCCACACAGCCCGTTGCCGTCGTCGAACATCGCGTCGTCGTCAACGGAACCATCCGCTGGATGCAATGGACGACCCGTGCCTTTTATGACGAATCAGCACAGTTAGTCGAACTGCAAGCTGTCGGGCGCGATGTGGATGACCGCAAACAACTCGAAATTGCCCTGCAAACTTCAGAAGCCAACCTGGCAACCATCTTAGACAGTGCCCGTGCCGCCATTATTCAAGTTAGCATCTATCCCAACGGCAACATTCGCTATGACTATGTTTCGCGCCAAAGTGAAGATGTCTTTGGCATTGTGGCCGATGCGTTTTTTCCCGATGGGCAAGTGTGGCGATCGCGCGTTCATGCCGAAGATTGGGAACACATTATCCAACCCCAACTCACGAGCATGGCGAGTAGTCAAATGCCCCAAAGCTGGTCGGAAGAATATCGCTTTTTTCGTCCCGACGGTTCCATCGCGTGGATTTTGGCCAAAGCGATCTCTCAGTGGAACGAGACCAGCGGGTGTTGGAATGTGACGGTTGTCGATATCGATATTACGACCCTTAAACAAGCCGAACAAACCGTACGACAATCTGAAGCTAAATTCGCTACAATTTTCCACCAAAACCCTGTCCCCGCGTGGATTGCCACTTTGGACGCAAGTTATTTTTTAGATGTGAATCAAAGTTTTTGTGAATTTCTTGGTTATCCAGCCCAGGAGTTACTGTGGCGCACGGATAAAGAACTCAATTTATGGGAAAATTCTCAGGACTGGTATGAGTTTCAACAGGCTTTAAAGCAATCTGGCACATTGGTTAATTTTGAAACCGTTTTTCGTACCCACAACGGCAATACGCGCACAGTTTTATTAGCCGCTAATGTGCATGATTTGAATGGTCAAGACTGTGTTTTAGGAGTATTAAGTGATATTAGCGATCGCAAACAAGCAGAATTTGAGTTACAAGAATCATTATTAGAAAAAGAAGTATTGCTCCTTGAAGTTTATCATCGAGTCAAAAATAACTTACAACTGATTCAAAGTATGTTGCGCCGACAGCAACGTCGATTGCACAATACCGAAGCCATTCAAGCCTTACAAGAAAGTTGGGATCGAGTCATGGCTATTAGTCTTGTCCATGACACGCTATATCAATCGAATAACTTAGCTCAAATCGATTTAGCCGATTATATTCCAGCGATTGTGCAACAAGTTGCCGCCTCCTATGCTGAACAAGCCGTGGCGATCGCCATCAACACCCAAATTCAGTCTGTGATTGTCCCCATGAAAAAAGCCATTTGCTGTGGACTCATCCTGAATGAATTATTGACGAATGCCTTTAAATACGCTTTTCCAGACAAAGTACAAGGCCAAATCGATGTCATTGTCTCATGGTTAGAAACAGCCCCAAGTCCCACCGTTCAAATTCAGCTTAAAGACAATGGTGTCGGTCTACCAGAGACGATTCAACTCAATCATTTGCAAACCTTAGGACTTGATTTAGTACAGGATTTTGTGACTCAATTAAAAGGAACCTTAACCATTGAGCTGAATTCTGGCACCCAGTTTTTGATGACATTTCCTGTGAAGCATCGCACCCCCTATGACTAAATTTGTTACCACAAAACAGACAAAACCAACTAATATTTTGATTGTGGAAGATGAACGTGCCGTAGCAAGAGATTTACAAGATTGTTTGGAAGGATTGGGTTATCAGGTTGTGGCGATCGCGGGGAGTAGTACGGAAGCCCTGGACTATGTAGCTACCCTACAGCCCAACCTAGTATTGATGGATATCGTTCTAGAAGACAGTGACCAAGATGGGATTGACACTGCACGCCAAATTCGCGATCGCTTTGCAATACCCGTCATTTTTTTGACTGCCCATGCTACACCTTCTGTGGTCGCCCAAGTACAAACAACTAATCCTTTTGGATATGTACTCAAACCCTTTCGAGAGAAAGATCTATGGGTGGCAATTGAAACCGCTTTACAGCGATCGGCCACTGAGCAAAATTTAGCCGATCGCGCCACTTGGTTCACCCAAATTTTGACCCACATTGGGGCCGGCGTTATTGTATTTGATGCTCAAACTCAAGTGCAATGTTTGAATACAATTGCCACTGAATTAACTGGCTGGGAACAAGCCCATGCGCTCAATCTTCCCCTTCAACAAATCTTGCCCTTAGTCAAACTAAAAACCCAAGAATCCGTTTTAACCACGGAATTGATCCAACCACTGTCCAACCAGCCACCGATCGCGATCGAGGGTTTGCTGCTTGCATCAGGCCAGGTCATGCCAGTCGTTTACTCAATCGTGTCATTGCTCAATGCAGAGGGCGATCGAGTTGGGGGAGTGATTATTTTTCGCGATTTGCACTCGCTTCAAGCCCAACTCGGAGAAGACGGCAGAACACCATCCGCCCCCAGGCAACTTCCAACCATTCCTGGAGCAACATCTAGTCAATTCCAAACAGGGTTTTTCGCCAATCTTTCCACCGAACTCCGAACGCCTCTGACCGACATCAAAATGATGGCGAAAATGTTGAGCTTAAATTTGGAACAATTGAACTTAGGAGATACCGTTCCCCGCGATCGCTTATCTTCAATGGCGCATACCGTTAAACGGCTAAATGAACAAACAGATTATGAAATTAAACTAATTAATAATCTACTGGATATCTTTGATTTGCAAGCCCAAACCTATCCTCTTGAACTCACAACAATTGACCTGGAAACTTGGCTACCCAAAATGTTGGAACCCTTTTATCTACGGGCCAACCAAAACACGCAAGTTCTACGCCTGGTCATGCCCACAGAGTTGTCGCCCTGCCAAACGGATCCCCATTATTTAAGTCAAATTCTCACTGTTTTGCTTAACCATGCTTGCCGTCACACTCCATCGGGCGAACAAATTGTTGTCACCGTAAAATGTCAGGCTCCCTCTTTGCCTGTGGGTAAAAATATTTTGTTATTGGAAGTGTGTAACTTTGGTATGTATTTGGCACCAGATGATCAAGCTCAAATTTTTGATGAGTTTTATCATATTTCCCACCAAACTGCCGTGGGCACTTCGGGCGATCGCCAACAGCAGCGCGAAACGGGCCTGGAACTCCCCTTAGTGAAACGATTTGTGCAATTATTGGGGGGACAAGTCCACGTTATGAGTGAAGAAAAACCTGCTCGTACCTGTTTTCTAGTGAAATTTCCTCTGATTCAATCAGACACCACCATATAGGATCAAGGATTATTTATCAGTAATATCCTTCATCTTGATCAATAACTTGTCTATTGAGGCGCTTAAATTGGCTAGTTCACATTGAAACAAGTTCAAAATGAAATGACTCTCATTTCATTCCTCGATTCAATCCATTCTATTCCATTGATTGAGTAATCCTGAAGCAACCAAGCGGCGATCGCGGTAGTCTATCAAGTGATGCAAACGTAGTTTTTAGCTGTATCAATTCATACTTTCACCACCGTGTCAGGATGAGTCCAGTACTAAAAATTACCCTTCGGATGCTCTGAAACCACGCTGAATTTAATGAAACTAACGTATCTAAAATCTGGTTTGCTCAGCCATTCTCTGCGCTGGATTGTATTCTCCCTGGGCTTAAAGCATCGAATCGCTACCCATTAAGTGTTAATCAATACCAATCAATAGGTTAACAAACGTTAATTAATAAAATGAAGATTCTAAAAAGATATTGAGTTCGTCAGATTTTTTTTAGCTAACGGCATAAATTTATAGTTATCTTTAATTGCCTCGTCACTATGAAATCACTGACTGCGTATCTGGGCGTTTCCGGGAGCGGAATCGTCTTATTTTGTGGTGTTGCCGGAGCCCAAATTACCCCCGATGCCACGCTGCCAGTGAATTCTGTTGTGGCCCCTGGGTGCACTACCTGTGTGATTGAGGGCGGTACGGTGCGAGGTAACCACTTATTCCACAGTTTTCGTGAATTTTCGGTGCCAACTGGTGGCACAGCCTGGTTTAACAACAGCGCGGATATCCGCTCGATCTTCACTCGGGTTACTGGGGTTTCCGCGTCTAATATTGATGGCCTAATTCGCGCCAATGGCACGGCGAATCTTTTTTTTCTGAATCCAAACGGGATTGTGTTTGGGCCAAATGCACGGTTGGCGATCGGGGGGTCATTGTTGGCAACAACGGCGACCCATTTCAAATTTGCTGATGGCAGCGAGTTTAGTGCGACTAATCCCCAGGCTCCGCCATTGCTGACGGTGAATGTGCCCCTGGGCTTGCAGGTGGGGGCAAGTCAGCCCGGTGCCACGATCGCCCAGTCTGGCCTTCTCACCACACCGCAAGATTTGACCTTGATTGGCGATCGCCTGGAGATTCAGGGAGGCACCGTACAAGCGGGGCGCAATTTGACGCTTCAGGCCCAGGATGGGGTCATCGTCCGGGATAGTGGGACAACGCCGATGATCGCCAGCGCAGGGCAAAATTTGCTGGTTCAAGGCAACCAGGGGATAGATATTTTTGCGCTGAACCATCCTAACAGTGGCTTTTTCGCTGGCCGGGATCTAGTATTGCGTTCCAATGGGGCGATCGCGGGAGATGCCTATTACACCGCCGGGGGCAACGTTCGGATTGAGCAACTCGATGGCACCTTGGGGGCATGGAGCAGCCCTTACGACCCGGTCATTCGGGCGAATGGTAATGTCAGTTTTGGTAACTACACTGGGGCTTCGCTCCACATCTTGGCGGGCGGATCAGTCACGGCCAATGTCATCACTATCAACGCGGCGGATGGGGTCAACGGCCTTGTGGAAACTGTGACGCTCTCTGATGGTACGCCGTTGGCCATCAACGGAGCAGTCCGACCGACTTTAGACATTCGGGCGGGGGTTAACCCGATCGCGATCGGGACACCGGGCACGACAGGCGTATTTCCCCCTCCGGCTCCGACCGTCACCGCTGCGCCTACCAATGCCAACATTACCGTTAACACGATTAATGTGCAGCCTGCGGCTGGCCAAGCCCTGGTTTACCTGTCCAACCAGTATCAGCCCAACACGGCCCTTTCGGGCAATATCACAGTCAACGGAATCACCAGTTCCCAAGCAGCAGGCGGGGGCCAAGTGTTGATCGATAGCCGCGATCGCCTCACGGTCAACGGGCGCATCAACACCATCGCCGCGAACGGCAAAGGTGGGAGTGTCACGCTCCTTGCGGCCAATGATTTAGCCATTAATACCCCCGCCAATAGCACCCAGGTTTTTGGGCCAGCCATTGCTACCACGGGCCAAATCGGTGGCGGCATCACCCTCAAAAGTGGCAACACCATCAACATCACGGGCAACGGCAACCGCAACTTATTTGCGATCGCCAGTATCAGTGTTTCTCCCATCCCCGGACGGCAAGGCGAGGCTATTACCCTGACTGGGCGCACCATCCGCTTGAGCAGAGCTGGCACCATTAGCACAATCACCAACGGGGCCACCAGCAACACAACAGCAGGCAACGTCGTGGTGAAAGCCACGGAAGCCTTGATCATTGATGGCAGCGAGATCAGTTCCTTTGTCCGCGACAATGCAGCGGGCAATGGCGGTTCAGTCAGCGTCGAAGCCCCCAATCTGACCCTCCAAAACGGCGGCCAATTGCTAACGGCGACCTTGGGGCGGGGTTCGGCTGGCCCCCTCTTGGTCAACGCTGACACTGTTGCACTGACGGAGAGAAGTTTCCTGGGTAGTATCGTCTTGGCTCCCCAGGCGACAGGCAATGCGGGGGCTGTGAATGTCAATGCGCGATCGCTCACCGCCAGGAATGCTTCAGAATTATTTTCGACCACCCTTGGGGCTGGAAATGCCAGTAATTTGACCCTCAATGTTGCTGAATCCATCACCCTTGATACCTCCAGCAGGGTGCAGACTTCCATTGGGCAAGACAATCGACCCATCGCGATCGGCAAAAGCGGCGACACCACCATCAACACCCGCCTCCTGACCCTGACCAATGGCGGCCAGGTCAGAGCCACCACCCGCGGCCCAGAAAACGCAGGCAACATTCGGATACAAGCCGAAACCGTCCTGGTGGATGGCATTTCTGACACCAATCCCACCGATCCCAGTGCCATCAGCAACACTGTCCTCTCTGGCAGCAGCGGCGCAGGCGGCGACACCACCATCACGGCCAAAAACATCCGGTTAACCAATGGCGGCGTTATTGTTTCCAACACTAACAGCAACAATCCCGATCCTCAGAACGGTCGCGCTGGCAACATTTTGCTTCAAGCGACGGAAGCGATCGTGCTTGATGGCATCAGCACCTCTGGCATTAACAGCGGAGTCCGGGCAGAAACATTCCTCGGCCCAGGCCGGGGGGGCGAAATTGCGCTCTTCGCACCCACCCTCCAAATCACCAATGGCGCACAAGTCCGCACCCAAACCAATGCCGCCGGGGACGCAGGCAACTTAACCTTTGTTGCCCCCAATTCAATCCTATTGGCAGGGGCCAATACAGGCGTGTTCGCCAATACAACCCCTGGTTCCAGCGGCAATGGCGGCAGAGTTATTCTCAATACCAACACCTTGCAGGTGCAAGATGGCGCACGGATTGCCGTGGATAGCAATGGCCTGGGCGTGGGTGGCGATGTAGAAGTCAACGCCCAAACCTTGTCGATGCGCAACGGTGGTCAAATCAGCAGCAACACCGCTGGCCCCAATCAAGCAGGCAACCTCAAACTCGTTGTGGGCGACACCACGTTTTTGACCGGAGCCAACACAGGCTTATTTGCCAACACGATCGCAGGCTCCCAAGGGGCCGGGGGCAATGTGGATGTGGTCACCGCCCAAATCACCCTGCAAGACAAAGCCCAGATCGCAGTTGATAGCAATGGCGGAGGCCGGGGGGGCACCGTGCAGATCCGGGCCAACCGCCTTGACCTGAGTGGGGGTGCCCAGATCCGCAGCAAGACCACCCAGTCTGGCAATGCCGGCAATCTTGATTTCTTTGTTAGAGATACGTTTGTCTTAGCTGGCGACAATACGGGCCTCTTTGCCAGTACTGCTCCGGGTTCCAGTGGCAATGGTGGCCGCATTTTTATCGATCCAGACAGTGTGACTGTGCGCGATCGCGCTCGTATTTCAGTCGATAGCCAGGGCAGCGGGCGGGGTGGCGATGTCTTCATTCAAGCCAAACGGTTGACCCTGGATCAGCAAGGCATTATTTCCGCCGACACCACCAGCGCCCAGGGGGGCAACATTACCCTGGACGTAGGGGAATTCCTGTTTTTGCGGCATGGCAGCAGAATTTCAACCAACGCTGGCACGGCCCAGGCCGGAGGCGACGGCGGCAATATTTTGATCAACATTCCTCAAGGCTTTGTCATCGGGGTGCGCTCAGAAAATAGCGACATCACCGCCAATGCCTTCACGGGCCAGGGAGGCCGAGTCCAAATCAATGCCCAGGGAATCTTTGGCCTCCGCTTTCAACCCCAACTCACCCCCGAAAGCGACATTACAGCCAGTTCTCGCTTTGGCCTCAGTGGCACCGTCGAGCTGAACACCCCCAACACCGACCCCAGCAAAACCCTCTCCCCCCTGCCCAATGCCCCCACCGATCCCTCGAATCAGGTCATTCAAGCCTGTGCCCCTCGATCTGGGGTGGTTGGGCGCAAACTCAATGAGTTTGTGATTAAAGGGCGGGGCGGCCTCCCCGACGGGCCGGATATGCGGACGTTCTCAATGATTGGGCAAGCCCTGACGCCACTCACAGAAAGCCTGACCCCACAGACCACCACAGCCCTAGCAGCCACGAGCCCACGGCCAGCATCAACCGCAACGGCCCCTGACCTGGTAGAAGCCCAAGGTTGGGTGTGGGGGCCTCAAGGAGAAGTCTTTTTAGTCGCTACCCACCCCACAGCGATCGCCCCTGAGTGGGCTCAACTGCCACCCTGCCCGTCAAGTGCGCCCTGATCTGCCTTAGTCATAAGAACTGAACACAGGTGCCAAAAACCTCCCCTCCTTGGCAATTCCTCCATCGTGCCGAAAACCAATTCATCTGTTTAAGAGAAGGGGAAACTTTTGTGGGTGCCCCGGTCGGTGACGGTAGAAGTTCTACCCCTACCAAATCTAGGGAGAAATTATCCAGGCTAAGGCAGTTCAGACCCCGCGATCGCCGAACCAGGCTGCGACTTTACCCTAGCTTTAAGTTATTTGATGGCCAACGAAATTCTGGAGTAAAGACAGCTAAGGGCATGTGCCGGTTTTAGTAGCGTCACACGCAGTAAAAGATTGTAATTTCTTGTTGAAGGCTCGGTGTAAACACTGGTATGTTTTGCTGGATTCTTCTACGTTACGCAAAGAAGGAAAGATTAGCCAGACCCAGACCACTTGGGGCAAAGGCAATCTAGAAAGGTTGCCAGAGCAGGCTTTTCAGCCATTGGCGCTGATGCATCTTTCTAGTTAAAGCGCTATCACAGCACTTTCACTGTAGGGATTCCAGGCAGTTTCATCCGTAGCAACTCGTGTTCAGCCTGTGGCGATTGTCACTTCAGGTTCGAGCGGGCTGTGGGTCTGCACTTTTGTATATTCCCTGATTTACTTGCTCTGTGAATCCACTGAAACCTCCAGAGAGTTTTTGCTTTGGCCGTTCGCACTGTGGATCTCCCCTGCTTGTCAAATTCACATCTTGGAGAAATCAATGACAGCTACCGTTCGAACCCTATCGTTGGCAACCTTGGGTGCAACAGTTCTGGCTTTCAGTCAAGCCCTTGTGGCCAGCGCCATCACCTTCACCCTCTCAGGCACCACTGGCTACGCCCACTCAGCCTATTTCCCTGAGTACCAAAATGCTCGCTACGAAGGCTACATGATAGTCGATGACACCGATCTCCTGCCCGACAGCGAAGCAGAAGGACTCTTTAAAATCACCGACTATTTCATCACGATTGTCAACGATTGCTTCCCAGATTTCAAAGCGACCTTTAAGCCCAATGCCCACACTGTCGCTAAGTTTTACCAGGATGATCTTTTTATCGATCTGGGTGATGGTGACGTTTTCAACGATTCCAAAAATAATCCCACCACAGGCAGCTTGTTTTTGAATTTCGTTGGCAAAGTGGGCACGCCCAATGTATTGCCAACCTATGGCCCCGTTGATGGAGTCTTTGATCCCTTCAAGTCTTTCCTCAAATTGGGCGGCTCCAGCAATGCCCCCGACCTGACGATTGGCATCACAAGTGCAAAGGTTGAGGCCGTGCCCGAACCAACGACCATCGCCGGGGCAACAGTCTTTGGTTTAGGCTTACTGTTGAGAAAACGCAATCGCAACAACTCTCTCTAAAGACCTTTAGACAGAGTTACCGCAGGGTAGCTCCTCGACTGAGAGCAACCTGATCCTTGACTCGCGATCGCACCACGGCTGGAGTTCTTACCAATTGGTCAAGCATTGGTCAAGGACTCCAGCTTCATCTTCAGTTGACTTATTTGAGAACCTGGTTTTGTTCTCCGATCGAACTAACTCCAGAGCGATCGCCATTGGGTCAGTTGGGTCTGCCATTGCCAGGATTGCACAGAATCCGTTGCAGCCAGCCCGCGACACTGCGCCGTTTGGCGTTGGGTGTAGATGTATTCCAACAGTTCAACCAGTTCTTCTACATCCGATTCGCCCCAACCACTCGTGCCCATCTCCGAGTTGGGGGTAACTGGCCGCTGGAATTGCAAGGGAAAGCCCAAATTCTGCTGCACAAAGGGTTGATGTCCGGTATTTTTCGACAAAATGGTGGGCACACCACAGGCAAAACTCGCCAGCAAGGTTGGGTTGATTCCCGGTTCACATCGCTGGGCAAACACGGCTACAGCCACACCCCGCAAAACCTGCCCCAGCAAGGCATAGGGCACTGGCCCTAAATTGATCACGGCTTCATCGGTCAGGGCATTGACTGTCAGCCAATGGGCCAGATCGGGGTGGGACGGAGCAGTGCAATGGGTAGAGTGGGCCAGGGTGGCGATCGCGGCCGGTGCTTCAGTCCAACTGGTGACGAGCAGGGCATCAGGATGGCGCGAACGGAAGGCTTTGTAGGCGGCCAGCACCAGATCGTGGCCTTGGGCATAACTCGGCGTACCGCTGGAAAAAATCAGGAAGCGATCGCCCCAGGGATGCACCGCTGTACCGGGTTGAAACAGGCTCAGATCTACGCCTTGCAAGGGGAGTTGCACTGGGCTAAGACCGTGATGCTGCAATAAATCCGTTGTCCATTGGCACCCGGTGATCAGGGTTTGGTAGGTGCGGGCACGGGCGATCGCGGCAGCATCCAGGGTGGTATTTTCGAGGATGACAATCCCCAGTTTTGGGCGCGTGGCATCGGGGGATGGATGCAAGGGCAAGAGGCGATCGCCCAAGAGTTCCACCTGCATCTGAGCCTGGGCGAGATCGCCAGGACATTGACGCAACCAGGCTTCGTGGAACGGGGACAATTCACCGTGGGCAGTGTAGGTCAGAGCGGCGCGATCGCCCTCTACTCCATGCATTGCCAGATAGCTCCCCAAAATCCCTGCCGGAGTCGCGCCATTGAGGGGCCAGGTCAGCCCAACAGGAGCCAGCGCCGGAGTTTCTGAGCCGGGAGTGGGGGCGGGTGGCCGGACTTGAGCCGCGCGATCGCGCAACACCGGAACGACCTGGGCAAAGACGCTCTCCCAATCGCTGGGCTGGGTTTGCCGGAACAAGCGCAGCGAGGGATACCAGGGGGAATCGTCGCGATTCACAATCCAGCGCCAATCGGGGGCAAAAGCCAGCAAGACCCAAACGGGTTTACCCAGCGTTCCGGCCAGGTGTGCGACGGCGGTGTCCACGGTAATCACGAGATCCAGTTGGGCGATCGCAGCGGCGGTCTCGACAAAATCCGTCAAGCGATCGCTCAGGTCTATCACAGGCAGGTCAGGCTGCAACCGGAGCACTTGGGCCGCGTCGCCTTTTTGCAAACTGTAGAAAGTAATACCCGGCAACTCAAACAATGACTGGAACTGCTCCAGGGCACACGATCGCCAGCGATCGTTGCGGTGGGTCGGATTGCCAGCCCAGACAATGCCTACATTCAGCGTCTGAGGATTGGGCACCAGGGGCGATCGTGCCGCCAGGGACAATTGCAAATCCATTGGGTCGGGCACCGTTTCTAGGGTTGTCCCCAGCAATCGGGGCAAACTCATGAGCGGCGCATGGGTATCAAACTCCGGCAGGGGTGTATCCTGCGCCACCCACCGATCCACCCCGTCTACCTGGGCAAACAGGGTCAGCAACGCGGCCTGACATTCCACAATTACCGTTGCGCCCCTGGCTTTGACCAACGGCACATAGCGGATGAATTGCATCGTATCGCCCAAGCCCTGTTCCGCATACAGCAGAATGGTTTTGCCGTGCAAATCCGAGCCATCCCACTCCGGTTGGGGGAAGACCCGTGGTGCCCAACCGGGTTGTTGCCAGCGCCATTCAATTTCCTGGAATCCTTCCGCCAGTTTCCCCAGCAGCAACAGGGCATGACCCAGGTTTTTGTGGGCGATCGCAAAGTCTGGTTTGAGGGCAATAGCCCGGCGGTATTGGGCGATCGCCGCTGGTAATTGCCCTGCCCGTCGCAACCCATAGCCCAGGTTGTAGTGACCATCCGCAAAATTAGGCCGCAAGGTAAGCACCTGTTCTGCGTGGAAGACTGCCTCTTGGGGCCGATCCAGCGCCAGTAACGCCAAACTCAAATTCTGGTGGGCGTCCGCATCCTGGGGATTGAGGGCGATCGCCCGTTGATAGGCGACTACCGCCCCCGCCACATCCCCCGTTTCCTGCAAGACACCGCCCAAATTCCGCCAGCCATCCCCAAATTCGGGTTGCTGGGTCGTCAACTGTCGCAACAGGGGCAAGGCTTCCTGACTCCGCTGAGTTTGGGCCAAAATCACCGCTAAAACGTGCAGCGCATCGGGATGATTGGGGTGGGCTTGCAACGCCTGCCGATAGAGCCGTTCCGCCTCTGGGAGTCGCCCGCTTTGGTAGTCTGCCAGGGCCACGGTCAAGAGCTGATCCAGGGGCAGCACTTCGGGCTGGGGCAGAGGCGGCGGAATGATGGCAAAGGGAGTCGGCGGCAGGGGGGCCGGACTGGGCAACGCCAGGGCCGCGTGGGGCGATGCGGCAAGGAGATCGCGCACCGCCGTTAATACAGTTTCCCAATCGCCATAGGTGGGTTGGCGGAAAATCTGCATCGTGGGATACCAGGGACTATCGGTACGATGGAGCATCCAGCGCCAATCCGGAGCATAGGGCAACAGCAACCACACGGGTTTACCCAATGCCCCTGTGAGATGCGTCACCGCTGTATCCACGCTAATAATCAAATCTAATTGCTGGATTAAGGCGGCAGTATCCACAAAATCCACCATTAAACTCTGGAGATTATGAATCTCTGGATGAGTCTTCAGTAAGTCCTGATCGGCTGGCGTGAGATCCTTTTGCAGACTATAGAATTCAATCCCTGGAATGTCTATTAACGCACACAGCAGTTCTAATGATACCGCCCGCGTGCGATTGTAGGGATTCTCTGGATTACCCGACCACACCACACCCACCTTACAGGCTTGGGGCGATCGCGCCGGGGGCAACACCACCGCCGAAACCGGAGGCCGGAGATAGGGCACCGCTGCTGGCACTGTCTCATTGCTCGTCTCAAACAGCGCCGGTAAACTCAATAACGGAAACTGCACCTGATACTCCGGCGGCAGACTCCCGTAGGGCACCAATTGCTCCACTCCCGGAAGCGTACTCAGCAGCTTTTGGAGGGGATGATGGCATTCCAGCACGACCCGCCCCCCCCGCGCCACCACCAGCGGCACATAGCGCACAAACTGAATGACATCCCCCATGCCCTGTTCCGCATGGAGGTAGATCACCTGCCCATTGAGCGGCCCCCCATCCCACCGTGGCCCCGGAAAATCGCGGAGGGATTTGAAGGTCGGCAAATTCACATGACGTCGCCATTCGTATTCCGCAAATCCCCGTTTCAGGTCGCCCCCCAACAACAGCGTGAGGGCCTTGTTCCAATGGGCTTCTGCAAAGTTGCCATCCAGGGTTGTGGCCTGTTCGTAGTACTGCAACGCCGTTTGCAAATCTCCTTCATCCCGAAAGATGTTGCCCCAGTTATTAAACGCTTTGGCGTAGTCGGGTTTCAGGGCGATCGCCCGTTGATAGTAGGTCGCCGCCTCGGCAAAGTTGCCCAATTCTTTCAGTGCATTGCCCAAATGGTTTAAGGCTTGGGGATAGTTGGGCCGTTTCGCGATCGCCTGTCGATACGCCGCCGCCGCCTGAGCAAAATCGTTTTGGGCATAGTAAGCCAACCCCAAATTGTTGTAGGCATCGGCATAGTCAGGCCGCAGTTCAATTGCTGTTTGATAATGGGCGATCGCCCCGTCCAAATCTCCCTGTTCCCGCAGGGCATTGGCGTAGTTGTTGTGCGCGTCGGAATACTCTGGTTTTAAGGCCAGCACTTTTTGGTAATAGGGAATAGCCTCCGATCGCTTGCCCTGTTCGTGTAACGCGACGGCCAAATTGTTGTAACTGTCGCAATGCTCTGGATCAAATACCAGCGATTTTCGGTAGTAGGCGATCGCCTCGTCTAACTTCCGTTGATGATGGGCCATCAAACCCAGCAAATGCCAACCCTCAGCGGATTCTGGCTCTTGCTGCAAAAAAGTCTCACAGGTTTGCCACGCAGCTTCTACTTGCCCCGCCTGGTGATGCCGAATCGCCACCTTCAATGACTCTGGTAATACTTTCGCTGCCGGAGTTGCCGGAGCTGCTGCACCAGATTCTGCCTGAGTTTTGACTGGAGTCCTGGGTATCACCGCTTGGGATTGTGGTTTCTTCTTCTTTTTCGGTTTTGATTGTGTCGCTCGAACGGGTTTTGGTTTGAGTTCAGGTAAGGTAATTCCCTTCGCCGTGAGTTGGGTCGCGATCGCCGTTTGTACCTCAGCTAACACGCCCTCCCACTCTCCATAAACCGTTTGGCGAAACAGCCGCATGGTGGGATACCAGGGACTATCGGGGCGCTCCAGCATCCAGCGCCAATCTGGGGCATAGGGCAACAACAGCCAGACGGGCTTGCCCAAAGCGCCTGCTAAGTGAGTCACCGCCGTATCAATACTGATTACTAAATCCAGTTGATTGATCAACGCTGCCGTATCGGTAAAGTCGTTGAGCTGCGATCGCAAATCCACAATCTGGGGCTGGGCTTGCAACCGTTCAACATCCTCCGGTGTTGGCTCTTTCTGCAAACTGTAAACCGTGATTCCCGGCAACTCCGCCAAAAACAGCAGATCACTCAGCGGCACCGCCCGATGGCGATTGTAGGGATTTTCGGGATTCCCGTTCCACACCAGTCCCACTTTGAGATCGGTTGGCTGGTGAGGTGGGGGCAGTTGAGGCGTGGTTGGGGCTGAGAGATAGGGCACCGTCCGGGGGATTGTCTCCTGGGTCGAACGGAAAATATAGGCCAGACTCATCAACGGCGCGTGCACATCAAACTCCGGCAGCGGTTCCCCATAGGACACAAACCGATCAAGGCCGGGATAATTTTGGAACAACTGCTTCAGCGGTGGGTGACACTCCAGCACGATCCGCCCACCCTGAGCCGCCACCAGCGGAATGTAGCGGATAAACTGAATGGTGTCGCCCATGCCCTGTTCGGAATAGAGCAAGAGGGTTTTGCCCGCCAACGGTTCCCCTTGCCAGCGAGGTTGGGTATAAGTGCGGGCGGGGTTTTGTTCAATAAAACGTGTCCACTTGAACCGCCATTCATAGCTAGCAAAGCCCTGGGCAAAGTCGCCCATGAGGAGGTAGTTCAGGGCTTTGTTCCAGTGGGCTTCCACAAAATCGGGCTTGAGTTCGATCGCCCGGTCGTAGGCGGCGAAGGCTTCCTGCACCTGGCCCGAATTGCGGTAGGTAATGCCCAAGTTGTTATACACTCCGGCAAAGTCGGGCTGCACTTCGATCGCCTTGTGAAACTGCTCAAACGCGCCCTCAAAATCCCCCATGTATTGCAGCATATTGCCCAGGTTGCTGCGGACTTCGGCCATGTCTGGTTTCAACTCCACCGCCCGGAGATAGCAGGCGATCGCGTCTTCGTGGCGCTTTTGTTCCTGGTAAGCGTTCCCCAAATTATTGTGAATTTCGGCAAACCCATCATTCAGGGAAACCGCCTGTTCCAGACAGGACACCGCTTCTGGCAGTTTGTGCTGATCTTTGAGCACCGCCCCCAAATTGCTGAGGGCTTCCACAAAATTGGGTTTCAGTTCCAACGCCTTGCGATAGTTGGCGATCGCCTGTGGGATTTGCCCTTGCTTTTGCAACGCATTGCCCAAATTATTCAACGCTTCGGGATAGTTGGGCCGCAGTTCGATCGCCCGTTCGTAGTGGGCGATCGCCGCCTCGGTTTGCTCCGTTTCCAGCAGCAAATTGCCCAGGTTATTGCACACCCCCGGAAAATTGGGCCGTAATTCCAACGCCTGCTTAAACGCTGCGATCGCCCCGTCAATGTCGCCCTGTTGCTGCAAGGCCAACGCCAAACTATTGGCCCCGTCGGCATGGTTCGGCTTCAGCTCCAGCAACCGTTGGTACTGGGCGATCGCCTCCTCTAGCTTGCCCTGCTGCTGCAAGGTCGAACCCAGGTTGAGATAGGCATCAGCATAATTGGGCTTCAGGGCGATCGCCTGCTGAAAATAGCGCACCGCCTCTTCAGCCTTTCCCTGAATGCCCAGCACAATCCCCAAGTTATGGTGGGCCTCGGCGTAATTCGGCTTCAGGCTCAGGGCTTCCCGATAGCACCGACTCGCTTTGTCTAAATCCCCTCGCTCTTTGTAAATAATGCCTAAATTATTGTGCGCCTCGGCATAATTGGGCCGCAGCGCCAGAGCTTGCTCATAAACCGCGATCGCCTCCTCCAGTTCCCCAATTTCCTTCAACGCATTCCCCAGATTGCTCAATACTTCTGGTTGCTCTGGTTTCAGCGTCAACGCCTGCCGATAGTGGTGCACCGCTTCCTGATAGTGCCCCCGCGCCTTCAGCACAATCCCCATACTGTTGTGGGATTCGGCCCCCGGCTTCAAGTTCAGCACCCGTTCAAAATAGTCTTGGGCTTCCTCGTAGCGGCTATCTTCGTAAACCAGAGCCCCCAGCAAATTCAGCGCGTCCACCGAATCCGGTTGTTCTTGTAAAAGGAGCTTGTAAACCTGTTCAGCTTCGGCAAACCGTCCGGCCCGTTGGTATTGCAGACCTGTGGCAATCGGGGTCAGAGTGGGCGAATTGGTCATGGATCTCCATCAGCGGCGGCATAAGTGCTGATTATTTTAGCGACCCTCCTCCCTAATGCCCACAAACATTACGGTTTTTAGCAGTTTTAGTTACAGAAGCTTATCGTTTTGCAGAGAATTTTGTTAACTCCAACTATTTAACATCAGGCATCAGGTGGGATCGGTTGGTTTTGCGATCGCCCCGGCTTTGGCCCGTCGCCGTTGCCACCAGTCAGGAGTCACCAAGCCCTTGGGAAAAAAGATGGTTCCCAGTACAATCAGCAATCCAAAAATAATCAGGCGACCATCGCGCAAAAACTGAGCCAACCAGAGCGGCAACCCAGGCGTATCAGCCATCGCTCGCAGCACTTCCGGCAACGCGGTGAAAATCATCCCGCCCAGGACTGGCCCCAAGAAGGTGCGCGACCCCCCAATCAACACAAACGCCAGGATGATAATGCTGCTATCAAAGGTGCCCTGGCGCGTATTCCAGGTATTCAGAAAATGGGCACTCACCACACCGACTAGCCCTGCCAGCACGGCACCGAGGGTAAAAGCCAACACCTTAAAGTACGTGGGATTGACGCCCATCGCGTCAGCAGCTAGCTCGTCTTCCCGAATGGCCAGAAAGGCCCGCCCCGTCCGGATGCGCTCCAGCCGATAGAGAAACACCATACTCAGCAGCAACAGGGGCACCGCAATCCAGAGATACCCCAGGGGTTGGGCAAAGGGTTGGGGAATGCCAAAAATGCCGACCGCGCCCCCAGTAATTTCCAAATTGAGGCAAACAATCCGCAGAATTTCGACAAAGGCAATGGTGGCGATCGCCAAATAAATTCCTCGTAAGCGCCGCAATGCCGGAAAGCCAACCAACACAGCCAGCACCGCCGATACTCCCCCTGCGATCGCCATTTCTAGCAGCAGTAACGGCACTGGGAACAAAGCCCCCGGCGCAGGTGGAAATACCTTGGTCGAAAGAATGGCGGCAATGTACCCCCCCAGGGCATAAAACCCAGGACTGGCCAACGACAATTGTCCGGCCATGAGTGGTAAATATTGGGACAGCCCCAGCACGGCTCCAAACAACATCGAAACCAGCAGAATGCCGTATTTAGACAAAAAATCGATCATACAGGTGGGCCAGCAGGGGGCGGCTAGGACAACGTTACCGCACGGACAATTTGACTAAATAGGCTATCAGGTAACAGTTTCCGCAGCAAGAGCAACGGCCCCGCATTGCCCCCAGCAGGATAGCGCAGTTTGCGGCGGCCATCGGTGGCGGCACGATAAATCACATTGGCGGTGACCGTTGGGGGTGATCCCGTTTCCCCGATTTGCGTCACCCGTGGCAACACCTTTTGCACAAACCCGTCGTAAGCGGTTAGCCCTGGTTGTTGGGCCAGGTCGGGCGATCGCGTGTAGAAATCGGTTTTGATTGGCCCCGGTTCAATAATCTTTACAGCGATATTGAACGGCTCTAACTCATACCGCAGTGATTCAGAAAACCCTTCAACCGCCCATTTGGTGCCGTGATACAAGCTATACAGGGGAAACGCTAACCGCCCCCCAATGGAGGCCACATTGATAATTAAACCTGATTGCTGCTGCCGAAAATAAGGCAACACCGCACGGGTAACGGCCATCAAGCCAAATACATTAGTTGCGAACTGGCGCTCAATTTGCTCCGGCGTACACGCTTCAAACGGCCCCAGCAAGCCATAGCCCGCATTGTTGATCAACACATCAAGGGTGGAAAAGTGTTGCAGTGCTGCCGCGATCGCCGCTGGAATGGTGGCCTCCTGGGTTACATCCAACGGCAAACACAGGACATTCGGCAGACTAGCCAGATCTCCCGCCTTGTCTGGCGATCGCATCGTGGCCACCACATTCCAGCCGCGCTGCTGAAACACCTTCGCCGTCTCATAGCCAATCCCCGACGAAGCCCCTGTAATCAAAACCGTTTTTGCCATAGCCCTCGATCCCAATGAACATCCCCAACCCACAACCCCGTCAGGGATAGGCACCCACACGGCCTCGTCGGTCGGTTGGCCCATCCCCTGTCTTGCAATGCCCCCAAAGGCAAAAATTTACCAGACGGTTTTTTCCGGTTGGGGGCGGCGGGGCGGAGTTGCTTCCTCTGGTTCGCTGAGTTCTGCCTGTTTGGGCTGGGTTGTGGGCGCATCCCCAATGATCGTGTACCCCTGATCGTGCAAGGGGTTGTAGAGCACATCATGCTCAAAAACATAGGCCCATGTTTCCCGGCGCGTCCAGTTCGCCAGGGGATTAATCCGCAAACGACCAGCAGCATCCAGCTCAAAAATCGGCAGATCAGCAAACTGGGGATCCTGATCGCGGCGATAACTGCTAATCCAGGCGATCGCCCCCAATTCTTTCAGGCCCCGTTTCAGCGGTTCCACCTGGGTCAACTGTTCGTATTGCTGAGGGTCAGTCTGCCAAAGCTGCTCACCATACTGAGTCGTAAACTCGTCTTTTTGCTTCAAGCCCTTAACCCGAAAAATTTTGAGCTTGAGCTGGTAATGGAGCTTGGCGTGCACCACACAGTCCAGGGTTTCAGGAAAATGATGCAGGGTATCGACAAATAAAACCGGGATAGGCGGTTTCGGTTTCAATTCTCGATAGAGTAAGTCAGTGACAAGCAGATCATCGACATCAAAGGTACTAACTTGAACTAATTCCGTAGGGAAACTAGCTACACACCACGCCAAGATGTCTTTGGGGTGGATTTTATCGAACTTTTGGTTCAGCCGTTTCAAGTCAAACTTTGTAGGCTGGGTGCGGGAGTCGATCGATTGGGTCATTGTTGAGAGCGATTGGCTCAGGTCAGTTCTAATACCATATCGAAAACTGTGAGCTTACAAAACGGTTATTCAAATAACTCATCTCCGGCATAAGATAGATGCCAAACTCACCGCTTTGCTTTATCCGTTCCAGTTGAACCCTCACCCAGGCACAAAACTTAAAATTAAAACGTTTATTGGTAACTTTCATTCATGCGCTTAATCCTATACAGCAAACCCGGGTGTCATCTCTGCGAAGGGTTACAAGAAAAGTTGGAAGCCATTCAAGCTCTCCCGTTCGAGCTAGAAATTCGGGATATCACCACCCAGGCCGACTGGTTCCAAGCGTACCAATACGAGATTCCGGTGCTTTTTATCCAGACTGATCCGGCTACGGCCCCTGCCCCAGTGCCCCGCCCGTCCCCCCGCGCATCTGTTGCCCAGTTGGAACGGATGTTACAGAAATTATTAATGAATTCCGCACAATAGAATCAGGTTTTGTGAGGAGATGCTGACATGACGTTACGTGAATTGCTGGCCGCGATCGCCGATATGGCCCAAATCCCCAACCATCCGGCCCTCGACCAACCCGTGAAAGGACTTTCCACTAATTCCCTGGCCTGCCAAGCCGGGGACGTATTTATCGGGATGCCGGGAACCCGAGTAGATGGAGGCGAATTTTGGTCTGGCGCGATCGCCACTGGAGCGATCGCGGCGATCGTCTCCGAAGCCGCCTACGCCAAAGCCAAACCTGGCCTGGAAGCCGCCACCCCGGCCCCCTGCCTCATCCCGGCTAGCAACATGGCCCAAGCCTGTGCTCGGCTGGCCGCCGCCTTTTATGGCCAACCCACCCAAAAACTCAACCTGGTCGGAGTGACCGGCACCAACGGCAAAACCACCACCACCCATTTGATCGAATTTTTTCTGCATACCGCCCAAAAACCAACGCTGCTCATGGGCACCCTCTACACCCGCTGGCAGGGCCACCAACAGGTTGCCGCCCACACCACTCCCTTTGCCGTAGATTTGCAGCACCAGTTTGCAGAGGCCGTTGCCGCTGGCTGCGAGTATGGCGTGATGGAAGTCAGTTCCCATGCACTGGCCCAAGGGCGCGTCCTCGGTTGTCAGTTTGCTGTCGGCGTCTTCACCAACCTGACCCAAGACCACCTCGACTACCACACCGACATGGAGGATTATTTCGCGGCAAAAGCCCTCCTATTTTCAACGGATTACCTGCAAGGGCGGGCCGTAATCAACCTGGACGACCCCTATGGCAAACGGTTGGCCGAGCAACTCCCAGCCGATCGCGTTTGGACTTATAGCACTCACGATGCCGCCGCCGATTTGTGGACAGGAGATTTGAGCTATGG
Source organism: uncultured bacterium (assembly GCA_964475335.1). Lineage (GTDB taxonomy): Bacteria > Cyanobacteriota > Cyanobacteriia > Leptolyngbyales > Leptolyngbyaceae > CAYYWG01. The sequence continues at coordinate 99,611 of CAYYWG010000004.1, forward strand.
CCCAGCCAGTGTCAGTGGCACGTTGCATACACCAGTCGGGTCGGTGCCCTTTGTGTCGCCGTTAGTAGGGCAGTTTAATCTGGCGAATTTGTTGGCCGCCGTGGGCGCAGCGTTGCACTTAGGGTTGGAGTTGGAGCAACTGGTCGCAGCGTTGCCCCAGTTTGTGGGAGTGCCCGGTCGGATGGAACAGGTGCAAGTCGGCCCAGGACAGGATGTGAGTGTGATTGTGGACTATGCCCACACGCCGGATAGCTTAGAGAATTTGCTGAAAGCCGCTCGGCCTTTTATTCCCGGCCAGATGATTTGTGTGTTTGGGTGTGGGGGCGATCGCGATCGCACAAAACGACCGCAAATGGGCAGCATTGCCGCGAACTTGGCCGATGTTGTCTATGTCACGTCTGATAACCCGCGCACCGAAGACCCCCAACGGATCCTGGCTGATATTGTGGCGGGCATTCCAGCCTCCGTCCAACCCATTGTGGAGGGCGATCGCGCGGCAGCAATCCAGGCGGCAATCGGCGCGGCCCAACCAGGGGATGGGGTTTTGATCGCGGGCAAAGGCCACGAAGACTATCAAATTCTTGGCACCGAGAAAATTCATTTCGACGATCGGGAACAAGCCCACGCCGCCCTGCGCGAACGGGCAAACCGCAACAGATTGTAAGCTTTCGGTTAACGATAGGGGAAGGAAGGAGAAGGCAATGCTAAAATCAGCCTTAAGATATAGGGTTGCATCTTTACAAGCTGACACAATGCTGTCCTTCCTCCCCATCACCCATGAATTCAACCTCCACATCCGATGTTTCGCTGTACGAATTAGTGCTCCAGGCTAATCCGGCAGTCACGGCGCTTCAGGTTAGTCCAGCCACTCTCAAGGCCATCAGCGATGCGTTGATTAACCTACTCATTGAACAGGAAATTTCGGCCTTGGTCTGGGCCAAGTTGCCCCGCGCTGAAGCCTGGTGGGATGGACTGAATCGATACGTTTCTTTAGGCATCGCCAAGGGAGCCTATTATTTTGGGATCCAGCGGGATGAAACCGACGAAATTGACAGCCACAACACCCCTAATGGCACCGTAACCAGCGGGGATGCGAACCGTACAGAGCCAGATTTACCCCCGGCGATCGCGTCCATCCAACTACCACCAGAGGGCCTCTTCCGCCGCGAATACTTTCTCATCATCTGGTCAGAACGGTTCAAAGGAGCCATTTTTGCCCATCGTCCCCGCTCTGCCCACGCCGCCAAATCATCGGATTTGGGGCCATCAATGAACGGAATCGGCACCTACGGCCATGCGCCCCACTTGCTCGACACTGGGCCCGATCGCAAACAGCTTTTACTGGCGATCCATACCTTTGACGTGGCCACCGTAGACCAAAGTTTGCTAGCGCTGGGCAGTGCCATTGCCACAGAACCAGCAGTTTCGATCACCATGAACCATGCCGAGAGCGAGTCTTTGGCAACGGCGCGGGCCTTGACTGACCAATGGGCGACGTGGCAACAGGCGATGGGCACGGCCCCGTCCACAATTCCCCTACTGGAAGCACTGTTTACCAAAGATCTGCAATATCAGGAAGACCTCTGGCATCGCAGCACGGCCTACCGCAAACAAGCGGAACAAGTCGATGTCTTGCAACAACAGAAGGAAGAACTGAGCAACACGCTGCAACTCAAAGACGACTTCCTCAACACCGTTGGCCAAGAGCTGCGCACCCCTTTAACAACCATTAAAACCGCCTTGTCGCTGCTGAGTTCGCCCAACCTCAAACCGCCCCAACGCCAAAAATACATGGACTTGATCGCCAAGGAGTGCGATCGCCAAAGCTCCCTCATCACCAGCCTGCTCAACCTGGTGCAGATCGACCAAACCTCAGAACCCACCGTTTTGCCTGCCCTGCGTTTAGTCGAAGTGGTGCCTGGGGTCGTCAGTACCTATCAACCCGTTGCCGAAGAAAAAGGCATTCGGCTAGCCTACACCATCCCCGAAGATCTGCCTGCGGTCGCCTGCATGAGCAATTGGGTCAAACAGATTGTGATTAACCTGCTGCACAATGGCATCAAATACACCCCCAGCGGTGGCCAGGTCTGGGTGCGGGCCAAGCAGCAAGGCGATTACGTGCAACTCGAAGTGCGGGATACGGGCATTGGCATTATGCAGACGGAAATTCCCAAAATTTTCGATCGCTTTTACCGCATTCGCCAAGCCGCCGATGAATCCAGTGGCGCGGGCCTGGGGCTCACCATTGTCCAGCAACTCCTCCTCCATTGCGGAGGCTCCATCTCCGTGAAAAGCAAAGTGGGCGAAGGTTCTGTGTTTAACGTGCTGTTGCCAATCCACAAACCCAATGCCGACCTGATTGGCTAAGTGATTGGGTTGGATGCGGATGAGCGGCAATCGGTGGCCCCACATCAGCGGCCCCACACTGGCCAACTCACTCATTCTGGCGAGCCATGCGGCAGCGCAGCCTTTGGCACAGTGCCAGTTAGCTTACAGCGACCCAACTCGGGTGGCTTGTTGGCGATCGCCCGTTGCGCCGCCTTCAGCCCTACAATGCGGGGTTGATTCGGGGTACGTGGTGCTGGGGCGATCGCCATCATTTGCCAGCAGCAAAATCAAACCGTTCACAACCATTCACAACCATTCAAACCATTCGCCCCGTTTGCCCTGGCCGCCAGGGCACAGTCTCGGCTGTACCCAATCAACCTTAGTTTTCGGTTTCGCCGCCAGTGGGTGCCCCATTGCGCATCCCAAATCCTGGAGTACACTGTTAACCCGCGCTAAATCTAACCCGCGCCAAATCTAACCCGTGCTAAATCGCCCAGTTCGGCTGCGATCGCGCAAAACAATTCGGGTATGATTCCTTCGGAAGAAAAGCCGCCAACCCCCGAAAAGGCCAGCCAACTCCCGAAAAAAAACCAAAATTTAAATGATTTCCCAGAAAATCAGACTATGTGTAGCGGAGAAAACCTATGAACACTCGGCGATATGGAACATTGGCTTAAATTCAGCTTCTCAACTTGAATCCATGCCCCAATCCTGGGCGTACATCCATTCAGCGTCCCAGCCTGACGCTTTTCCCCCACGTTCCTGCATTCGGCCTTTCGGGCCAGCGAAACCGTGGTTCACTCTCCCCCTCATTTCCACCCTAGACTCATGACAGGATCCGTCACGCCCCATGAAGCATCTGTTTGATTTTTCGCTCCAAAGCCAGCTTTCTCGCAGAACACTCCTCAAGCTGGCTGGTGTGAGTACTTTTGGGGGATTTCTCAGCTATTCACGATTGTCCAAACCCCAGCCCGCTGTTTTTCAACAAGATGCCATCGCCCTGCCCTATCGTGTCAGTCAACCTCCGACGGCGATCGTCATTGGCGGTGGTCTGGCGGGCCTCGCCTGCGCCTATGAACTGAGTCAGCGGGGCATCCAGGTCACGCTCCTCGAACGCGCCCCCCAACTTGGCGGCAAAATTGCCAGTTGGGCAATTAACGTCAACGGCGAACCGCTGCACATGGAACACGGCTTTCATGGCTTTTTCCCGCAGTATTACAACTTGTGGAGTCTGGTCGATGAACTGAAGATTCAGCCAAACTTCAAGTCGCTGAATTTTTACTCCGTCATGTATCGCGGCGAAGATTACAAACCGGAAGTCTTTCGGCCCAGCCACTCCGCCTTTCCGTGGAACATTGTTGATCTGGCCATTGCCTCGAATAACCGCCTGAAATGGGGCCTCAACCTGACGAAATACGAACATTGGCAAGTCTTTCGAGAAATCACCGGCTTCAAACCCCAAAGCAGCTACAAGCGGTTAGACGACATCTCCGTGGCGGAATGGGTCAACAACGACTTTCCCAAAGGTTTGTATGACCTCTATTTTCTGCCCTTTGCCAAATCCAGCCTGAACTCGCCGGATGTGTTGAGTGCAGGCGAACTGATGCAGTTTTTCCATTTTTACTTTTTTGGCAATCCCGAAGGCTTGGCCTTCAACGGGACACGGCAAGACATGGGCCGGAGTTTAGTAGACCCGATCGCCCAGGCCATTGTCCGCAATGGGGGGCAGATCATCACCGAAGCCTCTGTCACCAACATCGACTGGCAGGACGGCAAAGTCCAATCCCTGACTTACCAAAAAGGCAGTGTGGAGAGTACGGTGCCCTTTTGGGTTAACCCCAACCCCACCCTGGACGAGGCAACCCCCGGTGCCCTCCGGTTTTATGGCGGGGGCGATCGCGTCTTTGCGGTGAACCCAGCCCAACAAGAAGCCCTCTCGCTCACCTGCACTCACCAGGGCTGTACGGTGCATCCCAACGAGGCGGGCGAGTTTCACTGTCCCTGTCATGGTGCGGTCTACGACAAAAACGGGAAGGTCATCCGTGGCCCAGCCCAGCGCGATTTGCCCCGGTTCAAGGTGCAAGCCACCACGGGCGATCGCGTGAAATTGGTCGCCACCCAGTCCCAGCCCGCCCCCCCCGACGCAACTCAAACCCTCCAGGCCGATTACTTTGTGATTGCGGCAGATGTCTTAGGCGTGCAACATCTGTTCTCCCGCATGACGGGGGATGTGCATCCAGAGGTGCGATCGCAGGTCGCCCAACTGGCTGTTGCTGACCCCTTTGCCGTGTGTCGGTTCTGGTTCGATCGCGACTTTGAGTGGAATCAAAGCTGGTTCACTTCCCTATCGGGCTACCGCCTCACCGACAGCATCACCCTCTATCACCGCATCCAAGATGACTACATCGCCTGGGCTGAAAAGACTGGGGGCAGCGTCGTTGAACTCCATGCCTACTGCTACAAAGAAAAAGAATTTCCCACCCAGGAGGCCGTGCTCAGTGCCTTTGAGTCGGAACTCTACGAAATCGTGCCCGCCCTGCAAAGTGCCACCTTACTTCACCGGGAATTAGTCAACCAGAAGAATTTTTCTGGGTTCCCTCCCGGCAGCTATCGCGATCGCCCCGAAACCACCACCCCCGTCACCAACCTCATCTTTGCCGGTGACTGGGTAAAAATGCCCTTCCCCTGCGGTCTGATGGAGCGGGCGATCAGCAGCGGCCTCTTAGCCAGCAATGCCATCCTGGCCCAGGAAGGTGTGCAGCGGCGCACCCTCCTCACCGTGAAACCTCAGGGGATGTTGTCGATTTTGACCTAGCGATCGCAACTTAAATTCCCTTTGATTGGTTGATGGCCCTCCCCCCGCCTGCCCCCCCAAGCCCGGAGGCCCGGAGCCGGGGGGTAAGTTACCATCCAACGGAGTGATTTAATTCTTAGTCCCTAGCATCGGCCCCTGCCCCCCATTTACCCCAAAGGATCTTACCCTGTGGCCACCCTCATTTCCGCGCCCACCCGGCTCCAAGCTGCTGGCACACCGCCCAAAACCATCGAAGAATACATCGGTCGTGTCAATTCCCAAACTCAGACCCTGAGCATCGCCCGCATGATTAGCCCCAGTGGGTGGGGTGAACCCGGCCAAACCCCCGATTTTGACGAGTTTACCGTTGTGCTCAAGGGCTGCCTGCGCGTTGAAACCTCCACCGAAACCATTGATGTCGCTGCGGGGCAGGCGATTACGATTCCCAAAGGCGAATGGGTGCGCTACAGTACCCCTCATCCCGATGGGGCAGAATATATCGCCGTTTGCTTACCCGCTTTTGCCCCAGAACTTGTCCATCGCGACGGCTAATTCCCGTTCTGGCTTCCCTGTTCCCTTCCTTTTTCACGGTTTATGAACACCTCCATTTCAGCATTGCCTCGATTTGATCTGCGGCGGGCAGGCATCAACCCCAATCACTGGTATGTGGTGGCCCGCTCTAGTGAACTCACCCAGCAACCCTTGGGCGTGGTGGTGTGGCACCAGGAAATTGTGCTGTATCGGGATTCCAAAGGCCAAGTCCACGCCTTGGTCGATCGCTGTCCCCATCGGTTTGTCAAACTGAGTCGGGGTGCGGTGGTAGGCAACGAGTTGGAGTGCGCGTATCATGGCTGGCGCATTGGCAGCGAGGGGCAATGTACCTGTGTGCCCTATCTCGAAGCCAACCAAAAATTACCCTCTGGCACCATTCAGCAATACCCTGTGCGGGAACAGGATGGTTTTATCTGGCTGTTTCCCGGTGATGCCACCCAAGCTGCGGCGATCGCCCCCCTGGGTTTACCCGAATGGGAACACTTGAATTACATCGCCACCGTCTCTGTGATTGAGGCCAACTGCCACTTTTCCTATCTCATCGAAAACCTGATGGATATGTACCACGGGCACTTGCATCAGGACTACCAGGCATGGGCTTCTGCGGAATTAGAGGCGATCGCCGAAACCGAGGATCGCATTGATGCCCACTACAACGCCCAAAGTTATTACCGCATCGACAAAATCTGGTCAATTTCCCAACTCTTTTTCCCGGCATTGCGCCAACTCCACCCCGAACCCCTGGACGTGAGTTATGTCTATCCCCATTGGGCCGCCCGCCTTGGGGATGATTTCCGCATTTATTGCCTGTTTTGTCCTGTAGATGAAACCCACACCCGCGCCTACCTCATTCACTTCACCTCGTTGAATGCCTTTCCCCGTCTCCACAAACTGCCGATCGCCTTTCGGCGTTGGATCAAAAACAGTCTGTTTGGCTCGGCCCAAAAACTGCTGGATGGTCTGGTCGAGCAAGATATCCCGATGATCGAGGACGAGCAACACGCCTATCTGGAAAATCCCGATTGCCGCCCCCACGAACTGAATCGGGCCTTGATCAGCGTGCAGCGATTGATTCGGATCCAGGCAGAACGGGCCTTGACCACACCACAACCGTAACCACCCAGCCTGGAGGGGCTATGTCTGCGATTTACACCATTCGCCCCATGCTGCGATCAGAGGTCGATCTCGCGGTGGAGTGGGCTGCCGCCGAAGGCTGGAATCCGGGCTTACACGATGCCGACTGTTTCTATGCCGCCGATCCCAACGGCTTTCTCATTGGCCTGCTGGGCAACGAGGCGATCGCCACCCTTTCCGCCATCCGCTACGACGACACCTTTGGCTTCCTTGGCTTCTACATCGTCAAACCAGAATTTCGGGGGCGGGGGTATGGGCTGCAACTTTGGAATGCGGGCATGACCTATCTCCGAGGTTGCACCATTGGCCTGGATGGCGTAGTCGCCCAACAACGCAACTACCAAAAATCCGGGTTTCAGTTGGCTTATCGCAACATTCGCTATCAGGGGATTGGCGGTTTTGCGGCTGAGCCTACTCCCGTGATGCCAAACGCCGCGATCGCCCCCCTTAGTGCCTTTCCCTTCGAGGCCATCACCGCCTACGATCGCCCCTTTTTCCCCAGCGATCGCACCGCCTTCCTCCACTGCTGGCTCCACCAACCCGGCAGCACAGCGCTGGGCTTGCGCCACAACGACCATCTAGCAGGCTATGGTCTGATTCGGCCTTGCCGCCAGGGCTACAAAATTGGCCCCCTATTTGCCGATACTGCCGATTTTGCCGATCGCCTGTTTCGCGCCCTGACCGCGACAGTGCCCCCCGACAGTCCGGTCTACCTGGATGTGCCCGAAGGGAATGCCGCCGCGATCGCAATCGCCCAGCAATACCACCTGCAACCCATGTTTGAAACGGCGCGGATGTATGCTGGCCCCGCCCCCCAATTGCCCCTAGAGCGCCTCTTTGGTGTCACCAGCTTTGAGTTAGGCTAATCCAAAAAAAATTGAGCAGAGAGGTTTCCCTTTTCCTAAAACCTGTGCTATTCTTAGAAACGTTGCGAAGGCAATAAACGGGTCGCTAGCTCAGTGGTAGAGCACTCGGCTTTTAACCGATCGGCCCTGGGTTCGAGCCCCAGGCGACCCATAAAACCAAAAGCTCTCAACTATGCCGAGAAAGCTTTATGTCTCCAGAGCGACCAAGCGATCGCATTGATTGCATTGCTGTCGCCTAACCACAAAAATTGCAGCAGGATACCCCCAGCGAGTTTAAGCGCTTCGTAGTCGCCCACTATCCGGTTGGCTCCTTTTACCGTTTATACCAGTCATCCCCGCCCTCGGCATTGGCTTCTGCCGCCATCCCGCGTCGGTGGCCGTGGGCTGTTACCTTGCCTGCGGCGGGATTTTTATTCGCAAATTTGCAGCCAACGCCACCGAAAAGCAAGCCCAATTCCGTTACTTTTCTAGATATTTCTAAACACTTCTAACTGGTCTTCAGCGCGCCAGCCCGATCACCGAAGACCGCCCCGCGATCGAGTCAATCCCAGGTAAACCGCACCAAGCAAGCCCCCTGATCGGCATTTTGTCCTTGTCGGGATAAGGCTGGCCCATTACGCTAGCTCCACAAGATTAAAGCGGAGGTTAATTTTTTTCTGAAAGGTCTGCAAAATGTGGAATCTTAGGTTAACTTGAGGTTAAGAGCGCAAAATCTTAAACCCTCATCCTGTCGAGATGACTTGGCTCGAACTGTGCACCTGTTGGGAATCATCAGTATGGTTTACAACCTCTGGTAAGAGAGGCTTTAGTTAGGAGAAGATAATATGCGGGCGAATGAATTTACCACACCGCGATCGCGGTATCGGGGCGAAGTCAAGCCAGAAAATCTAATTTTTAATGCCAACCTGCAAGAATTTGCCCAAAAAGTCTCATATATCAGTTGCTTAGAAACCAATGGCAAACTCTCACCGGAAGAGTCCTATCAACAAATCAAACAACTATGGGGCAATTTAGAATCTAGCCACCACCACCTGGGGATTGGTAAAACCGCTTAAATCCCCTGTGCCCCCAGTGCGCGATCGCGCTCTTGGCCTGTTCCCTGCGAACCCCGCTGGATTTGCCCAGTACCATCTCACAAACCCAAACGCGCTTGGGCGATCGACTCAAGCGTTTTTTATTGCCGTTCCCACCCGGGCCGCTGCCCACCGTTGCATCACTACCTATCCAGCTCAGACTGCTTGGCCAAATGGCTGCCAGTCAACAGTCATCACTCTATTAAAAACTGGGGTTGGGGGCCAATTTGCGATCGCCCCCAACCCTACCCCTTTCCGATAGATCCATGTCCTATCGGGTCTATGCCTCTGCCTACGCCGGAACAAACTCCAACGACACGCCATTCATGCAATAGCGTAACCCTGTCGGGGCTGGCCCATCATTAAACACGTGGCCCAAATGCCCCCCACAACGGCTACAGTGCACCTCTGTTCGCGTCATGAAAAAAGACCTGTCGATCGTCGTAGCCACAGCTCCATCAAGCGGCGCATAGAAACTCGGCCACCCTGTGCCACTGTTAAACTTAGTTTCAGAGGTGAATAAAGGTTGACCACAGCCAGCACAGTTGTAAGTCCCGGGGTCATACACCTTATCCAAAGGGCTGGTGCCAGCCCGCTCGGTGCCATGCTTCCGCAATACCCGAAACTGTTCTGGCGACAACACGGTTTGCCATTCAGCCTCAGTTTTGGTCACATTAAATTGATTCGTCGTATCAGCCATTTCTACCTGTCCTGTATCAACCTATTCGTAATTGTAAACAAATGTTGTGGTTCGCTGTTTGACCATTAGTAGAGTAGACAATCGTTGCGCGTTATCCACTAAACGAATTAATTTATGAAACGGATTCTAATCCTCCATGCCTCTCTCGGTGCTGGTCATCTCAATGCCGCCAAAGCTCTGGAGTCTGCCCTCCAGCAAATTCTGCCCCCAACGGTGGAAGTCTATTGTGAAGATGCCCTGGCCTACGCCAATTCCCTCTATCGCAACACCATTACCCAAGCCTACAAGCAACTGAGCGAACGGGTGCCCCAACTGTATAAAGCCTTTTATGAGGGTAGCGATATCAGCGATCTCGATCGCTCCCTCGACAGCAACCTGGTGTGGGCCAAATTAGAACGGCCTTTCTTTAAGGAATTGGGCCAATACGTCAAAGAGCTTGATCCCGATGCCATTATTTGTGTGCAACAAATTCCCAGTCGCTTGTTGCAATTACTAGAGCAAGAAGATCAAATTTCAAAACCTCAGTACGTTGTCATTACCGATGTCATTGCCCACAGCACCTGGATTAACTATGGAGTAGCGGGGTACTTCTTGCCCAACCAACTGAGCGCCAATTTGCTGGAACAACGGGGAGTTGACCACAACGTGCTCCATGTGACGGGCATCCCGGTCAAGCTCGAAATCATGCAACAAAAAGCCCAGGCTGAAGCACGCCAACGGCGCAACCTCCCCCTGAACCAACCGGTTGTGACGTTGTTTGGCGGTGGGTTAACGCCCAAGCGGGTGCGCGCGATCGTCCAAGATTTGCTGATGTTGCCAATGCAACTAACGTTGGTGGTAGTGGCTGGCCGCAACGAAAAACTCAACGATACCCTGGAAGACCTGACGCATGGCCCCCAAGTCAAACTCCAAAAGTTGGATCTCATCGACTATGTGGATGACATTGTGGTCGCGAGTGATTTAGTCATTACGAAGGCGGGTGGCCTCATTACGAGCGAAATTTTGGCGCGGGGCACACCGATGGTGATTGTGGATCCCATTCCTGGTCAGGAGGAACAAAACGCCGATGTGATTGCGGCAGCCGGGGCCGGGGTACAGTTGCGCTTGCTCGAAATGGTGGCTCCGGCAGTGCAGTATTTGCTCGAACATCCCGATCGCCTGGTGCAAATGAGTCAATCGGCCTTAGAGTTGGGTCGCCCCCAAGCAGCACTGGCGATCGCCGAAAAAATTGTGGCGGATATTCAAGCCAAAGAACACGTCAAAGTAAGACCAGCACCCACCAAAGCATCCACCACTGCCCAACAAACTGTTGTGGTTTCAGAGTTAGCAACCGATAGCATTCTTCAGCAACAAGAGGATCATGTCAGCATTGTTGAATAATCAAGGCCAGTCCAACCCCAATCAGCATTCTTTTTTGTGGGGTGTTTCCACCTCTGGCTACCAAAGTGAAGGTGGGTTTAATGGCCCCGATGATCCCAAAAACAACTGGTATCGAGCTGAACATCATGGGTACGTTATGCCAACGGGAACAGCCGCCGAATTTTGGACGCGGTATACCGAAGACTTCCAGCGTTGTCAGCAAATCGGGGTGAATGGGTTTCGCTTGGGTCTGGAATGGGCCAGAATTCAGCCCTCAACCAGCTCAAAAGTGACGACCATGCCGGACTTTGACTTTGAAGTGTTGGCTGCCTATGGCGATCGCATCGCAGCCTGTCGGCAACACGGGTTAGAACCCTTAGTCACCTTGCATCACTTCACCCATCCTGCTTGGTTGGGGATTGATGCTTGGCTGTCAGAAACCACCGTAGACTACTTTATCGACTACGTGCAGACTACGGTGCGCTACATCAACCGCCGCTTAACTGACCATTATCAGTTGCCCCCCATTCGTTGGTATATCACCGTCAACGAACCCAATATTCTGATTCCCAATACTTACTTAAATGGGATGTTTCCTACCGATAGTCGCGGGGTCGGAGCTGCGGTCAAAGCCTACAGCCATCTTTTGGGGGCACACATTCGCGCCTACAACGTGATCCATGACTTGTATGTGGCCGAAGGCTGGGAAACGCCCCAGGTTTCGCTTAATACCTATTGCAGTGATTTGTACTGGTCAGAACAATTGGTGTGGGATTTGCTGAGCGTGCGGCAGCGAGAGGTCAAGTTTAGCCAGTGGAAAGACTATACAGCAGCAGGAGAGCAGCAGTTAAAAACTGCCCTACAAGCCGCAAACATTCCCTTTCAGCGAGATTTGCCCTATCGCGCGGGGCAGCTCTTTCAACGCTTTAGCCATTGGTTGGGTCGCCGCAGTTTCACCGTACAAAATCTAGAGTATTGTCTGAGTGAATTGGAGGCATCACCGCGATCGCAAGTCTTTGACTTCATCCCTATTGACTACTACGACCCATTTATTGCGCATACCTTTCGAATTCCGTCGTTCTCCGACTTTGAGTTCGAGATTAAGGATTTTCGTGGTTGGATTATGAGTGGAATTACCAGTAAATGGTGGGATTGGCGATGTTTACCCGAAGGGTTACATTTCTTTTGCCAATACTATGCGCGGGTATTTGGTGATGTAGTGGGGCGATCGCATTGTCCTGTGATGATTGCGGAAAACGGGATGGCCCTCCGGCGCAAACCGGATAACAGTGTCGCCTCGCACCGCCGAGATCAAATTCGGCGCAGTACCTTTCTGCAAGCCCACGTCCAACAGGTGCAACGGTTGTTGCAAGAACAAATTCCCCTCCTGGGTTACTTCCACTGGTCGCTGACCGATAACTATGAATGGGGTTCGTACACTCCGCGATTTGGGCTATTTTCGATTGACTTTTCTCAGGGGAGCGATCGCCTCGTCGAAGATCATCTGGGCGATCGCCCCAGCGAAACCTATGCCCAATTGATTCGGGATACCCAAGTTCTGTTAAAGCGATCGCATGGTTAACCCCCGACGGAACGATCAGGCGAGGGGACCAGGAATGGGGTATAACTAACAAGTTGCTGTGGGAACTTGGTTATGAATCCGGCGTTGCATTCGTTCTTTTCCCGTCGCCGCTTTATCCAGGGAGGGGTCGCAGCGGCCTCGTTGCCCCTCGCTTTAGGTGGGCAATCATCAGCGATCGCTCAGTCACCCCCCAGTCTAAAACCCCCTGTGCTCCGTCCGGGCGATCGGGTGGGGATGGTCGCCCCGGCCAGCAATGCTTATGAACCCGAAGAACTGCTCATCGCCAAAGAGACGATGGAACTCTATGGTCTTAAGGTCGAACTGAGCCGCAACATCAACGCGCAAAACGGCTATCTTGCAGGTTCCGATGCGCAACGAGCTGCTGATATCAATGAAATGTTTCGCCGTCCTGACATTCGGGGGATCGTTACCTTCTCTGGGGGCTATGGCTGTAGCCGCATTCTGCCGTTGTTAGACTATGACCAAATTCGGCGATCGCCCAAAGTCATCGTGGGGCACAGCGACATCACAGCTCTGCTGATTGGCATTTACCAAAAAACGGGCCTGATTACGTTTCACGGGTCTTCGGGCTTAACCGGAGTCGGTGACTACGCCCGCGAGCATTTCCGGCGAGCCATCATGACTCCGCAAACTATCGGCGCGATCGCCCAACCTCCCCCCAGCGAACCCAACACCGTTGAACGCACCAATCGCCTCATCACCATCGTGCCGGGTCAAGCCACTGGCCCGCTGATTGGCGGCAACCTAACCCTCGTCACCAACCTCATTGGCACCCCCTTTGAACCCGATACCCGTGGCAAAATCCTATTTCTAGAAGATATTGGCGAAGAACCCTATCGCATTGATCGCATGTTGACCCAGTTATGGCTGGCTGGCAAACTGCAAGACGCAGCCGGAATCGCCCTGGGGCGCTTTGTCGATTGCTACCCCAAGGAATACCAGGCTTCCTTTTTCCAAACCATCAGCCTAGAAAACGTACTCCGCGATCGCTTTGAAGCCCTGGGCAAACCCACCCTGTACAACCTCATGTTTGGGCACGTCCGCGAAAATGCCGTCTTACCCATCGGCGCTACTGCCACCCTGGATGCCACCGCCAAAACCCTAACCGTCAACGAGAATGCCGTGCGCTAGGGGCAACTGGCGAGTGGGCTAGCTGTCATCGGTCGCCCAGGCATTACTTGGCTTGGGCCGATGCTTTTTGGGGCTTGGGGGCGATCGCCGCTGGTGGCGCTGGCTTGAACTGGGTCAGAGCCATCCGCTGCAACCGTTGAGCTTCCTGATTTTGAGGATCAAGGGCGATCGCCCGCTTCGCATCCTGCACGGCGGCCTGATATTGCTGCAACTCTAACTGTAGCCACCCCCGGCGCACATACCCATTCACCCATTTGGGTTCCAGTTTCAACGCTGCGCTAAAATCCCCAATAGCACCAGGGCGATCGCCCAGTCGTTGCCGCACATAGGCCCGCTCACTATACAGTCGCCCCTTGTCTCCCCCCAGTCGAATTGCTGCCGAATAGTCAGTAAACGCGCCCTGAGTATCTTTTAGTTCCCGCCGGAGTTCTGCCCGCTCAACATACGCCGTTGCATTGCGCGGTTGGAGCCGTAATACCTGGTCATAGTCCGCCACCGCCGCTCTTAACAAGTCCGCCTGCTCCGGGGCCGTGCCACTCATCAACTCGGCATACCACAAAGCTTGCCGCGCCTGCGCCCGCTGTAAGTAACCTTGAGCCACCTGCGGATTTTGTTGAATCGCTTGGGTCGCCCGCTCAATCTGTTGAGAAATCTGTGTGTGTCGCTCTGCGCGAACCTCTTCAACGAGGCCAGCCAGCCGTTTAGCGCGGATTGACTCGCGATAGCTGCCCAAGGATATCCCACTGATCCCAACGGGCACGCCAACACTACTCCCCAAACACACAAGATATACAGCCAACAGGGCAAACCGCATTGGCCATTTCGCAGCGGTACTTTGATGGCGTTCCAGCAGTTCTTGGGTGATGTAGTTGCGAGTATTAAACGCGAGCTGCTTGAATTCACTCTCTTGAAGCAGTTGCAAAATCCGTTTGACCAAATGGTCTTTGTCGTGGGGGGGCGTGGACTGCGATCGCCGCAATTTCGCATCCAGTTTTGCGATCCGAAACTCTAGCACCATTGGCAAGGCCACAAACACCGCCAACATTGCCAGGATGGGAAATTGTGTACTGAGCGCAAGCAACAGGCCGATCGCGCATAGTTTGAATACTACTTCTGCATAGGCAAACCGCGAAAACATGACCAGATGGACAATTTTGCCACCATCAAGGGGATAGATCGGCAATAAATTAAACCCGTTGAGCAATAACAGCGTTCCCACTAATTCCTGCTTCCAGGTCAGCGATCGCCCCAAGGCCCAAAACTGCTCACCGTCGCTATGGTTAAACAGCCACAGCAACCCAACCCCAAGCACCAAACCGGGTAATGGCCCTGCCAACAACACCCAAAACTGTTCCGTCAGGCTGGCGTTCGTCTTCTTGCCGATCGCTGCCCCGCCCAAAAAAGGTAGAAAAAAGATCGATGTATCCTGATACCCAAAGCACCGCATCGCCCCCCAGTGCCCCAGTTCATGGAACAGCACAACCCCAATCAAAATCATGAGCGACTGAAAGTGAAAATGAAAGGAAAACGATAGGACAAAACCAATAAAACTGAGGAATAACAAACCCAGCCCTTGCGATCGCGATCCTTTGCCACTTTGTTCAATCTGTTGCCGAAAATAGTAATTTTCCACCTCAATTTCGAGAGGAATTGCTAGTAAAGCCTCTGGGTTTGTGCGGGCACGCTGGGCGATCTGCTGCAACATTGGCCGCATTTTGGGATTACCCTGATAAAGCCTGCGCGTCTGTTGCCATGCCGTTTTGCGAGTGCGCCGAAAGAGAGCGGTGCCGGCGATCGGCTGGACAACCCCCGTCGCCACTAAGGTGTCAAGATAATGGCGAGTTGCCGTTTCTAAGGCTTGCAAAAACTCCAGGGGGGATAGGTGGCAGACTGGTTTTTCCCCTTCCAGGGTTTGGCGCGTCGCCAGGTGGGCTTCCCATTGCACTTGGCGTTCTGCGGTGTATGGATCTTGCACGAGCGCGTTAGGGATTTGTTCCGTCAACAACCCGTGGTGTTCCCCGTTGATTGTCGTCAACACCGTCTGGTCTTGAAACCAAGTATAAAAATCAACATTAAATGGATAAAAAGCAGTTGTTGGCCGACTTAGAGAAGCGATCGCGTAAGTCTGTGTCTCTTCGTGATACAGCAACACTTGCCATGCATCAAAAATCGCCAGATGCGCAAACGCTTTGGTTTTGAGGTAAGTACAAACCTGAAATCCAAACGCATTCAGCTCAGCAATACAATGATCAAACAGTTGTATCGTCTCTGTTGGTAATGCTTCTGCTTCAACAGGGAGATATTCTGGATATTGCAAATGGATTTGTCGTAATCGTTGGAATGTAACGTAGTAAGGATACAGTTTAGTCAGTACCGCGATCGCCACAACAGTGCCAATAATCCAGCTCAGTTGATTCATCACAGGAATCCTTTGGAAAGAGTACAGAACCGATCAAGCCATTCGCCCATAGTCTCCCCACCCTTACGATTTAAACCTGAAAATATGCAGCCATCATTGCCCCGTGTTGTGCCAAGCCCCAGGCACCAGGCGTGTCCCTGAAGCAAGCTGCACTTTTCTCCGGCCTCAGCCTCAGCCTAGTAAGCCCAGATTTTGCCCCCAAATAACGCAGTCCAAGTCCTGGGAATGTCCCAAGCACACTGTCTAAATCACACTGTCTAAAGTCCGCGATTCAAAGTCCGCGCGCCAAAACACATCATTGTCATGGCTGATGACTTGGCCGATAACTGCGCCAATAAAAAATCCTGCATTGTTGTAACGCAGGATTGTTGTACTCACTCTTGGAGAAAACCAAACTTAAATTTTTTCGTCACGCTGGGTTGGAAAGCTGAAGGAAAAGCCCAAACACAATCACCGGATTCAAACAGGGTACCTTCGACTGGCAGTTGTTTGGGCTCGGTTAGAGTGCAGCCCCGTGCACTCATCTATCTGGAGAGGCACTTGGCTCTGTCATTGCAGAACCTGATGCTCTATAGTTTCAGAATACAAAGTTTGCCCCGCGATCGCCTTCACCTAAGTTTGTGAACTCCTGCCCACAGTTGGATGAAGTGCCTGTCCTCCAAGTGGAGGAAGAGCCGTATCTATTTAGTGGCCGCGATCGCCGCTTCCATCAAAATTGCTTGAGCATTCCGCACCACCTCATTCCCAGTAGGTTGCCGTTGAACATACTGCCCATCTGCTTGCAACTCCCAAGCATGGCGATTATCGCTCAGCATAATGGTCAAAATATCCTTCAGCTTCGCGATCAGTTTGGGGTCTTCAACGGGGGTAACAGCTTCCACCCGGCGATCGAGGTTGCGGGGCATCCAATCCGCACTGCCGAGGTAAACCGCTTCCGCACCATCATTGTGAAACCAAAAAATGCGTGAATGTTCCAGCAAACGCCCCACAATACTCACCACACTAATCGTCTCACTCAGGTCGGGCACCCCCGGACGCAAACAACACATCCCCCGCACAATCAACTCAATTTTGACCCCCGCTTGCGATGCTGCATATAACTCTTGAATGATCTTGTCATCCACCAGGGCATTCATCTTGGCAATGATGTGGCCACTTTTGCCATTTTGGGCGTTTTCAGTTTCCCGCCGGATCAAGGCCACCATGCGATCGCGCAAATTCACTGGAGCCACCAACACCTTGCGATAAACTTGCTGGCGGGAATACCCTGTCAAAAAATTGAACAAATCCGTTAAGTCTGCTCCCAACTCATCCCGACAACTCAGCAACCCCAAATCTGTATACAAGCCAGCGGTTTTGGGATTGTAATTGCCCGTGCCAATGTGGACATAACGGCGCAATTTCTCATCTTCTTGCCGGACGACCAACACCACTTTTGTATGGGTCTTCAGCCCCACCACCCCATAGACAACATTAATCCCCGCTGACTCCAACCGTCGGGCCCAACTAATATTATTTGCTTCGTCAAACCGGGCTTTCAGTTCAACCAACACCCCCACCTGTTTACCATTCTCTGCCGCTGCAATCAGCGATCGCACAATTGGCGAATCCCCCGAAGTTCGGTACAGCGTCATCTTAATTGCCAACACTTTTGGATCATGGGCGGCCTGGGCGATAAACCGTTGCACAGAAGCCGTAAACGATTCATAAGGATGATGCAACAACAGATCCCCCTGCCGAATCACCGAAAAAATACTTTCAATCGGCTCCTGGTTGGCAAAGGCCGTCTCCGTTTCATAATCATTTACCTGCTTCAGGCGGGGTGGAATTGTCGCAGTCCACGGTTCGTCCTTCAGTTCGGGCAACGGCAACGCCAAAAATGAGAACAAATCCTTCAGGTTCAAAATCCCTTCAACTTCATACACATCTTGATCTGTGATTTCAAACTCTTCCACCAAGGGATTACGCAGCGCCTCTGGCATATTCGTCTGAATCTCCAACCGCACCGCAAAGCCACCTAAACGCCGCTTGCGTAACTCTTGCTCGATCGCCAACAACAAATCATCGGCTTCATACTCCTGCACTTCCAAATCCGCGTCACGGGTAATCCGAAAGAACCCATATTCCTGCACCTTCATCCCCGGAAATAACGCTTCTAAATTGTGGGCGATGACCTGTTCCAGTGGCACCCCCAACCACAAACACGCCTGCCCATCCACAGACCGTAAAGACTCCGGCAAGGTCACAAAGCGTGGCAAAATCGTCGGCACTTTGACCCGCGCAAAATGTTCCTTCTCCGTCACCGGATCTTGAACACTCACCGCCAAATTCAAACTTAAGTTCGACATGTGCGGAAAGGGATGGCTGGGGTCGATCGCCAAGGGTGTCAAAATCGGAAAGACACTGGCCTCAAAATACTGTTGTAAATACGCACGCTGTTCTTTCGCCAGATCAATATAGTTAATCAAGTAAACCCCATGTTTGGTTAGTTCCGGGCGCAGCTCTTGTTCAAACAAGCGATGTTGCTGGCTCACGAGCGGATGTAACCGTTGACTGATTGCCTCTAATTGTTGTTTGGGCGATTTGCCATCTGGCGTTAGTTTATTCACTTCCGCATTCATTTGCTCAATCAAGGTTGAGACCCGCACCATGAAAAACTCATCGAGATTAGCACTAAAAATCGCTGCAAACTTTAACCGTTCAAGCAACGGGGTGCGAGGATCGAGGGCTTCGTGCAGAACTCGGCGATTAAAGTCCAACCAGCTCAGTTCACGGTTGAAATAATATTGCGGATCGGCCAAGTTGACCGCAGGAGTGGATGTTTTAGCTCGAGCCATAACACTTACCGATGAAAGATTTATGAGTTTTAATGATGTTCCCAAACGGGTGGGTTAAACCAAGGTTATGCAGAACACATCCGCGCTCTATCCTTGGCTCAACGGCTAGCCCGCGTCAACCCGTGGGGCTTACAGACCGTCGAACCAGCGCCATCATCGCTGGGCGATCGCCCGCACCATGAACCCCAACCTCACAATGTCCGTCTCAATAACGGGCAGAAATACTCTTAGCATACGAGTTTTTGCCCCACTGCCAGCAACCTACCGCTTAAATCGAGCCCCGTTCAACCCAGGGATACCCATTAAGGAACTCATCCCCGGTTAGCCATAGACTCAGTGAACACCCAAGTCATCAGCCAAGATCAGGTGCCAAAATAAAGTTCATTAGACATATTTTGATGAGATGGATTGCAGTCATGATTACGCTACTCACAAAAGCCACTAGATTGCACCCAAAAAGCAAGTACTAGAGTACTAAAATGCATCGAATTAGAGTTAGTTCAAGACTTGGAGAATAGCTAGAACGACTAGCATATTATCTTTTCATGACAATTTTGAGCAGCGGCGATCGCACGGCTTCAGGGCTTAGCCTCTAGCCAGTGGGAGAGTTAGCGCAGCACCGGGTTCATAGCCAAATCAGATTTCGTCGTTATTGTGCTGATAGAAAAGAAAACAACTGATCGTCATCCTGTGAGAACAAAAACCACGCACTTATCCTAATCCATTGCGATCGCCCTAAAAAATTCTTCAACCTAATACGCTAAAAAGTTGTGTCAAAGTCAAGTATTTAGGAATAAGATTAATAAAATACAACTCGCTTGAAGGTAGAAACAATGCCAACATCAACTGGAAAAAAACCTAAGGCTACATTAGTTAAGCAAGATGCGATCGACCAAACCAGTGTATTCCTCCAATCCTTACCTGAGAAACCAAAGGAGAATCTGTCGCTGAGGGAAGCGATTGATCAAATGCAAGATTCATTGCGAGAAGCGCTAGCCAAAGGCTACAACTATCAAGAATTAGCCGCCATGTTGACAGAGCAAGGCATCAAGATTAGCGCGTTTACCCTCAAAAACTACGTTCCTTCGGGGCGGCGGCGGGCCACAAAAGGACAAACAACCAAGACCAAAACAACCACCCGACGAGGCAGTAAATCTAAAGACGAATCAGCCGATGGAGAAAGCACTGAATCCGCTACTGCTGCCTTGAACGGGTTACCAGATAAAACTAGCCTTGCCACCGAAACTGCACCCACCAAAACAACCAAAACAACTCGCGCCCGGACGACCAAAACAACTGCGGCAAAAGCCAAAGCGGATGGTGATTCAACCGTTTCTAAGCGGCGTGGCAGCGCAGCCAGCAAAGCCAGCACCACAGGCAGCAGAACAACAACTGGACGGAGCCGCCGGAAAACTACACCATCCTGAATAGGATTCGTCATGCTGAGTGTTGGGGCGCAATGCGGCACTGGGAAGTTGCCAAGCCCCCAACTTTCATCCTGCTGTGTCTGCACTGAGGGAGAAGATGGCCATCAGCATCAGAGTTGGCGGCCAAACTGGCATCGTCTACCGATCTTGCGTATTCCTACGGAGCGATTCCCGCGAAGGGCAACGCGATCGTGATCCCTTGAGTGTGATTCTTAAAAAACGAAAGTCTGCAAAAACCTCATAAAGCCCTCATAATCTATCGCTACAGTCAAAGCAAGTGTTCAGTTCATCCAGGCTGTTCACGACTTCAGTCTACTGATAGTGTTGATCGATCGAGGTTTACCTATGAATACGTGCCCTTGTTGTGACAGTCAACTGTTACCTCACATTCGCAGCCATAAAACCTATTGGTTTTGTCCTGGTTGTTGGCAAGAAATGCCTAGCCTGAGTGAGTTGATTGCAACGGTGAATTTAAGTCGCCACAAGCAAAGGCTGAATGCTGGACTGGCAATGAGTCTGGCAGAGAAATAAGCGCGATCGCGAAACCAGCGAAATCAATTGACGCCATCGCAATTTGACATCAGGGCTTAAACCGATGGGGACAGGAGGCGCGGAGAGTGACTAGGGTAGGGTTTGAGGTGGATTCAATCGCTGTCCATTGATGATATTGCTTGTGTTTACCTGCGGGTGCAGCCCAGTTCCCAAGCGATCGCCCCCAGTCGTTCGCGCACCTGCCAATCGCCATTAAACCGACCCGTGCAAAGAGATCGCAACACAATGAATCGTCCTGGCATGGGGGGCGCTAGTATGCCAACAGGAGTTTAATTCTGCGAGGCATGGGGCTGGGTGGACACCAACAGGCCAACACGAGGGACACGACGAACGGCAAACCTCAAACGGCGACTTCAGCAAATTTCCCTATTTAATAGTGTCAGCGTCATTTTAATTGCCGGACTGGTGATTTGTGGCTGGCGCTTTCAACTCCCCCTCCTGACTGGGGCCTGGTATGGCTTTCCGAGCATGAAAGTGCATACGGCCCTGTGTTTTATCGGTAGTAGTGTGGGGCTATTGCTGTGGCGTTGGCACCGCTTGCAACCCCACCACCCCCACCGGGAGGTTGTCCGCTTCAGCCTTTTGGCGATCGCCGCAGTCCTCTTGGGCTTAACCAGCCTCATTCTCATCGAATATGGGTTTAAGGTGCACTTTGGCCTTGGGCCGCTGCTCTTGGCGACCCTCCGCCTAGAGTGGTTACACCCTAGCTCTGGCCGCATGGCCCCCAATACAGCTCTGGCCTTTTTTTGCACAGCTTGTGCATTGGGTGGGTTGGCGCAGCGATCGCCCCGCGTCTGGTGGAGCCAAGGATTTGCCATTCTCGCCGGCGCGATCGCCTTTTGGGGCTTGTGTGGTTACTTGTACGACATCAATCTTGCGTCTACCGCAACCGCCGCTATGGGCATGGCCGTGCCCACCATCCTGTGTTTTTTGCTGCTGGCAAGTGCAATTTTGTGCGCCATGCCCCACCTGGGGCCGATGCACCTCCTAACAGGCAACGGCTCCGGCAGTCACATTGCTCGCCAACTCCTTCCTCTGATCATTGCCCTGCCCGTGTTAATTGGCAGTCTGAGTACCATTAGTTACTCGTTGCAACTCTTTAACAAAGAAACTATTTTTGCCCTTTCCAGCACCATCAGCATCGTGTTGTTTACTGGCATTGTGGGGTGGAATGCCTATCAGCTCAATCAGTTTGAAGCGCGGCAACGGGCCACCGAACGCCAACTGGCGAATTCCCAGGCTCAGTTTGCTGGCATTTTAGAAATTGCAGCAGATGCCATGATCGCGGTTGATACCCAGCAGCACATCATTTTGTTTAATCGGGGTGCTGAAAAAATCTTTGGGTTCGCAGCCCCAGAAGTGCTGGGTGAGGCTCTGAGTGTTCTGTTGCCCGATCGCGACCACACTCGGCCTCGCGACCATATTCAAACCTTTGCGACGAGTCAGGCGACAGCGCGGCCTATGGGCGATCGCACCCTGGTTTGGGGCCGCCGGAAAGACGGCACCGAGTTTCCTGCCGAAGCCACCATTTCCAAACTGGTGTTCCACGGGCGCGTCATCTACACCACCTTCTTGCGCGACATTACCGATCGCCAACGCGCCGAACAAGCCCTACGCCAAAGCGAAGAACGGCTGCAACTGGCCTTTGAAGGATCCGGCGATGGCTTGTGGGATTGGAACATCCCAGCGGGAACGGTTTATCTGAGTCCGCAATGGCTGGGGATGCTGGGCTATGAACCCACAGAATTGCCCCATGCCTACGCAACCTGGGAGCAGTTGCTCCATCCTGACGATCGCGAGCTTGCATTGACCAAACTCAACGCCCATCTCCACGACAGCACCGTGCGATATGCCTTCGACTATCGCCTCCGGGCCAAAGACGGCCATTGGAAATGGATCTCCAATTTTGGCAAAGTTGTGGCCTATGATGACCACGGGCACCCCCTCCGCATGATTGGAACCCATCGGGATATCAGCGATCGCAAACAAGCCGAAGCCGCCTTAAAAGTCAGCGAAAAACGGTGGCAGTTTGCCCTGGAAGGCAGCAAAGACGGCGTTTGGGATTGGGATATCCCCAGCAACATCCTCTTTTATTCCCAACGGTGGAAAGAAATGCTGGGTTATACCGATGCCGAGATTGGGAACAGCTTCAGCGAATGGGAAAGTCGCATCCATCCCGATGACAAGCCCTTTGTTCTAGCGCAAACGGCGAAATATCTACACAGCCACACCCCCCATAGCGAAATTGAATACCGCTTTCGTTGCAAGGATGGCCATTATCTTTGGATTCTCGATCGCAGTTTAGTCGTCAGTCGCGGCGAACAAGGCCAACCCGTACGCATCATTGGCACCCACACCGACATCACAATCTGGAAACAAACCGAGGCCCAACTGCGCCGCCGAGAAGCCGATCTCCTCACGGCCCAACGGGTTGCTGGCATCGGGAACTGGGAGCTAGATGTGGCGACCCGTCAAATTAAATGGTCAGAAGCCCTGTTTCACTTTTTTGGCTTTGACCCCAACAATCCCGAACCAGCCTACGCCGAACACTTCAACTACATTGCCCCCAGCGATCGCCTCCGGTTGCAAGCCTGTTTAGACGCAGCCATGACCCACGGCACGCCCTACGAACTGGATCTGGAGTGTCAACGAGTCGATGGGCGCACTGTGTTTATGGAAGCCCGCGGCGAAGCAGAGCGAGACGGCCAGGGCCAAATTATCCGGTTGATTGGCACCGCCGTAGACATCACCGAGCGCAAACAAGCAGCCCTGGAACTGCAACACGCCAAAGAAGCCGCCGAAGCCGCCAACCAGGCCAAAAGCTTGTTCCTGGCCAACATGAGCCATGAATTACGGACTCCCCTGAACGTCATTCTAGGCATGAGTCAAGCCATGAGTTATGACACCGAACTGTCGCCCAATCAGCAGGAAAATTTGCGTATTATTCAGCGGAGCGGCGACTATTTACTCAGCCTCATCAGTGACATTTTAGATTTATCCAAAATTGAAGCCGGACAGATCACCTGCGAGTTGAACAGCTTTGACTTAATGGCAATGGTGCACACCCTGCGGGATATGTTCCGGGAACGCGCCAGTTCTAAAGGCTTGCACTTTGCCCTGGAAATCGCCCCAGCCACCCCCCAATACATCACAACAGATGCGCAAAAGTTGCGGCAAACTCTATTAAATTTGTTGAGCAATGCCATTAAATTCACCGACACTGGCAACGTCACGTTACACTTGGCCCCCGCGCGATCGCCCGCTGACGGCCACCCCGAGGCCAACACCGCCGACTCCACTTGGTTACGCTTCGCAGTCGAAGATACTGGGGCCGGAATTCCCCCTGAGGAACAACCCCTAATTTTTGATGCCTTTGTGCAGTCGCGGACAGGCAAAACCTCCCTCCAAGGCACGGGCTTGGGGTTAACCATTAGCCGTCGATTTGTCGAATTGCTAGGCGGAACGTTAACGGTTGACAGCCAACTGGGTCAGGGCAGTGTGTTTACCTTTGTCATTCCATTTAAGGCCGCGATCGCAACCGATATCCCCAACACCGTCGAACGCCAAATCCTGGGGTTAGCCCCCGGCCAACCCAACTACCGTGTGTTGATTGTTGATGATCACGCTGAAAATCGGCTGGTGCTTAAAAAATTGATGGTGCAGTGGGGCCTGGAAGTGCGAGAAGTGAGCAGCGGGGCCGAGGC
The DNA here is from genome assembly GCA_964475335.1 of uncultured bacterium. Classification (GTDB taxonomy): domain Bacteria; phylum Cyanobacteriota; class Cyanobacteriia; order Leptolyngbyales; family Leptolyngbyaceae; genus CAYYWG01. The sequence goes on from CAYYWG010000004.1 coordinate 124,090, forward strand.
GATCGCCCTTGTGGCCCAGTGGTTGCCAGATCTGATTTGGATGGACTTACGCATGCCTGAGATCGACGGCTATGAAACAACGCGCCAAATTCGGATAGCAGAGCACGGCAGCAAAATTACGATTATTGCCCTCACGGCCCAAGCCTCTAAGGGCGATCGCTCCCTGGCCCTCATGGCCGGTTGCGATGACTTTGTGAGCAAACCGTTTCAGCCCGAAACGCTGTGCGCCAAATTGCGGGAACATCTCAATCTCCAATTTCTCTATGCGCCGCTGGTCGCCCCCGCGATCGCCCCCACTCCGCCCCTGGCCACCGCTCTGGCAGAGCACTTGCGCACCGTGCCCGCCGACTGGCTCGACAGTCTATATCAGGCTGCCCAGCGGTGTGACGACCAAGAGATCCTGGACTTGCTTCAAACCCTTCCAGCCACCCACGCAGACCTGGCCCAACAACTCCATACCCTGGCGTATAATTTTGATTTCAAACCAATCCTCCAACTGGTTCACACCGCAACAACGCCCCCGCCCAACCCCTGAGCCCTCCGCCATCAGACAGGGCACCCACTGTCACAGGAGAGAAGCCACCCAAAAGGAGATTCCTCCGCAGGAAAGGGACTTTTTGAACGGGCAAAAATTACTGTGAAAGAGTCGAGTTCACATTACGCAATGACACTTTCCACTCTTTTCCAATCGCGATCGCGTCCCGCTTGGTTCATGGTGCTGCTCGGTGCGATCGGTGGCGCAATGTTCACCAGTCCCGCCCAGGCCCAAGTCCAATCCACCACCCCTGGCACAACCACCCAAACCGTGACCACCCCCTTGGGCAGTGTCATTACCACCACCCCTGATGGCACGGTGCTAGTGAATCCGCCCACCACCACCGATGGCCAGACGGCCCCTGCAACCACCCGTCCAGATCTGCTAGATCCGACTCAAACACCGCGATCGACACCGACTCTGCCCTCCACCTTACCCACCACCCCAGTCACGCCCTCCACCTTGCCCACAACGCCCGTCCCATCTACCCGCCCAACTCCACCATCCTCATTGAACGTGCCAACCATCACCCCCAATTCGGGTACGCTTACACCGGGGCAACCTGCCCCCAACCCGACAATTGTGATTCCGCCTCAGTAATGGCACGCGGACACTAACCCAAACCTCAGGTCTAGCCTGAAGCTGCAATTCGTGGCTTTGGGCTTTTACCGCCTGGTTGAACTCGCGATCGCGCCTTGGGTCTGCTGTTGCAGCCACAAACCATATTCCAAGCCTTCCACCACCGCATGGTAAGAGGCTTCCAAAATATTGCTCGATACACCCACCGTTGTCCATCGTTGAGCACCGTTACTGGACTCGATTAAGACTCTCGTTTTAGCCGATGTACCAGCCGTTCCATCCAAAATTCGGACTTTGTAATCGGTTAAATAAAAGGACTCAATTTCAGGATAAACATTAGTCAACGCTTTGCGCAGAGCTGCATCCAGCGCCGCCACAGGGCCGTTTCCTTCCGCCGCTTCCAAAATATCTCGCCCATCGACAGCCACTTTCACCGTTGCCAGGGAAGTCGTTTTGAGCGCGTCGATCGCAGGTTCCATATCATAGTGAACTTGGAAGCCCTTGACCACAAACGGCGATCGCCGCTGCCCCAAGGCTTCCCGCATCAGCAGTTCAAAACTCGCTTCTGCCGCTTCAAATTGATAGCCCTCGCTTTCCAGTTTCTTGAGGTGTTGCAAAATCTGGTGACAGGCCGGATCGTGTTTTTCCAACTCAATGCCACAACCCCGCGCTTTCGCCAGAATATTGCTGAGGCCCGACTGATCCGAAATCACAATTCGCCGTCGATTGCCCACCTGTTCCGGTTTCAGATGTTCATAGGTCAACGGATTGCGCTCCACTGCACTCACATGGATTCCCCCCTTGTGGGCAAAAGCCGACAAGCCCACAAACGGTGCATGGTCATTAGGAGCAAGATTCACCACCTCGCTGACAAAGCGACTGGCTTCCGTCAACTGGGCTAATTGCTGATCCGTGATACAGCGCAACCCCAACTTCAGTTGCAAGTTAGGAATCACTGAACACAAATTGGCATTACCACACCGTTCACCATAACCATTCATGGTTCCCTGCACCATGCGCACCCCTTCCATCACGCCAGCCAGCGTATTGGCAACGGCCAGTTCCGAGTCATTGTGAGTATGAATTCCCAGTTGAGGCACCGTCGATTGCGAGGATAACGCTGTTGCAAGATCTAACTCAGTGATGACCTGACTCACGATTTGAGTAATTTCATGGGGTAAGGTGCCCCCATTCGTATCACAAAAAACGAGCCATTCCACCCCTGCCGCGATCGCCACTCTCAAGGTTTCTAGGGCATACTCAGGGTTGTGTTTATAACCATCAAACCAGTGTTCAGCATCATAGATCACGCGGCGGCCATTGGCTCGGAGAAACTCTACCGTATCGCGAATCATCGCCAAGTTTTCATCCAGGGTCGTTTTGAGTCCTTCCGTAACGTGTAAATCCCAGGATTTCCCAAAAATTGTGACCCAACGAGTGCCCGCCGCCAGAATGGGCTGCAACATCGGATCGGTAGCCGCTGTGAGACCGGGGCGACGAGTCGAACAAAACGCGACTAATTCCGCTTGGGTCAGGGGTTCTTCCCGCAATTGCCAGAAAAACTGGACATCTTTGGGATTGGCCCCAGGCCACCCTCCTTCAATAAACGGCACCCCCAACCGATCTAACTGGCGCGCAATGCGGAGCTTGTCTTCCGTCGAGAGCGAAAGCCCTTCGCGTTGGGCACCGTCGCGCAGGGTGGTGTCATAAATCCAGATATCCCGAGAAACAGAAACAGAGGAGAGTGTCATGGAGAAAGCGATGTCAACGCAGCGAATGTGAATGCTATTTTGATCCTACGGGTTCAGTGGAGGGAGCGATCGCCGTTGTTACTGAGCCTTGATGCGTCTCTGGGCAAGCAGTGGAGTCAAGTTGCCAGCCATCTTGCTCAAACTGGGCCTGGTAGCGACTGACCACAATCCAAGTGGTTGGACACACGATTGTAACCCATCCCCCCTGCTGTCCTTGCACAATTCCCGTCAACGGCGGGGACTGTTTCCATGCCGTGTCCCGTGCAATCTGGACACACACCAATCGCTGACCAATCTTCCAGTCCATGTAACTATTCTTGAACTCTGTATTACACGATATGAAGACTCACCTGAATATACTTCCTACAAGGGGATGACCAAGCCCGGTGAGACAATTTAGTCGGCTACGGCGATCGCCTGCATCCCCTGGTCAAACAACCGTTGGGCATAATCTGTCCATTGCCCCTGCCCCCAATACCGAAAACAACTCGTTTCCAACACCATTACATGCAGCAACGCCCGTCGATAAGCCTTTGTGCGAGTTACAGTTTGGGGATCTGCTGCCGCTTGAATCTGCGGATCAAAAACCTGATGAAACCGGGCACTGAGCTGATTCATCGGGGTCAACACATTCTCATACCCTTGCACCCAACTGATGTGATTTGTCCAGGAGGCCCCTTCCATGTGAAAGTTTGAGTTGGCTTGTTTGGTGGCCGCGATCGCCTGTTCCACTGCCGCTGGCGTAGCGCGATCGGGTGCAACCTGTTGCCAAATCTGGTGTTGTCCCGCCGCCTGACAAGTTGGCAAATCTTCCGGTTGAACGCCCGCCGCAACCAAAAACTCCAAATATTCAGTCCCCGTCATTGCCACCGTCTGAGTTTGGTGCATCATGTCATACGTTGCCCGCCTGAATGCATCTGGAAACTCATTCATCATCACACCGCCATTTTCCCCGTCTGCAATTTGAGTCACCAGGGATGGCACGGCAATATTCCCTACCATTGGCTGAGATGATTGCGACTTTGCTTCATAATAGGGTTGCATTTGACCCACTAGCTTCGTGTCAGAGCCTTGAGTTTTGATGAGAACGGTGATGCTAGTCGTTTCTCCTTGGGAGTTGCGAGCAACCAGACGATGGGGTAAATGTTTATAGGCCAAGCCCTCTCCTGTTAAGGTTTCTACTGTATGTTCTTGCACCATCATCCAGCGGTAACCACATTCATTGAGGGCTGTGATCAATGCATAGAGCGTGTCGGGGTGGTTGGGCAAATGCATTTCTGGCAGCGAAAAGCCTTTCACGCGGGCTAGAGCCTCCCAGCCAAAAATGGCCGCAAAGTGATGCTGCCACGCCTGAATATGCAGCTTCAAGTCAGGAATGGGGGTGGAAGGCACAACCGCATGGCCCCACATCGTCCCCAGCCATTCCACATAGGGCTGATAGGTTGGGTCGCAAGTGATGCGCTTGAGATTGTTCAGCACATCGGCTCGTCCCATCTGGCTCAACCCCCAGAGCAAGTTGCCTGAATAATCCAACATCACACGAGGATTCGCACCCTGAGCTACTAATTCAGGAATGAAGTCTCCCATGCGGCCATAGCACCAGGCAAAAGCCCCAGCGTTATGGTTATCGCCTTCGCCTGGATGCTCGAACATATACTGCAAATTGCTGATGAGGCCACCTTCCCAGCCAGCGGGAATGGTGGGTTGGTGCATGTGTAGCGCGATCGCAAAAGCGGACTGCACAGCAGCCCAGTTCACATTGCTGCGGGCCCAAAAAATTGATTCTTGCCGATTGGTAACAGCCTGTACCGTCGCTTCCCAGCCTGAGCAGTTTGGCACGCCATCAATCATTTCCTCCAATGTCGGCGGCAGCCCTTGGATAGTACTGGTCATGGTATGCGCCTCTCAGTGACATCGTTCAGCCGGGAACCAACCTGTTTCCAGGCTCCCCAAAGCTTAACGAACTGAAGGGACATTTTTTGTGAATTAAACCTTAAACCCTAAATTGCCTAGCGACTGAGCCACGCGATCGCAGACCGAATCCATTCTTCCGAATCGTCCCGCTTCGATAGCGTCGTGCTTTGCCCAACCGCCTGCAAGGCTTGAGAAATTTCGCTGGGAGTATAACCTAACGCCAACAAGGTCATTTCCACATCTTCTTGAATGGTCAGCGCGGGGCCAGCAGTTGGTGTTGTGATCACGCCCACCTGCGATCGCCATTCTGCCAGCTTACTCCGCAGTTCCAGCGCAATTCGTTCCGCTGTTTTTGCTCCCACCCCAGGGGTTCGCGCCAACGCCCGAGTATTACCAGAGACAATAGCCTGCACCAACTCTGACAATCCCAAGGTATCCAATAACGCCACTGCTAGCTGAGGGCCAATGCCACTGACACTTACCAATTGCCGAAACAAATCTCGTTCTGCGGCGGACTCAAACCCAAACAACGTGACTTGGTCTTCTCGTAGGTGCAAATGAGTGAAAATCTGCACAGTCTCTCCTACTGCGGCCAACCGCGACACCAGACGGGGCACAATCTGCACATCATAGCCCACTTGGTTCACATCCAACGTTAGAATGACACGACTGCCAGTTTTCTGAAGACTCGCCACAGCCCCTTTGAGATAACCAATCATGATGCTTGCAAATCCTGAGACTTTTCCTTTGCCTTTTCAAGGATAGAAGCTTCACCGCAAAATCGAGTGATTTTCTTCAAAGGGCCTGGGGCAGAAAGTTTGCCTTCAGGGTTTTAGCCTCAATGCCAATTTTGCTTTTCACCCCTGCATTGGTTAGCTCGTTGGACTACACCAGACCGTTACAACGAACCCATAGTTGCGATCGCAGAACGGCCTCAGTTCGCCTTCATCCACGTACCTTACTTCGTTACCGTTGTTCTGGAAACCGATGGCACCGTCAGCGGTGGCACCAGCCGTTGGAACGTCACTAACCCAACAAACCACAACAACACACTAATCACAACCATTTCACCGCCGTCTTCAGCCAAGGTAAACAATCCAACCGCGACTTTGGGCAACCCAAAACTCACTGCTAGGACATGCAGAACATCAACAACTCCACCAAAAACACCCAATAAAATCAACATCGAAAAAATCTGAATCGATGTTCGACGAACGAGGCGATCGCGATCAAAGTAATGCGCCACGAGTCCAGCCCCCAGAATCGTCACACCATAAATCGCATAAACAATCATTTCACCTAAATCTTGAGCCCGCAAATTTAAGGCTGGGATGAGTTCAAGCTGATTAACAAAGAAAGCACCCAATTGCTCATGCACCTCAAAAGCATCATCTACAAATATAAAGAGAAAAATAAACGACCATAGACCATAAACTAGCGATCGCTTTTGATAACTCAGCACTCCCAACAGAGCCGACAAAGCTAAGGTTTTAGCATATTGAAAAAACTCTGAATAGCTCCGATCTTGAGCAATATCGAACTCGGCTGCCGTCACAAACGAAGTTGTCTTGAGCAAAAAATGAGCCACCATGAACACAACATCAATTGCGACTAAAAACAGCAAAGGTTGGAGTGTCCGTTGATTCACACGCACATTCAGCCAATGACTAATACGAGAAAGCGCAGATTTCGGCATGACTATTTTAAGTGCAGGTTAAGGGAAAATCACTAGCTTGCAGTTCTGCCTATGCAACAGAAATGAAGATAGCCCAGTAGAGATACGGATATGAGCAATCACGCTTACTGAATCTTGAGCCTAAAATTAAGCCCAAGTTAAGCTAATGATTCCAAAGCCTTAACCTAATCCAAATCAACCTTAAGAAAGATATGACCTGAAATTAATTCGATCTTCATCGAATCTTTAAATAGATTGATTCCCTATGTATTTTCTACAGAGGTAAATTGTTCTGCGATCGCGGGGTTACTCGAAAAAACCGCATCGTCACCCAGCCACCGTTCCAAATTGGCCTGCATAAAAGTCGGACTGAACATCAAGAGTCACAACTTCTCCGCTTTTTGAGGTCTATCCCAACCCAAAAAGCAGCCAAATTCATACTAGGAAAATGTGTGTTCGCCAGCATGAAAATGACTGCATTTTGTTTGACAAATCAAGCAATTGTCATCAATTCGCGATCGCGCACTAGCATTCAGTGCAATCGCGCCCAAGGCTGTCGGCAGGACAGCGACAATTAACCACAGGAAAAGTCTACGCTACCCAGCGATCGCAAAACGCTGATCACGCCAGCACCGTCAGCCCCCCCAACAGGATTGCACCAAACCCCTACAAATCGCGATGGGTAAAGGGTTTCGCCGCTGATCCGGCATAGGTTGCTACGATATGGCCTGCCCCTTCAAGCTGATATTTGTATGTAACCAGCCCTTCCAAGCCAACAGGGCCACGAGGCGGCATCTTTTGTGTGCTAATGCCCACTTCTGCCCCAAACCCATACCGAAACCCGTCAGCAAAGCGCGTTGAGCAATTGTGATATACGCCTGCCGCATCCACTTCCGCCAAAAAGATTTGGGCTGTTTGCGTGTTGCGCGTCACGATCGCCTCCGTGTGCCGCGATCCATAGGTATTGATGTGAGCAATGGCAGCGTCTAGAGAATCGACAACCTTAATCGCCAAAATCAAATCACTATACTCCGTTGACCAATCTGCTTCTGTCGCCGGAGCAATCGCCACAATTTTCCCTGTCCGTGAATCACCACGTAACTCGATTTGTTGGGCTTGAAAAACCGGAATCGCTTGATGCAAGAAATCCACCGCGATCGCATCATGGACTAGCAGCGTTTCAATCGCATTGCAGGCCGCTGGATATTGAGTTTTAGAGTCCACGGCAATGGCGATCGCCTGTTCTATATCTGCCGCCTCGTCTACATACAAGTGACAAATACCATCGGCGTGACCCAACACAGGAATCCGCGTATTATCTTGGACAAACCGAACAAAAGAGTTCGAGCCACGAGGAATAATCAAGTCTACATATTGATCTAACTTGAGCAATTCTAGAGTTTCTTCGCGAGTAGTTAGCAGTTGCACAATAGAGTCTTCTATCCCTACGGTCTTTAGTCCTTGACGGATAGCTTTAACTAAGGCTTCACACGATCGAATCGCTTCTTTACCCCCTTTCAAAATGACTCCATTTCCCGATTTCACAGCCAAACTAGAAATTTGGACAACCGCATCAGGCCGTGCCTCAAAAATGACTCCCAAAACCCCTAGTGGGCAGGTAACGCGCTTCAGGACTAAACCTGCATCCAACTCGCGGTGCAATTGTGCATTGCCTAGGGGATCGGGTAATTTCGCGACATCCCGCACTCCCGCGATCGCCCCCATCAACTTGGTTGCATCCAGCTTCAATCGAGCATACAAAGCCGCTGCAATTCCTTCCGCCTGGGCCGTTTCACAGTCCGCCTGATTAGCCGCCAGAATTTCAGGCACAGCGCTTTCCAAAGCCTGGGCGATCGCCTCCAGCGCTTGATTACGAACCGCCGCTGGTAAAATGCCCAGTCGCCGTGCAGCCGTCCGGGTTTGTTGAGCCAGTAATTCTAAACTAGCCGCAGAATGAGGAGTCGCAACGGAAGGGAAAGCCATAGCAATCGCAAATAGAACAAGTTTATCCCTCCTAGTTTAAAGGAAAATTTCAGCACCCAATCAAAGAATCTAGTTCTTGCTCCGATTCACAAAAAGCTGTTTACCATAAGGGATGCAAGCTAAAGTTTTACAGTCAAACTCTTTCACTTATGGCTGAATACTACAATTCCAACCATTTATCCAACTTTGCGTCCATTGCCGAAGGAAACCCCGAACTTGCCGAAAAATTCTTCACTTATTACAATGCCGTCTTTACCGAAGGCGCACTTTCCGCTCGCGAAAAAGCTCTTATTGCGCTGGCAGTTGCCCACACTGTGCAGTGTCCCTATTGCATTGATGCTTACAGCAAAGCCTGTCTGCAACAGGGGTCTGACTTAGAGCAAATGACTGAAGCGATCCATGTTGCAACGGCCATTCGAGGGGGAGCATCTCTCATTCATGGCTTACAAATGCTCGATCAGGTGCAGCAGTTAGGAATGTAAAAACGTCCTGTTGATCCTTTAGAGCGAGCCTGATTGGCACAGGCTTTGATTTCTTAGAAAGCTAAATTTCGTGGGGAAAGAATCTATGGTTATTGAGTGGTTAAAAGTTCGAGTGAATGAAAAGATGCGAGAACGTTATATTCAGATCGATGAAGAAATTTGGACAACGGCCTTAGCTCAATATCCTGGATTTCTGGGTAAGGAAATTTGGCTGAGTCCATCCCATTCTGACGAACTTATCATGGTCATTCAATGGGCAACACGCGAACAGTGGAAAGCAATTCCTGAAGCTGAATTAAAAGTAATCGAAGAACAGTTTGATACTGCTTTAGGGACTCGTGACTACAAAATTATAGAAGCAAAAGAGTTTGTTGTGCGAAAGTTTGCCCGCCGAGATTAAAGTCAATACCATAAGCATGATCAGGTTTGTAAAGTTACTCATTGTTTCTGCGATCGCCATCAGTTTTAAGCGAATCACCAAACTCTTAATCCTGTTTTATTGCTCCTCAGTCTTGAACTGATGCAACCGTCGCCTGAAGATAGGATACTTTAACCCTCTGACTCGCAAAGATAAAGGTTGCGATGCCCTTGCCCGACAACAGGCTATGGCTTGCTCTACAATCACTCAAACGAGGGAGAACAAGCTTCAGGAAATCAAAAATGGCTGGCTGTATTTCTAACTAAGCGCAGAGATGCAACAGTACATCGCTGCCGGAATAACTTGCCTCGTAATAAGACCCAAAATCCATCCCGTGTCTAATTCAACCCCTAACTCAAGTTGGAAGTTGTGGTAAAGCTGTACGTTCTTTATAAGCTCAAAGCAAATGGCATCCTTAGTCAGCAAACTTAGTCAGAATTAGTATTTTTAGCCTTTGATACGAACGGAAAAACCTTGCTTAATCAACCTATTTTGGGTTGCTAAATATGATGCGATCGCTGGTTATCTAGAATTCGATCTATCCTTTAATTGGATGGATTTCTGTTTTGATTAGAGGTAAAAAGATTGAAGCGAGGAATAAACTTATGACTTGTTAAGCTCTAAGGTTTTAACTAGACTACTCAGACTATTATTCAGACTGAATGTTTTTGAGCCCCTTCATTAATTTAGGAACGCCCCATGAAACGACTCATTATTTGCTGCGATGGTACCTGGAATTCTCTACAAACCGCCCACCAGGGCACCCATAGTAATGTTGTAGAAATGGCCCGTGCAATCTTACCAATGGACTACAGCGCTTCATCAACCGGAGACAAGGCCGCCATTCCTCAAATTGTTTTCTACGATGATGGTGTGGGTACTGGCTATTCAAAGGTTGATCGTTTTCTGGGAGGAGCGATCGGCGTTGGCATTGATGCCAATATTTTGGAAGCGTACCGTTTCCTTTGTATGAACTATCATGCTGGCGATGAAATCTATTTATTTGGATTTAGTCGTGGCTCCTACACGGTGCGCAGCGTTGTCGGATTAATTAATCGAGTAGGTTTACTGCGGCGAGAATGTTTGGAACAAATTGGAGTTGCCTATCAACTTTATCGAAAAGTTGTGCCCAATATAAAAGCAAAAGCCTATTATCAGTTTCAACAAGAACTAATCGACTTTCGTAAGGCGAACACCCTGGATCGTTCTATCCCCATTAAGTTGTTGTGTTGTTGGGATACGGTCGGTTCTCTTGGTATTCCTGACATCCCCTTTTTACGCCCTGTTCGGTGGTTTTCTGAAAATATTTTGAACCATCGCTACAGTTTTCATGATATGAATCTGAGTCCGTTAATCGAAAATGCAATTCATGCGATCGCCTTAAATGAAGATCGACGAGTGTTTGACCTAACACCCATGTTAATTGATGAAAACCGAGAACCAAAACCAAACTTAGAACAGTGCTGGTTTATTGGGAATCATAGCTGTTGTGGCGGCGGGGTTCGCGAGCTTTCATCGATCAATTTTATTTGGGTTGTTGAAACAATTAAGCAACTTGGTTTACAGCTTCAATTAGATTCAGCGGTGATCGACGCAAATCGGCAAGCTCAAAATTATTTATACGCATACAATACCCCTGCAACAAAACGAGCAAATCGTTTATGGTGGGTACTAAACTGGCCCATCTTTCGCCCTCATCAGCGCCAACAAACGCCAGAAACTGCGCAATATTTCACGGTTCATCCAACTGTAAAACAGCGCTTACAAGTCGATCCAATCTATGCTAATTCCAGCATCCCAATTAATATTTCTGGACAAACCGCGATCGCCCATACCTAAATTGCGGTCAGGCTCAAAGATCGGTAGATTTGGCTTATTAAGATTGAAAATAATCTGATAATCGCCGAGGTAAATGCGATCGCGCTAAGGCCGTTGATTCACTGTTGATTCATTCAGATCAACCGCTGAGCGATCGCATTCCCCGTATTGGGTTCAAACAAATGAATCTTTTCTGGTTGAATCGAAAGCCATAATTCATCGCCCAAACTTACGGAATGATCCGGTTCAATCCGGGCTTGCAACGTCACAGGCCGCAACCGGGGCGCATCGAGCCAGCGCACAGAAAGATAGGTCTCGCTCCCCAGGGCTTCCACCAGTTCCACGCGAACGTGCAGATTTTTAGGCGCTGGAGGGCCAACGCTGAGATGTTCTGGCCGGATACCCAGGGTCAAGGTTTGACCATCGTAGGGGGCCAGGGCTGTCTCCCACGTATCGGGCAAAGTGAGGCGAAATTGCTCGTAGGTCGTGAGGAGAGGCGCTTTGAACTGGACAGGCAAAAAGTTCATTGGAGGAGACCCAATAAACTCGGCCACAAACAAATTAGCAGGATGATTGTAAATTTCGAGGGGGGAGGCGAGCTGCTGAATTTGGCCAGCATTCATCACAGCAATACGATCGCCCATCGTCATCGCTTCCGTTTGGTCGTGGGTGACGTAAATTGTGGTTGTGCCGACTTGTCGTTGTAGCTTCACAATTTGCGATCGCGTTTCAGCCCGGAGCTTGGCATCCAAATTAGACAACGGCTCATCCATCAAAAACACCTGGGGACTCCGGGCCATCGCCCGTCCCAAGGCAACCCGTTGCTTTTGGCCACCAGAAAGTTGTTTGGGCAACCGCTCCAGCAATGCCTCAATTTGCAAGATTTGCGCAATTGCTCGCACCTGTTGATCTATGGCAACCTCGCGGGCAGATTGGTAGCGTAAGCCTTTGGGGAGTTTGCGGGTCGATTCAATCAGCACATTTTCAGCCCAGCGGGGCATGGTCTGTTCTGGGGCACGGTTACGTGGTGCCGTTGTGATCGGTGTGGCTGTGCGGCGCAAGCCAAAAGCCAGATTGTCGTACACGGTCATGTGAGGATAGAGCGCATAGTTTTGGAACACCATCGCAATATCTCGCGCTTTGGGCGGCAAATCGTTCACCCGGCGATCGCCCACACAAATGCTTCCCCCCGTCACTGCTTCTAAACCCGCAATCAACCGGAGGAGGGTACTTTTGCCACATCCTGATGGCCCCACCAGCACCATAAATTCGCCATCGTTCACCGTGAGGTTGATGTTCCGCAAGACAGCCGTTGCCGTTGCAAGGGGTTCATTCCCCCCGGTTTGGCTCCCCTTTTGAAAGCTTTTATAGATATTCTCTAAAATGACCTGTGCCACAGCGATCGCAAGCTCTACAGTAGATTAGCTTACTGGTAATAGGCTCGATTCAACCACCTGTTCTCATATTTGTCTCAACCACAACCCTCCGGAGGCGGAGAGTTCAGCTCCAGTTTTGCAAACTCCGGCGACCAACCTATCACCCAGAGGTTGCCGTCAAGCGGCGATCGCGGCGAGTTAAACCAATCACAAGCACACCAGCGATCGGTGTAGCACCTTCAACCAGTTAGCGCGAACTCAGGGAACTGGGCAAAGGCTTCCGTCGCCGTCTTGGTCTGATCATGCGCCAAACTTGGTGGACAAAACTCAGGCGGTCTGGCTCAAATCGAGATTCCCCAGTCTCACCAGACTGGTTGCGTTGTCGCCAATGGTCAACAGAATACAGATTGAAGCCCGCACCAGCCAGCAAAATAAATAAAACAAGACCATAGGACAGCATGGAAGTGGCAGCATCCCAATTTTGCACCGATGTTACCCCAAGCTTGAGAATAATCATCAAAATAAAGGTGGCAATCAATGCACCGCGCGTGAACAACCCAACGGTCAACAAAATACCTACAATCAGTTCTACGGGCGGCACCAGGTAAGAATTAAACCGAACTAGAACTTCAGGAAAGTAGGAATTTTCTAGGGTTTTGACAATCCCTTCCGCAAAGGCCGGGATATTAAAAATACGGGTAAATCCATGATTGAAGTAGTTAACTCCGATCAAAACGCGGAGTAAAAGATAGGCGATCGCAATATCCCGAAACTTTAAGCCTGCTCGATTCAGATTCGTTGTCATAACTCTCTCCCTCGGACTGAGTAAAGCATTAAATTTGTTGTAGAAAAACACTACTCATCAACAGGAAACCGGACAAACCGCAGAAATTGACTTCAGTTTGGTTGACTGACATTCTAGGATAAACTTTGCACTGATTCTTGCACTCGATCTGGCTTAACCCTTGGTGTTTGAATTAAGCGAATTGGGCGATCGCGAAAGACATAGGAATATAACCAATTGACCAATACAAGTAAACGATTTCGATACCCAGGCAAATAAACGAAGTGAACGCCCAACCACAGCAACCACGCCAACCAGCCCGTCAAGGTTATCGCCCCGATCTTACCAACCCCAGAGCCGCAACCAATAATCGCTAAGCGTCCCTTGTTGAAGTAGCGGAAGGGTTTGGGGGCTTGCCCCCGTAATTGCGATCGCAAATTTCGGGCCACAGCAACTCCTTGCTGCAAAGCTTCGGGAGCCACACCCACTAAGGGTTGGCCCTGCTGCTCCACATAAGCCATATCCCCAATCGCGTAGACATTGGGATAGCCCTGCACCTGCAAGGTTGGCCCCACCACCCACTTGCCTTGCCGCGCCGTGTCCACTGTTTGCGAAGGATAAGGTGCCGTCGCTTCCAGCCCTGCCGTCCAAATGACGGTACCGGCGGCGATCGCCCCAGAGTCAAGGTTCAACCCAGTCGGGGTAACTCGGTGTACCCGTGTCTGCAACAACACATTAACCCCCAGTTGCCGCAGGCGTTTTGCCGTGTAAACTCCCAACGGTTGAGGCAAATCAGCCAGGAGGCGATCGCCCGCTTGCACCAACCAGAGCCGCAACTCCCGCAAATCCAAGGTGGGATAATCCTGCTGCATACGGCTGTGTATCATTTCGACAAATGCCCCTGCCAGTTCCACCCCCGTTGGGCCACCCCCAACGATCGCGATCGATAGCAAAGCCTGCCGCCGGGCGCGATCCACTTCATGGGCTGCCTGCTCTAACTGCATCAATATATGGTTGCGGAGCGCCACAGCCTCATCCACACTCCCCAACGCAAAACCATACTCTTTTGCCCCCGGCACTCCTGCAAATCGCGTCTCACTCCCCGTCGCCAAAACAAGGTAGTCATAGGGGATAACGGCTGATTCTGTTTCCACAAATTGAGCTACCACATCAACCCGCCGCACAGTCGCTCGTAGGAACTGGAGATTGGGCGATCGCCGTAAAATTGTTCGAACCGGATACATGATTTGTTCCGGCGCTAACTGGGCCGTTGCAACTTGATAAAGCAGAGGCACAAAGGTGTGATAGCTATTTCGATCAATCAGCAACACATCCGCCGCCGCCCCGGCCAGAGACTGCGCCGCCTGCAACCCACCAAACCCAGCGCCCACTACCACAATACGAGGATGTTCAGCCATTTCATTCCCCTTTGCTATGCCTAGACTTGACTCTGAATCATCCAGTTCTTGACCATCGCGATCGCCCAACTACTAATCAGCGTGAATTAGCAACCAGGGAAGTAGAAATTAAATTTCTTACCTGTATAGTTTTAACTCAAACTATCAATGCAGAAACGTTAACACATCTTTGCAGTCTAGTCTACCTTTTCCCGGCTTGTCTTGAGTTTCTGGCGCAAGCCCTATGCCGTGGCCCACCGCGCCCAAATCCTGCCCACGCCTCAATTCAGCATTCCACCAGGGTTCTGTAAGTTACCATTGCAAATAATCCTTGTGGACAACGCGGTATGTTTCAGTCAGCACAGCAATGGCCCAAATGGTTGGTTTTGATCGTCATTTTTCCCATCCTGTTTCTAGATGGGTGGTTAGTGTTGCAATTAGTCAAAGCCTTGCAACCACTTGTGACCACCTTTGTCACTGCTGTCATCTTGTCCTTTTTACTCGACTATCCCATCCGGCTCTTAGAAAAAAGTGGTGTTTCCCGCAGTTTAGCGATCGCCAGCGTCCTCGTTACTGCGATCGTTCTACTCGTCATTCTGGGTGTGATCGTTCTGCCCATCATCCTAGAGCAATCCATCGAAGTCACCACCCGCATTCCGCAGTGGATTGCCTCTGGCCGCCAACATTTGACCACGCTCAGCCAATCAGAATTAGCCCAAAAACTCCCCGTCGATTTAGGCAATCTTGCGACCCAAGCCATCGATACCGTCGCCACCCAAATCCAACGCCTCAGTGGCAAAACCTTGAGCCTCATTTTTAGTACGGTTGATAGCGCCGTCAACTTTTTTGTGACCTTTGTCCTCACTATTTTTCTCACATTTAAAGGCGAACAAATTTGGAACGGCCTGTTAGTTTGGTTGCCAACTGTTTGGCAAGACTATTTACGGGGATCGCTGCGTCAAAACTTTGAAAAATACTTTGCCGGCCAAGCAACCCTAGCCATCATTACCAGCAGTATTCTTGTGGTGGTCTTCCTGGTTTTAAAAGTGCCCTATGGCTTGTTATTCGGGGTCATCATTGGGTTGGCAGCATTTGTGCCCTATGGCGGGTTAATTAGCACCCTCGTTGTGGCCATATTGCTGGGATTTCAAAATCTCCAACTCGGTGGAGCAGTCTTTTTAGGCTCTGTTGTTACCAGTCAGATTGTAGACAACATCATTGCACCCCGCATTTTGGGCGAAGCCACTGGGCTCAATCCCGTCTGGCTCATTCTCTCCTTATTAGTTGGCGCGAAGTTAGGCGGCATTTTAGGACTGCTGATTGCAGTGCCCCTTGCCAGTTTCATCAAGCGCACCTTCGACAAAATCCGCGAAGACGATGTGTTAGAGGCTCCCTTGTTGTAGTGCGATCGCCCCTCACATCCTCCCAAAGATTAATTTTTATTAATAAAAATCAGGAATATTACTGTTTCAGGCTATCCGGCGCTTAAGGGTATGATCGGGCTGGAATGGGCTAGTCAGACACTGAGCCAATCCCGACGGCAACAGATTGTTGTTCAGGCATCTGTTCTCGCTGGGAACGTTTAGTCCTACAAACTCCGGTGACAGCCCCTCAGATGCATACGTCTACATCCATGCAGGCACTCTCATGACTTCAATCAGCCGTGAAGCGATCGCAACTCCTACCAGACCCGGCCCTTCGCCCAATCCCTCAACCCGGTTTACAGGCTTGAATCCATAACCCAGAAATCAGCGTAGCCCCAGAGAAGCAAACAGTCACGGGCAAAAATTTTGGCCCTCATAAGGTTAACGCACCTGAGCGGAATCATTAAACCCACGGAGAGAAATTCAAATTGGTAACCTACTTAGCAGTATGGTAGCGACACAACCTGCCAATTTACCTTAGGTCTTAGATCATTCCATTTCAGCCCATGTTAAAGGGACTACCGAGTCACCCTGCTCGCCCTCAACGCTCAATCAAACCATGACTTTGCTGGGGGTGGTCGCCAAGACAAAATCTAGATTGAGCACTATCATCAAAGCCGGAACAGAGGAGTAATGCGAACAGCATGACACGAGAACAAACTATGTATCATTTGTCTCGCTTTGGTCTTAGTGAAATGACTGAATGCGGTGCAGCGTTACGCAAAATGGGGCTTGGTGCTAGCAGTATGGAAGAGGTCGCTAATCGTATTGTTCGCTACTTATATCACCAGTTTGGGAATGCTGATACACAAGAAAGTAATTTTGCCTTAGTCCGTTTTTTCAAAACCCATCCCTATCGAGAATTGACACGCGATCGCCGAGAATTTGCCTCTCAGATGTTAGGTGAACAGCCACGGCTACCGCTAATGAAATGTTTAACCTTACTGGCAACAACGGGCGATCGCCCCGAATGGCAAACCGTATCCGCCTCAACAGGTCACCAAGCCATTCCCCTCGTCAGCGAGCAGCTAGTTGCCCAATCACCCATGATTTCTCAACTCATTCAACAATTTGGTTTAGAGCTTAGTTCGATCGTTCAGCCAAATACTAGCTTAATCATTGATTTAGAACAAAAAACATTCAATGTGTTTCATGTTCCAGAAGCGTTAGGAAGCCCCTTTGTCCCAGCCCAGCAAGAGTTTGTTATTCCATTTAAAATTCGGTCAGTCCTAGGATTTGGAGGGATGTTACCATCCGGTAATCTCATGACGATTATCTTGTTTTCAAAAGTATTTATCTCGCGTGATACAGCTGATTTGTTCAAGCCTCTTGCATTGAATGCGAAGATGGCGCTTTTGTCTTTTGACCGGGGTGCTATTTTTGCTGGCTAAGCTTGTCTAAACGCTTTCCAGACAAGCTTAAAATCTGAACACCTGAAATTTGACTGCATCAATAAGGACCTTGGAAAATGAATGTCTATAACAATAGTGATAACAATCACTTAGTTTCAACCGTGATTTTCTTTAGATTAGGAGTATTTAATAATTGTGAGGTGTTGCGTTCGTTTTCTGCCTTCTGTTTTCAGCGGGATACAGCTTTTGGGTAAGCGCTAATCCTTGTGGTATGCTTAGCAAAAATAGTTACTCTTTTTCCGCGAGAAAAGTGTGAACTGAGTCTAACCAAACTTGCTACGGCCCGAACCTTATAAATTGCTTATACCTTACATCAGATTTTTGGTTCTTTTTTCTATCATCAGGGCACTCTAATCAATGCATTTTATCAAAGTAGTAGATTGCATGATGCGAAAATAATTTTTTATCGATGCATCAAGTTTGATGCAGCTAAAAACTTGCGATTTTTCTGAATTCGGTGCTGCGTTGATGTATCTACTCTGGCCGTCATTCTGGTTTTTACCCTAGTCCGAGCCCCAAGAGCGATCGCTCGACCCTATAAAACTTCAATTTAAGGAATACTAGCGACGTGAGAACTGAAGATTTATATGCTGAAATTGAGCAGCTTAAAGCAAAAGTTGTCGGATTAGAAGAGTTGTTAGAAACGTATGAGAAGGAAACGTGTAAGGCCACAAATTCTCTTGAAAAAGCGCTGCAAAAACTAGGTCACTCCGACGAAGCGCTCCGCAGCCTGGAAAGTATTCTAGAGAGTATTGGAGATGGCTTAGTTGTCATTGATGCTGCGGGCCAATTTTTGTTTGTCAATAAGACGGCTCAAAAAGTTTTAGGGCTCCAAACTCACCCCATCCCTGTATCGCAATGGACAGATACATGGCTGGCAGCACAAGGTTTTTTCTGTGCTGACCAAACCACACCAATGCCTGCGGCAGCGTTTCCATTGATCCAAGCCATGGCGGGACAAACGGTTGACTCTACAGAATTGTATGTTTGTCCACCTGGACAAGCTGCTGGTATTTGGTTGAATGTAACTGCGCGTCCGTTGAATCAAAACTACAAAGCAGAGCGAGGCATTGTGGCTGTTTTTCACAATATTACCCACAGCAAACAGACCGAAACAGCCCTACGCCGAGCAGAACAACAATCGCGCCAACAAACCGTTCAGCTAGAAGAAGCTTTGTTTGAACTCCAAAAAACTCAAGCTCAGTTGATTCAAACTGAAAAAATGTCTGGCTTAGAGCAATTAGTAGCTGGCATTGCCCATGAAATTAATAATCCAGTCAGTTTCATTTATGGCAATATCAATCCTGCCCGTTCCTACATTGAAGACTTGTTTCACTTATTACGGCTCTATACACAACATTATCCTGAGCCAAAGCCTGTTATCAAAATGGCGCTAGATGCCATTGATTTGTCGTTTGTTGAGTATGATCTCCCCAAATTGTTGCAATCGATGCAACTAGGTGCCGATCGCATTCGAAAAATTGTATTATCGCTGCGGAATTTCACTCGGCTCGATGAGGCGGAGAAAAAGGCAGTTGATTTACACGAAGGCTTGGACAATACTTTAGTTGTCTTACAGAATCGCTTGCGAGCAAATGAGCAATATCCGGCGATTCAAGTAGTTAAAAAATATGGCAACTTACCGAAGGTTGTTTGTTATGCAAGTCAGTTAAATCAAGTATTTTTGAATATTTTGAACAACGCTATTGACGCGATCGCTACTGATTTTAGTCCGCTACAATCGGCGAAAACCCTGAAACCAGTTGGGGCGATCGCCAGCCCACTCGGTGCGCCCTCATTTGATGACGAAAGCGCACAAATATACCTCGAAAAACCTAATTGGTTGACTGAGCCACCCACAATCACGATTCAAACTGAAATGATTTCGTCCAACCGGGTATCCATCCGGATTCACAACAACGGCAATGGGGTTCCAACAACGATTAAAAATCGAATTTTTGATCCGTTTTTTACAACAAAACCGATTGGGCAAGGGACAGGTTTGGGCCTGTATATGAGCTACCAAATTGTCACAAAGCACCACAACGGCGATCTCCAATGTTACTCTGAACTGGGCGAGGGCACCGAATTTTGCCTAGAACTGCCACTAGCCTGAACATAACCTAAAGCGATCGCACCCACCAGAAATTAGTTCTGGCGGGCCAAACCATCACTCGCAAGACCACAGGCACAGCCAGCACCAGGACTTAGCCTCGCCGCTAGAGCCAATTCACCCCAAGGAGCAGCACGCTGGTAAAGGGATGGCCGACAAATGGCGTAAAGTTCCGGGCGGCATGGTTGGTTTGCACTGAAACGGGGAATAACTAAAATATTGGGATCGCCAAGCCAGCGGCCCCTTTTACACAGAGGGAATCCAGGAACCAGAACCATCTGCGGTCAGAACAGTAAGATATCTGGTTACAAGGCTGGTTCCTGACTTCTTTTCTTCCTGTCGTAACGGGCCTTGCGCATGAGTGACTTATTTAAAGGATTTGAACAACTATTAGAATTGGCGAAAACCCTAGAAGAAAAAGCGGAAAAAGGGGAACTGAAAACTGATTTTCAGATTCATTCACGGGGGTTGAGCAGTATTCCGCGCCAAGGTAATATCCCGACGGGCAACATTGGTGTAAGCCGGGTGCGACCCAACCCTGCCCCCAGTCAAGCGCCCGACCCTGAGGTGATTGTGCCACCGCCCCCTACAGGCGAAGGGCAGCCCAATGCAGCCACTGCCGCTAGCCCTACTTTACAGGATGTGGGTGGGCTAACAGAGGTGTTGCGCGAGTTACGCGAGTTGGTTGAAATTCCCCTCAAGCGCCCCGATTTGTTGGCGCAGTTGGGTTTAGAACCCCCGCGGGGGGTGTTGCTTGTCGGGCCACCGGGAACGGGTAAGACTTTGACCGCTCGGAGTTTGGCAGAAGAACTTGGGGTTAATTACATTGCGATCGCCGGGCCAGAAGTCATTGGCAAATATTATGGCGAGGCCGAAGCCCGCCTCCGCAGTTTGTTTGAAAAAGCCGCTAAAGCATCGCCCTGTCTAATTTTCATTGACGAAATCGATAGTTTGGTGCCCGATCGCAGCAAAGTTGAAGGCGAAGTGGAAAAACGGTTAGTCGCCCAACTCTTGAGCTTGATGGATGGCTTTGCCCAAACCCAGGGAGTGATTGTCCTGGCTGCAACCAACCGCCCAGATCATCTTGACCCAGCCTTGCGTCGCCCCGGACGGTTCGATCGCGAAGTCCAATTTCGGGTGCCTGATCGGGAAGGCCGCTTAGAAATTCTGACCATTCTCACCCGGTCAATGCCCCTGGCTCAAGGAGTCGATTTAGCAGCCATTGCAGACTTGACCGTGGGCATGGTGGGTGCCGATCTCAAGGCCGTTTGTCAAAAGGCGGCCTACAGTGCATTGCGTCGCCAAGTCCCGTCGTTGCAAGCGCCCATTCCCGCCACGATGACAGTCACCAACGAGGATTTTGGGCAGGCATTGCGAGAAGTCAAACCATCCGTGCTGCGATCGGTGGAAGTGGAAGCGCCCACCGTTGCGTGGGAAGACATTGGCGGCCTAGAGCAGATTAAACAAACGTTGCAAGAATCGGTGGAAGGGGCTTTGCTCTACCCAGATTTGTATGCACGGACGGGGGCCAAAGCGCCTCGGGGAATTTTGCTGTGGGGGCCACCGGGAACGGGCAAAACCTTACTAGCTAAGGCTGTTGCCTCCCAAGCCCGGGCCAATTTTATTGCGGTCAATGGGCCAGAGTTGCTCAGTCGCTGGGTCGGAGCTGCCGAACAGGAAGTCCGTGAGTTGTTTGCCAAGGCTCGCCAAGCGGCTCCCTGCGTTGTGTTTATCGATGAAATTGATACGTTGGCCCCAGCCAGGGGCAAGTTTCAGGGAGATTCTGGGGTAAGCGATCGCGTTGTTGGGCAACTGTTGACAGAATTAGATGGCCTCAGCGAGTGCGTCGATGTCTTGCTGATTGGGGCAACCAATCGTCCAGACGCGCTCGACCCGGCATTGTTACGGGCAGGTCGCTTGGATCTGCAACTAGAAGTCGATTTGCCCAACCCAGAAAGCCGTCTAGCAATTTTACAGGTTCACAATAGCGATCGCCCCCTGGATACCGTAGACCTCAACCATTGGGCGATCCAAACGGAAGGCTGGAACGGGGCCGATCTTACCCTTTTGAGCAACCAGGCCGCCCTAGAAGCCATTCGGCGGTATCGGGCGCATGGCTCGACGGATCCGTCCCTGCTCCAAATTAATAACGCTGACTTTGCCGCAGCCTATGATTTGTTGGTCAGCCAACGACGACCCCGCTAATACCTGCGTCTAACTCAAAC
This sequence comes from uncultured bacterium, assembly GCA_964475335.1. Lineage (GTDB taxonomy): Bacteria > Cyanobacteriota > Cyanobacteriia > Leptolyngbyales > Leptolyngbyaceae > CAYYWG01. The sequence goes on from CAYYWG010000004.1 coordinate 145,976, forward strand.
CCTGGTTTAACGAGAGCCGTGCGATCGGTGCAAGGCTGCGTGTACAGTGTGCTATGAAAGGTATTGAGCAATCGCGACTATGGATCGCTTCACGACTTTACGGCAACAACTAGGGTTCTACCTCGACGATATTGAAACTCCCATCGGAAAAACCGTCAACCTAACGATCACAGCCCTTGTGGTCGTGTCGTCGGCCATTTTCGTGATGGAAACCTATCCTTTGCCGCTCCCGGTGCGATCGCAACTTGAGTGGGTCGAAACCGGGATCTTATGGCTCTTTGCCCTGGAATACGCCCTGCGCCTGTGGTGTGCCCAAAACCGCCGCGAATATCTGTTCAGCCTCTACTCCATCATTGACCTGCTTGCGATCATCCCCTTTTTCATCGGGTCATTTAATATTCAGTTTTTACGAGTTTTTCGCTGGTTTCGGATTCTCCGCCTCATTCGCTTTCTCGAAGGCAAAACCATCTTTGGCTACGTCAGCCGTGAAGACAGCGCCATCTTCACCCGCATTCTCATGACGCTATTCATTATCGTCTTCATTTTTTCAGGGCTCATCTATCAAGCAGAACACCCAAAAAATCCAGCCGTCTTTCGTACATTTCTTGACGCTGTTTATTTTTCCGTTGCCACAATGACCACGGTTGGCTATGGCGATGTCACCCCAGCCACTGAAGCAGGCCGTTTACTCACCATCCTCATGATTCTGACCGGGATCGCTCTTATTCCCTGGCAGATTGGCAACCTCATCCGCCGCTTAGTCAAAACCAGCAACAAGGTTGAAAGCATTTGTCCAGGCTGCAATGAAAGCTACCACGACGCAGATGCAAAGTTCTGTCGCCTCTGCGGCACACCCTTAGAACAAGGCTGCCCCATTGACCTGACGATGAAACTTGGGCTGTGAACCGGGTCATAACGAGGCTGCGTTAGCCTGCGCGTGTTACCGAAATAAATCAAATGCCATAAATGAGCGCAGACAATCCGTTCTGCCCTACATTCATGGCACTAGCCAATTGATGATGGCTTGAGCATCTTAGTCGAGGTAACCCATCAACACGCTCGGTTCCGGATCAACTGTATCGTTAGAAGCGATGGGACGATTGCCAATCAACACTGAAGCTTCTAGCAAGGCTATACTGCTGGCCATAATCGGGCGATTGCCAGGTAACAAGGCTCCGTCTGCCACCTTAAAATCGCTCTCAAAAATGGGGCGATCGCCAGGTAGCATGTGGTGCACTTTTAAATGGCTCGCTTCAATTGGACGACCGTTCAAAAAAGATCCAGCCAGTTCCAAGTGGCTCACAGCGATCGGGCGAATACCAGCATCAACCATTGTTTCCGCAATTTCAATGTCACTGGGCATAATCGGACGACTCCCGATCATAGCTGTGGGTTGATGCAGCGCGATCGCCGCCAGCTTTTGCTTATCGTCAACCTTTGCCGGTTGAGCCGCAACATCAAGAACTTTATCTGTACTCATATTGTCTCCACCATTAGATTTCGAGTGACCAGGATCAGACTGTTGGACAGCCGAAGAAACCTCAGCGCCTTTGGCTTTGTTCGCACGAGTCGCGCGATTCCGCAAGCTTGTGGCTTTCCCTCCACGACCATTTTCCCCAGACTTGTTGCCATCAGTCATGACAGGTACTCCTAAAAGCGCTTCATTATTGAAGATGCCCATCAATCCGCGCAGTATGATTCAAAAAGCTTTCACCTAAGATGAGCGATCTTAAGAAAATATTATACGGTTAAACGCAGCCTCACCCATGCAGGAATCTCACCAGGAAAACTTTTCACATCAATTGGTTCTGCTAATGACTGAATCAAAATGCAAAAAAGGGGAAGATTACCTTCCCCAAGCATGATTCTCAAGCCTAAACCTGTCTAGCAACCTGTCCCTTGGCCACACCAAAGAGCCAGAATTGCTGTGCGGAAACTGCCCAGTCTATACTTGTGCCGCGACTTTAGCCTCTTGCGCCATGATGCGCTCATAGGTGGCTCTCATCTTCAAGCCAGTCAACACTTGGAACAAGCCAGTACCATTGCTAGAACCAGGGTAATCGCGGTGTTGGAGCAAGAGTTCAGTCAGCTCACCGGTGTATTTGGTTGACGTGTTGCTCAAATGTTGCTCGATGTAGATCACCTCTTCGAGCTTGTCAAATTGACCATCCACCTCAAGCACAGATACCCCGTGACCATAGTAAGTATCTGGGCCGTAGTGCATCCGAATACCAGGGTAAGAGCAAGTTAGCTTCCGCCCACAGGGGATCCAGTCAATGGTAGAACCTTCATCAAACAGGTAAGCTGGCTCAAACCCTTCTACGCCGTCCCGTTGGATCATCTGCACCCGGAGGACTTTCCGCTCCGTGTCGTCTTTGATCAACTGGGTCGGTAGCACCTGCAAAACAACGTCAGCAAATTCTTTCTGAGGATCGATGTAGGCTTTGAAGTCGGGCCGACGAGAGTTGATGGCCGCCAATACATCTTCATAGGTATGGCCGCGCTCAGCCATGTCCCGTTGGATCTTCCAGGCAATCTTAACTTCATCACTGATGTCTAGATATACGCTGAAATCGAGGAGGGCACGCACGCGCTCATCATAAAGAGGATGCAAGCCTTCGATCACGACGATATGATTTGGCTCGACGATTTCGGGCGGGTCAATCATGCCAGTTTCATGGTTATAAATTGGCTTGTTGATTGACTCACCGCTTTTCAACGCTTTGATCTGTTCGTACATCAGATCAAAGTTGTTGGCTTCGGGGTTCAAAGCAGTGACACCAGCTTCTTTCCGTTGCTTCCGATCCAGACTGTGATAGTCATCTAAACAGATGACTGTGATGAAGTCTTCACCGAATAAATCTTCTAATCGACGCAGAAAGGTCGATTTGCCGCAACCAGAATCTCCGGCAACGCCAATCAAAACCACGCGCTCTGGCTTGTTGGTCATAGTTTCCTCTAACGACAGGGGTGCTTACTACTAGTTGGTTTGATTATTCTAAAAGCTGCGGTCTGTGGACAGCCCAGCGAGCCAATCGTATCTGCTCATGCAGCCCACGAACAGGTTGTCCACAAGGGCTTCACACAGCTACACACTACTCTTTGGAGCCGTTACCGCTTACACTTTCATGCACCGTTCATTCTCGCTTGTGGCCCAAATACAGACACATTGACGAGCCGAAAGCAGGAGCATTCAAGCCTTTAGGTATTTAATACTACCGTTATGGTGATTCTACCAAAACGGGATCACGGCTACAACCCAATTTGACCTGGAATTTCCGGAAAAATTTCATAAACTTGTGATTTGGGCGATGGCGCGAGCAGCGGGTTAAGGGCAAAAACAGATTATCCAGTGCAGAAGACGATGCGGGCAGGAGAGTGCTTTGCGCCAGTTGCGATCGCCCCCGTCGGGTTTAGCTTTTGTTCCTTGTGGCAAACCCTGGAACCAAATTATGGAGCGATCGCGATCGGGCCTTACTCAATCTCGCGGTCGCCCTCAGGCAATTTGTGCCAAGAATCAAGTCTGCGGCCATAAACAAGTAAGATAGTTAACAAAATCAAAGGCACATAACACCATCGACTGTTGTAGTTGACCTGTACCGCTTCGGGTATAGTGGCAACTAACCTGTAACTGCTCCCTGAGCTACCTGTAGCCATAGCGCACGTTATGGTTTGGTCAAAACGGCACGTTGCACAGAATGTAGAGTTAGGTTTTCGGAGAATCAGGCAACATGAATAACATGAGCGCATTGGGCGCAACGGCAAATACGGAATCTGGTAGCCGTTTATATCAATATGAAGTCACAGGTCTACGCCAAAACCGAGAAACAGATCGGTTGAACTACCCTGTTCGTTCCAGCGGTAGCACCTTCATTACAGTGCCCTATGAACGCATGAATGAAGTGATGCAACGGATTACGCGCTTGGGGGGCAAAATTGTTAGCATTCAGCCCATCAACGTTCTGAGCAGCAAAAACGGAAACGTTACTCCAGAACAGACAGGTACCTCTACCACCCCGGAAACTAGTCAGAACGCTACTTCTCCAGGACAAGAGAGTAAACCTATGACTCAAGCAAAGGCAGAAAAGAAAGATATTCCGGTCAATATCTACCGCCCAAATGCACCATTCATGGCCAAAGTCGTTTCCAACGAGCCATTGGTACAAGAAGGCGGGATTGGCATTTGTCAACATGTCAAGTTTGATCTGTCAGGTGGCGATCTCCGCTATTTAGAAGGGCAAAGCATTGGGGTCATTCCGCCGGGTGTAGACAAAAACGGCAAGCCCCAAAAACTGCGCCTTTACTCCATTGGTTCCACTCGGCATGGTGACGACCTCGACGATAAAACCGTGTCGCTCTGTGTGCGCCAATTGGAATATAAGCATCCTGAAACCGGGGAAACCGTCTACGGCGTTTGCTCGACTTACATTTGCGACTTGAAGCCAGGGGATGAAGTCAAAGTCACTGGCCCGACTGGAAAAGAAATGTTGTTGCCGGATGATGAAGATGCCACGATCATCATGTTGGCAACGGGGACAGGGATTGCACCGTTCCGTGCTTTCCTCTGGCGCATGTTCAAAGATGGTGAACGGCATCTGAACTCAGACTATCAGTTCAAGGGGTTGGCCTGGTTGGTCTTTGGGGTACCCACAACGCCCAACATTCTCTACAAGGCAGAACTGGAAGAGATGCAGGCAAAGTATCCTGACAACTTCAAACTGACCTATGCGATTAGCCGGGAGCAACAAAATCCTGACGGTGGCCGGATGTATATCCAGCATCGGGTGGCTGAAAATGCGGAGAAGATGTGGGAACTTATGCAAAGTCCCAAGACGCACACCTATATGTGTGGGTTGAAGGGCATGGAAGATGGGATTGATGAAGCCTTGTCTGCCGTTGCAGCAAAGAATGGGGTGGATTGGAAAGAATTCCAGCGGAGCATGAAGAAGGCAGGCCGCTGGCACGTCGAAACCTACTAGGTTCTGTGCAGTTCGCAGTCTGGGCTTTGGGCTTGGGCGATCGCGAACTGCAACGGCTCAAACACCCCGACCACAACAAAAGCCCAGAGTCCTAGCCATTACGGCTGAACTAACTCTGGGCTTTTGAATAAAGTTCAATCGATTGGCCAAGGTCAAAGGCAAACCAGGCCAGACAGAGGCGCGGCCAACGGCACAAACACCCCCAATTAGGCTGGGAGTTTGACCAAACACTGTTCAGCCACTAGAACTCCGGTTTCACGCTGGATTGGCACCGTGGTTGAGATATCCAGTTGGGAACAGTAGTTCAAATCGGCATGGGTATTCAGCCGAAGTAACCGTTTACCATGACTCGCATGGTGGAAAAGCTCCAGCAACGCACCTTGCCATTGCAAAAACAGGCTAACGGCAGCAATCACTTCATCATTGGCCGCCAGGTCACTCAGGGAGCATCCCAGTTGTTGCTGTAACTGGTGGGCGATCGCCCCAGCACACACAGTATCTTCCAGGGAAAAACTCCCTTCCCAACCAGAACCCACCATCCAAACTGTTTTAGGTTGATGTTCGATCAAATAGTCCACCACCGCTTGGCGATTGATCAACGCTGCTGCCAGAACCGTCGGCGCGGCCTGAATGCACTGCAACGCACGGGTGCCATTGGTCGTGCTGATAAATAGCCGTTTGCCAGCGACCCGCTCTGGCGTACAGTCTAAGGGCGAATTCCCAAAGTCAAAGCCCTCGACCTGGGCCCCACCTCGTTCCCCAGCCCGAATGCGCTTGTCGCTTGCCCAAGCTTCACTCACTTGCAATAGCTGATCTAAATCGCTGAAGACTTGAACAGCCTCGGCTCCGGCGGCCAGGGCTGTCACCATCGTGCTTGTCGCTCGTAGGACATCGATCGCGATCGCACAATCAGCGGTGGTTTGCTGCGGAGTTAGTTCAGGGGTGTGAAAAATAGATAGTTTCATAGGCGGAGGGGAAAGGTCTGATTCCGAAGAATGCTAGCAATTTCAAAACGGGCTACTCTAACGGATTTAACTTGCAAAAGACAGTTCACAAGCCCCACAAGCTGAAGTAGCAGCACTATTGATAATAGTGGAAAGCTTTGTGAAAATTTTGGCTTTTCACCTTGGTCGATGATTGACTCCAGTCAATTGTCATAAATTCACTCGGCAGATTGGCTTTAATTACCCAACCCGAACCCCGCGATCGCCCTTTGCTGCGTACCCTCCCACCTGTGCCCTTAGTCACAACTCCCAATTCCAGCCTGTGTAAGGTTTTCTTGCGGGCTACTGTGCTGCCTTCCCCTTTCCTCCCTACAATGGGGCAATCAACCGCACATAACCAGTCCTGGGACAGGTTGCATTGGAGGACTTCATGACCCACCGCCCCATTATTCTAGGTATTGTTGGAGACAGTGCAGCCGGGAAAACGACCTTAACCAAAGGCATTGCCCAAATCTTAGGGCCAGAGAATGTCACCGTCATTTGCACCGATGACTACCATCGCTACGATCGCAAACAACGGGCCGAAATCGGGATTACTGCCCTCCATCCAGATTGCAATCATCTGGATATCATGCAACAACATTTAGCCCTACTGCGCACCGGCCAACCCATCCTCAAACCCATCTATAGCCACACCAGCGGCACCTTTGAAGCACCGGAATACATCAAACCCAACAAATTCGTCATCGTCGAAGGGTTGCTGGGCTACTCCACACGAGGGGCAACAGATTGTTATGACGTCAAAGTCTACCTTGCGCCGCCCGAAGCCTTACGGGCCAAGTGGAAGATTAAACGGGACACCCAAAAACGCGGCTATACCGAAGCCCAAGTCGTCGCTGAATTAGAAAAACGGGAACCAGATTCAGAGCAATTTATCCGACCCCAACGCCAATGGGCCGACATTGTTGTATCGTTTTATCCCCCCACAGAGGAAACCCCGAACCCAGCAATCAATGGTCAGTTACTCAATGTCCGCCTGGTGTTGCGGCCCAATATTCCCCACCCAAACCTCACCCAGGTCGTCACCTGTGACACCAACTCTTACTCAAAAGCCGCCATTCGGCTCGGGTTAGACCGGGATATGGGGAAACCAGTGGATGTGTTGGAAGTGGATGGCCACGCCACAGAAGACCAGGTACTCGAACTTGAGCGGTTTATCTGTAGCAACCTGCCGCCCCACATGGTGGCCATGTGCGATCGCGAAATGAACCCCGAACTGGGCCGCGTCACTGGCACCACAGGTGAAACCCTGCAAAGTTATCCCCTGGCCATTACCCAGTTGCTTGTGGCCTATCACATGCTAAAAGCAACCCAAGCCCACCAACTCTAGGGGGCAACCGGAAAAATCCCAGTTTCAGAAACGGAGAGGGCGGGATTCGAACCCGCGAGGCTCATCACCTGCTCGATTTCAAGTCGAGTGCATTCGACCACTCTGCCACCTCTCCCGGCATCTGTTACAGTTTACCCTGTTCAGAGCGGAACATAAACCCTGATCTCGGCAGAACCGCCAAGCCCAAACCAGGGATTGTGAACCGAGCTCATCTCACCCTCAGCAGCCTCATGGGATTTTTCATTCTGAAGCGGTTGTTCAGCGTTTTACCCGTTGTGTTGGGGATTACGCTACTTGTTTTTGGGTTTCTCCATCTCATTCCCGGCGACCCGGCGATTGTGCTAGCAGGAGAACGCGCCACCCCAGACCAAATCACCGCCCTCAAAGCCCAGTTGGGCCTCGATCGCCCGCTGGTCTGGCAATACTTCGCCTTTCTCGGCAGCCTGTTGCAATTCAATTTGGGAAACAGCTTAATCAGTGGGTTGCCCATCGCCACCGAAATCCAAACGCGGTATCCCGCCACCTTTGAGTTGGCGATCGCCGCCATGCTCATTGCCTTGGCCCTTGGCATCCCCGCCGGAATTTTGGCCGCCCTCACCAAAAATCGTTGGCCCGATCACCTGTTGATGAGTGGTTCACTCCTGGGAGTCTCCCTGCCCGTCTATTGGCTGGGCCTAGTTTTGATTTACCTTTTTGCTGTAGCCCTGAAATGGTTGCCGCCCAGTGGCCGGATCAGTGTCGATGTGGGCTTAACTTTCCGCCCTATGACTGGGTTCTATTTCCTGGATGCACTGCTCCAGTTCAACCTCCCCGCCCTGGGAGACGTGCTGGCCCATTTGATCTTGCCCGCCTTCACCTTAGGCACCATTCCCCTTGCAATTTTGGCCCGCATTACCCGCAGCGCCATGCTAGATGCCCTGGCCCAAGATTACATTCGCACGGCCCAGGCCAAAGGTGTACCCGCCTTTTGGGTCGTTTGCCAACACGCCTTAAAAAACGCCTTGTTACCCATCAGCACCATTACCGGGTTGCAGTTTGGAACGTTGTTGGGGGGTGCAATTTTGACCGAAACAATCTTTGCCTGGCCGGGGATTGGGGGCTGGATCTACCAAGGCATTTTGGAACGGGACTATCCCGTCGTGCAGGGGGGGGTTGTGTTTGTGGCGATCGCCTTTGTCCTGGTGAACATTTTGGTTGATATCACCTATGCTTTGATTGACCCACGGGTGCAATACAAATAATGCGACCATCCTGCTATGAATGAGTTTTCCGTTGCCCCAGTGCGACAACACCCCTGGGCTCGATTTTGGCGATCGCCAGCAGGCCGCATGGGCCTGAGTTTGGCGGGAGTGTTAATGCTCCTTGCACTCTGCGCCCCCCTGTTAAACCCCTACGACCCAGCCAGCGATCGCGACTATTTAGCCCGGTTGTTGCCCCCCAGCTTGGCCCATTGGTTTGGCACCGATGCCCTGGGCCGGGACATGTTGACCCTGGTGTGGTACGGCATTCGCACATCTTTGCTCATCAGTTTGGTGTCCGTCGGCTTGGGCGTCACCGTGGGCGTCACCCTGGGGCTCCTTGCAGGATATATCCGGGGTTGGCTCGAAACAGGCATCAACTGGCTCACCGATATTTTGTTGGCGTTTCCATCCATTTTGTTGGCGATCGCGATTGTGACCGTGACTGGCCCCAGCACCCAAAGTGCAATGGTGGCGATCGCGGTTGTCCAAATCCCAATCTACATCCGCCTCATGCGCGCTATGGTGCTGTCCTTACGGGAACAGGAATTCATCCAAGCGGCCCAGGCCATCGGTGCCACCGCCGTTCAGATCCTCTGGCGGCACATTCTCCCCGCCGGGTTAGCGCCCATCGTGGTTCAAGCCAGTCTATCCATTGGGACGGCAACCCTCGAAGCTGCTGGTCTCGGTTTTTTGGGCCTGGGTGCCCAACCCCCAACCCCCGAACTCGGCACCATGCTCTCCGATGCCTTCAAAGGCGGCTATGCCCTGTCAGCACCGTGGACAATTGGGTTTCCCGGCCTGCTGATCACACTGATGGTGTTGGCCTTTAACCTCTTGGGCGACGGGCTTCGGGATGTGTTTGATCCACGATCGCAATAACCCATCCCGCGATCGCAACTTTTTTCGATATTCTGAACAATGAACACTCTCACGAACCCCTGGCAAATCTGTTATGGCTGATCCCATTACGCCTGCAATTAGCGATCGCATTTGCGCCCACATGAACGACGACCACGCCGACGCGATCGTCCTCTATGCCAAAGTGTATGGCAACACCCCAGAAGCCACCGCCGCCACGATGCAATCCATCGATCCCGAAGGCATGAACCTCCTGGCCCAAGTCCACGGCACAGCAACCCCCCTGCGAATCGCGTTTGATCACACCCTCCAAGATTCTGAAGATGCTCACCAAACCCTGATTGCAATGGTACGGCAAGCCCGTCAACCCCGCTAAGTCAGGCCATTTGAGGCCATGTGAACAGCGATCGCCCCACCGTTTCACACGGGCTCACTCTATTTCCTAGCCCGACGACTTCCTATCCTGGAAACCTTCACCCCATCGCGATCGCACGGTAAACTAGGGGCAAACACCCTTCCCACGTCAAGCTAAGTAACACCATGATCTTGCCAGGTTCCATTGTTCGCGTCATCAACGTCAACGATACCTACTACCGCTTCGAGGGCTTAGTGCAGCGGATTTCAGACGGTAAAGTCGCAGTCTTGTTTGAAGGCGGCAACTGGGACAAATTAGTAACGTTCCGCCTGTCTGAACTCGAAGCCATTGAACCCGTGAAAAAGGGTAAATAAGCGATCGCACCGGGGGCCAGCTCCCCTCATACCCAAATTTTCATTGCGGCGAGGTCTGATCTCGCGATTTTGCGGTATGACTGGGAAAAGAGCGAACCCCTGCCGCGTTAAGTCATTGCCCTATGCGTCTGCCTCTGCCCCAATTTGCCACCTCCCCCCGGCCCATCAACCACATTGCCGAGATTGTCGAAACCTCGACTACCGAATTTTTAGCCCAGTGCCTCGATAGCGAAGAACTCCGGTTTCCCACCATGCCCGCCTTTGGGAGTTGGGTCAAATCCCTGGAAGAAGAGGCCGGTAACGTGGTGTACGCCGTCGTTTATCATGCCTCTACTAGCCCCATCGATTCGGTCCATCGGGCACGGGCCTTGGGCTTGTCCCTTCAAGAATTGCGGGAACAGCAGCCCCAACTGTTTGCCATGTTAAAAACAGAATTCCGCGCGGCGATCGTCGGCTTTCGGCCCGCCAGTGCCAGCGCCACAGGCACAAACGCAACCCCCATTTACCAGCATTTGCCCCCCCGCCCGCCCCAACTGCATCAAGCCGTGTTTCAGTGTGACGCCGCTGAAGTCGTGGAATTCACTGAGCACCTCGACTTTTTGCGATCGCTCCTGCAAATGCCAGCCACCCCTGTGGATGCCCTCATTGCCGCCACCCTGCGAGAAATCTATCACCTACGGAAGGCCGACCGCACCTGGTTAGTCAACGCCGGACGCACCCTCAATGTCCTCCTCAAAGATGACTACGATCGCCTCCGCGCCATCTTGAGCCAAATTCACTACTGACCTGGCTCCCCCAGTGCCCCAACCTTGCTGAGGAGTCGCTGTCATGCGGTCAGCCCCGTTCAATCACCCCCAACCCACAGCAACCTGTCACTCCCAATTATTTAGATTGTCTTAACATCGTTTGAATGAAGAGTCTGTGCCTCATCCAACGCCCGTTTTAACGCTTAATTTAATCCTGGCTAGTTGCGCGAGCAAGTCACCATGAAAGATAACTGTGGCATTTTGTTGCATTGCAAATATGCGGCAAGGACAAGACTAGGCTGGTTTATACGATAGACACAACGAGTCACGGGCAGCAACAAGCTACCTGCTCACCCTCATGCCAGATTAGCCCATTGGCAATGGTTCGGCTAATCGGTTGGATCGACCACAACGAATCTTAGAAATGTCCGCGAAATCGTCGCAGGTTTGCGAAGGGAAGATTCAGTATGATGAGTCCGCTACACACGGCTACCCTGGGCAGCAAAGTCTTTTTGCTAGAAGACAATGACATCAGTCGCCAGTTGATGACGGATTTTCTCACCGCCCAGGGGTTCAACGTACTGAGTTTGCCATCAGCGACCACCGTCTTAACGGTGTTAAAAGAATTTCGGCCCCAGATTATCCTGCTTGATATCAAACTGCCAGAGATTGACGGCTACACAGTGCTACAGCTATTGAAATCGCACCCTACCTGGAAAACAGTGCCGATTATTGTGGTGTCTGCATTTGCCTTTTGTGCCGATCGCGATCGCGCTTTGCAACTCGGCGCTAACCGCTATCTCATCAAACCAGTGAAACTGCCCGAACTGATTCAGGCCATCCACGAAGAAATTCTCTATTCCTGTGTTTGAATGCTTGGGGTTTAAGTAGATGCATGTATCAAAGACTACACATCATCATTGGATTCTGGCAACGGCGGATTCGAGGGGGGCGCATCCGCGATCGCCCCTTGCACCCTGGCCTGTTGCTCTGTGAACGCTTCAATCATCTGACTCAAGGATTGGATGGAATGCCCAGCAGCAGAGATTTGCGTGTCCAATTCCGCAATTAATAATGTTGCTGTTTGTAAATGGTTGAGGGTTTGCTCCAGCGTGGTACGGGCCTGGTGACGAAATTCTTCAACATTCATGGGACTAACTAAACCTCAAATAACTAGAAACTCTATGTCTAATATAGAACATCGGTTTTCAGTGAAAATCCGTAAATAGCAGTAGGTAAAATCTGTCCAAGGGATTTGCCCCGCCTTTTCCCCGTAACCTGAGGGATTCGCCTAAGATCAAAAAGTGGTTTAGCAAGAAGTGGAAACGCGCGTGGTCTCGGCAAAAGCATTGCCCCTGGTGCAAGATCCTCAGCGCCTGGAAACTCGGTTGAAAGAAATCCCGCCGGAACCTGGGGTTTACTACATGCGGGATGCAACGGATCAGGTGTTGTATATCGGGAAATCCAAAAAGTTGCGATCGCGAGTCCGGTCTTACTTTCGGGATGACCATCACCACAGTCCGCGCATTGCCATGATGGTGCGGCAAATTGTCGATATCGAGTTTATTGTCACCGATACCGAAGCCGAAGCCCTGGCCCTGGAAGCCAATCTGATCAAGCAGCATCAACCCCACTACAACGTGCTGCTAAAAGACGACAAAAAATATCCGTGGTTGTGTATCACTTGGTCCGAGTCCTATCCCCGGATTTTCATTACCCGCAAGCGGCATTCAGGGAAAAAGGCCGATCGCTTCTATGGCCCCTATGTAGACGTTGGCTTGCTACGGCAGACCCTAAATTTAGTCAAACGAATCTTTCCCTTGCGCCAACGCCCGCAACCCTTGTTTAAAGATCGGCCCTGTTTGAACTACGACATTGGTCGGTGTCCGGGGGTGTGCCAGCAATTGATTACCTCGGAGGACTACCACAAGATTGTCCGCAAAGTGGCGATGGTGTTCCAGGGGCGCATTGATGAATTGGAGCAAATCTTGACCCAACAAATGGAGCGGGCCGCAGAAGAATTGCGGTTTGAAGCCGCAGCCCATATTCGGGATCAACTGGCTGGGATCAAAACCCTGGCGGCTGGCCAAAAAGTGGCCCTGGCGGATGACACCATTTCGCGAGATGCGATCGCCCTCATGGCCGACGAGCACCATGCCTGTATTCAACTATTCCAAATGCGGGCCGGACGGCTGGTGGGGCGGTTGGGGTTTGTGGCAGATGCCCAATCTGGCACTCCAGGCGAGATTTTGCAACGAGTGTTGGAAGAGCATTACCAAAACGTTGACCCGATTGAAATTCCCACCGAAATTTTGGTGCAACACGAATTGCCAGAAAATGACCTGCTCAAAGACTTTCTGAGTACGACAAAAGGCCGCAAAGTGGCGATCGTCCATCCCCAGCGGCAAACCAAAGCCGAACTGCTGGATATGGTGGAACGGAATGCAGGCTATGAACTGGCCCGCACCCAGCGCTTTGCCGATCGCAACAACCAGGCCATGCAAGATCTAGCCGAAATTTTAGATCTCCCCGAACTGCCCCGCCGCGTTGAAGGCTACGACATTTCCCACATTCAAGGCTCTGATGCCGTTGCCTCCCAAGTTGTTTTCATCGATGGGTTGCCCGCCAAACAACACTATCGCCACTACAAGATCAAAAATCCCACAGTGCGCACAGGCCACTCCGATGACTTTGCCTCGATGGCCGAAGTGATTGGGCGACGGTTTCGGAAATTTGCCGCCCAAAAAGCCAAAGGCCAGTTACTCCGGGCCAGCGAAGCCTCAGTATTGGAACGCCACGTTAAAGCAACTGCCGACTTCCCCGATTTGATCATGATCGACGGTGGAAAAGGGCAGCTCTCGGCGGTGGTGGCCGTATTGCGTGACCTCAACCTGTTAGACGAGGTGCGGGTTGTCAGCTTAGCCAAGCAGCGCGAGGAAATCTTTTTACCAGGAGAATCCATTCCCCTGGCGACGGAGGCCGACCAGCCCGGTGTGCAACTCCTCCGGCGGTTACGCGACGAGGCCCACCGCTTTGCTGTCAGTTTCCATCGCCAAAAACGCACCGAACGAATGCGGCGATCGCGCCTCGACGATATTCCAGGTCTGGGTTATCACCGCCAAAAGCAACTCCTGGCCGCCTTTCGGTCAATCGACTACATTCGGGAAGCCTCGCCAGAGCAAATTGCCACCGTACCCGGAATTGGCCCCCGCCTCGCCCAACAAATCTACTATTACTTCCATCCCAATCTCGATCCTGCCGAACGGTTGGCCCCCGATGCCGAATTGAACGGGGTAGCCCCCCCAGCGATCGAGCAATCATCCGCCCTCCCACAAGCAGAGAATGCCTTGTCTGCCCCAAACTATCCTGATGGTTTACCCTAGTCTGGCAGAATCAAGCAAGGGGGTTGCCCCAGCCACACCGGCCTCAAGGAATGCATGAGTCTGGATTCGCAGCTGGAGGGCATCTGCACTTGGGACAGGGTTGGGGTAGCCCCAGGCCTCGTTGGCAGCGATGCGCTCCTCCGCGTCTGGCGTAATCGCTATGATGGGCAAATAAATTTCCTCTGACTGTACTTTAAGATGGCTACGACATATGTCTACGGAAGTTGAGTTACGAGCCGAAATCCAAGCATTGCGCCAAGAGTTAGCAATTCTCAAACAGGAAAACCTGCAACTGCAACAGGCGATCGCCACCCACGACAGCGTTCAGCAGCAGACCGCAACCGCACTCCAGGCATCGGAAGCCGAACTTCGGGCCTTGTTTGCTGCCATGTCCGATATTGTGATTGTCAAAGACTTTGATGGCCGCTACCTCAAAATTGCTCCCACCCAACTCGACAATCTGTATAAACTGCCCGAGGAACTGATTGGGCGCACTGAATATGACGTTTTTCCTCCAGACATTGCCGATCGCTTTGTGGGTTATGTGCAAACCGTCCTCACGACCCGCCAACCCATGACCGTCGAGTTTTGTTTGCCCATTCGGGGGCAAGCCGTGTGGTTTTCGACCAATATTGCGCCGTTATCTGAGCGAGCGGTGGTTTGGGTTGCTCGGGACATTACCGATCGCAAACACACCGAAGATGCCCTCTTGGCAGCCAACCAACAGATCACCCATCTCAACCAACAACTCCAGGCCGAAAATCTGCGGATGAGTGCTGAATTGGATGTGACCCGCCGCCTGCAAAAAATGATCCTCCCTCGGGATGAAGAACTGGCCGCGATCGCCGAGTTAGACATTGCTGGCTTTATGGAACCCGCGGATGAAGTGGGCGGCGACTACTATGATGTGCTGAGTTACAATGACTCCATCAAAATTGGCATTGGGGATGTCACCGGGCACGGCCTCGAAAGTGGGGTCGTCATGCTGATGGTGCAAACGGCAGTCCGTACCTTGCTGGCCAATGGCGAAACCAACCCCAGCAAGTTGCTCAACACGGTCAACCGCCTGATTTATGACAACACCCGGCGCATGCGATCGCCCAAAAATATGACCCTCGTGCTGATGGATTATGCACGGGGAATTCTTAGCGTCGCAGGTCAACACGAAGAACTGATCATCGTCCGTACCGACGGGGTAGTCGAACAAATTGACACCCTCGATTTAGGCTTTCCCCTCGGCATTGAAGCCGATATCACTCCCTTTGTGGCCCAAGCCCAAGTTGGCCTGGAACCGGGCGATGTCGCCGTACTCTACACCGATGGCATTACAGAAGCCATGAACACGCACAATCACCAATACGGGCTAGACCGCCTCCACCACGTCCTGTGTCAACACCGCCATCAAACCGCCAGCGACATTCGGTATGCCGTCATCGCCGATTTGAGACATTACATCGGCACCCAAAAAGTGTTTGACGATATTACACTGCTCGTCATGAAACGGAAATAGGGCACGTTGCCAGCATGACTGATGTTTGGCGGAAGCCCCAACCCCAGGAGTTATGGCACACTAGGAACAAACCCCAACCGGGGTTCGCCAACCTGGAACCGCAGTCCGGCACAGCACCCAAATAAGCATCTGGGCAATTGCTACCGATCATAAACGGCTCAAGCGATCGCCCCGTCCCCCTCGCGATCCCCCCCGCTCGTGACAGACAAATTAGGCACTGACAGCGTGACCATAGCAGTAGCCCTCGCCGAATGGTAATCTCTAACTGCTCTATTTAGCTGTCGGCTTAGCTGTCGGCCAAGCTGAATTTTCGATAAAATCGCCCTTTTCCTGGGGCTGCGGACTGGCGGCGATCGCCACCACCCTCTGGCGGGTTTGGCCTCGCGCTAAGCTATCTTTTTGCTCCTTTTCTCTGCAACAAATTCCTCATGCTCAATCAACCCCCTCTCGATGAGCACAATCCACAGCTTAAGCTCGAAGTCGTCCGACTGCGCCAAGAAGTGGAAGACCTCAAACAAGCCAATCGAGATTTATACCTCGCCCTCACAACCACGGCAGAACATGGCGACCTCGTCGAAGCCCAACTGCAAGCAGCTAACGATCGCCTCCAAGTTGAAGTCAAAGTGCGCCAACGGGCAGAAGCCACGCTCAAAACCTTGATTGAGATGGTTTCTAAGCGCAAAGCCGATCTCGAAATTGTGGTGCAAACCATCATGGAACACGGCGATGTCATGGATTACCAATGGGCCCAAAAACTGTCGGCGATGAATGCGATCGCCAGCATCGACGGCCTCACCCAAATTCCGAACCGCCGCCGCTTTGATGAGCATTTACACCATCAATGGCAGCAGATGGCACACCACCAAGAGCCCCTAGCCCTGATCCTGTGCGACATCGATCAATTCAAGCAATACAACGACACCTATGGCCACTTGGTGGGCGATCAATGTTTACAGCAAGTGGCAACTGTGCTCGCGCGGAGCGTGAACCACCCCCAAGACCTCGCAGCCCGGTTCGGGGGAGAAGAATTTGCAGTGATTTTGCCCCAAACCACCCTGCATGGGGCAACCAGCGTCGCCCGCCGCATCCAAATTGCGATCGCCCAGCTCAACATCCTCCATCAAAGCTCTACAGTCAGCCCCTATGTCACCCTGAGTATGGGCATCGCCAGTTGCATTCCCCAAGAGCAAACCTCATGCCTGACCCTGGTAGACCAAGCCGACCAACACCTTTACATCGCCAAACAAGCGGGCCGCAATCGCATCATCAGCCACCCCGACCAGTTCGAGCCCTTGATCTAAAGCCCTGGGTTCCAAGGCATCAGGCTCTGGACAGGATGGTCAATCGGTCTTCGCCCGTGATAAGTGTAGAGGGAATGCGGGCATACTAAACGGGCACGGTTCCGGGCACGGCAGCGTCAACGGCCCAACACCGGAATTGCCCCATTGCTGTCGATCGCCCAGCCTACCCCCAGCGATCGCCCCCAAACCAACCCAGGCCATCGTTCCCATTTATCCGGATCGCGCTGCAATTTCCTTGTATGTTGTGATTCATCTGAGTGCCAAGTCCACCGACCTTGTCGGATTTCTCCTTGACCAACTTATGACCCAAACTCAGTCTGCCAGAATCTTTGGAGCCTTCACCACCGAAATTCCTGCCAGCGAGGAATACTTAACCCTCCATTTCTCACCCAACACCGTGCCCCGCCGCCGCCGTTGGGGTAACTATGGCCTCTCTGCCGATTTTTTAGGCGACTACTTTGCCGCCTTCTTCCCCGGTGATACCCTGCCAGACAGCAAGCTGAACCAACGCGACACGGTTAAAGCCGCAGTCAGCTACATTGCCAATGAACTGTTGGAAAATGCCGTCAAGTATAATGATGAGTCGGCCCAGGCCCCAGTCAGTATTTGCCTGCACTTATACCAAAATGAACTCATTTTTCAGGTCGTCAACTACGCTGACGCAAACACAGCAGAAAAATATCAAGCCTTTATTCAACAACTAACTCAAGCAGATTTAGATACGTTTTATATGCAACAGTTGGAAAAAGCCGCAACCGGCACCGATAGTTCTTGTATGGGCATTTTGACGATGATGAACGACTATGGTGCTCGCTTTGGCTGGCGGTTTCAGCCCTTAGCGCAGCAACCAGAAATCACCCAAATCGAAGTTTTGGTTGCCTTAGATGTCTAGTGACCTTGAACTATTTAGCGATCGCCTCAACAAGACAACGCGATAATAACATTGACCGGGAAAGGATTGACCGTGGAAATAACAACTGACGATTACACCGTTCAATACGATCGAGGTGCTGCCACCGTTAGCTTGGGAGGCTTCTTGCGCCTGAATGGCATGGAAGAATATCAGCCTGTGATGAATGTGCTGCTCGAAGCAGTCGAACATTCCACCCAATTC
Source organism: uncultured bacterium (assembly GCA_964475335.1). GTDB lineage: Bacteria > Cyanobacteriota > Cyanobacteriia > Leptolyngbyales > Leptolyngbyaceae > CAYYWG01. The sequence continues at coordinate 164,171 of CAYYWG010000004.1, forward strand.
ACCATCGATCTTCGGGAACTAGAGTTTTTGAATAGTTCCGGGATTAGTATGCTATCTATGTTTATTGTTAAAGTCCGGGATATGGGCACCGTTGCCCTCACCCTGCGCGGCTCCGATAAAGTTTTGTGGCAAACGAAATCGCTCAAAAACTTGCAACGCTTAATGCCTAGCCTCACACTGGACTTTTCATGAACGTCTAATGGCCGAAGCCCACCATCTTCACAGCCACAATGCCGCCGATATTGATGAAGTGACCCAACTTCGTCAAGAAATTGCGCAGCTACAACAAGCCAACCAGGATTTGACCATTGCATTGCAAACGACCGCCGAGCATGGCGACATGGTCGAAGCCGAACTGCACGCCGCCAACCAACTGCTGCAAGCCGAAATTGAAGAACGCCAACGCGCCCAGGCTACCCTCCAACAAATTTTAGCCACGGTTTCTCAAGACAAGGCTGATCTGGAATTGATGCTGAAGGCCACGGCAGAACATGGCGACACCTTGGAGTATCAACTCTACACACGGGCTGTCGAAACCATGCGGCAGAGCGAGGAACTGTTTCGGGCGATTTCTGAATCGACTCCGATTTTGATGATCCTGACGCAACAGTTGGATGGGGCCATTTCCTATGCCAACTCCACATCAGCGAGTGGGTTAGGGGTTGATCCCACAGCCTTGATTGGGCGCAAACTCCAAGATTTTTTGGTGCGCCAGGAAGACTATTTGCAGTTGCATCGGTTGTTGGCTGCGCAGGGGCGGGTGCAAAACTACGAACTGCAAGTGAAACGGATCGACGGCCAATCGTTCTGGGTTTCGGCATCGGTGCATCCGTTGACATTGGGGGGCTCCGAGACGTTGCTGACAACGCTGTTTGATATTAGCGATCGCATCGCTGCCGAACAAGCTCTGCGGGCCTCGGAAGACCAACTGCGGCAACAGGCCCAAGAACTGGAACGGCGGGTTGAACAACGCACTGCCGAATTACGTCGTGCCGAAAAAAAATATCGCAGCATCTTCGAGAACGCTGCCGAAGGCATTTTTCAAGTCACGCCGGAGGGTCGCTACCTCAACGTGAATCCGGCCCTGGCAGAGCTTTTGGGGTACAGTTCTCCGGTGGAGCTGATGGCCGCAGTTCGGGATGTTGGGCAATTGTATGTCCGGGAAGGTCGCCGGGATGAGCTAATTGCTTACATGAAACGGTTTGACGCGATCGCCGGGGCCGAGTCAGAAGTCTATCGGCAGGATGGCAGCCACCTCTGGGTATCGGAAAACATTCGCGCCATCAAAGATGCAGACGGGAATGTGGAATATTACGAGGGCAGTGTGTGGGATGTGTCCGATCGCCGCACGGCAGAAGAAGAACTGCGCCGCCAACGCAAACGGTCTGAGTTGCTATTGCTCAATGTGTTGCCCCAACTGATTGCCGAACGCCTGAAGCGGGGCCAAAAGAAAATTGCCGATAGTTTTCCCGCCGCGACGGTGCTGTTTGCCGATATTGTGAACTTTACACCCCTCTCGTCGCAGGTTTCGCCCATTGAATTAGTTGAGTTATTGAACAGCATCTTTTCTGCGTTTGATGCTCTGGTTGAAAAGCACCACGTGGAAAAAGTCAAAACCATTGGCGATGCTTATATGGCTGTGGCTGGGGTGCCAACGGTCATGCCCGATCATGTTTCAGCGATCGCCGATATGGCCTTAGACATGCACCGGGCGATCGCCGACTTTCGCACCCAAGCCGGCCAACCTATTTACCTGCGTGTCGGCATCCACACCGGGCCAGTTGTCGCCGGAATTATTGGCAATCGCCGTTTTAACTATGACTTGTGGGGCGACACGGTGAATATTGCCAGTCGCATGGAATCCCAAGGGGAAGTGGGCCGGACGCAAGTCACTCAGGCAGTGTATGAGCAACTTCAAAACCGCTATGTATTTGTTGAACGGGGCCAACTCGAAGTGAAAGGTAAAGGCGAAATGCAGACCTACTGGTTGGTTGATCGGATTGCCGAGTTTGCAAAATAGCGCCAGGGGCTTGGGGCGATCGCGGCAAGCCACCAGGTAGCCCTCAACCCGGCAGACAGCACACACACAACAAAAGGGCTTCTGTCCACTCCACTACAGCGCCATAGGTATCGCCAGTGTGCCCCCCCAGTTGCCGCTGGATCCAGACCCCGGTGAGCACCGCGATCGCCCCACCGCCCACCACCAAGCGGACCCCCAGCCCCACCAGCGCCGGATCGGCCCAACTGGCCCCACCGCTCAGCCCTAGCAACAACACCCCACTGGGCAGCGCCGCCCAACCAGAGCGGATCGTCGTTTTGTGGAAAGCCCCTTTCCCCGTGGATTTGAGATAGGGATAGGTGGCGATCGCCACTAACTGGCCCCAGCGCCCCCAACCCGCCACACCCGCCAACGCCAACCAGCGCCCCTGGGCCAAGCTCGCCAGGGCCGTAGTTTTGAGCATAACTATTAAGACTGCCGCCATCACCCCAAATGCCCCAGAACGACTATCCGCCATTACAGCTAAACGGCGATCGCGATCGGGCACCGCTAACCCATCGGCCAAATCCATTGCCCCATCCAAATGCAGCCCCCCCGTAAACCATAGCCAACAGGCCACCACCAAAGCTGAGCGCGGCCACAGGGGCAGCCCCACCAGGGTCAAACTCAGATCAACCCCGGCCAAACCCAGGCCCAAACCCACCCCTACCACCGGAGCCCACCGCGCAATGCCCGCAAACTCCAAGGGCCAATGATGGGGTAATGGGAGCGTTGTATAAAACGCGATCGCCCCTAACATTTGCCAAATCAACCGCATTTTGGCCCCCTGTGACTGTCCTCACCCCAAGATTTCATCACAAAAACTTTACCGTTGAACCATAGACATTTTGAGCGTAGCTACATTTAGCGGATTAATTCGGCGATCGCAGCATATTTAGGGCAACCCAACAGTTTACAACCCAAATGTCGAATTTAGTCAAAACTGTCAGCGGTTACTGAAAAAAGTTGGGATAAAATTGAGGAGGCTCAGGTATTAGGGGTTCGAGGGTTCCACGGCTGGTTTGCACTGTTCGCTGAAAATGCGAGCAGGCGGTTTTGTCATGAATGTTTAGTTGCATTCATGGCGCAAGGCTGGCCGGATGGGTTAACCTAGTTCCCCCACCGAGCAGAAGTTGTCCCCACTTCGAACCTGTTTCAGTGCAACTGGTTGCAGCAATGCCCTAGTTCATTGACTAGATTTCCCCAAATCGTCAAATTCTTATCGTCTTGCCCCAGCCAAAGTTGAATTCAGGCTCTCCCAGTTCAGAGGCTTTCTCTCCATGAGTTTTGAACATCTGTCTAATAGTCAGCGATCGCCCGCACCTTGCATTGTTGACATTGGCACCGTCGTCAATAAACAGGATATGCAGCGTCTGCTATCTGACCTTGGCCGCGTCCAATATTTCCACCTGCAAGACGACATCCTAACAAACCAGGGTGAAGGCTGCATCCTGGAAGTGTTTGTCGATGCCCAGCGCTCGACCCTGATTGCCAACCACGCCCTTTATCTCAATGTTCAAAGCTTTGACTATATTGAACTGGGTCAGTCGGAGTCAGACCAAACTCCCTATTTTGATCTCATCCAAGATTCCCGAATCTTGCGCCTCGTCCCCCTTTCCAACCCTTTGATGGAACAACACAGCCGCAATTTGAATGCAGCGGCCCTGGAAGCTGTGGTAGCAGAAGTTTTGGCTGCCGGATGGGATGTGCAGATCGATGATGATGAGCAATTTCCTCTTTAGCGATCGCCCCTCAACCAGGCGCTCCTAGCCGCCGTCCCCGTGGGGCGGTAGGCGTCTATCCAAATATAATCAGCGGAGTTGCTTCGGGCTGGGTGCAGATTAAAACTTTTGCGCTCAGGCTAACCAAAAGGCGCGATCGCCCCACTGCGCTCAACAAGTCCTGGGCCAATAGCCAAAGTTCTGTACCATCGTTCGCCCAAAATGGCACAATGGGGACTCAGTGCTGCTAACTATTTCCGACGATTCACTTTGAATACTGCATTTTCGTTTGCGCTTCAGGCCACCTGTCACCACACAAAAGCCCGTGCTGGGGTTTTCTCCACACCCCATGGCCCGGTCGAAACTCCTCGGTTTATGCCCGTTGGCACCTTAGCAAACGTCAAAACCATGACCCCCGACCAAATCCGGGCAACGGGAGCGCAGATGATTTTGGCCAATACCTATCATTTACATCTCCAACCTGGTGAGGCGATCGTGGCCCAGGCTGGTGGGTTGCACCAGTTTATGGCGTGGGATGGCCCAATTCTTACAGATTCCGGCGGGTTTCAGGTTTTTAGTCTCAGCGAAATGCGGACGATCGCCGAAACTGGCGTGACCTTTCGATCGCCCCGCGATGGCCAAATGATCCACTTAACCCCAGAGCGCTCCATTGAAATTCAGAATGCCCTGGGTGCGGATGTCATCATGGCCTTTGATGAATGTCCTCCCTATCCTGCCAGCCGTGACAGCGTGATCGAAGCCACCGAGCGCACCTTTCGGTGGCTCAAACGGTGTGTTACAGCCCATCAGCGCCCCGAGCAAGCCCTTTTTGGCATTGTGCAAGGTGGTGTTTACCCCGACCTTCGTAGTCGTGCCGCTGCCCAACTTGCCGACCTGGATTTGATTGGCTACGCGATCGGGGGAGTGAGTGTGGGCGAACCCCCAGAATTGATTGAGCACATCGTCCAGGCCACAGCCCCCTTGCTCCCTGTCAACAAGCCCCGCTACTTGATGGGGGTCGGCACGCACCGAGAAATTGTGCAAGCGATCGCCGCTGGGGTGGATTTATTCGACTGTGTGATCCCCACGCGCCTGGCCCGTCATGCCAACGCCCTTGTGCAAGGCGAACGCTGGAATCTGCGCAACGCGAAATTTCGAGAAGATTTCCAACCCCTCGATGCCAACTGTGCCTGCTACACCTGCCAAAACTTTACCCGCGCATACCTCAGCCACCTGCTGCGATCGCAAGAATTACTAGGCTACACGCTCCTCTCAATCCACAACATCACCGAGTTAGTACAGTTCACCCAACAAATTCGCCGTGCCATCCACAACGGCACCTTCCACCAAGAATTTAGCCCCTGGTTAAGCGGAATCCACCGCTCAATGTGAACGCCAGCATGTTACGATAAGTCTCAATTCTGAAGACCGTGCGAGAGGATTCTTTTCATGGAAGCAGCGCTGCTTTTAGCAAAATTGCCTGAAGCCTATGCCGTTTTTGATCCCTTGGTAGATGTATTGCCGATTATTCCAGTATTTTTCTTGCTACTGGCGTTCGTTTGGCAAGCTGCCGTTGGTTTTAGATAAGAACAATAGTTATAGAGAGGTTTCAAGTGGGGTGGCATTGGTGTCGCCCCTTTTTAGTGTCCCGAAACGGTCAACACCGCATCCAGTCAAACTCAGCCACCAGGCTTTGGCCTTGCCTTGATTCCTGCATTCCCCTGGGAGAAACTCGCCCCCGCCGCGATCTCGCCCCGCAAAAATCCTGCATACCAGTCAATCCAGCGCTATAGTCAAAGCTATAACCATTCCATAAAACTGGCTCAACGGAAGCCAACCCAACAGCATGACCCTAAGTGTGAGTGATACCGGGTTAGCTGGCTCACTAAGGCTTAGCTAGCTAAAAGCACCTCGACATCATCCATTGTTCTAGCGAAGCCAACTTTAACCTTCTTCGGACTCTATGCTTGAAGTTCTAGCCGTACTCTCAGCGTCAGCCGCTGCCGGAATGCGAATTGCATTGCCCCTGCTCATCATTGGCTTATTGTACGGAGATAATCTATGGTCATCCGTCCCTATCCTATCAAGCATTTCCCCCCAAATCGTATTGGGTGTCCTGGTCAGTTGGTCACTCTTTGAACTCTTTGTTTCCAAAAATCGCTCTGGTCAGCGGTTGCTGCAAAGTGTGCAGGTGGTTTTTAGCCCCCTCGTTGGCGCAATCCTGGGTATGGCAGTCGCAAAAGCCACGATCGCCGACGATTGGCTAGTGTGGATATTGGCGACCGTCGGTGGGCTGCTTGCCCTGGTCTTGCAGCTTGTCGTGACTGGATGGTTCTATCGGCTGACCCGCACCCCAACCTGGCTCGTTCTAGCCCAAGACATTCTTTGTATCGCGCTCATTTTTTTTGCCTTCGACGCCCCTCGCCATGGTGGTATCATCGCCCTACTGTTGCTATGGTTGGCGATTCGCAGTTCTAAAGAGTGGCGGCGGTGGTATGTCGGTCAAGCCGCCCCAAAGCAACGCCGCAACCCCAGGTATGGCAAGCAAGAGCCAGATTAAGCGCCTCCGCAAAGCCGCAATCCTAACTCTAGCCCGCCACCTCAACAGTTGGGTGCAACAACTTACATCAACCCGATCGCGTGCAATGGGCCGCGTCCCATAATCAACTCAATCAAAAACGCAAGGATTCCTACCATCGCCAATCGGCCATTCCAGACTTCTGCGGAAGTCGTCATCCCCCATTCCCATCGTTCTTGGGGATAGAGCTTCACTTTTTCTACTTCCACCACTTCCGCCAACTGCTTGCGGGGCGCGGCCAACGCATCTGTAACTAGACCCGCGAGGTCAGCGATAAACAACGGATTGGTATCCAGGGCGGGTACGCGCTGAAAGTTATCGATCCCAGCTTCTTCCGCAATTTCGCGATACTCGATATCGATCTCTTGCAGGGTTTCAATGTGTTCCGAAACGAAGCTGATGGGCACGACCACCACATTCTTCACACCCTGTTCCGCCAGTTCCAGTAATGCATCATCTGTGTAGGGCCGGAGCCACTCAACCGGGCCGACACGACTTTGGTAGGCCAACGTGTGCTTGTTGGGACGATTCAACGTGCGGATGATGAGTTCAGTGCATTCCTCAATTTCTCGCTGATAGGGATCCCCCGCCTCTTCGACATAGCTAACAGGCACACCGTGCGCACTGAAGAAGATATAGGCTTGATCCGGCTCAGGCAGTTGATCTAACTTTTGGGCGATTAACTGGGCCATTGCCTGAAGATAGCCCGGGCGCTTGTACCACGATGGCACAACCGTGTAGTCAATGGCGGCTAGGGCTGGCTCTCTCTCCCAAATTTGCTGGAGTAGGCGAAAGCTGGAGCCGCTGGTACTGATGGAGTATTGCGGGTAAAGCGGCAAAATAACCAGTTGTTCGATCTTGTCGCGTTTGATGCGGGCGATCGCCTCTTCGGTGAAGGGATGCCAGTAGCGCATTCCAACATAAACCGTGGCATCGTGGCCTTGCTGCTGAAGCACAGTTTGCAAAGCACTGGCCTGGGCCTCGGTAATGCGGCGAATGGGTGACCCGCCCCCGATTTGTTTGTAGTTTTCCTGCGATCGCTTCGCGCGCGAAGTCGAAATCATCCACGCCAAGGGGCGCTGGAGCCAGGACACTGGCAGCCGTATAATTTCTGGGTCGGAGAATAGATTAAACAGAAAAGGACGAACGTCTTCCAGACGCTCTGGCCCGCCCAGATTTAGCAGCAGAACTCCGACTCGGCCCATAATTTCTAATGAAGTTTAAAGGTTTCCAGCGTTGTATTGAATTTTAACAGTACCGTCAACCCAAACACCACGGCTAGTGAACAAATACTTAGAGAACAGCAGTATCATCATACCAAATGGGATTTAGTCCAAACTCAAGTCACCTATGGCTAAGCCAGATCCATCGATTGACGATCGCATCGCCCAAGTCAACCATCGCCTCAAAGTTGCCCAGATGGGATTTCAAGTCGAACGGCGGGGCCAAAAACTGAGTCTGCGAGGCACCCTTCCCCCCAAACCGGGCAGTGTGCATTTGCGCCCCACCCAACAACGGATTCCCCTCGGCATACCCGCCACCACCGCCGGGTTAAAGCAAGCGGAACAAGAAGCGAAAGTCATCGCCGCCCAACTCATCCAACAAACCTTTGATTGGCGGGCCTACCTTCGGGGCGATGGGTGGGGTCGGCTTGATCAGTTAGACCTTTCCCAGCAAATCGAAGCCTTTAAACAGGATTTTTTGCAAGATCCCCAACGAAGTGAGCAACTGGCTTCTGCGAAAACAACCTGGGCCTTTGCCTATGAACCCTATTTACGCAAGCTATTGGCGATCGCCAACAATCACCCCAGCCTCAGCCTGGTCGAAGCCATTTATGCCACCATTCAAACCACCCCCAACCATTCCCGCAGTCGGCAGGTGTGTTGCACCGCCCTGAACGCCTTCGCCACCTTTCTCAAACTCGAACTACCAACCGACCTCAAACAATTTTGGGGCAACTACGGCACCCGCCGCACCCAAACCCGCGACCTCCCATCCGATGAATTGATTGTAGCCACCTGGGAAACCATCCCCAATGCTGCGTGGCGGTTCGTCTACGGCATTATGGCAACCTACGGCCTCCGGAACCACGAAGTCTTTTTTTGTGACTATAGCGCCCTTGCCCGCCCTCATCCAGAAGCCACAATCCGCGTTCTGGAAACCACCAAAACCGGGAGCCACGAGGTTTGGCCGTTCTATCCCGACTGGGTCGCAACCTTCGAACTCCAGACCCCCAACCTCCCCCCCATCCAAACCGACTTAAGCCAAACCACCCTGCAACGGATTGGGCAGGCCGTCAGTGTGCAATTTCGGCGGTATGGGGTGCCCTTTTCGCCCTATGATTTGCGCCATGCCTGGGCCGTACGCACCATTCACTTTGGCCTGCCCGATACCGTCGCTGCAAAAATGATGGGGCATTCAGTGGCGATTCACACCCGTACCTATCATCAGTGGATGACGCGGCGCGACCAACAACAAGCTGTGGAGGCTGCTCTCCAACGCAGTGGCAAAAAAGGGCCACCCTTGCGTGGGGAATCCTGAGGGCGCATGGCAAACAGCACAGTACACACCGCAGATCACAGAACCGAGGGAAAACCAGATGGCTACAATTCTGAGAGACTGGAGTTACCGCTACCAATGGTTATACGACAGCATTTCGCGGGTGGCAGCGCTGAGCGTTGGCGGCGAACGGCGTTTTCGGCAGTTGCCGTTGAAGAGCCTGGACATTACACCAACCATGCAGATTTTGGATGTGTGCTGCGGGTGTGGGCAGGCGACGCGAGTTTTGGTGGAGCGATCGCCTCATGTCACCGGGTTAGATGCCTCGCCGTTGTCCCTGGCTCGCGCCAAACGTAATGTCCCCCAAGCAAGCTATGTTGAAGCCTTTGCCGAAGCAATGCCCTTTGCCGACGAACAGTTTGATCTGGTGCATACCAGTGCCGCCTTGCACGAAATGGCCCCGGCCCAACTTCAAGCCATTCTCCGCGAGGTATACCGAGTGTTGCGCCCGAAGGGCTACTTTACGGTGATAGATTTTCACTCACCCCAGAATCCGTTCTTCATTCCCGGCCTTTATTTGTTCTTGCTTCTATTTGAGACAGAAACCTCTTGGCAGTTTCTTCAAACCGATTTGGCCCAGCAATTGCAAGCGGTTGGGTTCCAGACCATTCAGCGATCGCTCCATGCGGGGGGCAGTCTGCAAGTTATCCAAGCCCAAAAATAGCCGCTGGGTGATTAGGGTGGGCGATCGCCAAATCCATCCTGAGATAGAGGTAGGATGAAGGGGAAGTGTATCGATCAAAATCTAATCCTTAGACTCAATGTTGCCAGCGAGACCCATCACCAAAACATCATTGAGCACCGACTTTAGACTCATAGCCAAACTCAATAGTTCCCAGGGATTGATTTCATTAATCAAAACTTGATGAATGAATCCTTTTCCTTAAGTCTGCGATGAACTTGGAACTCTCTACCCAAAATTTGAATCATAGGGTTCAGTTATGTAGAGAGCAATCACCATGTCTAACGGAATCAATCTGAAGTCTTCACCTGCTTGGTTGGCAACCTTGGGTTTAGTGACGAGCGCGATCGCCCCCTTCACCCTTGCTGCCCCCAGCACCGCCCAAAGCACCTTCTCCGATGTTCAAGGCAGTTGGGCACAAAGCTGCATTGTTGAGTTAACCCAACGGGGCATCATCAGCGGCTACCCCGATGGCAGCTTCCGCCCCAACAATCCCGTCACCCGCGCCGAATATGCCGCCATGGTGGGTAAAGCTTTTCCCAATGCAAATCGAGTCCGTTCCGCGACACAATTTGTTGATGTTCCCTCTAGCTACTGGGCCTACAACGCCGTTTCCTACGCTTCTCAAACGGGGTTTCTCTCTGGCTATCCCGGTAATGTATTCCAACCGGGACAAAGCATTCCTCGCGCCCAAGTATTGGTCTCCTTGGCCAGCGGATTGAACTACGCTCCGGCCCAGCCCGTCGCTTCGACCTTGGGCTTGTATGCCGATGCCTCAGCCATCCCGGGTTACGCCCAAACTGGAATTGCAGCGGCCACTGAAAAGCAGTTGGTGGTCAACTATCCCGATGTGCGCTACTTGAACCCCAATCAGCTCGCAAGTCGGGCAGAAGTCTCCGCCTTTTTGTGCCAAGCGTTGACTGGCACAGGCACGATCGCCTCTGTGGTGCCGAACCAATACGTTGTGGGTGGTTCAGTGGCCGTGCAACGGGGAACCGTGACGGCTGGCACAACAATTCCCGTCAGCTACAGTGACGCCCAAGAAATTGTCTTGCGTCCAGACGAAACCGTTGACTTGACATTGCGTGTCGCTACAGATATTCAAGACACCAACGGCGCGATCGCCATTCCCGCAGGCAGTCGGATTGTCGGGAAACTGGTACCCGCTAATGGTGGCTCGCAATTCGTCGCCCAAACCGTCGTCATCAATGGGCAACAGTATGGAATTAATGCCTCCTCTGGCATTGCTCAAACAACCCGCAGCGTCCGGGAAGTGAGCTTGGCGAAGACCCTGGCCGGAGCCGCACTCAGCACAGGTGCAGCAGCCATCATTGGGGGGACATCCGGCGATCGCCTGCACAACGCGGGTAACTTGATTTTGGCTGGCACCGTCGGGGCCGCAGTCGGGACAAACCAGGGCCGTAACCTGGGATCAGCCATTCGGGATGCTGCCATTGGTGCGGCCTTGGGGGCTGGTGCTGCTAGCATTACGGGCGATCGCACCATTACACCGAAAAAAGTCTTGACTGGGGCCGCCGCAGGGGCCGCCGTGGGTGGAGCCTTAGACCGGGGCACCGTGAATGACGTGATTGTGGTTAAACCTAACACCGACTTGGCTTTGGTGCTAAATAGCAACTTCACCCGTTAAGTTTTGGTGGCAGCGAAGCTCTAAAGTGAGTCACGGTAACCCTTAAATTAGGCTTCGCTCTCCTGCTGGATTGGTTTGGTTGTCTGTGTCCTTTTCACTGCGATCGCTCGGTGGCTCTTAGCTCCAGGCGATCGCAGTTCCTTAATTGCCTCCCTGGCGAGGACTTAATAATTGCAGATTAGTAATATTTTTAGCTCTTAAAAATAGAATTAACCAGGCTCAAATTAAGTTTGCTCATCCAATTTTTAGAATAGGTCTTAGAGAACTCTAGCAATCGAAATTAATGGCATCTCATTCCAGTCTTCTCTGCACTTTTTCCCAGCCCATAAATTGGGTTTGATATAGCCAGAAATTAGTTATGACTCTGATTGCCGTATCGACTGCTGAAACCCAGGCAATTGTTCGATTTTCAAGAAAAACTGACGCAACAAATTATGGCCAAACAATGCATCTGGTTCCCAGATATGATAAACGCGATCGGGAGCATAAAACCCCATTGTTGATTCAATATCCCCCCGCTCTGACTCTAGCTGGGAATCACCACCCCCAAGGGCGAACGTACTGGGTAAACTGCCAATGGGAGCAGTGAGTTCATAGCGGGTTCTTGACTTGCGACAAAAGTCATACTGAGCCAGATAGCGAGCCTCATACATTTTCAAATGCCAACCGACCCGCTGACTAAAGCAATAACTTAAATCAAAGGCGCTATAACTCAGAGGGGTGCATTCGGCCTGTTCGCAAGTTCGCCAAATTTGAGCCTGGATGGTAAACCCAAAGCGATCGCCACTATAAAATCGCCATAAACCATCCAAGATTGTTAAATCAGCCATTGGTAAAGCGGCCACATCCTGCTCCCGTAACCATGCCCTTTCGCGGTTCACCAGCGCCAACACCAGCGCCCCAGTTAACTCATCGGCAGTTTGCCACTGGGCGATCGCCAATGCACTTTGCAACGCCGTGTAGTCTAACGACTGGAGCGGTGCGGGCAAGGCCAAATAGGCCCAAATAGCTTGCAATGCCTCTGGTTCAGTCCGTTTGCGCAATAGGTTGAGCGCCATCTGCCGCATTGTTGGATTTGGATTTTGCAAAGCTCCAATGACCAGCAGCAAACCAGGTCGCCCCCGCCGGAGGGCGATCGCGAGCGCCGCCTGTTGTTCGGTTTCGGTGCCTGTTCGCAAGCACGCCCGGATTTCCTCCACGCCAAATAACACAATTGCCATCGTCATTACCGGGGAAAACCCGCTGGGATCAGCGTCAGACATACCGCTCTGTTGCTCCTTTGATCGGGCAGGGCCAAGAACCACTTTGTTGCCAGTCAAGTCTGCTTCAAGCCCTGGGCCCAAGATTCCGCCAACCCCCGACAGGATAGTCGTCGCTCAGATTGCCAGGATCCGGCGATCGCCAACCCAGGCCACCAGCCGCCGCCAACCGCAATACGGAAACCAGATCACACCCCTTGGAGCTAAAGCAAGGCAGAATAAAGAAACCGCTTCATGAGAAAGGCATTGCAATTCGTAACTCTGGCTGCCATCCCAGGAGAGACTGATTACAATGTTTTACATGAAGTTGGAATCTGGCTGGCCTTTGTGCAGTCTACTTCTGGAAGCATTCGTGGAGAATATGGAATCCGATAGTCAACCTGGCAGTAAGATGGGGCGATCGCCGTTGCGGTTTGCCGACCTTGTAGGAACGCTGATTGCGATCGCGACCTTGGCCCTACCCGCCATCATTGTGACCCATTATTCAAGTCAAACCAATTCCAGGCGACCTGACTTGCCGCTTGCGCCCCCCTATGCCGTAACCCGTAATCCATCTCGCTGAGCTTCTTAACTCAGTTCACCAACCTTGCCCCAGCCTTGGGCGCGGGCCACGGTGCTGGGGCGATCGCGGGGCCACCGGGTATTCAAACGACCCAGCGCGATCGCTGACCCAGGCCCCCCGCTACAGGCTCCAGTCTGGGAAAGAACCAAGCCCAGGGGGCGATCCCGTGGTAGATTGCAAGGTTAAGCGAGATCTTCTATGGTAATTTCCCCAAGTGTATGACCCAACTTCAAAACGCTGTTGTGCTGATTACAGGCGCTGCGGGTGGCTTTGGCCAAGAGTTAACACGACAACTTTTGGCGGCAAATAGTCGGCTGATTCTAACCGATTTAAACGCGAAACAATTGTATGACCAGGGGCGATCGCTTCAGGCGCAGTTAAAAACCGGGGAAATTTTGGGGTGTATTGCGGCAGATTTAGCCTCCGCTGAGGGCTGCGATCGCCTTTACAAAGCCGTCCAAGCCCTTGGTCATCCCGTCGATATCGTAATCAACAACGCGGGGATTGGGTTGTATGGCCGTATGGATGAGATTCCCGCCGAAAAATGGGATCGCCTGATGCAAGTCAATTTGCTGGCACCGATGCGCCTGAGTGCCCTCTTCATGGCGGATATGATTGCGCGACGGCAAGGCCACATTGTTAACATTTCATCGTTGGCAGGATGGCTAACCACCGCCGGCATGGCCCACTATAGCGCCAGCAAGTATGGCCTGCGCGGCTTTAGTGAAGGTTTAGCCCAAGAGTTAAAACCCCACAACGTTAAAGTGACAGCGGTTTATCCTTATTTCAGCCGCACGCCCATTTTGCAAGCCGAACGGTTTGGGTCTTTAGCAAAAGGCACAGAGGGCTTTCCCCCCGAAATGGCCACGGATCCCGCTAAAGTTATGCAAGCCACATTACGCGGCATTGAGCGCGATCGCCTCCACGTTTTTCCCGATCAATTTGCACGTAGCATTCACTTTCTACTCCGATATTCTCCAGAATTCTTACACTGGATTAGTACAGTTACAACGCGGAGACTCCAACAACGTGGACAGTAGCATTGCGGTTGCACCGATCCCGCAAGATTGCACCGCAAAACACCTGATTATTGGCGCTGGCTTTATCGGCTTGGCGATCGCCCAGGCATTGAAAGCTGCCAATCTTCCTTATGATCAAGTTGATGCCAGTGACAACATTGGCGGCAATTGGCATCACGGTGTATACACCACTGCACACATTATTTCCTCCCGCAAAATCACTCAGTTTACGCACTTTCCCATGCCGGAAAATTATCCCGATTTTCCCAGTGCGCAACAAATGCGGGATTATTTGTGGTCATTTGCTGATCATTTTGACTTGCGATCGCACATTCAATTGAATTCCACAGTTATTGATGTTCGACCGATTGTTGATAATCATTGGTTAGTTACCTTTGGAAATCAAGAACAACGAATTTATCGAGGGATTTTACTCTGTAATGGACATCATTGGCAGCGACGACTTCCAACTTTTGAAGGTCAATTTCAAGGCGAAATTATCCACTCTAAAGACTACAAACATCCTGACCAATTAAACAACAAACGAGTCTTAGTCATTGGTGGCGGTAACTCGGCTTGCGATATTGCATCAGAAGCCGGAAGAGTGGCCGTCAAATCCGTTTTGAGCTTACGGGAACCGGTATGGTTTATCCCCAAAACTTTCGCAGGCAGACCTGTAGCAGACTTATTCCAATGGTGGATGCCCACTGGGTTACAGCGCCTCATCGCCCACAGTGCCATTCGCCTCACCTTTGGCTCCCATTCCCAATATGGTCTGGAAACACCCCGCTATCGCTTGTTTGATAAACATCCAACCCTCAACAACGAAGTTCCCTACTACATCAAACATGGCCGCATCACGCCAAAACCCGCAGTCCGACGATTAGTGGGCGATCGCGTCGAATTTGTCGATGGCAGCACGGAAGCGATCGATTTAATCGTCTGCGCCACGGGTTATCATGTCGCTTATCCTTTCCTCCCCTCAGAACTTCAGCGCGTTAAAGGGGCAACAGTGCAGTGTTATGCAGGGTCTTTCCTGGATGATTACAAAGGAATTTATTACATTGGCTGGGGCCAAGCCCGTGGTGGCGTTGGTTCAATCATGGCGACCTATGCCCCGCTCTTTGCCCGCTATCTCAAACTCCAAGATGAAATTAATGTCCCTTTGGGGTTAGTATTCAAGGCCTTGGGGCAAACCTTACCCACAACCCATCTTGGCGATCCTCAGCATATCTTTCGCCAGCTTTGGCTTGTGCGCCATCTGTTTCCCCTGTTAGCGGCCAAAGCTCATCAAGTCGATCGCCAGTATCCATCCTTTCAAAATCGGCCTCTTCCACCGCTACCAGTTCCGGCCACTCCGCGATCGCTAGTGGTCTTTTAAGCAGCGTTTTTTCGCCTAGCGTCCGAATCGCCAGTTCCACCACAAATGGGCTCATCCCTGGTGGCGATCGCTGTTTAGCTCCGTCTTAAAGCATAGAAAACACCAAGCTTGTCTATTTCTCGGGGTAGTTGAGGTTAATCATTTCTACCGCTAATGTAAAAGTCAAGTCGAGCTATATAGTCTGGATATTTTTAGCGACATACTATGGCACAGGTAACATTAAGCCGAGTTCACGAACTTAAGCAGGAATTAAGCGATTTTGTGCTGGATGCAGAAGGGGATCTCGCTACAGCATTAGAAACTTTTAGTGCAACCGAACTTTCGCGATCGCAACAGCAAGATCTACATAAGCGAAGCTTAGTCATCGATCGATTTTTAACCGAAGGGAAAGTTGGTACAGAAACTCCTATCAAAACCTTTATTGCGCAATCCAACCATCTCACTCAAGCAGAACAGGTATTATTAGACTCATGGCATCATGCTTTTGTTGGCTTGTTTGAAATTGTGCAAATTTCGGCAGATCACTTTGTACTTAAAAATTGGACAACAGCCAAACAATACATCGTTAGACAAGCTAATTCTCAGGCGATCGAAGCCATGCAGCGACTCAAACAAGGTGAAATTATACTCACTCAAATCGCCCCTCTTTCTGAGACGGAATGGTTCTTTTTTAGCCCTTGGACTTCCCTTGGAAAATTAGGTAAACCCAAGCTAGCTGTTGCCATTGGCAACTTCAAGAATAACTACAAAAGCCATCTTTATAGTGATGCTCCCGAATTATTAGAAGAAGCCTGGAAGTCAGTAGCAAATTATCACCAGCATTTTATCGACTTTTTTGACACTGATGAAGTGACGCGATCGGGCTATCAACTCAGCAAAGATTTTGCGGCTTTACAACAAAAAATTTCTCAAGCTCAGATGCAAGCTTCTGGGCTGGATGGCACCAAAACCCTGGCAGAATTAGCAGAAGCGGCAGGTACATCCGAAGCTGAACTGACTGAAACAGCCGAAGCAATGGGGCTAGATGCAGAGGCTGTGGCCCAAGCAATGCAGCAAAAGCAAACCCATCAAATGGCTCCCACCCAAGTGGATTTGCCTGCGCACTTAAAACAGGCCGACGAGGTGACAGTCTTCACCCATCCCCGTTGGGGTCAAACGTTTTTAACCAATTACAAACGCTTAGAAGCTATTCTTCAAAACCCCACCGCGATCGCGGATGTAGAGAGTGCAACACTGATTCGGCAATTCCTTGAGACAAACGATGCAAACCCATTTGTTTGGCAAAGACTCGCAGAAAAATACCCAAGTAGTTTAGAAAAACTGATTCAGTTCACTCTTGACCGACCCAACTTCAAGCTTGGTACTGATCTAGATTCATTGTTGCAAGAATTCAACAAACCAACTGAACCAGAACTCCCAGAAATTGCCAGTGTTCCCGTCCATTTGCATACCTTATTCCAAGATGCTGTATTGGAATTGAACCGCACAAAGTCTAAATCTAAAGGCAAAACTCGGAAGCCCCAACCAGCAGCCCTAGGGTTTCGACGTTAGGCTATTTTTTGAGGGTAATTGGGTATTCGCCCCTCCTTGAAAACTTCAAGTAGCACTAATGCAAATGCTATCTTCTGTAAAGTAGTTCAGCAGAGCGATCGCAACGGCACAAGCCCTAAATCAATTCAGTGTTCTAGTTTGGCTTTGCAAAGTTTATCCAGACTGCTTTGCAAAGCTTTCTTCATGAAAGCTGGATTCGGCCTATTTGAATTCCACACGCTTTTAGAATGACCCGTTCCTCAATGGGCTAACGATCAAAAACCTGAAAGACCGAATCCTCAGGCTTCTACCCCTTCCGATAGTTCAGGTTATCTCCCTTGGTAGAAGAGTAATCAAATCGCACCACCTATGATTAAAGAGTGATTTGAAGACCACGAATGAATTTAGGAGAATAAATCATGCTTGACATCATCGCTTGGGTTGTTTTAGGTCTACTTGCTGGCGCGATCGCAAAAGCAATTTATCCCGGTCATCAAGGTGGCGGTATTTTTGCCACTATCCTTCTAGGTATCGTCGGTGCATTTATTGGCGGCAGTTTATATTCTTTGTTAGCAACAGGATCTTTACAATTGGCCGCAGCAGGTCTGACAATTCCTGGTTTGGTTACTGCAATTATCGGTGCCATGATCGCAATCTTCCTGTGGGGCTTGATGACCCGCCGGACCGTATAAACAGCAGACTTAAGCTTTACTCCTAGTCCCAACTTGGGAGCCTTCCAAAGCTGACTAACTAATGAAATCTAGCTATAGCATTCACTCCTCTATCAAGATGATGGAGGAGTCTTGCTATGTTCACTTTCCAACCACCATATTCAACAAGTACTCGACAAGGAGTTAAAGTCTTGATCAGCTGCTTTTATAGCCGTAGCCAGATTGGTTGTGGCAAGGCATATCAGAAAGCCTACCCAAACTTCGTCTTTCAAAAGCAGCCCTTATCCTAAGCTTTCTGGCCAAAGCTATATTTTCCCAAATTACTTTTAATTCTAAATTGGGATTTGAAGCACGTTGCCAGCGATCGCAAACACAACTCCCTAAATCGGCCTTTTGGTAGAGCGATTATTCTATCAAAGTATTGAATAATTTTTAGGTGAATAGAGTCAATCCTGATTCTGCTTACACATCAGATTGCTGATTCTATCTTTTGTAACCGTAGCTACTCTCAAGCTTGCTATTTAGCAATTCAGACTGTGCGCGGTTCACCGATCCAAAAATATCTTACTCTTTCACCTCTTTGACGTTTTACTCTATGGTTACAACACCGCCGTCTCAACACTCTGATCAGCAATATAAGGTGCAAGATCCCCAAGCTGAGGTAGAGCTATTAACAACACCAGAGCTACCGACTGAAACAGATCTTGATCTAGAGTTTCTTTACACCCGTGATATTGAGTTTCGGCAAGAAACAATTTATTTCATTGTGGTTGATCGCTTTTATGATGGCGATCCGAATAATAGCGAGGGGCCAAATCCAGAACTTTACGATCCAGAACGGCAAGATTGGGGTAAATACTGGGGGGGCGATCTACAAGGCGTCATTGACAAACTAGATTACCTTAAAAACTTGGGCGTAACAGCAGTTTGGTTAACTCCCTTATTCGAACAAGTTGAAGATTTATTTGTTGAAAGTGCAGCCATTCATGGTTATTGGACAAAAGACTTCAAACGAATCAACCCACGGTATATCGGGGATAATGAAGAACCCTCATTAAACAAAAGTCAGAATGATCGAAATACGACCTTCGATCGCCTCGTCGATGCACTACACGAGCGCAAGATGAAACTGGTTTTAGATATTGTTTGCAATCACAGCAGTCCCGATATGGGTGGTAGCAAAGGGGAATTGTATGACGATGGTGTGAAAGTAGCAGATTTTAATGAGGACGATCGCCATTGGTATCACCACTATGGCGAAGTTACCGATTGGGAAGATGAATGGCAAGTTCAAAACTGTGAACTCGCAGGGCTTGCAACTTTTAATGAAAACAATACGGAGTATCGTAACTACATTAAATCAGCGATTAAGCAATGGCTTGATCGGGGGGTAGATGCGCTACGAGTAGATACCGTTAAGCACATGCCAATCTGGTTTTGGCAAGAGTTTAATGCTGATATTCAAGCCCACAAACCAGATGTTTTCATCTTTGGCGAATGGATTTATAACCATCCCGATGACGATCGCTCCGTTGAGTTTGCAAATCAGTCCGGGATGACAGTGCTTGATTTTGGATTATGTGTTGCCATTCGTAGTGCCTTAGCCCAAGGTGCAGAAGACGGATTTCATCTAATCCAAGATATTTTCAATAAAGATCATCATTACTGTGGTGCTACAGAATTGGTGACGTTTATTGATAACCATGATATGCCTCGTTTTCAGTCTCTCAATCCCGATCCGGAGATGCTGAAAGTGGCGATCGCGCTGATTATGACCAGTCGCGGTATTCCATGTATCTACTATGGAACCGAACAATATCTTCATGATGATACCAACGGCGGTGATGATCCTTACAATCGCCCCATGATGACGCAATGGGATACCGATACAGAACTCTATCGTTCTATTCGGTTACTATCAGGGCTGCGGCGCTTAAATCCTGCCATTTCGATGGGGAGCCACTGGCAAAAATACATTACTCCAGATGTCTACTGTTACGTTCGGCGCTATCGGGATTCTGTCTGTTTTGTTGCCCTAAATCGCGGGGGAGCAACAACTCTTGAAAATGTTGAAACTGAATTACCCGATGGTGAACATACCTGCATTTTGACACGGGAAAAATATGAAGTTGTCGATGGCAAAATCGCCCATTTAGACTTAGCAGAACGGGGTGTGATTGTCTTCAGCCACGTTGGGGAACGGGTTAAAGGGCAAACGATTGTTCGGGTGCAACTGAACGGAGTTCAAACCTTACCGGGTGAAACCATTGTGGTAACCGGGGACTGTCCCGAATTAGGCAACTGGGATATCAGCAAAGCCTATCCCCTGGAATACATCAACACAAACACTTGGTTTGCCGAAATTCCGTTTAACGAGAGCGCTGGCAAATTAGTGACTTACAAGTATGCTCTGTGGCGAGAAGGCCAGTCACCGTTGCGGGAAAATCTGGTGGCCCGTCGCTGGGTCATTGCCCCCGAAGGGACGGTGAAGTGGCGGGATACGTGGGCAACAGGCCGCGAGTCCTAGGATTTGGGGTTGCCAGCATTGGTAGGGAGACTTCTACCTCATGAGTGGAGTTTCCCGGACTGCTAGGTCAGCGAGCTTACGACATCATAGGGATATGGCAATTCAAGTCGTCAACTATTCTTTAGAAGGTAGTAAGTCTATGTTGATTCGTTACTGGCAACCCTGGTCTGAGGTTGATACAATCCGCCAACAATTAGACCGTGCGTTGAATGAATTTGCGAGTGCTAGTCATGAGCTAACGAGTTGGGCTCCAGTGATTGAGTTACAAGATATTGGTGATGCACTTATGTTACGAGTTCAACTTCCGGGTGTGTTACCCGAAGCAGTTGATGTTCAAGTCGCACGGAAAGGTATAGTGATTGCTGGTGAAAGTACGGCACCAACCGCGATCGCAGATACAAAGTATTATCAGTCTGAGTTTCGCTATGGCAAATTCAAGCGAGTAATTACGTTACCTGTAGCGGTAGAAAACGAGAGTGTTACAGCAGATTTTAGTCACGGAATTCTGACTTTAACATTACCTAAAGTTGTTGAAGCGCGGAATAAAGTGGTCAAGGTGAACCTTGCGGCGTTGAGCCAAACTCACGTACCCGTTGATACGGCTACAGATGCCATGCCAGCAGTCGATACAACCCCGGACAAAACCAAGGCTGAAACCACTGCCGAAACGGCAGAAGAATCAGTCTGGTAAGTGAGGGTAGCGAGTTTATCACTGGTCGAGTAGACGCACAATGTTAGCTGTTTAGCGCGATCGCCCCCTAACAAATTGAGGTCTAATCACTTCGGACAGGGGCGATCGCTACCCCACACACAGAGACGACACCATTCCACCCAACGATTGGCTCACTTACTAAATGCATCGCACAGAATTAATTAGGGTTAACCAAGGCAAACATGGTGGGCATTAGCCCACTTTTTTATAGGGATGATTTTTTGTCACGATGATCAGGCCACCGTCCGCACCAATTCTAAGTGGTCTTGTTTTACCCCGAAATACAACCAATCTTTGGAGCGGGAATCCCCAGTTTCCTCCCAGCCAACCAAACCCCAAATTGCCTAACAACCGCTCTGTGGCGGGTTGGCTAATGCGGCTCAACCAACCCTAGATTCCAAAAATTCAGTGGAGAAGCGCGGATTGTGCAAGGTTGGGCCTCAGCATCGCCTCTGAGTAAGCCCCACAAAATAGAAGATTGGACATTATCCTATACAAAAATTAATATGGTTCTACCCACAGGTAGATTTTTTAAGAATATTAGGAAAATCTAAACTCTCTCTAAAGTTACGTCGTTTTATCGGATTAATAAGTAATAATGCTATGAAGTCGCGGGGATCAACATTTTTCTGAATGGAAAGATGCTTTGCAATCATCGTTTCGCCGGAGGGAACCCCCCACTGTGAACGCTTGATTTATGGATAGGCCCTCTTTTTTTATCCAAATCTTTGATCCCAAAGAAAAGATTAAGATTTATCCCCTAAGTTCGCTCACTACTTTAGGAATTTTTAATAATTATGAAAAGGTTTGAGCCTTTAGCTAAAGTCGAAATTTGCTGCCCTAACTGTGGCAGTTTGGCAGAACGGCATTATTTATTGAAGCAATCATTAATCCGCACCCAATGCCCCCATTGTGACTATTTAATGGTGACCTGTGCCGATACGGGCAATGTGGTTGAAGCGTATGCTCCGGGGTTGTTTATGCGATCGCTCCAAACCTGACACTGAGATTACAGGTCGGGCAATGGTGCTCGGTTGATGGCGCAACGCATGGGCCACGATTTATGCCTGTAACGCCGAAGCTCGCAGTTGGCCACAGGCTGCATCTGCTTCCAGACCCCGCGAATAGCGTACACTGACAGCAATGTGATGTTGCTTGAGGACGGCCACAAACGCTTGAACCCGCTGGTGATCGGGGCGCTTGTAGTCAACTTCGACAATAGGATTGTAAGGAATCAGGTTAACGTGACTTTGGAACCCTCGGAGGTGTTTTGCCAAGGCGATCGCATCTTCGGGGTTGTCGTTAAGTTCAGCCAGCAAAATGTATTCAAACGTCACCCGCCGTCCAGTTTTCTGCACATACTCGCGGCATTCATCCAACAAATCAGTGAGGCGATAGTGATGGGCACTGGGAATTAACTGTTCTCGGAGAGCCTGGTTGGAAGCGTGGAGGCTCACGGCCAGAGTCGTCTGAAGGCCGTAGTCAGCAAAGCGGCGGATGCGGCCCGGAATCCCAACTGTAGACACGGTGATCGAGCGCTGGCCAACACCAATATCTTGGTTCAGACATTGAATCGCCTTCACCGTATGCTCTAAATTCAACATGGGTTCGCCCATCCCCATGAAGACAATATTACTGACTCGTTGCTGAAAGTCATTTTGAACAGTCAAAACCTGGTCAACAATTTCATGGGAGGCCAAATTGCGCTGAAAGCCGCCTTTCCCGGTCGCACAAAAATCACAGGCCATTGGACACCCAACTTGCGAAGACACACACACCGTCAGGCGATCGAGGGGTGGGGTTGCCTGGGCCGCGCTGGTGGGCTTGTAGGTGGGCATTCCGACAGTTTCGATAATGTTACCATCGGCAAGGCGGAGCAAAAACTTGACTGTGCCATCGGGGGCAAGGGAGCGGTGGTGAATGGTCGATCGCCCTACGGGAACATCAGCCATTTCCGATCGCCATTGCTTGGAAAAGACAGTGATATCCGCCAGCGATCGCGCCCCTTTGGCATACAGCCATTGGTGTAATTGCTTGCCCCGGTAACCCGGTTGGCCATGAGCCTGCACCCACTCGGTTAACTCGGCTAGCGATCGCCCTAATAGCGGCTCAGAACCCTGAACAACAGGGGAGACAGATGAAGTGGAAGTCATAGGGTTAAATCACCAGTTGATATTCACCAGTTGGACTAAGGTGTTGCGCTCTGTTTAGGGAACTTTGATTAGGGCACTTTAAGAAGAAAAGAGATCTTTATTAACTAATTTTCTTAATTAAATCGTTGATCTCTTTCAATTCAATCGCTCGAGTTAAACCGTTCAAGTCAAGTGTTCGAGCCGGGGCGTAGGCATTGAGCGCAGGGGCATCACTATTGGGCCGAAGTGCAAGGTTGGCCCAATAGTGATTGTGCCATAGTTCTTCAAACCCAGCCTAAGATCGGGGCAAAACTCTAGCTCCAGGCGGATTTCAACGGTTTGACTGAAACTTGTCGCGAACCAAAGGTCAATTTGCCGCATACTGGAACAAGTCAGTTGTTATCGGGAGGTGCCCGATGTCCTACGAAGTTGCTCAAAGTGTATTAGACCAGTTGGCGATCGCAACTGAAATCTTCACGGCTGGGTATGTCGGCGTTAATTTTGTGCTGTATAGCTGGAAACGCCTGGGGGAAGCGCCCGAGCCCATTGCCCCACCGCAACAGCCCTTGGCCTTGCCAGAGGCCGTCGCTACGCCCTTGCCTGAACTGCGGGAAAAAAGAGAGTTGGAAGTTGTCCCCGCCGCTCCAATGGAGGACTACGCCACCCCAACCCAGGCCGCCAGCTTTGATCCGGTCAAGCCTCCGTCGTTATATCCTCCAGCCCCCTCGGTGACAGAGGATGAGGATTTAGCGGTACCATTTGCAGAAGACGAAGAGGAAGCAGCAGAACTCCTGCCGCCACCAGTGGCGTCGATCGCATTACCAGTCGATGACACGCCCGCGATCGCGCCGATAATCGCCACGCCTGAAGCCCTGGAACCAGCGGCGATCGCGCCAGAAGCAATTGGGTTTAGCGACGGGGAAGCTGGCCACCCCGGTGAGGCCGACTCTCGCCCCCTTGATATTCCACCCAAACTCGCCAACGCAGAACCGTCAGAACTTACTTCACCCACTCAATCCGCTGCACCAGAAACCGCAGAAGCGGCTGAAGATTAACAGCAATTCTCTTGCCCAACTGAGCCTCAACTGAGTCCGTCGGGCGATCGCCGCCTGGGTTTTCAACGCTGTGAAAAAAATGGCTACATCCCTCAACCAACAAATTCGCGACTTTTACGATGCCTCCTCTGGCCTGTGGGAACAGGTTTGGGGAGAACACATGCATCATGGTTACTATGGGCCAGATGGCACCGACCGCAAACAACGACGACAAGCCCAAATCGACCTGATTGAAGAACTCTTGGCCTGGGCAAACATTCAGCAGCCCCAGCGCATTCTGGATGTCGGCTGCGGGATTGGCGGTAGTACATTATATCTGGCCGAAAAGTTTGGGGCTTATGCCACTGGGATCACCCTCAGTCCTGTGCAGGCCGATCGCGCTAAAGCCAGGGCCAGGGCCGCAAATCTTGCCGTGTTTGCATCGCCCAAACCCATTATTGCGCCCCCTGCCGTTCAGTTTGAGGTCGCTGATGCGCTGGCAATGCCCTTTGCGGATGAGTCCTTCGACTTTGTGTGGTCGTTAGAAAGTGGCGAACACATGCCAGACAAAACACAATTTTTGCAGGAGTGTTGTCGCGTGCTGAAACCGGGTGGCCGCCTGTTGTTCGTCACCTGGTGCCATCGCCCAACGGAGCAACAACCGCTTACGGCTGAAGAACAACAACTTTTACAAGATATCTATCGGGTCTATTGTTTGCCCTATGTGATCTCGTTGCCAGAATACGAAGCCATTGCGCGATCGCTCCCTTTCACCGATCTCCGAACGGCAGACTGGTCTACTGCGGTAGCGCCCTTTTGGGATGTGGTCATTGATTCTGCCCTCAATCCCCTGGCTATTCTGGGTGTGCTGTTTTCGGGCTGGACGACGATCCAGGCGGCGTTATCCCTGGGGTTGATGCAACGTGGGTATAAAACTGGGGTCGTTCGCTTTGGGCTGCTTTGCGCAACAAAAGTGTGAGCCTACTTGCACCCAGCCTCCTAACCGCAAAAAACGTCTGATCGCGCCAGACTCAGGGGCCAAACTGGCAGGGCGGGGTCGGCGGCCCCATTGCTTCGGTGGCTGTCGCAGTTTGAGCAACAAGATAAATGCTGCCATCGGTCGCGATCGCCCAGCCCTGGGCTTCTGTCAGCGGGGCAGGCTCTAGGCCGTGGATTTTGGTCGCTGGGCCAGCATTAGTTACTGGCGAGGCAGGCACACCCGGAAAGTGGGCCAGTTCTGTGGGGGCCACCAGCGGGCGATCGCCCCCCCATTCCTCTGGTCGAGTCGGCAAGCCCCCCCGGCCCGTCACCACAAATTTATTGTTTCCTGCGGTGCGGCTTGGAGCACACCCTGTGGCAATGCGATCGCTGGGATCAACCAAATTCACCGGCAACGTCACCAACCCCCGATTTGGATCCGTATTCAGCGTATTGATGGTGAATGTCCCGCTAATGCCCAACTGGGAACTGACCGTAATATCGCTAAATTGGGTTTCCAGGGGCCGAAACCGTAACCCATACACCCCCAGCGCCGTAATATCAATCCGGCCTCCACTGCCCGCAAATGCATTGGCCCGAATATCGCTATTCTCCGTCAGATCCGCGATCACAAACGTGGCGTTAATCCGAATGTTCCCACCGCTGCCACTGCCGCCCACTAATCCAGCACTGGTGCTAATCGTTGAATTGCGCCGCAAAATCAGGTTGCCGGCTTGAATGCGAATGTTGCCCCCCGCCCCCAACCGAGATGTCGCTTCTAAAAAAGCTTGATTATCCAGGCGGAAAAGTTGCGCCGCAATTTCGATATTCCCCGCACTGTCATTACTCCGAACACTAACGCCTGCCCCATTTTGGAGGGTCAGCCAGGGAGTCGCGATCGCGATCGTCCCCCCCTGGTTCACCCCAGAGGCCGTAATCAAACTGGGGGCATTGGTACCGGGCGATCGCCCCGTTAGCACGATCGCCTCGGTGGCCTGGACGGTAATATTGCCCCCGCCCCCTTGAGTCACGGAATTGTTTGTATCCGCCCCTACTTGCGCTCCATCCGTCACCACCAACCGCCCCGTGCTCAGCCGGAGGTTCCCCGCTTCACCCCCACCGGGCGCGGCCCCGTTCGCAAAAATCCCCGTGACAAAGACCCCATTCAAAGCCGGAGCCGGAATAGGCACCGCCCCCACCAATTCGATGCTATCGGTCGCATTAACCGTCAAATTGCCCCCTTTCCCAGTACCAAAGGTGGCAGTAGAAATTTCGGCATTATCCCGAGCCACAAGGCGCTTTGTGTTAATGGTCAAATCGCCCCCGGCCCCGGTCGATCGCACAAAAGTTCCATTAAAAAACGGCGAAGCGCTGAGTTCGACCGATTCACTGGCATTGATGATGGAATTGCCTGCGGCCCCTGCGCCCCCCGTCACGCTGGCGATCGCGGCCCCATCCTGTAAAGTCAGCCGTTGGGTGTTGATAATGACATCGCCCGCCGCACTTGGCCCAGCAGACAACGTGGCGATGACATTACGGACAACCGCCGGGTCAAGGGTGCCACTCGCCAGTTCTTGGAGGCGCTGGGCATAGTTGCCAACCCCAGTTAACTCAACGGCTTCCGTCGCATTTACGGTGATCGCGCCCCCCGGCTGATTGCCAAAATTAAACGACACGATCCGCGCATTTTCCGCCAATGCAAGCGATCGCCCCTGAAGCTGAATTGGCCCACCCGGAAACCCACTGGTATTAATTTCAGCCCCCTGGTTCAGTTGAATCGCCCCGAAGGCTTGCACGGCGGGATAGGCAACCTGAAACCCAGTGGCCCCTGGCAGGATAGTCGCCTGACCATTGGCTTGCACACTCCCCACGTCCACCCGGCCCCCAAAAGCCGTCAAATTTCCGCCATTCAACGTCACATCGCCCCCGATCAGCGCCAGGGTTTGGCCCGGTCGCACGGCTAACCCCACGGGTTGGGCAAATCCCGGAATTTTGGCTTGGGATTGGTTCGCGATCGCCCCCGGCGTTGGCCCAAACTGCAACCCAATGGGCGTGTTCATGGTCAAGAGTGGCGGAGCCTGGGGCTGGACTGCACTGAATTCACCTCCACTTGCAAAGTGGAAACTGCTGGCCGTGCTGGCTAAAAATGAACCCCCAAGATTCAATTGAGCATTTGGCCCAAACAGAATGCCACTCGGATTGATGAAGAACAGATTGGCTGCTCCGTTGGCCGTGATTAAGCCGTTAATCGTGGATGGTTGGCCCCCAGTGACCCGAGCCAAAATGGTGTGAATCCCTGCCGCATGGTTAAACCAGGCCACTCCCCCCGTCGGCACCGAGAAGGTTTGGAAGCTGTGGAATAAATACTGTTGTTGGGTTGTGCCCCCGGTGATGATGCATTGGAGACACCCCGGACTCACAACAGAATTGCTTGGAAGGGTGCGATCGGGGACAATTTGGGCCGAGGTTGCAGGCATCGTCGCGCCAGCTAGAAACAGGGCATAGAGTAGCTCCCAACCATAGATCTTGAGACTCATCAACGATCTCACAATGGCAACTGCGCGTTATGACTCCAAGCGTTCCGCCCCAGAGCGGCACTAGCTTGCGATCGCCCTGGGTAACAGGTTGAACCCGGAAGACGACCTGCTATCCAAATCCTTAGCCCTCCACCCCGATTCGCCGCTCCTGCACCCATCGCTCTGGCTCACCCCCAGGCCCACCCATTACCAAATGCCACGCTTCCCACTAGGCCGAATCGTCATCCAATTCGTCCGGGCCATCGCTAACTGTTCCTCCGTCATTTTGGCCCCAGCCAAATTTGCCCCACACAAGTTCGCGCCCCGGAGGTTGGCATTGAGCAAGTAAGCCCCACTCAAGTCGGCCCCCCGCAAATCGGCCCCTTCTAAATCCGCATTACTCATGTACGCTTTGGACAACGTGGCATCCCGCAAATTCGCTTGGGTCAGGTTTGCCCGCCCAAAGTCGGCATCATGCAAGTTGGCCCCTTGCAGGTTAATTTTGCTCAGATTAGATTGATGGAAATTGGCCCCGGCTAAAGTCGCTTTGGGTAAAACCAGCGATCGCAAATCGTGGCTAGCAAAATCACGCCGCCCTTTCACGTAATAACTCAACACCCCATCCGCATCAAGCCGCGCAGGGGGTTTCTTTTTCCCTGCGCTATTGTTGTTGTCGGCCCGATCTGC
Organism: uncultured bacterium; assembly: GCA_964475335.1. GTDB lineage: Bacteria > Cyanobacteriota > Cyanobacteriia > Leptolyngbyales > Leptolyngbyaceae > CAYYWG01. The sequence goes on from CAYYWG010000004.1 coordinate 192,405, forward strand.
CGAGTTTCGACCCCGCGAAGCGGCCCCACTATACATCCGGCCCGAATCGGCAGGTCGCCCCCGTGACCAACCAGATTGAGTGCTGGTGGAATCAAAGCGTGTCTGGCGGTTACGAATAGCCATCGCTAACCGGGAAGCCGGGGAAACACCGCCACCAGTCGCATCTGCGGAACGATAGTCTGGGCCTTTGCGGGTCGGCATCGCCTGGGTGCGGGCATCCACATTGGTCATGCTTTTCGCCAGACTTTCCAGGTGGTCTTCTAGATCCAGCGCATTGTAGACCTCCATCGCCGTGCGATACCGCCGCTTGGGGTCTAAGTCCAGCATCTTTTTGAGGATATCAGTGAAATGCTGGCTCACCTGGACGTGCCGTTCCCAGAGTAATTCCCCGGTCATTTGGTCGTAGTTCAGCTCTTTGGGAGATTTACCCGTCAATAAATAGATACAGCTTACGCCCAAGGCATAAATATCGCTGGCGGGAACCGGACGCATACTCATCTGTTCCGGCGGGGCAAAACCCGGAGTCCCGATCGCGTAGGAAGTCAGCGCTGTCTGGTCAGAGTTAGTATTCGATTCCTGGCTACTGCGATATTTCACCGCCCCAAAATCGATCAGCACCAGCTTGTCATCCTGCGATCGCCGAATGATGTTGGCAGGCTTAATATCCCGGTGAATCACCCCGTTATCGTGAATGTATTGGAGGACGGGCAAAATTTCACTCAGAAAATTTTTGACACTCAGCTCTGGCAAGGGGCCATCTTGTTTAATCTCTTGCTGGAGAGTGGAGCCACTGACATATTCTTGGACGAGATAAAAGGTTGTGTTTTCCTCAAAATAGTCCAACAGAGACGGAATCCGAGGATCAGTCCCAATGCGCCCCAGGGTTTCGGCCTCTCGCTTAAAGAGTTCCCGAGCCATTTCCAATACGTGGGGAGCACTCGCATTGGGTCGCAGTTGCTTAATTACACAACCCGGCTTTCCAGGCAAACTCTCGTTCATTGCCAGGAAGGTTGCGCCAAACCCCCCTTGACCCAGAGCTTGAATAATGCGATAGCGATCGCGCAATAGTAACTTAGAACCACAAGCCTGACAAACTTCAGTCTGGGTCACGTTTTGGGGATTAGAACAGGCTGGGTTCAAGCAGTAGCTCATTCAGTTTCACTCGCTTATCAACTGCTAGGTTAAATCGATGCTCAACTGCTTCCATTATCGGCAGTAAGCGGGGGGGAAAGGTTGGGCGTTCCTGCGGGAACTCACTTGAAGAATCACTAAAGCTAAGCCGTGTTTAACCTCAAGGATTCATAAATACCCATACTTCTACGGGTAGGCCGCGTCTGTTTCAACACATTCCTATGGTTAAGATGCCCAAAAGCCCGACCAGGGTAACAGTATTGTGCTTTCAATAATAGGGTTCTTTCAATCCTATACAACAGAGCCGCCGCGAAGTCAGAAAACTCGCGAATATTCATAGTGTAAAGGTATTTTTGGGAGAGTTTATCGCAAAAGCCGGACAGGGTAACGGGATAGAATAGGTTGGCGAACGTCGTTAGGCTAAAGGCATTCATGCGTATTTCTTTGAACTGGTTGCGAGAGCTGGTTGATATTTCGATGCCAGCAGCAGAGTTAGCGGAGATGCTGACGATGGCTGGTTTCGAGGTGGAAGATATTGAAGATCGGCGGACTTGGGCCGATGGCGTTGTGGTTGGCAAGGTGCTGAAGCGCGATCAACACCCAAATGCCGATAAACTGAGCGTCTGTCAAGTGGATATTGGCACAGATACACCGTCCACCATTGTCTGTGGCGCGGCCAATGTTAAAGCAGGGTTGTATGTTCCCGTTGCGACGCTTGGCACCTTCTTACCCAACGTGGGGGACAAAGGCTTGAAGATCAAGCCAGCTAAACTGCGGGGAGTCGGCTCGGAAGGCATGATCTGTTCGCTCACTGAACTGGGCTTGACTAAAGAATCAGACGGAATTCACAGTTTTACGCAACCCGATCTAAAACCGGGGATGGATGTGCGGCCTTTGCTCGGGCTGGAAGATGTGATTTTAGACCTGACTTCCACCGCTAACCGGGCCGACGCGCTTAGTATGGTCGGGATTGCGCGGGAAGTCGCCGCGTTGACAGGGGCACAGCTCCATTTGCCCGAACCACCAGACTTTGCGCTGGCCGCCGATGCCAAAGTGCTAACGCTCAAAATTGGAGAAGCCCAAGCCTGTCCGACTTATATTGGGACACTGATTGACAATGTGACGATCGCCCCGTCGCCCGCCTGGTTACAGCAACGGTTGCAAGCCTCAGGCATTCGGCCCATCAACAACGTGGTGGATATTACCAACTACATTTTGCTGGAATGGGGCCAACCCCTTCATGCGTTTGACCGCGATCGCCTGGAGGCCCTTAGCCAAGGTCAGCCTTTGCAACTTGGGGTGCGCTTTGCCAAAGCGGGGGAAACCCTGACCACCCTGGATAGTCAGGCGCGGAAATTGAGCGAAGCGGCCCTGTTGATTACGGCGAACGACCAGCCTGTGGCGATGGCCGGAGTCATGGGCGGTGAAGCCACCGAAGTCCACGCTGGTACCCAAAACTTACTCTTGGAAGCCGCATTGTTTGACTCGGCAGCCATTCGGCGGTCGGCGCGATCGCAAGGACTCCGCACCGAAGCCTCGGCCCGCTATGAACGGGGAGTCAACCAGGCAGAACTGGAAGTCGCTTGCCGTCGGGCATTAGCATTGTTAACCGAACTCACCGGCGGCACCATTACGACCCAAAGCAAAGTCGATACCCGCAGCACCACCCTGACGCGATCGATTGAATTGCGCCTGGAACGCATGAATCAAATTTTAGGCCCAGTCACCGCTGGCGATGACCTGGTTGACCTCACCGCTGAACAAGTCGAACCCATTCTCCGTGCCTTGGGCTGCGAGCTGTCGCCTTTGAGTGCCACAGGAGTCTGGAACGTTACTGTGCCCCCCTATCGGTATCGCGACCTGGAACGGGAAATTGATCTCATCGAAGAAATTGCGCGGGTCTATGGCTACAACAATTTCTGCGAAACCTTGCCCGAAAAAACCGAACCCGGCTACTTGTCACCGGAGCAAGCCTTTGGCCGCAAACTCCGGGAAGTCTGCCGTGCCGTTGGCCTCACAGAAGTAGCCCACTATTCTCTGGTCAAACCGGGCCAAGAACGGCAGGTGGTGTTGTCCAATCCCCTGTTCCCCGACTATTCTGCCTTGCGGACGGATTTGCTCACTGGGTTAATTGATGCGTTTCAGTACAACTTGGAGCAAGGCAATGGCCCCCTGAATGCCTTTGAAATTGGGCGAGTATTTTGGTCGGATGAAGATGGCCTGAGCGAAGCCGACGCGATCGCCGGGATTTTTGGAGGCGACCCCACCCAGGGCAAATGGGTCAGCAGCGGGCGCGACCAACCCATCACCTGGTACGAAGCCAAAGGCTTACTCGAAAGTGTTTTCAGCCGGCTTTCCCTGGCTGTAGAATATCAGCCCGATCGCCGGGACGATCGCTTCCACCCCGGACGCACCGCCTCTCTCTGGTTGCGGGGCACCCGGCTAGGTACCTTTGGCCAACTCCATCCTCAACTACGGTTAGAGCGAGGGTTTTCTGCTGAGGTCTACGCCTTTGAATTGGACTTAGAAGTGTTGCTGGAACAAATCGATACCGATGGCCCCTCCTTGCCAAGCACGTTCAGTCCCTATTCCACCTTCCCGCCCTCCGATCGCGATTTGGCCTTCTTTGTGCCCACTACCGTCTCTGTTGCCGAACTGGAACGGGTCATCCGCAAAGCCGCTGGCAAGTTGCTGGAAACCGTTGAACTCTTTGATGAATACACGGGCAAAAACGTCCCTGAAGGACAGCGCAGTTTGGCGTTTCGGTTAGTTTACCGGGCCAGCGATCGCACCCTCACCGACGAAGAGATTGAACCCGTACATCAAAAAGTCCGCGAGGCCCTGGTAGACAAATTCCGAGTCGAGCTGAGAAGTTAGCGCGATCGCCATTTGTCATCACGATTTGTTCAAGGAAATTCACCATGCCGAAATACATCATGTGGGGCACCTATTGTGACAATGTGCTCGAAAAACGTGCCCCTTACCGCCAAGCCCACCTTGATGGGTTGCACCAACAAAAAGCTGACGGGATCTTGCTCACCCTTGGCCCCACCCAAGACCTCACGCAGTGCTTTGGGATTTACGACGCCCCCGACGAAGCCACCGTTCGGAGCCTGATTGAGGGCGACCCCTACTGGCAAAACGGCGTGTGGACAGCGTACGAAGTCAAAGAATGGATTCAAGCGATCTGAGCGAGAGCAATCTAGGCCAGCGCGATCTAACACCGCTTCCCCCGACTGCGGTATTGTTGGATCAGGCATTTATAGAACTCGTTTTCAATGACTTCCGTTGTCTCAGAATCTTCTAACTCCGATTCTTTCAAACATAAGAAAGCCAAAGCCCTCAAGCCCACCAGTCGCCGTCCGGCTAAAGAGCTGTGTAGCGAGTGTGGTCTGTGTGACACCTACTATATTCACTACGTCAAAGAGGCGTGTGCTTTCTTGAACCAGCACATTGCCGAGATGGAGACGGTGGCCCACGGGCGGAGTCGGAATTTAGACAATGCAGACGATGTGTATTTCGGGGTGCATCAAACCATGATGGCCGCCCGTAAGACGAAGCCGATTCCCGGTGCCCAGTGGACTGGTATCGTGAGCACGATCGCCATTGAAATGCTGAATCGGGGCTGGGTCGAAGGGGTCGTCTGCGTCCAGAATACGGAGCGCGATCGCTTTCAGCCCAAGCCTGTGATTGCTCGCACGCCAGAAGAAATTTTGGCCGCCCGCGTGAACAAACCCACCCTCTCGCCCAACCTTTCGGTACTCGAAGAAATTGAGCAATCCGGTCTCAAGCGGTTGTTAGTCATTGGTGTCGGCTGCCAGATCCAAGCCCTGCGCACCGTAGAGCAAAAACTGGGTCTGGAAAAGCTGTACGTTTTGGGCACCCCCTGCGTGGACAACGTCACCCGTGAGGGTTTGCAAAAGTTTCTAGACACCACCAGTCGATCGCCAGAAACCGTAGTGTACTACGAGTTTATGCAAGATTTTCGTGTGCATTTCAAGCACATGGATGGCTCCACGGAAACCGTCCCCTTCTTTGGCCTGAAAACCAACCAACTCAAAGATGTGTTTGCGCCGTCGTGCATGAGTTGTTTTGACTATGTGAATTCCCTGGCCGATCTGGTCGTGGGTTACATGGGTGCGCCCTTTGGCTGGCAGTGGATTGTGGTGCGGAACGATCGCGGCCAGGAAATGCTGGATTTGGTGAATGACCAGATCGAAACTCAGCCGGTGAGTTCCAAGGGCGATCGCCATGCCGCTGTGCAGCAAAGTATCCCCGCTTACGACAAAGGGGTTACCTTACCGATGTGGGCCGCGCAACTCATGGGGGTTGTCATTGAGCGAGTTGGGCCAAAGGGGTTGGAATACGCCCGGTTTTCCATCGATTCTCACTTCACGCGCAACTACCTCTACGTCAAGCGCAATCACCCAGAAACCCTGGAAGCGCAGGTGCCAGAGTACGCCAAGCGGATTGTGAGCCAATATAAACTACCCGAGAATTAAACTAGCTAGTGCCCCTGAAGATAAAACTTGGTCGCGGTCTATTGGTCTTGGCCGTGACCGTGTAATAATGATGCGGCTGTGTTCAGACGGTATTGATGACTGGTACCCTTCCAACTGATTCTCCTGACTTGATTCCAGCCATTTTGCCGGCTGGGGGCGACCTGAGTTTTCAACTGCCCGACCCAGAGGACGATCGCATTCCAGAACCCGAATTTCAACAGCAGATCGAGCAAGCATGGCAGGTCTGCGATCGCTTCGATTTGCAAACGGATATCTGGCGCGGTCGCATTTTAATGACGGTGCGCGATCGCCAAAAACGGCAGGGCGACGGTCGGGGAACGGGCTTTTTGAACTGGCTCAAAGATCGGGAAATCAGCAAAAGCCAAGCCTATGCGTTGATTGAACTGGCAAATAGTGCCGATACCTTGATTGACGGTGGGTTTCTCGAACCGGAAGATGTCAACCATTTCAGCAAGCGGGCCTTTGTGGAAACGGCTCAATCGGCCCCAGAAGTGCAACAACTGGTTAGCGATGCCGCCAAACGGGGCGATCGCATCACCCGGCGAGAAGTCCGGCAACTCTCCGACGACTGGACCGCCATGACCTCCGATTTGCTGCCCGAAGCCCTGCGGGAAAAAGCAGCGGATCACACCATCCCGACCCGGTATCTGGCACCACTGGTCAAAGAAATGGAGAAATTGCCTGAAGTCCATCAGGTGAGCATCCGGGAAACCGTCGCCGAAACGCCCGATACCGATACGGTGAAACAAGTCACTGCTGAAGCTCGCTATTTGGCCAGATATCTGGAAGCTGCCGCACGAGTACAGGCATTGTCCAACGGTTCATTGAATTTGGAATTGGCCCTGGAGGAAGCCCTCCGGATTGGCTGTTTGAGTGCCACAGCAGACTTGGTGAATCAGGCGGCCCAACTGGAACAACTCACGGTCAAACTGTTCTTGACGTGGAAACGGTTGAACAGCTTGAGTGAACGGGTTTACCTGGATAGCGGTGAAAGCACCCCCCATCTACGGACGCTCTTGAGTTGTTTGGGCAACCTCTCCCACGAGATTATTGAAACCCCGTTAGATGATATGAGCGATCGCGTGGTGCGGCTGCAAGTGCTCACCGAGGAGATGGGCGAAGTCACCGTCGTTGAACAGGCTGTCAGCGGTAACGACATTCCCCCGTGGGTATAGGAGGCACCGATTCTGCCTCAGTTCCGTTAGTGCGATCGCCCAGTGCTAGCCTGGATAATTTACCACCAGCGAATTCGTCGGGGCGGCTCTTGTGTCCGCCGCCTCCGGTGAGGGTACCCACAAAGAATTGCCCCTACCGCGAAAAAGACAGACTGTGTTTCTGAACGATCCGATATTGCTGATGGGGCAGAGGTTTTGAAGAGTTTGCCGCATCGTGATGAACAATGCAGGCTAGACCACCAATTCGGCAATCACCAATGAACGGAGTGCCCGTGTTTTCCACAGGGAAAGCCGATTAAATCGCCTGTTCAGAGTATTTTTTAACCAGGAGTGGCCGGGATTTCGGGCGATCGCCTCCGTACCCGCCCTCGATTGCCGCGCCAGTTTTCCACAGAGGCGGGAAACAACTTGCTGTAGTTTTCCACAGCAAAGTTCCGGTTTCCCACAGGTTGCTGTGCATTGTGGAAAACCGGAAACAAGGATGGTATTAAATTTAGGTCACCAAAAATTAGATCATTCCCATTCGATGGTGCCAGGAGGCTTAGATGTGATGTCATACACCACCCGGTTCACGCCCCGCACTTCATTCACAATCCGGTTAGAAATGAGTTCCAACAGATCGTAGGGCACCCGCGCCCAATCTGCGGTCATGCCATCTTCACTGGAAACAAACCGCAACACCACGGGATAAGCGTAGGTGCGCTGATCGCCCATAACGCCCACACTCCGAATTGGCAACAACACCGCAAAGGCTTGCCAGTAGTCGTTGTAAACACCATTCCGGTTAATTTCTTGGCGCACGATCAAATCGGCATCCCGCAGGATATTAAGCCGTTCATCCGTGACTTCGCCCAAAATCCGAATGGCCAGGCCGGGGCCAGGGAAGGGATGGCGCTTCACAATTTCTTCGGGCAATCCAATCGATAAACCCACCCGGCGCACTTCATCTTTGAACAGTTTCCGTAGCGGTTCCACTAACTTAAAGCGCAAATCTTTGGGCAAGCCACCGACGTTGTGATGGCTCTTGATTTTGACGGCAACACGTTCCCCCGTTTTGGGATCCACGTTGGTATCCGCCGATTCGATCACGTCGGGATAGAGCGTGCCTTGCGCCAGATAGTCAAAGGGGCCGAGGCGTTTGGATTCTTCTTCAAACACGCGAATGAACTCGTGCCCAATCCGTTTGCGTTTTTCTTCGGGATCGGTGATTCCGGCGATCGCAGTGAGGAAGCGATCGCGGGCGTTGACATATTCAACCGGGATGTGGAACTGCTCGTTAAACAGTTTCAACAACCGTTCGGGTTCCAACTTCCGCATGAACCCCTGGTCGATGAACATGCAGGTCAACTGGTCGCCGATCGCCCGGTGCAACAGAAACGCCAGGGTAGACGAATCGACCCCACCGGAAAGGGCCAGCAGTACCCGTTTATCGCCAACTTTACCCCGAATTTCCCGAATCGCTTCTTCCACAAAAGCTTCCGTTGTCCAGGTGGGTTCACAATCACAAATGTGATACACAAAATTGCGGATTAAGGCTTGCCCATACACTGAATGCACCACTTCCGGGTGAAACTGCACCCCGTACAGCTTTCTGGCGTGATGGGCGATCGCCGCACAGGGCGTATTGTTCGTGTGGGCCAAAACCTCAAAGTCGGGCGGCAACGTTGTCACCGAATCCCCATGACTCATCCACATGACCGAGGCTTCTTCCACATTGGTCAACAAATCGGTGGGATCGTCAATAAACAGCGCGGCTTTGCCGTATTCACCGCGATCGGAACGCTCTACACCGCCGCCCAGTTGTTGCACCATCAATTGCATCCCGTAGCACACACCCAAAATTGGAATGCCTAAGTTCCAGATTTCGGGGTCACAGTGGGGGGCACCCTGGTCATACACCGAGCTAGGGCCACCGGACAAAATGATCCCTTTGGGGTTGAGGCTCTTTAGGTGCTCAACGGGAGTTCGGTAAGACAACACCTCTGAATAGACTTGCGTTTCTCGAATGCGGCGGGCAATCAGCTCAGAGTATTGAGAACCAAAATCGAGGATGACGATCATTTGGCGGTTGAGACCCTCAGTGGAAACAGGGTCAGGAGCTTGTGAAGTTGCTTGCTGAGTTTGTAGAGTCACCACAAAATCCTTAGTGAGTGTGTAATGAATAAACTGTATCGGTGCCTACAAAAGAAAGTTTTGAAGTAGAAAAGTTACAAATATTCAAGCTTAATCCTTCTATTTTAACTCGACACTCAAGTCTCTCTGCAGTAAGTTTTTGCCTGTTTCACTACAAATGATGATGCGCCGATCGCGATCGAAGAGTACTGTCCCGATCGCTACCGTTGCTTGGCTATGGGTGTGAATGTAAGCCTGCGTCCGTTGATCAATCGTGGCTGCGATCGCGCTGTAGACCTGCTGCGTCCATTGGGTGCCAGCCTGATCCAGTTGCCGGAGATAGCGCAAACCCTCTTCAGCCGTGGCACAGGCCAAAATCGTTTGCAACTCAGCCAGGGGTAAACCCGCCTTGACGCACTGCGCCGTCAAAATTTCCAGGCGACCATCGGCCACATGGTGATGGGTATGGAAAATCCCCCCAGCGAGTTTTAATAATTTGCCGTGGTAGCCAAACAAGAGGAGCGAGGTCACCCCCAAGGTGCCCGCTTCCACCAGCATCGGCCCCAACCAATTTGCTGTCTTGATCTGGCGATCGCGGGGAATGCCCAACTGTTGACCCAAATCCAGCCCATTTTCCCCCACGCAAAACACCAGGCAACTCGCCTGTGCTGCCTGTTCTCGCAACATCGCGCGATAGATTTCTAGTTGGCTGGGCGCACTTAATGGTTGGGCGATGCCAGTCGTCCCCAGCAACGACAACCCCTCAACCACCCCAAACGCCGCATTCGATGTGCGTTGGGCCAGCGATCGCCCCTCTGGCAACACAATGGTGACTTGAATGCGGTCAGAGGGGGTCAACCAGGGTTCCAAGTTTGCGTGGAAGAGACGCTGGGCATAGGCATAAATAGCAGGTTCCCCCGTGGTCAGTTTACCAATGCCTTCACCACCGAGAATTGTCAGGGGCGTTGTCTGCGTTGCAGGAGCCCATTCCACGATCGCCCAGATTGGGGTATCTCGCGTCAGATCCAAGTTGTCGCCAGGATCGCTCCGGGTGATGGCGAGGGCCGCCCGGTCAGACAGGCAGGCCACTTGCTCGATGGGAATTTCGGCAGTGATCGCCGGTTCAAGGAGCTGGACTGGGACTGTTGGCCCAACGGTGGTTTGGCGCAATTGGTGCAAAGCCGCGATCGCCCCGGCACACGCAAACACAGGCAAAGTATACCCAGCACGAGGAGGAACCATGAGCGCACACCCAAACAACATCTTTCTCTATTTTCGGGGGTGAAATGGTTCTGAATGCATCGAGGTGGAAAGGACTGCGCTAAGTTAGAAGCGACCTACGCAAAACACACACTATAGATGTGATTTAAATCACCGAAACTTGTGAGCGATACAGAGCGATCGCCAGATCCAAATCACGCTCTAATCGAATCTAAATCACTCCAACCCTTGATCGATATCAGCGCTAGCCTCGATCACAAACACAGGTATGTTGTGACACAAAGCGAACCGATTTGCATAAAACTAAGTCACGCTAAGGAAAGTTAGGTTGTAAAGGAAATCTTCACCGTTGCCCCCCGCGGTTCCTCCGGGCCTAACCCCTACCAGAGGTCATTATGCAAGCAATCAGTCTGTCTACTCTTACTCCCGAAGTGCCCATCAGCGGGCTAGATGGATGTCTGCCGACGATCATCCTGCAACCCAACGGAGATCTGATCCTGGAAAACGGACGGCATTTTCAGCGGGCTTTGCAAGAAGCGATCGAACTGGCGACTGAAACCATCATTGTTGATTTGCTCTGGGTGAAGCAAGCCGATGCTGAAGCGATCCTGGCTTTGGTGCACGGAGTTGAAACGGCGATCGCCCTGGGTAAACAGCTCTCTTTCCAAGGCATGACAACCACCATTCGCAATGACTTGGAAACAGAATGGGAACAGCAGCGATCGCGGCGGTTTGGCGCTTGGCAAAACATCTTTAAAGCCGAATTAGAAGCATTTTTAGTCACGCCCGTGCGATCTTAGGTCGCGTTTTTGCCATTTGCCCGCGATTCACCCGTTTTCATCGATTTCAAGTTGGAGCCTGAAGCTAGATGTTGCACACGGGATGCTTCAAACTGGACGATTCAAGCAGTGTGATTGAAGCATTCTGGCAAGATCCGGCACAATGAGGGCATGAATCCGATTGATTATCTTCGTATTAGCCTGATTGACCGCTGTAATTTCCGGTGTCAGTACTGTATGCCGGAAGGAACGGACTTAGCCTACGTGCTCCAACAAGACTGGCTCACCCCGTCAGAATTGCTGGTGTTGTTGCGCGAGGTGTTTATTCCAGTTGGGTTTACCCGCTTTCGGCTGACAGGCGGCGAACCCTTGCTGCGGCCTGATGTGGTGGAGATTGTCCGGGCGATCGCCCAACTCCCCGAAACTCAAGACGTGGCCATGACCACGAATGCTTTTCAGCTAGCCGACTTAGCCCAGGATCTCTATGACGCGGGGTTACGCCGGATTAATATCAGCCTGGATTCGCTGCAACCAGAGGTGTTCGACCAGATCACGGGGAATCGGGGGCGATCGCGCTGGCAGCAAGTCTGGGCTGGGATTCAGGCCGCCCATCGCGTGGGGTTCAACCCGCTCAAGCTGAATGTGGTGGTGATTCCGGGGGTGAACGATACGGAAGTACTCGATCTCGCCGCGTTGAGCATCGATCGCCACTGGCATATTCGGTTCATCGAATTTATGCCCATTGGGAACGACCAACTCTTTGGCGATCGCGGCTGGATTGCGTCCGAAACCTTGCGCCAAGCCATCCGTACCCGGTGGGGACTAGCCGATGGCGCAGTCCAGGGCAACGGCCCTGCCGATGTGTTCCAAATACCAGGGGCCAAAGGCACCGTAGGCTTCATTAGCCAGATGTCAGAATGTTTTTGCGATCGCTGCAACCGAATGCGCCTATCGGCAGATGGCTGGTTGCGGCCCTGTCTCTTAAACGAAACTGGTCAGCTTGATCTCAAAAGCCAACTACGGGGCGGAGTGCCCTTGCCCAAAATACGGCAACAGGTGGAGGAATTAGTCTCACTGAAACCGGACATTAACTACAAAGAACGGGACTCTGGCACCACTGGCCGCTATGCCCGCACCATGTCGCAGATTGGTGGGTAACCAGGTGCCCCCTGCCCCTGGCTACTGTGGTAAGAGGGACAGAATCGTAGCGACCAGGGCCGTGGGGTCAATGGGCTTGGGTAAATGGGCCTGGAAGCCAGCCGCCAGAGCACTTTGACGATCGCGATTACTGGCATAGGCCGTGAGGGCGATCGCGGGAATGGTTCCCAACTGGGGATGGGCACGAACCTGTTGGATCAGCATAAAGCCATCCACATTGGGCATTCCAATATCGCTAATCAACAGATCAAACGGTTGAGTGTTCAGCAAGGCGAGCGCCGCTGTTGCCGTCTCCGCTGTGATCACGGTCGCACCATACAACTCCAGCGTTAGAGCCAAGACATCGCGATTATCCTCATCATCATCCACAGCTAAAACTTGAATGTGCGTTAGAACATCCTCCGCCAGTTCATCCGTTTGGGGGGGTGGGGCAAATTGGCTGGCGGTGTGGCGCGGCAACTGGACGGTAAATGTTGCACCTTGGCCTAGCCCAGCACTGCTGACTTGAATGATACCCCCGTGTTGATCCACAATTTGTTTCGCGATCGCCAACCCCAACCCCAACCCCCCAAACACCTGAGTCGTTGCCTTATCTGCTTGCCGAAATTGCTCAAAAACGTAGGGTAAAAATTCAGCAGCGATGCCTCTGCCTGTATCGATCACCTGCACAATGGCAAACTGCGAATCGTACCGCAGTTGAATGAAAACTTGACCATCTTTTGGAGTAAATTTAATTGCATTCGAGAGCAAATTCCAAAAAACTTGTTGCAACCGATGCGCATCCCCTGGAACTTGAATGGTCGCAGCATCAAAATCCATTTTAATTTCAATATTTTTGGCTTCGGCTTGCGATCGCACAGTTTCAATCGCATTTTGAATTAGCGGAATTAAAGCAATAGCATAAATATTTAATTCCAATTTATTTTTGAGAATTCGCGAAATATCCAGCAAGTCGTCAATCATCCGAACTTGTAACTGGGCATTCCGTTCAATCGTGTCCAGCGCTTGATGAATCGTTGCCTGATCAAGCTCCCGCGATCGCAACAATCTTGTCCAACCCAAAATGGGACTCAGGGGCGATCGTAATTCGTGGGAAAGAACCGCTAAAAACTGATCTTTAAGCTGATTTGCCCGGTCTGCATCCTCCTTAGCTTTTTGGGTTTCCAGATGTAATTCCCGTTCTCGCTGTTCACTCAGAATTCTTTGAGTCGTTTCATGCACAGCGACAAAAATGCCCCCCACCATATCGGCTTCTGTCCAAATTGGGGTGTAAGAAAACGTGAAATAACAATCTTCCGGATAGCCATTTCGCTGGAGTATTAGTAATTGATCTTCAGACCAGGTTGCAATTCCAGTTGTCATCACCCGGTCAAGCAGTGGCCCAGCAAAATCCCACACTTCGGCCCAGCACTCTGCACCTCGCTGCCCAATACCGGTTGGATGTTTATTGCCCGCAATCGGAATATAGGCATCGTTGTAAAATTGGATGTAATCTGTCCCCCACAAAATCTGCATGGGAAAGCGGGAGGACAAGATAATTTGGAGTGCAATCTTGAGGCTTTGAGACCAAGTTTGCATGGGGCCAAGGGGGGTAGTAGCCCAGTCAAACGCTTGGATAATTGTGCCTGTTTCCCCACCGTTATCGAATAGGTGTTTGAGCAGTAGATGGTTTGAATTCGAGATCGGGCTGCCTTCCATAAAACAGTCTTGATATAGAAGCTAAAATGATCACGCTTAGTAACATTTTTGATGAAAATCTCAAGTTCAGCCGGGGAAAACCCTGACTTCTTTAAAAAATAAAACATTAGGATGACAAACGCTTGGCCCCAGGAAACCTTGGGGTAACCAGTGTTGGTGCAGGTGCTTAGGCCAGAGAACGCTACATTTTTTGAGGGACATACGCCAATTGAGTTGTTTACTGTGTCTATTCTAAAGAGCGATCGCGCTGAGCCCACACCTGCTGAAATTGTTTCACATAGGTTTCTTGGGCTAAGGTTTCTACACTGCCGGGCCGGGCCGCCCGTACTAGGGCAAAGGCGCGATCGCAGGCATAGCCCTGGGTGACTAAACACGCAGCAGCGACCAGTCCTGAGCGCCCCAACCCTCCCCGACAATGCAACACGACGGTATCTCCCGCTGTGATTGCAGCTAAAATTTCGTTCACTAAGTCAACTAACCCTGACATAGAAGTTGGTGTGCCGAAGTCTTGAATGGGGAACCAGCGCGATCGCATCCCATAGGTTTCCACGGCTACCAGTAGATTCGGAATTTGCAACACCACCATTTCATCGGCTTCAATCAAAGAAACGAGGAGATCAGTTTGGTAGTGCTGGCGGAGCCGCTCCAGATCTTTATTGAGTTCGCGGGCCCAGTTAAATTGCATTCCCGGATGGCATTTGCCAGGGGCGATCGTCAATCCCAGTTTGCCGGGGTAAGGCAAAACCAGGGTGGGCAAAAAATCGACCCGAATAGGATGGCTATCAGAGGTGCAAAGCAGTTGGCTGCTCACATAGGCGGGGTCGGCGTTCAGCGGGTTCAAAGGTTGCATTCAATTCTCGTTCGCACAAACATTGACACAAGACCAACAAAGAGAACAGCACGTTACGGGTCTTTTCTGGGGGCGGTTGCTTGCATTTCGTTACATTTACAGCTTACTCTGTGGCGCTGAGCGATCGCCGGAACCAGCACTACCCATTTCCTGCCCCATGGCCCACCACTTTGCCTCCTATCCTGCCCTGGCGAACTCGACCCAAAGCCCCCAATGCGCCAAAATCTTAAAGAGTGAACTAATCAGAACGGCAACATGGACATTAAAACCGGATTTGTAGGCGCGATCGGCAATACCCCCCTCATTCGCCTCAACAGTTTTAGTGACGAAACTGGATGTGAAATCCTGGGCAAAGCTGAATTTTTAAATCCGGGGGGATCCGTCAAAGATCGAGCCGCCTTATTCATTATTGAAGATGCCGAGCGGCAAGGTTTACTGAAACCCGGTGGCACCGTTGTAGAAGGCACCGCCGGGAATACGGGCATTGGGCTTGCCCACATTTGCAACGCCAAGGGCTATAAATGCTTGATTATCATCCCTGAAACCCAATCCCAGGAAAAAATCGATTTGCTCCGCACCTTGGGGGCCGAAGTGCGGACGGTGCCTGCCGTGCCCTATAGCAATCCCGATAACTATGTGCGCTTGTCAGGGCGGGTCGCCAGCGAACTAGAAAACGCGATCTGGGCGAATCAGTTTGACAATTTAGCCAACCGCCAAGCCCACTATGCAACAACCGGGCCAGAAATTTGGGCCCAGACTGAGGGCCGCGTGGATGCCTGGGTTGCGGCCACGGGCACAGGAGGCACCTATGCGGGGGTTGCAATATTCTTAAAAGAGAAAAATCCTGCGATTCAATGCGTGGTTGCCGATCCAATGGGCAGTGGTTTGTATAGCTATGTGAAAACGGGCGAACCAAAGGCAGAAGGCAACTCGATTACCGAAGGGATTGGCAACAGTCGGGTCACGGCCAATATGGCAGATGCCCCAGCCGATGATGCCATCCAGATTGACGATCGCGAAGCCGTGCGAGTGATCTATCAACTCTTGGAAAAAGATGGGTTATTTATGGGGGGATCGGTGGGGATCAATGTGGGAGCCGCGATCGCCATAGCCAAACAACTCGGCCCCGGCCACACCATCGTCACTGTTTTGTGTGATGGCGGTAGCCGCTACCAATCCAAACTGTTCAATCAAGCCTGGTTAACAGAAAAAGGGCTGTGGCCCTAAGCCGTTGGGGGCTGGATAGTTGCCGACCTTCCAGCCCCGTCAAAAGCCAGAGGATTGGTCGCGATCGCCATACCAATCCCCCGCTCTTTGGCCCCTGAGTGACATCACCCAGCCAGCTTCACCCGGCGGGCAACCAACAGGGCCAGATCTGTCTCACCGAATCTTTCCAGCCCTCACTACCGACTGGATTGAACCCGCTGAAACGCACAGAGCAAATCGCTCCAGGCTTGCTCAAACCCTAGACGCAGATCTTGCCAAGCCTCTTCACCCGACTCTCGAATCCCATTGAGTTGTCGTTGGGCCGTGTCTCGCTTAACCTGAAGATCAGCGAGCCTGTCGTAGTATTGAATGGTGGCCTCAGCTTTCACCTGCTGGCCTCTCGCTTTATATGCTTCGATTTGAGCATTTAGCTTATTAAACCGGGCCTGAGCACGTTGTTGATAAGTGTCTTTTTTATTTCGTTCGATCGTCGGCATATTTGCCTCCTCCAGCTCATGGGCATACAACACAAACCCTGCGGCGATCAACCTGACTAACTCTAGCCTAGCGTTTGTCAACCCCGGTTTGCATCTATCTCTTGCCAGGATTTAGCCTCCTTCCAACGGGGTGCCCCGTGTGCGCCAAAGGCCCACAAAAATAGGGCCAATTCGCTTGTTATGAGCTTTTCTGAAAACCGCGATCGCCGTATGATTGCCCTAATTTTTCTTACCTCGTTTGGCGGTGAGTCCCTGACCATTGCTCGGTTATACTGAAAGCTCAGAGTACCTGTATTTCTACTCATTATTGTTTCTTTATTCAAGCGTTTAGCCAAAGATGCAGCCAACCGATCCGAACAAATTTACTGACAAAGCATGGGAAGCGATCGTTCAGGCCCAAGATGTTGTCCGTCGCTACAAACATCAGCAACTCGAAGTGGAACACCTGATGATTTCCCTGCTGGAGCAGCAAGACGGATTGGCCAACAAAATTCTGACGAAAGCCGGGATCGACCTCCAACGGTTTTTCCAACAAATTGAAGACTATACCCGTCGCCAGCCCAAAGTCGCCAGCAGCGAACAGTTGTATCTGGGGCGCAACCTGGATGTGATGCTCGATCGCGCCGAAGAAGCCCGCGCCAAGTTCCAAGACGAATTTATTTCTGTCGAACATTTGCTGTTGGCCTTCGCTGCCGATTCCCGCTTGGGGAGCCGGGTAATGCGAACCTACGAAGTGGACTATCGCAAGCTCGAAGGGGTGATCAAAGAGGTGCGCGGGAGCCAAAAAGTCAGCGACCAAAACCCCGAATCGCGGTATGGGGCGCTGGAAAAATATGGCCGCGATCTGACTGAGCAAGCAAAGTCTGGCAAGATTGACCCGGTGATTGGGCGGGATGAAGAAATCCGGCGGGTGGTGCAAGTGTTGTCGCGGCGCACCAAAAATAACCCCGTGTTGATTGGGGAGCCGGGGGTGGGGAAAACCGCGATCGCCGAAGGACTGGCCCAACGCATCGTCAATGGCGATGTTCCCGAATCTCTGAAAAACCGCAAGCTGATTGCCTTAGATATGGGTTCTCTGATTGCCGGGGCCAAATACCGGGGCGACTTTGAAGATCGGTTGCGATCGGTGTTGAAAGAAGTTGTGCATTCTGATGGGCAAATCGTACTGTTTATCGACGAGTTGCATACTGTCATCGGCACGGGTTCCACTCAGGGCGCGATGGATGCGGGCAACCTGTTAAAGCCTATGCTGGCGCGGGGCGAGTTGCGCTGTATCGGGGCCACCACCTTGGACGAATACCGCAAATACATCGAAAAAGATGCAGCCCTAGAACGGCGGTTTCAGCAAGTCCTGGTCAACGAGCCTTCCCCAGAAGATACGATCTCCATCCTGCGCGGCCTGAAGGAACGGTACGAAGTGCACCACGGGGTCAAAATTACGGACTCGGCCCTGGTTGCTGCGGCGATGTTGTCTTCTCGTTACATCAGCGATCGCTTCTTACCTGACAAAGCGATCGACCTGGTGGACGAAGCCGCCGCCCAACTCAAAATGGAAATTACCTCCAAACCCGTTGAGATTGAGGTGATCGATCGCCGCCTGATGCAACTAGAAATGGAAAAGTTGTCTCTCAAAGGCGAAGACCAACTGGGGATGCTGGCCTCTACCCGCGCCTCGAAGGATCGGCTCGAACGAATTGAGCACGAAATCACCGAACTCTCTGCCAAAAAATCCACCCTCGATTCCCAATGGCAGGGCGAAAAACAACTGCTCGAAAGCATCAAAAACCTGAAGGAAGAAGAAGACAAACTGCGTGTCCAGATTGAGCAAGCCGAACGGGCCTACGATCTAAATAAAGCCGCCCAACTGAAGTATGGCAATTTGGAAAAAGTCCAGCGAGAACGGGAAGAACGAGAAGCCGAACTGCTGGAGATTCAGTCTCACGGTTCTACCCTCCTGCGAGAACAGGTCGAAGAGTCCGACATTGCTGAGATTGTCGCCCGATGGACAGGAATTCCGGTGACGCGCCTGCTGGAATCAGAACGGCAAAAGCTCCTTAGCCTGGAAAGCCACTTGCACGAGCGGGTCATTGGCCAACACGAAGCGGTAGAAGCCGTTTCTGCGGCTATTCGGCGGGCCAGAGCCGGGATGAAGGATCTCGGACGACCGATCGGCTCATTTTTGTTTTTGGGGCCAACCGGGGTGGGGAAAACCGAGTTAGCACGGGCCTTGGCCAACTTTTTGTTTGACTCCGAAGATGCGATCGTTCGGATCGACATGTCGGAATACATGGAAAAGCATTCCGTCGCGCGGTTGGTGGGCGCACCTCCGGGCTACGTCGGCTACGAAGAAGGGGGGCAACTGTCCGAAGCGGTGCGGCGGCATCCCTATTCGGTTGTGCTGTTTGACGAAGTGGAAAAAGCTCACCCCGATGTCTTTAACATCCTATTGCAAGTGCTGGATGATGGCCGCATTACTGATTCCCAGGGACGCACTGTGGATTTTCGGAATACGGTGATCGTGATGACTAGCAACATCGGCAGCGACCATATTCTGGATATTTCCGGCGACGATGCCCGCTACGAAGAAATGCAAACTCGGGTGATGCTTGCTCTCCGTAAACACTTCCGGCCTGAATTCTTAAACCGGATTGACGATATCATCATCTTCCATGCCTTGGGTCGTGGTGAGTTGAGCCAGATTGTGGGCTTGCAAATTCGCAAGATTGAAGCGTTGTTGGCAGATCAAAAAATTCGCTTGGAGATTACAGCCGCCGCCCAGAATTATATTGCCGAAGTGGGGTATGACCCGACCTATGGGGCGCGTCCTCTGAAGCGGGCTATCCAACGGGAACTCCAAAATCCGATCGCGACTAAGATCCTGGAGAACGCCTTCATGGAAGGGGACACCATCTTAATTGATGCCATTGAGGATGGGCTGCAATTCCTGAAGAAAGAGGCAGCAACCCCCAACCAACCCGCTTTGGCCTAGCCTAGATAATTCACTTCCATTGGATTCCATTGGATTGGTAGGGGTAGGTCTTGTGCCTACCCGCATCGGCCAGGGCAACCACAAGGGATTGCCCCTACCGCAGAAAATACAGCCTGGTTTTCTGAGCATTCCTGGTATTGCCGATGAATGAAGGGTTTGGAGAAATTTGCCTCATCCTTATGAATCATGCAGGTTAGGCGATCGCCCGCTTTCCCAACCTGGCTTCGGTGCCGACACCTTCCCGGTGCCGATCGCATCCAATTGACTGTTGCAGCGCATACATTCGCGTTGACAAGCCAGCGTAACAAGCGGTTCACAGGAGCGTCAAACTGACTTTTTATCGTGAAACCAAGCGTGACACAGCGGCATCTATCACATTGATCGCAGGGGCAGAGATGGCCAGATGGCGATCGCCCCTGCCCACTCGCCTGCTACGGCCAATCGGCCCTGGCAGGGTTGAAAGGAAGCACCTGAGGTGATGTGGTGCCACGGTGTTTCGCGTACCGTTTTTATCCTATGAGGCGTGTCATGATTGTCAGTGCCCTGATGCGGCTATTCATTTTGCTCGCGATCGTGGGTTTGGTCTTTCTGTCGGGCATGATTTCGATTCGGTACCTGTTTCCGACCAAACCCCGCTAGGGCCGTTGCCGCGATCGCACCCCTGGCTCACGCTTCGTACAGTTCCAGGGGCAAGCCATCAGGGTCAGGAAAAAAGGTAAACCGTTTTCCGGTCAATTCATCGACCCGCACTGGCTCCACCTGAATTCCCTTGGCGACCAATTCCGCGATCGCCCCCTCCAAATCCGTCACCCCAAACGCCAAATGGCGCAACCCACAGGCTTCTGGCTGGCTACTCCGGGCTGGCGGTTGGGGAAACGAAAACAGCTCGATCTGGGTTGTGGCATTTACGCGCAAATCAAGCTTATAGGACTCACGGGTCGCCCGATAAGTTTCTTGAATTACGGCAAAACCCAACACCTCGCTATAAAACTGCTTTGACCGGGCATAGTCAGAGCAAATAATCGCAACATGGTGAATGCCTGTGACGTGCATTGTTAGTGTGCTCCCAGTGGCGATGTGCTGGCGATCGCCACTTACACGATTGGCAAAATCATGCCTTCGCGGGCCAAGAGACTATTGGGGAACACCGTTTCGACCTGGGCTTCCACATCATCCAAAAAGTCATCGGTGTGGTTGGGGTCGTGATGAAAAACCACCAACTTCTTGACGCCAGCGGCTTTTGCCATCTTCACACCCTCTTGCCAGGTTGAGTGGCCCCAGCCCACCTTGGGCGCTTTGGGGTCGTGATACTCCTCGTCGGTGTAGCACGCATCGTAGATTAAAACATTGGCATTGCGCGCTAAATGCAGCAAATTCTCATCTAGGCGATCGGGATAATGCTCCGTATCGGTTGCATAAACCACCGTCCGCCCCTGATAGGTGATGCGGTAGCCCATTGCTGTATTGGGATGGTTGAGAGAACCTGTCTCAATCGTAATGTCTCCCAACTGCATGACATCTCCAGGCAAGAGATCGTAAAACTTGAGATCAGACTGCATGACCTGCATGGGGACGGGAAAGTTGGGATGGAGCATTTGGTCATGCAACCGCTGCTTCATGGTGGCCCCATTAGGGGCGATCGCCCCATAAATATGGAAGCAATTCCCTTTGATAAACGCCGGAACAAAGAACGGAAACCCCTGAATATGATCCCAGTGAGAGTGCGTAAAAAACATATACACTTCCACCGGCATCTGCTTCAGCAAGGATTTGCCCAAGACCCGCAGCCCTGTCCCGCCATCAAAAATCAGGCGCTTGCCCCCCACACGCATTTCAACGCAAGAGGTATTGCCGCCATACCGAACAGTTTCGCTGCCAGGTGCTGGGATACTGCCGCGCACGCCCCAAAATTGCACCACAAACTCGCTGTTGGGATGGCTCTCTTGGGTGGACTGGGTGGCCTCGTTGGAAACAGTGGATTCAAGCTCTGACATTGTCTGTTATGTTTGCCTTTTCTAGCAGGTCTGTGTACCGATGGACTTTGAGCAGTCGGTTCTGGTCGTCAACGAGAACAACCGTGGGGGAAAAGGTTTGGAGTTCTTCCGCACTGAGTTGACCGTAAGTCATGATGATCAGGCGATCGCCCGGCATCCCTAATCGGGCGGCAGCTCCATTCAACTGAATGTCACCAGAACCAGCCGGAGCCGCAATGGCATAGGTGATCAACCGTTCACCATTGGCAGTGTTGACGACCTGCACCTGCTCGTAGGGCAAAATACCCGCAGCTTGCAGTAACAGCGCATCAATACTAATGCTACCGACATAATCAAGATTGGCCGCCGTGAGATTACAGTGATGGATTTTGGAAAGAAGGAATGTGCGCTGCATATCGTCGAACCCTAATTCCAGAACCGAGAGATGCAGGTTCGTCACTCACCCTGGATGATTTACAGATCATTACTGATGTATATTTCCCATTTTGCACAAGGCAATCGGGTAAAAGCTGCTAGAAAAGGTGCAAAAATCAACAATTCTTTACATTCGCAGAGGCTTAGATAACGTGGTCGCTAACGTCAGCCCCTGCGCGGTGCCCGTGGGCGGGCAGTTCTAGTCTAACCTTTGGCTTGGCCAGCCTTGATGCATTGCTCAACCAGGGGCATAACCTGATCAACATCTTTCCAGCCTAAGATTTCGGTTACTTTTTTCTCAAGATTTTTATACGTTCTGAAGAACTCCGCAATTTCATCTAAGCGGTGCGGTGCCACATCCGCCAAGGATTTGACATTGGCATAGCGCGGATCTTTGTCGGGTACACAGAGAATTTTTTCATCGCGATCGCCGCCATCAATCATTTCCAGCATCCCAATCGGACGTGCCGCAATCACACAACCGGGGAAGGTCGGCTGATCCATCATGACCATCCCGTCTAGGGGATCTCCATCATCAGCCAGGGTATTGGGTACAAAACCGTAATCGAACGGGTATTGCACCGATGCATAAAGCACCCGATCCAGGGCGAAGGCATTCAAATCCTTGTCGAACTCGTATTTATTTTTGCTGCCCCCTGGAATCTCGATCAGGACATTGAGCAAACCGGGTTTTGGCTGCGGTGCAATCAGAGACAAATCCACGAGCGTTCTCCCAAACTAGATAAAAGAGTACTGGGTACAGTTTACAGGGGAAGGGAAATCAGATCATTGGTGATCCAGCGTGGTTTTTGGGGAAGCGGCGAGAATCGGGGCCGGGGGCAACGGCTAGGGCGGCGGCGCGATCGCCTGCACCAACGGCAAAAATACTGGTACCAACTCGGCCCGACTCGTTACCAACGTGGGATAGGGCCGATGGCTGTAATCCTGCCCTGGCTCTAGCGGGAAAAGGGTCTGATCATTCAACGCTGTCCACGTTCCCCCAGCGGCCTGGACGATCGCCCACACCGCCGCAATATCCCAAATTTTAGGCGTGGCTTCTACACCCCCCAGCGACCAGCCCGCTGCCACCGTCAGCACGTTATAAGTCGCCACCCCCAACATCCGAATTTTGGCTGGAAAGGGATTTTGCAGCACCGCCAGACTGCGGGCACAGAGGTTGAAAAAATGGTTGCCAGAAGGAGCCGCCGGGCTGGTGTGGATCGGGCGGTGGTTCAAATAAGCGCCCGTCGGCCCGCTGAGGCCAGAATCGCCGTACCAGTAGCCGTGAAAAGATTGCTGCAACGGGGGTAAATGGACGTACCCAAAGACAGGAGTGCCCCGATAAAGCAGCCCCAAGGAAATCCCCCACAGCGGCAACCCCCGCGCAAAGTTGGTGGTGCCATCAATGGGGTCAATCACCCAGCACCAGTCGGTGTGGGGGAAAATGTGTTCAACTTCTTCGCTCAAGACTCCGTGAGTGGGAAAGGCTTGGGCGATCGCGGCCCGGAGTTCGGCATCAGCCCAGCGATCGCACTGGGTCACCAAACTACCATCCCCTTTTTCATCCACTTGGGCTTGGCCCACATCTTGCAAAAGTTGTGCCCCTACCCGCTGAGTTGTCGCTGCTGCAAAGGCTAAAATTTCGGCCCAAAAATCGGTCATTCTGTCTGCCCCTAGTCCAATTCGCCTTCTAGCACTTTTGCGATCGCCACCTGGGCACTGGTGCGAAATTCCTGCACATTCACCCGCCGCAGCATCCACACCGCTACTAACATCCCAATTGCTTGCAACGTAAACACCAACCCATAAGCCAGCACCGGCGTGGCAAAAAGGGCTTTGCCGATGTTCAACACTGTGCCCCCCAGCACCGTTGCCAACCCCCGCGCCATCGCCTGCGACAGGCCCCACGCCCCAATGAAGGTTCCCGCTGTTTCGGCTGCGGTTAAGTCCAGCATTAAACTGGTTGCCCCCGCCGTGATCACCCCAGCCGATAGCCCAAAGAAAAACAAGGCCCCAGAGAGTAACCCCCGACTAGCCGTGAACCCCGCCAAGATAATCAGGCCAAAACACACCGCTGCACAGAAACAGCCCAAGCGGGTCGTGGCTTTCTTCCCCAGGCGGGGCAACAGCAAAAAGCCCGTGCCGCTAATGCCAAACAACGTCCCCATGCCAAAGGGCACATTCAGGCGGGTGGTGTCCGCAATGCACATCCCAAAAACTTCGCCGCCGTAGGGTTCCAGCACGGCATCTTGCATAAAAATGCTGAGCGTCAGGACGAGCAAAAAGCTGAAAAATAAGCCCGTTTGTCGATTGGCTGTGAGCACTTTTAAGGCGCGACCCAGGGTAATTTGATCTTCCCGCGCGATCGCCGTGGAACGGCTGGCATAACGAGAATATTTTTTCTCCACCCCAAACGTGGCCAGGATTGACAGGCCAAACACCACCAGCGGCATGGTGATAAACACCGGATTCACAGTAGCACTCAGTGCCGCAATATTCGCGACCTTGCCGTCTTGGGAGGGATCGTAGGTCGCGATCGCGGCTCCACAGACATCCGGTTGCTCTAACAAGCGGGAACTGACGATCGCCCCAATCACGATCCCCACCATCAGCATTGACCAAACCACCCCGATCAATTTGGAGCGGTTGTCATCATCGGTGACATCCACCAACAACGCAGCAAAGGGCGTGGAACTGGCACTCAGCGCTAACCCATAAATCGCAAAGATCAAAGCCAACAACCCCGCCCACAGGTAGGTTGGCCCGCTCCAGCCCGTGGCTTGCAAACTGCCCCCCAACTGCCAGATCACTTGCAGCGCAATAAAAGCGATCGTGGTGAACCCCACCGCCCCCAACCAGACATACCCCGTCCGATGCAGCCCAAAGAGGGGCTTTGTGTCAGACATTTGGCCAAACCAGACCCGCGCCGGACTGACGAACTGATGCATGGCGATCGCGCTTGCCGCAATAAACGGCAACACATTCAGCTCATCGATCATGATCCGGTTCAGCACCCCCAAGGTCAGCAAGGACATAATGCCCAAGCCCATTTGAAACAGGCCCAAGCGAAACATCGTGAGGAGGCCCAAGGGGGGCGGCGGCTCCTGACTGGCAGAAGCTTTTGGCGATGTCGAAAAATCAGGAGTAGTCATAGAAATCTATTCGGTCGAAAAATTAAGGGGCGGAAAACGGCCAAGGCAACGAACGACGCTGGATCTAATGGTGCCAGATAAATTGCGTGAGGTAAAAATCGCCCGTAGGAAAAACGGTAGGAGCGCGATCGCGGCCATTGTTGGGTCGCAAGCCTAGACTAGGCTGGAATCGGCAGTAGAGCGCGATCGCACCCCACTGGGGGGCAATTCCCACGACCGAGAAGAGAACGCTACACTAGGCTCATGTAAACAGATATGAATGAAACAGAACGTCATGGTGCAAACGGGAGAACTGCAAACCGTACAACTCGCCAATGGGCCAACTGTTACCGCTTTAGGCATTGGCACCTGGGCTTGGGGCGACAGCTTATTTTGGGCCTACGGTAAAGACTATGGCGCTGAAGATGTCCGGGCGGCCTTTCACGAGGCGATCGCCGCTGGGATCAACTTCTTCGACACGGCTGAAATCTACGGTTTTGGCGAATCAGAACGCTTAATTGGGCAATTCCTCAAAGAAACTGACCAGCCCGTTCATATTGCGACGAAATACTTTCCGTTACCCTGGCGCTTTTCGGCCCAAGCCGTTGCCGACGCCCTCACCGCGAGCCTGGAGCGGCTCCAAGTTGAGCAAGTTGGGCTGTACCAGGTTCACTGGCCCTTTGACTTTTTGATGAGTCAGCGAACTCTGATGAATGCGCTGGCCGACGAGGTTGAAAAAGGTCGCATTCAGGCGATCGGGGTCAGCAACTATTCGGCTGAGCAGATGCGCCAAGCCCACCAGTTTTTGGCCGCGCGGGGCATTCCATTAGCTGTCAACCAGGTACTGTATTCCCTGCTGGCCCGCAACATCGAAAGTAACGGCACCCTCGCCACCGCAAAAGAATTGGGCATCACGATTCTGGCTTACAGCCCCCTGGCCCAGGGGTTGCTCACTGGAAAATATACTCCCGAAGTCGCCAAAACCTTACGCGGTGCCCGCCGGATTGATCCACGCTTTAGTGAAAAAGGGTTGGCGAAAATTGCGCCGCTGGTCAACACCCTCAAGACCATTGGCGATCGCTACCAAAAAACCCCCGCCCAAGTGGCACTGAACTGGCTGATTGCCCAGGGCAATGTGATTCCCATTCCGGGGGCAAAAAGCGCGAGTCAGGCCGCTCAAAATGCCGGGGCCTTGGGCTGGAGCCTTACACCCGACGAAATTAAGCAAATTGATGCCACCAGTCGGCAGGTGTGATCTCCGTCATCAGGGCACTCTGCCAGCCCGACGCCACCACCACTCAGGTAAACAGGTTGCAACCCGGTAAACAGTCGATACAGTAGTAGAGACCTTTGCCCCGTGCTTTTTATGCCAACATCAGCCCTTCCCGACGGCCCTAACGCCCCCAGATGGTTGCAAAAGCTGTACTACACCCTCAAGCCGCTGGATTACATGACCACGGCCAGAGCAAACTATGGCGATGTGTTCAATGCTCCTGTGATTGGCAATCATCCGGCGGTGTTGTTCATTAGCCATCCCGTTGGGTTGCAATATTTGTTTGCTAGCGATAATCAGAAAATTACGTCGCCGTCGAACCAACTGCTGCAACCCATTGTGGGCGATCGCTCCATTTTCTGTCTAGAAGGGGCACGCCATCGACGGGAACGCAAACTGTTGATGCCCCCGTTTCATCGAGAACGGATGGCCAGTTACGGTCAGTTAATTGTGGCCCTGACCCATGCACGCATGGCACAACTCCAGCCGGGAGATCCCGTACTGGCGCGATCGCTGGCTCAGGATATTTCCCTCGAAGTCATTTTGCGCGTTGTGTTTGGCCTTACCGACGGCGATCGCTTTGCCACCCTCAAACCGTTGCTGGTGCAGTTTGCCGATTGCTTCCAAAAACCCCTCGTCGCAACGGCCCTGTTTTTCCCCGCGTTGCAAAAAGACTGGGGGCCGCGCAGCCCGTGGGGCTATGTGCAAGCCGTGCAACGACAGATGCGGGAAGTTTTGACTGCCGAAATTCGCGATCGCCGGCAGCAAGACACCGCAGACAAACCCGATATCCTGAGCCTGTTGATGGCCACCCGTGATGAGCAAGGCCAACCCATGACCGATGCAGAACTCTACGACGAGTTGATTACCCTACTGTTGGCCGGGCACGAAACCACCGCCTCCGCGATCGCCTGGACGCTGTACTGTCTCCACCGAGAACCCGCCATTCGCACCAAACTCCAGGCCGAACTCGCCACCCTTGGCCCCAACCCCGACCCCCTGGCGATCGTCCAGTTGCCCTACCTCACCGCCGTGTGCAACGAAACCCTCCGCCTGTATCCCATTGCCATTTTGACCGTCCCCCGCGAAGTCCGCGAACCCGTTGAACTGATGGGCTATCACCTGGAACCCGGCACCCGGCTCTATGGCTGTATCTACCTCACCCATCGACGGCCCGACCTGTATCCCAACCCGGATCAATTCAACCCCGATCGCTTTTTAGACCGCCAATTTACGCCCTATGAATTTTTGCCCTTCGGCGGGGGCCTCCGCCGCTGCGTTGGCGAAGCCCTGGCCCAGTTTGAACTGAAACTGGTGGTGGCCACCCTGATCACCCACTATCGCTTCTCCCTCGCCTCCACCACCCCCGAAATTCCTCAACGGCGCGGCGTTACCCTGGCCCCCAGCAAGGGAGTGCCCCTCCTGTTTGAGGGCAAGGTTTAAGCCAGTTTTCCCCCGCTGCAATAATCTGTTGAGCCAAGCTTCTTTTGAACCCAGCGCCTGCCCTGGACGCAAGCAATCTCACTTGCCCTCCAGGGTTCAAGGCCAATCCTTGACCGCCAAACTCCGGTGGAATGCAGACAGAATCGCCCCAAGTCACCAGCAAAAAAACCAACAAAAAAGTGAGCTTCTCTGCAAGAGATTCTCAATAAGAAACCTTTCTTGCAATTAAATCCAAATTAGAACTATCATGGCGGCATTGGTTGCAGCCTCAACACTCAAAGACAAAGCAGTTATGTTCTCCTACACCGCTGGTTCCCTCAAGGCCGAGTTAAATTCGAAAGGATGGCGGCTGACTCCTCAACGGGAAATTATTTTGCAAGTCTTCCAAAATTTGCCTCGGGGCAATCATTTGAGCGCGGAAGAATTGCACGGACTGTTAGAGCAGCGGGGCGAGACAGTCAGCTTGTCTACGGTTTATCGCACGGTCAAGTTAATGACCCGCATGGGCATTTTGCGGGAACTGGAATTGGCGGAAGGGCACAAACACTACGAACTTAATTCAGCCTCGCCCCACCACCACCACCACTTAGTTTGTGTGCAGTGCAACCGCACCATTGAATTTGAAAACGACTCGATTTGGAAGCAGGGCCTGAAACAGGTAGAAAAAGCCGGGTTTCAAATGATTGACTGCCAGTTGACTATTTATACGATTTGTCCGGAGGCGTTGCGGATGGGCTGGCCAGCCTCCGTGCCCAGTCATTGGGTGTGTTCCAATGCGATCGCCCAGATGCCCGCCGAAATGCCAGATAGTTGAGAGACTTGCCCCCTGGTTTGCCCCTCTGGAGGGAGGTGGAACTCCTCAGGAAAGGTGATTTGCTTGACATTCCTTGGGTGGCACACTTAACGTGACCGTAGATAACTGCATCGGAGGAACCCCCTATGCAACGGCCTCGTCTGAAGTCTGCCCTTTCATTGTTGGCAGCGCAGTACCCGATGCGCGATCGCTCAGCTCAGTCCACACCAGCATCGCCCAAAACTCACCATCAAGAGTATGTCGATGGCTACACCTATCGCAAGGTGGCCAGTTCCGCGCAGGCCCAAGCGGTGATTCAAGAGTTTTGTCAGCAATTTCTGGGCCGCATCCTGTCACCGCAAGAACTCGCTGCTTACTTGCAGCAATGGCATCAGGGGCGATCGCTCCGCAGTATTCGAGATGAAATCGCCAATTGTCTGGAAGCCCAGCGCTACGGTTGGTAAGGCCGACTTCGGCTGAAGATCGCCTGGGCTGAACGCAGCCTGTTCGCTGGATTAAGTCGATTGTTGATTCGTTAGCCACTGCCAAATTTGGCTGAGTTTCGTTTCAATCCAAACAAAACACTGATCGAGCCAGCGCATCACCCGTTCAAACCAGCTTTGTTCGTAGCCCATCAGCGTGACATCGGCATCAATATAGATGTTATCGGGATAATCATCAGGACAAATGTCGCTAGGTAAACCTTCGTCTAGCCCCACGGCATCCAGGGATGTAGTCTCCAAACTGCCCAAGGCCGTGGGTGAGTACACTGGCGATCGCCCCAAGTCCTTGGAACCATTGGCCGGGGCCGGATGAGAACGGAGTTGACCGACTGGGGCCTGTTGAGTGATGGCAGCAGGGCCACTAGGCGCGATCGCGGTTGCATCCGTAGACGGTGGAGGCGCGAGCGGCGCAGTTGAGTTGGCGATCGACCCAGGGGGCAACGCCAAAAACCACCTGGCCCAAGCCCGTTGTTGCAACTGTTGCCCCAGGTGGTGCCGCACATCGCTCCAGGCAAGGGAGAGTTGATCCAACAAGCGCGAGTCAAATTTTTGGGGTGGGGCGGCGGCCCTGGGGAGTTGGGGCGGCAGGGCGGTCGGTGGCAACGGACACGCCACCAGCGAGGCTTCCTGAAACAGGTTCGTTGCGGCGGCAATGGGGCCAGACTGCATCCAGGCCATCAACCAGCGAAAGGCCCGCACGGGCGGCAACAGGGGACTAGCCGCACTGGGTGGGCGCAGGGGCGTTAACCGTTGGCTTTGCTGACGAAGGCGAAGATAGCGGTGATAATGGGCCACTTCCCAACTCATTCGCCGTTGAATCTGGTGCTGTTGGTCGGGGGTGAGGATATCCAAAATGGTGTTTTGGGCAGTCGTCAAAACGAGCGATCGCGTGTCTAGCAATGAAGCAACCCCACGAATCACGGTGGTCGCGATCGCCATTGCGGGGGCGGGGGCAGCCAGGGATGTAGCCACTGAGGGTACCAGCGCATTCCCAACGGTCGAGCGGGCTGCTGGCAGTTGGAGTACCTCCATGAAAGGGATCGACGGCAAAATTTGCTGCACCCAATCCAGGGAAGCATAAATAGGCGCTTCGGCAGTGAACGGACTGGGCAGAGCAGGCAACGCCGGGACCGGGGCCATTTGCAACGGGGCGGGTAACCGCGATCGCACCCGCTGCACCACAGCATCCAAAAAGCGCTTAGGCCGCTCCCAAAATTGCTGTCGCCGTTGACACTGCACTAACTGAACTTGAATGAGTTGGGCGAGTTGCTGTTGCTGCGCAGGTGTCAACACATCCAATTCTTGATTCTCAGCGTCAACCAAAACTAACGCCTGAGTCGCGACTGAAGAGGCGATCGCCCGCACCACAATCTCAACGTCTGGCAAGGCCACCGTCATCTCATCTGACAAAAAAGGTTGCACGGTTTGCAAAACCTGTTGTAACGGCGAATCGACCGTTAAGGCGCGGGGTGCAGTTGTCGTCCTAGCGATCGTCCGCGCCTCAGTCGGTGGCACTGCCTCAGCCGCATCCCCGAGTTGAATCGTTTGCTCCACCCGTTGGCCCAACAACCGTGTGCCCTGAAACAGCGCATATAACGGATACAACACCACCTGGGTGCCCCAACTTGCAGCAACCTTCAGTCGTCGCACCGTCGTTTGACTACGGTCGAGCCAGCGCCGAGTTTGGGCCAACACAGTTCGCACAAAGCGGCTTTTATACGGATCAGAAGGGGACGGAGCCATAGTCGTTTTCGTCGCGATCGCTTGCCCCAATCATCCCACAGGCAAGCAAGGCAAATCACTTACTGTCGCTATAGTAATTCCTAAATCCGGGTTTTTGCGCAATCAGTTTACAGAACACCGTATACTAAGAAAGTTTGCCGCATCCTGTTTTACATAAGATTTTGGGCGTTGATCTTCGCAGCTACGTGTATATCGATCGGCTCCAGGCGCAACACGCCGCCTACATGGGAACCGTCTCTCTGGGTTTTTTGCCGCTGCCGGGGGATGCTTCCCTTTGGATTGAAATTTCTCCCGGAATCGAAATTAACCGCATCACCGATGTGGCCTTAAAGGCAGCCGTGGTGCGTCCGGGCGTCCTCATGGTGGAACGATTGTACGGACTCCTCGAAATTCATTCCACCAACCAAGGCGAGGTGCAAGTTGCCGGACGGGCCATTCTCGATGCGCTTGGCGTTCGCCGTCAGGATTGTTTAAAACCCCGTATTTTATCCAGCCAAATTATTCGCAACATTGACCCTCACCACGCCCAATTGATCAACCGTAATCGGCGGGGCCAAATGATTACCGCTGGGCAAACCCTCTATGTTTTTGAAGTGGAACCCGCTGCCTATGCGGCCTTGGCCGCGAATGAAGCCGAAAAAGCAGCTTTGATCAATATTTTGCAAATCTCCGCAGTCGGCAGTTTTGGGCGCTTGTACCTAGGGGGCGAAGAGCGGGATATCATTGCGGCAGCAGATGCTGTGATTGGCTCGATGGAAGCGGTGATTGGGCGCGAACACTCATCTAACCGCGTCGAGTAACCGTCTGCGATCAATGCGAGAATAACCCTATGGTAGACTTTTCCCCGCGATCGCCAGTGCCACTCCCAGCGGCCAATGGGAAAAATTTCGGCTGCGGGTCTAGTACAGATGCCACGATGGACAATGGACCTCGACAGTCCCACTTAGATTTGAGCTGCGAAGCCCTCCAGGGGGTGAATTGGCGCGATCGCAACCTGAGCCATGCTAACCTCCACAGTGCCCTGCTGAGTACCGCCGACCTTAGCCACAGCTTACTCGTGCAGGCCGACCTCAGCTTTGCCGAACTGGTGGATGCGTCCCTCCGCTACGCCAACCTCACCCAGGCCAATTTAGCCCAGGCCAACCTCATCGGCGCAGATCTCCGCTGGGCCATCCTCCGGGCAACCGACTGCACCCACGCCAACCTGATCGGCACCGAACTCCACAAAGCCGATCTCCGCGAGGCCTACCTCACCGCCGCCAACCTCAGCCGCGCCGACCTCAGTTATGCCAACCTGCGCGGGGCCGAACTCGGTCATACCAACCTCAGCGGAGCCGTATTGAGTCAGGCCGAATGCAGCCACACTCACTTTTACCAGGCCAACTTGCGCCAAGCGAACCTGACCCACGCCTACTTTTGCGGGGCATACTTATCAGGCAGCACCTTCTGTCAGGCGCTTTTAGTTGATGCCGATTTGCGATGGACAAATTTACGACGGGCCGATCTCAGTTTCGCTGACCTGAGTGGAGCCAACCTCCGTGGGGCAAATTTGACGGGCGCGAACTTAACCGGAGCCAACTTAACCGGAGCCAATCTACGGGGCGCTATCTTAACGCGAGCGCGCCTGACCGATGCCAACCTGACCCACGCCATTCTCACCGACACCCCACTAGACAATGCCTAGATAAGGCCACCATCAATGGTTCTCTGGCTCCAAAGATGGATTGCAATGGTAATCGTCATGAGTGGCAATGATGCACTATTGATGGATTGGAATTGTCACTGTAAAAGTATTACCCCATTGAGTTGGATCCGAGTCACACGTTAGTGTTCCACGATGTTTTTCGACTACGATTTGATAGCTAATCGAAAGTCCCATTCCCGTTCCTTTACCCACTGCTTTCGTAGTGAAAAAGGGATTGAACAAACGCGACTTAATGGAGTCGGGAATACTAGGGCCATTATCGATAAACTGAATCGCGATCGCCTGCTCAGATACCATCAAGGTTTGTACTGTAATAGTCGGCGTTGTCACGATTTCCTGCGCCCAAGCTTCCTCCAACGCATCGACAGCATTACTCAACAAATTCATAAACACCTGGTTCAACTGCCCTGCGTAACAGTCCACTAACGGCAAGGGCGCATAAGCTTTGACGATTTCAATCCCTGGGAAATTCGCTTTCGCCTTCAGCCGATGTTGCAAAATCATCAGCGTACTATCAATCCCAGAATGGATATCCACCACCTTCATCTCCGATTCATCCATGCGCGAGAACGTGCGTAGCGAGGCCACAATTTTTTGAATGCGATCGGCCCCAACCTGCATCGACGTTAACAGTTTGGGAAGATCCGACACCACAAACTCTAAATCTATCGCCTCTGTCTTTGTCTGCACTGCGGGGTGGGGCTGGGGATAATGCTGCTGGTAAATACGAATCAATTCCAGCAAATCATTGATATAAGAATTGGCATGAGACAAATTGCCATAAATAAAATTCACGGGATTGTTAATTTCGTGGGCAACCCCAGCCACCAGTTGCCCTAATGCCGACATTTTTTCGGCTTGAATCATTTGCGTCTGCGCCGATCGCAATTCTGCCAACGTTTGTTCTAGCTCCACCGTGCGCTGGGTCAGTGCGGCTTCTGCCCGTTTACGATCTTCAATATCCGTGCAACTGCCAATCCACTCGCGAATTGTGCCGTCTTCCGCCAGAATGGGCACCCCTTTCACATCGAAGTAGCGATACTCACCATTTGCCGCTCGAATGCGATATTCAATCTTGTACCAGTTTTTCGTTTCGCGGGACTCATTCCAAACGCGCCCCGTGTACTCAATATCGTCGGGATGCAAAGCCTCAAGCCAGCCAAACTCTTTCAGCTTATCCAGACTTTGCCCAGTGTAAGTACACCAATTCGGAGATTCAACGGTGCGGCCATCGGGGGTGGCAATCCAAACCACTTGGGAGGTAATTTCAATCAAAGACCGATACCGCTCTTCGCTGCGCCGCAGGGCCACTTCGATCGCCTGCCGTTCTGCCTCCAGTTGCTTGCGGTTGCTCACCTCAAGAATCACACCATCCCACAGCACCGAGCCATCCGCTTGGCGATCGGGACGGGCGGCCCCCTGCACCCACTTCTCCAGCCCAGACGGGGTGATGATGCGCCACTCCTGGAAAAAGGGAGTCAAGGTTTGGGCCGAGTGCCACATGGCGGCCTCCACCCGCCCATGATCTGCTGGATGATGCATCAGATAAAGGTTTTGCTGCCCTGCCATGACGGCAGCAGGTTCCACTTCGTAAAGCGCCAAACACCCCGAACTGACATAGGGAAACGACGTTGTGCCATCTGGGGCTAGCCGAAATTGATACACCATACCAGGCAGATTGGCGGCCACAGTCTGCAAACGAGTTGCACTGGCCTCGGAGGATGGCGGAGTTTGAGCCTGTTGATAGCGCTCGGCATTGTCAAACGCGATGGCAACCTGGGTGCAGAGTTCATTGAACCCAACGAGGCGATCGCCCAAGGCTACCCCAGTCAAAGCCTGGTGATACTCCCCATAAAAAATGCCCAAGACCTCGGCAGATTGGGCCTCGCGAGCTTGCAGGATCGGCCAACAAAATGCATGGGCCGGTGGACTTTGCTCAAAATAGGCATCTACAACCGGCAAAGTGGCCTGATCCCCCTCAAACACAAACCCAGTGCAATAAGTTTGCACAGCCTGCACGAGTTGCACTGGTAAAGCCCCACTAGCGACCAAAGGCGTTGCACACAATTCCGTTTGCATTGGTGTTGCGATCGCCCGCACTTGCCACTGCCCCGCCCGATCTGGCAAAACCAGCACCCCGCGATCGCTCTGGGTATAGCGCAACAACCACTGTGCCGTTTGCTCTACCAGTGTGTCCCAATCCAAACACGCCGAAATGGCATGAACCGCCTGAAATATCGTCTTCAAATTAGCTCTGGTCACCGCCTTAACGTGCTCCGTATCTAGCTCCGTAGACTCCGTTACCGGAATTGAGGCATTCGAGCTAAAAGCCCCCAACCACCCAGTAGACTTCGCCACAACAGTTGGTGGAACAGTTGGGCCATGAGGTGGTTGAGCAAAATTACTACAATTGGTCATATCCCTAGCTTTCAGTCGTGTTCAATGAATATCGGGTCATCCCGCTGCACGACCTGCCAGCCCCCCAGCCCATTGATAGGACAAAAAGCACAGATTCTATCAATGTTCTATCAATGCCTGACCTGAACGGTGGCCAACCCAGACAGTACAGCAAAATGCAGTCAACAAGTTCAGAAATTGTTTCTAAAAAATAAAAATGTTGCATGGGCTTAGATAGTTTTAGATTGCCCGTTCAACTCGGTAAAGCAACAAACCCAGCCCTTGAGAAAACTTCATGTTTTTCTGCCCTGCCCCCATTGTCCAAGCAGCCCCACCCCTGGTCAGAGCGCCCCTCGTTGGGATCCCCTTTTCCCGACAAGACTGCCGCCACAGGGCCAGACTGAGTACCGCCTCACCGGCCTTTTGGCCTGCGCGCATCTCGCCAGTGCTGGCCTCTGTGCAAACAGCTTGGGCTCCGCGCGGAAGAACGCTTGTGGGGGTAAAGTTCAAACATAAAAATAAATTTTGATTGCAAAAGCTTGAATTCTTAACCACCACACTTCCTAATCAAAAAAACCCTGATTAAGCCATGATTGGAACAGTGCCCACGCTGCGGAGAACCAAATGCAAGGTTTATCAATCAATCTGTTACTTGCACAGACATTTATTCCTCACGGGCATTGTTACTTATGGAAGCCAGGATTGGTCTGGTTACACGTCATTTCCGATACCTTGACCGCAGCGGCTTACTACTCCATTCCGCTGGCGCTTTTCTTCCTGGTGCGTAATCGCAAAGACCTCCCGTTTAACTGGATTTTCTTACTCTTTGGGAGTTTTATTATTGCCTGTGGCACAACGCATATTTTGGAAGTGTGGACCCTGTGGCATCCAATTTATTGGATTTCCGGCGGAGTGAAGGCATTGACTGCAACGGTTTCCATGTATACGGCGATGATGTCGGTGCCTTTGGTGCCAAGGGTGTTGGCGTTGCCCAGTCCGGTGCAGTTGGAAGCTGCAAACCGGGAGCTAGAACGGGAAATTCGCGATCGCGAACAGGTTGAAGCCGCCCTCCGCAAGAGTGAAGCCCTGCTGACGGAAGCCCAACACATTGCCAGAATTGGGAATTGGGAGCTTGATCCCGTGCACCACAGCCTTACCTGGTCCCAAGAGCAATTTCGGTTGCTGAACCGTGACCCGGCCTTGGGCGAACCCACCTACCCAGACTCGTTGGCGCTCTACCATCCGACGGATGCAGTGCAGTTGGATGCGGCCATGCAACAGGCGATCGCCACGGGCACTCCCTACAAACTCACCGTGCGGGTTGACCTGCCCGATCGAACCACCCGCGTTTTGAACATCGCAGGCTACGCCGAAACCGACACCAACGGCAATGTGATCCGCCTCTATGGCACCACCCAAGACATTACCGAGCAAACGTTGCTCGAACAAAAACTCACTGAAAAACAGCAATTATTAGATGCACTGATTAACACAGCCCCCATCGGGTTTTGTATGCTCAATAATCAGTTACAATTTACGCTGGTCAATCCAGCTTTAGCCGAAATTAATGGGGTTGCGATCGCCGATCATCTGCACAAAACCCCGTGGGATGTCGTCCCCGATTTGGCCGCCCAGCAAGCCGAAATTTTCATGCGCGTCTTAGAAACAGGAACCTCCATCAAAGACGTTGAACTCATTGGCGAAACTCCCAAACTTATAGGCGTTAAACGCGCTTGGCTAGCATCCTATTTCCCAGTGCATACAGCGCAACAAACCTTAATGGGCATTGGCCTGGTAATTGTCGAAATTACCGACTTACGCGATGCGGCTGAAAAGATTAAAATATCACTCAAAGAAAAAGAAGTTTTGCTGCAAGAGATCCATCATCGCGTCAAAAATAACTTACAAATTGTGGATGGCTTAATTCAAATGCAAGTGCGCCGCAGCCATGATTTGAATGTCATTGCAGTATTGCGGGATAGCCAAAGTCGGATTGCTTCGATCGCCCTTGTCCATGAAAAGCTCTATTGCTCGGATACGCTGGCCAATATTGACTTTGCGTATTACCTGCCCGATCTGACAGCCCACCTGTTTGAATCGTATAAAATTAGCTCGAGCCAAATTCAGTTAATCCTAAAGGTCGAACCAATTCTGGTTGACATTGAAACGGCCATTCCCTGTGGGCTGATCATCAATGAATTAGTTTCCAATGCCCTGAAATATGCTTTTCCCGACAATCGAGAGGGCATCATTCAGATAGAGTTTTATCAGGGTCATAGGCCGACCTCGCCCCCCCAGCTTGAACTGTTTGTGCGCGATAACGGAATTGGCCTCCCTGCCGACTTCCAGATTCAAAATACGCGATCGCTGGGCATGACCTTAGTCCAAGGGTTGGTCGAGCAGCTAGAAGGCGTTCTAGAAATTCGGTATCAACCCGGAGCCGAGTTCAAAATCACATTCCCCAAACCCTAGGTACAGACTGTGCTCGAAGCCCCCTCTGATTCAGCAAAAAGCGTTCGTCTTTTAATTGTGGAAGATGAGCGGATTATTGCCATCAATCTCAAAGAGACACTGATTTCATTGGGTTACCAGGTTGTCGGCATGGTGGCCACGGGTGAACAGGCGATCGCCGAAGCCATCGCCCATCAGCCCGATCTAGTCTTGATGGATATCCGACTCAAGGGAAACATCGACGGGGTGCAAGCCGCCGAACAAATTTGGCAGCAACTCCACATTCCGGTCATCTACGTCACGGGCCACTCGGATAAAAGCACCCTGGAACGAGCTAAAGTGACGGCCCCCTTTGGGTACATTCTCAAACCCGTCAAAGAAAAAGAACTGTACGTCACCATTGAAACCGCCCTGCAACGGTACGAACGAGAGTTTTTGCTGGCAACCGTGTTACAGGGCATGGGGGATGGGGTGATCGTGGTCGATACCCAGCAACGGGTAAAGTATCTCAACCTGCGGGCCGAAGAAATGACGGGGTGGAGCCAGGAAACGGCCCGCGATCGCGCCCTAGCAGAAATTTTTAACCTGATTGATCAACAATCCTATACTCCTGTCATCGCCCAATTAGTTGGCCACGCACTGCAACAAACCGCCCCCATTTACCTCGATCGCCCCTATTTACTCATTGGCAAAACCGGAATTTCGTTTCCAGTTTCTAACAGTGTGGCTTCGATTCAAGACCGCACAGGCCAACTGGCCGGGTTGGTTATTGTGTTCCGCGACATTACCCAGCGCCTCTTGGCCTTGGCCGAAGAACGGAACCAGGCGATCGCGCGATCGCAACAGCTCGAACGCCAAATGCACGAATTAGAACACATCAACCAGGTCAAAGAAGAGTTTTTGGCCACCGTTTCCCACGAATTGCGCACCCCCATTGCCAATATCAAAACCGTGATTCATTTACTGGAATCGGTTCTCAACAAACACGGCGTGCTCGACGCAGAATCCATCGAGCCGCCCCAAGGTATTAATCGATATCTGAATATCCTCAAAGAGCAATGTGAACAGGAATTACGGTTAGTCAATGATTTGTTAGAAATGCGATCAATTGATGCCCAAACCTGTCCCTTAGAAGTGTTTCCCGTGGTGTTGCAAGATTGGTTGCCCCACCTCCTAGAAGGCTTCCAAGAACGGCTGACCCAACAACAGCAAGCGCTGGATCTGGCGATCGCCCGTGATTTGCCCCCCCTCAACACCGAACTCCACAGCCTCAATCGGATTATTTCCGAACTCCTCCACAACGCCTGCAAATACACACCCGCCCACGGAAAAGTCACCGTCACCGCCATCGCGATCGCCCCCACCGATCCCAACCATCCCAATGGCGTCGAACTCTGCATCAGCAACTCCGGGGTTGAAATTGCCGCCACCGAACTCAATCGTATTTTTGAACCCTTTTACCGTATTCCCAACGGCGATCCTTGGCGATCGGGCGGCACAGGCTTGGGTTTGGCCCTGGTGAAAAAATTGGTACACCGACTCCGAGGCGAAGTAGCCGTGACCAGTGCGGCCCAAGTCGTCACCTTTACCCTGCGCTTTCCCGCCAATTTGGCCCTGTTGCCCGACTGTCAACAGCAAAGCCAATCCAAACCCAGGTTTTAGCGGTTTAGTGGCACTGCCACCAACTTGCTAGCCAGATTTTTGACCGTGCGCCCTCGGTCTAACCCAGGCAGTCAGAGCATCGCCCAGGCCAACTCGCTATACTAACTCCCAGTGACTCTAGGCAATGATGCCAACCATCAGAGTTCCGCCTTCGTACCCGTTGCCAAAAGACTTTACCTGTGGTTACTCAAACGATTCTTATTTGGTATCGCAATGATCTCCGCCTGCACGACCATGAACCGTTGCACCAAGCGGTGAAAGAGTGGCAGGCCCAGGGGCGATCGCCGGGGGCCATTCTCCCGGTCTATTGCTTTGACCCACGCCACTTTGGGCAGACTGCCTTTGGGTTTGCCAAAACCGGAGGGTTTCGAGCCCAGTTTTTGTTAGACAGTGTGGCCGATTTGCGGCGATCGCTGCGGCAGTTGGGCAGTGATTTAGTGATTCGCCAGGGCCACCCCGAACAGATTTTGCCCGAACTGGTGCAACAAACTGGAGCCAAAGCAGTTTATTACCACGAGGAAGTGACCTCAGAAGAGCTTGCCGTGGAAGATGCGGTCGATGCCGCCCTCAAACCCCTGGGCGCAGAATTGCACGCCTTTTGGGGCCATACCCTTTACCATCCCGATGATTTACCCTTCGAGTTAGATGCCATTCCCGAAGTGTTCACCGCCTTTCGGAAGCAGGTCGAAAAGGCTGCCACGGTTAATCCGCTATTGTCTAGCCCGACCCAACTGCCACCCCTTCCGGCGATCGCCCCTGGCGACTTGCCCACCTTAGCCGCTTTGGGCGTGGAGCCTCCTACAACCGACGATCGCGCCGTTCTAGCCTTTCAGGGAGGGGAAACTGCGGGTCGCGATCGCGTGGAAACCTACCTCTGGCAGCGCGATTGCCTCCGCCGCTACAAAGAAACCCGCAACGGCATGTTAGGGGCCGATTATTCCTCCAAATTTTCGCCCTGGCTCGCCCACGGGTGCCTCTCGCCCCGCTATATCTATGAGCAAGTCCATGCCTACGAAACCCAACGGGTGCAAAATGACTCGACCTATTGGCTCATTTTTGAATTGCTATGGCGCGATTACTTTCGGTTTATTTGCGCCAAACACGGCGATCGCCTCTTCCGTTTATCTGGGCTTCAGGGCCAACCCATTCCCTGGAAAGAAGACTGGCCCCGCTTTGACCTGTGGCGACAGGGCCAAACCGGATTTCCACTAGTCGATGCCAATATGCGCGAACTGGCGGCCACTGGGTTCATGTCTAATCGCGGACGGCAAAACGTCGCGAGTTTCCTCACCAAAAATTTAGGGATTAACTGGCAAATGGGCGCAGAGTGGTTTGAATCCCTCTTGATTGATTACGACGTATGCAGCAATTGGGGCAACTGGAACTACACCGCTGGCGTTGGCAATGATGCGCGGGGCTTCCGCTTTTTCAACATCATCAAACAATCCAAGGATTACGACCCTGAGGGTGCCTACGTGAAACATTGGTTGCCGGAACTGGCCCACATCCCTGCCAGCAAAGTGCATGAACCCTGGAAACTCCAACCCGTTGAACAACAACGTTTTCAAGTGCGGCTGGGGGTAGACTATCCCAAACCTGTGGTGGACTTGTTTAAATCGGCGACAGCCAACGAAGCCGCCTACAATGCAGCGATCGCCCGTCCTACAAATCACAAACCGCGCCGTCGTGCCGAAACCAAAGCTCGCCCCGTGCGCTAACCGCCAGACCAGCAAAGCCCAGGCAAACGAGGGTGAAGCACCGAGAGTAGCTAGAGGTACCTGTGATGCAGCCGAAGAAGGTTGGGCAAACTGCATTCAGCCCCTTCGCCTTCGACTGCATCGGTTCCCCCGGCTTAACGCCCGGTTGCCGCTCGGCCACTTCTCCGGTGAAATTTAGTCTTCAATTTTGACCGACAGAATGCGATCGCCCTGTTGAATCGCGTTGACCACATCCATATCAGCCGTTTTGCCAAACACCGTATGCTGCCCGTCTAAGTGGGGTTGCGGCGAATGACAAATGAAAAATTGGCTTCCGCCCGTATTGCGCCCCGCATGGGCCATTGATAAAGTCCCAGCCTCGTGCTTGTTGGGGTTAATCTCGCACTTGATCTGATAGCCGGGGCCACCAGTCCCAGGGCGACCAGTCTCTCCAGGCCGAGTGTTGGGGCATCCACCTTGAATCATAAAGTTGGGAATGACCCGGTGAAAGGCCAACCCATCGTAGAAGCCACTTTTGGAAAGATCTACAAAGTTTTTGACCGTGTTTGGTGCATCCTGATCAAACAGATCTAAATGGATAGTCCCCTTGTCAGTTTCCATAATGGCGCGGGTCATGGTGACTCCTTTAATTCCTGCAATTTGCAACCCAATCAGCATAGCGCGATCGCGCCAACTCACCTCATTGGCAAAAACTCCGCCAGATCAATTTGCGTCCCACCCCGTGGCCCCACAGCCAGAACTCTGCGCAGACTAGACATTTCCGCCACCCATGACCTTGGACTAGATGCCTTTAGAGAAACGATCATTTATTGGTGAAATGGCGTTTGTCATCCATAATAGAAGGCGCACTTAGAAAGTTCGGGTTTATGGCTGTGGCAGAAAAGCGCAATCGCTGGGTCGTTAGCATTGTCATGGGATTGGCATTCTTCGCCTTTGTTGGTATTTCCGTGGCCCCCTTGTTGGGCGGCTTATTCCAAGGGCCAACCTCCAGCACGACCAGCAATTCGCCCTCGCCCACCGCGTCAATGACACCGGGCGCAAAGCGGGAAGAACTGGAAGCCCAAGCCAAAGGCTATGAGTTGGTATTACAACGCGAACCCGAAAATGTCACTGCGTTGCGGGGCTTGCTGGAAACCAAACTAGCGCTGAACGATATCAAAGGGGCGATCGCGCCGCTGGAAAAACTCGTTAAACTCAATCCCAATGAATCCCTCTATGCGGTGCTCTTGGCGCAAGCCCAACAACAAACGGGCGATCGCGAAGGGGCAGCCCAAACCTATCGCACAATTTTGACCAACCAGCCGGGGGATATTGATGCCCTCAACGGGCTTGTCGGTTTGCTCTTGCAACAAAATCGCCCAGAAGCGGCGATCGGGCTGCTGCAAGATACCCTCAAACAAGCCACAACCGCGAACAAAGCCCAACCTAACAGCATTGATACAACCTCTGTCCAAGTTTTGCTCGGTGGAGTGTATGCTAGCCAAAAACGCTATGACGAGGCGATCGCCATCTACGACGAAGCCGCCAAAACCACCCAACAAGACTTTCGACCAGTTTATGGCAAAGCCGTCGTCTTAAAAGAACAAGGCAAACTTGACGCGGCCAAACCCCTCTTCACCAAAGCCGAAGAATTAGCCCCGGCTAAATACAAAGACCAAATCAAGCAAATGGCCGCGAACCCAACCCCCAACGCCGCCCCCTCTGCTACTCCCGTCCCCGCTCCCAATGCCGCCCCGGCCCCAGCGCCCTCGGCCTCCCCCCAAAACTAAACAGCCATCACCCAAAGATTTCCATCCAAAAGTTCATCCCCAAAACCTGAGTTTGGGCTTATTGGGCATGACAACCTTCCTGTTGGATGAGTTGGAAGCAGCACCGGACGTTTCAGCATTACGATCGCGCCGTCTGTCGCCACAGGTTGCACCACACCCATTTTCTTGCAGCAAAACATCCTATTTAGTGCCAAATTGGCCTGTCAATCAACAGCCCTTCATGCCTAGAGATTCAGACCAAAGCTCGCAAGTTTTAAGCTTTATTTGGAATCGTGTTTTGCCCAAACCAAGGCGGTAGAATCCTAGATATCCAGACTCTCTGGAGATGAATTATGCAAAACTCTATTGTTACTGTGATCAACAGGACAAAAGCCAGATTCTTTGTACTAGAATCAAACGAATTTGAGCCTGAACCAAGTTTTAACTTTACAGAAATCGAAGCATTATCTAGCTCAACCCAAGAACTTCAAGGGCAAGAGCTATGGTCTACAACCAAACC
Source organism: uncultured bacterium (assembly GCA_964475335.1). Taxonomy (GTDB): domain Bacteria; phylum Cyanobacteriota; class Cyanobacteriia; order Leptolyngbyales; family Leptolyngbyaceae; genus CAYYWG01. The sequence continues at coordinate 235,239 of CAYYWG010000004.1, forward strand.
GGGCCGGAATCGTGGCACTGTTGGTCAAGCGCACAGCTATGACGATCACCGAGATAACCACCAAATTGAGTTTGAACGTCGTTTTGCCCGAGAAGTGACCACCCGGTTAGCCGCACTTATTCAACAAGGTAATCCTCGTCAACTGTTGCTCATTGCCGAGCCGCACCTGATGGGAATTATCCGCGAAATCTTAGTACCTGAACTCCCCAAAAATCTTAAGCTCAATGAATTAACCAAAGATTTGTATCAATTAAAAGTTCATGAATTACACCAGTATTTAACCAGTAAAGCTTTACTCCCAACCTAACGCGATCGCCAGCCAACTATCGATTTACACCGATCTCACAAGTGCATTGGCTTATCCATACTGCCCTTAAAAAACTCAATAGCAATGCAATGAAAAGTGGATGGGTTGCGCCAACGCGATCGTGGCTTATTCAACCCATCCAACTCATTCCATACCACTAAATCATCAGGCTGTGGTTGGTTGAAACTCTTCCATTGCCGCCATGACATGGGTAGCATACATCAGTGCAGGTCCCCCACCCATAAACACATTGACCCCCAGCATTTCTAGAATTTCATCTTTGCTTGCTCCGGCTTTGAGGGCGGCATGAGTATGAAAAGCAATACAATCATCGCAATGGGTTGCCACCGCGATCGCCAACGCAATTAGTTCTTTAGTCTTGGTGTCTAATTGTCCTGCGGTAGAAGAAGCTTTACTCAGGCCATAAAAACTTTTCATCAAATCAGGCAAGGCATTCGAGAATTTAGCCGTATACCCTCGGATCGCTTGCATTTGATCAGCATAAGCATGATTAATTTGAGTTGGGGTTATCATAGGTTATTTCTAATAAATAGAGGTTCTTTGATCATAACTAAAACACTTACATTACAGCACTCGACTTGCCAACTCTGACCTAGATTTGAGCGAGAAAATTTACAGTTTTTTTGACTAAAGACTTGAGCCAAAAAGCTTTTTACTAATTTTGCTATCTATCTTTTTATGCCTTCACGGGTTCCTTACATTTAGCGCCTATAGTCTTAGCTATCTAGCCTCAATGCTGACAAAATAGGCACTTATAGTCAGACTTCCTACAAATCTAGATTAAAAAAATAAATCTATCAAACATCGCCCTAAAGCTTACCTTCAGGCCAATCCAGGCTTTATGGCGGTGTTCGCGATCGCGTTCTATGAACTATCGCTGCATCATTTTAAAGATTAAGGACTATCACAATGGCGTGGAACCCAATTCACAAGGTGGAATGTCGCGGGCCAGTAAAACCCAACTTATTCAACTACGAAGAAACTCAACGTACTTTTTCGTGGGACTCTTTAGTGCAAGAACTACAGCGTTCTAGACAAACCACACCGCAAAAAGCAGTCCTTAATATTGCAGAAGTTACGATCGATCGCCACGCAGAAGGTCGTCAAGCAAACCAGACAGCCCTACGGTTTATTGATCAGAATTGGACTATTAAAAACTTAACATATCAAGATTTAAAGGAGCAGACAAACTGCTTTGCCAATGTCTTAAAAGACTTAGGAATTTGTCAGCAGGAGCGCATTTTTGCCCTGGCTGGGCGCATTCCAGCGCTCTATATTGCCGCCTTAGGAAGCTTGAAATATGGTGGTGTGTTCTGCCCATTATTTGCGGCTTTTGGGCCAGAACCGATCGCGCAGCGCATGGAACGCGGCGATGCCAAAGTCTTAGTTACAACGCAAGCTCTTTATACACAAAAAATTGCAGCTTTACGCGATCGCCTCCCAAACCTACACCATATCTTGTTAGTCGATGTAGCAGACCACATCAGCCCAGGGTTGTGGTCACTCCCCCAGTTAATGGCTGCGGCCTCAAGCACTTTTGCAATCGCGCCGACAACACCAGAAGATATGGCTCTTTTGCATTTCACCAGCGGGACAACCGGCACCCCCAAAGGCGCGATTCATGTGCATCAAGCGGTTTACCAGCATTACATGACGGCCAAATATGTGCTGGATCTACATCCTGATGATATCTTCTGGTGCACCGCAGACCCCGGTTGGGTCACAGGCACGTCCTACGGCATTATTGCCCCCCTAACCCTTGGCATCACCAGTATTGTAGATGAAGCCGAGTTTGATGCAAATCGGTGGTATCACATTCTCGAACAACAATCAGTCTCCGTTTGGTACACAGCTCCGACTGCAATTCGCCGCCTCATGCGCATGAATCAAAACCCACGAGTTGAGTATGACTTAAGTCGTCTCAGACTGATTCATAGCGTCGGTGAACCCCTCAATCCAGAAGCCATCACATGGAGTATGGAAAAACTGGGCCTGCCTATCCATGATAATTGGTGGCAAACTGAGACGGGTGGCATTATGGTAGCGAACTATTTGGCAATGGATATTCGCCCTGGCTCAATGGGCCGCCCTGTTCCCGGAGTCAGCGCAGCAATTGTCCAAAAACTTGATCATGACACCCTTAAATTCATTGATAAACCAGGCGTTACTGGGGAACTGGCACTCCATGCGGGGTGGCCGTCCATGTTCCGTGGCTATCTTCATGATGAGGCTCGTTATCGTCAATGTTTTATAGGGGATTGGTATCTCACAGGGGATTTAGCCACCCGTGATGCTGACGGCTATTTCTGGTTTGTGGGCCGGGAAGATGACATGATTAAAATGTCTGGGCATCAAGTCGGGCCATTTGAAGTTGAAAGTGTTTTGATGGAGCACCCGGCAGTTGCAGAAGTGGGGGTGGTCGGGATTCCTAACCCCTTGATTGGGGAACTGGTCAAAGCTTTTGTCGCGCTCAAACCAGACTATCAACCCAGTGAAGTGTTACGGCTGGAATTAATTGGCTTTGCGCGGCAGAAATTGGGAGTAGCGATCGCCCCTAAAGAGCTGGAATTTCAACCAAGTTTACCCAAAACCCGCAGCGGCAAAATCATGCGACGGTTACTCAAAGCCCGCGAGTTGGGATTGCCAGAAGGTGATTTATCAACCCTGGAGAGCGATTAGATGAAAAAGAAGACCGCAGCCCCGACCGATTCGGCCCCATCGACAACGGCTCAACATTGGCTCGAACTCTTGCACCAAATGCTGCGAATTCGACGGTTTGAAGATAAATGTGCCGAGTTATATAGCGCTGGTAAAATCCGTGGCTTTCTCCACTTGTATAACGGCGAGGAAGCTGTCGCGGTTGGGATTATGCAAGCATTGCAGCCCGTTGATGCAATCGTTGCGACCTATCGTGAACATGGACAAGCCCTGGCACGGGGAATTTCAATGCCAGCCGTGATGGCGGAAATGTATGGCAAACAGAGTGGGTGTTGCCGGGGGCGGGGTGGGTCGATGCACTTATTTGATCGGAACCAACGGTTTTATGGGGGAAATGCGATCGTGGGTGGTGGATTGCCCTTAGCAGTCGGTCTTGCGCTAGTAGATAAAAAATTGAGTCGTCAGCAGGTTACTTGTTGTTTTTTTGGTGATGGCGCTGTGGTTGAAGGAGAGTTTCACGAAGCACTCAATTTAGCGGCATTATGGCAAGTTCCTGTTCTATTTATTTGTGAAAATAACCAATATGCGATGGGAACCGCTTTACAGTATTCTCATTCGAATATTAATCTTGCTCAAAAAGCAGATAGTTACGGCATCGATCATGCGGTAGTTGATGGAATGGACGTGCTTGCAGTAGAAGCCGCAGCACAGCAGGCTGTGAACGTAGTGCGAAATCAGGTCAAACCTTTTTTCCTAGAGTGTATTACCTATCGGTTTCGTGCTCATTCAATGTTCGATCCTGAACTATATCGAGAGAAGGCCGAAGTAGAGCAATGGCAAAAGCGCTGCCCGATCGCAACGTTGTTTGGGCGGCTCCAAACTCAAGGTTGGTTGAGTGATGCGGCGTGGAATCAACTTAATCAAACGGTTGATCAAGAGATTAACGCCGCGATCGCCGCTGCCGAAACGAGTCTTTGGGAACCCGTTGAAGACTTAACGCGCTTTGTTTATTCTGATCCAAGGGCAACATCATGAACTCGGTCACCCAGGACACTGCCCCACAGACCATCCAACTCACCTATCGAGAAGCGATCCGCGCCGCACTGCGAGAAGCACTCCAGAAAGACGATCGCGTTTTCTTGATGGGTGAAGATGTCGGTCGGTATGGTGGTGCTTTTGGTGTGAGTAAAGGACTACTACAAGAATTTGGTAGCGATCGCATCATGGATACCCCCCTCTGCGAATCTGGTTTCACGGGGGCTGGCATTGGCGCAGCGTTGGGGGGAATGCGCCCAATTGTGGAAGTGATGACAGTCAATTTTAGCCTCTTGGCCGCCGATCAAATTCTCAACACTGCAGCCACCTACCTGCACATGTCTGGCGGCTTGTTCAATGTGCCACTCGTCATTCGGATGGGAACCGGTGGTGGCAAACAACTCGCAGCTCAGCACTCCCGCAGTTTAGAAGGTTGGTACGCCCACATCCCCGGCATCAAAGTGTTGACTCCAGCCGTTTTAGAAGATGCGCGTGGCATGTTGTGGGCCGCTTTGGAAGATCCTGATCCCGTATTAATTTTTGAGAATACCTTGCTGTACACCATGCAAGGTGAAGTGTCCGTTCCGGCCCAACCCGTAGACATTCGTTACGCCAAAATTCGCCGAGCGGGCAACGATGTCACTTTAATCAGCTATGGAGCCAGCTTATTTAAGGCATTGGAAGCGGCAGAAACACTGGCACAAAGTGGAATCGAAGCCGAAGTTATTGATCTTCGGACACTGCGGCCTCTAGACGAAGCAACGGTTTTAGCTTCGGTCTGCAAAACGCATCGAGCCGTCATCATTGACGAAGGCTGGCGCAGCGGTAGCATTGCCGCAGAAATTAGCGCCCGCATTATGGAACATGGATTTTACGATTTAGATGCGCCAGTCGAGCGAATTTGCGCAGAGGAAGTACCAATGCCCTACGCCTACCACTTAGAACAAGCAGCATTGCCCCAACCCGCCGCAATCGTTCAAGCTGTACAAAGGATGGTAACCCGACATGGCTGACTTTTGTATGCCAAGCCTGGGGGCAGATATGAAAACGGGCATTCTCGTAGAATGGCATGTTCAACCTGGCGATCGCCTTAAACGGGGAGACATTATTGCCGATGTGGAGACTGACAAAGGCATCATGGAAGTTGAAGTCTTTGAAGACTGTATTATCGATGAAATTTTAACCCAACCAAACACAGAAGTACCTGTAGGAACAACGATTGCTAAACTTCATTCTGCAATCGGCCAAGAATCCAGTGCAACATCAGCGCAGATGATAGTTCAGAATGGGCAGCAAGCAGCTCAAGGTACAAAGGAATTAGTGCTTGAAACTCAGCCTGGAGTTCCCTCCACCCTGGAATCTCAGCCAATAGCGTCAATTCCTCCACCTTCAGCAGAACCCTCAGAAAGTCAGCGATTAAAGATATCACCTTTAGCTCGTAAACTCGCAGCCGAATTATCTATTGATCTCAATCAAGTTAAAGGGACAGGCTATGCAGGCGCAATTCAAGCACAAGATATTCAAGCTGTAGCCCTCGCCCGTACGCAAAAACAAGCACAAATTAGCCCTGAAGTGGAACCGGCAGAAGCCGTAGCAATAGCCTCACCCGCAACAGTACAGCCTCAACTGAGAACAGAATTTCAAACGAGAATGCGACGCGCGATCGCAACTGCCATGTCGCGCTCAAATCGAGATATTCCCCACTATTATCTGGAAACACAGATTGATATGAGCCGACCATTACAATGGTTAGCAAAAGAGAATCAAATGCGATCCCTAAAAGATCGGATCTTACCCATTGTTTTACTACTCAAAGCAACGGCAACAGCCCTTACAGATGTACCAGAACTAAATGGATATTGGCTTAACGATAATCTCCAGGTAGAAGAAGCGATTCATATTGGCTTTGCAATTTCGCTGCGGCAGGGTGGCTTAGTAACTCCAGCAATTCATCATGCTGATCTCAAGAATGTAGATGAATTAATGATGACAATACGAGATTTAATTGAACGCACTCGCGGCGGTAAACTACGTAGTTCTGAATTAACGGATTCCACCGTTACTGTCACAAGCCTGGGTGAACTTGGTGTACAAAAAGTTTTTGGGGTAATTTATCCGCCCCAAGTCGCTCTGATTGGGTTTGGCAAAATTACTGAACAACCTTGGGCAGACCAGGGAATGCTTGACGTTCGCCCAATCTTATCAGTCACCCTAGCTGGTGACCACCGAGCAACTGATGGCATTGTGGGCACCAGATTTCTACAGCGATTAGACTTCCATTTACAAGCGATCGCCCAACCATAAAATCTATTAGTTAAAGATCTAGATGACTCCTAATGAATAGCTCAGAAGAAAAAATCCGTTCAACAGTAATAATCCTTTTACACAAAATTGCACCTGAAGCAGATTTAAACAACCTACTAAATCATAGTGATATTCGACAAACGTTAGGAATTGATTCTTTTGACTTCCTAAATTTCACTATTAGCATAAGTGACACCTTCAACATTTCAATTCCAGAAGATGATTATGGAAAATTAGTCAGCCTAGCAGATATAATCCAATATATTAAAAATCAAAATCCTCAATTCAGTTAGAGATTCATATCTACCAATCAAAAGCAAGCAGATACTGAATCACTGATAGAACCTTACTTCCTCTAATAATTTTAAGACGGACATAGAAATATTAATTTCATTAACCTCTTAAATAGTATTGCATTCTCCAATTCTTTCAAGGCAAATTGCTAAAATTAAAGCAAATAATTATTGATATTAGGGAGCGTATAATTATGTTTCTGATGCAACGAGACACTCATAATCTTATCGAAGTTCTATCGCTACAAGAACTATTTGATCCATTTGCTCACGAAGTTACAGCCCAGCTTCATGCCGGTGAGGAATTACAGGAAGCAGAATTATTCCTCAAATCAGCACTAGTTTTTCCCTCAGGAGAAGCACTACCCTCTTGCTGGATAGATCCTAATTACCGAGGCGAGGAAATTAGACCTCATACCGTAAGTGTTTTATAAATTGGGAATAAAGTCTTAGCTTAATCAGTTCTATTTACTTAGCCCTTAGTAAAAACTAATTTTTAGCCCTAAACACGTACCCGATCGTCCTCACAAAACCCTAACAAATTTTACCTATAATCTAGTCAGCCAACTCATTCTAGTATTCCAAAATACATCACGTTTATTTCTTGATAAATTTAATGGAGAGCACTATGGCAATTATTCACCGTGATCCGTTAGAAGAACTAACTCATTGGGAGCCATTTCGAGGGATTGAGCGCTTACAACAAGAAATGAATCACTTATTTGATCGTTTTCTACCAACTAGTAATAGTGAACTACGAATCTTTAATTTTATACCTTTAGTAGAAATAGAAGAAGCAGACGAAGTGGTTCATCTTAAGTTAGAAATTCCTGGGATGCAAGCAAAAGACTTAGATGTTCAGGTAGCAGAAGCATCTATTTTAATTAAAGGTGAGCGCAAATCAGAATCCAAAACGGAAGAGAAAGGAATGGTTCGCTCTGAACTACAGTATGGAAAGTTTGAACGAAAAATTTCTCTGCCAGCTCATATTCAAATAGATAAAGTTCAGGCTGAATATAAAAATGGTATTTTGTCACTCACAATGCCTAAAGTTGAATCAGAACAACACAAAAGCGTGAAAATTGACATTAAGGAAGTTAGTTAAAATCTATTTCCCCTCAAAAGATAGACACATAAATAGGCTTGTTCTAATTAATCTTTCATATCCTCTAATTAGTTTAAGGGAGGCTCATATCTTAAGAGAGGATGATCTATGCATAGGCACTATGCCCAATTTAAAGACCGTATAGAGGCTGGACAACAGCTAGCACTTAAACTCCTAAAGTTTGCTAAACATACTGATGTTTTAGTCTTAGGTCTACCGCGTGGAGGAGTCCTAGTTGCCCATGAGATCGCCAAAGTACTATATGTACCGTTAGATATCTGTCTTGTACGAAAGCTAGGTGTTCCACGGCACAAAGAATTAGCGATGGGAGCGATCGCTGCAGGTGGTGTGCGAGTCTTAAATTACGACATCATCAGTTGCTTAGGTATCCCTAGTAAAACAATTGAACATGTTGCTTCCACAAACTAAAAGAATTACAACGTCGTGATCAGTTCTATCGTGGCGATCATCCACAGCCCAAGATTCACAATCAAACAGTAATTCTTATTGATGATGGATTAGCTACTGGATCAACGATGCGAGCAGCAGTATCTGTAATTAAGCCCCTGCAACCAGCCTATTTAGCGATCGCAGTTCCAGTTAGCCCTTCTCAGACCTGTCAGGTACTTCAAGCTGAGGTTGATGAATTGATATGTTTACTTAAACCTGATAATTTTTATGCCATTGGAGTCTGGCATGAAGATTTTACACAAGTTTCTGATGAAGAAGTGAAACAGATTCTCAGAAGCTATCTTGAGCATAATCAGGCTCCTGCCTTTTAACATATAAAGATAGTGTTCCAATCCCTCTTTCTAAAAATCTACCAAGTCCTGCCACTCAATAACCATCAGGATATTTGAAATCTTATCTAGCCTTGGAGTATGAATAATGAAAAAAATCTTTTTCTTTATTAGTTTAATTAGCATCATTACTTCATTACTTTTTTTAGGCAAAATAACACCAGCAAGCGCAATAGATAACAACAATTATTCTGCATATTTAATTACAGCCAAAGTGCCAGAGTATAATTTCCGGGAGGAAGCCACTTGTCCTAATTTTACCCAGAAAATAGATCTTAATAATGCAAATATTATTGCCTTTAAGGATTGCCAAGGATTTTATCCTCAACTAGCAAGTCTCATTATAAGGAACAGTCCGTATCAAAAAGTAGAAGATATTTTAGAAATTCCAGAATTGAGCAACTATCAAAAAAAACTGCTTAAATCTCAGCTTAAAAACTTTATCGTAACAGAAGCTCAAGTACCATTAGAAAGTAGAATGCCACCAAGGCCTAGTATGCGTTAGTTTTTCAACACAAAAATATCATCCATAGATAGTTTAGATACATGAGTAAAGATTTTCAGAAGTCAATTTTGATTATTGGCTATGGCAATTTACTCCGTAGCGATGATGGAATAGGGCAATACATCGCCAAAGCGATTTTAGCTTGGGAAGTTCCTTATATTAAAGTAATTTGCACGCATCAACTACAACCTGAAATCGCCGAAAATTTATCAACTGTTAGTTATGCTATTCTTATAGACGCATATCTTGCTCATCGAAATAAAAGAACTTTGATTTATCCTGTCTTTACAGATTTTACAAGAAATCATTCTAGCCACTGGTGTACACCCCAAAGTTTATTAACAATTACCTACAAAATCTATAATTATTATCCAAGGAGTTGGATAGTCAAAGTACCAGGTATCAATTTTAGTATTGGAGAGACCCTTTCTCTGACTAGCAAACAAGGATTTAAAGTTGCACTTCAACGGATTCACTCTTTAGTTCAAAGCAAAATAATAGACTATGCATGAGTTCGAAATCGTAAAAAACATTTTAAATACAGCAATAGAATATGGGAAACAAGCAGAAGCAACACAGATTCAACAGATAGAAATACAACTTGGAAAAGCAACAAATATTTTACCAGAATCTCTACAGTTAGCATTTGATTTCTTTAAACAAGGAACTATCGCAGAAAATGCTTGTCTAGAGATTAATTATATGCCTATTATCTCTTTTTGTTTAACTTGTTATTTAGAGTTTCAATCATTAGATCATCTTAATGAGTGTCCAGTATGTCGGCGAGTCAGTAACACTTTAAGGCAGGGAAATGAACTTTATATAAAATCACTGAAAATACTTTAATACTAATAGTATTCCTGATATTTTCATAAAAATATAAAATTTAGTTAATCCATAAGTTTTAATTCTATCTAATGATCTCTTATAACAAACAACGATTAAAAATTTATATTGAAGGTTATGTGCAAGGAGTTGGATTTCGTCCATTTATCTATCAGTTAGCAGTAGAACTAGGATTGACTGGTTGGATCTGCAATTCAGGTCAGGGCGTTGAGATCGAAGTTGAAGGTAGCGAAAAAGCCCTTGACTTATTTGTTGAGCATATTCACCAAGAAAAGCCGTCTCTATCATCTATCCAACGATTAGATTTAAGTTATATACATCCAATTAACGAAACTAATTTTACAATTTTACCTAGCAAAGATAGCACGAAAATAGCAAATATTTTACCTGATATTGCAACCTGTTCTGATTGTCTGCAAGAACTTTTTGACTCGACTAATCATCGATATCGCTATCCTTTTATTACCTGCACAAACTGTGGTCCTCGCTTTAGTTGTGTTCAAGCACTTCCTTACGATCGCTCGAATACAACAATGAAAGAATTTCAAATGTGCAGTCAGTGTCAAACAGAATACAATACTCCCACTAATCGCCGTTTTCATTCACAATCTAATGCTTGTTCCCAATGTGGACCACAAATAGCCTTATGGAATTCAGATGGAGAAGCAATTGGAATTCAAGATGAGGCCATAAATCTGGCAGTAACAGCTATTCGTCAAGGTAAAATTGTTGCTATTAAAGGTTTAGGTGGATTTCATTTAATAGCTGATTCTTATAATAAAAATACAATACAGCGATTACGTCAGGCAAAGCAACGAATATCTAAGCCTTTTGCATTGATGTATCCTTCGACACAACTGATAAAAGATCATTGCGAAGTCTCCGAGCAAGAGATAGAACTATTACAATCTTCGGCAGCACCAATTGTTCTTTTAAGGCGCAAAGTAAGCCCTGTTACAACTAACTATCCACCGCCAGACTCTTCTGTTACTCCTGATAATCCCTATTTAGGGATTATGCTTCCTTATACCCCCCTACATTATTTATTGATTCAAAGATTAAATTATCCAGTTATTGCAACTAGCGGAAATTTAGTTAATGAATCAATTTGCATTGATGAGTCTGAAGTCATTCAGCGCCTAGGAGCTATTGCCGATCTATTTCTTGTACATAATCGTACTATTGCGTGTCCGGTTGATGATTCGATTGCACGCATTCTCATAGGAAAGATAAATATTATTCGTCGTGCTCGCGGGTATACTCCCGTATCAATTCCAATTCCTGCTAAAAACCAAAGTTTTATTTTTAATAAAAGTTATTTTGCACTTGGAGGACATCAAAAGAATACGATCGCCTTTCAAGTTCAGCACAACATTATACTAAGTCAACATATTGGCGATTTGTCAACAGACGTTACCATAAAATCATTTCAAGAGATAAATCATCATTTTCAACAAATTTATGAATTGAATCCTAAGAATATTATCTGCGATGATCATCCTGATTACTATTCAACACAATTTGCTTATCAACAAGCTGCTTCTTCATTAAATAAATCAGTCATTCCTGTACAGCACCACTATGCACATATCCTCGCTTGCATGGCTGAACATCAGTTGAGTGGGCCAGCCCTCGGTATTGCTTGGGATGGTTCTGGTTATGGAACAGACGGCACAATTTGGGGAGGAGAGTTTTTAAAGATTACACCAACTTATTTTAAGCGCATAGCACATTTTAAGCCTTTTTTGCTTCCAGGAGGAAACACAGCGATAAAAGAGCCAAAACGCTCAGCAATAGGTCTCTTATTCACGCTTTTTGGCAATCAAGTTTTTAATATAAAAGCAGCAAATTTTTTAGAAGAATTTTCATCTCAAGACATCAATAATTTTAAAATTATCTTGAATAATCATATTAACACAGTTATGACTTCTAGTGTTGGTCGATTATTTGATGGCATCTCATCAATTCTTGGTTTATGTAAATATATTGACTTTGAAGGCCAAGCAGCTATGAACCTAGAGTTTTTAATTGAAAATCTTCAGACTGATGATTTTTATCCTTTTGATATTAAAGTAGAAAATATTGTAAACAAGCCTCAAATTATTGATTGGAGTAATATGCTAAGGGCAATATTAAGTGATTACTCTAAAAACGCTAGTCCACAATTAATATCAGCAAAATTTCATAATACGCTAGTAGAAATTATTATCGCGATCGCCAAACAGATCAAAGAGAATAAAGTTATCCTTTCAGGAGGTTGCTTTCAAAATAAATACTTACTTGAAAGAGCCGTGAGGAAGCTTAAAGATGAAGGATTTGCACCGTATTGGCATCAACAAATTCCAACCCATGATGGTGGCATTTCACTCGGTCAAATCATGTCTTTGATCCGGCAAGATTCAAGGAATAACTAGATATGTGCTTAGCTATTCCAGGAAAAATTATAAGTATCATAGAAAATGAAGACTCATTATTTAGGATAGGTTACATCAGTTTTAGTGGAGTACGGAAAGAAGTTAGTCTTGCTTACGTGCCAGAAGCAAAAGTTGGTGATTATGTCATCGTCCATGTTGGCTTCGCTCTTGCAGTTCTTGAAATAGAACCTTAATTTTTAGTTAAGCTTAAGCTGGCCTGTTTAAATAAAAAATTAGAGTATATATTTAAAACTTTTTTATAAAAAACTCATTTTCTTAATGATTTACTATCAATTTATTAAAGATGAAGTTTATTGATAAATATCGTAATAAGTACCTAGTCGAGCAGTATGCTGCTGCGATCACTCAAACACGAACTCAACCTTGGACAGTTATGGAGGTTTGTGGCGGTCAAACACATTCAATTATTAAGTATGGTATTGATGAACTATTATCAGAGCAAATTACTTTACTGCATGGCCCTGGTTGTCCAGTTTGTGTTACGTCTATTGAATTAATCGATCAAGCGATCGCGCTTGCGTTGAATTCAAATATTATCTTTTGTTCATTTGGCGATATGCTCCGCGTACCTGGAAGCCAAACACATTTATTAGCAGCCAAAGCTCAAGGAGGTGATATTCGAATAGTATATTCCCCATTAGATGCGCTTAAGATAGCTCAGAAATATCCTAAACAACAGGTTGTTTTCTTTGCAGTTGGGTTTGAGACTACTGCACCTGCTAGCGCAATGTTAGCCTATCAAGCTTGGTACAAAAAAATCAAGAATATCTCGCTATTAGTATCACATGTGCTTGTGCCCCCAGCCATGAGAGCAATAATAGATTCAAGAGAAAACCAAATACAAGGTTTTTTAGCTGCAGGCCATGTTTGTACTGTTATGGGATATAAAAAGGAATACGAAAAAATTGCCTATGATTATCAGATTCCAATAGTTATTACAGGATTTGAACCTGTAGATATTTTGCAAGGTTTATATCTCTGTGGTAAACAGATAGAAGCTAAACAAGCATACGTTGAAAATCAATATAAACGAGTTGTTAGTTCCCAAGGTAATTTAATTGCCCAAAAACTTGTGGAGCAATTTTTTGAAGTTACTTCAGTTAAATGGCGAGGGATTGGTACTATTCCTAATAGCGGGCTAAAATTACGGGATGAGTATGCTGAACTAGACGCAAAAAAACGCTTTCAAATAGTCGCTTCCAATCAAGAAGTTATAAATGAGTGTATTAGTGGTTTGGTACTACAAGGATTAAAAACGCCTAAAGATTGTCCTGCATTTGGTACAAGATGCTTACCTGAGCATCCGCTTGGTGCACCGATGGTTTCTTCCGAAGGCGCTTGTGCTGCATATTATCGATATCGCAAAGATTATAAATCCGATTAAAGTAAAATCAATTTTAACAGGAAAAACAATTAAAATGAGGTTTAGTTTAATTTTATATTAAACATCATCTTATCCACGCATTTGTACAACACATAGTATTGAATTGAATTGAATTGAATTGAATTGAATTGAATAAAGGATAACAGAAGCAAAAACTAATTACGCTGCTATTACAAGAGTCCCCCAATTAGTTCTACAAATAGATGCAATTTATTCCGCCCAGATGACATCCAACTCAAACTTCAACCTATCCTGCCCATCACCTATTCAGCCCAATCCTCACATCTTGTTAGCACATGGGGGTGGGGGCCGATTAATGCATCAATTAATTGAACAAGTTATCATTCCATCATTTGCAAATGAGACTTTAAATACTCGTCAAGATGCAGCTGTAATCGAGATTAATAATCAGCGACTAGCATTTACAACTGATTCTTTTGTTGTTCATCCACTCTTTTTTCCCGGAGGAGATATTGGCTCTCTTGCCGTCAACGGTACAGTCAATGATTTAGCGATGGTTGGTGCACAACCACTCTATCTCAGTGTCAGTTTTATCCTGGAAGAGGGCTTATCACTCGATATATTTCAAGCTATCGTTTCTTCAATGAAAGAAGCTGCTCAACAGACTAAGGTAGAAATTATTACCGGTGACACCAAAGTTGTTAATCACGGTAAAGGCGATAGTATTTTTATTAACACAACTGGAATTGGAATAATTAAACACTCCCAAACTATTACACCTAAACAGGTTCAAGTAGGAGACATTGTATTACTTAATGGAGATCTAGGTCGGCATGGAATCGCGATTCTGGCAGTGCGGGAAGGATTGGAATTTGAAACAACAATTACCAGCGATTCCATGCCTCTAGCAGAGATGGTGTTGGCGTTAATTGAGGCTGGAATTCAAATTCGCTGCCTCCGGGATTTGACCCGTGGAGGTTTGGCAAGCGCTTTAAATGAGATTGCCTTAGTTGCAGGCGTTGAAATTACCATTGCTGAAGCTAATATTCCGGTTCAGTCAGAAGTTCAAGGCGCTTGTGAACTCCTTGGCTTTGATCCGTTGTATGTTGCAAATGAAGGTCGATTTATTGCATTTATTCCAGAGCAGGATGCTGAACGTGCGCTCGCAGTATTACACTCTTTCCAAGCTAAAAACAAGGACTTCAATGGTAATCACGAGAATCCCTGTATTATTGGTCAAGTCACAAAAAATTCAACTGGACTTGTAAAAATAAGAAACAAAATTGGAACTCATCGAATTGTTGATATGTTAAGTGGAGAACAACTACCTCGTATTTGCTAAAAATTTGATTATTGATTTTTTAAAATCTTAAGTCTAGGCCGATTTCGAGCAACAAACTTGACTAAATACAGGCAGAGCAATATTCTTACTCCACCAAATAGTTTGGATGTAATAATCTTTTAGCGCTGATCGGTAGTTATAAAGAGTAAACACCAGGACGATCGCGAAAGTTAGCGGAAATAGGCTGGAGCGGATGAGTGGCAGTATTTTGTAATAATGCGGTAAATGCTCCTGCACCTAAGCCCTGGTAGGGAAACAACCGATAACACGGGGTTGAAGTCAGATGCGATTGAAACCCTGCCAAATGAGGAATCGCGATCGCCTGAAACTGGGAAAAGCGCTCCAAAAACCAAGCAACTACCTGTTCATTTTCTTCAGGAGAATAGGTACAAGTCATATAAGCTAAATACCCACCGCCAGCAACTAACTGAGCTGAGTTAGCCAAAATTCGCTTTTGACGATTGGCATTGTTATTGATATTTACAGGATGAAAACAACCCGGTGCTTTTCCACCTTTTGCAATAAGAGATTGGCCCGTACAAGGGGCATCGACGATGACAACTGATGCAGTATGGGGAATTAATTGAGCCAGCACTTTAGAGTCAAGATTGGTGACTAATGCAGGGCTAATTTGACACCGCTTAAGATTTGAAAGTAGTTGAGCAGTACGTTTACCAATAACTTCGTTGCTTAGGAGCTGAACTGGTTGAAGGGCCTTCCATGCAAAAACACTTTTTCCTCCAGGAGACGCACAGACATCAATTACTTGAGCGATCGCGTTGGGTATTGTCAACAAGGGAGAAGCTGCAAAAACGGAGGAAAAATCTAGACAGTAAAAAGCACCCTGGTCATGGAGTGGGTGTTTACCAGGTTGTTCACCCTGGTTAAGTCGCTCGACAAAGCCAGGTTGCCACACCAGGGGGACCTCAGCGCCAAAGGGAGAAACTGCGGGCCGGGGCTGACACCAGATGAGACAAGGATGTTGGGGCTTTGGCTGGACAAAACATTCAATAAACGCATCACGATCGCCTTCATTAGCAAATAGCCTCCGACTCAATTTCAACAATAAACGAGAAATCTCCATTGCACCTTCTCAGACTCAACAAAAGCTACAACTTGGGCATGAATTTGCTGAATTTATCCATTCTTCCCAGTGGGAATTATACTTGCTAGCCGTTGCTAGAGCTACGTAGATTAGGCAGAGCAAAAGCCAATAGAACCAAAGCTTGGATAGCGACTAGTTCAACCGGATCGATGGGTAAGAATGGGCCTGAAGTCGCCAGGGCTTAAAGCCAGCGACTTCAGGCAAAGGACGGAGAAGGCCTTGCCTCCACACCACAATTCCATCTTTCAGTAGGGGACAAGGGCGATCGCTCCGACTTAAGCTAGAGGTTTCTTGTTCTTTTTAATACTCTATGGAAAAGTTCGGCAGCCGTAGCAACCAATGGCAAAAAGAAATTCAAGATTTAATTCGCGGAGCTTCTGGCGGTTTTTTGTTTGGAATTCCCTTGCTTTACACCATGGAAGTATGGTGGATTGGCTCCTCTGTAAAAATGGTACGTCTATTGCTTGCAATGATATTCACATTAGCAATTGTATTATTGCTAAACCGAACGGCTGGGTTTCGTAAAGCCGTGAATACCACATTGCAAGATGAATGTATGGATACCATTGAGGCGTTTGCTATTGGTTTAGTCTGCGCTGGTTCAATGCTAATTTTGCTACGAGAAATCACATGGGAGACTTCGTTGTCAGAAGCGTTAGGAAAGTTGATCTATGAAAGTGTGCCATTTACATTGGGGGTGGCCTTAGCAAACCAGTTTTTGAGTGGAGGAGAGGAAGAAAATCAGACCTCTACTAATCATCGCTCCCAGCGATCGCTCCACAAACAAAATCTTACGTTAATCAATACATTTGCTGATATTGGTAGCACACTTATTGGCGCAATGATTATTGCTTTTAATATTGCACCAACAGATGAGGTACCGATGTTAGCGGCGGCTGTTGATGGGCTTTGGTTATTAGGTGTTATGGCCGCTTCCCTGGTTATTTCCTACACGATCGTCTTTGCGGCAGGCTTTGCGAAGCAACCCAAACGCCGACAACAACAGGGCTTGTTCCAAAGACCACTGAGCGAAACGGTTATGTCTTATCTCGTCTCATTGGTGGCAGCGTGCATCATGCTCGTCTTTTTCGACAAGTTGGCGTGGAGCGATCCGTGGCAAATGTGGTTAAGTCATTCCATTCTGCTGGGATTGCCAGCCACCGTAGGTGGTGCCGCTGGCCGCTTGGCCGTTTAATTGCTTACGCTTGCCTCTTAAGGTTATTTATACTCTAAAACTTTGCATTCAAAGGAATTGCTTGGTTCAGTGAGTCACTCTCAAAATTCAGAATTGTTGATTAGCTCTATGGAAAACTCGACGGATTCTTTACAAACAAATCAAGTGGATACTGACCCACCGATTGATCGGCAGAAATCGACCCGTAGTTTAGCAGAATGGATATCGTTTGGGTTTGCTTCTATCTTAGTTGGCACAATCGCCGGACTGGTTATTTTTAACTGGATGACAGAACGCGATCGCCCGCCGATCTTAGCTATTGAGAAAAAGAAACAGATTCGGCAAGAAAATAACCAATATTATGTACTATTTACCCTTCATAATACGGGTGGTGAAACAGCCGAGTCAGTTCAAGTTAGCGCGGAATTAAAAATTAATGATCAAGTCCAAGAAGCAGGCAACGTTGAAATTGACTTCTTAGCTCCCAAAGAACAAGCTGAAGGTGCATTTGTCTTTCATCAAAATCCCGATAAGGGCGAGTTAATCTTACGGGTCAGTAGTTACAAAAAACCCTAAGGCGATCGCGCAGCGGAGTAAGCTTTGGTATCCTTGCTCCGCCAACGCTTCAACCGAATGTTCTGGCTGGCTTAGTTTGTCAAGTGTTCCAAAATCAGCGGTTACAACGGGTTTGCTTCCGTAACAGTCGCGGGAAGGGGAATAAATTCAGACTCTCCTGGCACAGTGGGAAAACGTTGTTCCCGCCAGTCGGTTTTTGCCTGTTCGATGCGATCGCGCCGACTAGAGACAAAATTCCACCATTTGTAGCGATCGCCCAAGGGTTCACCGCCAATCACAATACATCGCACCGCCGTTGCAGCGGTTAGGGTAATATCTACATCGGAATGCAATAGCGCCAGAGTGCAGGGTGGCAGGGGATCGCCATTAATTAATACCCCCTCAGTCAGGCTGTAGACAGCGCGTTCTGGCACATCGTTCGGCAAGGTCAAAACACCCTGCGCCGCCAATTCAACATCAAGATACAGAATTTTGGAAAAGACCTGCACCGGGGACGTATGGCCAAAGGCATCCCCCGCAATCAGCTTCACCGAGACACCGGTATGCTCAATGTGCGGCAACACGGTAGCAGGATAGTGGCGAAACCAGGGCTCATCTTCTTCGTGGTCGGCGGGGAGGGCCACCCAGGTTTGAATGCCATGAATTAGTGTTTCTTCCTGCTGATCTCGCTCGGGCGATCGCTCCGAATGGACAATCCCTTTCCCGGCGGTCATCCAATTCACAGCACCAGGTTGAATTTCTTGCACCGTTCCCAAACTATCACGATGCATCAACCCGCCAGCAAACAAATAAGTCACTGTTGCCAAGTTGATGTGGGGATGAGGCCGCACCGCAACGCCTTTGCCCGGCGGCAAGATGGCAGGGCCAAGGTGGTCAAAAAAGATAAACGGCCCAACCATTTGCTGCCCTGGAGTTGGCAAACTCCGACGAGCTGTGAAATCGCCTAACCGCTTGAGTTCTGGCGTGATGAGCCGCTGAATAGACACAGACATAGAACCTGCCAAATCTCGACCCACCCATGCTAAACCACTTCCCACAAAAACAGACCTGAGTTGCCCAAATCGCTGGAACTCAGATCTGTTAGATTGGCATGGTCTATTGCATCACCCAAAGAGGCCCATGCAGACCGTTAGTTTTGGTTAGCGGGCTGTTCAGTTGTCGCTTCTGGGCTTGCCGTTGTAGTGGGTTGGGGCTGCGCTGGGGCAGGCTGAGCCTCATTGCTACTGGGGCTAGAAGTTGTGTTGCTGGGGTTGGGCAATTGAATATTAACGTCTGGAGCGGAGTTATTCTGTGGCACGGGAACGATGCGATCGCGCTCAATTACCGTCGTCCGATTTTCCGGTTGATTTGGCGATGGTGACGCTTGCGGCGCAGTCACATTGGGCACCACAACCGGAGCCTCAGGTTTATAATTTAGGAAATAGAAAAGACCAAAACCTAAACCGACCAAAGCAGTCAGAATCATCCCAACAAACAAACCATTAGCAGCACTTTCGCCTTCCCGTGTGCGCACTCGTTCTTCAACATTAGCGACTCGGCGTTCTGCTACCCGACCATTTTGATACCCATTGTGATAGGCGGTGTGATCATAGGCCGGTTTACGCTCTGCCATTGAATCTGATAACTCGTCACGATTGGGCTTATTACTATAATCCTGGTTATGAAGATCTTGATCTCGAAGATTAGCCATAAACTTGATTTAGAACTCATCATTGTTTCACCAGAATACTCGGCTATTTCCCTGGTTGGGTTCCGTCTCGGAATAGAAGTCTGAGTCAGTCTGGGGATGGGTTCAAACCAGCGATCGCTCCTCCTTTTGACTTTCACAAAAAGTTAATTATTTAGGACTTTGCTGACTGGCAAGCGAAGTCAAGCACCATTTGGTTCAGCAAGTCATGTTCAATCGAACGCCAATCTTGCTGCTGAGGTTTGCCATCCAGCATGAGATCGCGATATTGCTGGCGAGTACAGTGATATTCCGTCACCGCATAGGTTTTGGCTTCAGGGTGAGCCCGCTCTAGCCAATAGGTTTCCAACCGGGTGACAGGCCCCACAGAGTGCAGGGAATCAAGATCAACATATTGCAAGTTTTGGCCATCGGGGGATTGGGCGATCGCCTGCCAGTTTGCGGCCTGGGCTGACCAACCACAGGCTAAGAGCAACCACAGCCACCCGCAAAGCAGAACAACTCCAACCGTTCGCCCCCCAAGGCCCCAACCAGGGCGCAAACGGTGCAGCATCAGTCGATATCCACAGAAAAATTGCATCCTCTTTGCCAAAATTCTATCTCCCACAATTCAAAGTCACAGGGTTGCCCCCCACTGTTCTAATGCAAGGGTATGCCTGGTGTAAAGCCACAGCGCGATCGCCCCCCGTACCCCCACCGCCCCAAACCAAAGCACCAATGACAACGTTAATTTTTAAGGAAATCTTTGCCGGTCGCAACGTCAGCCCCCTAGCCAGCGAGTAAAATTTGCGGGTAGCCATTCATCGTCGCTACTGCGATCGCTCTTTCCACCTCGTTACGAGATTGCCCTTCAATGCACAACCCGTTGCCTGCCGAAGTTCGTCGATTGGGGATGTGGTGTCATCTAGCTGGTTTATCCTGGCTGACATTCTTTATCTTTCCTGTCCCTTACCTGTGGCTGCTTGCCCCCTATTTGGTGTGGAAGCTGAATCGCGAAGTGCACCCCTTTGTGGACGAGCAGGGAAAAGAAGCGCTGAGTTTCCAGGTTTCCATGGCCGTTTACCTGACGGCATCATTGCTGATTGCCGTCTTTCTATTGTTGGTCACTTGCGGGGTCATCATCGGAACTTTTACGGCCCAATCTCCTGTGGCTAGCAACGCTATGATGGGCCTGAACATTGTCCTGGGGATCGGGTTTGTCGTCGTGCTGCTCATTACCCCAACCCTTCTCGTCATCCGGGCTGCACGCAAAGCGCTGAATGGCGAAATCTATCGCTATCCAATGAACTTACGCTTCTTTGGCTAGTATTTGGCCGGGCGATTCTAAATTGGGCAACCAGGAGCGCGCAGTTGTATCCGATGATGGTGGATAGTAAATCCCACATAAGTTGACATGGTTGCTTCTTCGTCTTCCATTGGTGTTGCTATTGTTGGCACAGGCTTTGGCCAAAAAGTGCATATTCCAGGCTTGCAGGCCCATCATCGAACCCATGTAGCGGCGGTCTATCATCGTGATTTGGCTAAAGCTGAAGCGATCGCAGCAGCCCACAACATTCCCCAAGCGTGCGATTCCTTAGAGGCGATCGTGGCCCTGCCAGATGTCCACGGAGTCAGCGTTTCAACGCCACCCTTTTTGCATTACCCAATGGCAAAGACCGTCTTAGCGGCAGGCAAGCACTTGCTGTTGGAAAAACCTACCACCCTCAATGTCGCGGAAGCCTATGAACTCCAGAATCTCGCGATGGCAAATGGGTTGGTAACCACGCTGAACTTTGAATTTCGCTGCATTCCCGCCTGGTTGCATTTAGCCGATTTGTTGGCCCAGGGATATGTGGGGCAACCCCGCCTGATCAAAGTGGATTGGTTGGTTTCCAGTCGGGCTGATGCCAACCGCCCGTGGAACTGGTATGCCCAAAAAGACTTAGGGGGCGGGGCGTTGGGGGCGATCGGTTCCCACGCTTTTGACTACATTGCCTGGTTATTTGGCCCGGTTCAACGGTTGTGCGCCCGCCTGAATGTGTCTGTGCCGCAGCGCCCCGATCCAGCCAGTGGGGGGCAACTGCGCCCGGTGGATGCAGATGATGTGTGCTTAATCATGCTGGAATTGGCCGACGGCACGCCGTGTCAGCTCAACCTGAGTGCGGCGACCTATCAAGGTCGGGGGCATTGGCTCGAAGTGTATGGCGATCGCGGCACCTTAGTTGTCGGCAGCGGCAACCAAACCGATTATGTCCACGGCTTCAAACTTTGGGGCAGTCAGCATGGCGAACCGTTAGCAGAATTGCCAATTCCAGCCGCGCTGGAGTTTCCCCGCACCTGGCCCGATGGCCGGATTGCGCCCTTTGTCCGCATTGTGGATCGGTGGGTGCAAGGCATTGATCAAAAGCGATCGCTCTCGCCCTCCCTCCAAGAAGGCATCTATTCCCAACTCTTAATGGACTTGGCCCACGAATCTGACAGCACGGGGACGTGGGTGTCCGTGCCTCGCAGTTAACCAGACCCGAAACACGTCCGGCCTTGATGCCTACGGCTGGGGCTTCGGCGATCGCCAGAACGCTTCCAACACCTGAGCGGGCCACCGTCACCGCCTCCGGTTGGAGTGGATTAGGCGATCGCCCCGTTAGGCTTTACCAAAAGCACATCATTACGCCATAAACTCAGCCAATTCTTTGCAGATTTTTCATTAACATTCTTAAAGTTTTCCTGGTTTACCCGTAACGGTCTGAATGGGTGAAATTAGTCGGCCTTGGTCCAAATCCGTGACCAAATCGTTCCCTGAAGCTATTTTTCGCCTGTTTTCATCTATTTGCATACCGCCGTGGGAGACTGCCAAATGTTAGGAGTGACGACATTACCGCAACTGTCCGAACGCCAAATGCACTGGATTCGGTGGGGTCTCACAGTTGGCTGGTGCGGCATGATCGCTTCGTTATTTTGGGAAGCGCCCCCCGCCCTGCCCGGATTATTGTTATCCATCGATCCCAACCAGTGTGTCCTCGTTCAAGGTCAGTGTTTACCCCAACAACCAACCGCGATCGCCCTATCCGTCTTTTGGACCCTCGTCATTCCAGGATCCATCCTCGTCATCTTGTTTTTAGGCCACGAGACCTGGCGACGGCTTTGTCCCCTGTCCTTCGTTTCCCAACTGCCCCGCGCCCTCGGCCTGCAACGCAAACGCAAAGTCGCCAACCGCAACGGCGCAACCCGCTACGAACTGGTCAAAATCCGCAAAGATTCCTGGCTGGGTAAATATCATCTCTTTGTGCAATTTGGGCTATTGTTGCTGGGTTTGACTGTGCGCTTACTGGTCGCCAATGCCAGCGCGATCGCCTTAGGCATTCTCCTCCTCGCCACCATTGGCAGCGCGATCGCGATCGGTTTTTTGTATGAAGGCAAAAGTTGGTGTCAATATTTTTGCCCAATGGCCCCCGTCCAACTTGTCTTTACCGGCCCCAGAGGTCTTCTTGGCAACGAAGCACACCAGGGCCAGCGCCAAACCATCACCCAATCCATGTGTCGCAGCATCGATAAAGACGGCAACGAAAAAAGTGCCTGCGTCGGTTGCCAGTCTCCCTGCATCGACATAGACGCTGAACGCAACTACTGGGAAACCGCCACCAAACCGGGCCGCAAGTTCGTGCAATACGGCTATCTAGGGTTACTCCTTGGTTTTTTCCTGTATTACCCCCTGTATGCAGGCAACTTTGATTACTTATTTTCCGGTGCCTGGTTGCGGGAAGCCAACATCGTCAGCACCCTAGCTCAACCCGGTTTCTTCCTCGCAGGGCAGGCGCTCCCGATCCCAAAATGGCTTGCCGTTCCTTTGATGTTGATCCTTTCGACCGGAATCGGGTATGGTGCCTTACTGATGCTGGAAAAAGTCTATCGTCGGTATCTCAAACAATACGATAAGACCATTTCTAGCCAACAAGTTATCCACATAATCTTCTCTATTTGCACCTTTTTTGCCTTTAATATTTTCTTTTTCTTCAGCAGTCGATCGCTCCTCTCTAATGCGCCCATTCCAGTGCATCTATTGTTTAATGCGATTATTGTTCTTATCAGCACCCTTTGGTTATCTCGCACCCTCAATCGCAGCTCCGAGTTATATGCACGAGAAAGTCTTGCCAATAGTCTCCGCCGACAGCTCGGTAAGTTAGCAGTTGATTTTTCTCGCTTTCTCGAAGGGCGATCGATGGATGATCTGAAAGCAGAAGAAATTTATGTGCTAGCAAAAGTTCTACCCGGCTTCAACCAAGAACTCAGCCTCCAAGTGTATAAAGGCGTTTTGCGAGAAACCCTGGAACAAGGCAATGCCGATTCGGCCTCCAGCCTGGAAGTATTACGACCCATTCGCCAGGAATTGAATATTAAAGACGAAGACCACTTCACCGTTCTGACCGAATTAAGTAGTGTAGAACCCGACCTTCTCGATCCGAAAAAACGCCGTACCCGTGAAAGTCAACTCCGAGTCGAAAGCTATCGGCAAGCTCTGGCTTCCATGCTGTTGGATTTGGTAGACAGTGGCATGTCCTTGCAAGAAGCAATGCAACGGCAGCGCAAACAAATTCAATTTCTCAAGCTGGAATATGGGATGACGACCGAGGAAGAAGAAGAGGTGTTGAGCCAGATCCTAGCTGGGGAAAAAAGCACAATTTTACGGAAAGCGGAAACGTTGCAAGAACAAATGCGGCACCTCGCTGACCGATATCACGTTTTGAGTCATCACGGGTTGGATGCCCAAACACCAGTCTTTAAACTCTTACGTTCCACGGCTGTCCACCATAAACAGCAAATTATTACGAAACAAATGCTGGGGCTGTTGGAGATGTTGGGCGATAGTCCTGAAGCTGTGGAACTGGCAAATACCACCCAAGCCCTAGTCGGCAATGTATTACCGGAAATTTTGCAGACTCCCGACGGCACCTTGACCTGGAAATCGCGCTTAAAACCCGCAGTCTACGCCAGATTAGAGGCAATTGATCGTAAGGCGATCGCCCCCGACAGTGCCCCACCCCCGCCCGAAGCGTACTCCCCTGAAGCAGATTTGGCCTTGACCACGCGATCGCTGATCGACGTGTTGGACGAACTGGTGTATGACCTAGACCCACTGATTCAAACCCTTGCCTTGTATGGGCTCAACTTGCTCGATGCCCAAGCAGCCCAGACCCAGGCGACCCAATTTCTGGCGGCCAAACAACAAAGTCACTGGTTAATCCGAGAAACAGCCCAAAATTTGTTAGATCGTGCCCACACTCAATCTGCCCAAGAGGTGCAAACCCTGATCGCTCAAGTTGTGAATGCTGGTCAGCCCGAAAAACGCTTGTTTCAACAACCTGTGATCCGCGTCGGAACAGATGCCAGCAACGACATTGTTTTATCCGCCCCGACGATCGCTAAACACCACGCCCTGTTTTATCTCGATGGAGACGGATTTAGTGTGGTGGATTTGGGCAGTTCTCCCACAGGCTTATATGTTGGCAAGCAGCACTTACTTGGCGATCGCCTACCCCTGCAACCAGGAACCCTGATTCGCTTTAGCAAAAATCCTGATCCAGCTATGACCGTCCATTGGGAAAAGCACCCCATCCTCACCCCTAAATTACCAACGGAAACAATGGGCACCTTGGACAAAGTATTGTTGCTGTTTGAAAGTCGCTTTTTCCATTCCCTCAAACCCGATGCCTTGATTGAACTTGGCCGAGATGCCTTAGTCAAAGTTTATCCAAAGGGCGATCGCATGTGTACAGCAGGTGATCCATCTGATTCAATCTTGCTGTTAATTGATGGAATTGCAGATGTCGTCATCAAGCGTGGCAACAATGAACAAGTCGTTGGCACAGTCAATGTCGGCGAAACCATCGGTGAAATGGGAGTTCTAACTCGTCAAAAGCGCTCTGCATCAGTGATTGCAGCCTTTGACTACTGTCGAGTTCTAGTCATTCAAGCGGATAAATTTGATGGGGTATTACGACAAGATCCAGAAGTTTCTCGCAATCTGTTGGTCGTGTTAAGTAGCCGACTCCAAAGTATGACCAGCCAAGTCAAAGCCAATGCCAATTCAGGGCGTTCGTAATGTCACTATCCATCGTTATCCCAGCGTTCATTGGGAATTAAATCAGCAATGCGATCGCGAAGTAAAAAATCATTTGCTTCCAACTCTAACTCAACCGATTTCCATTCCTGCTCAGGAATATATTGACACAACGCATGAATAGATTGATTACGACGAATCATCCCTTGTTGCACAAGTTGCCTAACTTCATCGCGAATCACAGCAATTGAATAACGAGTGAATAAAGACATTCGTCTTCCCTCCACAGAGAAACAACCAACCTAGACTGACTCATCTAGAGAGCGTGCCACTTTTAGAAACTGCCCTTAATGCTTTCATCTAAGATTCACCATCTGAGAGGACAAGGCTTAAATTCAAACCTTTCTTCCTCAGCAAAATTAAGGATGGAAACAGATTAGGCTCTCACCAAAGTGACACGTTCTCATCAATATCTGATTTATTTCATAAGCCAGAGCTAGTTAATAAATCAAGAGCCAACTCCATGATTTCTAACTAGCAAAAACAAATACCCAACTAACAAATACACGAGCGCGTATTCAGGTCAAACCGATAACCATCAGGAAGAATATGTAACTTCACTCCGCACAAAGCTAAGGGTTCATCCTTCAACAACTTCTCTACATTGTTGTGAGTCAAATTGGCAACATCAACAACCGTTACAGCCCCATCGCCAACAACTTCTATCTCACTTCCCTTCACCACGATCGCCGTATTTTCGTCAATTCCAAACCCAAGAACCACAGGTTGTTGCGCCACTGCCGACAACAAACGGCCTAACCGACCCCGTTGGGCAAAATGCTGATCAATCACAACACCGGGCAAAAAGCCCATCCCCCGATCCATTTGGGCAACTTCGGGCCGAGGATTTGTCTCAGCTTCGCCTTCCACAATCATCATATCGGGCATCATCGCCGCCCCCGCACTGGTACCGGCAATGACAACGCCTTCGGCAAACCGTTTATGCAGAACTGCATCTAACTCCGTATCCTTGAGCAGTTCAGTAATCCGGGCCTGATTTCCACCTGTAAAAAATACCCCCGTGGCCTGCTGAATGATTTCGATCGCCCGTTCGTTACTAGCATCTTCGCGGCGATCGGTATCCACCACTTTGACCTCATCCACACCCAAGCGATGAAAAATATCAATATATTGAGCCCCAACTTCACCAGGCAATCCAGTGGCGACCGTCATCACAGCAATTCGAGCTTGCAATCCACCCGATCGCCGCACAAACTCGCGCAGAATTTTACAATCTCCTTCCTTATCTTCTGCACCACCAATAATAATTAATTCTCCATGCGTTGTAGGCAGCGCCAAATCCTGAGGGGCCTCTTCACCTGCTTCTACTTGCTCTGTTAATCCGACCATATTGCCTCGAAGGAATTATCCTTAAAAATTAGAATTCTTACTATTATCAATAAAACATGACAAACCCCAGGCTTGAATCAATCAATTGGTAGATTTTTATACAAAAAGAAATCTGGCCTTATGAGCAAAAGCAACTAATATCCCAGATCTGTCGCAGGTTCCAAAGCTAATTCTTGGCCATTTTTCACCTCAGAATTCGCTTTGGAAACGAATCAGATTCTCTTAAAGCTACTACCAAAAAATCTCAATTAAAAAACCTGACTCAGGGTTGAGTCAGGATAACTTTTGCGGATTTTAAATCAATTCAGAAACGATATTTTTAGGATCCAAAAAGCGAGGGATAAAATTGATGGTAGAAAGGTTGAAAGCTCAGTTTAAGATACTAGCGATCGCCGAAGCAGTCTAGATAGAAACCGATGGGCTTGTTTCAAGTCTAAATGACGCGGTTTGCCCTCATAAACAATCTGGTATTTGTCTGCATATTCACTGTCGCCATAGCCAGATATAAGTTGATGATGAAACGCCTGTTCAGCAAGTTTATGAACTTCGTCTCTAATATCGGTAGTTGACATCTTCATCTGCACTTCTCCGGGTTAAATTCTCCAGATTGAATTGTTCTATTTTTAATCGGCTTACGTTTGTTTATAACAAAACTCAGCCGTTTTTCCACCTTTCAAAAGGTATAGGAGACAACAGAGCGTGGGGGCGATGGGCAGAATTGTAGCCCCCTTCCCGGCCCAACGTTGGCACAAACCAACCCACGTCGCCTGGGTTACGAGGGCAACAAGGCGCACTGGAACAAGGTTTTAGCGTATTTGCTAGATTGTTGATTAGGCTTTGGCGGTTGAACGCCAACTTTGCACCCCAAGCAAGAGCGCGATCGCGCCCCCAGCCACCGCCGCAGTCCAGCTTACAGGCGGCAGTTCCGTTTGGCGGAGGGCGATCGCCACATAGGCCCAGACAAACACCGCCCCAAAGGCTAGATCTCGGTGTTGCCAAAGGGCGATCGCGGCAATCCCAGCCCCGATTACGAGCAAAATCATTGTCCACGCGACTGAACTTAACCCCCACCCCGTCCAATCCGCTACATACAACGCGGCGGCAACATTCACAATCGTTGCAACAGAAATCCACGCGAGATAAATACTAAACGGAATTTGCATCAACCACCGAGAAGGGCGAAAGGAGCGATCGCGCCCGGTGTGCAATTGCTGATAGATCACCATCAACGCGCCCAAAATAATTAGCATAGCCAAAATCGACCAGCTAAACAGCTTCAATGTGAATAGGTAAATCCAGCCGACCTGGGCGATGCAGGCCACAATCAGCCCCACATTGACCCGCCGCACAAGCGGGACTGACCGCTGTTGCCACTGGTACACACAATAAGCAATTAACCCTACATAAATTACGCCCCAAATGGCAAAGGCATAGTTAGCCGGCAAAACTAGCAAATCTTTCAACACAGTGTTGGCGATTTCGCCCACATTTTGACCACCGGGCGGAAACAGATTAGAAAGCGTATTCACAATCAACGTTGACGCAACCGCAAGACTAGTCGCGATCGCTAATACCAAACTAGCTTTAGGCTGGGCAGAAGATGCAGACATACAATATTAGTTACAATAAACGACTCATTCTCGCCTTACCTGCACAGTATTTCAAGCGGGGCCATTGAAGATCTGCCCCAAGCCTTAATTCGTGGCCCCGGCTTCCCGTTCTAAAAGCAGAGTGACCGGGCCATCATTGGCGATCGCAACCTGCATCATTGCCCCAAACTGGCCCGTTTCCACCTTCAGCCCACTCGCCCGCAACAAGGCCACAAACTGCTCATACAACGCTGCTGCGATCGCCGGAGGTGCCGCACCATCAAACGAAGGCCGTCGCCCCTTGCGGCAATCCCCATACAGCGTGAACTGGCTGATGACCAACAGTTCCCCTTGAATATCCACAACTGACTGATCAAAGCGGCCTTTGTCATCCTGCGGAAACACACGCAATTCCAAACACTTGCGTGCCATCCACTCCAACTCGGCGGCAGTATCCGTCGCGGCAATCCCCACCAATAGGTTTAACCCCCGTCCGATTTGCCCCACGATCGCCCCCTCCACGGTCACTGACGACGACCTAACCCGCTGCACGACCACTCGCATTCCGCTTGTTCTCCCTAACCTGACATTGCCTGCAATCAACCATTCACTTTATCGTTGCCCGCCGCCAAAATTCTAGCGATCGCCCCAGGCCAACCCGCATCCTACGCCAAGAATTTAGCCCACACCCCCACGAAAATCAGAAGATTGGGGGAGGCCCAATGACCGGGAATAGTGATGAGATGGAAAAGGTGCAAACCCACAACTAGACAGAACTAACTCTGTTTTTGACCGATTCGATTAGGATTTTTGACTCATGCTGACCCAATCCAGGCTTGTCGAGGAAACGAAAGCCAGCTTGCAGCTCGCCATTCCGCTGGCAACCGCCCAATTAGCCCAATCGGCCACTGGATTTGTGGATACGCTGACGATGGGCCTGCTCGGCAGCGAAGCGTTGGCCGCCGGGGGTTTGGGCGCTGGGATTTTTGCCTATAGCGTGATGCTGACAGCCGGGGTCGTCTCCGCCGTGAGTCCTCTGGTGGCGGAAGCCTTTGGGGCAAATCAACCCCGGCAAGTCGGGGAAATTACGCGGCAAGGGTTGTGGCTGGCCAGCCTCTTATCTATTCCGTTGATGGCCTTGATCTGGCATGGATCGGGGTTGGTGCAGTTGGTTGGTCAACCCGCCCAGGCGATCGCCCTCACCGACAGCTACCTCACCGCGATCGTGTGGGGCGTGTTCCCAGCGTTGGGGTTTGCCGCATTGCGGAGCACCGCCTCAGCCCTTGCCCACGCCCGCATTGTCATGCTCATTGTAGTCATTGGCACCGCCATCAATGCGATCGGCAACTATGGCCTCGCGCTAGGCAAATGGGGACTACCCGCGTTGGGGCTTGCGGGAATTGGCTGGGCCAGCACCCTCTCCCTCTGGAGCATGTTTGCCATCCTGCTTGGCTACCTCAGCCTGCATTCAGCCTTTCAACCCTATCGGCTGTTTCACCCGCTGTTCCGCTTCAACCGCGCCGTTTTCACGGAACTGGTGCGCATCGGTTTGCCCATCGGTGGGTTGATCAGCATTGAAGGTGGCATGTTTACCCTGGCCACGTTTTTAATGGCCCAATTCGGCACAACGACCCTGGCCGCCCACCAAGTTGCCCTCCAAACTGCCGCGATCGCCTTCAACGTACCGCTGGGGATGTCCTTTGCCACGACTGTTCGCGTTGGGCAACTCCTTGGGCAAAAAGACTTTCACGGCGTGCGACTGGCGGGCATCATCGGCATCGCGATGGGGGGCTTGTTCATGGTTTCCACGGCCATTCTCTTTTGGACTCAGCCCCAATCCATCGTTGATTTGTATCTGAATTTGGCCGATCCAGAAAATGCCTCTGTGCTGCAACTGGCCAAAACCATGCTGGGGATTGCCGCCATCTTCCAAATCGTAGATGGCTTGCAAGTGGTTGCCGCCGGAGCGTTGCGTGGCCTCAAAGATACCCGCACCCCCATGCTTGTGGCGTTCTTTGCCTACTGGTGTATTGGGCTGCCTACCGGATTGACCTTTGCCTACGGATTTGGCCTCGGCGGAGCCGGAATTTGGTGGGGCATGGCAACCGGGCTCGCAGTGGCTGCACTGATCCTGACAACCCGGTTCCTGCGGTTGAGCCAACCCCGGCGATCGCCCGCCTCTTCAACAGTGTATTGACGCTTAAACTCGCACCAATTGGGTTGGAAGCCTCCAAGCACCTTTCCACGGTGGAGCAGGGATGCTTTTACCTACATAGTGAAAATCAGAGCAATTGGGGCACTCTAGGTATGGAAAATTCATTCACCTCCTATGAAAAACTTAGATCGAGGGAAACAGGCTGCTCCACCGTCACAACTCATCAGTGCGTACAATCAAGGCAAAATCCAACAAGATCTAGAGAGTTATCGCAAAGAAAATGATCGGCTTCAAGACGAAAAAGAAAAACTGTCTGAAAAGCTGGAACATGAGCAAATTGAAAAAATGAGTTTCCAGGAACGGCTTGAACAAGCGATGCGGGATTTAGGGATTGTCCAAGACGAACGCAGTCAGGCGATCGTTGCACGCGATCAAGCTATTTCCTCAAGAAATTCGATGCGGGGTAAAATTGGTGGTTTGACTTCAGCAAGAAATCACTTTCGTGAAAGACTTGCTATTCTCACATCCAAGTATCAAAATGATGTCGCAGTTGCAATGGAACAAGTTGTTGCAACGAAAAAAAGACTTGAAAAAATACAAACAGAATTTCAGAAATTAAAACTAACAGCACAAAAATGGAAAACAGCCTATGAAAAGCTAAAAGCCAAGAATCAGAAGATTCAAGAAGAAAACGAAAAACTAGAAATGGATTTAAAGCGATTAAAAATTGGCTATAAAGATTTGCTTTATCAGTATCAAGAGTTAAAAGCAAAAAATGACAAAATAGATTAAGCATTCAACTTGAACCAGAGAGGTGATTTATGTCAAAAAAAAAGAACCGAGCAAGCACTAATAACTTTGATGTAGAAAATCTACCAGATTTAGACTTTACAGCGATAGATGCTGATTTAGAAGCGATGGAAGATCATCTGTTTAAGACCGGAGTTGCAATTCTACAATCCGCCAAAACTCAAGAAGAGTTATTTTCTACTTCAATCGAGGCAATTCAGGAAGCCTTAGAATCCAATAAATCTGGGGAACAAGAAGTTGTATATTTACTTTCTCCAGATGTTTCAAAGCAGATACCCCAAGAAGTTACTTTGCCAATTATTTGGGAAAGACTCGATCGCATTGAAGAGCGGCTAGAGTATTTGATTAGCCATCTTATTCCTGAACCAACTGCTGCGGTAAAACATTCTGTTCAGCTTTCTCAACCGCACTTGCAGGCTATGCCAAAAGCTCAGGAAAAATGGACAGAAAAAACATTGAAAAAACAGTATAAGACATTGGCCACGATTCGCGCGGAGCTTGGAATTGCGGCTAAAACCTGGAAATTAGCCGTGGCCGAAGCTAATGCCTTAACGAATTGCTGATGATGCCAAGTTTAACTGACTATCTGAAGTTGAGTTGATGACACCCGCGATCGCGGGGAGTAACGTCATTTCAGCTTTAAATCAGCGATGACAGGAAGATGGTCAGAATTCACACTTGGCCCGACTCGAAACTGTTGAACTTGAATTTGAGCATCTACCAAAACATGATCAATGGGAATCCAGGCAAAAAGCTTTAAGAATTTAACCAACAAATTAGGTTTGGAATAAGGCGTTGGTGCTGGCCAAGTTGGCAAAATACCAAAGCCCGATCGCGCATTGTGTAAACCCGTTTGCTGCACCAACCGACGGTAATAGGGCGACCACATCGTGGTGTTCAAATCGCCAATCAAGATCACGGGCAAGGCAGGATCTTGCTGTTGGATAAACGTTGCAACCCGCTCAAATTCTTCATTGCGCTCGGCAAACCGATCTGGACGAGGGGGCAACGGATGGGTCGCCACCACCATCAGCGATCGCCCCCCAACGTCAACCGTCACCGCCAAACTCGGCGCATAGGGCGGGCCAAACATTTGCTGGTTTTGCAATGGGAGCCGACTATACAGCGTTAAATCCGACGGGGCGGCAAATCGATAGGGCATTTGCGATCGCAAGGTCTCTAATGCCGCTGACCACCGATGATCAACTTCCATAAATAACGCAAGATCAGGCTGCTCTCGTTCCACAAAGGCTGGCACCTGCGTCTTGTCATGATTACGGACATAAACATTGGCTAACAACACCCGCACATCGGGCGTGCCCGTCACCGTCGCCCCTGGCCAATACCACGACACCAACTCCACACCTTGCAACGCCACACAAAACAACGCCACCACCAGCCATCGCCGCGATCGCACCCAGCCCAACCCCAGCAACGCCAACCCACTCAAACAGAAATACTGCACCCGAAAGTGAGACGTTAACTCCAGATAAGGATGCCACGCCACTGGCCCCAGCAAACTCAGCCCCGTCAGCCCCACCGTTGCGATCGCCAAGCCTAACCCCAGCCCTTGTTTGTTTATCCCCATGCAGGCACTCGCTATCGTGTTCGAGTCCATTTAAGCGGGTAAACCCACGCGATCGCCAGTAAATTTAAGGCAAAAGCTGCCCTGCGACTCGAACAAACGTTATGCTACTTTTTATGAAGATTGTTCAGCAACCCAAACCCTATGAGTCCAGACATCTTGCAAACTCTCAAAGTATGGAGCCAGTTTTTGCATCCCATCTTGATGTGGGTGCTGTTCGGGCTCACGATCTATGCCCTGTATCTGGGGATGAAAGTCCGTAAAACCCGCTCTGCCCAAGGCGAGGAAAAAAAAGAACTCATCAAAGGCAAATACAACACCAAGCATTACCAAATTGGCTCATTGGTGTTGGCCTTGATGGTGCTGGGGTCTTTGGGCGCAATGGGCGCAACCTATATCAATAGCGGCAAACTCTTTGTCAACCCGCACCTCTTAGCCGGCTTAAGCATGACTGGCCTCATTGCCATTTCTGCCGCCCTCTCGCCTTTGATGCAAAAAGGGCAAGATTGGGCCCGCAATGCCCATATTCTGTTGAACGTTATCATTGTCGGGCTGTTTGGTTGGCAAGCAATCACCGGCATGGGCATTGTCAAAAATATCATCGAACGGATGTAACCCAAACGGCTGGTTTAACTTGACTTAGATTCCCCGTAGCCCTGCTGTGGGGAATTTTTATGACTTACCATTTGTCATCGCTCACCGTTCATTCATAATTTACAGTAAATTGCAAAAATTCAGCGATCGCGACTTGATTCCGCCTTAATCAAGACCACACCTGGATGCACCAATGGAACAACTCTTAGCTCTACCCAAAGCAGAACTGCACTTACACCTGGAAGGTGCCCCCCGCTGGTCAACGCTCCGGGCTGCCCACCACCGCCACTACGGAACCATTTTGCCCGAACAACCCCCCTGGTTTGCGCCAGAGTTCCGCTTTAACCATTTCAGGGAATTTCAGCAACTATTTTCGCAATACATCCATCCCTGGTTGCGCACCCCCAACGGTTACGCCGAAGTCATTCAAGATGTCGTCGATAGTTTAATTGCACAAAACGTGCGCTACGCCGAGATTAACTTTGCCCCCTCAATGGCAGCCCAACACGGTGCCGATCTGCCCCAGGTCTGGGAACTGCTGGCCGCCGCCTGCGATCGCGCCCAGGCCCAAAATTGCATCATTCGGATCTTTGTTGGCTTGATGCGGCCCCAAGGTGTAGACGCGGCGATCGCCTGGGTGAACGCAACGCGATCGCTCGCCATTGTCTCCGGGTACGACCTCCAAGGCGACGAAGTGGGCTGGCCCGCCGAACACTTTCAACCCGCCCTTGCTTTAGCCAGAGAGGCTGACAAACGGATCAAAGTTCATGCTGGCGAAATGACCGGGCCAGACAGCATTCGGAATGCTGTAGAACACCTGGGCATCACCCAAATTGGCCACGGAGTCTCAGCCATTCACGATCCCGCTGTGGTTGAACTTTTGCGCGATCGCCAAGTCACCGTCGAAATGTGCCCCACATCCAACGAACGGTTGCAAAACGTGCCATCCTATCAAGCCCATCCGCTGTTAGCCCTGGATGCGGCTGGTGTCGCTGTCACCGTCAATTCCGACGACCCCACCTTTTTTGGAGTCACCCTCACGGAAGAACTCACCCGCCTCATGACCGAACGCCAGGTTGCGATCGCC
Source organism: uncultured bacterium (assembly GCA_964475335.1). Taxonomy (GTDB): domain Bacteria; phylum Cyanobacteriota; class Cyanobacteriia; order Leptolyngbyales; family Leptolyngbyaceae; genus CAYYWG01. The sequence continues at coordinate 270,041 of CAYYWG010000004.1, forward strand.
GACATCAAACGCTGGACCCGCAACGCCTTCCAAGCCGCCCTCTTAGACGCAGACACCCGCCAACGCTTCATCACCGAATTAGACCACGCCCCAGATGCCTGACCAGCCTAGCCACGTACAATTTCAAACCAGTATTTGTGAGTGCAATTAAGTGATGAATAAGAAACCAAAAGAGTGCTCCAGCCAGTCTCAACCGACCTTTAATAGGTCATTTTTTTGAGTCTAGAGTCGTTTCTATGTAAATTTTAGGAAAAATCAGTTTAATTTTCTGATTTGATGATTGATATAACATTATTACCAATCGTTGAGCGGCTCTTCCACAGGCGGGCGATCGCGCAACGGTGAGCAAGGTTGCGACCAGGGCCATCCAAGCCAAGCGACCGATCGCTGCCCTCCTGCCAGCACAAGTTGCCATAAATCCACGGCTTAGGACAGGAGCGGAACATTGAGCGATTTAGAAAATCAAATACGGTGTTACCAGTAGCTTCAGATTGTAGTCATCTATCTTATGGATTATTCTTAAAGAGGAGTTGGATAGAAATTGCGCCGGGAATCAGGACTGCTTAGATTTCGGCTGGCTCTACGCTACCCTCACTAGACCTGGAGGCTGGCATGAACATCTTAGTCGTCGAAGCAGATCGGGCCATTGCCCAGTCCCTGCAAGTCCTCCTGCAACCGTGTCACTGTGCGATCGCCCTAGCACCGGATGGAGCAGCGGCGTTACGAATGGCGATCGCCACTGACTATCAGTTGGTTTTGCTGGATAGTTCGGCTCCCCAGGTCAATGGGCTAGAAGTTTGTCGCCAATTGCGCCAGCAAGGATTCCAGTCGCCCATTGTGGTGCTGCTTGGGCCAGAAGAAATGCCGCCGCCACCCCTCCAGGGGCAGACCACCGATCAGCAGAAAGCCGGAGCCAATGATTATATCGTCAAGCCCTTTGATCCCGATGAGCTGGTTGCCCGCATCCAGACCTGGTTGCAACCAGCGGCAAGTGAACCTAGCCTAAACTGGGGGCCACTATCGCTAGATCCCACGACCCGCCGAGTCTGGTATCAGGAGCAAAGCCTGACCCTCACCCCTAAGGAATGGGCCATTCTGGAACTGTTGGTGGGAGAGCAGGACAGGATATTCAGCGCCACAGTCATTCTGGAACGAGTTTGGCAGGCAGCAGCAGTTCCCGGAACAGAGGCCGTGCGCGGTCGCATCAACGATCTGCGGCAAAAATTGACCGCAGCGGGTGCGCCCAAAGATTTAATCCAAACGGTGCGGCGGGTGGGCTATCGGCTGAATCCCCTCTATGCCACTTCTACGCCAGTTCAGGCAGATCAAACTCTGCCCCCTTCCCAGGCTGCCGAACTGCGTGCCGTTGGGGATGCCGCCCCCCAGGCTGAACTTCAACAGCGCAACCAGGAATTGCAAACCGCGCGTGATGAACTGGAACACCAAGTGGCCGATCGCACCGCAGAACTCAATGTCGCGAACCAGGCGTTACAGCAGCGGGAATCGCTTTTAAACAAAATCTACAATGGTGCCGAACAGGCCATTTTCGTCATTGAGGTGACAGATTCCAGAGACTTTCGTTATCTTGCCTTTAACCATGTGGCAGAACGGTATGCTGGTATCTCGCAACAAGATATTCAGGGTAAAACGCCCGAAGCTGCATTTGGAATGGTGACTGGAGCAGCTTTCCGCCACAACTATCAGCAATGTCTACAAGAAGATCGAAGCATTACCTATGAAGAATATGTTGTCTTGAAAGGTTGTTCTATTTGGACATTAACAACCCTCTCACCAGTACGGGATGCCGAAGGAACCATTGAGCAGATTATTGGAACTTCTGTTGATATTAGCGATCGCAAACAGGCCGAAGCGACCATTGAAGCCGATCTGCGGGATACCCAACTTTTGCATGATCTGAGTACCCGGCTGACGGTGGAAACCGATATTCAGGTGTTGTACGACGAGATTGTGACCACCGCGATCGCCCTATTGCAAGCGGATGCAGGCACAATCCAAATTCTCGATCCAGCCACCCAAGATTTATTGCTGCTGGCCAGCCAGGGGATGGATCAACCTATGATTAATCGGTTCTACCGCGTCAAGGCGAGTTCCAACACATCCTGTGGCATCGCTCTAGCAACAGGCGATCGCACCTTTCTAGACTTTGATGGGCCAGACCAGGCAGACCCAGATGGCTCCCTACAAATCCACGTTGAAGCAGGTTATCGCTCGGCCCAGTCTACTCCATTAATCACCCGGTCTGGACAGGCGATCGGCATGGTTTCAACCCATTGGCGGCACCATCACCGCCCCAGCGATCGCGAACTGCGCTTCCTTGATTTACTAGCCCGTCAAGCGGCTGACCTGATCGAACATCGGCAAACCCAACTGGCCCTGCACCACAATCAGGCCATGTTTTCCGCCCTAGTCGAGAACGCCCCCTTCGGGATTTACATAATTGATGCCGAATTTCGGCTGCAACAGATCAATCAAGGGGCAAAAGCCGTCTTCAGCAACATCGATCCGCTCCTTGGGCGCGATTTTGCTGAAATTCTCCGCATCCTTTGGCAAGAACCCTTTGCCACCGAGGCGATCAATCACTTCCGCCACACCTTGGCCTCCGGCGAGTCGTACTATTCACCTGTCATTGTCGAACGGCGTGCCAACATCACAGAAATTCAAGCCTACGACTGGCAAATTCACCGCATCACCCTGCCCACGGGCGGCTATGGTGTCGTTTGCTATTTCTACGATCTGTCCGCAATCAAACGCACCGAAGCTGCACTGTATGAAAATGAGCAACTGTTGCGCTTAGCTATAACAGGTACCCAAGCCGGCACTTGGGACTGGGTGCTGGCCACAGGGCAGATCACCGGATCGCCAGAAACCTATCAACTGTATGGCCTGGATCCTGCCACACCGCTAGCCGAATACAACAACTGGTATGAGTCATACGTGCATCCAGACGATCGCCCCCAGATCGGCAACGCCCTCGCCCAAATGATCGCCCAACGCCAATCAGATATCCAACTGGAATTTCGGATTCTCCATCCCCAACAGGGAATTCGTTGGATCTTGAGCCTGGGCCACCTGACCTTAGATGACCAGGGGGAACCCGTTCGCCTGAGTGGCATCAACCTAGATATCAGCGATCGCAAACACGCAGAATTGACCCTACGCAAACAAATCCAGCAAGAATATTTACTCAACGAGATTGCACAAGATATTCGCCGCTCCCTCAACCTCAACCAAGTCTTAGCCAGCACCGTCCACCGGGTACGCGCCTTTTTAGAAGTCGATCGCGTCGTCATTTTCCGCTTCCGCCCCGATTGGCAAGGCGACGTGATTATGGAATCAGTTGGCCCAGAGTGGACTCCCATCCTCTCCACCACCATCTATGACCCTTGCTTCCACGATCACTGTATTGAACCCTATCGTCAGGGGCGCGTCGCAACCCTCTCCGATATTGCAACCGCAGACCTGGAACCCTGCTACGTTGAACTGCTGCAACAGTTTCAGGTGAAAGCCAACCTGGTTGTGCCCATCTTGCAAAACGACCATCTCTGGGGCTTGCTAATCGCCCATCACTGCGCAGCCCCCCGCCTCTGGCAACCGGCTGAAATTGCAATGGTCAAACGCCTTGCCACCCAAGTTGGTATTGCCATTCAACAATCTGAACTCTATCAACAACTGCAACTTGAACTGGACGATCGCAAACAGGCCGAGCAGAAAATTCGCGAGCAAGCCGCCTTACTAGACATTTCCACCGATGCAATTTTGGTCTGCGACTTAGACTATCGCATACTCTACTGGAATCAGGGAGCCGAACAGTTGTATGGCTGGCAAGCAGAAGAAGTTCTGGGCCAACAAGCGAACGAATTATTATCCCGAAATCCATCTATCTTTTTAGACCTGAAGCGTGTCGTGCTGGAACAGGGTACGTGGCACGGCGAAATTCAGAAATTCACCAAAACTGGCCAGAAAGTCACTGTGGAAGGGCGCTGTACCCTAGTGCGGGATGAGACTGGACAACCCAAATCGATCCTCTCCGTCGATACCGATATCACCGAAAAGAAAAGCCTGGAAGCACAGTTTTATCAAGCCCAACGGCTAGAAAGTTTGGGCACATTGACCAGTGGCATTGCCCACGACCTCAACAACGCCCTCACCCCCATTCTGACCATTGCCCAGTTGCTGCGGATGCAAAAAACAAACCTCGATGAACAATCCTACAAAATGCTGCAACTCGTGGAAGATAGCGCCAAACGCGCAACAGCCATGGTACGACAAATCCTCACATTTACCAGAGGCAGCGGAGGAGAGCGCACCGCAGTCAATGTCGCCGCCCTCTTACAAGAAGTGATCAACGTCGTCCAGCAAACTTTCCCAAAACTCATTGCCCTGCAAGTGAGGGTGCCCGCAGCAGGGGTTAGCGCTGTGGCTGCCGATGCGACCCAACTACATCAGGTTTTGATCAATCTTTGTGTGAATGCCCGTGATGCCATGCCCAATGGAGGGACGCTAACCCTGGCGGTCGAAGACTTCGCGGTGAATGAAATCTTTGCCCAGATGAACCTGGATGCCCAGGTGGGGCCGTATGTGCTGATCACGGTGAGCGACACTGGCACGGGGATTGCCGCCGATGTGCGCGATCGCATCTTTGATCCCTTTTTCACCACCAAAGCCCTCGGCCAGGGAACGGGCTTGGGACTTTCCACGGTTTTGGGCATTGTCAAAAGCTATGGCGGTTTTGTGCAGGTTGTCAGTGAAGTTGGGCAGGGCACCCAGTTTAAGGTATACCTACCCGCGATCGAGGCAAACGCCGCACCCAAGCGCCAAGCAACACCCCTCCCCCAAGGTCAGGGAGAATTAATTTTGGTGATTGATGATGAAGACCGTATTCTTCAATCCACTCGCGCCATGCTGGAAGCGTATCACTATCAGGTGTTGACGGCGAGGAGCGGGGTGGAAGCGATCGCGACCTATGTTCAACATCAAGCGGCGATCGCGATCGTGTTGGTTGATATGATGCTGCCCGATATGGATGGCATCGCCATCATTCGGATTTTGCAAGAAATGAATCCCCACGTCCGAGCGATCGCCGTCACAGGGCTATTGCCGCAGTATCAAAGCAGCCTGGAAGCCCTTGGGATCAAAGTCCGCTTGCACAAGCCCTACACCACAGAACACTTACTCACCAGCATTCACCGTCAATTAGCCGCAGACAGCTAGAAATCGGGGGGCGGCATTATTCAAGGGATTCGACCAACGCTTCACCCCCCCCGCCACAGCAACAGGTTTCGCGATCGGGCAATCCCTGGTGGTGGCCCTGACAGGCGCAGGCGAACACAAGCTCCATCCCGACAAATTCACGGGTGGTCAATTATCCAGGCTCAGCACGTAGCCGCCCAAACCAACGCCCTAGGGCATCAAGACCGATCATTGGCACCGTTCCACCCAGCAAGCTTTTGCCATCAAAGCGGCATCACACTAAGGCGATAGCCAATGCCCCGGACTGTCTCAATCCGATTTTCCCCTAACTTACGGCGCAGATGGCCCACATACACATTGACGATGTTTGTACCAGGGTCGTAATCGTAGCCCCAGATGCGATCGAGCAGTTGTTCGCGAGTCAACACTTGCATGGGATGGCGCAAAAAGACTTCGGCTAGCAAAAACTCGCGGGCAGACAGATCAATCAGGCGATCGCCCACCCAAACCTGGCGACTGAGCAAATCCAGGGTAATTTCGCCCACTCTCAAGGTAGTTTCCTGGCGGGCACCGGGCATCTGGCGGTTACGGAGTTGCACGCGAATACGCGCCAGCAATTCTTCAAAACGAAAGGGCTTTGTGACATAATCATCGGCTCCTGCTTCCAACGCCGACACCGTATCGTCCACACCATCCCGCGCGGTTAACACAATGATGGGAAGGGTTTCGCCCTGCCCCCGTACGGTGGCAATGACCTCTAAACCATCCCCATCCGGTAAGCCAAGATCGAGAATCAGCAGGTCAAAATGATTGCTGTCGGCTAGACGAGTGGTATCCCGAGCAGAGGCGACCACCGTCGTGGTAAAGCCATGCGCCTGTAATCCCGTCTCCAAAAAAGATGTAATCCGAGAGTTGTCTTCAGTGATCAGAATGCGATTCACGCGGATAGCTAACCCACAACACTATTTTGGATTTTAGAAGTAGAGATTTTAGATTGGCAAAATCTGGCGATCGCTGGTTAGCGAATTTGGGGGTTAGACATTGGTAGGGGCAATCCCTTGTGGCTTGTATGGCGAATTGATGGTGCGCCCTAGGCAGGGTTTTGGGCTTTGGCTTTGGGGGCTGATTTGGATGGGGGGAAAGAGGCGCGATCGCGGACATCGCGGAGCAGTCCCATGATGGCTGGCACGACCGTGGGGGTCAGAATTGTGGAAAATGCCAGACCACCCGTGAGCACAATGCCCAAGCCTTGATAGAGTTCTGCGCCTTGTCCGGGCACCACAGCTAAGGGCAACATGCCCAACACACTGGTTCCGGCAGACATAAAGATGGCCCGCAGGCGATCGCGGGTGGCGTTGTAAAGAGAGGCGTCGTAATCTTCGCCTTCCTGTTGCAGTTGCAGGGCGCGATCGACCAGCAAAATGGCATTGTTGACAACCACTCCAGTCAGGATCACAAACCCCAGCGCCGTAATCATGTCCAGCGGCACGACCCAGCCCAGCAAGCGATTGACTAATACCAGGCTCAGGAGTGCCCCGCTGATGCCCATCGGCACCACGGCCATAATCACCAGGGGATAGAGGAAAGAGCGATATAAGGCGACCAACAGCAGGTAGGTAATCAGCACCGAGAAGGCAAAGGCATTTGCCAATTGGGAAACCGTTTGCGCCAGTTGATCGGCTGACCCGGCCAGTTCTAATCGATAGCCTGTGGGCAGTTGCGATCGCAGGGGGGCGAGAATTTCCGCTTCAGTTCGCTGTACCAGTGTTCCCAGGGGCGCATCGGGCGCAAGGGATATCGTCAGGCTAACGGCTCGTTCCAGATCGACGTGGTTGATCACATCGGGGCCAGTTGTTTCTTGCACTTCAGCCACATCACCCAACTGAATCTGGCGGCCACGGGCAAATAGCGGTAACTGGCGCAGTTGTTCCGGGGTGGAAACAGTCGTATCTTTCAATTCCACCGAGACATCCAGTTCTTCTTTCCCATCAATGAAGTTAGAGGCTAACCGTCCGCCCAGGGCTGCTTCCACCAGGGAACCGATTTCCGATTCCGAAAGGCCAACTTCTGCCAGTCGTTCGCGGTAGGGGATGACCTGAATCTCTCCCGCGCCCATGACAAAGTTCGATCGCACATTCCGCACCCCCGGCAACTCCCGCAATTTCGCGGTAATGTCCCGTTCCAGTTCACTCAGTTGGGTCAGATCTGCGCCGACGATATCCACATCAAATTCCTTACCTGGATCGCGGAAGATGGCAATGCGCGTGGGGATGACAAAACGGTATCCCGCAAAATCACCCACTTTTGCCCGCAAGCGATCGACCATTTCTGCCAGTCCAGCCGTTGTGGCAAATTCCGGCTTGAGAATCGTGGCAATCCCCCGCAAGGCACCCGGACGATCGACGTACATGATTCGTTCGACTTCCGGTTGCGATCGCAGAAAATCCTGCACAGGCTGAGATTGGGCGATCGCTTCGGGAATGCTGGTTCCCGGCATGGGTTCGGCCCGCAGCACCACCAGGTTGCGGTTGCCTTCGGGTAAATAGTCGGCGGGCGGCAACAGCCAAATACTGACCGCCAGTAACCCCACGGGAATGCCCAATACCAGCAGGCGGCGTTTAACTCGTCTGCGCCCGATCGACCAACTCACGGTGGAGGCCAGGAAATCTTCTAATTTGGTTTGGAAATGGCGGAAGGTATCCGACGTGCGGTAGACCGCTTGCTGCACCCGCCCCCACCACCCCGCCCCGGCAGGCATCGGAGATTGCCCCTGCGTGGAGAGCATCCGCTGAGCTTCCGACTGATCCAGAAACAGACCAGACAGCATGGGCACCAGGGTAATGGCGGCAAACAGGGAGAACAAAGAGGCGCAGGAAAGGGCGATCGCCATATCCGCAAACAGTTGTCCCGCCTCTCCCGTCACCATAATCAGAGGCAGAAACACCACCACATTCGTCAGAGTCGAACCGAGCATGGCCGCCCAGACTTCCTGGGTGCCCTCGATCGCCGCCCGCATCACGCTTTTGCCCTTCTGCATGTGGGTGAAGATGTTCTCGATTACCACGATCGCGTTGTCTACGACCATGCCCACGGCAAAGGCCAATCCGGCGAGGCTGATAATGTTCAGCGATCGCCCTAACCAGGCCATAACGATAAAGACGGTAATCAACGTGGTGGGAATGGTCAGGGCGATGACCGCAACAGTGCGCAGGGAGCCTAAAAACAACACCAGGACGACCGTGGCTAACAAGGCACCGCTAATCAGATTGCCCTGTACCAAAGAAATGGACTGTTCGATGTACTGGCTTTCGTCATAGTTGTAAGCAAACCGGAGCGATTCCCCCTGGCGGTTTAATTCAGCTTCCAACTGCGTAATGGTATCGCGCACCCCTTTGGCCACTTGCGGCACATTTGCGCCAACCTGGCGGATCACACCGATCGCAATGGTCGGGGTGCCGTTGAACACCAACGCACTGTCCTGCACCTTCCGCCCCATCTGCGCCTGGGCCACATCCCGCAGGTAGACGGTGCCAGAGGCATCTCGCCGCAGGACAAACCCCTCAATTTGAGATAAATCCTGCGATCGACTGATGGTTCTGACCCGGTATTCTCGCCGTCCCAACACCAGGGGGCCGCCCCGAATGTCCCGGTTATTCTGTTGCAACGTCCGCACCACATCCCCAATCGTCAGGTTGCGATCGGCCAGCGCTCTGGGGTCAACTTTGACCTCCACTTCCCGTTGCCGCCCGCCCACAACCAAAAACTGCCCCGTCCCTTCAACCCGCCGCAAGCGGGGCACAATCACCTCTTCGGCTAAATCCCGGTAGTGATCGGGTTTGGCTTTGCCATCGGTGGGCACCATCGGAATCCACATCATGGGCGAACTGCTGCCACCCACCAATTCCACATTCGACTCGTTGGCTTCCGGTGGCAGACTATCAGCCTGTTGCAGCCGATTGATCACATCCACCAGGCGATCGCTGAGATCTGCATCTTGCGTAAATTCCAGGGTGATGCTGCTGCGTCCGGCGCGGGAGCTACTACTGATCTCCTGCACCCCCAACACCTGTTCCATCTGTTCTTCGATCGGGCGGGTGACCAGATCTTCCACTTCCGTCGGGCCAGCACCGGGATAGGTGGTCGTCACGGTAATTTCTGGGCGATCGCCACCGGGCTGCAATTCCAGGGGCAAACTGAATAAGGCAAACACCCCAAACATGGCCAGCAAGCAAAACAAAACAAAGGTGCCATGCCGCCAGCGCACCGCCAGTTCAATAAAATTCATTGGTTTTCTACCCTTTGGTGTTCTGCACGACTTTCACCGGAACGCCATCCCGCAGCATATCGCCCCCACGTAAGACAATTTGCTGGCCACGGCTCAACGCACTGCTGTAAATCGCAACGGTTTTACCCAGATCCGTCACCATTTCGACCGGAATTTCCTGGGCTTTGCCATCGGCGATCGCAAACACAAACCACTGATTCTGCCGCTGTGTCAGGGCATCGCGGGAGACCACAAAACTCGTGCGGTTGGATGGCAAGTCCAGGGTGCCGGTAATGGCCATCCCCGGCAGCAACCGTTGACCGCTGTTCTCCAGTCGTACCCGTACCCGCTGCCGCCGGGAAGCGGAATCTGCCGCCGGAACAACAGCGGTGATCGTGGTGCGCTGGTTCCACTGGGGCAAGGCGCGGGAGGTGAGTTGAATGGGCATCCCTGCCGTCACTCTGCCCGTCAGTTCCTCTGGCAACTCCAGAAAGATATCCAACTGGTCACCCGCAATCAAAGAAACAATTTCTCCATTGTTCTGCACATAATCACCCCGGCTGACGATGCGCCGCTCTACCACCCCGGTAGAGGTGGCCTTAACCTGCGTCCGAAATTGGCTGAGCTTTGCCTGATTCACTTCTGCCTGGGCGGCTGTCACATTCGCCTGTTGGGCTGCAATTTCTTCGCGAATTGGCCCCGCCTGCGCCTCTGCCAGTTCAGCCTGGGCGGCCAGTCGTCCTCCCCGCGCTGCATCCACCGCCGATCGCGCTTCCACCAACAAACGCTGGGACAGTGCCCCTTCCTGCACCAGAGTTGTGGTGCGCTGGAGATTGTCGATCGCTTCCCGTTCGCGGGCGGTGGCCGCACCCAATGCCGCTTGCCGTTGGGCAATGATTTCGGGACGGGTGCCCACGGTTAACCGCGCCAGGTTGCTGCGTTGCTGTGCCAATCGGGCTTCTGCCTGAGACAGCGCTAATTGCTGATCGGCATCATCGAGTACGGCGATCGTCATGCCCGGTTCCACCCGATCGCCCGGTTGCACCAACAATTCTTGAATCACGCCATTGGTTTGCGCCCGCACCGTTGCGCGTTCTGCCGCTTCCACCTGCCCTAGCAGTTGCACCTGACGGGCAGCAGTGCCAGATTGGAGCGCGATCGTTTCTACGGCTCTGGGGGGCGGCCCTTGCTGAGCGACCGCAGGCTGAGAGGGTTGAGTTGCGGTCAGCGATCGCCAGGTGGCAACCCCACCCACCGTCAACACCCCAATCATCACTAGCCACAGCCAGCGTTTGGGCGTGGGAGACGGAGACTCCGTAGCAGCAGCAGGATCAGCAACAGGCAGGTCTGAGACAGGGTTCGGTTGTTCAGCGGGTCGGTGGGAAGAATCGAGGTTGCTCATAGTTCACAGGGAAATGAAGGACTAGAGAACAAAGCCGTAGTGCCTAGACATGTCAAAGTGTTAAGCCCGTGGATAAATCAGACGTAAAGGGTTTGTGAAAAAATTTTTATCTTCCCTTTAGAATTCCGCAGCGTGGGGTAGAGCAGCAGGGCGATGATTGGGTGGGATGGGCGTGACCACATCCGGCACCAGGGGAATCACGATCGTAAACGTGGAACCCTGCCCAACCTGACTGACCAACTCGACTCGGCCACCGTGAGCCTGGGCGATCGCCGCCACAATCGACAGGCCCAGCCCGTAACCCTCCCGGTGCCGCTCCCCCATTGCCCGCACAAAGCGCTCAAAAATGCGTTTCTGATCGTCGGGGGCAATGCCTTCCCCCGTATCCCGCACCCAGAAATAGGCATAGTCGCCTTTGATGGATGAACCGAGGGCGATCGTGTCCCCCCCTTGGGTATGGTGGATCGCGTTTTGCACCAGGTTCATCACCGCTTGAGTCAGACGTTGGCGATCGACGGTGATGGGGCTAAGCCCTTTCGATTCCAGTCGCCAATCCCGTTCTGCCAGCCCTCTCGCTTTGAGATAAATTTCCTCGGTCATCCAGTCCAGTTCTTCTGGCTTCAAGCGCAAAAAATCTGTGCGTTCGGCTTTGGCCAGCAACAACAGGTCATGAACCAAACGGCTCATTCGCTCCAATTCGTCCATCACCAGGGCGATCGCGTCTTCCTTCTGGGGCTGATATTTCAGCATTTCCAGATGGCCCTGGATGATGGTGATCGGAGTTCGCAACTCATGGCTGGCATCCTTCAAAAATTCCTTCTGGCTATCAAAGGCCGCTTGCAAGCGATCGAGCATCTCGTTAACCGTCGTCGCCAACTCGGCAATCTCGTCTTTCCCCTGGATGGGAATCCGCTGGGTCATGTCAGACTCCGTAATCGAGTGCGCCATCTTCGTTAACAGTCGCAACGGATACAGCACGCGGCCAGCGGTAAACCAGGCCAGCAGAAAGAAGACCAGCAACAACCCCAGCGTCACCTGCATGACCAAGCCGATCGCACTCTCCGCACTCTCGTACTCAAACGTGATGTCATTCAGCACCACGATCACACCCGTTTCCTGGGTCGTCCACACCACAGGTTGAGCCACATAAAAGAGCCGCTGCGCTTGACCTTCAACGTGTTGTTGGTGTTCTTTGGGAATGCCTGCCCAGGCTGAAATCAGCTCAGGATGTTGCTTCAGGAAATCCGGCGGCAGGTCTGGCTTGGTGCCATAAATTCGGTTGCCCATCAGCAAAATGAGATATTCACTCCGGGTTGGCACGTAGCTTGCACTCAACCGATCAAACAACGTCGCCAGATTAGCAGGGCCTTGCTTACCTTTTTGCCGATGCCGTTCCACCAATAAACCCACCTGCCTGGACTGCCGCAGGGCAGAGCTTTCTGCCTGCACTTTGATGCGATCGCGAAAAATCTGGTAGGTGACTTGAATGGAGATCAACACCGTGCCAGCCGTCAGCAAAAAATACCAGACCAACAGCCGCGTTCGGACGCTAAAAATCGCCCGATGCCAACTTTTGTTCACCATCTTGACTCGTCCTTGCTCTTGCCCACACTCAGCATCGTGATGCAATTACGAGTATCCAGCTAACAGATAAAAGCGGACTAAAAAAATGATGAAAAAACGTTTACCCTGATGACCACCCCATTGCAGCCGCCCAGCCACCCATCTCTGAAAATACGCCCAGCCCTGCATTCGATACAAGCGCGCCAAATTATTCAAACTGGTCGCGGTATTGGGATGGTGCTCATTCGTGGCTTAGACCAAGCTGGCGGGCCACCTCTGCGGCTGAAAGAATGACTGCTTCGGTTTCGGTTTGTCGCCGTTGGCGAATTGCCAATAGGCTTTGCTCAAATTCTGGTTTTACGGTGAGTCCGGCATCAGGATCGGGCAGGAGTTCCTCAATGGCTTCCCGAACCGTTTCACGAATCAGGGCTTTGAGTTCATCGGTGGTCAGGTCTTTAATCTGCATGATGAAAGTGCGCAGGGCTGATGTGAATTCTAGTGTAGTAGATTGCATCCATCTCCCCCACTCACCCACCCCGCATCGCCTGCCGCAAGTTCGCTAAACTTTGCCGTGTACTCAGGGTATCGGGATGCTCCAGTCCCAGCTTTTCCTCCCGAGTGGCTAAAGCTCTGACTAACAACGGTTCTGCTTCCGCAAAACGGTTTTGGTGACAGAAGAGAATCGCCAAATTATTCAAACTGCTGGCGGTAGCGGGATGGTCAGATCCCAACTGCTGCTCTCGGATCTGGAGCGATCGCCGATACAAGGGTTCGGCCTCCCCATAGCGCCCCTGTGCCTCGTACAAGCCCGCCAAATTATTCAAACTGGCGGCGGTATCGGGATGGTCAGATCCCAACTGCTCCTCCC
>CAYYWG010000004.1:283448-349873 GCA_964475335.1 uncultured bacterium
CCCGAATCTGGAGCGATCGCCGATACAAGGGTTCGGCCTCCCCATAGCGCCCCTGATCACAATATAAAGCTCCCAAGTAACCCAAACCTGTGGCTAAGGGAAGTAAGTCATCTGACGATTCGCGGTGAAGAATCGCTGTTTGCAAAGCCGCAATCGCTTGTTCCCTTTCTTGAAGCCGATTGCCAGACCGTCCTTGCCTCAACCGCTTAAAATAAGTTTTGCCTAACTCTTCATACAAGCTCGCCATTAAGGGCGAATCAGGGTCTTCAGCCTGGAGTTCGGTGATGAGTTGTTCCAGTTCATTCGGGTCAGCTAGAGGTTCAGGTTCATAGCGTTGCTCCAGTAACTGGCCGTCATGAGCCAGAGTGGGTGTTTGCCATGCCATCAGCTGCACAAACTCAAAGACACCGCCCCGCCAACTCCAAAAATCTGGAGCCTGTTGGGCCAAGCCTTTGGCGACCGTCTCCGTCACCCACAGCACAATGGGAAACGGAAAATCCCGCAGGCTTTCTCGCGTCCATTGCACGGAAAAGAAAAATTTTTCCTGGGCCGATTTAGGTTGATCCAACCGCACCCCCAGCAACTCATCCCCCCCCCGCACAGTCACCACTACAGGCAAATCGTTAGACAGGTTAGTCTGAGCTTGCCAATCCACCAAACTTTGTTTGAGACTGGGTTGCCGCCGATCTAGGGTGATTTGGTGACAAGCAATGCCTTTGGCCGTCAATTCCGCCTCATAGGTCTGTATGAGTTGATCCCGATAGAGGGGATTATCGCAAATCGCAATCAGTAGGTTCAGTTTGTGCAAACTCGCTTGAATTGACAGCAGCAATCGCCGCAAATTCCGCTGATTTTGCTGCGCTTGTTCTGAAACTTCTGGAGAAACGGGTTGGGACATAGCGGTTAGGAAATCAGTTTTTTCTGCCGCAATAAATCCACCACGATGGGATGCACGTTGTACCACAGGTCATCATTCTGATACTCCAACACCATCAGCCCATGCAGTAACTTCACGAAAGCCTCACTATCGGTGTTTTCGCTGTTTAACGTTTCATAGACCTGAACCAAAGTGGGAACCAAAGTCGTGCCCAGTTGACGAGCAAAATCGTTGCGGAGATTCCGCAGAGCAATGGTCAGAATTTCATCGTCAATTTTGAGGTCGGTTCGTTCAGGTTCTAATTCCAGTTGCACCATGCATTCCGTGCAGCATTCTCGCCCAAGCCTCACCAGTTCTCGCATAACGCCCCCACTCTTCAACACCATTTTGTAGGCGGTTTCTGGCTCAATGCGATCGGCAGGAATCCGTTTGGTAAGCGCGGTTAAGAAGGTCTCAATTGTCGGACGAATGGGAGTTGCTTGGGGATCGCGACAGTCTGCTTTTGGGAAAAACTTGGAAACTGGAAACAATTGGGGGCGCACAATGCCAGCAGAGGCCAAGGCTCCCATCACTTGTGGCTCCTGAATCGCCGAAATAGGAATTGTAAATACAATCCGAAAACGGGGCGAAAATAAAACTTTGACATTGTTGAGATAAATCGATTCCACCAGCGCCAAATCGAGCTTATCCAGGTCATCAATCACGACGAGGACGGGCTTTTTGTGGGTGGTCTCAATCGCAGCAGCAATGCGATCAGTTTTATTCACCAAGTCAGTTACTTTTTTTTCAAACACCCGCTCAATTTCATCTCGAAAGGCTTGCTCTTGCTGAAATTTGAGTGTTGCCATTTGCAGCAACTTGTCAATGCCAATACTTACTGTTGATTGCACCGTTTTGGCTGACTTTTGCTTGTGCGTGGTATCCAGCCACCCCAACAAACTTTCCTTAATGTCATCAGGAACTGAGATACTTTGCTTGGTAGCGGCACTCAACAGTTTCAGCGCGATCGCATACAGAATATTCCGATGGGTCACGGCAGCAGGTTCAAGCAAGTCGGCAATGGAAAAGAAGACAGTGAAGTGCTGCGGCTGCATTTCAATCGTAAACCGCTTGAGTAAAGTTGATTTGCCACACCCCCGATGCCCTGCAAACACAAACTTTTGATCTTTGACTGATGCGTTTACCTCCTGCCGCAGCCGAACGAGCACTTCTTTGGCATAATCGACCCGAAATTTTTCAATATCCTCAGGCTCGACCAGCGGAAACAAATCGAAGTCTTTGTAAGCTTGTTGATAGATGGCTAGGAGAGCGTCGTCCATTGCACCACAGGGAATGAGTCTGCTCTCTATCATACCGAACCCGTTAAAAGCTGCGACGGTGGGATTTTTGCGGCTCAACGCACTGGCCCGATCTCAGATCAAGTGGGGCAGAAGGACTGGCGATCGCTCCGGCCCTACCTGCGTGCCCAGGCCAAATTGTGAACGGAGGGTAAGGCATGGAGTTCCGAACAGCAAAATTTGGTGAAGCCCAGGGAAACAACCCGGTATTTCGCGAAATCGTGCTGCATGAACGGGAAGTTAGGCGCAAGAACTTTATGCTTAACCAAGATTTAGTAAACCTCAGCAATTAAACCCTGGTTTTCCGATCGGGATGTGCTAGTTTACTAATCATCTGTTCTCTTCTCTTAAGATGCCCAACGTGCCATGAGTCATCACCTACACCAACCGCACGAACGCTCGCTCCAGGCCATCAAACATCTCTACACCGGGCGATCGCTGGGTTCCCACGCGACACCTGAGCCGATGTTTTACTACTTTGCCTATGGGTCGTGCATGTGCCCGGTTGATTTGAAACGCACAGTCGGCGAAAACACCCATGATTATGTGATCGGGCCAGCAACGTTGCAGGGCTATCGGTTGGGGTTTTATCGGCGATCGCTGCGGCGGAATTGTGGCGCGTTGGATGTGGTGCGGGATGCCAACTCAGTGGTGGAAGGCGTGCTGTATCGGTTGCCTTGGCGATTGAGCGATCGCCTGGATGAGCGGGAAGAAGTGCCCCGCAATGGCTATCGCCATGAAACCATCAGCGTCCTTTGCCGGGGTCACGTCTATCGGGATGTTCGGACGTATGTGGTGGTTGATAAGTTGGAAGAGGAGCTTGCGCCGAATGACTGGTACTTCAACGTTGTGATGCGGGGAGCGATTACCTGCGGGCTGTCCGAGCAATATTGCTGGCAGTTGTTTAACCACATGTACCACTTGCAAGAACAACAATTTGCCATTCAATCCTTGCGCTTGGCCTAGAGGTTGGCTCAACTGGTGGGGGCAGTAAGCCGTTTTTCGAGCCGCCGGATTTGGCTGGCACGTCCGGCGATCGCCACCTGCTTGGCCTCGACCTGCACAAAAATCTTGCCCGCAAAAATGCTGTTGGGAAAAGGCCGTTGATACACTTTGATGCCGTCGAGTTCAGCGGGTTCGCCATATCCCAGTTCTTCAAATATCCGGTGCATTTGGGCCAGGAACGCACCTCGATTTTTAATCGGCAATTCAATTTCCCGATGGCTGTTGAGGTAGGCCCCCAATCCTCCAACGATCCCACCCACAACCAGGCCAATCTGGTAAACCTCACGGAGAGACGCGCTTTGCTCTAATCCTTTCGCGAGGACAAACGCCACAATGACCGTGGTACCAGCAAAGTAATACAGAAACGTTGGCAAAAATCCGGGCCCAGTCATGGTTGGGGTGCGATCTCTCCTAAATGGCCTGAATGAAGTCTAGCAGGTGATGGGCCAATTGGAGTTTTGTGCAGGGCTGGGCGATCGCCTGTTGGCGTTGATGGCGATCGATAAATACCGCCTGGTTGGTATCGCTGCCAAAGCCGCTATTCGGCTGGTCGATGGGGTTCGCCGCGATCGCGTCGAGTTGCTTCCGGCGCAGTTTTTCCAACGCGGGCGGCACGATATCCCCCGTTTGCGCGGCAAAGCCAATCAGCCGTTGATGGGGTTGTTTGCGCTGGGCCAGATTCGCCACAATATCCGGCACGGGCGACAGTTCCAACGCATCGGGCAACGCCGATTTGGGTAATTTTGCCTCACTGTAATGAGCGGGCTTCACATCGGCAACGGCAGCGGCCATGATTGTCCAATCGGCCTGAGGAAAATACTGCAATAAGGTTTGCTCCATTGTGTCAGCCGTGACAACGGGAATCGCCTGTACTCCGTAGAGGGTTGCCAACTGGGTCGATTCCATCGGGCCGTGAACCAGGGTGACGGTGGCTCCGCGATCGCGGGCAGCCTGCGCTAGGGCCAGTCCCATTTTGCCCGTCGATGGATTCCCAATAAACCGCACCGGGTCGAGAAATTCTCGCGTCCCCCCGGCGCTGATCAAAACCCGTTTGCTCGCCAAATCCCGTTTCCCCTGAGTCACCAGTAGCGACTCTAAACCAGCGATCAGGGCTTCTGGTTCAGCCATACGTCCGGCCCCCACGCGATCGCAGGCCAACATCCCCGCCCCCGGCCCCACACCATGAAAGCGCGGTAAGGCTTGCACGGATTGCCAATTGCGTTGTACGGTCGCCTGTTCCCACATCTCCGTGTTCATCGCCGGGGCCAGCACAATCGGACAAGTGGATGCCAACACCGTATTGGTCAATAAGTTATCGGCCAAGCCGTAGGCCAGTTTCGCCAGGGTATTGGCTGTCAGCGGTGCAATCAGCATCAGTTCGGCCCATTCCCCCAATTCAATATGGAGCGGTCGCCCGTGGGTGGGTTGCCAAAAGTCGCGATCGCCATAGGCCGGATGACGGGCCAAGGTCGCAAAAGTCAACGGCGTGACAAATTGCTGCGCCGCCTCAGTCAAAATGACGCGCACGGCAACGCCCCGTTTGGCCAGGGCCGAAACCACTTCACACACCTTGTAGGCCGCAATGCCGCCCCCAACCCCAATGACGATTCGACGCTGCTCCATGAGTCTGTTTAAACGGTTGTGCAGTAAATGTTCAACATAACGGTGCCCCGTGAACACCCCGGTGATGGCCCACAGTTAGACAGCAAAAAGCCAGTGCAACAAAGCTGACACTGGCTCTCAGTCAATGGGAAACGCCCAGGATGTTCAGGGCACCCGCGAAACCTGGCGCGTTACAGCTTCGTGCCACACTCTGGACAGAAACGGTTGGTGGAAATATTCTTGGCACCACAACTGGTACATTGAATGATTTCCGCTGCTTTGTCCAAATGTCGGTGTTCTGGCAAACCAATCATCTGCGCATTATTCTTGCCGGAAGGCACCATCGGATAGCAGTTTTCGTCCCGCTTAACCCGCGCATCCAACAAGACCGGGCCATCGTGGGCTAGCATCGCCGCGATCGCCCCTTTTAGCTCATCCCGCGATCGCACAATCATGCCTTTCACCCCAAAGGCTTCCGCCAACTTCACAAAGTCAGGCATCCCCGGCATCATGTCCGATTGAGAGTAGCGCTCATCATAAAATGCCTCTTGCCACTGCCGCACCATCCCCTGCCAACCATTATTGATAATGACAGTTTTCACATTGATGCCGTACTGCGAGAGGGTGCCCAATTCCTGGCAATTCATCTGGAAGCTCGCATCGCCACTGATACAAATGACTTGCTCACCAGGAACAGCAACCTGCGCCCCCATTGCCGCTGGCATCCCATAACCCATCGTGCCCAACCCCGCACTGGAAATCCAGCGACGTGGCCCATTTTTCAAGAACTGCGCCGACCACATCTGGTGCTGGCCCACATCCGTGGTGTAGTAAGCATGGGGAGCCTGATTTCCCACCTCGGCGATCACTTCCTGGGGCGACAGGCTTTCAGCATAGTGGGGCACCACCAGAGGATAATCCTCTTTCCAACGATTGATGCGGTTCAACCAGGCTCGGTTGCGTAGTGCATCGGCCTGATCACCATCCTCGTTGCTGCGCCGGAGCAAATCTTGCAACACATTGCGGACATCCCCCACGATCGGCACTTCGGGAATGCGGTTTTTCCCAACTTCAGCCGGGTCGATGTCAATATGAATCACCTTTGCCCGCGAAGCAAACTCGTTGAGCTTACCCGTGACGCGATCGTCAAACCGGGCACCCACAGCAATCAGCAAGTCACATTCCATCACGGCAAAGTTGGCATAGGCCGTCCCGTGCATTCCCAGCATCCCAACCGACAACGGGTGGTGCTCATCAAAGGCTCCAATCCCCATCAGGGTGGTCGTTACAGGAATATTGAACCGTTCCGCCAGGGTATGGATTTCGGCATGGGCACCCGCCGCGATCGCCCCACCCCCCACATACAGCAACGGTTGTTCCGCCTGCCGAATCAACTTCAACGCATTGAAAATTTGGTTAGGGTGACCCTTCACCGTCGGGCGATACCCCGGCAGCTTAATTGACCCAGGCTCAACCGGCACATAGTCAAATTCCTCCGGGCCAACATCCTTAGGAATGTCAATTAACACCGGGCCAGGGCGACCCGTACTCGCAATGTAAAACGCCTCGGCCACAACCCGCGCCATCTCCTTCGGATCGCGCACCACGTAGGAATGCTTCACGATGGGCAACGTAATGCCGTAGATATCAGTTTCCTGGAACGCATCACTCCCGATCGCGTGGCGTGGCACCTGCCCCGTAATCACCACCATCGGAATGGAGTCCATGTGGGCGGTCGCAATCCCCGTGACCAGGTTCGTCGCCCCAGGGCCAGATGTCCCAAAGCAGACCCCAACTTTACCCGTCGCGCGGGCATAGCCATCTGCCGCATGAGCCGCCCCCTGTTCGTGGCGCACCAGAATGTGCTTGAGTTCGCCCCGTGTCTCAAAGCGATACAACTCATCGTAAATCGGCAGAATCGCACCACCGGGATACCCAAAAATGTGGGTCACACCATGACGCTTTAAGCTATCCATCAATGCGAAAGCGCCAGTTGCCCGTTGAACAGCAATACGTTGGAGTTGCACAGAAAAATCCCTCACCTAGTCCGAGATGAATTTTTGTATAGAAGACTGCAATTTTAAGCTTGAAGTCCAGTCTAGAGCGGATTTTGATCCCTGTCGAGGGAGTCTGACAAACACCCAAGCCCCCTGAAACCTCCGCCCATCAGCCCAATTGAGCCATGAGGTCTGATCCTACATCAGAACCCGATGACATTAATAGAGTAGTTTTTACAATTTTTAACAAACTCAATTGTGCAGCCAGTAGTTTTCATGTACTATATCCAGCTAACTTATCTTTGGGTTTTCGCCGCTCAATTGACTTATGTTTGGCAACCATTTGTTTGAAATACCCATTTATCCTGATGCGGAAGATACCTTCTATGCCAAAACGGATAAACTCATTGAGCAAAAATATCAGCAGTTTATTGATGAAAATAATGTCGCTAAATCTAGATTGGACTCGGTAAAAAACAGCTTTGATGCAAAATATCGTTCCGGCGGATGGCGTTACAATCGCGCAATAGGATGGATCGAACTTTTTTCCTTTGGCACCCCTAACTGTCCCCATATCAAAGCAGAATATTCTTTTATCGAAGAAATTAGGATCACGATTCGCACGAGAAATAAACCAGTTTTTTATCAAGGGGAAGCTTTTGAGCTTTCGCCTGATCCAACTGATTCTTCGCACACTATCTATAAAGCGCTTTGCCAAGAGTTTGAGGATTTACAAGAAGAGGATCCATTCAAAGGTAGGTACCTTGATCTTAAAGCTTTTCACACAATTGGAGAGTTCGTAAACTGGAAAAAACTTCTAAAGCAAAAAGGCTTTCTTAGTTAGTATTGTTTGTTGACATTCCCAAAAAACAGGACTAATGTATTATCGATCGCGGGTACTGCTGAAAACCAGGGAAAAGCACACCCAGTTCAACCTTTGCGCCCCGGTGTTGCCCCAGAACGTATGAATGTAGACCGTCCCCTTGGTTCTGTGATTCAGGGCTCCTTAAGCCACGGCTTAGAGGTGCGGTTGCACGCCGATGTGTCTGTTGAAGAGATGCGCGTTGGCAAATTTTTGGTTGTGCAGGGGCAGCGATCGCACTTCTTTTGTATGCTCACCGATGTTGCATTGGGAACCAGTAGCCCTCGCATCCTCGCCAATCCACCGGCCCCCACCGACACCTTCTTGCAAGACGTTTTGGCTGGTAGTGGCACCTATGGCACCGTCAATCTTACTCCCATGCTCATGATCAGCAACCAAACCGACGCTGAAGCCGAGCTAGAGTTACACCCCGTCAAAACCATTCCCAGCCATTTCAGCCAAGTTTATGATGCCAGCGATCGCGACTTTCGGGTGGTCTTTGGTTGGGAGGATGATCCCCATCGGCGCAATTTCGCGATCGGGGAACCCATTGATATGGCCGTGCCAATTTGCATCAACCTGGATCAATTTGTGGAACGCAGCAACGGCATTTTTGGCAAATCCGGCACCGGCAAATCCTTTCTCACGCGCTTGCTTTTATCCGGCATTATTCGCAAGCAAGCCGCCGTCAACCTGATTTTCGACATGCATTCCGAATACGGGTGGGAAGCAACGCGAGAAGGCAAACAATTCAGTACGGTCAAAGGCTTGCGCCAACTGTTTCCCGGCCAAGTGCAAATTTATACCTTAGATCCCGAATCAACCCAACGGCGCGGCGTACGCGATGCCCAAGAACTTTACATTAGCTACGACCAAATTCAAGTCGAAGATCTATCTTTAGTTCGAGGTGAATTAAACCTGTCTGAGGCAAGTTTAGAAAACGCAATTATTCTCCGAAATGAGTTCGGTAAAGCTTGGATTTCTCGCTTATTAAGTATGAGCAACCTGGAAATTCAAGAGTTTTGCGAAACGCGGATGGGTAGCAAATCTTCCATCATGGCCTTGCAACGCAAGCTGACCCGGTTGGATGAATTGAAGTACATCCGCAACTCATGTCCCCATAATTACGTTGGTCAAATTCTAGATTCTTTGGAGGCAGGAAAACATGTGGTGGTGGAGTTTGGGTCGCAATCCAACATGTTGTCTTATATGTTGGCGACAAATGTAATTGCACGACGAATTCACCAAGCCTATGTGCGCAAAGCAGAAACGTTTTTGCAGACCAAAAATGTCTGCGATCGCCCCCGGCAATTAGTGATTACCATCGAAGAAGCCCATCGCTTTCTCGATCCCGCGACCGTGGGTCAAACGATTTTTGGGACGATCGCCCGCGAAATGCGGAAATATTTTGTCACCCTATTGGTGGTAGATCAACGCCCGTCTGGTATCGATAATGAAGTAATGTCTCAAATTGGCACCCGCATTACCGCCTTATTGAACGATGAAAAAGATATTGATGCTATTTTTACCGGAGTTGCCGGAGCCGCCAGTTTGCGATCGGTGTTAGCCAAACTGGACTCAAAACAACAAGCTTTGATTTTGGGTCACGCTGTCCCCATGCCCGTCGTCATCCAAACTCGTGCCTATGACGAAACCTTCTACGCCGAAGTTGGCGAACCAGCCTGGGGCGAAGTCGCCGATTCCCTCGTCTTCAAAGCGGCAGAGGCGGCCAAAGCCGATCTAGGGTTTAGCTCATAACACCTCTGCAATCCATCTGACACAAAACAGTCGTATGACTTTCATATAGTTGTTAAACCCGTTCGATATAAATCCCTTAGTGATTCATCACTGAGTGACAGCAAGGCAAAGGGAGAAAATGACATGGAATGGCATGATCAGGTCGTAGTTGGCTGGCAACAAGGCCGTAAGGTTTACCCAACCTCACCCCCCGGCCCAAGGTAGGGTTCTCCCACTAAGGGAGCAAAAACCCGTCTCATCCGGTTCGGTTATCTCTCTCATTTGAGACTGTTCACCAATACGAAATCCAGAGACGATAAAGATATACCTATTAGTGCTTATTCGTGCTTGACGTTCATTGCTTCTGTTACGAATTGCATCAAACCTTTTATTTTTGGGAGTTTTCAGTTTTTTGAATGCGGTTTACGCTAAGCTGAGGAGTTTATTCACAGGAAAGAAACCTAAGAGGGTTTACGCGCGTCTATATTGTCAGTAGAATGAAACAATAAACTCATAACGATTCCGGCTTAGGGTGCTGTCTCAATCCTTGCGGAGTGCTGATTCGGGTACTGATTGTCGTAATTTTTAGTCTTAGCGATCGCAACACTATCCACTCTTCCCCTGTCCTCTACACCCGCGATCGCCGCCCCGCCGAGTTGTTGCACTTGAACAGATTGATTGCCTGAAGATTGTCCTTTAGCCCATCGTCATCCAGTCCTCTGTGTAGAGCTATTGAAGACTGGCCACCGTGTTTTTCATCAGTCTCATTAACTGTTTAGGTCATTCCCAGACTGATGCATCGTGTTTCCCTTATTTGTTTTGTTAACGGAGTGAATTTCGTAACCATGACCACTGCCAACGTAACTAAGTCTAACCACACAAAGACTGCAAAACCGACATTTACGGCAGACATGGTCCGAACCTATCTGCATGAAATCGGGCGAGTACCCATGCTAACCCATGAACAAGAGATTGTTTATGGCAAACAGGTACAGCAAATGATGGCGCTGCAAGCGAAGAAAATCGCCTTGGCCGAGCAGCTTGATCGGGAGCCAACCAATCAAGAGTTAGCTGCCCACACAAAGTTGGATGAGGCTGAGTTGCAGCGGGTTTTGCATCAGGGGCATCGGGCCAAGCAAAAAATGATTGAGGCCAATTTGCGCCTCGTTGTATCGATCGCCAAAAAATACCAAAAGCGCAATCTAGAATTTCTTGACCTCATTCAAGAAGGCACGATGGGTCTGGAACGGGGCGTTGAAAAATTTGATCCCATGCGGGGATACAAGTTCTCAACCTATGCCTACTGGTGGATTCGGCAAGCCATTACCCGCGCGATCGCCCAGCAAGCCCGCACGATCCGCCTGCCCATTCACATCACCGAAAAACTCAACAAAATCAAGCGCGTGCAGCGGGAACTATCGCAAAAACTCGGACGCGCTGCCACCGCTGGTGAAATCGCCACGGCATTGGAATTGGAACCAGCCCAAATTCGGGAATACCTGACCATTGCACGGCAACCCGTTTCCCTCGATTTGCGCGTTGGCGATAACCAGGACACCGAGCTGCAAGACTTGCTAGAAGACGACGGGCCTTCTCCAGAAATCTTCATGGCGCAAGAATCCCTGCGGAGCGACCTGGAAGCAATGCTAGCTGATTTAACCCCGCAACAGCGCGAGGTCATTTCCCTCCGCTTTGGCTTACAAGATGGCAGTGAACTGTCCCTGGCCAAAGTGGGCGAACGGATGAACATCAGCCGGGAGCGGGTGCGGCAACTGGAGCGGCAAGCCCTGGATCATCTGCGTCGGCGCAAAGCGCGGGTTCGCGAATATCTCGCCAGCTAACGGCTCTAGTCACCTCGGAAGCGTCGGCAGAGGATGGGTATTAGAAAATTCCATGCAGCTCATCCTCTGCCCCCTTCCTGACGCACCCAGCGTTAAGCTACTTTTATCCTGCAAACCACCTCCGACTTCTACCAGAAAGAAATCGGAGGTTTTGCATGTTTGCCAATATTCCCTTGTACCCTATTGATTTGTACCTTCATCGTCGTGTCCACCATGTCACTCCACGAATTTCAAATTTGCGATCGCGATTTAACCGATACCCAACTGGCTGACTATCTGCTGGCCAGCGCGATCGCTGTTGACACTGAAACGATGGGCCTGTTACCTCAACGCGATCGCCTTTGTCTGGTGCAACTGTGTGATCCCGACAACCACATCACCGTTATCCGCATAGCTCAGGGCCAAACCGCCGCCCCCAACCTCAAACAATTACTCGAAGCGTCCTCCGCGCTCAAAGTCTTCCACTTTGCCCGGTTTGACATTGCCACCCTGCGCTACCACCTGGGAATTCAGGTTAACCCTATCTTTTGCACCAAAATTGCCAGCAAACTTGCCCGCACCTACACCCCTCGCCACGGCCTCAAAGATTTGATCAACGAACTCGAAGGCATTGAACTCGACAAAAAAGCCCAAAGCTCAGACTGGGGTAATGCCGCCAATCTGAGCGATGAGCAACTGCGTTATGCCGCGAATGATGTCCGTTACCTGATCAATGCTTCAAGCAAATTAGCCGCCATGCTAGAGCGAGAAGAGCGGTGGGAGCTTGCCCAAGCTTGTTTTGCCTGCCTGCCCACGATCGCCAGCTTAGACTTGCTGCAATATCAAAACATCTTTGAACATTAGCCTCCGGCCTATCCCCTTCAACCCCGGCAGCAAGCCTGCCTCGCATGGCAGCATAACGCATCGAGCCATCCCACGACGATCGCCCATTCTGCTGTTCTCAATGCCAGCCTTCAGCGCGATCGCCCTGGCCCCGCCTACTTTTCCAACGGTTTCAGGGGAGCAGTTGGTGGCCCGTGCAAAACCTCCCCAGTGCAACTAAACCGCCCACCATGACAGGGACAATCCCAGCTTTTTTCAGCGCTGTTCCAGTTCACAATACAGCCCAAGTGCGTACACGTTGCCGAAACTGCGTGCAACTCGCCCGTAGCATCCCGATAGGCCGCCACCTTATGGCCATTCACTGTAACTAATTTGCCTTCACCCTTCCCCACATCTTGCAAAGAATCTGTGAGTCCTTTAAGGCGATCGCCAACCCAATGGGCTGCCGTTTCCAAATTATTTTTCAGCGATTTCGACGTGAAAAACGGTGTCGCCCGGGTCGAGTCATACAAACTTGCCCACGGATTTTCAATACCCTGCACCAAATCTGCCAGCAACATGCCCGACAACGTGCCATTGCTCATGCCCCACAAACTGAAGCCCGTCGCCACATAAACATGCTGACTCAATGGCGTTAGTTTCCCAATGTATGGGATACGATCAAACGACACCACATCTTGACTCGACCAATAATACTGCACGGTTTCAATCCCAAAATGCGATCGCCCATAGTCCACCAACCCGGCATAGCGATCTTCCGTATCAGAAATTGCCCCCACCTTGTGACCACCGCCCCCAATCAACAGCAGCGTTCCCTCCGGATGGGGCGTTGTCCGAATTGAATGGTAGTCATCTCCAACCCCGATGAACATTCCTTGGGGCGATCGCGCCGGATCAATCACGGCACCAATAATATAAGACCGTTTGGGGAACGTCTTCGCAAAATACAATCCCTGATCCAAAATTGGCAAATTCGTTGTCACCAGCACATCCTGCGCCGTCACCACCCCGTGCTCCGTCATCACCCGACACGGTGAACCATCCTCAACCTCTTGCACCCGCGTCTGTTCTAAAACAAAGCTGCCATTACCACTAATCAACTTTGCAAGATGCACCAAATACTTGCGGACGTGAAACTGGGCCTGATTATCAAACCGAACAGCCCCCGCAATATCAAAGGGCAATGTTGATTCCGTTGTGAAGGAGGCTGGCAGTCCTAATCGAGTTGCAGCTTCCACTTCAGCTTGAATTTTATCTAAGTTTTTTTCAGTGTCTACGAAAGTAAACGCACTCAACCGCGAAAAGTCGCAATCGATGTCGTGCTCCTGAACAAACTGAGCCACTTGCGCGATCGCAGCCTGGTTAGAATCCGCATACAATTTAGCTTTTTCCTCACCAATTGCATCGATTAATTCCGCATAAATTAATTGATGGAGAGATGTAATTTTAGCGGTAGTATGACCACTGGTGCCCATCCCAATTTGTTTTGCCTCAAGTACCGCAACCGTTTTACCAGACTGCTTCAACAGTGCACCAGCCGTGAGCCCTGCAATCCCACCGCCGACGATCGCCACATCAACCGTAATATCCGAGGCCAGAGGCGGAAACAAAGCATCAGGCGTGGAGTCAATCCAATAGGATGAATGAGACCCAGAAATAGCATTCATACAGGTTGCACCAGGGTTTGATTTACTATTGCAACCATACTCACCCAAACTTAGGGACTCATCTTTCGAGAGATAGAGGCAACCCGCACCAAAGAGAGAATTACGCAAGGATGAACCACCTGAGCCGGAAGAATTGACCAGCAGTTGTACTTTCCACAATGGTCATCCTTGCCCCATTCCAGCCAAGCCAAACTCAGTCTCAACCATTCCCGAAACGCCCAGCTCAATACCATTGCATCCACAGAAGACTCGGTTAATTCTGCGGAAAGCGATCGCCCAAACAGCCTTGGATGGGATGCGGATATCCCAGAAGTGAGCCGTGCGGTAAAAACTGGCCTGTTTCATCCAACTTGGGGTATATTTTCGGAGGAGTTTCAAGCTCGAACGAAATTTCTATTCCAGCCTTGGAACTCCGACCCACCCTGGCTTCTTATTCCATCCAGCCAGAATGTTTTTTCCATTGCTAATCGCTGGAGCCGGGAGCGATCGCATCATTTTCTTCATCTTAATCAATGCGGAATGATGTGCAAGTTCGAGTCTAAATCAACCTCAAAAATGATTTCTACTGTCATCTCTATGTCAGGCAAGGAGCTGGTATAAGCATGTTTGCTAAATCAATTAAAATGATTGCCACCGTCTGTTTAGCAAGTCTCTCTGCGGTTGTACTGAGTTCAATGGCAGCCCTGGCCGAACTGGCTGTTGTCAACAGTAACCAACTCAACGTGCGCCGAGGGCCAGGAACCAACTTTGCCAGAACTTACACCCTCCAACGGGGCGATCGCGTTGAAATCACCCGGCGGCAAGGAGACTGGGCCTTTATTGTAGGCGATAGAGGCGGCGAAGGTTGGGTCTTTGCCCGCTACTTAACCATCACCTCATCGCCACCGACCTCTCCCTCCAATGCCAACCAGATCTTTCGTGGCCAAGGCACCATCGACAACGCGCGTTACAACGGTGCTGGGAACGCCCAGCTTGTGTTAACTAGCCGCGATAAGGGGGCTTCATTCCGCCTCAGCAATCCGAGTCGCTTTGACCTTGAATACATTGGCACCGTTCGGAGCAATTTTGAAGGCACAGTTCAACTTCAGATCACAAAGTTTCGCTCTTCTGCAATGGGCTATCGCACCGTTTCGGCTTCTGGCACTTGTGACATCCAAGCCAGCACTGGTAATGTGCGGCAGGCATTTTGCACAGTGAATGGCGCTGGAATTGATCATGGTAGAAGTAACTTTAGCAATTAAGCAAGATTCGGTTTTGCATTAATCTCGCACTAATCCTGAATCAACTTCGTGTTAATCCAATGTTCATGCATTGAAACCACTGTTCAGCTCGCGATCGCCCCTTGCAGTCTCTTCCGGTCAGGTGGCGATCGCTTCCCAGTCTTTGAAACTGCCATGAATTGAGCTGTTTACGTCATCCTGCTGAGCAAGGATCATCCAGGTGAGGATTTGTCGTCACAGTCGTGTAACGCTGCCCCAATTGCTGGACAAGCCTCCAGAAAACACACCAAACCCTGACCAGCGGGTTAACCCTGAGCAGCAACAACTTTTTCACTAACGCCGAACGTCCCAACCACAACCGCCCTGAAACATTTTCATTCACCGTGGAAACGTTTTGGCGCGATCGCTAAACATCATCCTATTTAAAGTAATCCCTGTGCTTGGTTATCCCCACTAAATACACATCATTGCTCCAAACATTAATTATTTAAGCAAAACAAATTCCGCAAAAACTCTAGTCCAAAACCCAGGGCATTAGCATGATTAATTTCATAATATTTTTAGATTCAACCAAGATGCAATCACTAAGTAAACAATTATTACGATCATCGTAAACCCTTCATAGTAAAAGGCTAGCTAAGCCGTTGCGATGTTCAGCTTCCTTAAAGCTACTTAAAATCAAATCTATCAAAAGAGGTGTTTAGACAATCATTTTGTATTGTTTTATGACTTTTAATCCTGGTCTTTAAAGTTTGATCGGAAGGTAAGTAAGTTCACGCTCTTAATTCAAGAAAAAGTCTGTCAGAATGGAAAGGGTAGATGTTGCTTTAATTATTCTTAAGCAATGAAACGGAATCTGGCTCTACACAAACCTGAATATCCTAGCCAGGTTAATGTAGAAATCTGCCGTCTTAATCAGCAGTTGCAGTATCTGATTCAAGTAATTCAGCAGCTTGCAGTAGCACGAGATTTAGATATGATTATGGCGATCGTGCGAACGGGTGCCAGACAATTAGCCGGGGCTGATGGTGCAACATTTGTTTTGCGAGACGGTGATCTCTGCTACTACGCGGACGAGGATGCCATAACGCCTTTGTGGAAAGGTGGGCGCTTTCCGATGAGTGCGTGCATTAGTGGTTGGGTCATGCTGCATCAGCAGTCGGTCATCATCACCGATATTTATGCAGATTCCCGTATCCCCGTTGATGCTTATCGTCCGACCTTTGTGAAAAGTTTAGCGATGGTACCAATCCGCACTCGTGATCCAATCGGGGCGATCGGCAACTATTGGGCAACCCACCACACGCCCTCGGCAGAAACTATGCAGTTGCTCGAAACCCTGGCCGATGCGGCTGCCGTGGCCCTAGAAAATGTTTACTTGTATGAAGCGCAAGAACGGCGCATTCAAGAACGGACGGCCCAACTGCAAAAAGCCCTCGCCTTTGAAGCCTTGCTCAAGCGCATTACCGAAAAAGTCCGCGATAGTCTGGATGAGCAGCAAATCTTGATGACTGTGGTGCAAGAGTTGGTGCAGAGTTTGGGGGCGCAGGGTTGTGAAACCACGTTATACCATTTGGCCGATCGCTCGACGGCAAGGTCTTATCGGTATACCCAAACCGAGGGAGCCGTCATCCACCCAGGGCCAATTGTAGCTCCCGGTCTCAGTTCCGTTGCCCATCAATTTTTGCTCGCTCAACCCAGTAGCCAATGGACAACCTTGCAATGGTGCCATTCGCCACCGCCCCAGGCACAATCAGAAACAGAACCAACTAGAGGCATAGGCCGCAGTGCTGTTTTGGTGTGTCCAATTCAGGATGCCCAGAGGCTTCTGGGTTGCTTGACAGTTTATCGGGCGGAAACGGAAACCTTTGTCGATTTGGAAGTGCAATTGGTGGAACAGGTCGCCAATCAGTGCGCGATCGCGCTACGGCAAGCCCAACTACACCAAACAACCCAAGCCCAGGTGCATGAACTAGAACAACTTAACCAGCTCAAAGATGATTTCCTGAGTACGGTTTCCCATGAGTTGCGATCGCCGATGACTAGCATCCGGTTAGCCGCACAAATGATCCAAAGCACCTTAGGTATCCCCCTCACCGACTCAGCCGCGCCCACAGTCTCGACCCCATCAAAATCCGATTTTTATGTCAGTCCCGCCCAATACACCAAACTAACAAATTACTTACAAATTTTAAGTGGCGAGTGCCACCGCGAAATTAACTTAATCAACGATTTATTAGCCTTAACCCAGCTCAAAACTGATCCAACGGCAATGGTCATTACCAGCATCCGTTTAGATGAATGGTTGCCTCAACTCATCGCCCCCTTCCAAGAGCGGATTCGTCATCAACATCAACAATTACAGCTTCACTTACCCATCCAACCCCTGACTTTATACACAAATCTTCCACACCTGGAACGCATCATCTCCGAACTCTTAGATAATGCGTGTAAATATACGCCGTCTAACGAAAGTATCATCATTTCGGCCCAGCCCACAGCAACCTATCAAACCCTGCCCTTTGGAATCTCAACCGACTCAATTATTCAGTTACAAATTACAAATACGGGAGTCGAAATTGCACCCATCGATCGCGCCCATATTTTCGATAAGTTTTATCGAATTCCCAACGACAATCCCTGGAAACATCGGGGGACGGGCTTAGGATTAGCCTTAGTCAAGCACCTAGTGAGCCATTTGGGTGGGGAGATTCAAGTGAGTAGCAGCGAGAACCAAGTTAGCTTTCTACTCAAGCTACCCAGTCGTACTGAAGCCGCAGCAACCCTCTTTTGAACAGCGATCGCATTGGATAAAACGCTGCCCCCCCCGACTCACTGTTCCCATCACCAACCTCGCTATAACAGCCCCCCTTACGGTTTCCGGGCCAAAATGGTGCGATGGCGTGGGTCACTAGCGACCGTTGTAATAACGGTAAAACCAGTCGCTTGCAGCGTCGCTTCCACATCAAACGTGTAGTAAGCATCTGACCAGGGTTCAGTACTTTTCATCAGTGTGAATAGAACCGGCGGAAGATTCTGAATGACAGGGGATTTGGGATTATTATCCACGATCGCGAGATGGCCCCCTGGGCGCAGCAACCGCAACGCCTCCTGAAAAATTGCCCTAGTTGCCTCGTGGGGTAATTCGTGAATCACAAATTGCAGCGTGACTAAATCAAAGGTGCGATCGGGCAACCCCGTCGCTTCGGCATTAGCATGGAGCCATTGAGCAATTTCTCCCTGCATATCCTGATGTTGGGCCACAACGAGCATGTAGGGCGACAAATCTAAACCAACTGTCCGCACAGATTCAGTCGTTTGACTTTGGTAAAAGCGATGTAAAGCAAGAGTCGAGACCCCGACCGAGCAGCCTAGATCCAAAATCTCCCGCACAGGTTCGTGGAGATGCTGAGCTAATACCTGATGGAAACTATTGCGGAGTCGCGCATGGGCAACTTGCCATGTCAACGGTTCATTTTTCCAAACCCGCAACCCCATTGCATAGGTCGCCGATTCAGCTTCAAACGCTGCATCCCAACATAAATTGCCTTGGGAATAGGCATGAAACGGTTTTTGGTAATAGTCGGGGTAGGTAACAGCCGGATTTGTGAGGGCGGCAAGTTGAGCTTGAATTCCCGAGGCCGCAAGCTCTGCATACCGTTGTCGCCAGGGAATATTATTTTTTTCTGCGGTTTTGATCAAGACTTGCCGCGCCTGCTGCTTCATGAGGGCATAGAGCGGTTTGGTCTGAATCAGCAAATTCACACACCGAGATAATAAGTCGTCTCCAGCCCAGGCTGGCTTACTTTGCAGCGTCATGCGATCGCGCTCCCCATCAGAACGCCCCTTATTGTATCGCTTGCGTCACAATAACAGGCCATTCCCAGCCGGATTCTCGTTGGCAATCTCGTTACAGTTCATTTGGGCCTCGGCGCGATCGCTGCGCCCCTCTTAGACTAGAAGTAGGATTGAGCCAGACCACCTGGCTGTTCCCAAAAGTGCCACCGCAGGATGCCACAAAGCCGCACCCCAGCAAAGAAGGCGGCACTGGTTAAACCATCGTTGTAGCGTGATTTGGACGCTGCTGTCAGGGGAAAATTTATGAGTTACGACTTTGACTTATTTGTGCTTGGTGCAGGTTCGGGCGGGATTGCCACTGCCCGCAGAGCGGCGGAATACGGTGCCCGCGTGGGGATTGCCGAGAACGATCGCCTGGGCGGCACCTGCGTGAACCGGGGCTGTGTACCCAAAAAATTGATGGTCTATGCTTCCCATTTTCCCGCCATTTTTGAAGAAGCACGGGGCTATGGGTGGCACGTCGCTCAACAAACCTTTGATTGGGAAGCGATGATTACCGCCGTCAACGCCGAAGTTGATCGGCTTAATGGCATTTACCAAAAAATGCTAGACACATCAAAGGTAGAGTTATTCCGCGATCGCGCCACATTTGTAGATTCCCACACCTTGCAAGTGGGCGATCGGCAAATTACAGCCGATAAAATCTTGATTGCAGTTGGTGGCAAACCCCATTTACCCAACATCCTTGGCATTGAACACGCCATCACCTCAGATGACGTTTTTCATCTAAAAGAAAAACCTAAACGTCTGGTTATTTTAGGTGGCGGATACATTGGTTGTGAGTTTGCTTGCATCTTAAATGGCCTGGGTGTAGAAGTCACCCAAGTCATCCGTGGCGATCGCATTTTACGTGGCTTCGATGAAGACATTCGGAGTGAAATTCAGCTAGGGATGAGCCAACATGGAATCAATCTCCTAAAAAACATTCAAATGATCGCGATCGAAAAGTCTGAGCATGGCGTTATGGTTTCTCTGGGCACTGGCGATACCACCGAAGTCGTCGTTGCGGATGCAGTCAGTTTAGCCGCAGTCGGGCGTAAACCGAATACTCAACAGCTTGGCTTGGAACATACTGGTGTTAAAACACGGGATGGAGCCGTTCTCGTCAACGAATTTAGCCAAACCGCAGAAGACCATATTTATGCCGTTGGCGACTGCACCGATCGCGTCAATTTAACTCCCGTCGCCATCAACGAAGGACGCGCCTTTGCCGATACCGTCTTTGGTGGAATGCCACGCACCATGAGCTACGAGAACATTCCAACAGCCATCTTCACAACGCCCCAGGCCGCCACCGTCGGACTAACAGAAACCCAAGCCAACGAGAAGTATGGCGATGACCTGAGCGTGTTTTATACCCGCTTTCGTCCGATGTACTACACCCTTGCTGGCAAAGAAGACGAAAAAACGATGATGAAACTATTGGTGCAACGCTCCACCGATAAAGTGGTCGGGGCGCACATGGTTGGAGACTACGCCGCTGAGATTATCCAAGGCGTGGCGATCGCCCTCAAAACGGGGGCAACCAAGGCAAACTTTGATGCCACCGTGGGGATTCATCCCACCTCAGCCGAAGAGTTTGTTACCCTGCGGAAGCCCGTGCGCTAGGGTGCGATCGCCAAGGGCTAACCATCGCAAACAATGCGAAATCCAATATCGTATAGGTGACTGTCACAATTCGCTTTACTCCGAAACGCCGAGCGGCAGGTTCTTGGCCCCCCATTCCAGGAACCACCGCGCAATACACGCTGCTGACAGTTACCGCCTTCAATCCAGACCCTGCCGTCCGTCGGGGCACCCGCATAGGAGTCGTGCCAGCAGTCGGCGCACCATTCGCGGACAAGACCGTGCATATCGTACAGGCCAAAGGCATTGGCCACCCCAAAGCTCCCAACCTCGGTTGTTTCGCGGCGATCGCACCCCGTTGGCCCCTGGCCATAGGCCCCCTTGTTGCACACCTTACCGTTAAATTCCCAGTCAACGCCGGAATAATTGGCCAGATCTGTCGTAATCGTTGCACCAAAGTGGAACGGCAGGGTTGGGGCCTCGGCTGCCACCATTGCCCGACAGGCATATTCCCATTCCGCTTCACTGGGCAAACGATAGCGCCGTTGGGTCACACGGGATAAGCGATCGCAAAATTCCACCGCTTCCGCCCAGGCCACTTGCTCCACAGGGCGCTTATCACCCGAAAAACAGGCCGGAGCCTCTGGCAGCGCACACTTCACCGGGGGCAGCGCCGCCACCACCCGCCACTGGGCCTGGGTCACCGGGTATTGGCTCATCCAAAACGGGGCGATCGCCACGGTATGCACCGGGCCTTGATTGGGATGCCACCCTTCTTCTGTTTGGGGCGCGCCCATGAGCAACTGCCCCCCGGCGATCGCCACTAAACTAAACGCAGCCTCCCCCACAGTTTCAACCAGCGTTTGATTGGTGCCAGCTTGGCGGTGATGACAGGTTCCCGTTGCATCAACCGTCAATGTTTCAAACTCAACCACCAATGCAGAAGCCATAAGCCAGAATCACTCGCACGAAAATCAAACAGCCAGCCGCAAATCCGCTAGTTCGCAGGTCGTTTAACAGCATCGACTCTTACTAATAGTTACAATTAATGCTCACCCTGTCCATACCAATTCTCCACCTCGCCCCCGTCGTTTAGCACGCTCCAACGGCCCCCCAGCCATCCCCCAGTCACCCCGCCAAGGGGCGATCGCCGCAATTCCTTAAACAGCTTTAAAATCCGTGCCAACCCCAGGAAGCATCTGCTTTAATGCGTTTGTAAGGTTTTACACTGCCATTTAACAAGATGTGAGGAGTTTGCTGCGTGACACAAGGTAACAAGACTTATCGGAATACAGCGTTAACCGCATCGTTAGCGATCGCGATCGTGGGCACCCTCAGCGCCACCGCCCAAGCCAACCCCACCCCAGCCATCGAAACCGCCCAAGCCCCAGGTCTTTTAGCCGCCAGCATCGAAGGGCAATGTCGTGGCGTGAATACCAGCAATGTTGGCATCTTCTCCGGCCCGACCGACACTACCGGAACACGGGTTAGCGTAGTTGCCAAAGACTCCGTTGTGCGCCTCGCCGGTGATGGCAGCAATGGCTGGATCAAAGTGGACTATCCCAAAGATGGGTATATCCAAGCCAAATACTTGTACGTTGCCAACTGCCCCGCCAACCTGGCCCAAAAACCAACCCCACCCGCCGATGGCGATCTTTGCCGGAGAATCATCAGCCCACCGGAAGGGCTGGTCATCCGTTCCGAAGCCACCTCAACCTCAGCCAATGTCGGCGGTGTCGCCCAATATGGCCGAGTCACCTTATCCAGCAATCCTGCTACCACCAGCAAAGACAGCGCCGGACGCACCTGGGTGAAGATTTCAGCACCAGCCAACGGGTGGATTTCCAATGGATTACCTGGGAGCGGTGGCCACATCGTGTTATGTTCAGCCACCAACCCGCCCACCAACCCGCCGACTAATCCCCAACCACAGCCCCAACCACCCACCACAGCGAGCCGTTGCCGCCGAGTGATCAATCCCCCGGAAGGACTCCTGATCCTCAAAGAAGCCCGCTCCGGCTCTGGAGTTGTTGGCGGTGTTGGGTTTAGAGAACGGATGACCCTCACCTCGGCCCCAGCGACCACCAGCAAAGACAGCACCGGGCGCACTTGGGTGAAGATCGAGGCACCTGCCGCTGGCTGGGTTTCCAATGGCACTGGCGGCACGGGGAACATCGGGTTCTGCGAATAGCCCCTTGCTCAACGGCCTTGAAGCAAGCCTGACGGATACTCGTCCCGATCGCCCCAGGAGCAGGGAATCAAACCCTTACTCTTGGGGCACTGGCCTGGTGGCATAACGTGACTTGGTGTAGGCGACTGGTTAGGGTGGCTTTAATGGCGATCGCGGGATGCCGTACCTCGGTAAATCCGTTCCGCTTGCTCTGGAGATAGCCAGGAAATCCCACCCGGAGCCGCCTGGGCGCGATCGCCATTCCCCGCTGCACTGATAGAAGAATGGGCAATCGCCGCCACAGACTGAGCCACAGGCATTGGGGTCACTTCATCCTCCCAACTGGGCAACTCACACGCCACCGCAGGCGGTGCACTGGTCGTAATGTAGTGACCTGGGCGACCGGGCGCTTCAAGTTGGGTTTGGGGCGACATGTAGCTGTGGGTAATGGGATCGTAAGCCAACACTTCCCCCGTCTCAATCAGATACACCCAGCCATAAATATGAAGCTTTTGCTGATACAAGCGCGAGTGAACCACCGGGTAAGTATGGAGGTTTTCAATCTGCGTGACCACATTTTCTGCGATCGTAATTTCCAGCAGTTCATCTTTTGAATAGCCTTGGTAATTCTCCTTCACCAAGCGCCGCGTCGCTTCTGCATGGCGCAACCATTCGTAGACCAGGGGCATATCCTCCTCCAAGCTACCAAGTTGCAACAAGCCCTTCATCGCACCGCAATGGGAATGGCCACACACGATAATTTGCTCAATCCCTAAGGCCTGAATCGCATATTCCAGCGCCGCACCTTCGCCCCCATTGGCCGCTCCATAGGGCGGAATCATATTCCCCGCATTGCGAATTACGAACAGTTCCCCAGGGCCAGTCTGGGTCAGCAGGTTTGGATCAATCCGCGAGTCAGAACAGGTGATGAACAAAACTCTCGGTTTTTGCCCGTGGGACAATTGCTCAAATAGTTCTTGATGGGCTGAGAAGTAATTCGTCTTAAAGCTTCTCAATCCCCCAACTAGTTTTTTCATACCTTTCCGCTCATACGATCAGCAATTCACTCTCCTTGATTGTCCGCTAAATTTAGCCTTTATTAACATCGTTGCAGGCAACAAGCGCCGCAAAAACCCC
Source organism: uncultured bacterium (assembly GCA_964475335.1). Lineage (GTDB taxonomy): Bacteria > Cyanobacteriota > Cyanobacteriia > Leptolyngbyales > Leptolyngbyaceae > CAYYWG01. The sequence goes on from CAYYWG010000004.1 coordinate 307,147, forward strand.
ACGGCAATTCCCTCTACGCGCTGCGATCGCCTGCCGTTACTCCCTTAGCCGCACCATCAATCAAACTAAATCATCGTTTTTGTCTGATAATCAGAATGATTGGCGATCGTTATATTTCAACCTTTTGCAGTCCGATACTTTTTCTTAGGTAATATCTCTATTCATTAAAAAAAATTACGATCGCGACAAAGAAACATCGAAATTAACCCTTGAATCCGCACTCAATTCTGCTAATACCTTTGCCTATATTTGTCAGCCTTCGCTAACACAACGAGCGGCGATCGCCGGAACACTGAGAAACTTTAATCCGGCGCTGAGTAAAAATACTTGGAGACAGTGCTTCAAAAAAAGTTTAGTGGTGCTTTTTCGTCATCTAACTTGTCATTCATACCAAAGAATTTCACAACAGATAAGTATTAATTCCTAGATCTCTAATCCATTTAAACCCCGACTCAACACTCCAACCAACGGCAGTTTGGGCGATCGCCATCAGAATTTATCCGGATTTACAGAACCAGTAGGTGATTGATGTATATTTGTTTTTCACAAAAATTGCGTATTTCTGCTAGACCACTCTCCAGATTTTTGCGACTAGGGTAGTTACAGGTTTCACACACCAATTCCACACGGCTGCATAAACAGCCAAACCCAACGTAGAGAGTGTTATCAGCCCAAATTGGTTGGGCGGTACACAACAAAATGTTGGCTGTAGATACCAAACAAAGTTTTCATTATTTGGTTTGGTATCTACTCAGCTCGGTTCGTCATTTTGTGACTTTTTAAGTCAATCCATCACACTATCTGAAGGACACAGTTATGAATCTGAAGACTTTATCAGCAGTTGCTTTGGGCGCTTCTTTGGTTGTTGCTGGTGCTGCTGCGGCCAAAGCTGACTCGTATAAGCCTGCTGATCAGTTTCACTGGAGTACCCCCGTGGTAGACGGCAAATTCGAGTATGACCGTAAACCAATGTCATTGCCCATGGCCCAACTCTCGTCCGAAGCCCAAAGTTTCATCTCTGCGTGCAATAGTGAAGTCCGTGTCCGTGGGTTCATGGGCTACAACAAGAAAATGCAATGGGATAAAGCCGAATTCTTGTGTGGCAAATTGAGCGTTGGTGGTGATACCCCGATCGCATTTAATTCTGGTAAAGAGATAAAATTCTTTGGCTCAGGATCCGCTAATACCTTGCCAGAGTGCCAACCCTTCAGCGGGAGCCAAAAGCGGATTTGGACCTACTGTGGTGCAGTTGGCCCCAATGACGGCACCGCCAAAGTCCTGATTGGAGATGGCCGGAATGCTGGCATGACCCTCGATACCGACGATGTTGGTTCCGGCATCGACACCGTAGAACCGATTCTGTTCCCCGAAGTCGATCAAATGCGGATCAAAATCTTCCGGGAGCGCGTTGAGTCTGGCTACTACAACAAGTAAGACCGAAGCTTCAGGTCATAGGCCCACCTTCGGGTGAAGGCCAGTGGCCTTAAAGGTGAAACCAGATACATTGCCTGATGGCTCTGTCAGACAATGGCTCCAGAACAAGCGTTATCAACGGCACTGTCACGCCAGGTTGATAACGCTTTTTGTTATGCCTACCTTTTGGGCCGTAGCAAGTGGGCTAGCCTGGATAATTCACCACCCTTACGTCGGTAGGGGCAGGTCTTGTGCCGCCCCTCCCTAGCCAGGGCCACCCATTGTTTTTCTGACCATTCCTGGTATGGCCGATGAATTGAGGATTTGGGGGAATTTGCCTAACCCTTATGCATAATGCAGGCTAGGCCGAATGCCCACCAGCCCCCATAAGTGCAGCCATCTCAGTCTGTAGCCAAGTCTCAAACAACTCGTTGAGCAAACGCTGCTGGGTGGAAACATCGAGCTGGGCAGGCAAAAACTTTTCGAGGCGCACAATCACCACCCAATCGCTGAGCCGCACAGGCGGCGTGAGTTGCCCCGGTTGGGTCGTCGCCAGAATTTTGGCGATCGCTGGATGGGGCACCCCCAACTCTACCGGGCCGAGCAAGCCGCCAGTTTCAGCTTCAACCCCTTGGGAATGTTGGCGGGCCAGTTCATCAAAAGTGGCCTCCCCTTCTTGAATACGGAAATAGAGTTCTTGGGCAATCCCAATTTCTTTCACCCGAATGAGAGAGTAAACAGCCCGATCCAGCTTGCTTTTACGTTGCAAAAAATAGTGTTCGAGTTTGTGCTCCCAGGTTGCCCGTTTAAATTTTTCAAGCCGCCGATCGCGGGTGATTAGCGGTTCTAATTGGTCTCTGGTCAACCCCTGCTGCCCTAACCAGGTTTGCAGTTCAGCCTCAGATTGCAATTTATTCTTTTGGTAAAACTGTTGGCTGGCTTGAAATAGTTCGTCATCAGTTAGGGTGACAGCGGCGATCGCTTCATCAACCACAATTTCGCGCATGAGTTGGGGGAGCAACCCATAGTGGTGCAACAGCTCAACTATGCCCTCCAGGGTGTCAGCGTGCTGCTGCAATTTTTCCAAGAGTGGCCCTATTGTTGGCAATACCATAGTTGGCAAATTTGACCCCCACTGTACGGTACGCGCAAATTTCGTTCGCCTACCAAAAATCTGCTACATCGTAGCCTAACTCTCCCAGCATTTGCCGCAACAACGGTAAACTCAGGCCAATGACATTACTGTGACAACCGACTAACCGCTCGACCAGGAGGCCCCCCTTGCCCTCCAACGCAAAGCACCCGGCACAGTTGAGGGGTTCTCCAGTCGCGACGTAGGCCGCAATTTGGCGATCGCTGGCATTGGCAAACTGCACCTCTGTCACCTGATGACGAATCAACGTCTTGGTGGTGGCTCCAGGCGCAGCCCCATAACCAGCACGATCGCCCCCTGCCGTTGACCGGGGTTGCACTTCAATCAAGGTATGCCCGGTGAACAAATACCCCAGTTGGCCCCGCATTTGTTGCCAGCGGGCGATCGCCTCCGTAGGATTGGCAGGCTTGCCATGAATTTCCCCGGCGATCGCCAAAATTGAATCACAGCCCATGATCAAGGTGGGTACCGTCACCTGGGCGGCCAGTTGAGCCGCCACCGTATCCGCCTTCCGCAAAGCCAGCGTCTCAACGAGCAACGCCGGATCAGAACTTTGCACTTGGGATTCATCAAAATCACTGGGTCGGACTTGCGGATCAATCCCAACCATTTGCAATAAGCGCCGCCGAGCCGGAGACGCAGACGCAAGGACAAATTGCGGTGTACCCATTCGTCAATCGAACTTTAGTAGACTGTAAATGACTTCACGGCAGTTTCGAGGGCATCCTGCATCCGTTCCCACCGTTCTTCGCTCGTAGACGCATTAAACGTATAGAGCTTGCCCCGGCTGACGGCCACGCTGGTCAAGTTGTGCCGCTCCCGGTTGTCACTCAGTTTAACCAAGTATTCCAACTGGTAGTACTCTTTGTCGCCAACTTCGCGGGCTTCTGCGCTAATCAGTTCAGCTTCCCGGCCCGATCCAGGAGGCGCGATCGCGCTTTTCCCTAACTTGTAGCCAACGGTGCTGGGGTCGCCTAAATCCCGCAACGTTTGTTCCGTGGGCACCGGATTGATCACCACACTGAGGTTTTCCATCTGCTCAATCAAATCATGGAATACCACGTCTGGGCCGTCAGTCACTTTCACCTCCAGCCAACCGTTAGGATACAGAAACTGATAGCCATCTAGCGTATCCACAAAGCTTTTGAAGCCTGTTACCCCGATCGCACATCCGTTCAAACTGAGGCTTACAACCATCAGCATCATTACGAAGAATCGTTTGAGCATTGCTCCCATGCCTCCCAATCTGCCTATTTGCGCGGGGTCAAGCGCATCAACCCCCAAGTCTGTTTCCTATTCTCCCATTTTCTTTGCCCATTAAGAAACGTAACAACCATGACAACTATCCTTAAAATTTTTGGGTTGCTGGTCAGTGCTGTTGTCCTTAGCTTATTGCTCCACCACGATCGCGGCATGGCCCAGTCTACGGTCAATCTCCAGGCCGATCTGTTTAGCCTCAGGTCAGAAGTGCGCCAACTGCGGGCCGAAGTTGCCCAACTGCGCGGTCAACGGGGGTCTGCCGCCCCTACCCCATCCCGATCGCGATCGCCCCAATTAAACGATGGCCAGATTATTGAGCGGTTAGCCACCTTGGCGATCGAAGCCAAAGATCGGCTGACCGCCTTGGAAAATCGCATGACCAGGCTAGAGCAATCGACTCAGCGCCGTTAGTTCTCCCTGGGCTCTGCCACCCCAGTCCCTTCATCAAAAAATTATCCAGCCAATTCGCCCCAGCTTTTACTTGCTGTGGGGCACAACTCACGAGAAACTGAAGCATTGATGAGTTATTTTTCCTAGACAATCCATGAGCGTGAGCCTGTGCATGATTGTGAAAGATGAGGAAGCCACGTTGGCGGACTGTCTAGAAAGCGTTCGGGATGTGGTGACGGAAATGATCGTCGTTGACACCGGATCGACGGATCAAACTGCCGCGATCGCCCGTGACGCTGGAGCCAAAGTCTATGACTTTGATTGGCAAGGTGATTTTGCCGCCGCCCGGAACGAGTCCCTCAAATACGCCCAGGGAGATTGGATCCTGGTCTTAGATGCGGACGAACTGCTTGTGCCCACGGCCATTCCGGCCCTGCGGAAAGTGATGCAAGACGAGGATTGCCTGGTCATCAATTTGGTGCGGCAAGAATTAGCCACAAATCAAGTGCCCTATTCCCTCGTATCCCGCCTATTCCGGCGGCACCCCGCCTTGCAGTTTGCCCGTCCCTATCACGAGTCAATTGACGATAGCGTCATGGCCCTCATTGCCACAGAACCCCATTGGAAAATTGTGGAATTGGCGGGTATTACCATTCGCCATTCGGGCTACACCCCCGCCGCGATCGCCAAGCGGAACAAGCTTGAACGCGCCCGGAGCACGATGGAAAACTACTTGCAAGCCCATCCCACCGATCCCTATACCTGCAACAAACTGGGAGCCTTGTACCTGGAAATTGGCGATACGGCCCCAGGCCGCGACCTGTTGCAGCGGGGGCTACAAGCAGAAACGATTGAACCCAATGTGCGCTACGAATTGCACTATCACCTGGCAGGCAGTTACAGCCAAACCGACGAGTACGACCTGGCAGACAAACATTTTCAAGCTGCCGTCGAACAGCCCATTTCCCCCTATCTCAAACTAGGTGCCTACAACAATTGGGGCGACATGCGGATGCGGCAAAATAACCCGATGGCCGCCATTGTGCTGTTCCAAAAGGTTGTTAACGTCTCGCCCAATTTGGCCTTAGGCTTTTTCAACCTGGCCACCGCGTTCAAAGGCGCGGGCAATTTGGAAGGGGCGATCGCCTGTTATGAGCAAGCGATCGCCCTCGAACCGACCTATGCGGAAGCCCATCAGGGCTTGGGGGCAAGCCTCATGAAAGGGGGCCAAATCTTGCCCAGTTTGGAGGCATTCCGCCGCGCGATCGCCCTTTACGAACAACAAGGTTCCCCCGAAGCTGCTCGCCTGCGCCAAGTCCTGCAAGAAATGAACCTCGCCTAACGGCAATACCGCCCCGGCGGCAACGGGTTCATCACCCAGGGGCGATCGCGCCCAGCGGTTCCGCCGTTTTTGGCCTTCGCCCCCAGACCCACCCAAACAACCCCTGTCAAATAATTCGTCGTTCCCTACACACGGGCATTCGCGATCGCCAAACCCTTACCTGCAAAGGGTTTCATCGGGTTAACACGTTCCACAAAAGTCATTAACGAAGCCAACCGAGTGCTTGACATAATCGCTTTTGTTGTTACAAAAGGCGGCATAAAAAACGCGACTTTTTGTATCAGTGTTACGATTGCGACAGAGAATGAAAAGAGAAAAAGAAAAAGGGTATCAGCGTAAATGGAAGAAATCGAAAAGTCAATATCTTTTGATGGTCGGGATATTAGACTCAAGGTCGGGTTATTAGCCCCTCAAGCAGGTGGTGCCGTTCTCATACAGTCCGAAGAAACGGCTGTTTTGGTCGCCGCAACACGCGCCACTGCACGGGAAGGGATTGATTTTTTGCCGTTGTTAGTGGACTACGAAGAGCGGATGTATGCCGCAGGCCGCATTCCGGGCGGATTTTTGCGGCGGGAAGGCCGGCCCCCCGAAAAGGCAACCTTGACCAGTCGTTTGATCGATCGCCCCTTACGACCGCTATTTCCTGGTTGGTTGCGGGATGACATTCAAGTTGTCGCCACCACCCTTTCGATGGATGAGCGCGTGCCGCCGGATGTATTGGCAGTAACCGGGGCCTCGATCGCCGTGCTGCTGGCGCAAATCCCGTTCAATGGGCCAATGGCAGCCGTGCGCGTCGGGTTAGTGGGCGACGATTTCATCATTAATCCCACCTACAAAGAAATTGAAGATGGGGATTTGGATCTGGTGGTTGCCGGGTCGCCCGATGGCGTGATCATGGTGGAAGCTGGCGCGAACCAGTTGCCCGAACAAGACATGATCGAGGCGATCGACTTTGGTTACGAAGCCGTCCGTGATTTGATTCAAGCTCAACTCGACTTGATCAAAGAACTGGGGATTGACATCGTTAAAGTGGATACACCAGAAGTCGATGCCACCCTGGAAAACTTCATCCGCGATCGCGTCACAGCCCCCGTCAGAGAAATTCTGGGGCGCTTTGAAAGAGACAAAAACGTCCGTGATGCGGCCTTAGATGAAGTGAAAGATGCCGTCGCCGCCGCGATCGCTGACTTGGCTGAAGACGATCCCGTCAAGGTGGCCGCCTCTGAAAATGAGAAAGCCCTGGGCAACGTGTTCAAAGATGTCACCAAAAAGCTCATGCGCCGCCAAATCGTCGAAGATGGGGTGCGGGTCGATGGGCGCAAACTGGATGAAGTGCGGCCTATTTCTTGCCGAGTTGGGGTTTTGCCCTCCCGCGTACATGGCAGTGGCTTGTTTAACCGGGGCCTCACCCAGGTTATGTCTGTAGTCACCTTGGGCACCCCCGGCGATGCGCAAGAACTGGATGATCTCCATCCCGATGAGCAGAAACGCTATCTGCACCACTACAACATGCCGCCCTACTCTGTGGGCGAAACGAAGCCAATGCGATCGCCCGGTCGCCGGGAAATTGGCCACGGAGCCTTAGCCGAACGTGCCCTGGTGCCCGTGTTGCCACCGAAAGAAGAGTTTCCTTATGTCATTCGGGTAGTGTCAGAAGTCCTCTCATCCAACGGTTCCACCTCAATGGGGTCAGTCTCGGGGTCAACTCTGGCCCTGATGGATGCAGGTGTACCCATCACAAAACCCGTCAGCGGCGCGGCGATGGGCCTGATTAAAGAAGGCGATGAACTTCGCATTCTAACTGACATTCAGGGCATCGAAGACTTTTTAGGCGACATGGACTTTAAAGTTGCAGGCACCGACTCTGGGATCACCGCCCTCCAACTCGATATGAAAATTACCGGGTTGCCAATGGAGGCGATCGCCAATGCCATTAACCAGGCTAAGCCGGCCCGCTTGCACATTTTGAGCAAGATGCTGGAAGCGATCGATCGCCCCCGCTCCGATCTGTCCAACTATGCGCCTCGCCTGATGACCGTCAAGATCGATCCTGAGTTAATCGGGATGATTATTGGCCCCGGCGGGAAAACGATCAAAGGCATTACCGAAGAAACCGGAGCCAAGATCGACATCGAAGATGACGGTACCGTCACTATTTCGGCCATTGATGGCGAAAAAGCCAAGCGAGCCAAAGGCATCATTCAGGGCATGACCCGGAAGCTCAACGCCGGAGATGTCTATGCCGGGAAAGTCACCCGTATCATTCCCATCGGCGCATTTGTCGAGTTTCTCCCCGGCAAAGAAGGGATGATTCACATCTCGCAAATTGCCGATTACCGCGTTGGCAAAGTCGAGGATGAACTCTCCATCGGCGATGAGGTCATTGTCAAAGTGCGGGAAATTGACAGCCGTGGCCGGATTAACCTGACCCGGTTGGGAATTCACCCCGATGAAGCGGCGGCAGCCCGAGAAGCTGCGGTGCAGTAGGCGCACTCGCCTACACTAAACGACTGAGCGATCGCCCCTTGCCCTTGCGATCGCCCAGTTAACCAGCGCCCCGATCGACTACCCATACCCATGCTCAGCGAGGAACGCCGGAGTCAGATCCGCGATCGCCAGGTCTGGGGAATGAATAGAGTCAACGGGGCCTAAGCGTAAAAACTTTTCCACATACTTACCCAGCAGATCCCCTTCCAGGTTCACCGGATTGCCCGGTTGCAGTTGATGCAGATTCGTCTCAGCGTAGGTATGGGGAATGACCGCCACGGTAAAGTAAGATCCATCCTGATTGCAATGGGCCACGGTAAGACTGATGCCATTCACCGCCACACTGCCCTTGACCAAAATATAGCGGGCCACCGCTGCCGGGGCAGTAAAGGCCAACTCCCACGACGTGGAGGTTTGTACCGCTGAGGCCAAGTGACCCATCCCATCCACATGCCCAGTCACGAAATGGCCCCCCACCTTACTCCCCACTCGCAACGATGTTTCCAGGTTGACCAGGCGATTTTCAGCAGTGCCCAATGTTGAGCGATCGCGGGTTTCCGGGGAAACTACTGCAATAAACCCCTGGGGCAAGATCGACTCCACCGTCAAACACACCCCATCCACCGCCACACTATCCCCCAAGGCCAAATCAGCCAGCATCAGCCCTGCAAGGCGAGGGGCACAGGTAATCTGCACTTTATCGGGGGCCAAGGTTTGGAGGCGACCAGTCCCCTGAACTAAGCCTGTAAACATTGAGTAATCCTACTGATTGACGGGTTTTATAGAATGTGTGGTGCGGCGATTTAAGGTAATGGTTTGCTTTAAATCTACTTTAAATTTTAGAAGTTTATTGAGATTGCCAAATTTCCGTTCGGATGATCTAGGCTTGAAGCAGAAATGAAGGCATACTGAATGTCATAGTAGTTTGTCGAGTGTCGCAACCATCATTTAGCTTGGCCCAAGGCTCCCCCAGGGAGGGGCTTACCCCCCCCGCCAAAGGAAGGGGGTGCAGGGGTTAGAGGTCGTCCTACCCGGCGACGGGATGAATTAACGGGTTGGTTTCGGTGGGCATACCTGCGTTCATGCTGTGCTGTTCTTGGTTCAAAGAAAATTTTAGCTGCGGTTGAGGTTCCTCAATTCTCAGGTGTTCTAGAGGCAAAGACAATGATTGAGATGAAAGTCGCTGGAATTGCATTGGATGCTGTCACACGCAGTCCGATCGTCCTCCTGAGGGACTATAGCGAGCGACGGGCACTACCGATTTACATTGGCAACGACCAAGCAAAGGCGATCATTAACGCGATCGAAAACCAGGCCCCACCCCGCCCACTCACCCACGATCTCCTGGCGAATTTGCTAGAAGCTTGGGATATGACCCTGGAACGAGTTGTCATCCATTCCTTGCAAGACAATACCTTTTATGCGTCCTTAACCATTGTTCAGGGGGACACAAAAAAAGAGATTGATGCACGGCCCAGCGACGCGATCGCGATCGCCCTCCGGACAAATAGCCCAATTTGGGTTGTGGAGGAAGTGATTGCCGATGCCTCAATTCCCGTTGACCGGGATGCGGACGAAGCCGAACGACAAGAATTTCGCGATTTTCTCTCCAACCTCCGGCCCGAAGATTTTACCCAGCGGGGCAAGTATAGCAGCGGCGAAGCCCAGTCCTAAGGCCCCAGTTGTTGGCTAGTCCAGACAGTGCGATCGCCCCCTTCGTTGCGGCAATTCGGTCGCCTCAATCTGTAATAATCATTTGCTCCAAAGCAATCTGTAGATCTTGAGTTAAAGTTTCCACCGCTTGCTTCGCATTTTTGCGCCCGCCGCTATAGGTTGCCCAGCGATCGCTTACTGAAATCGGCTCACCAACCGTAACCACACACCGTTGGGGGCCAAGCCTGGGCCGATTAAATGGGTTGCCCCCCTTAATCCGGCACAGCATATCCCAAATCAGCAAAGTCGTTTCGGCAAACCGTTCCGCTGAGGCTTTTTCCTGCACATACTTGCCCGTCACCGCCACAAAGCTTTCCACCAGCCGCATGTGCCAAACCCGCAGGTCCGCTTCTTCCGCAATGCGATTGGCCAATCCTCGCTCCAAGGGCGAAATCGTTTCCAGGTTCAAATCATCCCGATAGATATAATTCCAGGCTGCTTGCTCCAACCGCCGACAGCGATCGATCACACTGCCCTTAGCCGTCAGCCCAAAAAACTCTTCCGCCACTTGTAGCGCCGCATCCAACAAGGTGTTGAGCCGTGCAGCAAACACTTCACTGGTAATCACCGACGCATCTTGAGTCGCGATCGCGGGGGGCACCGTGACCGGCGGCAAAGTCTTGTAAAAAAAGCGCGTGTAATAGGTTTCCATCACCGAAAGCAAATATTCCCCCAAGCGATATAGCCGCTTGTACAGCATGGCTTCACGAGGATCGTTCGCCCACTCAGCCACCTCTAGCGTCAAACCCGCATCTGCTTCCAACTGGGTCAAAATTTTGCGAATCTCGGCCCACGGCGGATCGAGGTATTGGTACTGCACCCCAATCGGCAACACAATCACCTGTTCCGGGCGCTTCGCTTTGACTAAATCCTCAACGCACCAAAAACTGAGTTGACTAATCCCCGGTTCCAGCGGGCTAATGACTTCACTATGTCCATTTGTTGCCCCTTCGGGAGCAGCCATCATCGGAAATTGCCCGTTGGCAAACAAATCCCGCGCCGATCGCAACCCCACTAAATCCAACTTGCCCCGATGAATTGGCGTGCCCCCCAACCGAGGATAAACCCAGCTAATCCACCTGCCCGCCCAGAGCGGAATGCCGCGATCGTAAATAAAATGGGCATGGGTTGGTTGGGCCAAAGGTTGCCCCAATTGCCGCGCCGTTTGGGGTACCAGTTGCCACAACAGTTGGCACAGAGCAAATGGATCATCTGCACTTGGATGCCGAAACGCCATCAGCAGGCGAATTTTGCCAGACTGAAATTGGCGATATAAGTCCACCAACGTTTCTACATTGTTCGCCTCCAACTGACGAATGGCCGTGCGCTGCTGCATCAACAGCGGAAACAGCCGTTGCACCAGCCACAGCGACTTGGAATCAAAGTTTGGTGGAATAAATTCGAGGGGTGGCATCACCCCAGTTACGGTCTCTGGCAACGGAACCCTCCCGGCGATCGCCCGTGTTGTTGGCAGCGTGGTAAATGTGGCAGTCTCCGATAGGACTATACACAACCTGAATCAGATTGGCACATTTGATTGCAAATGTTTGATTGCAACTGTTTGATTGCAACTGTTTGGGGCAAAATCCCCCACCCTTTTAGCCAGGAAGCACAGACGGTTCGCTAAAAGGCATTGGCACAACGATGTAACCCTCAGCGCGATCGCCCAACACCATATTCCGCGCAGCTCCCCAATACCACCAGTGCGCTGCAATGTAAGCACAAATCACACTGTCGAGCTGATCTTCAACCGCTTTGAGGGCTTTGCCCGTTGCCGGAATCGGAGGCAACTCAATCGAGCTTTGGGCCACATCCAGCGGAGGCTGCAACCCAGGCAAATCATCCAAAATATAACCACGCAACCGAGCCAATTCCGCCTGCCGTTGCGCCAACAAGCCCTTTTTGTATTTCAAGATTTGCGGCAACTTAAACAAATGCACGATCGCCGGATGGGGAAACGCTTCGATTTGAAACCGCCCCAGTTCGCGAGCCTGGATTGTGGGTGCGTGCTGAAAACCGCGAGCCTCCAAACTCAACCCAAAGGCCACCGTGCGCGTGGCAAACGCCGACCCCAAATTAGCCGGATAACACCCCGCGTGATATTTCCCAAAATACTTGTGGGCAAGGCGATCGGGCAGGCGCATTCCCGTTGGGTTTGGAATCAACGTGGGCGCATCCACCGCAATGAGGCCGGGAGCATTGGGCGGCACCCATTGATCGACCCAGGCAAGAATCGCCTCGATCGCCCCACATCGTTGCAAATCCCGCAATTCCAAGCGATCGCCCACCCACTCCAGACAACACAGCCCACTCTCTCCCGAACTCCAGCCAAAATCAATGCCCAAAAACTTCATCGCGATCGCTGCCACCTCTGCCACTAAACACCAAAAAGGGACACCCACTCAACGGAATGCCCCCCAATCAACATTAAATGCAAAATTGTACCTATGCGTTTCGTTTGGCTCCTTCCAGGCCAACCACAACCCCAACCCCAATTGCAGCGGCGGGCGGTGGATCAATCCAGGGAACCTAGCGATCGCCCTAGGACAGGCGCTTTTCCAGGTATTGACCAATCATCACCTGTTCCCCGGCCCGCGAAATAATCGATTGCCGAGTGCGGTACAACTGCCCAACCAGTTTCAGCTCTTCCTCAAACACCGAACCTTTATACTCCGTGCGGAGGCACAAGGTTTGGGGATTGGTAAACGTATACTCAGCGGTAACAGGCTTTTCAGTTGCAAAACCGCGATCGCGATACAAAACTGAGCCCAGCGCCCCAAACAGCGTTTCCCCTTTGGATTGCCCCTTGCCACTGTCTGCATCTTGGCTATCCCAGGTGACTTCTGCACCGCAGGTCAACCGAGTTTCCTCTGCCAAACCATGCAACTGGGCTAAATGAATCAACTCCGGGCTGCCCTGCTCCAAAAAGCGCACAGTCAGCACACTGACCACTTCTTTAGTTGCGCCATCGGGCAAGGTATAGTAGCGCCGTTCCGATCGCCAACGCCCTTCCGAAAGTTGGAAAAAATGAGCGATCAGATTTTCTTCTGTCTTTTGAGAGAGTAGCAATGAAGTCACTAACGTAGCCTCGCACTATGAAATGGGACTTAGCGATTAATTCACCCAGAGTGCCCAAGCCTCTGGATGAGCCAGTTTTGCGTTTACTTTTTTTAATATTAACAGACTTGTCAACCGTCGCGTTTTAGCCATTGGGCATAGCTTTTCCACCAAGCTGAACGCCGTCATCCCCATGCCCTCTGCCTCAGAGCGATTTTGCCCCCTCCACAGAGATAGATTTTGGGGCCATCGGCGATCGCTGCTTCCACTCCATCCTCCCGACGCAACAAATTGCGAGAATTATGCTCGGCCTCGCTGATTCAGACCGTGATCCGCGATACTAAACCAACGTCCCAATCACGCAAACAGCCTATGGCCAGAGACCTGAGCAAACCCTTAAATTGTCATAAAGATGAAGTTTGATGATGAACCTTAGCCCAGCGGTGCGATCGCCAGTGCAACGGTTCAGGGCCTAGCCCCCAAAGATAGCCCCGAAACCCATTGTGGTTCGCCTGGGGGTGGGGTTTAACTGCCGGGAATCAGGGCTTCATCAGCGTTGCCGATTGACTCGTTACCGGGCTAATGGCCGGACTCGGGGCGGGCTGCATTTCGCAATTGGGCGGTGCGGCATCCTTCACTGCTGTCGTTTTGGCCGGATGCAAAAGCTGGATTGGAGTCACCTCCAAACGGTAGCTGAGATAAGTAATGGTGCCCCCCAAAATCGCGATCGCCGCTAGCGCCATCCCAGCGAACACCCGCACCTGAAACCGCAGAGTTTGAATCTCATCGTGCTGGGCGTTTAACTTGAGCAAGGTGGAAGGGGGCAACGACCGAGTTGCCGAAGTCACCAACGCCGAAGTTGGGGCGGCATCTTCAGTTAGGGTACTATCATCACCCAGCACTTTCTCCACCGTTTCCTGAGCCTGATCCACCGTTTCCACAATCGTCGGGGCAGGCGGCACATAGGTTTTGAACGCGACCTTATACCGCAACCAATTGGTCACTAAGCGCGGACAGTTTTTTTGCACCCAATACAACGCAACACACCGAAAAGCTGGCTTGGATAACTTGGCGATATATTTAACAATCCCCCGCAACTGCCGCGAAGTCACTCTTTGGTCGATTAAATTGGTCGAACCAACATCGTACAGATGGTTGATCACCAACTTCAAAACCTCTGCTTCCCGCCGAAACAGAACATCAATGAGAACTTGCACCTCATGCATTCGGGCAGCTTCAAGTTGTTGCTTCTGCTGTTCAGCAGTGGAGGGTTGAATACTTTCTGAAACGGATTTTGAAGTCATTCCTGAACTGATTGGCGGGTGAGATAACAACAACAAAACAGACGATAAACCAGCGTGGCCAAAAGCCAGTAGAAACACACCCAAGGGGCAAGCAAACCGCCGAGCGGCGATCGCAGGCTATTCCCAGCAACAGACCATTGCAACCATTGCCAATCCTGGCGACTGCCGGATACGCCACTTTGAAGAGGATAACCGATCTCAGGAAGAAAATCCTCCGCCTCTAGCTAGGGCACGGTGACGGCGATCGCCTCCGGCTTTTCAGACTTGGGGTGGCTCGGCAGGATTGCTATTCGCCAAGTGAGCCAGCACAGCTTCGGCAGCGGGAGAAAGAGCCAACGTACCCGATCGCACATGGAGATCCCGCTGGGGAAAGGGAATTCCAATCGACTGGGCCTGTAAACATTCAAAAATTTTGAAGTAAAGATCACTCTGCAACACAAATTGGCGATGGGGTAGCATCGTCCAAACGAGGAGATCAAAATTCAACGCACTGTCACCGAAACCTTTGAATAACACTTGGGGCGGCGGCTCTTGCAACACATCAGGATGAGTTTGGGCCGCGTCCCGCAGGACAGTTCTCACCACTGTGGGGTCGGCACTATACGCCACACCCACCGGAATGTGCAGCCGCGAGATGGGGTTGCCATGACTCCAATTGATCACTTCTTCTCCCAAAAACCGTGAGTTAGGCACAATGATCGTCACATGATCCAGTGTCCGGATCTGGGTGCTGCGAGCTCCAATTTTTTCGACCGTGCCCATTGACGAGCCAATTTGAATAAAATCCCCAACCTGGATCGGACGCTCAAACACCAAGACCAGGCCACTCCCAAAGTTTTTGGCAATATCCTGCAACCCAAAACCCACCCCCACCCCCAACGCACTGGCCAAAATGGTTAAGGAACTGAGGTCAAGTCCCCAAATTTGCAGCATGACCAACACGCCAATGGTGATGAAACTGTATTTGATGAGGATGGCGATGACTTCTTGCACACCCCGACTGATGCCCGCCAGAGTTAACAGCCGCGATCGCAACACATCGGTCACAACGCCAGCGGCAATCACCACACCCACCAGAAACACAGCCAGTAACAACAAATCGACTAAGGAGTAAGAGTTTGGCCCCAGCGGCAAGATGGGAGAAGTAAACGTCGCGGCGATCGCGCTCTTCACCTGATAACTCCACAAGCGCGTCAGCGGAAACAAATTAGTGACATACAACACTGCCGCACACCACAACCCAACGCGCACCAGCGTCAGCAACAGTTTGAGAAAGCGGGCTAAATAACGCGCCGAGGCATTCATGGGTGTCGGTTCTGCCGCATCGAACGCGGCGGCCTCATTCAGGCTTTGCCGTAGACGATGCAATCCCCGCTGGCGCAACCACCCCAGGAACCAATGCACCAAGCCCACCCCCAACAGCACCAGACCCGTTTGCAACGCCGCCCATTTGAGATATTCCGGTTGGCGCTCGGCCTGAGCCGCCTGAATTTTGGCCTCCAATTGTTGCTCCCAAATGGCAGCTTGCTCGTTTGGCGTCAACCCCGGATCTGTATCTTTGGCCGTCACGGTTAACAAATAGCGATCGTTCAACAATAGCGTTGGTAATTGGTTGCGCTCCTCCACTTTGACGTTAATCTCCATTGGCGTAGCCACCGCATTCTTGAGCTGCAAATTAATCAGCTCCGCCCGCTCTTTGGCGCTATAGTCCCCAGAGGCATTCACCCGAAATAAGGAAGTACCATCAATGGCGACAACGGCTTTGTCAGGTGGGGGACTGGCAGAAACGTCTGGCGTTTGGGCGATCGCCGCCAGCAACCCACCGCCAAAACTCATGGCTATAGTGAGGAAAAACACGCAAACATATTGCCCTAATTGCTTCGATCGAATAAAAGAGCCCATGACAAGTCAATCAGCCGCAGAATTGGTTCCCTCATATCCTATCGGAAGCAACTTCAAACGATGAACTCACCCAAGGCAGGGCGAACCCCAATCCACGGCCCTGTCAACCATCCGAACCCGGTAGCCCGCTGGCTCTAGTCGCCATCACGATTGAGTTACCATGATTGGATTACTCTCCACTCAGTTCTCAATCACTATTTTCTCCCTTTAGCTTAATATTCTGGATTCATGCCCCCTAGTGTTAATCCTTAGTTCCAGTTTGATTTCTCCTACTAATCCAAGTCAGGTTTTCATTCAGTTTTTATCGACTCCAGCATCACTAATTCAGCCCTAAGCCGTCACCAATCAACCTTGGCGCAATTGGTGAAGCCAGAATGAGACCTCCGGGATCGACACCCAACCAGGGCGATCGCCCTGGTAAAACGCCCCTCGCCTAATCGCGCCGCCCCGCAATCGATCTCCCCACAATGTATTAAGCTGATGGATCAGTGGCCAGCAGCGGCATTTTTGGGGTACTACTAATGGCCAGCCACCCCCGGCAATTTAACCAGGAGCCGTTACCGCGATCGCGCCCCTCACAGGCTACGCATACAGTCAGAAACAACACAAGGCAAACGCACAATGGGTTTTGAGTTTTGGGTTCGCACCAGCGGCACATGGGTGAATGTGGCAACCGTGCTCGGTGGCACGACCTTGGGCTTGTTATTGCGGGGGCGCTTGCCGGGGGCAATGGTTGGGATTATTACTCAGGGAGTCGGGTTGCTGACGCTCTTTTTAGGGGTAACGATGGCAGGACGCTTAACCCAGGCACAAGTGGGGATTGTGGATGGGGTGGTGTTGGGTTTGGTGACACTGGTGCTGGGGGGGTTGCTTGGTGAGTGGAGGCAAATTGAAGCGGGGATAACGGGAGTGGGCGATCGCCTCCGGCAACGGTTCAAAGGTGGCACGGGCTTCACGGAAGGGTTTGTCGCCGCCAGTTTGTTGTTTTGTGTGGGGCCAATGACGTTGTTGGGGTGTTTGAATAATGGCTTGACCGGCGATAGTCGGCTGTTGTTGTTAAAAGCAGCAATGGATGGACTAACGGCGATCGCACTCACCAGCAGTTTTGGGGTTGGTGTAGGCTTTTCCACCCTGGTCATCCTGCTCTACCAGGGCACGCTCTCCTTACTTGCCGGAACCCTGGCTCAATATATCCCTGACCCAGCAACCAGCCCCACCATCTTGCTCATTACAGGCGTGGGCGGTTTGATGATCATCGGAATTGGCATCAATTTATTGAACCTGGGTAAAATTCGGGTTGCGTCTTTTCTCCCGGCCTTACTCTTGGCCCCCGGCTTCAGTTGGCTGGCACGGTTCACCGCCTAAGCCGCGATCGCCCTGTATGGCCTGCCCTATCCAGGTTGCCCCCCCGTCTATCCCATTTTTCACTACCCATTGCAACTGCAATAGGCGAAAGGAGAGTCCGCCTGGGGCTGCAACTCTCCTTCTTGCGATCTATCGTTCTTGCGATCCGTGTCTAATCAAGCTTGCCGCCGATTCAGGAATGGCCGCCTAAGCAATAGCCGCCTAACTTTCGCTCGGTTGTTGTTCCGTGCGTTTCACTGGTTTGGGACTGCCGCTACTACCGCCGCTAGCGCTACCGCCACTGCCAGCTTCCCAATTGGGGCGGGGGCCTCCAGCCCGTTGAGGGCGACCTGGGCCTTTGCCTCGCCCAAACGGTGGCCGACGGCGATCGCGAGGATCATCCTTCGAGCGTTTTTTCGGTGGGGCCAAGCCAATGCAAACACTCTCGGTCACAGCCAGAGTGTTATCTTGCCGCAGGGTATGTAACTCCCAGAAATACCCCACGCTTCTTGGAGAAGAGAGTTGCCCCCGGACGCTAATTTTGAATGCCTTCGCTTTTTGAGTATTCTTGCGCGGAGTTTGCTGAATTTTCACCACAATATGGTGATCGTCCTCTGCATAGAAAACAACCTCACCCCGAATCGAGAAATAACCATCGACCAAGCGTGGATCCGCAAAGGTTAAATCACTAGCAGCATCAGGCTCAGCCGGAGGAGCGGACACCGCCACAGTTGACTCCGCTGCCGCGTCCACGTCGACCTCGGTTGCAGCTTCCGCCGTTGTGGCCTCTGGGGTAGCCCCGCGATCGCCAGCTTCTCCCGCAGCATCAGCTTCTGCCCCAGGGGTTGGCTCAGCTTCAGCAGTGAGGGGCGTCTCCTCTTCTGCCTCGTCTTCCTTCTTCAGGGTTTCGGGCTCCCAAATCCCCACAATCTGAATATGTAATTCCTTCTCTTCATCACGAGTCCGTGGATACACAATCCACAAATGCTGCTTTTCCAGATCAATATGATTCTTGACCAGGCTCATGACTCGTCCTAACAGCACCGCCTTCAACGTTGTGCCATCAGCCGTTTGCAACTCGCCAATCGTGAATTCTTCGCCAGCGGGAGTATAAATCCCCTTGACCATCCCGATCGCCCGATACTGCTTTGGCTCACTCGGTGGTGGAATGGGTTGCTGCCGGAATAAAGACACATCCATTGGGGCCGGAGTGGGCACCGTAGCCGCAGCCGGAACAACTGAAACGATTTCTGGCTTTGCGGCTTCTGGCTTACTGGCCGCCGACTTTGTGGCCATCGGCGGTTTCGCTGCCAGCTCTGCCGGGGGTTGGGGCCGCACAGGCCGAGCCGGAGGTTTACGCAAGATTGGCGAAACAGCCTCGTCAGCGACATCCGCAGGCTTCGGTTCTGAAGCGGGTGCAGGAGAGGGGGCTTGCTCAGCAGCGGGTTTTTCGGGTTTGGGGGACAAATCGGACGGAGAACTCATAGGCGCTTAGAGGCTCGGTGCGTAAATGCATCAGTGACGTTCATTGTACTGAATGCAAGGAGAGTGGGAACGAATCAGAAAAGTTTGTGTAAATGTTACACATGCAGGATTTTGACAGATTTCTGCGCCTCGGCGCGTGGGATCTTCATAAATCCTATTGCAGGATTAGGCAGATCCAGGTCAACGCAACAGCGCCAGACCTGAATCCGTCCTAGGGCAGAACCTCATTCTTAACACTTCTAATCGTCAAGTCGCAAGCCTTTGATCCAGGGAAGCGCCCCACCCGCTCCCCCAAGGCAACCCCACAATTACTCGCATTCCGGCACGTTGCCAGTTCGTTAAGTTCTAATTGTTCAGTACAAACTAAACTGAAAGAACTAAGTTCTGTTAAAATTTTAGGTATCCCAGCTTTGAGTAGTTGTAGTCATCGGGGAGCATAACGTGAGCGACAATGGCCGATTGCACAGCCCAACCGCAGCGATCGCACAAAAGCACTTCATTGAAGATGTCGGGTTGCTATTTGAAACCGTTGGGTTTCCGCGCATGGCTGGGCGAGTGCTGGGTTGGCTGTTAATTTCCGATCCGCCCCACCAATCGCCGACTGAGTTAGCCGAAATTTTGCAGGCTAGCAAAGGCTCAATCAGCACCATGACGCGCCTGTTGGAGCAAATTGGTTTGATTGAACGCATCAGTTTGCCCGGTGAGCGACGGGACTACTTCCGGATCAAACCCAACGCCTGGACTGAACTCACCAGTCGGCGGCTGGCCCAAATCACGGCCTTTCGTGAAGTGGCCACGCGGGGTTTAGCCCTCATGGGGTCTGATCAACCCCAACTGTGCGATCGCCTCCAGGAAATGCATGACATCCATGCCTTCTTTGAGGCCGAGTTACCCCGCTTGATCGAACAGTGGGAAACGCGCCACGCCACGCCCATTCCGTCCTAACCCCACCCCGGCATTCAACGGGTGGCCCCTGATGGGTTGCTGGTAGTGCGCGATGAATGACCAGACCCGTGGTTTATCTGTGTAATGCGATCGCCCGTTGTGTGACTTTTCTCCACCCCCCAAAGACCTATGCAAGTCCCGCTCATTAATCGAGTAACAAAAAAAGTCAACCCCTGGCTGGTCGGCCTCTTGGCAGCTAGTGTCGTTGGCGTACCGGTGGCAGGGTTTGTGGCCTTACGCAACGCTGCCCCTAAACAAAATATCAGTACCTTAACAGTGCCCGTCCAGCAAAAGAATGTGACTGTGCGCATCACTGCCAATGGGGAAGTGGTTCCTGTCAAACGGCTGAACCTGAACCCCAAAACCGCCGGACGGCTGGCCAAGTTATATGTGGAACAGGGCGATCGCGTCACCCAAGGGCAGCTTATTGCCGAGATGGATCGCCGCGAACTCGAAGCCCAACGGCAACAAGTGTTAGCCGAATTAGCCAGAGCCGAGGCAAATTTATCCCTCCTGCAATCGGGCACTCGTTCCGAAGTGATTGCCCAAGCCCAGGCCACAGTTAACCAATCCAGAGCTGAGGTCGCCGCGGCCCAGACCCGGTTAGATCTAGCAATGCAACGCACCGATCGCAACCAGTCCCTCGCTAGTGAAGGAGCCATCAGCCGCGATCGCCTGGATGAAGTCCTAAACGAGCAACGGAGCGCCCAGGCCAACGTTGCCCAAGCCCAAGCCCGGTTAAACAACGCCCTGCAACAACTGAATCAGCAACAAAATGGCCCCCGTACCCAAGAAATTCAACAAGCGGCAGCCCAGGTGGAAGGCGTTAGAGCCAATTTGCAAGCCGTAGATACCCAACTCGACGACACCGCCATTCGCGCTCCCTTTGCCGGGATCATCACCCAGCGCAACGCCACCGAAGGCGATTTTGTCACCCCCACCAGTTTTGCCTCCAGCACCTCTTCCGCCACGTCGATTGTGACTCTGGCAAACGATTTAGAGATTTTGGCCAAATTGCCAGAAGTCGATATTGACCAGATCCGGCCAGGGCAACAGGTCGAAATTCAGGCCGATGCTTTCCCCAAACAGGTGTTTAAGGGAGTAGTGCGCCTGGTATCGCCAGAAGCCAAAGAAGACCCCACCCAACGCGGGGTGATCACCTTCGAAGTTCGGATTCGCATTACCGCAGGCAAAGACACCCTGCGCTCTGGTATGACCACCGATCTTGCCTTTTTAGGGCAAAGCCGAGATCAGGCTCTGATGGTGCCAACGGTGGCGATCGTCACCAACAAAGGTCAAACCGGAGTTTTGGTGCCCGACGAAAACAACAAACCCAAATTTCAGCCCGTGACGATCGGCCCCAACATTGGCAACGAAACCGAGATTACCGAAGGCATCAAGCAGGGTGAACCGGTATTTGTGGAACTGCCAGAAGGCCAAAAACTCCAGGACATTTTCAAAGGGATGGAGAAGCAGTAGGTATGGATCTGATGGAAAGCGGCAAGATGGCGGTGAAAACCCTGACTGCCAATAAGCTCCGCAGTACGTTAACCATGCTCGGTATCATCATTGGCAATGCCTCGGTGATTGCCATGATTGGGATTGGGCAGGGTGCCCAAAAGCTTGCCTCAGAGCAGTTTGAATCTTTGGGGCCAAATGTGTTGTTTGTCACGCCGGGAACCCGGGAAGCCCGCAACCGCTCCTTTGACCTGCCTCGCACCCTGGTCTTGGAAGATGCAGCGGCGATCGCCACCCAAGTCCCCTCGATTGACGAAGTTGCCGCCCAACGGCAAAGTCAATTGCCCGTGGTTTACCGCAATCTGAACACCAGTTCCCTGATTGTTGGGACAACGCCCCAATTTTTATCAGTGCGGAGTTTTGACATGGCCAAAGGCCGCTTTATCTCCGAACAAGATGTGGAGCGGAATACTCAGGTGGTGGCCCTGGGGTCGGAAGTGGCCAGTCGCTTTTTTGGCAATCGCGATCCCATCGGTGAAGAAATTCGGATTAAGGGGATTACCTTTCGGGTCATTGGGGTTTTGCAGTCCAAAGGGGCCTTTTTGGGCAACAATCAGGACGATGCCGCCTATGTCCCCATCACGACCCACGCCAATCGCCTCACGGGCCGCACCTCTCCCTATGGCCTGGATCTCACCTTTATTTCCATCTCGGCTAAAAACGAAGCCAGCATTCCCGCTGCCGAATTTCAAATTACCAACTTACTGCGGCAGCGCCACCAAATTACAACAACCGACGACTTCACTGTTCAAACCCAGAAAGACATTTTGCAAATTGTCGGCACCATTACGGGCGGGTTAACTATTATGTTGGCGGCGATCGCGGCCATTTCCCTGGTTGTGGGTGGCATTGGGATTATGAACATCATGCTGGTTTCCGTCACCGAGCGAACCCAAGAAATTGGCTTGCGGAAAGCGATCGGGGCCTCGCAACAAGATATTTTGGTGCAGTTCATCATCGAAGCCGTAATTTTGGCGGCTGCCGGGGGGCTGATTGGCACGGGCATCGGAGTTGGTGGCATTATGCTCGTGGGGGCCTTCTCGCCGTTGCAAGCGGGGATTTCGCCCATCGCGATCGCGATCGCCACCGGAGTTTCCGGGGGCATTGGCCTCTTCTTTGGGGTTGTGCCCGCGCGGCAGGCCGCCAAACTCGACCCCATTGTGGCTCTCCGCAGTGCCTAAGGCCTTGCCCGCTCCAGCCTTCGCCCACCCTATCCCAAGAATTCGGCCATGACGACAACCATTGTGCGCCTCGAAGATATCTATAAAATCTATGGCTCTGGTGAAACCGAAGTGCGGGCCTTGGCCGGAGTCAACCTAACCATCGAAGCCGGGGAATTTTGCTCCATCATGGGGGCTTCTGGCTCCGGCAAATCCACCATGATGAACATTATTGGCTGTCTCGATCGCCCCACTACAGGCCACTATTACCTGGATGGCATGGATGTTTCGACGATGCCCGATTCAGCTCTGGCCCATGTCCGCAATCGCAAACTGGGCTTTGTTTTCCAGCAGTTTCATCTCTTACCCCAACTCACCGCCGTTGAAAACGTAATGCTGCCTCTGGTCTATGCCAATGTGCCCGAACGAGAACGCCGCGATCGCGCCATTGCCGCCCTCACCCAAGTGGGTTTGGCCAATCGGCTAAACAACAAACCCACTCAGCTTTCCGGGGGGCAACAACAACGGGTCGCCATTGCACGGGCGATCGTCGGTCATCCCGTTTTACTGCTGGCTGACGAACCGACCGGAGCCCTGGACTCCCACACGACCGAAGAAATTCTGAAAATCTTTGCCGACCTCAACGCCAGCGGCATGACCGTTGTTATGGTCACCCACGAACCCGAAGTCGCCCGCTGCACCAGGCGCATCGTCTGGTTCAAAGACGGCCAAGTCATGCACCCCAACATGACTCCGGAAGAGTTATCCCATCAACTCGCTGCCGCCTAGTGGTCGGGCAAGCCATTACGGGCAAGCGAAAGGCTGGATTGTCGATTGGCGTTAAATTCTAGGCAGCTTCAACCTATCAACAGCTTTCAAACAACACACTCGCCCCCAACTTAAAAGCCACATTCGCACGGCACGAGGTCGGCAGAACATGGCTAGAAAGTACTCGCAAAGCGATCGGTCGATTAGAGATTAGAAAGGATTAGATGTAGACCAGAGTTTAGGCAGCGCGCGACAATTATCCCCAACGGCTCGTGCGCCAGAGATAAAAGAACAATACTGCTGTTACCAATGCCCCAATGCTCCATTTGACCGCATTTTTGATGAGATTTGTCGCCGCTTGAGTATTGGCTGGGTTGTCAGCTTGTTTCTTCAGTTCTTCCCGAATTGTCTTAATCCGCTCCCGAATTTGCGCTTTGACATCTTCCGGCTTGTTGGGATCAACACTCACACCAGCGCCACTGAGTTGAGTTGCCAAGGCTTTAATTTGCTCTGGGTTGCTTTTGTTCAGTTGTTCTTCCAACTGTTGCAATTGAGTCAGGCGTTGTTCTACTTGCTGCCCCACTTGCTGCTGAGTTTGCGCATTCACGTTAAACGCCCCCAACAACATGGGGGGAATCATGAGTAAAAACGCGATCGCCAACCCCAGGCAAAGCCAGGACAAAATCCGCAAGCCAATTTTCTCTAGACTTTTGCGCCCGTAGTATTCCCCAAAAAACACCAACGCAAAGCCCAGCAACGGAATCACAGACCGTTCAACTACTTGGCCGATCGCAACAGGCACCCAAGTTGGCTGTGTCGGTTGGAAACTGAGCAAAATTTGGATGACATCGACTAACGCCAAAATCAGCAAGCCATAACCAATCCAGCGCAACCGATAGACTGTTAAATTTTCATTAGTATCACCCGTTGACATCGCCATAGCATTTGGCTCCTTCCGCAAAATTGATAGTCATGTGTGAGAGGTGGGCATTAAGACGGCGGGAAATGAGACCGCCACCATTGCGACCACGCAAACCAAGCCGTTTCCAAGTCTTGATAAGCTTTGGCTTCTAGGGTTGCCCGTTCCGTTGAAGAGGGCGTGGGTGGGTTGCCGATCGGCACAGACATTAATATCCACAAACACCGATAGTCAATCAGAGACTCTTGCCCCATTAGCCAAGGCAAAATTCGCGCAGGGCGTAAATCGTGGGTATATCGATTCTGGGTAAATTGCTGTTCCGTCACCGTGCTCTCCCCACGAGGATTAATACAAGCACTTAAATATGCCTTATTCTCGACAGAAACGAGCCCGTAATAGCCAATATTGGGTTGAAATTTAACGTTTAGGTTAGCGTTGGCCGTCCGCACGGGGGAATGCACAAACAAGTAACGGCTGACGTTTCCATCACTCACCATTTGGTGCGCATCAATCTCCAGGGTGGTGCCGTTTTGCTGATAGCGATAGCGTTGCCCCCCCTGGGATTCGTCAAGCTTCAAAGGTTGGGTTGCCACAAGTTGCCAGTTGGGCAGGGGCACGGTCGTGGCCAGGGGTTTGCTTGCCGTCGGTGTGCCTTCAGAATTCGCCATTTTGGGAGTGGCAGAAAGTTTGGCCCAGGTGGCGGTTGTTCCCACAAAAATCACGGCCAAGAGCCCCAGACGGGCAGCGGCCCAGTTGAATTTAGGCATGATCTTCTAGCTTGGGGTCAGGTTTGGGCGCAGCAGCACGGAGGAAGGCCAGCCAACAAAAGCCACCAAACACCGCAACGGCGATCGCCGAAAAGATGAGTGAACCATCGCCTTCGTGCCAAAAATCAAAAGCAGGCTTATTGCCAGCATTGTTCAGAATGGCCATCAGCGCCACCCGAAATGAATTGACGAAAAAGGCAATCAATACTGCCGCAATCACACACAGTCCCCGTTGCCAGAGATTGCGGAGAGGAAACATGAGTAAGAACAACACCGAAATGCTGAGCAATTGCAAAATGCTTTGCAGCCCGGAACAAGCACCATAGACCTGGGTGCGGCTTGCCGGGAGATAGATGTAAGTCGTTTCCCGTTGGGGATGAAACCCCAGGTAAGACAAGTTAAAAGAAGCGGCTTTGGCCGTAAGTTCGGAGAGGTCGATCGCCTGTAAGGTCAATACTAAAAGGGGTTGTACCGCCAAGACCCCAAAAATCAGGAGTGGTTTCCAGTATTGCCGCAAACCCTTGAACCCCGAAGCCAACAGCCCCAAACTGAGGGCCGCAAGAAAGGGGAACCCCCACGCCATTGATGCGGAATCGGGCGAAAAAGTGAGTCGCGTCAGCCCCAGGGCCAGCACGATCGCGCCGACGAGACTGGGGAAAAGACCACTGTGAAAATCCAACTGGTGGCGGTGATCCCAAATCAGCGTACCGGCAGCAAACCAAAAGAGCAGACTGGTCGCAAAAATGTCTGATTCTTCGATGCGGCTCGCCAGGGTGAGATGTAAAACCGCGATCGCCGTCGCGATCGCCATTAGCCAAAACGTTGGTTCTTGAAGCTTTTTTGACCAATCCATAACGGGTGTCTAAATCAAATTTATTTGAAGCGAAGTGGTTGTGATGACGTGGTTAGCCAATTTGAACAAGGAACTTGGTAGGCGACCCTGCTTTAAAGATTTCCCTGGGAAAGCCTATCCGTAAACCCCAGAGGCACAACTTTAGTCAAAAGTTAACAAAAGTCCAGAGATTTTTCTCTGGTTGATCGCCCAAATCAACATCTGGCAAAAGGCAGCTAGCAGAAGACCGTCGGCGCAGGCGATCGCACTGGGACAAACGCCCGTCCCCAGTTGAGGCAAACACCGCGATCCCACACGGCCACCGTCCTTTCGTAACAAACCACCGCAGCAAGTCACCGCAGCCGATTACGGCCACATACACCCGCCACCTCCCAGACTCAGCCTTAACGGGCCGTACCATCCTCTTGCTGGCCCAGTTCTTCGACCAGTTCCCCCGCTTTGGCGATGAAGCGAGTGGGAGCCGGGGTTGGCAATGGCCTATGGGCGGGCAGATATTCCGCGATCGCCTCGTAATCATCCGTTGCTTCAAACTCATCCAGCGCATCGGGCAAAGGCGGGCGGGTACTCGCCGGGAGTTCTGTCAGCCCCAGGGTGTCCGGCTCTCCCGGCAACCGCTCCGATCGCCGAGGTGGTTGGGGCCGCATCAACGTTTTCCAGGCCGATCGCAACCCTACAGCCAAACTGCGCGTACCGTGTTGAACTTTGCGGGCTTGGCGACGCGCATCGGCGAGGGTTTGATCCACCTGTTTTGCCACCTGGCCAGCACTTTGCACTCCTTCCTGTAACTCATCAGTTAAGTCACTAATTTCCAGCCCCGTCAGGCGAATGGCCTCCAGGGTCGGCGGAAACTCTCGCCGTAAGGTTTCAAATAGCTTTTCCGCACTCCGAGCCGCACGACTCAGTTCTTTGAACGTGGGAATCGCAACGATCAGCACAATCGTGAGGCTGACGGTGACGAACAGCAGCGATAAGACTAGCCAAAACAGAGGATTAGTCACTAGTACTCAGTGTGAAGAAGGGCAGGCACAAATCAACAAACGCAAAGGACTGGACACAAACTCACGCTTCCAGCGAGCAATACCGACCAGCAGGGCCGATCGCCCCCAGCAACCCTGACCGCCCCTTAGCGCACTTGGTGAGGCGCACTTTTTGGTGGTTTGGGCATGGGCTTGGTGGCCGCCAGATTGGCTTCGGCTTCGCTCAAATATTGACTTTCCCGTTGGGAGGCTTCGAGGCCAGCGGCGATCGCCTCTTTCAAGCGGGTCAGGGTGCTATCCCAGTTCTGGAGTGCTGATTCTGATAAGCGATCGGCTTGGACTTGCATACTGCTCGATAAATCTTCGGCTAACTCTGGTAAGGCGGCGGCAGACTTTCTCAAAATGCGGCGGCTCTCGCGACCAGAACAAGGTGCGGCTAAGACCCCAGCGATCGCCCCAACGGCAGCCCCCAGGATCAGCCCTCCCAAAAATACACCAGAACGGTTGTTTGCCATCTTTCCTGAAATCCTTTTTGAAAAAGAATGGTCATTTGCGGTGAACGACGCAAGGAATGCAGTATGGATTCAACCATTCTGCCTTAAGGATCAATCCACTGCATGGTTGCTAACCCAGTAAGGATCTCGTAGCGTGTTCCAATCCTATTATTCGGATAAATGAGGCCAGTGCCAACTACGGCCCCACTACGACCAAACTTAATTCTACGGAACGGCGGAAGCGACGGCACGCGAATTTCTCCCTTCCACCGCGATCGCCCCCCCAACGGCAACCACCCAGCCCCAATTGGCCCTTACCGGAGGCTACCGGGTTTGGCGTTGATCCCAGGGGTAAGTCCCTCCGGCGGCGTGGGTATCCGGTCAACCAGTGGCCCCCTGGAACGACGGAACTGCCCCAACCAAGATCGATAGGGCCAAAGGACTTGAACCAGACTCAGTAAGCGCAAAATTTGCTGCATTTGAGCCGCCTGAACACCGAGTTGTTTATAGTGTTGTCGCCACTGACTGGTTTGGCGTTGCACTTGCTGAATCCCGTGGGGAGCAGGTTGGAGCAAAGAATACACAACATGTTCGGTATCGGCTAGCCGAATGGATAACCGACTGAGCGATCGCCGCCAGCGCCACATTTTCTGCGCCATCCACAGACAGAGCAGCCCCAGCAAGAAATTATGAACGACAACCAACAGAATCAATATCATTGACGTGATACAAAAGGACAGCGATCGCGACAGACCCACCTCAACCCCAGGCAGCCCCAGCCAGTCCAACGGGAGTGTTCTAATCCTAGGGTGAAACGAGCTGTCTCAACCGCAGAACATCCCTTGGCAATGCCTCCATCAAATCATGGTGCAATCCCGCGTCGCAACTACACTTTTTCTCAATCCCCTCACCGGGAATGATCAAGCCCCCGGCACTCGCGCGGCTCCCTTCAAAACGCTTGGTCGGGCGCTACACCAGGCCCAACGGGGCGATCGCCTACAACTGGCCCCCGGCACCTATGGAGCCTCCAGTGGAGAAACCTTTCCCCTGATCATTCCTGATGGCGTGACCCTCATCGGCGACGAACCCACCAAAGGTCGAGATATCGTCATTCTGGGCGGCGGCCCGTACCAAAGCCCAACCCTGGGCCAGCAGCACATCACGCTGAGGTTAGAGTCAGACAGCCAATTGCGGGGGGTAACGGTTTCTAACCCGGCGGCGGCGGGCATTGGGGTGTGGCTTGACTCAAGCGGTGCCATCATTGCCCATTGCACGCTGATCAACTGTGGGCGATCGGGGGTGTGGGCGGTGGGCACGGCCAAACCAGGAGTGTATGACACTGTGGCGCGGCGCAATCAGGAGAGTGGGTTCAGTCTGCGGGAAACAGCCAAAGGAGAGTGGCGGCGGAATGTGTGCGAAGGGTCGGCGGTGGGGGTCGCGATCGCCGATCAAGCGGCTCCTCTCTTTGCAGACAATCGCATCGTCGCCAACCAACGGGGCATGGTCTTGACCCAAAGTTGTGGGCCTGTCTTGCGGGGCAACGAGTTAGAACGGAACACCGAAGTGGGCTTAGTGGTGAGCGATCGCGCCCTGCCCGATTTGGGCCAAGCAGCAGATCCGGGCCAAAATATCTTCCGCGACAACGGCAAAGCCGATCTCAGCAACGCCACACCTTCCAAAGTGCGATCGGCAGGTAACCAAATTAACCCCGCCCGCATCAATGGCATCGTTGAGTTGGTAGCCATTGCAGTACCCGATGCCGCCCCCCCAACCCCGCCTACCCCCATACCCGCACCCAACGTGGGAGCCCTGACGGATATTACTGACCATTGGGCCGAAGCCTGGATCCGGGGCTTAGTCCAACGGGGCACCATGAGCGGGTTTCCCGATGGCACCTTCCGGCCTGATGCCCCCATGACCCGCGCCCAATATGCCGCCGTTGTTGCCAGCACCTTTGAGCGCCCCCGCACCACCCCCGCGATCGCCTTTGTGGATGTCCCTGCCGATTTCTGGGCTAAGGCCGCGATTCAAACCGCAACCCAGATGGGGTTTATGGCAGGCTTTGCGGATCGATCCTTTCGTCCGGGGCAAAATTTGACTCGGGTACAGGCGATCGTCTCCCTGGTGGGGGGCTTACAGCTTACAGGCGGCACCAAGGAAGCACTGCTGGAGTATGCCGATCGCGCCCAAATTCCCAGTTACGCTACCGACAAAGTGGCGATCGCCACCCAGCGGGGGCTTGTGGTGGCCTATCCCCAGGTGTGGCAGTTAAACCCGATGGGCGATAGTACCCGAGCCGAAGTGGCTGCCATGATCTATCAAGCTTTGGTGAGCTTGTCCCAAGCGCCAGCGATCGCCTCGCCCTACATCGTCACGCCAACCCAATCGGCCCCTGCCTTTACTGACATTGCTGGACATTGGGCTGCCCCCTTCATCACCGCCCTCGCCACGCAAGATTTCCTGGGTGGGTTTCCCGATGGGCAGTTCCGGCCAGACGCCGCCATGACCCGCGCCACCTATGCGGCCCTGGTCGTCAAAGCCTTCAACCCACTGCCCCGCCGCCCCGCGATCGCCTTTACCGACGTAGCCAGCAACTTTTGGGCTAAACACGCGATCGACCGAGCCTACCAAGCGGGTTTCATTTCCGGCATTCCCGATGGCACCTTTCGGCCCGAACAGAATATTCAACGGGCTCAGGTACTGGCCTCTTTGGTCAGTGGCTTGCAACTCACTGGGGGCGACCAAACGCTGCTGAATGCCTACGATGATCGGCTGGCTATTCCTGAGTACGCCCAAACCCAAATCGCAACGGCCACCCACCACCATCTTGTTGTCAATTATCCGGCTTTGCGCCAGCTCAACCCCAACCGTGATAGCACACGGGCCGAAGTGGCAGCCGTGGTCTGCCAAGCTTTGGTGCACCAGGGGCGATCGCCCACTCTCCTATCCCCTTACATCGTGAAGTTTTAGCCCTTCTCTCCAGTGGAAATCCCCACACCAGAAAGATGTTGTTGTTGGACAATTTAGGCTACTCTGAAGGCGATTGTTTTGGCGCTGGGGCGATCGCCAACGTCATCGCCCCAGCGTCAAGCTCACGGTTTTCGAGGTCACGAGGTTAGCACACAGTCCTATGGGTAATTTGCCGAGTTTTGGGTACAGCATTCGGTCAGTGGCGATCGCGGGCCTCCTGGGGATCGGGCTGCTCAGTTGCCGTCCAGCTTCACTCACCTCCAATCCCACTCCTAATGCCAGTCCAACTCCGGCTGAGTCCCCCTCGCCAAGCCCATCCCCCAGCCCAGCGTCCCCGCGATCGCAGGCAGCCAAAGCCCTGGAAAAACGGTTGCAAACTGAAGTATCCAAAGCGGCTGGCATTACGGTGCAATCTGTCCAATGTCCGGCGGAACTGCCCACAGACCTGACCCAGCCATTTACGTGTCAGGCCAAAGCCGAAGCTAAAACCTTTGCCGTGGCCGTGGCCGCCAATCCCAAAGCCAACAGCAACGAACGCCAGTGGAACACAAAGGGCTTGCTCGTCCTCCCCAAGCTGGAACAGACCATCACCCAGGGCATTCAAGCCGAGTTTAAGGTTGCGGTGAAAACCAAATGTGGGGGCAAAATTCGCGTTGCCAAACCAGGGGAAACGTTTCAGTGCCAAATTACGGATGAGCGCGGCCAGTCGCGATCGGTCACCGTGCGGGTCGATGATGAAGCTGGGAACGTCACCTGGAAACTGTAGGCCACTGCAACCCACCCAATTTAACCCAGGCGATCGCGGCGCAGGTCGCCATTTAACGCAAACACCAAAACACTAAACACTAATCAAATCGCCAAGAATAACCGCCCATAAAAAAGGGGCCGAGCCACAACGCCCAACCCCTCTTTACCAAATCAACTAACCAGTCTTAAGCAACGTGCCTTGGCCCTAGGCCAGAGAAAACAGTTTGGCCGCATCTGCCTTCAACAGTTCAGCCTTATCCGTTTGTTCCCACGGCAAGTCCAAATCCATCCGGCCCAAGTGCCCATAGGCCGCGATTTCTTGATAGAAACGACCGCCACGCTCGGCTGGCAGTTTTTGCAAGTTGAAGGTTTGGATGATACCTGCCGGACGCAACTCAAAGTGCTGTTTCACCAGGTCTAACAACCGCTCTTCTTCAACTTTGCCAGTGCCAAAGGTCTCAATCATGATGCTCACGGGTTGGGCAACCCCGATCGCATAGCTGAGTTGCACTTCGCACTTTTCGGCTAACCCGGCTGCGACGATATTCTTCGCGACATAACGGCAAGCATAAGCCGCACTGCGATCGACTTTAGTTGGGTCTTTGCCGGAAAAAGCACCGCCCCCATGCCGAGAATAGCCGCCGTAGGTATCGACAATAATTTTGCGCCCGGTCAAACCCGAATCCCCTTGAGGCCCACCGATCACAAATCGGCCTGTGGGGTTCACCAAAAAGCGAGTGCTATCATCCGGTTGCACCGTGAGATCAGCAAAGCAGGGAAGCACAACTGCATCCCACAAATCTTGCTTGATCCGCGCTTGCATCCCGGCATCATCCGTAATCCCATCAATGGTTTCCGTATGCTGGGTCGAAACCAGAATGGTATCTACGCCAACAGGCCGACCATCTTCGTAGGCGATCGTCACCTGGGTTTTA
The DNA here is from genome assembly GCA_964475335.1 of uncultured bacterium. GTDB lineage: Bacteria > Cyanobacteriota > Cyanobacteriia > Leptolyngbyales > Leptolyngbyaceae > CAYYWG01. Next base: position 339,050 of record CAYYWG010000004.1, read on the forward strand.
CCATCGGGCCGCAAGTACGCCAGTTGACCCGTTTTGCGCACAACCGACAAGCGCCGAGAAATCCGATGGGCCAAGCTAATGGGCTGGGGCATCAGTTCTGGGGTTTCGTTGCAAGCAAAACCAAACATGATCCCTTGGTCACCTGCACCAATTTGATCAAGCTCGTCGTTCGACAATTCCCGGACTTCTTGGGCGGCGTTGACCCCTTGAGCAATGTCAGGGGATTGGGCATCCAATGCGATTAGCACGGAGCAGCTATTGGCCGAAAAGCCGCTGTCTGCACCGGTGTAACCGATTTCAGCAATTTTTTTCCGGGCTAATTCAATGTAGTTGACTTGCGCTTTGGACGTAATCTCCCCAGTGATGAGCACCAACCCTGTGTTGACTACGACTTCAGCTGCAACCCGACTTTTGGGATCTTGGGCCAGTAAGCTATCCAAGATTGTGTCAGAGATCTGATCACAAATCTTATCTGGATGGCCCTCAGTTACAGATTCGGAAGTAAACAAATTACGGCGAGACAAGGACAACCCCTCCTAAATACTTGCAGGTGTACCAAGATAGACATCTTTAGATCCAGGCAGAACAAGCTGTCTGGAAAAAGGATAGGCAAACATACACCTAGTATCAGCGCATCATAACATCTACATGAGTTTTAACAAACCGCATTCTTTTTCTTTACCAAATTTTAGGCATGGGCTCCTAGACACGGACTCCATTACGTGGGTGCCCGACGCTGCACCCGCTATCGCCTGGTGGATAGCCGTTCAATAACGCTGGGGCTAAGGGTTTAGGCGATCGCAAGCAAAGGAAAAGCTGTAATCAGCAGCAATTCACTCCCCCCTTGAGGCGATTAGCGATCGCGCTGGCATCACCTGAATTTCCGCAAAGCTCGAAATTAAACCACTGGGCGCAGGCATGGGCCGTTGAGTGGCGGTGTAAACTGCAATCCCATCTGGAGTAATTTCTAACGCTCCGGCAGCGTGGGCAGCGTGGGCCATTGCCGTGTCCGTTGCCGCATCACCAATCACCAGGGTTTGGGCTGGGGTAACGTTAAGCGCGTAGCAAGCAGTTTCCAGTAAGGCAGGAGCGGGCTTACTGAGAGCGGGGGTAGACCCATAGGCCACAGGAATAAGGGTATTCAGGCTGTAGTAGTCGAGAAAATCTTGCACGTTGGTGGGACTGTCGGCAGAAACCAGGCCAATACGCAGGTTAGCGGCAGCGAGGGACTGGAGAAAGTGCAGCACAGTGGGAATTGGTGGGGTTTGCGGGGCTTTGCGATCGCTCAGTTGATCCGCAGCACGAAACGCAGCTTGCACCAATTGCACCGCATCCAGCCAGCCCCGACCGGTGGCCGCCACATAAGCCGCCGCCGCGATTTCATTATCTTGCCGGGTGCCCACAGCCAATAATCCAGCAGGCAGAACACGATCGCGATCGCACCCAAACGCCTGTAGAAGCTGGGATTGCACCCCCGGCACTTGAGCCTCAATCAAACGAGCCCGCTGCCACCCCAATCGCAGCAGAAAACCTTGAGTATCCGCCAGCGTGCCATCCTTATCAAAAATCACAGCCTGAATATTCTCAAACGTCACCGACCCACAGTGCAACGTCGCCACGATCGCCCCCTTGCGTTCTACCCCAACACCACCATTCCACCATCGCCGCGATCGGCAAATATAGCTTTGGCCAGACCACTTGGGCTCCATCGAATCGCTAGAAAGTCGATTCTGGGTCGGTGTTCCAACTCATCTTCGCCAAGTTCCCCATCGCTACGGCCATAGCGATAAAACCAAATAGCCATAAAAAAAGAGGGAAAAATCCCTCTTAATTAACTAAAAGTTAAGCGATCGTCAGACTAGCCATAGCAAACAGGCATGAGATCAAAGGAGCAAAACCGCCCCTTCAATCCCACTCCCAGGCTATTCCTCAACTGCGCTAACCTCTTCTTCAGCGCTATACTCTTCCGCGCTGGTTGCTTCCGCGCCATTCGTCCCTGGATCAGCCAGTGCCACATCTGCACCTTGCTGCTTCTCCAGCACCTGTTCACGGTAACGCGCCGCCATTTCTTCCGCCTTGTCATAGACGATTTGGGGATTTTTCACCATATCGCCCGGTTCAGGCTCAAGCTGCTTCGTCGATAAAGAAATCCGGCCCCGCTCTGCATCGAGATCAATAATCATGACCTTCAATTCATCATTCACATTGAACACACTGTGAGGTGTATCAATATGATCGTGGGAAATCTCAGAAATATGCAGCAGACCGCTCACACCGCCAATATCGATGAACGCACCGTAGGGCTTGATCCCACGCACGGTGCCAATGACGACTTCGCCAACTTCCAAGCGGTTCATCTTCCGCTCAACCAGCGCCCGTCGATGGCTGAGAACCAAGCGGTTCCGCTCTTCATCAACTTCTAAGAATTTGAGGGGCAGTTCTTCCCCAACCAGTTCTTCCTTCGGCTTGCGGGTGCTGATGTGGGAACCGGGGATAAACCCGCGTAACCCCTCGATCCGCACCAGAGCACCGCCCCGGTTGGTCGCAAAGACAATGGAACGAACCGTGGCATCCTCGGCTTGAAGTTGGCGCACCCGTTCCCAAGCCCGCATGTACTCAATCCGGCGAATTGACAGGGTAAGCTGTCCATCTTCATTCTCATCGGCCAGAATGAAGAATTCGCGGGTTTCGTCGGCTTGCAAAACTTCATCGGGATTATCAATCCGGTTGATTGACATTTCCTGGATGGGAATATACGCAGCGGTTTTCGCACCGATGTCAATCAGAGCACCCCGTGGCTCTAAACTAAAAACCGTCCCAGCCACTACATCGCCGGGACTGAAGTGATAGTCATATTTATCCAGTCGGGCTGCGAAATCTTCGTAAGTAAAGCCAACATCTATCGTTAAAGTGTCCTGATTGACCATGCGTATTGTTTCCTGAAGTTTTCTCCTTGAAAGTTTGCCTCCTGCGGTAAACGCACTCGAAACTCTGTGCTGTTAGTACACGCTGGAATATCCCCCTCTACAAGAATGATTGTAGAAGATTTGCGGTTCATTAATCTAGACTCAGACAAACTATGATAGCTCAACAGTTAGCCCTGTGCAGCATTGTTTCTTGAAGTTATCCCAATTGGGGCAGCGATAGGGACATTTCGCCAAATGCGGGGTGCGCTCTGGGCGTTTACTTCACCAGGTGCGGCTCAGGGATTGGCCGGAACAGTTTTGTTGAGGGCGCGGTGCCCGTCGGCAGTCTCGGCCCGATCTAAGGGCAGACCAGCAGGGCGATCGCCGTTTTCAAGCTGGCTCAGCGTATCCACAAAATCCCGAATTCCTTGGAATTTCCGGTAGACCGAAGCAAAGCGGATGTAGGCGACTTCATTTAAGTGGGCTAAATGATCTAAGACTAATTCACCAATTTCCTGGCTGCTGACTTCACGATGAGCCCGCTGCTGCAATTCCGCTTCGATTTCATCGACCAGGTGTTCAATTTGAGGGGTATCAATGCCAGTTTTCTCACAGGCCCGCGCGATCCCGCGTAAAACTTTCGATTGGTCAAAAGATTCGCGATCGCCATTGCGCTTAATGACCGTAATGGGTACAAATTCAATGCGCTCATAGGTTGTAAACCGATGCCCACACTTGAGACATTCGCGTCTCCTTCTGACACTTTGCCCTGCCTCGGCAGAACGCGACTCAAGCACACGATTATCACTGTGCTGGCAAAAAGGACAGCGCATGATGAAGCACTCCGGACGATGGGAACAGTAAATTCGAGACGTTCAACCAACTTCGGTCACGAACCCATTTCAGTACTGCGGTACCTTCAGCCACCGTCATGACGTGCCGAAGACTACCAGGCTAAACTTCGTCCCTAACAGCGCAGGCGTAGGGACAACTATCCACGATTATGACCGATTTCCCTGATTCGCTTTAATTAATTTTTCTGGCAAAGGTTCCGGGTAATGGCTGAAGCAAATGTGTAGGAGTTATAAACAAACAAACAGAGGGAAATCTATAAAAGGGGACTATTAGGTGGCAGATCGGGGAGAACAAAATTGGGCAGAATAGGGCACGGGCGGAAAAATGCGCGTGATTTAGCTGATTTTAATCAAGCAATAGTGGAACACTAGCTGTTGTGGGAGAGGTGTCGAGTAAGATGGCAGGAACGAGCGGTCTAACCTCTAGCAGGGGAAAGCATCTTCGACTTGGAGTCTACCGACTCTGACCAAGCCCCTCGGCATCGTGTGATAGTGATATATAGGGTGAGGCACCAGGGTGTAATTTGAAATGGCAACAGTACAATTTTGTCTCATCCTTAGACTTCCTGTTAGCCCAAGGATAATTGATCCACTGCCCTAGTCGCAGGAGAGCGGTTCATGAAGGTCCAGCCGAATAACAAGCCTAAGATTCTGGTCGTGGATGATGAACCAGACAACTTGGACTTGCTTTATCGCACTTTTTATCGAGAATTTAAAGTTTTACGGGCTGAGAATGGGCCTGCGGCGTTGGATATCTTAGCCAGAGAGGGCGATGTCGCGGTCATCATTTCAGATCAGCGAATGCCCTATATGAGTGGGACTGAGTTTTTGAGCTTAACGGCGACTCAGTACCCCGATATCATTCGGATTATCTTAACGGGCTATACCGATGTCGAAGATTTGGTCGAGGCGATCAATTCCGGCAAGGTCTTTAAATATGTCACGAAGCCGTGGGATGACGATGAATTGAAGGCGGTCGTGCGGCAGGCAGTGGACACTCACAATGTGTTGAAGGCACGCACCCGTGAGTTGCGGCGATCGCTCCACCAAGAATCCTTACTCAACGCTGTTACCAGTACGATTCGGAGTGCACTCAGCTATCGTCAAATTTTGCAAACAATTGGGCAAACGGTAGGCAGCATTTACGAAGTGAGCTATTGCCTGGTGTGCCCCGTGTTGGATGGGCAAATCGATCGCGACTGTTTTATTTACGTGGAAAAGGCGATCGCGGCGGCGAGTTCGGCCCCAGCCAACGAAAAAGAAACCCTGATTGAATATTCCATTGACCTGGCCGAAGAAGAGCACCCCTCGCACCCCGCTTTTCCCAACCGCACCCTGTTGACCAAAACCGTCTGGGCTACGGATCAAATCCAAATGATTGAGCACCCAGAAATGGATGAACGCTTTCACAGCGATCGCCCGGAATGGTTAGAGCGGCGGCAAGCCTACGAAACCCTGGGGATTTACTCTACCCTCATCGTGCCGTTGTATTACCAGCACGAACTCATCACCATTCTGGCCCTGCATCAATGTGGCCAACCCCGCACCTGGCAAGATGACGAAGTGCAGCTTTTGAGCATGGTTGCTGATCAGGCCGCCCTCGCCCTTTCCCAAGCCAGAGCCTACGAACAACTCCAAGCCCTGGCCAAACGCGAAGCCCTCATCAACACCATCACCACGGCGATCCGCTCCAGTCTGGATCCCCAAGATATTTTTGCCGCCATTACCCAACAACTGGGCCACGCCCTCCATGCAGATGGTTGTGCGTTGTCACTGTGGACGGAAGAAAACGAATATGTGCAGTGTGTGGGGTTGCATGATGCCTCCCATCCGGGGCAGCCTGTGGTCACCGCACCGGAGCCTTCCCTATTGCCCAACACGCCTCTCCTCATGGTGCATCCTGAGGAAGATACCACCCGGCCATTACCCAAATCGATGGTGCCAATTGAACGTAATCCTGTATTGCGCCAGTTGATGCTCACCAAGCAGCCCGTCGTGCTGAATGACCTGGAGCGATCGCCCGAAATGAATGTGGTGGAGCAACCTTTTCGCAATCCCACGCGGGCCTTGTTGGTCGTGCCCTTGTTATCGGACGGCAAAATCATTGGCAGCATTTCCCTGCGCCAAAACCAACACGCACGGCACTGGCAAACCTCGGAAATTGAACTTGCCCAAGCGGTGGCCGCCCAGGCGGCGATCGCCGTGCAGCAGGCCAGACTGTACCAAAAAACCCGCCAACAAGCAGAACAACTGCTAGAACTCGACAAACAAAAAACCGAATTTTTTCAAAATATTTCCCATGAATTTCGTACACCCCTGACCCTCACCATCGGCCCCTTGGAAGCAGCCGTGGCCAAAGAGCAAGGGTTAAACCATGAGCAATCGGTCATTGCCCTGCGTAATTCGCGGCGCTTGTTGCGATTGGTGAATCAACTCTTAGACCTCCAACGGATGGATGCCGGTCGAATGCAACCTAGTTTTCGACCCTGTGAGTTAATTGAGTTTGTGACCCAAACCGTCGATTCTTTCCGGCCCTACTGCGATCGCAAAGGGGTTGAACTCATCACCCTCCTCCAACCGTGTCCGTCGGTTTACCTGGATCTCGAAAAATTCGACAAAGTTCTGTACAACCTGCTGTCCAACGCCATGAAGTTCACTCCCAGTGGCGGCAGCATCACAGTCACCCTCGAACAGGCCGGGGCCCATTGTCTCTTGCGGGTCATCGACACTGGGATCGGCATTCGGCCCGATCAAATTCCCCATCTATTCGAGCGATTCCGCCAAGCGGAAGGCTCGGCCAATCGCAGCTATGAAGGCAGCGGGCTGGGGCTAGCCCTGGTGAAAGAACTGGTGGAACTGCACGGCGGCCAAATTGCCGTGGAATCGACCTATGGCGAAGGCTCAGTGTTTACGATCTGGCTTCAGACGGGCGTGGCCCACCTCCCCCCCAACCAAGTCATTGATGTGATCGCAGAAGTGCAATCCAACCGGGCCGCCGTGGAACTGGCCGACGTGGAAGTGGATTTGCAAGACAATTCTGGGGCGTTACCAGGTTTGACCGAGAGCGAACTCTCCACCCTGGCAACAACCAACCCAACCGCGATCGCCGACGAGTTGACCGATGCCAAAATCTTGATCGTGGATGACAATCCCGATGTCCGGAGCTATGTGTCCAGCATTCTGCGCGAACAGGGCTACCAAATTTGGACTGCACGCAACGGGTTGGAAGGACTGAAAACCGCCCAGGCCCAACACCCCCACCTGATCGTGACCGATCTCATGATGCCCCAAGTTTCTGGGCTAGACATGATCCGCATGTTGCGCCAAGATCCCGGTCTCAAAGGCACCCCAGTCATTCTATTAACCGCCAAAGCAGACGAAGACACCCGCATTGAAGGCGCAGAGCAAGGGGCAGATGCTTATTTGTCCAAACCCTTTAACGATCGCGAACTATTGGCAGAAGTCCGCAATTTATTGGCGTTGAAAGTCAACGAACGGCGCGTGGCCGAGTTAAATACCTACCTCACCGAGTCCGTGCTGAAGCGCTTCTTGCCCAATTCAATGGTTGAACGCGCAGCCAAAGGCGAACTCGCCCTTGACTTGCGCCCAGAACCCCGGATGGTTACCGTTGTCTTCACCGATATCGTCGGCTTTACCCAACTTTCCAATACCCTCCGGGCGCGGCGAGTCGCTGAACTACTAAATGAATACTTAGCCGAAATGACCCAGGCCGTGTTTCAGCATGGCGGCACCATCGACAAGTTTATGGGCGATGCCATCCTGGCTTTATTTGGTGCGCCGGAAGACCTCACCCCCAACGAACAGGTGCAACGGGCCGTGGCTGCTGCACGGGCTATGCGGCGATCGCTCGTCGCCCTGAACGCTCGCTGGCAAGAATTGGGCGTCCCCCCCGTCCAGTTTCGGTGCGGCATCCACCAGGGTACTGCCGTTGTGGGGATGTTTGGCTCACCAGAGCGCTCCGACTACACAGCGATCGGCCCCTGCGTCAACATTGCCTCCCGCATCCAAGAAGCCGCTGATCCCGGTTCGATTCTAGTTACCGCTGCCGTCGCCGATTATCTTGAAGAAGAAGAAATTATGAAATTTAGTCCCCTGAAGCTCAAGGGGGTAGACGAGACCGTTTTAACCTTTACCGTCAAGCCAGACCCCCCAGTCCTGCCCCACTCCAGCCCTACTGGATTGCATTCAGATTAATGCCATAACTGGGGGTCGGCCCAGGAACTTTGAAGAAACCCAGGGGGTCAGTATCCGAAGAATAGGGGGGTGGCGCATAAAACAAGTCTTTGGGAATGCCGATGCCACCACTGCTCCCACCGGGTTGGGCGGTGATCGATCGCGAAACTTGCCGTAACTGCGCCTGATCATAGGCGACGGGCTGGGCGATCGCGTCCCCAGGTCGCCGCACGGCCACGGGTTCTGTCACCAGGGCCTCACTTTGCTGTTGCATTTCTGCGGTGGGTGTGGGCTCCATCGCGGGCACAGACATCGGCTCCATCTGAATAGCTAATGACTCTGCCAATGCTGTAGGCTGCATTGCGATCGCACCAACCATAACCGAAACAACGAGTAGACCCTTCATAGCAATTACTTTTTGAGGAACGGTTTGCAAAGGATAGATTGCCAAAGAGCAGCAACTTTACATTCTGTTACGCGCCATCTAGTTCTACACCAAAACGGGTTGTCATTACACAAATCCGTGATGGAAATTCGCTGAATTTATCGCGATGCAGCGTGCCCGGAATGGGGTTGATCCCCGCTTGCCGCCAGGGCCATCTATCAGTTCTTACGGTGCAGCTTGATTTTTTATGCGATCGCGCTCAAATTAGTAATCCCCAATGGGCGATCATTTTATCGGAATCAAAAATAATTCAGGTTTCAGGCAAGGTCTGGCGATCGGGCCGGGGAAGGATCAATCCTCGCCCCCTTCCTTGACATAGGGCACCCCCAGCGCCGCCGGAGGAGTCGATTTGCCCGCTAACCCAACCAACGCCAACAGCGCAATCAAATAGGGCAGCAGCGTCAAAACCTGATAGGGAATATTTAAATTCAACGCTTGCACCCGCAATTGCAACGCCTCCGTGGCCCCAAACAGCACACAGGCCAACACCGTATAAACCGGGTGCCACTTCCCAAAAATCAACGCAGCCAGGGCAATAAACCCTTTCCCCGCGCTCATCCCTTCTGTGAAAAAGCGAACATGCACCAGCACCAAATACGCCCCGCCCAGGGCCGCTAAGCCCCCACTGAGCACAACGCAGAGATACCGGACGATCGCCACCGGAATGCCTGCCGTATCTGCCGCCCGTGGATATTCCCCAACGGCCCGCAACGTCAGCCCCCACCCCGTCCAAAACAGGCCATAAGTCAGTACCGGAATGAGCACCAGCAGGAGATAGACCAGAGCATTTTGGCGAAACAGCACCGGGCCAAGCACTGGAATTTGACTTAGACCGGGGAGCGCGATCGCTGGGATACTCGCTAAATTCTGGGTCGTTTCGGTCGTGAAGATGAGCCGAGCCCCAAACGCCGTTAATCCCGCCGCCGACAAGTTAATCGCCAAACCAGACACCAGTTGATCCACCCGCAAGGTCACACTCAAATACGCATGGAGCAAGCCCACCAGGCAGCCGGCCAAAAATGCGGCCACCGTGCCCCACCAACCACTCCCAGAATAAAAGGTTGCCGCTGCACTGACAAACGCGCCCGTCAGCAACATCCCTTCCAGGCCAATGTTCAACACGCCCGATCGCTCAGACAATAGCCCCCCCAATGCCGCAAAGGCTAGCGGTACGGCCAAGCGAACGCTGGCAGATAGATAATCGGTAAAAAAGGCGAGGTCTAGTTGCAAGGGTGATTACCTCAGCACAACGGCGTTTGGCAGACAGTAGGCGCGATCGCCGTTCCCTGCCCAATGACATTCATCAGATTAGCCCAATTCAGCCCTGGGGCAAGGGTTGGGGCAACGTTTGGGGTGATTAGTCCCCTGGGCTTCTCTCCTGGGAAGGAGGATTATCCCGGCACAACGGGTCACGATCAAAGCCCAGGGAACCAGAAGGAGGTCATGCCCATGCCCTATGCCACCTTACAAGATCTACCCGACTCCGTGCGATCGCACCTGCCCAAACACGCCCAAGAGATTTTCCGGGCGGCGTTCAACCATGCCAGCACCGAGTACGATTCTGAGGAACGAGCCTTTCGGGTCGCCTGGGCCGCAGTCAAACGGAATTACGAAAAAGGCGAAGACGGCGACTGGCACCGCAAAAAGAAAGCGCGTGACTGAAGTGATGCAGCGATCGCCCATCTTAGGCGAGGCAAGGCAGTCAAGGGCGATTACACTCCACGATTCGTGATCGCGCTCAACGGTTTCAAATTTTGGAACACCAGGTTGAATCGCTGGACACCGAAGTTAGCATCGTGGCACAACAGCCATTGAGTTCAGCACTATGTCCAAGTTTTTCGCCCTTGCCAGTGTCTCCGCCTTAGGCGCGATCGCCCTCAGCAGTCTGCACCTCTCCAGCAGCCCCGCGATCGCCGCACCCCAACTCACAACCGCCGCCACCCGCCCACAACAGGTCAAAGTCTTCTTCCCCAAAAAGCTGGCCCAACCAACCAGGCTAGATTATGTGGAATCGGTTTGGCGACAGCCCCAAACGCCCAGTGTGGCGCAATTTGCGATCGCCCAAGTGATTGCCGGCCCCACCGCCCAGGAACGTCAACGCGGCTTCACGGCTCCCGTCACCTTACGGGGTGCCTCCAACTGTGGCAAAGACTTTACCCTTTCCATTACCGCCAACGTGGCAAAACTGAAATTTTGTCGGCAAATTGTCTCTGGCGGGGTGGGGGATGATGCCCGCATGACCAGTGCCTTGAATGCGACCCTCAAACAATTTTCCACGGTGCGATCGGTGGTGCTGCTTGACCAAAAAGGCAATTGTTTAGGCGATATGAGTGGAGAGAATCGTTGTTTGCGCCGTTAAATTCCTGCGATTCGCGCGATCGCGGCCTATCTTGAGAGCCAAGCTGAAACCGCAGCGACTCTACCC
>CAYYWG010000005.1:0-127676 GCA_964475335.1 uncultured bacterium
CGATCTCGCTTGAGCCAGTCGTCGAGGACGTCGAACCATCCTCGCGTCGGCTGTATGCGTCCGACTGCTATGGTCATATCGTAAAACTCCAAAAAAATTAGGTATAAGTGCTTAAGAGCGCTTAACTCTCATTACCATTAGGACTTCCAAAAAATGAAATAAGCATGAAAGCACTAACAGTATGAACGCGAGTTTACGTTTCTTTACTGTTATCCAATTATACGGATTACATCTTGAATTTTCCAGGGGAATGGGGAATGAACTCAAAGATTCGGTAAATTTTGTGGGCGATCGCAATTGCCCCAACACCTTTCACCGCCAGCCTTTCCATCGATAAACTAAGCACAATCTGAAACAAACCTTTAGTTTTCAGCAAGTGTTTTGCCACACCCAAAATAGAGTATTAATACTCATCGACCTGCCAAAATAGCCAAACTGGATGAACGCGATCGCCCATTTTTGTTATGTAAATTAATCGCCAATTTTGAAAAATGGTGCTGCAAAGCCGAGGCGGTGAGGTTAAATGGCTGCACGTCCTTAACTTCGAATGGTGATTTGGATGAAACCCAAAACCCTCGCGATCGCAACGCTCCTCCCAACCTTAGTGTTGGCACTACCGGCCCAGGCCGAAAATTTGGAACATACCCGCCAATTACTCTCGACCCGCCAGTGTGCCGGCTGTGACCTGAGCAATGCGGGCCTGGTCTTTGCGAACCTCGCAGGGGCGAACCTCGTCCAAGCAAATTTGATGCAAGCGAACCTGAGTCAGGCCAACTTACAAGGGGCTGACCTCCGGGGCGCAAACCTCGTAGGGGTGTCGCTGAATGGAGCCAATTTAGCCGGGGCCAAACTTGATGGAGCCAACTTGAGTGGTGCCGATTTGCGCAATGCTTACCTGGTCGGGATTACCTATGAAGGCGTGGTGGCCAACGGGGCTTATCTTGAAGGGGCAGTCGGCCTCCCGACTCAGATCGGTAGCGTCGAAGATTTCTATCGTTGGGCGATCGAAGATGAACGCAAAAAAGATTATGTGAATGCGATCAAAAACTTTACCCGCGTGATCGAACGGAAACCAGAGTTTGCCCCCGCCTTTATCGGTCGGTCGGCAGCCCGGTTGCAAGGTGGAGATACCCCCGGCGCGATCGCCGATGCTCGCCAAGCCGAAAAATTGTTCAAGGCAAAGGGCGACGCCAAAAACGCTGAAATTGCCAACAAAATTGCGACGGCCCTCGAAAAACCACCGGAAGAACGACCTAAAAAAGGCGGGTTTGGTAAGTTTTTGGTCGGGTTGCTAGGCGGCGCTTTACAACTATTCTTGACCCGCTTTCCAATTCCGTTTTTATAAAGCGGCTTGTCTCATTCAGTGCAGGGTCGGCGAGGAGGCCGAGGCATAAGTTTGTCTACCATTTCCCTTCGTTGGTGGTCATTGGTGATTCGTTGGGGCAAGGCTGGGGCTGGGAATTCTCGCCTCGACCCACGTGTAGACTGAAGCGGGAACTCACGTCGCGCCTGACACCTGCCCCCCCCAATGGGTGCCGAACAAATGCTGCAAAACCCTCGGGGAGCTAAACGCCCTGTTGTACCCAGGCCAGGTGTTGGGGCAGTAAGGTCGCTAAGTCGTAGCGTTCTACAATGGTTTCGCGGGCGTTGGCTCGCAGTTTGGCCATGCGATCGCGATCCGTCATCGCTTCATCCACCCGATCGGCGATCGCGGCTGGGTCAAAGAAGTCCACCAACAAACCATTTACCCCGTCTTCGATAACTTCCATGACTGGGGCGGTGCGAGAACCCAACACCAAGCACCCCGCAGCCATCGACTCCAGCATTGACCAAGACAACACAAAGGGTCGCGTTAGGTAAATATGCACCGTGGAAGCCTGGAGCACCTGCAAGTATTGGTGATAAGGCAATGGCCCCGTGAAATGGAGTCGCGACAAATCCAAATCCAGGGTTTCTAGCATCAATTGTTTGTAGGTTTTGCCATCGGGGAGTTGTTTGCCGTAAGCGACCCGGTCTTCGCCCACCACGACCACATGGCAATTGGGGCGGCGTTTTTGGATGAGCGCAACCGCCTGCATAAACTGGGGAAACCCACGATAGGGTTCCATGCCCCGACCCACATAAGTCACCAGTTCATCCACTTCAGAAAGGTCAAGATTGATGGATGGCAACACCAATTTCGCGCCGGGGTTGGGGCGGAAAAACTCCGTGTCCACCCCGTCATGCATGACCGTAATTTTGGTTTGCAGTTCGGGCGGAAATTGCGATCGCTGCCAGTTCGTGGGGGATAAGCCGCGATCGCAACTGGCTACATCCAACAAAATCGGCGCATTTTTCACCCGAATCCGTAACTCATCATCAATTTCCAACGGATCACTGGGGTCAAAATCGGAATCCGACCCGTGGGCATGATAAAACCACTCAAAGTAACACAGCAATTGGGCCTGGGGGAAAACATCTTTCATGAACAGCGGTGGCCCCCAACCCGAATGTCCATACACCACATCGGCTTCAAAGCCCTGATTCTTGAGGGCAATCGCCGCCCGACACACCGCCTGCCCCTGTAATACCGCACTTTCCAGCGATCGCACATAATGGTGGGTTTGGGGCGCAACCTCCCGCGTCGGTTTGTACAACAGCTTTTTCACACCGGGGATTGCGCCGTCTTGCCGCATTGTCCCAAACACCACCGTATGCTCCGGATTTTGGGCCAGGACAGTGGCCAAATGCCGAAACTGAGCCGGAAAGTTGGAATGGAGAAACAGAATACGCATAACACGCAGCAAAATAAGGGGGCAAAGTAGGAGCACTGGGCCGAACTGGGGTCATCAGCACCATTCGCTTCCCAAATAATAACGAGTGCGCCAACACCCATTCCGTATGCTGGCGCAAGCTTTCAATTAAAGATCCTCCTAATGCCGCGACGGCGTGGCTAATCCCGTCCCCCAGGGCTTCAACCCTTGGGAAAATTAAGCCACCAAGCCCGATCGCAACGCCCGAACCGCTGCCTGGGTTCGATCCTCGGCACAGAGCTTGCTCAAAATGTTGCGAACGTGAGTTTTAACCGTTCCAACCGTGATGTAGAGTTTGTCTGCGATCGCCGCGTTACTGCACCCGGCCACGATCAATTCCAAAATTTCCAACTCTCGCTCGGTCAAGGGGTAGGTTTCCAAAACCTGCTCAAATTCAGGCTCCATTGCCTCAATTTCAACCGTCTTAGCCCCATAGGCCATGCGCCCTGCGGGAGAATCCTTCCGCATTTGATGGAGCACCACATTCGCGATCGCCGGATCGATCCAAGAGCAATCCGCCTGGGTCGCATGAATGGCATCAACCAGCTTGTCAATGCTGACATCTTTCATGCAGTAGGAATCAGCCCCCGCCGCAAAAGCGGCCAACACCGCATCCTCGCTGTCATGCATCGTCAAAATGAGAATTTTGGTATTACCCAGTTCATTCTCCGCTTGCAACTGGCGGAACTTTTGCGTTAACTCAATCCCATCCATATCGGGTAGGCCAATGTCCACGATCGCCACATCAGGCTGCACCGTTTGTAACATCTTCAGCCCCAATGTTGCGTTCGGAGCCTCATCCAACACTTGGATCCCAGGTTGCTGTTTTAATGCTGTTCGTAAACCAATACGAGTTAAATCATGATCCTCAATTAAAACAACATTGATATCGCTCATAAATACAATCCTTGTGTAATCCTTAGGCGCTAGATAACAATGGATGAAAACAACTTAGCTCAGTCCGGTTGCTCATTTACCGCTCTATCTATAAATAGATGGTTTAAGCCAAGGTTGCATCCACCAATAGGCAGAAGCAAAGCCCTCAGCCCAAGGATAGAGACAAATCAAGCCCATTCCAATTGAACCCAACCGCGATCGCCAAGCAATCAGTCTTTTCGTCCTATTCTTCATAATTAAGTACAAATACTCAATCTGTTTTTAAAGTCTACGGATCGGGCGATCGCGCTAGACAAATCACTTTTACTATTTATGCAAAATATTTAGAAATCACCTTGAAAACCGACCATTCTTTTTACTCGTGTCTATCATTCAAAAGAATGAAACTTGTCAAAAAGAAGCCCCTCAAGTCACTTGGTTTCCATCGATTAGAATTCAACCGCCTCAATAAAATGTCATCAACTCTTGACAAAGCTCACACCACCAATTGACAAGAGTCAGGTTTACCCGCCTATATCACATCCATTTCTCTGGTGGCTCCCGAAGATGCCTCGCCATCCTTATCGCCATCCCCATCCCTACAGCGCCACCCCTGGCCCCCAACCCCAATAATTTTCGCCCCAGAGAGCGGCAACTCCGCTTACACTCTTCTTGTTGATTGGATCTTGTTGATTGGACTGTGCCATGTCGATTATCTTGACACCCCCTGAGCTTGAGCATTACCGCACCGAATTTGCCAACCTGCCCGAGGCCCTGGCCGCCTTGGATGTCCTGGCCGACTGCGAAGGCGATTTGGAAGATGCTTCGATTTCCCTTGCCTTACAAGTTGGCCAGGAACCGACCATTTCCGATCAGTGGATCGATGGGCTGGCAAAACGGTGGCGACCGCGCATTTGCCAAGCCGCCCTCAAAGAAACCTTTGAAGACGCTCTGACGGCGGAAGTGTTAACCATGCTGGCCGGAGTGACAGATTTACCCTTGAAATTAGCCACCTTAGTCGCCATCTACGTCGATAAAACGGGCATTGAGCAATTCTGCCAACCCCTGGGCGAAAAACTCGTGTGAGAACTAATAGACTATGGCGATGGCGCAAGTTTAGCCGCCCTTTAATGCTCCAGTTAATTCGTCCATTGGTCATTCGTCCTTTGCAATCGACCAATAACCAATAACCAATAACCAATGACCAATGACCAATGACAAGCAGCAAGGGCATTTGTCATTGCACCTCAGTGTCCTAGTCGAGATTGATGCCCAAAAAGCGATCGAGAAACCGACTACGCCAAATTGCCCGCAAAATCAGACACCACTCCAAAGCGACTAAACCCACAAACAAATAGCTGGGAGCACTCAGTTGGGCAAGCTCAAAGAAGGTGCGTAAAGGGGGAATCATAACAATCACAAAATAAATCACCAGCAAGACCAGCGCCACAATGGCATAGCGCCAATCGCCGCTGAGGGGTTCCCCCCCCACCCAAAACCGGGTCGGCGGCTTGAGAAACAACAGCAACAGCAACTCCCCCATCACAAGCATGGTAACCAGGGCACTACGGGGGGCTACATAGTCCACTTGGGTAAGGGTCATGTCGGGGGGCAAATCGAGGACGGCCACCACCAAAAAGAATAGATACACCATCAAAGACACCAGGGTCAGGCTGAGGGTAGCAGGAATAACAAAATGGAGCATCGATCGCACCATGCTACGGCGGGGAATGGCACTCGCTTTGGCCCAAACGGGGAGAAACATGGTCGGGAACCCCACCCCAATCAACGAGACGATCGCCGCTTGCTTATTTTGCAGGGGAAAACTGTCGGTCACGATCGCCGTCGCAAACACCAACAAGGTGACGCAGAAGGTTCTGACCATGAATAGTTTCATAACATCTTGAATGCCATTGCGAATCTTTTGGCCTTCCAAAAACGTGCGGGGCAATGCACCAAAAGAATCTTTGAGCAACACAATATCGGCAACGCTGCGGGTCGCTTTGCTGCCACTTTCCATCGAAATTGCCAAATTCGCTTGCTTAAGGGACAAGACATCATTCACCCCATCCCCAATCATGGCGACGTACTTGCCGTGTTGGCGCAGTTGGGCCACCAGTTCCGCTTTTTGTTCGGGGGTGATGCGGCCAAAGACCGTACCCGATAGCGCGGTTTGAATCAATTCCGCCTGTCCCATCTGGGCCAATTCCTGGCCAGAAATGACCTCAATGTTGGGGCCGAGGCCCGCTTGCCGCGCCAGAGCCGCCACGGTTTGTGGATTGTCCCCCGAAATGATCTTGACCTCGATTTCGGCGTTGGCAAAACCATCTAGGGTTTCTTTGGCTTCGGGGCGCAGTTGGTCGCTAAACCGAATGATGCCAATGGGTTTGAGATCGGGGGGCAAAATGGGGGGGACGTTTTCTTCGCCGAGCGATCGCACCGCCGGACTGTGGGCAAACATCACCACCCGCAAGCCCAACCGGGTGCCCTCTTCAATGTAGTGGAGGGTACTGGGGTTTAAGTGGGCTAAATCCATCAAAATTTCGGGCGCACCCAACACATAGGTGCCTCTGGGCGCAGGCTGGCTTGAGGCCGTTGTTGCGGGATCAAAGACGATCGCGCTCCACTTGCGGGCCGAGGAAAAGGGCACTTCAAAGGCAGGATCAAAGACAATGCCGGGACAACTGTTGGCGATCGCATCATTGGTTTTGTTGCCCGCTTTTGTACTCGCCGCATAGCTACCCAACAGCGATCGCAACTCCGCCTCACTTAGCCCCAGAGGATACACTTCTTGCAACTCAATCTGATTGGTCGTCAGCGTCCCCGTTTTGTCTAAACACAGCACATTCACATTGCTGAGCGACTCCACCGCATTCGCCTGCTGAATCAGCACATCCTGCCCGATCATTCGCACCGCCCCCAACCCATAGGCCAGGGTAATCGCCAGCAACAGCCCCGCTGGCACCAATCCCGCAATCACCGCCGATCGCTGGGCCACATCATTGAGGGAATAGGAGCGACTGAGAAAGCTAATCCCCACCAAAATCCACAAAAAGCAAGCCAGCAGCAAAAAGACCCGAATCACCACATTGATCTCTTGCTGCACCGGGGTCAACACCTGCCGAAAGGCCCGCGCCCCCGACATCAGCTTGTAGGCCACGGTTTCCGTCCCCACTTTCTGCGCTTCGTAGCAGGCCGTGCCACTGACACAAAAACTACCGGAATACACCGGATCATCTGCCGCTTTGGGAATCAGATCCGACTCTCCCGTCAACAACGACTCATCCACTTCGATGCGACCATCCCCCACGATCGCCCCATCCACCAAAATCTGATCCCCAGGCCGCAACACCAGCGTATCGCCTAAGACAATCTCTGCCGGATCCACATTTTGCTCAACGCTATCCCGCAGCACTGTCGCCTTGGGCCGATAGAGCAGGGCAATTTCATCCAGTTTGCGTTTGGCCCAAATTTCTTGGCAAATGTTGACCAGTACGCCGCCAAAAATCACCACAACGACCAACACCCCGTCGCCCATCCGCCCCAGCAAAAACATCACCAGGCTGATCGTAAAAAAGGCCGCATTAATAAACGTGAACAGGTTTTCGCGAAAAATTTGCCCGTAGGGACGGCTGCTTTGCAACGGAACGTTATTCCCCTGTCCAGCGGCTCGTTTGGTGGCCGCTTCCTGCTCGGTCAAACCAGATAAGCCAGGGTTCAAATTGGCCTGATTGTCACTCATGAATTTTTTATCTCGTCCGCGATCGCCCTCGCCCGATTTGTCATCCTATACGGAAAACTGCCGCAACGGGGAAATTTCTAGGGCGATCTTAATCCGCGGCCAGTAGGAGCGCGATCGCGAGCCAGATTGGAAAGGATTCTGAGGGTTAAAGAGGCTGGCCCGACCCCGTTGCTATAGTGATGAAGCCAGAACTGTAAAGGGAGGATGCCACCTTGGCGGATTGCCCTCATCCCCCAGCCCCTTCGCCCCAGGGAGAAGGGAAGCCGGATTGGCAGTCTCTCTACCCCAGGGAGAGGGATTTAGGGTGAGGGCGACAAAAGTGATACCCTCCCACTGTAAATGCACCCAATCAATGCACTCATGAATGATTCCGCCTATTCTCTGTTTATTGGCTTCGGCGTGTTGTGGACCATCATCGGCGCGGTGGGATTAGTTGCCTTGCTCAAAGCCGATGGTCAAGAAATCCGCTTTGGGAAGTGGGGCTTAGTCGTCGCCGTACCAATTTTGATTCCCTTGATTGGCGCACTTGTGTTTGCCGCTATTCGACATCCTTAAGGCATTCCTGGTTCGCTGGCAGGTTGCGATCGCTCAATTACGCCACCGCCCAACAGCACTTCCCCGTCGTACCACACGGCGGCTTGGCCCGGAGTCACGCTGGATTGCGGCTCATCAAACACCACTCGTACCCGGTGCTCGTCTAACGGAATGATGGTCGCGGGGACAGCTTGTGCCCGATAGCGAATTTGCACTTCTGCCCGAATGGGGCTGGTGGGAGGGGCGGTCGCCACCCAGTTGACCCGCTGCACCGTACAGTCGGGGGACAAGGTAGCCGCGCGATCGCCCACCACCACCCGGTTATTCCGCGCATCCAATGCCACCACATACAACGGTTCACTATGGGCAATGCCCAGCCCCTTCCGCTGGCCAATGGTGTAGTGATGCACCCCTTCATGGAACCCCAGGACTTTCCCCGTTTGATCCACAATTTCGCCTTTCTGCGGCGTGATGTACTTATCCAAAAAGGCTTGCATCGAGCCGTTCGCTTCTACCAAACACAAATCTTGACTTTCCGGCTTTTCGGCGGTGTGCAGTTCAAACTGGGCTGCAATCTGGCGGGTTTCGGTTTTGGGATGTTCCCCCAACGGAAACAGGACATGACCCAAGACTGCCTGGTCTAAGTCATAGAGAAAATAGGTTTGATCTTTGGATCGATCGATCGCCCGCAAAAGCTGATAGCGTCCCGTCGTCTCATCCTGCCGAATCCGGGCATAGTGCCCCGTCGCGATGCGATCGCAGCCCAACTCTTGCTGCGCATACTGCAACATCGGCCCAAACTTCACCGCTCGGTTACACTGAGAGCAGGGCAACGGCGTAATGCCTTCCCCGTAACCAGCGACCAGATAATCCACAATATTTTTTTCAAACAAGTCGCGGCTATCTACTACATGATGGGGAATCCCCAACTGGTCACAGAGCTTAGCCGCATCCACCATCCCTTCCGAGCAGCACTGGCCCTTCCCCTTCATCAACCACAGGGTTAGCCCAATCACCTCATAGCCCTGTTGATGGAGAATTGCCGCCGTTGCTGAACTATCGACTCCGCCAGAAAGCCCGACCACTACTTTATGCATGGGAAGGAATGCTTCACAATTAAAAACGCTCGATCGCTATTCTAGGCCACAGGCTGGGTGAGTGAGTGAAACCCCGGATTTTCTGTTCCGTTGCCTGCGCTGTGGCATCGCCTAAGATGAAGTGAACAGGAGCCAACTGGGCCAGAGGCAGGCCCACTCAACTGGGTGCATAGCCCCAATACCCGAATCGTAGGAATCCATACCGTTGATTCTGGCAAAATCGCCCCGCGCGATCGCAAATCTAAAATATTTGGGGCAATGAGTGCGCGATTGCAGCTTCCACAATCAGGAACGCCAGCAGCACAATTGAATTGAATGCCTGGGAGTGCGTGAGGTGGGTAAGTTAGTCGTTTTGAAGATTGGTCATGGAAACTTTGAGCGGGGTTTTCCGGTGACACTTCAAATTGGAGAAGACCAGGAACCGCCCTCGGTGGAGTTGACCAGTGAATTGCCGCCCAATGGGGAAGTGCCCCGTGCCTATGCGCGTTGGCAATCGATTTATGGCAGTTTGGATTTGACTGGGCGACCGATGGGAGTGCCGAAAAAGCCCCAACGGGTGGTAACGATCGCCGATTGTGAAGTCGCCGCCCAAGAATTGCGCGATCGCTTCAATGACTGGCTAGGCGACCCCGCCCTCCGCCGTCTACGGGAAAAATGGCTCGAACAACTCACCCCCTCCGACCCCATTCGCGCCATCATCCAAACTGACCACCCCCAACTCCGTCGCTTCCCCTGGCACCTGTGGGACTTGCTCGAACGATATCCCAAAGCCGAAGTCGCCCTCAGCCCCTTAGACTTTGGTAAACGCCACAGCCACCCCACCCCCACCAGCCCCACCGTGCGGATTTTGGCCATTCTGGGTAACAGCACCGGCATTGATATTCAAAAAGACCGGGCCTTGCTGGAATCGGTAGAAGATGCCCAAGTCACCTTTTTAGTGGAACCCCAGCGGCAAGACCTCAACGACCAACTGTGGGAACAACAGTGGGATATCCTCTTTTTTGCGGGCCATAGCCGCAGTCAGGGAGCCGACGCTACGGGCCAAATTCACCTGAACCAAACCGAAGTCTTGACCATTGGGCAACTCAAACATGGCCTGGAAAAGGCCGTGGAACGAGGACTCAAACTGGCGATTTTTAATTCCTGTGATGGGCTGGGGTTAGCACGCGAACTGGCCTATCTCCACATTCCCCAACTGATTGTGATGCGGGAACCCGTGCCCGATCGCGTCGCCCAAGAGTTTCTCAAGTATTTTCTGGCTACCTACTCCCAGGGCGAAACCCTGTACCTGGCCGTGCGGGAAGCCCGCAAACGGTTACAGGGCTTGGAAGGGCAATTTCCCTGTGCCACCTGGCTCCCCGTAATTTGTCAGCACCCGACCGACGTGCCAGCCACCTGGCAAACCCTGAAAAAGCCCAAGCAACCAGAACCACAAGCCCAGCGCGATCGCCCCGCCCCACCCAATCAATGGCCCCACAGGTTACAGCGGGTTCGGCCCCAGTGGAGTTGGGTTCTGGCAGCCAGCGCGATCGCCACCGCAGCGGTCATGGGGGCACGGCTGATGGGCTGGTTACAACCCTGGGAAATCAAAGCCTTTGACCATTTGATGCAACTGCGACCCAAAGAACCCAAGGACGATCGCCTCTTGATCATCGAAATCACAGAACAAGATGTAGCCGACCAAAATCGGCAAGATCCCCAAAAACCCAAAACCGTGTCTTTGTCCAACCGCACTCTCGCGGCGTTACTCGAAAAACTAGCCCCCTTGAAGCCACGGGTCATTGGCCTGGATATTTATCGCGACTATCCTATCGGTCGGGAATATTCTGACCTGGCCCTGAAGCTAAAGACCAGCGATCGCTTGATTACGATTTGCAAGACTGGTGATCCCAACTCAACCGCTCCTGGGATTGCTCCACCTCCCGATGTTCCCGCCACTGCTTATCTAGAACGGCTGGGATTCAGTAACTTGAGCAGCGATCGCGATACTGCCATTCGGCGGCAATTGCTCGCGATGGAACCCTCGGTTATCTGCCCTGCCGACTACTCGTTGAACATTCAACTCGCCCTAAAATATCTAGCAGGAGAAAATATTCACCTGGAATTTACTCCCACCGGGAACTGGAAACTCGGAACCGTCATCATTACGCCTATGGGCTTCCCGACCGGCGGCTACTTCAAGGTGGATGGGCGGGGGCACCAAATCTTGTTGAATTACCGCTCCCCCGAAAATGCCAGTTCCTTTCACACGCCCGAAGAAATTGCCCCCCGGATTAGCCTGGGCAAAGCATTGGCTGGTGGCCTCACCGCCGCAAACGTCACCGACAAAATCGTGCTCATTGGCACCACGGCCCACAGCTTCAACGATTATCTCCCCACTCCCTACCTCAACGAACAAGGCGAACTCAAACAAATCCCTGGTGTCATGTTCCATGCCCAAATGACCAGCCAAATCATTAGCCGCGTCCTCAATGGCCGTCCCCTCCTCTGGGCGCTGCCACTCTGGGCCGAAGGTGTCTGGATCTTTGGCTGGGCGCTGCTGGGGAGCCTGCTGGTGTTTTACCTCCATCGGTTTGCTATCCTCAGTCTCGCCAGTGGCGCGGCGATCGCCCTGTTGTATGGCCTTTGCCTGGTGCTGTTGGTGCAATTCGGCTGCTGGTTGCCCAGTGTCCCCACGGCGATCGCCTGTATGGGCAGTCTCCTCACCCTGGCCGCCAGTAGCCTTCGCCTAACCCCTTCATCGTCACTGCCTATCGTCCCTCAGGAGTAAACCCCCAAATGAAAAAGTCAGCCTGTCTCCTCTTCGCCGTTACAGTGGCCACCACTCTCGTAGTGTCTAGTTCCTTCGGCCCCTTCTCAGTCCCAGGCGCGATCGCCCAGGTCGCAACCCTTAACCTGGAAGCCGACCTCCGCCCCAAACCCCCTGGCCGGGGTACCCCCACCAATACCACCCTCGCCGGGGGGAGTCATGCCGTCCTGTTCAATCGGCCCAAACCCCCTGGACGGGGCACCCCTGGGAATGCCGGACGGGGTGGCGGCAGTCGCACCTGCCTGAAACTGGCCACCAAGTCAGAGCATCAGATTTTGAATGGCCTGAATGCGCTCGTCCCCGAATCAAAACAGGGCAACACCACCGAAGTCTGGGGCTACACCACCGAAGAACATCCCAGCTTATGGTTTTACATTCCCTACACCAGCGATTCGATCAAAGACATCGAACTCACCCTCTTAAACGATCGCGGCGAACCCCTCCAGGTGATTCCCGTTAGCGTACCCGCCAATCCTGGCGTGCTCCAAGTGCAACTCCCCAAAGACAAACCAGGGCTGCAACCCGGTCAGTTTTATAACTGGTTTTTCAAAGTGCGGGGCAACTGCGCTGAAAATACGATCGCCTTCGTCGAAGGGTGGATTAGTCGTACTGCCGACACGACCCTTGCTAGTCAGTTAGACCAAGCCACCCCGGAAGAAAAACTGGCACTTTTAGCCAAAAATGGGATTTGGTTTGATGCCCTCACCGCAGCAGCCCAACAGTCTGAACTCAGTCAGAGCAAAGCAGCAGACACAACGGCCTGGGCAGCCCTGTTGAAACAAACCGATATGGGCATTCTGGCCACCCAACCCATCGTCAAATAACCTAAACGCACCCAGGGCGATCGCGACGGTCATCGATTGCGATCGCCCCCTAACCCGCAGTGCTTGAGTCCCCGTGCTTGAGCCCCACCGCCGAACACGGGGTCGTGACTGGCCCCAGTTCGGCGTTCTAGTTAGACCCATATCACCAGGCTCCAACCCAAGACCTGCAAAGGGAATGGCCATCTCGTGGTAGGCTGGGGAGCGATCGCAGTCAACGAGGTTTTGTCAATGGCGCTTACTTCGTCAACGATGGTGGCCTTAGGCACTCCCGCCCCCGATTTCGCCTTACCCGATGTCGTGTCGGGCGCAACCATTTCCCTCGCCAGCTTTGCTGACAAACAAGGGCTCTTGGTCATTTTTCTCTGTCGGCATTGCCCCTTCGTTAAGCACATTCAAACCGAACTGGCAAAACTAGGCCAAGACTACCAAAACACCGCCCTCGGCATCGTCGCGATCAGTGCCAATGATGCGGTGAACTATCCCGATGATGCGCCCGATCAACTCAAAGCAATGGCCCTTGAGTTGGGGTTTACATTTCCCGTTTGCTACGACGAATCTCAAGCAGTCGCCAAAGCCTACACCGCCGCTTGCACTCCCGACTTCTTTTTGTTCGATCGCGATCGCGCCCTGGTTTACCGAGGCCAGCTAGATGACAGCCGCCCCAGCAATGGCTTACCCGTCACTGGCCACGATCTTCGAACCGCGATCGCTGCCCTCCTGGCGGATCAGCCCATTCCCGCTGACCAAAAACCCAGTATTGGCTGCAATATCAAGTGGAAACCGGGGAACGCGCCCTAACGCCCCACCTCGATAGTGGCGATCGCCGCGAGAAATTTTAGGCTTCCATTGACCAACTTGTCCTGATCCTATCCTGGCCTCAGCGCAGATCGTTCCTGGAGTGAACTACGACAATGGTGCAATGGGGAAAGCAGGCAGCAGTGCAAAGCGATTGTCAATCACGCCTACATTAGCTGTGGCAACATCTTGCCAGCCTGTTTTGTTGAGAGATTGATTAGAAGGGCGAACGATGGGACTCGAACCCACGAATGGCGGAACCACAATCCACTGCCTTAACCACTTGGCTACGCTCGCCTTGTCGTTTCTTATCTTAGCATCCTTGTTAGCAAAAATGACTACGCAAAATCCCGTAAAATTTCTTTTATTAAAAGTGTTTCATTTTTCAAACTTCGTGATTGAATGAAGCCTAAGAGTGTCTGTTGGTGTGAGTGATGGCAATCGAACTAGGTTGGGTCGGACGGCGATCGCGCTCCGTAAATTTACTAAATTTAATTGTGGGGATGGGGGTGGTGACGGTCTCAAGCTTGGGGGCAGTCATGGCAGCAACAAACCCCACCCAAGCCGCTTATGAAACCTACGCCACCCAAACGGCCATCAGTTTTTTGGATAGTAATGTTTGCGCTGAAGCTCCCACAGCGTTCGGCCTGAAGCAAGAATGCAAGTCTTTATTAAAGCGCCATCGCTCCACCGTGCGCGAATTCATTGCCGACAACACCACCGTACACGACTTCGTGTTTTTTAGTATTTACACCACTGAGTTATCCGTCACCTCCTTTGCGCCCAAGTATGAAATCACGGCAGTAGGCGCGTTTAACCATTTTCACGTTTATGAAGCCTTGCCTGAATAAGGTTCTGGGTCTAGTCAGAATCAGCATGAACCTTTGGGCGAGAGCGTCTGTCTAATGAATCACAACTCAGCCGTTAGCGAGTTGACTGTAACGTTAGATAGATTCAGTGCTATGAATATCAAGCAGAGTGTGATTGGTTTGGGTTTGGTCGCGTTGACCTTGGGGGCAACTGTCCTACCCGCGATCGCCCAACAGACTGATGCACCAACAACCATGCCCGGCAAGCAGGGGAAATGGGGCCAGGGCAAACAGCGGGGCGATCGCTGGCAAAAAATGGCAGAGCGGTTAAACCTCACCGCCGATCAGCGATCGCAGATTGAAGCCATCCAGGCGCAAGCCAAAGCCGAAATGAAAGCGCTGTTGCCCCAAAATGCCCAACCGGGCGACATGAAAAACCTACCGGAGGCGACCAAACAACAACTCAAAGCCATCCGAGAAGCCACCCAAACCAAGATCAAAGCAGTTTTGACCCCAGAGCAACTCCAAATGATGGAAGCGGCTAAGGCCAATCGCCAAAATCGGGCAGGGCGCAATCGGGGCGGACAACCCCAACAACAGCCCAACCAGTAGGAATACAAGCAACCTGGGGGCAGCCCCACCGTCAGAATGTTCACACCAGAGTGTTATCCAGGGAGTACAACGGGCGATCGCCTGTGGTTTAGCCCTGCGGCACCGTGTTGCTAAGCCGTTATGTGCGTGATCGGTTGAGCAACACGCCGAGGCCATTCTGCGGTCAATGGTAAGGATGAATGCCGAATAGGGGATAGTAGAGAGAGCCGGATAGCGGTCAATCTACTATCCTTTTTTAGTGAGCTTGGTTGAAGCGGGTTATGGCAACGCTACCAGAAGTAATTAAACACAGCGAATTATTGAACCGCCTGGTTTTACAGCGCAGCACGATGGAAGAACTGGGGCGGATCGAAGTCCTGTGGATGTATCCTCCCATGCATCGGGTGTTGGGTTTTGTCTGCAAAGCAGGGTTTTGGGGCAATACCAAATTGGCGTTTAAGCTCTCCCAAGTGGAGGCGATCGGGGACAATGGCGTGCTGACCCATTCCCGGCCCGATGAAACCGACGCCGATCGCGTACGCCAACTGGAAACGCTGATCCAATGCGAGGTATGGAGCAATGCAGGCAGTAAGCTGGGGAAGATCGTCGATTGTGTCTTTAGTCTACGCACTGGGCTGATTTCTAACTATTTAGTGGTGGGCGATCGCCTCAGCAGCCTTGCCGGCACCATGTATCGCTTACCCCCCGATCGCATCATGAGTTTGGGGCGGCGACGAGTCCTGGTAGCCGAAACCGCCTTAGAGGATTTGCCCCTGTACCGCGAAGGGCTTACCCAAAAAATTGCCCACATGGGCCACGAGGTCAAAGAAGAATACTCTCAAGTCACGGAAGAGTTGCGATCGCTGGCAAAACGCGCCCAAACCACCACCCGGCAAACCACCGCCCAACTCAAAACTCTGGCCGAGCAAGCCAAAGACCGGGCCCAAACCCTGGCGGAACAAGCCTTAGACAAAGCAGATGAACTGAACGAACAACTCCGCGAAAATGCCCACACCGTGACCCATCGGGCGCGGGGCACTGGCTCTGTCTGGCTCCAAGATTGGCAAGAACGGGCGGCCAACCTCCGGGAAGATTTGCAGGACGGCACAGAGAGCTTTACGATTCAGGCCCAGGAAATTTTAGATTCCGTGGTCGCCGACGCGCTGGAACCCCCAGGGGCAAAGCCACCGGCCCCGCCCAGCGACCTAGAAGACGACTTTTTCGACGCGTTGTTTGCCGATGTGGAAGCGGCCCCCACCCCACCATCACCGGGCCCCACTCCGGCCTCACCGCGATCGCCCAACCCGCCCCCTGAGACTGTCACTACCGTCGAAGCCACCACCACCGAAGCCACTACCGCTGAAGCCACCATCGCGCCCCCTGATGACGATCCCTGGAACTTAGACGAGGACTGGAATTTAAACGAAGCCCTGGGGCCAACTGCCCCCCTGCCCCCCTGCCAGACGATCCCCGTCGAAGCTTGGGACGTGGAAGAGGAAACGGATCCCTGGGAGGCGACACCCCCTGCACCCCCCGCCACCAGCCCTGAGCGATCGCCCCAGATCCCGCCAACGGAGACACCCTCAGCGTCGCCCAACCCCCAACCCGAACTGGAAGACGAACCCTGGATTTAGCCCCTCATCCATTGGGCCTTGCACTGCCGAGGCGGATTCTTCAGCACCTCGCTTCAAATTTCTTTACTATTAAGGAGAAACTCTACCTCAATTCAGCCATTGCACCATGACCTCGACTGAGACTGCCGCCAACCTGCAAGCTGCGATCGCCGACCTCGACGGCCTAGAAATTCTGACTGATCCCACTCAAGTCACCAAACTATCTCAGGACTACTACACCTACAGTCCCCTGCTGGTTGCAGCCCTCCACGACAAACGGGGCGATGCCGTCGTCAAAGTCACGAGCGAAGCCGAAGCCCTGCGCGTGGCCCAAGCCTGCGTCAAACATGGGGTCCCTTTAACAGCACGGGGCGCAGGAACCGGGAACTATGGCCAGTGTGTCCCCCTCGCGGGGGGGATCATTCTGGATGTGTCAGGAATGCAGCAGATTAAATGGATCAAACCGGGGATTGCCTGTGTGGAACCGGGGGTGCGGTTGGCCGCGATCGACAAAGCCGCCCGCCCCCAGGGTTGGGAAATTCGCATGGCTCCTTCGACTTACCGCAAAGCCACAATTGGCGGCTTTATCGGAGGTGGCAGTGGTGGGGTTGGGTCAATTACCTACGGGCTATTGAGCGATCGCGGCAATCTCCTGGCCTTGCGCGTTCTCACCCTGGAAAACGAACCGCGCATCGTGGAACTCCGGGGTGACGACGTTTACCAAGTCGCTCATGCTTGGGGCACCAATGGCATCATCACCGAACTCGAAATTCCCCTGGGGCCGGCCTATGCCTGGGCCGAAGCGATCGTCGCCTTCCCCGACTTCATGACCAGCGCCCGGTTTGGCCAAGCCCTCAGCACCAGTGACGGCATCATCAAAAAACTCGCCTGTATCTGTGCCGACCCCATCCCCAACTACTTTGCAGCCTTAAAACAGCACATTCCAGCGGGGAGCCATGTCGCCCTGACCTTAATCGCTGAATGTTGCCTGGAACCCTTTCAGGAACTGGTCAAGCAATTTAATGGCACTATCTGCTATCAGAAATCAGCCGAGGAAGCCAGCAAAGGAACCACCCTGGTGGAATATTCCTGGAATCACACCACCCTCCACGCGCGCAGCGTGGATCCGACGCTCACCTATCTCCAAACAGTGTTCCCCGCCGATCCAGAACTCAAAGTCGTTGAGCATATGTATCAGCACTTTGGCGATGAAGTCATGATGCATTTAGAATTCATCCGGATTGGCGGTGCTGTTCACCCCGCTGGTTTGCAAATTGTGCGCTACACCACGCCAGAACGCTTGCAAGCCATCATGGATTACCACGAAGCCCACCAGGCTATGATCTTCAACCCCCACACCTACATCCTGGAAGAAGGGGGCCGCAAAACTGTAGATATTCAACATCTTCGGTTCAAAGAAAAAATGGATCCCCAGGGTTTGTTAAATCCTGGCAAGATGCGGGCATGGCTGGAGCGGTCAAATATGTAGGCTTGCATAGGATAGGGTGGCAACCCGAAAATTCTATGTTATGCTCGTTCGAGCAAGATTAATTTTCGGTTTGGTAATTTGCCACAGGGCTGCCTGTGGGCAATTCTCCGAATTTAAGTCTTTGTTTCTGTTCAGTCTTGGAGAATGTCCATGTCAGTCTACGTGGGTAACCTGTCGTTCCAGGTTACGGAGGATGATTTAGTCGAAACTTTTTCTGAATACGGAAAAGTAGTCAAAGTGCAGGTGCCCAAGGATCGGGAAACTGGGCGGATGCGGGGATTTGCCTTTGTCGAAATGTCTACTGAGGACGAAGAGACTGCGGCAATTGATGCACTCGATGGTGCCGAGTGGATGGGTCGGGATCTGAAGGTAAATAAGGCAAAACCTCGCGAAGATCGCCGTCCTTCCGGTGGTCGCTCTTCGATGGGTGGTGGCGGGGGCCGCGATAGTTTCAGCCGTCGCGATCGCCGTTATTAATCTCCTCTGGAATTCGGTTTGTCTTTTCTGCGGTCACGTTTTGAAAAGCACATAGCATTTGTGGCAAAGCCTCCAGCAGACAATTCAATTGCCCTGAAGTGGGGGCTTTGCTGTTTTTGGCAATCATGTGTTTGCCATTATTTGTTAGGCTGGAATACAGCACTAAAAGCAGTATCAACCAATGGAGGCGTTCGTATGACACAGGTAGTACTTGGTGAAAACGAACAGCTTGAATCGGCTTTACGTCGGTTTAAGCGTCAAGTAGCCAGGGCTGGAATTTTTCAAGACATGCGGAAAAATCGGCATTTTGAAACCCCCCTTGAAAAAGAAAAACGGAAAGCGATCGCACGCCGTCGGAAGCGGTTCAATTCCGGTGGTTTCAAGTCGTCGTGAGTATTGTGAGCACAATTAAGCAGACTTTGTTCGGTTTTGAACATCTGTAAAAGTGGCTGGTAAGCAAACCTGGGCCAAGGCGTAAGTCACTCTTACAGGTCAACACTGTGAGAATTATTCGCTTTCCAGAATTCAAAGGGCAAGGAAGTGATGCAAGGACTCAGTCCGTCGCTTCTTTGCCTTTTGCGCATTGAATGGGCGTGATAAGTTAGGAGAGGCTGAGACAGGCTTTCAGTTGCTTCCCTTCTCACAGTAAAATAGAGGACTCGTTTCACAATCCCCGTGACGTTTCACCGTCCCCGTGACAGGGTGAGGCGATCGCAGGAGGCTAGACAGCGCACCCCTTGGACAACGGCACCCATGAAACACACAATATCGGTTTTAGTCGAAGACGAAGCAGGCGTTTTAACTCGAATTGCCGGACTATTTGCTCGACGCGGTTTCAATATTGAAAGTTTGGCCGTCGGCCCGGCAGAGCAAATTGGCATTTCCCGGATTACGATGGTGGTGCCCGGAGATGACCGAGTGATTGAGCAGTTGACCAAACAACTCTACAAATTGGTGAACGTCATTAAGGTTTTGGACATCACGGAAGTGCCTGCGGTCGAGCGCGAGTTGATGCTGATCAAAGTCAACGCCAACAGTTCTACCCGCTCGGAAGTGGTCGATCTAGCACAAATTTTCCGGGCTCGTGTTGTCGATGTGGCCGAAGACTCGCTAACCCTAGAAGTAGTGGGTGATCCGGGGAAAATGGTGGCGATCGTGCAAATGCTCAACAAGTTCGGCATTCGAGAACTGGCCCGGACTGGCAAAATTGCGCTAACACGCGAATCTGGGGTCAATACAGAGTTCCTCAAATCGCTTGAGTCAAAAGTTGAAGGCTTAGTGCGCTAAGGCCCAAGAGAAGTTAAAAATGCGCCCAGCTTGACAAAAACTCAGCTACCTTAAAGGGTAAGTTCAGACAGCTGAATCTTTATTTAGGTTGTTGAGTTGGTTGGCTATGCTTTCTCAAATTGTGCGCCCTATGGTGCAAACCCAAATTCGTTTGTTGGCAAACAGTCGGGCAACCCACTCGACCCTGGTCTCCACCGTGGCTCAATGGCTTGGGTTCTTGGGGGTGCGGGCTCAGGTCACGCATTTGAAGACAGATTCGGGGCGCATTCACATTTCCTTGACCGTTGATAAGCCAGACGCTTGTGATACCCACGATTGGCAAAAAATTATCACCAATCTGGACGCAACTCAGGCCACGCACGCGCCCGGAGAGCCTGCCGATATCGCCCAATTTACCCCCCAGCAACAAAGCCGTATGCAACGGCTTCTGGCCTATTTATTGCAAGTGGGCAACCCAGCAGAACCCGTCAATTGGGAACAACTTCAGCCGAATTTACAAGCGATGGGCTTTGATGAATCCACCCTCTTGGGCATTCGCGCCGCCTTGAAAGTGCCCCAATGCCTAGACGATTTGATGGCTGATCTGGAAGCGGATGTGGCGGCGGTGGCGTTACCCAAGGCGGTCAAAATTGCCATGATGGATCGTCAGGTGAATCCATCGGAAGACCAAGCCTTGACTGCACTTTTGCAGGCGATGAAACATTAGGCGATCGCAACAAATGGAGGCCGCTAGCCAGCCGCCGCTAAAGTCTGGTAGTCTTTTTTTCAAACTCCAACTGGTAGCGATAAAGCGCTACGGGGCGATCGCCCGCCAGGTAAGCTTTGGGGTGAGGCGGATTGAGATAAACAGCCGTGAGTTGATTGGCTGTAACCCGGCCATCGGGCTGTAATTGGTATTCCGTCGTGATTTCGACCTGATTTTTGTAAGGTTTGCGGGGCACCTGAAAAAACTGCTGAAAAAATTCAATTGAGACAAAATGGGTCGCATCGGGTTGTTCGGCAGCGCGGCCAATGGTGGTGGAAAAGAGTTTACGGTTATCGCGAAACTTGGTAATCAGCCGATTGGAATCGCGAGGATCCACCCAAACGCGAAAAATGCGATCGCCAAAATAAGCCTTGGCTAGATTCAACCCATTGAAGGCGCGATCGGATACAACAGCCGTTTTCACGAGAGAACCCCCCGTCGGCAAAGACAACAACGGTATCGGTAGCGACCCCCGGCGGAGAGCCGTACTGGGCACAAACCGCACCTGTGTCCGAATGGGGTTATGCAAAAACTGTTGATTCCCTTCAAACCCAGGCGTTGTGACATCTGGCGCAAGCGGAGCCAACATCTCGACCAGGGTGCTGGTCATGACCCAGGAACCCGCTAACCAGTTGGGATAGACCAAATCGCCCTCCGCCGGGTCTACGGGGGGTTTCTCCAACCAGTTGGGAAAGGCCGCGATCCGGTCAGCGGGATTACCTGCCTGAGCTGGCAAACTGGGGCCACCAACCCACAACACCACCCACAGTAAGCAGGCTAAAACTCGAAGCAAAATAGGATTCATAAAGAGTTAGGCATGAACACAGAACTTGAAATCGGGCTAGGGCGATCGCCTGCGCTCTTTCAGTATTCCAAATTCCGGGCTTCCTGCCCAACTCTGGCAGAAGATTGCTGGTGAGCCTGGGCAGTCACGCCAGCGCGATCGCGGGGGATTGCCCCTAGTCAGCAACTGTCATATCCAGGGTTTTGACGAGAAAGGCCCACTTGTCAGCCCCTTCTTCAAGCAATTTCGCCGTGGGTTTCCCGGCCCCATGACCAGCCTTAGTTTCAATGCGAATCAATACTGGAGCCGTCCCCTTGTGAGCCGCTTGCAAAGCCGCAGCAAACTTGAAACTGTGGGCCGGGACAACGCGATCGTCGTGGTCAGCGGTGGTAATCAGCGTAGCGGGATAAGCCACTCCCGGCTTCAGGTTATGCAACGGGGAGTAAGCATAGAGCACCTTGAAGTCCTCAGGATCATCCGGTGTGCCATACTCCGAAGTCCACGCCCACCCAATCGTGAACTTGTGAAACCGCAACATATCCATCACGCCCACCGCTGGCAACGCGGCCCCAAATAAGTCAGGCCGCTGGATCATACACGCCCCGACGAGCAACCCGCCATTGCTGCCGCCTGCGATCGCCAACTTCGCCGGACGGGTATACCCATTGGCAATCAGCCATTCCCCCGCCGCAATAAAATCATCAAACACCTTTTGTTTATTGTGTTTCATGCCAGCCTGGTGCCACTCTTCCCCATATTCGCCACCGCCCCGAATATTAGGCATGGCATAGACTCCGCCCATCTCCAACCAGACCAAATTGCTCACCGAAAAACTAGGGGTCAGCGAAACGTTAAAACCGCCATAGCTGTAGAGATAGGTGGGGTTGTTGCCATCCAGTTGCAAGCCTTTGCGATGGACGATAAACATGGGAACGCGCGCCCCGTCTTTGCTGGTGTAGAAGACTTGGCGGGTTTCGTAAGCTTGGGGATCAAAGTCTACCTGGGGTTGCCGAAAAACCGTACTTTGGCCCGTCACCAGGTCGTAGCGATAAATCGTTGTCGGGGTGGTGAAACTGGTGAAACTGTAAAAGGTTTCGGTATCAGTCCGTTTTCCCCCGAACCCGCCCGCCGAACCAATGCCAGGGAGTTCGACCGAG
The DNA here is from genome assembly GCA_964475335.1 of uncultured bacterium. Taxonomy (GTDB): domain Bacteria; phylum Cyanobacteriota; class Cyanobacteriia; order Leptolyngbyales; family Leptolyngbyaceae; genus CAYYWG01. The sequence goes on from CAYYWG010000005.1 coordinate 22,422, forward strand.
CGGACAGGCTGACCATTGAGATCAAAAAGGTTGACTTGGGTTTGCGCATCTTTGAGGTAAAGGGCGATGAATTGATCGTTCACCACGTTCACCCCTTTGAGGGTTTCGTCGGTTTGGGGAACCAGTTCTTGCCATTGGGTGCGATCGCGCTGGGTAATATCGATCGCGATCAACCGACTCCGGGGGGCCGCCAAATCAGTCCGAAACCAGAAGCGTGTGCCCTCATTGCCCACAAAGTCAAATTCCGCTTCAAAGGAATCAATCAATTCCACTACGGGCGCGTCAGCAGTGGCCAAATCTTTGTAGAAGATCAGGTTGCGGGTATCCGTCCCCTTCCACACAGCAATGATGAGATAGCGACCATCCTCAGTGACGCCCCCACTAAAGCCCCACTCCTTTTCATTAGGCCGCTCATACACGAGCACGTCTGCCGTTTGGGGCGTGCCGATCTTGTGATAATACAGCTTTTGGTAATAGTTCACGGCCTCTAATTTGGCCTTGGGGTCGGGTTCGTCGTAGCGGGAGTAAAAGAAGCCCTGACCGTCCTTCGTCCAAGAGGCTCCAGAAAACTTGATCCATTGCAGGCGATCGGGCAAATCGGTTCCCGTTTCCACATCGCGCACGCGCCATTCTTGCCAGTCTGACCCAGCGGTAGACAGCCCATAGGCCATGAGCTTACCATCGTCACTCAGTTCCAGACCAGAGAGGGCGATCGTGCCATCGGGGGAAAGCTGGTTGGGGTCGAGCAAAACCGTCGGCGGTGCGTCTAAGGATTTTAACGTGTAGAGTACGCTTTGATTTTGCAGGCCATCGTTTTTGAAGTAAAAGTAGCGATCGCCCTCTCTAAACGGGATGCTGTACTTTTCATAATCCCAAAGCTGGGTTAGGCGGGCCTGAATGCGATCGCGGGCAGGAATGGATTCCAAAAAGCCAAAAGTCAGTCGATTTTGGGCCGTAATCCAAGCACGAGTTTCAGGGGAATCGGGATTTTCTAACCAGCGATAGGGATCCGCTACCGTTGTGCCGTGGTAGTTGTCAACCTGAGTTGTCGTTGCACTGGGAGGATACTCAAACGTCGGCTGGGTGGCAGTCATAGCATTTACCAAGGTTGCACTAAGACCACTATGACAGAGGAAGACCAGCAACAAACCAAAACACCAGTGAAAAAAGCGATTTTTCATTCACTCACACAACGGGATGATGCACAGCAAAACCAATCGGCGCAGGCAGGTTCAATTGCCCCCCGTGACCAGCAACCCCCAACCCAGGGGCTAGGTGTCTATTCAATCTAGGATGGCTAGGATCCGGAGCATCGCCAAATGCAGCCAAATCTTCCAAAATAGAGAAGACAGATTAGAAGGCCATGCGGATGAATGGGGTTCTCAGGTTAGTCGCGATCGCCAGTTTGACACTGATACCAACGATACTAACGGTAGGCATCGATCCTAGAACTGCCGCGATCGCCCAAGATGAAGCGTGTTACATGATTACGGCTACTGGGAAACGGGTCAGTCTGGGAAAACTCTGTGGCAATGGCAATGGCCAGGTGCAGCCAGGGGCCACCAACCGGGGCTATTTTCTCGCCCCTATCAAGCGCCGCAGTGGGGGCACTCCGGTCATTGATGTTACCTTTAACGGCAACCGCACCTTTGAAATGTTGGTGGATACCGGGGCAACGGGCACGGTGATCACCCGCTCAATGGCCCAATCCTTACAAATTCCCCTGGTTGGTGCCGGTCGCTTCACCCTGGCAGATGGACGGTCTGTGCTCTTTCCCATTGGGCGGTTGCAGTCACTTTCCATTGATGGGGCAACGATTCGGGATGTGAACGTCGCCATCACCCCCGATACTGCCGATGGGCTTCTGGGCCATGATTTTTTGGGGAATTACGACATCAAAATTAAACGCGATGTCATTGAGTTTTATCCCCGCTAAGGTCAGGCAGCAGGGGGCGATCGCACAGTAACGAGAAGACCAAAGTTAGTGAAAAAACGGATTTTAGGACTCGATCCAGGCTTAGCCACCTTAGGATTTGGGGCGATTCAATGTACCACGCTGGTCACACCTGGCCAGCCGCCAATGGAATCGGCCATTCCCCTTGATTACGGGGTCATCCAAACCCCTGCCGGCACTGATATTGGCGATCGCCTTTGCATGATTTACGAGGATTTGCACACCGTTCTCAGCCAGATACAGCCCGATTTAGTCGCGATCGAAAAACTGTTTTTCTACCGCATGGGCAACACCATCGCCGTGGCCCAAGCCCGAGGCGTGATCATGCTCGTTTTAGCCCAGTTCAAAGTGCCCCTGGTCGAGTTCACCCCCGCCCAAATTAAACAAGCCCTCACAGGCTACGGTAATGCAGACAAATTTCAAGTCCAGGAAGCCGTCACCCGCGAACTCGACCTCGATGCCATCCCCAAGCCAGATGACGCCGCCGATGCCCTGGCCGTTGCTCTCACAGCGTGGTTTCAGGTGACTTAGTGAGTGAGGAAACCTCTAGCGATCGCCCACCAAACCGTCCCCCTGCATCAAAAAACCGGGCAATCCTTAGATCACCCGGCTCTTTACAGGAGATTAAACGATTTTGCTCAGGGCAAACTAGACGCCAACAGCCTTCTTAGCAACCTGGTTCAATTCACCTTTGGCATACTTCGCAGCATAGTCTTCCAAAGAGATTTGCTTGATCTTGCTGGCTTGACCGGCACACCAGAACTGCTGATAGCGATCTGCGCACACTTTCTGCATGTACTTGATAGAAGGCTTCAGGAAATGACGGGGGTCAAATTCCTTAGGATTGCTTTGCAGCGCTTCCCGCACAGCAGCAGTAATCGCCAAACGGTTGTCGGTGTCAATATTGACCTTACGCACACCGCTCTTGATGCCCTTTTGGATTTCTTCTACAGGTACACCGTAGGTTTCAGGGATTGCACCACCGAACTGGTTGATCAATGCAATCAAATCTTCGGGGACGGAAGAAGAACCGTGCATCACCAAGTGAGTGTTCGGCAAGCGGCTGTGAATTTCTTCGATGCGGCTGATGGCCAAAATCTCACCCGTCGGCTTGCGGGTAAACTTGTAAGCGCCGTGGCTGGTACCGATCGCAACGGCCAAAGCATCTACTTGAGTCCGCTCTACGAAGTCAACCGCTTCATCGGGATCGGTCAACAGCATGGAGTGATCTAATTCACCTTCAAAGCCGTGACCATCTTCAGCTTCGCCTTTACCAGTTTCCAGCGAACCCAAGCAACCCAGTTCACCTTCAACCGATGCGCCGATCGCATGAGCCACTTTTACAACTTCACTGGTGACGGCGACGTTGTACTCATAGCTGGAAGGAGTCTTGGCATCTGCTTCCAAGGAACCGTCCATCATGACGCTGGTGAAGCCATTTTTGATTGCGGAGTAGCAAGTGGCAGGCTCGTTCCCATGATCTTGGTGCATCACGATGGGAATGTGAGGATAAGTCTCTACCGCAGCCAAAATCAAGTGCCGGAGGAAGTTTTCACCAGCATACTTACGAGCACCGCGAGAAGCCTGCAAAATTACAGGACTGTCGGTTTCGTGTGCAGCCTGCATGATCGCTTGGATTTGCTCCATGTTGTTGACGTTAAATGCAGGGATGCCGTAGCCGTTCTCTGCCGCGTGGTCAAGCAGCAGCCGCATAGGTACGAGCGCCATAAACAGTCCTCCTGGTTAGTTTGTGATCAGGTCGTATGGAAACTTAATTCTTAAGGACATCTTAAGTCATTTCGCTCCTCATGTAAGAGACATCGAGCGTAAGAATGCCTTGAATTAGGCAAAAATAACTATTTAATTTACTTATAGTACTAGCGATCGCGACCCCAAATCGATTTGCACACACAGCCTTCACCGCGATCGCCCCTTCGCCTTGACCCCAAACTTAGAACAAACCGTGGCGGAGTGCTAACGGCACAAACATCACCACACCCAGGTACGCAACCCACACAGCCCCTTGCAAGACGCAGCACAGCCCGTAACTGAAGAGTTCCAACCCAGCGGGCGCAGTGCCGGGTAACGCGGCGGTCAACGGCTGCGATCGCTCAACAGGTGTTGCCCTGATTTCTTCGGTATAGCTCATAAAGATCCTCAGAATTAGTTCGCGAATTAGTAATGAGACTATAGATTTTTTACTATGGAAAATTCAAGGGCATTGACATTTAACTATAATTAGTCGCCTATAAGATTTTCCAATATTGCTAGGCCCACAGGCATCTATCCGCCCCAGGGAAAGGCGCGATCGCGGAACTGGCGTTCTTTTTGCCTGAGCCGGAATGGTGGATTGAACCGAAATAGCCTGCCCATTGAGGCGCAGACCAACGAGAGACCCAGAATTTGGAAAAAATTACAAGCCAGCGATCGCGCGCGCTGGGTGTGCTTACCAGTTCCAGTGCAATTCCGTCAGCCAGTCTTGCCAAAAATGGCGGTTTGCAGCCCGTTGGGGCACCGCGATCGCTAGCCCTTGGTGCTGCAAATGTTGGCGGAGTTGAGGAATCAACCGACGCGCCACAATATCACTCGGTTTGAGGCTGGCATCAGGTTGAGCCAAGAGCCAACCCGCCGTCGCCCCGGCAACTGCCCCAATACTCCATTCGCCCTGGTGAATTCGTGTCATCCCATTCGCAATATGGGTCACGGCAATCCCTTTGCCCCCGATCAGCAAATTATCCACGCCTTGAGGAATTAACGCTTCGAGGGGAATTAACGTTGGGCGAACCGCATCTTCCGGCACCGAAGCACTGGACGCTTCTCCGTCTGGGGCGGCTGACCGATAGCGACAACCGTGAATATCAATACTGTAGTGAATACGGGCGATCGCGCTGGGGCTAAAATCCCGTCCGCCTTTCATGTCCTTTCGCAAGTCCATTTCGCGCACCGCAAAATCGCGCTGACCATAAGCCCGTTGGCCCACAATGCGGCGACCTTCACGAATATAAGGAGTCATGCTCAACCCCGATTGGGTTCCCATTGGCGATTCTGCCCCCGACAGATAAGCCAGGGGCAACTCTTTCGAATGATGTTCTAGCAACCAGTGGGCAAACAACAATGCATGAAATTCCCCATGTTTCAACGCTTCGACCGACAACCCCCCCAGCCAATTTTCCCGCTGGCCAGTCCGATTAATTTCATCATCATTCAGAATTAGGGGCGGATCCATAAATTTCCAGTCATTGCCCCGGTTCCAGTTAACGGCAGTAATATCTCCCGGTTGAGGCGTGCTTTGGTACGGATCCGTGGGATTCACGCTGACAATCCGCCGATAGTTAAAGAAACTGCGTCCTTTAAAAACGGGGAACCCTTGGAGGTCAAAATCGCTGCGGTGTTCCTCTTTGGGATAGACCGATTCCAGGGTTTCAAGCGCTTTGAGGCTGGCTCCGTTATCTTCCCGAATGGCCAGGGCAAACGGATAGGTGAAGGCTTGAGTACAGTCGGAGTTGTCTAGCCGGGAGGCGTTGCGTTCGCCGGTGGTGGCCAGCGATTCGGAACCCAGACGATGGGGAATGCGAGCCCAGCCAACGAGTTCTGTGGTGTCAGTCGCATCAATCACCATCAACCGCTTGCCGGGGGGGGCTTGGAGACGAATGGGTTTTTTCTCAAATTCAGCGTCGCTGTCCCAGTTGTACCAGGTGGTTAGTTCGTCAGACAGGCGACCTTTGGGCCATTCGTTGCCGTTTTTGGGCGATCGCCGGACGGCATAAACAGCCGTAATTTCATGGCCTGTGGGGTCAAATTCAGCCCCTTTAAATGCAGTGGAGGTACTCCAACGGCTATTAGGGGCATTCACCGCCAGGGCTTTGAGTTCTTCTTCCGCCGCGATCGCGCCTGCCTGGGGCGGAAAACACAATAGCCCCACCCAACAACTATTAATTTCTTGTACCCGTTTGCCATTGACCTTCGTCCAGGCGGGCAACTCGACCCGTTGTTGCGAAATTAGCCGCTTAAACTCAGTCCAGCTTTTTGAGAAAGAGGCTTCCCAGCGCATTTCCTGGGATTCATCTAGGGCCGAAACCCCCTGGGAACTAATCTGCCCCCCCAGCCACGGCGTCAGCTCAATCAAACAAGTGGTCGCACCAGATTGCATCGCATGGGAGGCCGCCGCCACCCCACCCAAGGAACCGCCAATCACCACGACTTCGCAGTTCCAGGTTTCTTGCGGCGGTGGCAACGGATTCAGCACAGGCCGACTGGCGTAGGCATGATCTGGCCCCCCAAAAAAGGCAGATGTTGACGGGTTACCGGGCGATCGCTGCAAAATGCCCACCAACAAACCCAGGCCGTGTCCGGTTAAAAAACATACCACCACGACTGCCAAAATCAATTGCCATGCCAGCGATCGCCGTCTCGGTCGAGGGGCGATCGGGCGCACCCCAGGGGGACGAGTGCCAGAATACCGTGGCACCCGCCGTTGGCCAGGGCGGCCCCAAGCCAGGATGGCAGCTAACCAGGGAATGGGTTGGGGCGATCGCGGGTGTCGCCGTTGCCCCTGCCGCTCGGCATAGCCCGTTGAACGCTGGTGTTTACTGCGTTTGCGACGGACGTGGCGCGGATTACGAACGGATGCCTGTGGCTTCACGGCGGTCAAACCATACCTTGAATGAACGCCAACGTTGTATCACAGTTCCCCGCGATCGCCGCAAAAATCTCACTACCCCGAGCCTTGCGATCGCCCGTACACCAGACCTTCCCATGCCGTGGCTTAACACTAAGCAACAAGATTTAGAACCGTAAAAATACAGATCTTCACAAACATAAAGTTATTTCTCTGTGCTGATTTATACCCAACTTTGAGCACCAGCGCCTTGCTTTTCCGGATCAGGAAAGGACGGGCGGAAAAGTGTGCTGGGAATGACTGGAGTGCAGTCATTTTCGCCTTAAACGCTTGCCCCTTAAGTGGATGTCTTGTCAAAGAGCAGCTAAGTAGAACGACAACATCCTTCATGACTGGATATTCCCTGTGCTTTTTTATACGCAAACCACTTATCGAGGCCCGAAAATATGCCGATTCAATTGGTTACCAATACAAACGATAACGGTTTAGGTTCTTTGCGGGCGGCGATCGCTGCGGCAGCCCCCGGAGACACCATCGCCTTTTCCCCCTTGCTGGCCAACCAAACCATTACCCTCACCAGTGGGCAAATCACCATTCCACCCGGCAAAAGCCTCATCATTGACGGGAGTGCGGCTCCCAACCTGGCCATCAGCGGCAACAACAGTTCCCGCATTTTTTATGTCCAATCCACTGGCGTCCAACCGACCACCTTTACCGTTCAAAATCTCACCCTGGCCAACGCCTACACCAACGGCAACGGCGGCGCGATCTACGCCGAATTCCGCGCCAACACCGTCATCAACAACGTCACCTTCAACGCCAACACCGCAGACAACGGCGGCGGCGGGATTTATAGCGCCTGGGAAAGCAACCTCTCTGTCAACAACAGCCGCTTCACCAACAACGTAGCGACAGCGGGCAATAACGAGCGGGGGGCCGGGGGCATCGCGTTCGTCAGCCCCGGTACGTTCACCGTCACCAACAGCGTGTTTGAAGGGAACAAAGGGATCAACGGTGCCGCCATCAATAGCCTGAACGGCAAACTCACCATTGACAACACCCGCTTCCTCAACAACGACACCACTGCTGGATTTTACGACACCGGCAACCTCAACCCCTTCCTGCGGGGCTACGGAGGCGCACTCTACACCGATCGCGCTAGTTCAACCACCGAAACCGCAGGCACCATCCGCATTACCAACAGCGTGTTTGAAGGCAACCGGGGGAAAGGGGAAGGCGGCGCGGCTTATCTTTTCACCGCCAACGGCCAAGATAACGTCATCATCGATCGCACCCAGTTCGTCAACAATTCGGTACAGGCCCTGGGCGGCGGCGGCGCAAGAGGCAACGGGGGCGGGGTCGTCATCCTGGCCAACGAAGACAACAAAGGGGTCAGCCTAAGCAACACCACCTTTGCCAACAACACCGCCACGAACCAGGGGGGCGGCCTGTGGCTGTCGAATGCCCCGGCCACGATCGCCAACAGCACCTTTTCGGGCAACCGCGCCCTAGCCACAGACTTCAACGGCAATGGCGGCGCAATTAACGTATCCAATGCGGCCACCAACATCGTCAACAGCACCTTTGCCAACAACTATGCGGGTTGGGTTGGGGGTGCCATCAGCGCCGGGAACGATCCCGTGACGGTCAGCAACACGATTTTTGCGGCAAACACAGCCTTTAACGGTGGCAACCCGTGGAATATCTTGCAACAGACCAACCGCAACTTGACCGATGGCGGCGGCAATTTTCAGTACCCACCGGGCACCAGCACCAGCAACAACGTCACAGCCACGATCACGATCGCCGATCCCTTGCTTGGCCCCTTGCAATCGATCAATGGCGTGTTAGTACATCCTTTACTGGCAGGCAGTCCGGCGATCGATGGTGGGGTCAACTCCGGCCTCGCAACTGACCAAAGCGGCCAACCCCGTCCCCAAGATGGCGATTTGAACGGTTCCACCATCATTGACAGTGGGGCTTACGAATATCCCGGCGTGGCCTTACCCGAAATTACGCTGTTGGATGGGGCCACCAATATCCTAGATGGCAGCACCACCCCCCTCAGCTTTGGCACCGTGTACCAGGGCCAAACCCTCACCCGCACCTTCACCCTACAAAACAGCGGCACCGCTCCCCTCACTTTTTCTCCGCCCACCTTGCCCACGGGCTTTACCCTCCTTGGGCCTTTACCTGCCAGTCTGGCGGCAGGGGCGACGACCACGATCGCGATCGGCGTTGACACCACCACCGCTGGCCTCAAGAGCGGCACCTTCAACCTGGTCAATAACGACAGCGACGAAAACCCCTTTGACTTTGTGATTCAGGCCGAAGTGTTAACCCCGATGCCCGAGATTGCCATCCGGGATGGGGCCACCAATGCAGATATCCCAGACGGCAGCCCCGCTGTAATTGATTTTGGGAGCACCCTGGTCGGCCAAAGCCTATCCCGGAGCTTCACTATTACCAATAGCGGCATTGCCCCCCTCACCCTCACGCCCCCCACCTTGCCCGCGGGCTTTTCGCTGGCGGCTCCCTTACCCCCGGCCCTGGCGGGTGGAGCCTCCCTCACGTTCACGATCAACGTAGACACCAGCGTTGCCAATACCTACTCTGGGGAGTTTGCCTTAACCAACAACGACAGCGACGAAAATCCGTTTAACTTCATCATTCAGGCCGCAGTCAACACGCCCCTCCCAGAAATCGCCCTGCTCGACGGCACGACCAACATTGTGGATGGCACCACAACAGCGATTGATTTCGGCGCGGTGCTGGTGGGGCAAACCCTATCCCGAAGCTTCACCGTCACCAATACCGGAACAGCCACCCTGGACTTGACCAACTTAACGCTGCCCCCCGGCTTTAGTTTGGTCGGTGCAGGCGTACCGGGAAGCTTGGCCGTGGGAGGGTCTACCACGCTGAATATTCAAGTGGATACGTCCGCATTGAATACCTACAGCGGCACCTTTGCCCTGACCAACAACGACCTGGACGAAAGCGTGTTTGACTTTGCGATCGCAGCCACTGTTCGCGGAAATACAGCCCCAACCGTTGCCACCGCGATCGCCGACCAAACCACCAATGCCTCCGTACCGTTTAGCTACACCATTCCAGGGACAACCTTCAGCGATGCCGATGGCGACTCCCTCAGCTACACCGCTACGTTGGCTGGCGGCGCACCATTACCCACCTGGCTCGTCTTTGACCCAGCCACAGGCACCTTCAGCGGCACCCCCACCGATGCCAATGTGGGCACCCTGACGATTGATCTCACCGCCGCCGATGGCTTTGATGGCAACGTAACCGATACCTTCGTGTTAACCATCAACCCCACGCCCCCCAACGTGATCACGGGCACCAATGCATCGGAAACGCTGGCCGGAACAGCGGGCAAAGATCTAATCTACGGTTTGGATGGACAGGACGTAATCACAGCCGGGAGCGAAAATGACCAGGTGTTCGCTGGCGGTGGCCAAGATCGAGTTTGGGGCGGCTTGAATGATGATGTCTTGCATGGCGAAGCCGGGGCTGACCAACTCTGGGGCGAGGATGGCAACGATGCCCTTTTCGGCGGCGAGGGCGATGATCTGCTCTATGGCGGGGCCGGGAGCGATCGCCTGCGGGGTGGCTTCGGGAGCGATGTCCTCCTGGGCGGCGGCGACAGTGATCTGTTCATCTTGGCGGCTGGGGAAGGCACCGATGTCATCAAAGACTTTCGCTTAGGCGAAGACAAAATCGGTCTGGCCAACGGTTTGACCTTGGGACAAATCTCCGTCGTTCAGCGCAGCGGCGAAACCTGGGTCTACACGACGCAATCACGAGAAATTTTGGCTCGGTTAGAAGGAGTCGTCGCTACCGATTTGATGGCACAATCGGCAACGGCCTTCCAGGTCGTCTAGGGCCTTCCCGGATAGAGCCACCCCCGCGCGTAAATTGGCGCTCTTGTGGGTGGACTCTATCCACTGCTTTTTCAACCAACAGGTTCATTAGGTTCCATGAATAGGACTGCATGAATGCCGCCCAATGAATCAATTGTAATTGTCGTGTGTTTTCCCGTTTATCCTGATGCCAGGAGGCGATCGCTGTTAATAAGTAGGAATGGATTCAACCGCCCTGGCGCAAATATCGTCGCAGTCTGTGAGTCCTATTCCCGTCAAACTCAAGTTTTTAGGTAAGCCTCAACTCAGTCATTCCCAGCATTTTTATCACTTATCTCATCACCCACCAGGTTTGCGTTTCGGTGTTGTCTACATCGTGCGTCCATATTCTTGCAAAACTCTCCGGAGCATGAAGCTGTGGATGCGAATGGATTACAAATTTATCCCTCTCATCTTCGATCGCAACCATGATGATTTCCGCCAAGTCTGCCAAAAAGCTGACCTGTGTCACCTGTGCGGCTAGTTTGTTAGTGTCTGATTTAATTGCAGCTAGTCAGGCCCAAACAACTGAACCAGAATCCAATCCCGGCCCTACAACGCCCAATCCGCGCAGCAACGATCGCCACCCAGAACGGTCTACCGACACCAACAGCAGTCCCGTGGCCCAGCCCGAACCCGTGGGAACTGTTGAATCTATCTCGCGGCCACCAGCCACCGAAGCCGCCGCCCCAATGCGGGTTCTGGCGATCGCCCCCCCCGAAACCTTGCCCACAGATACGCGATCGCAGAGTCGCCAAGCAACCTCATCTCGCCTCGAACCTGGCACAACAAAAGGTACTGAATCTCAGACTATAACTCAACCTGTTTTAGTCCAAGCCCAAACAATATCTACTGATTTAGCGAAAACGTCTCAACAGCAACAACTAGTCACCCCAAGCAATTCTAGTCAAGTTCTTGCTAACTCACAGAATCAAAACCTGGTTATTAATTCAGAAAAGACCTTAGCATTCCAGCCTGATACGGCATCATCAAAAACCACTAAAACTCAGTCAAGCATCCAATCTAATACTGTTCTAGCTCAGGTCAACAGTAAGGCTGCGCAGCCTCCGAGCAAGCCACAAGCCACAATTAGCCAGAAAGCAACTGATTTGGGCAATCAACCCATCGCGTTGCCAGCGACGCAAACTAGAACGACAAACCCAGACACCACACCAGCCACAACGAACCAACGGTTACTAGAGACCAACCAAACTCAAGTTGTCATTCAGTCAAACCCACCGCTTACCGTTACGCCCGAGAAAGTCACCATCGGTCGCGATCGCCCCGTCGCGATCACCAATCCCGCCACACCGCAAGGAAGCGCGATCGCCCAAACTCCAGCCCCAGTCACCACCCCCACCCCACCCACCATTTTGCCCCGTGCCGCCGGAAAATTTTCGAGCAATGACTGGCTGGGCAATCCAGGCCCATTTTTTGGAGTCGGTGGCTTTGTGCCACTGCGACAGCAACCGGGCAAAGACATCACCTTCGCAGAGGGGCAAATGATCGTGCCCACCAACGGGGGCATTGGGGGCAATGTCGTTTTGGGGCATCGCGTGTATGACCAAAAGAGCGATCGCATCTATGGTGGATACATCGGGTTTGATCATCGCAACACAGGCAACACCAGCTTCAACCAAGTTGGCTTAGGCGCAGAAGCCCTGGGCAAAAATTGGGATATCCGAGCCAATGCCTATTTACCCGTTGGAGACACGCGCAAATTAGTCTCTGAAAATGTGACCAATAGTGTCTCGGCCCTATCGAATCCCTTTTTTACAAGTAACTTTCTTGCCGTAAATCGCACACTCCAACAGCAAATCAGCCGTCATTACGAAGCCGCAGCCACCAGTATTGATTTGGAAGCGGGAGGCAAAGTCGCCAATCTGGGTAAAAACGGTGAATTGCGAGGCTATGGTGGCCTGTACTACCTCAAAGCACCGGGGAATGACGGGGCTGTTGGGTTCCGCACGCGGTTAGAAGCACGGCCTTCTGACTTAGTAAATGTTGGTTTGGGCCTATCAACCGATCGCGTATTTGGCACCAGTGTCGCCTTCACAGTGGGTGTTAATTTGCCAACCAGTCGGCCTCGCAAATCAGATTTAAAAGAACCTTTCCTAGAACGGCTTGGCGATTCTGTTGTTCGCAACTCAAACATCATGGTTGATGAACAAAAAGAATCCATTGCCACCGTCACTCAAGACACACAATTTTTAACGAATCCGGCGACAGGCCAGCCCTGGCGTTTTCGGCATTCTGTCGTCGGCGTAGGTACTGGTAATGGCACCTTTGAAAATCCAACGGGAACAGTCGCCGAAGCCTTAGCCGTAGCCCAACCCAATGACATTGTATACGTGCAACCCGGAACCAATCCAGGGATTCCCACTTTCACCATTCCCGATGGGGTACAGGTTTGGTCTACAGGGCCAAATCAGTTTATCAACACCGTTGAACTGGGGAACTTGCAATTGCCTTTGTCTGGGGCCGGAGTGTTGCCAACGGTCACTGGCACTGTGACGATGGGGAATAATACGGGGTTATCTGGTTTTGCGATCGCCACGACGACTGGCCCTGGCATTTTGGCGAACAATGTGGGGCAATTTGTAATTCGTGATAATGCGATCGCCAACACCGCAGGGGCAGGCATTCAACTCAACAACGTTCAAGGTCAAGTCCAGATTTTTGATAACTCCATTCAACAGGCCCAAAATAACGGGATTGCCCTGGATAACGCTGGTGGCCAGGTAGATCTCTTGCTGACGCGCAACCAAATTACCAATAATGGCGGGAGTTCCGTTGACGGCGATGGCGTTAACCTGACGCTCCGCAACGGGGCCACAGGGAACTTTACCGTAACAAATAACGCGATCGCCAACAACAGCAGTAGCGGTGGCCTAGCGAATGGCATTGAGGTGCAGCAGTTTGATAGTTCTAGCGGTAACTTTACTGTGGCTGATAACACAATTACAGGCAACCAACTTAATGGCATTTCAATCAGTCAGGAATCAACCGCACAAGGTACGTTTAATGTGGCGCGTAATAACCTATCAAGTAATGGCTTAAATGGGTTCGAGGCGTTACTCTCAGATAGTGCGCAAGGTACTTTTAATCTTGATAGCAATACAATTAATAGCAACCAACTGAAAGGAGTCCAGGTCATTGCTGCCGAAACCTCGCGGGCTAATCTTAGCTTGACGAATAGCACTGTGACTGGCAACCAAGATGATGGAGTTCTCTTGCAGTCATCGGATCAGGCCCAGTTGAATGCGACGATTCTCAACACCACGATCGCAAACAACGCCAGATATGGGATTTTTACCAATGCGACCGGGACTTCACAATTCCGGATTTTGGCCGGAAGTAACATCATCACAGGGAATGGTTTACCCGGCGTTTCCCTGAATACCAGCAATAGCGCCAGCACCGCCGCCGCGTTGCGATCGAATACGATTACGGGCAATGGATTCAGTGATGTTGATGTGTTTAACCTGACGCCGGGGGCAACCGTGTGTTTGCAACCGCTCAACAACACAATTGGCAATCTGACCCTGGATGATTTCTTTGGCGGGCCAATTGCTGTAGAAGCGGGTGCCCTCGGAACGAACAGTGTCACCACCGCTGACACTACCTTTTGGTCAGGGACGACTGTTCCCGCCGGGAGTTGTGGTTTCTAGCCCTGGTTGGGGCCTTGGCTTGCTGGATAGGACTTGGCCCCAGTCCCCTTAGGAGGCTGAGGGTGCCGAACTAGAACGGCGGTCTGGTTCGGTGAGGTGGATGAGGATACGAAACTCGAAGTTGTGAGCCAGGGTGGTCAGCCCTTGAATCAGGGCGGTTTGCTCCGGAGGAATGGCCTGAATTAAGGCCAAAATTTCTTCATCATCACACTGACAGGCCGCCTGGTACACCGCTTTAATCCAGTCGGGGGGCATACAGGTCAGTTGGGCCGGGGTCAGGCGGGCGGGGACAGATGGAGTTGCCGTTTTGGGCGCGATCGCGACTTCATCCTCGGCATAGCGATAGCGCAGCCCCAGATGTTTGGTCATCAAGGCAAAGAGGTCATTGGCCTGAAACGGCTTGCTCAAAAAATCATCACAGCCAGCCGCTAAGACCTGGGCTTGATCTTCGACAAACCCTTGGGCCGTGAGGGCGATAATTTTGGTGGGATGGGGTGGGCCAGATCCGTGCGGGGGCCCAACCGCATCGGCAGGGAAAGATTCGGCCATCAGCTTTGCCTCAGCCGCCCGGATCTGGCGAGTCGCCTCGTACCCGTCCAATTTGGGCATTCGAATATCCATCCAAATCAAATCGGGTCGCCACTGGAGCCAACTTTCCACAGCGACCTGACCGTCGGTGGCCTCGCGCACATCCAGGCCCAAATGCTTGAGTAAAAGCTTGATTAACTTGCGGTTTTCGGGTTGGTCATCCACCACTAAACAGCGATAGGTGGGTTGATTGGGGGCGAGGCCAACCACGCGCTGGTTCCGTTGGGGGGTGGGCACTTCGCTGGCGGCCACCACTTGCACAGGCAAGCACACCTGGAAGGTACTGCCCTGTCCGGGCTGGCTGCTCAGGCTGAGGTCACCTTGCAAAAGCTGCACAAAGCGGCGACTAATGGTGAGGCCCAGGCCAGTGCCATTGGAGGCACTGCGGCCTGCCTGGGTTTGGACAAAAGCTTCAAAAATTTTGGCTTGGTCATCTGGCGCGATGCCAACACCTGTATCTTTGACTTCAAAAATGAGGGTGACTGGAGGGCGATCGCCAGCAGGCCAAGCCCATCGCGCCGCCTCTGGCAAAGCACTAACACAGAGCCGCACCTCGCCTTGCTCGGTAAATTTGATGGCATTCCCCAACAGGTTGATCAGCACTTGGCGCAGTTTGGTCAAATCGGTGGTGATGTAGGTCGGCAGATTGGGGGCAAGCTCAACGGAGAAATCAAGCCCCTTGGCGATCGCCTTTTGTTGAAACATTGATAACAGCGATTGGACTAACTCTTCCAGCGAGAAATTATTCAGTTCTAAGACAACCTGCCCCGCTTCGATTTTGGATAAATCCAGCACTTCGTTAATCAGCTTCAGCAAATGTTCGCCGCTGCGCTGAATTGTGGCGATGTACTCATGCTGGGCAGCAGGAATGGCCGCATCTTGTTCCAGCACTTGGGCAAACCCCAAAATGACATTGAGGGGGGTGCGCAATTCATGGCTCATATTAGCGAGAAAAGCACTCTTGGCACGGTTGGCACTTTCCGCCGCTTCTTTGGCTTGTTGCAGTTCCAGTTCAACCCGCTTGCGATCGCTGATATCTTTGCGCGTCCCCGTCATCCGAATGGGCTTGCCCGCCTCATCCCAAGCCACCACCTTGCCATAATCGGCCATCCACTTCCATTCCCCAGTTTTGGTTTTGAGGCGATAGTCAAAGGCATAGGGCACATTAGAATCTTGCAAATGGGCCTGCAAAACATCCTGCACCCAAACCATGTCCTCCGGATGCACCAACTGCTCCCAGGTTTCAATGGCCGAGGGCAGATCGGTGGGGCCATAACCCAACATGGCAAACCAGCGCGGACTGAGGTAAACCTCTCCCGTGACAAAATTCCAGTCCCACAACCCATCTCCTGAGGCTTCCAGGGCCAGTTGCAAGCGCTCCTCGCTTTTGTGCAGTGCGCGTTCTGCCTCTTTAACAGCGGTAATATCCCGCACAATGACAAGCACTTCATCGGCGGTACAGGGCACCAGGCGGACTTCCTCATCGGCCAAAACACCATTTTTCATAAATTGATGCTCCCAGACTTGCAATTCGCCTGTGGCTAGGGCCGTTTGAATCCGAGCCAATTGATGGGCCAAAACGTCCGGGGGCAAGACTTCAGCCATGTGGTGCTTGATGGGCAAGAAGAAGCCTGTCGCCTTTTTTTTCGGAGGGATGAAATCTATGCAGGTGCCATCGGGCCGCACGCGCAAGAGTAAGTCGGGAATGGCTGAAAGCATGGCCCGTTTCTCGGCTTCGCTTTGTTGTAGGGCAATTTCAAACCGTTTGCGATCGGTAATGTCGCGAATCACCACCAGCACCGTATCAGAGCCACAGGGGGAAATGCGGGCTTCTTCGAAGCGGCGATCGCCCTCGACTACCAGTTCATATTCATGGAGTTGCACCGACTTTGTCGCCAAAGCTTGTTGCACATACCCCATGCGCGCCTTAGCCAGGTCAGGCGGCAACACGTTCACAATATTGCACCCCTCTAGAATTTGAGGGGCATTGTAAATGTGGATGTTGTCAGCGTTGAGGAATCTGAGATAGGTGCCATCGGCCTGCATCCAAATCAGCGTATCGGGAATCGCACTGATCAATGCTTGCTTTTGGGCTTCGCTGTCATGGAGTGCGGCAATGGTTTGGTGCAAATCTGTGACATCCACTACCAAGCCATCCCAGGCGATGCTGCCATCCACTTGGCGGCGGGGAGTTGAGCGAAAATGAACCCATTTCCGTTTGCCACTGGGTGTTTGAATTGGGAGTTGTAGCTCAAAAATGGATAAATCGCGAGCAGAGGCATCAACAGCCTGTTGAAAGCGGGGCTGATCTTCGGGTAAAAACTGGGCATGGAGCAAACTCGCATCTTGCAGGGCGGTTTCTACCGAGATTTCAGTCAAGCGTTCAATGCCTGCACTGAGATAGGTAAAGCGATCGCGCCCGTCCACGTCGCGCACAATTTGGTACAACGCGCCATTGGGCAAATTATCGTTCACAGCCCGGAGCAACGTCTCGCGGGACTGGAGGATTTGTTCGGCCCGTTTGCGATCGCTGATATCGGTAATCAACCCAATGCAACCAGTCACCGCACCCTGGGCATTCCGCAATGGTGCAGCCGACAAAATAATATTCACCAACGTGCCATCTTTGCGAACTTGCTGGGTTTCTTGCCCCGTGAAGGCTTGCCCCTCCATCAGTTCAGCAAAGGCAGCGACCAACGGCCCAAACCCGTGCTGAGAGAGGGCGGTGACGGGCTGGCCGAGGCTCTCCGCCGCCGACCACCCCAATAAGGCGGCTGCCGCAGCGTTCCACACGGTGATCTGTTGCTGGCAATCTAGCGCAATAATCGCCAGGGGCGACGATTGAATCAATACTTCAAGGGTGCTGTTTGTTTGCCGGAGATTCGCCTCTAACTGTTCGCGGTTCGCCAATTCTGCTTGCAAACGGGCCACCGTGGTAGACAATTCGGCAGTCCGCGCTGCCACCTGGCTTTCGAGTTTGGCATGGCTAGTTTGGAGGGCCGTTTCAGCTTCTTTGCGACTGGTGATATCCAACACAATTCCAGACATTTGCACCACCGGGCCACTCTGGTTGCCACACCGAAATTCCCCCACGCTATGCAACCAGTGGCAACTGCCATCAGGCCAGATGACGCGGTAATCCATTTGCCACCGTTCCGAGGCCAGCATCGCCGCTTTGAGCGATCGCTCCAATTGTTCCCCATCTTCGGGATGTAAACACCGCAAAAAGTCATCATAGGTGCCACCAAACTGCGTCAGGTCTAACCCAAAGAGCTGGGCACATTGGGGCGACCAAACCATCTCATTCGTTAACACATTCCATTCCCAAATGCCCGACTGCCCCGCCGTTAAGGCCATACTCAACCGTTGGTTGGTCAGTTGCAAGATCTGATACAGTTCCGCCTGTTGGATCGCGATCGCCAACCGCAGCGAAAGTTGTTCTAACAAATGCTGTTCTTCCAGAGTCCACTGGCGCGGGCCAGAGCATTGATGGGCCACCAGCAAGCCCCAACAATTCGGGTTGGTTGGCAGGGTCGTTGGACGAGTTGGCGCACCCTGCTGCAAAAGATCGCTCTCACCAGGGGTGGGCGGGCGGCCAATGGGCACAATCAGATTTGCCCTGACCTGAAGCAATTCCAGCGTTTTCAAGTGACAGGGCCGTAGCTCGGCCTGGTAGATATCCGCGATCGCCCGACTGTGGAGTGATACTACCGCATCCGGCACACAAACATCCCGAAACCGCATCTTCAAACAAGACAACCATTCCGGCCCAACGGCTTCCGCCACAATCATTGCGCCCTGCTCAGACAACTGCACCACCACCACGCGATCGACCTGCAAAAATTGCTGAATTTCCCGCGTTGCCCGCGCTAAAATTTCCTCCAAATCCAGCGATTCCAACAACATGAGCGCGATCGCATCAATCAACTGTTGCTGCCGCTGTTGCAGTTCCAACGACTGGCGCAGTTGCACCTGTTCCAACCCCGTGTGAATCGCATGACAGAGGGCTTCAGCCGACACCTTCCCCTTCACCAAATAATCATGCGCCCCTTGTTTAATGGCCTGCACCGCCAGCGCCTCATCCCCATGCCCAGTCAACATCACAATGGGCAACGGCAACTCCAACTGTTGGTTCATCGCCGCCAACACCTCCAAACCATTGCAATCCGGCAACACAAAATCCAGCAAAACCACATCCGGCTTCGCTTGAGCAAACAGCATCAACGCCTGTGCCCCCGTTGCCGCCTCCAAAATTTGGTAAGTGTAACGCTTCTCCTGCTGGAGAAACTTACGAAACACCACCCGATCAATCGGCGAATCATCCACGATCAAAATAGTGTACTGGCTAGTCATGGCGGCGAGGAACCTACAACTGATCTTCCTTGTTTTCTTTTATGGTGCCCCCGTTCCAGCGCAGAACCAGACCACCACCGTTTTCCTTGCGAAATGTCACATTGGCAATTCCAACCCAATTCTTTAACCACAGCAGCAGTTTCAAGCTTGCTATTGAAGGTTTGCCTCCCTCAAACCCACAGCAAAAAAACCAGGCGAACCCCTAGCGCTCACTTTTCCATCCCGCTAGCGCCCCATCTCGGCCCCGCCCCAGTCCCTAACCTTACACCCATGCGCTGTAAGATCGCCTCAGCCAGTCGAACCCATCCTTTCCGCCATTTTGCACTTCATGGCATCTTGCCACCGCTGGATTCCGCCGCGATCGGTGCACTGCTTTCATTGCGTATATTTTTGCACAACTCTAGCCAATTTTTTGCGCCTCAGAGTATTCTGAAAACACTCTTCACTTCAGCCAACCAAATATTAAACTCTCGTTGCAATACCCTAACCCCAATCTTAAGCAAATATGCCCATTCAACCCATACTCAAAGTCGGCACTTTTAACGTGCTTAACCTGGCTCTGCCCAACGAACCTTTTTATAACGAAATGCCCTATTCCCTCCCAATTTTTGAACAAAAAATTCAGTGGATTGCCCGCCAACTGCAATCCATGAATGCTGATATCTTAGGGTTTCAAGAAGTCTTTCATCTCGAAGCCTTGCAAACAGCACTGCAAACCAGTGGCCAATATGAATCCGCCAAAGTGATTGCGCCGCCCCGCCTGGGCGAAGGCCCAGTTGTTGCCTGTGTTTCCCGGTTACCCGTCCTCCGCCATCGCATTTATAGCGACTTTCCTGACCAAGCAACGATCGCGTTTGAAGGCTCATCTTTAGCAATTACTAAGTTTTCGCGGGCAGTTTTATCGGTCGATATTGACTTAGGAAATGATGTGGAATGCACCGTTTTTGTTGTGCATCTCAAATCAAAACGGCCAATTTTCCTTAACCAAGTTGATCGCCATGATCCCATTGAAAAAGCAAAAGGCCAAGTTCGCGCTTTATTACAACGGGCCGCCGAAGCGATCGCCCTTCGCACAATTTTGATGGAATTTCTTCAAGATCGTAACTATCCTGTCATCGTCATGGGAGATATCAACGACAGTCATTTAGCCGTTACATCCCAAATCCTGACCGGCGAACCACCCCCGCCTCATCTTCCTTTTGAACATAAAAAAGATCGATGGGATACCTTGCTGTATAGTGTCAAAGATTTACACGCACGTCGTAGTTTTGGCGATTTTTACTACACGCACATTCACAACGGCCACTACGAAAGTATTGATCATATTCTCGTTAGCCAAGAATTCGTTGCAGAAAATCCCCATCGGGTTGGCCGAGTTAGCTATGTCGCCGTTTGGAATGATCATTTAGTCGATGAAACCATGAGCCAGGATCGTATGCAGCCGTGGCAATCCGATCATGCTCAAGTTGTGGCCACAATTGAATTAGGTCGTTAAAGTCTGGGCAGCACAAACCCCTTAATTCAACAAAAGCACAGGCAAAAATTAGACTGATGTGCCACCAGCCAGAGAGCTTTTGGGAGCGTGTCACTGTTGTCGCCCTCACCCTAAATCCCTCTCCCTGGAGAGAAAGGCCTGGGAGATGAGGGCAATTTGCCAAGGTGCCATCCTCCCGAGTTTTTTATCCTAATCTTTTTTCACTGGTCTAATATCTTTTGAGTGCGTTCGTTGCCCTGATCTTGTTTGACCACGGAGGCTTAAGCGTAAGAGTTGCTCATTTAAAATCGGCCTCAACTTTAATCCATCACTCGGATGCCGTGAGTGTTAAACTGCGTAACCCATAATTCCAAATCAGGATCTGGAAAGGCTTGCCGCATTTGTTGTTCAATATGTTGCGCTTGCTCCAGTGTTTTGGTGAGCGCAAAGACGGTTGGCCCCGATCCAGACATCATTGCCCCCAACGGTTGCAGTGATAAAAACTGTTCCTTGACAGCGGTAACTTTGGGATGTTCTGGTAACACTACTTTTTCCAAATCGTTGTAGAGTAGCTTCCCAATTTCACCCTCATTTTGGTGGGCGATCGCATGAATCATTGGGCCAGAGTGAACTTGTTGTAACCGCTGTTCTAAATCAGCAGGAGCGGATAAATAAGCATGACCAAATTGTTGCCGATAGGTCTTATAAGCCCAGGGGGTTGAAACGGATAAACTGCGATACTTCGCCAAAACAACATAGAGCTGATCAAGGGATACTAAGGGTGCTAATTTTTCGCCGCGTCCAGTCGCTAAAGCCGTTCCACCCGCAACACAAAAAGGAATATCAGAGCCAATCATCGCCGCCAACTCTTGCAACTCAGATTGGGTTAATCCTAATTCCCACAGCAAATCAAGCCCGACTAAAACAGCCGCCGCATTAGCCGAGCCACCCGCAAGGCCAGCACCAATCGGAATTCGTTTGTGAATTGTAATTTCTGCCCCACCGTACCGAGCAAAGGCATCAGGAAACTGTTGCTGCATGAGTTCGGCAGCCCGATAAGCCAAATTACTTGGGTCTTTGGGAACTTGAGGATCGTCGCAATGTAAGCGAAAAAGATCTGTACCATTTGCCCGCAGATCAATTTGATCCGCCAGACCAACACTTTGCATCACCATGACTAATTCGTGAAAACCATCGGGGCGATCGCCCAAAATTTCCAGGTATAAGTTGATTTTGGCGGGAGCAATTAAAGAATAAGTACGCATTAGTGATTTAACGAATTAACCAACAATAATCCACATAACTGAGACGAGCCAAACCGTATTTATCTATCCCATTTGCCATTACGCTTTTACTGGTTTAGGTTGAGTTACACCGTATCGTTGGCATTGCGATCGCGCCCCAGTCGATTACTAAACTGTACCCACTGCTGTACACTCAGATCTTCCGCCCGCGCTTGGGGATTAATATTTAATTCTTCTAAGACTTGATTGAGTTGCTCACGCTCAATGATGGATTGCAAATTATTACGCAGCATTTTGCGTTTGCTACTAAACCCAAGCCGAATCAGTTGTTCTAAACGTTTCGGTTGTTCTGCCGGAATGGCGATCGCCCGTGGCCGCAAACAAATCACTGCTGAATCCACCTTAGGCGGCGGATAAAACGCACTGGCTGGCACATCGCAAACAAACTCACAATCAGCCAAATATTGCACCCGCACTGAGAGCGCCCCAAAATGGCGCGAACCCGGATTAGCTTTCAGCCGCAAGGCCACTTCCCGTTGGACTAATAAAACAATTGCCTCAAAGGTATCAATATTTGGTGAACCAATCGTTCCCAACAGTTTTTCTAAAATTGGCCCAGTGATGTTGTAAGGAATATTGGCAACAACCTTATTCGGCTGTTGAAACGAGGGAAAAGGTGTCAATAAAGCGGGTAAATCTAGGGCTAAAAAATCCCCTTGAAGTAACAAGAAATTGTCGGCCTTACCAAATTTTTGGGTTAAGGACTGACATAAATCCCGATCAACTTCAACCGCCACAACAGTCGCGGCCTTGGCTAACAATTGGCGCGTGAGGATTCCTGTCCCCGGCCCAATCTCTAAGACGCGATCGCCACCACAGCCCTGATCATCCGGCTTTTGCAAATCAGCAGCAGCCACAATCCGCCCCAGAGCCTTTTCACTCCGGAGCCAATGTTGTCCAAATTGTTTACGCGGTCGCGGCACGCTACATCTCCGGCAATCCAATAAGTTCACCCGCTCCAGCGACGACTTCCCCGATCACATCAGCCGCCAGCCCCTGCGCACCAAACAGTTGGAGAGCTGTTTCCGCCTGCTCCGGTGGCACCAACACCACAAAGCCAACCCCCATATTAAAGGTGTTGAACATACCGCCGTCGCTCACCTGGCCCTCGGCCTGCAACCACCGAAATAACTCCGGTACAGGCCACGCCGTTGGGTCAATCCGCACAGCTTGCCCAGTCCCCAAACAACGCGGCAAATTCTCTGGCAAGCCACCGCCGGTAATGTGCGCCATCCCATGAATGGGGAGGCCCGATCGCCGTGCCGCTAAAACTGGTGTTACATAGATTTGGGTCGGAGTTAACAACACCTCACCCACCGTTTTGCCATCGAACACAGCCAACCGATCATCCAGGCTAATAGCGCGATCGCCCAAAATCTTGCGCACCAGGCTAAACCCATTACTGTGCACCCCACGGCTCGCCAGCGCGATCGCCACATCCCCGATCTGCACCTGCGTCCCATCCAAAACCTGGCTGCGTTCCACCACACCCACACAAAACCCCGCCAAGTCGTATTCACCTGGTTGGTAGAACCCCGGCATCTCCGCCGTTTCCCCCCCCAACAAAGCACAGCCCGACTGGCGACAGCCCTCTGTAATGCCAGCCACCACCGCCGCTAACTGGGCCTCATCCAACTGGCCCGTCGCCAAATAGTCCAGAAAAAACAAAGGCTCTGCCCCGCAGGTCAGCACATCATTCACGCACATCGCGACCAGATCAATCCCAACCGTATCGTGGCATTGCAACGTATGGGCCAACTTCAGCTTCGTTCCCACGCCATCCGTACCCGCCACCAAAATTGGCTCCTGATAACCCGATGGCAGGCGAAACAGCCCACTAAAGCCGCCCAGCCCACTCAATACTTCAGGCCGTCTGGTGCTCTCCACCATCTGCCGAATGCGGTTGACAAACGCGCGTCCCGCCTCTACGTCAACCCCTGCATCTTTGTACTCCATCCTGAGCACTCCAGCATCTGCCGTGTCATTGTACTCCCTCTCATTGCACCAAACTCACCCACTTCGACAATGACTTCGGCCACGCGCAATTTACCCCCGTTTGAAACCAGGAAATTGTAAAGCTTCCATGAATTTTTCATGAAGCTGAGCTAAAAAATCGGGGATCGCTAAATCGCAAAAACAACCTGCTGTTAAGGGTTTTGCCCGTCAAGCCTCGTTTTACACTGCTTAACACTGATTCGCCTTTCTTCAGATCCCTGATCCCCAACCCAAAAACTTCGTGATATTCTGTTGCAGTTTCAAGATGAATGGAGTGAACACGGAACGACTACGGGTTAATTCATCAGCCAAGGCTCGATCATAGCCATGCTCAGACCTGAGCAACGCTTCGATCCCTTGCCGAATTTCAACCCCCTTGAAGTGCTTCTCATGCAATAGCTTATGAACCAAAAATTTGTTAACAGTCTTGCTGTCTCTTTGTTGATTGCGACTCTTGGGACACTCACCACTGGCAACGCGAGTTACTCTGAAGGCAAACCTCAGAACGCTAACCAGTCAGTCACGGAAAAGCAAGGGGCTGAAACCGACCAAACTTTAGCCCTGTCTCAACCGACCAAGACCGCTACTGGCAAACGCCAGCCACCGCTGAGCCCGATTGAAAAGGTTGGGGAACAAAAAAACCCTCTCAGCGCTGGAACAGCTAAGACCATTGCCAAAGTCTACGCGCATCAACAATCTGGGCGCAAAGCGGCAACACTCTATGTTCGCAATATTCCGATTCTAACTTTTGTTGCGAACGAGGCTGCGGCGGAATCTTCCACCAAGCTAGGCACCCAACTGTCCGATGTCCAAGTCAATAAGCCAGCGTCAGCACGCACTAAAGCTCTTGATAATACAGTAGAAGACAGCCTTAGTCTTTCTACAAGCTCACTCCAAAAGCATTCAACTTTTTTAAAGA
Source organism: uncultured bacterium (assembly GCA_964475335.1). GTDB lineage: Bacteria > Cyanobacteriota > Cyanobacteriia > Leptolyngbyales > Leptolyngbyaceae > CAYYWG01. The sequence continues at coordinate 47,215 of CAYYWG010000005.1, forward strand.
CTTCAGACGGGATTTCCAGTGCGCTTGACGCAGAGTTCAGCGACAAAGTTCCCGAACCCGAACTGGCTACAACTGATAGTGACCCAACCGCCAGAGCAACCGCTGTGGCCGCCAAGATTAACCAACTTTATCGCGACGATGTGAATGGCAAAGACATCACGCTGGAGTGGGAACATGCGACTGGGACTGCAAGTGGTCGCTACTTGATTAAAGCGAGTAAGGTCGAAATTACAGCGATCGATAGTGACACTATCCTGCCTGACACAACCCACAACCTGGAGCATGATGCATTGCAGGCCACTAATCGCTTGCGCCGTTTGTTTGGAGATGCAGCTCCGTTGAATGCGATCGCAGGGAAAGCTGCCTTTGATCCTCAATTGGCGTTCAGTGGCATTATCCAACGCACAATGACCGGGTTTGCCTCCTGGTATGGCCCTGGCTTCCACGGTAACCGGAGCGCTAGTGGTGAAATTTTTAACCAACACGCCATGACTGCGGCCCACCGGACATTGCCCTTTGGGACACGCGTGGTGGTGACCAATTTGGACAATGGCCAATCCGTCGTCGTCAAAATCAACGATCGCGGCCCTTTTCACGGCAACCGCGTCATTGATCTCTCGGCGGGGGCAGCACAGGTACTCGGTCTCGTACAATCGGGCATTGCCCCAGTCCGAGTCGAGGTTTTAGCACCCGATACAACTGCAAGCAACTAACGGCAAAGAGCCAGGGGTTTCATGTGCTAATTGCAATAAGAGCCTCTGGCGATGCCTTGGTTCCAAATTTAAAGTTGCAAAGCTAAAGTCTCCAACCTAAGGTGCCAAACCGAAGTTTTGCGCCAGCTTACATAATTCATGCTACCTAGCCCCCAACTCAAACTCATGTGCCCCTAAGCCATACCCGGCTTGAGCAAACAGTCTATGGGTTGCAACAGTCTGTGTGCTGGTGGTCGGGGCACCCCTGGTCATTGCCTTGACCAGGATAAGCTGCTCTTGAATCATCCAGCCTAGAGAAGTCAGGGGTCTAAGCATTCCCGATCGCGATTTTAGCTGGCCGTGTTTCTCTAGATTTAGGGAAAGAGGCCAGGTTCGCCGCAGCTCAACTCCTTGGATTCAGAATTCTCTGCCCAGCCCTGGGGAGGAAAACTGCCCCAATACAGAACTGGCGGCCTCAGCGAATCCCTGGCTTCCAAAAGCCCAGGCCCAGAGGGAAAAGGCCCAGGCCGCTCCCCCTGTCCTAAGCCGCGGTACCGACTGGTTCCAAATCTGTTAACAACGGTTCCGGGGTTGATAACGGTTCTGTTATTAATAGTTCCGGGGTTGGGGACTCTGTGGCTGAAGGTTCTGGGGTTGAAAGTGCTGTCGTTGAAGCATCTGTGGGCAGTGGTGTAGCCACGGGCGGAGTAAGCTCGTCCCCCGCCGCGATCGCCCCTGTGGGCACCGTGGGATAGGGTTGGTTGATACCGTAGACGAGATAACCACTATCAGCCAACATCGCGTAGTCGATTTCCGTTGGCCCTGACACTGTATACAACCAGTTGTAGGACATGATGGAGGTAACAGAAGCGGCTGGATGCCAATAGTCATAAGTATTGGTAATTGGATTGGGGCCATCCTGTGATTGCAACGGAATAAAGTTACCGTTGTTGGCAGCGGTGGCATAAGCTCCTTTGAAGACAGCGGTTTGAGGGCTGCTCAGATCTTGCTGCAAGTAGCCTTCCCAGTTATAGCCAATCAAACCGAGGACATGGCCCAGTTCATGGGAAAACAGGTTATACAGGTCATCCTCATCCGTAATACTAAGATCAATGGCAATTTGCCCTAAGCGGGTTTGCAGTTGCGGTGAACCAAACCACCCACCCACTTCATACACCGGGCTGCCATAGCCGCCGGCCCCACCCTGGGTATCGATAGAACCGACCACCACTAATAAATCGTCCACGTAGGCTTTGAGGTTGAAGTTTTGGGTGGTGTAGTTACCATCATTGCCAATGGGCTGAATCACTTGGTTGAGTTGCAGCCCAGTCCACTCGTTTGCAATGCGTTCCGCCCAATCGTCTGCGGCTTTTTGGGCGATCGCCTGCCGGGCTGCCGTCCAAAACCCCAGTGCATCGGTTCGAAAATCAAGGGTAATATCAAATTTATTCAAATCAGGCGCATACGTATTCGTAATGACCCCCAAGTCATAACTGCCGCTGCTGGTCACACCACCCGCCAAGGTATAGGCGATCGCATTGCCCGTTGTGCGGTCAGTGGCGACCCCATCCTTCTCCGCCCAAAACCGAACTGTCTGGTAACTATCCCAATTTTGGGCAGTGAAGGTGAGACTACTTTGCATCCCGTTCGCCACACTGTTGTCAGCATCGACAACCAAAAAGTCCCCCGATGTGAAAGAGACCGTCACTGAGGTTGTGGGCGCTTGGGCCAGTTTGATCTGAAAAATCCCCTGGTCTCCCTCTAACCCGCTGAATTGTAGATTTGTGATAGCGACGCCCCCAGCAATCGGGGTTAGCGGCGGCGTTTGGGGAGGTGAAATCGGAGTAGGGAGAGGCCGCGACGGAATGGTTGCGCCCAGGGAGGGAACCACCAGCGTGCGATCTCGCCCTGACCCACCAGCCTCAAACCCAGTCGAGGTTAGTGCATCTGGCGAAGCCTCCTGCGGTTGCGGCTCCAAACCGTGGGAATGGGCACTGGGTCGTTCTGGCTCCGCGATCGCCGATGATCGACAACACAGTTCCCCAGCCCAGTTCGCCTCCGGAGGCTCCAGTGGCCCCGCTTGGAGTAAACCACCCTCCGTCGTAATCTGAGGCTCTGGACGAAGTGAGTGTGCAACGAACGGCTCTAACATCTCAGCTACCCTAACACTATAATTTTCTTTGTAAAGAACAAGCGAACCAGTCGGGATATCACCAAGCTGGCCACAACAGGAACACATGCAATTGCGTTGAGAAAATCTCGGCTCATGGCAGAGCTAACCTTTTGGCCCAAAGCCAGCGTCTGGGCAACGGCATTGTTTGCCCAAAACCTCTAAATACCTTGGCTGGCCGCTCCCCATCAGATGGAGGGCACGCAAGACGAACGCTATCCAGGCCAATGACTCAGCCCGGACAACTCAAGCCCTAGCCGCTAACCCACGAGAGCTTGTCTCAGCCCAAGGCAGTGGCTTGCGTCCACCATACCAGCGCCATGCTTGGCAGCTTCCTTGCACACCTGATAGAACTCAAAGCGCAGAGCGCTACCACCGACCTGAGCCAAAGTTCGCGATCGCCAAAGAAAGCCAATCCAAGTTTGGCCCAGTAACCGATACCAGTGTTTCAACAACATCACCCAAATTCTGAATCAACGCAAGCTGCTACACCCCTACTACTAAGGCACCCCAAAACACTGAAGAGTTAGCTGACAAGAAGAGTACAGAGGAGGTGGTTGCGAACCAATTCAAATAAGTTAACACCGATCAAGCGTAGGACTTTTGTAGTAGCAAGAATAACAGTTGCTAGTTTTGTTATATCGGAGATTTGCCCTTCCGTCTATCTGCGGAGACGCGGAGAGCACTGAGAACCAACAATCTTTACGGAAACTTCAAACAACACTGGAACCATGAGGTTTTAGTTAGCGTCTTGCGCTGAGAAAGCTGAGTAATTTTTCGGAGCCAAATTAAGTCATTTTGTTGCAATCTTGGGATTACACCCACTGTGGCAGTCCGTTTTGCCCCCAGGGTTCGTCCGTCAGCAATACATTGTTAAGTTTTTTTCGCTATAACGGAACCTGACATTCAAACTTAAGGTTTTTTTTAATAAAAATATTGGTTTGAGCTGACCATTATGGCTCCTGCTGTTTATACGGATAGGACACTGACGAGTCAATCCCTCGAACCAAAACCAATCAGATTGTTCCGCCATTTGTCAAATCAGAGAGTTCCTGAATTTATGCTAGGTACAATCCTCGGGGGCCGCTACGAGATTATCAAACACTTGGGCGGCGGCGGTTTCGGACAAACCTATCTAGCCCACGATCGCCATCTACCAGGACAACCCAACTGTGTGGTGAAACAGCTTCAGCCCAAAAAAACGGATGATGAATCCCTCCAGGCTGCCCGCCGACTTTTTGATACTGAAGCGGAAGTGTTGTATAGCCTGGGTGACCATGAGCAGATTCCCCGTTTATTTGCTCATTTCGAAGAAAATTGCGACTTTTTTTTAGTTCAAGAATTTATTGACGGCACTGTTTTTAGTGAGGAAGTAAAAAATCGCGGCCCATTCAATGAAGCGGAAATTATTCCTCTTTTACAAGATATTTTGACAGCCCTCGAATTCGTTCATCAACAAAATGTTATTCACCGGGATATTAAGCCGTCAAATTTAATTCGGCGGGCTAGCGATCGCCATTTAGTGCTGATTGATTTTGGCGCAGTGAAACAAATTGGCCTAGCCGCAGACGAAGCCGCCGAGAATATGACGGTGACTGTTGCCGTGGGGTCGTCGATTTATATGCCCAATGAGCAACTCGCCGGGATGCCCCGCTTCGCCAGTGATATTTATGCCGTTGGGGTTTTGGCTATCCAATGTCTGACGGGGCTGTACCTGAAAAAGTTACCCACCGATCCACGCAGTAGCGAAATTTTGTGGCGCGATCGCGCGGTCATTAGTCCTGAACTGGCCGATTTTCTAGACCGCATGGTGCGTTATGATTTCCGGCAACGCCACGAAAATGCCGGCGAGGCGCTGAAAGAGTTGCGATCGCTCACAGGGAACACCTCAGTCAGCCACCTGTTAACCGAACTCAAAACCAGCACCGATGATGGGTATTTAGCCTGGTTGGAACGGGGCGATGATTTGTTTGGCCAGCAGCGCTATCGCGAAGCCATCACCGCCTATAACAAAGTTGTGCAGGCTAATCCAGACGACTATGCCGCCTGGTTTAAACGCGGCATGGCCTTAGAGCATCTGCAATTTTACGAGGATGCCATTTCGTCTTACGACCACGTATTAAAACTTTGCCCGCAGGATTATCTTGCCTGGTACAAGCAGGGCACGGCCTACGCCCAACTCCAGCGCTATGCCGAGGCGTTTGAGGCGTTTGAACAGGTGGTGCAACTGCAACCCGAAAATTACTGGGCTTGGCACGATCGCGGCTTGACCTTAGAAGGGTTGGAGCGCTATGAAGCGGCGATCGCGTCATTTGACCGGGCGGTGCAGTTAAAACCCGATTTCCAACTGGCGATTGAAAACCGGAAACGCTTGTTAAGTCAACTCAAGCAGGTCGATACCCTATATCACTTGCAGCATTACGATGAAGCATTGGTTTCCTGCGATCGGGCGATTGAGCAAAATCCAGACGACGGGTTGGCCTGGTTTATGCGGGGCATGGCCTTGGAGAATTTGCGTCGGTATAATGAGGCGATCGCCGCTTACCAACGGGTTTTGGACATTCAACCCGATGATCAATTGGCCTGGTTCAAACAAGCTGGTTTGTATGAGCAACAAAATCAGCTTGAGGCCGCCCTGTCTGCCTATCATCGGGTCGTGCAGTTGCAACCAGAGAATTATTGGGCCTGGCACGATCGCGGCAAATTGCTCGAAAAATTAGAACGCTTTGAAGAGGCGATCGCCTGCTACGACCGGGTGATTCAGCTCAAGAGCGACTTTCAAGCGGCGATCGCCGGACGTGCCCGCATCCTCAAACAACTCCAGCATCGGATGTTAGCGCCAGCCAACGGCGAAGATGACGACGATACCGTCTTCTCAGAACGCTTGGCCCAACCTTCCAGCGCACGGTCTGAGCGATCGCGCCTGCGAGCGGCGATCGACCGCTACACTCAAGCCCCCCACGCGGAGGCCGAGCAACCAGAAGGCCATACCGTCGCCCACCTCCCTACGGTGACCACCGAAGAAACCAGCCTGGATCAACAGATTCTCCTGGAAATCACCCAGATTAACGCCCTGAGCCGAGAGCCAGAAGCCACCAACATTGCCAGGGCCGAAACCACAGCCATCACCGCCCCATTGCCAGCCCCCCCTGCGCCAATGGCTCCCCTCACAGAAGTGACACGCCCCCTCGTCACCACGGCAATAGCGGAATCCGGCGATGCCGCAGCAGAAGCAGGACTGGCACGAGGCCGGAAACTCTACCACCAGCAACGCTACCCCGAAGCCCTGGCGGTGCTTGATCAAGCCCTTAAGCAATGGCCCAACCATACAGATTTGTGGCGGTGGCGGGGGAATATTCTCAACTCCTTGGGCCGACCGCAAGAAGCTGCAAAAGCCTACCAAGCGGCCTTGCAATTGACCGAAAACAGCGCCGATTTGTGGGGTAGCTTAGGCGGGTGCCTGTTCCGGTTACGCAAATTTACGGAGGCGATCGCCGCCTTTGATCGGGCGACACGCATTCAGTCCGATCACCACCTCGCCTGGTATTGGCGAGGACGGGCCTTGGTCGAGTTGCAGCAGTATCCAGAGGCGTTAACCTCCTTTGAACACGCCGTCGCCTTGAAAGGGGATTTTCAACCCGCGATCGCCGACTACAAACGGCTAAAACGCCATCTCAAAGCCCAAATCAACATTAACCTGCCAGTCTAATCCCCTCGGGGTACCCCGGCCCCTGCGCCCCAACAGCCCACCCCGCCAATAGGCACCAGGGCCACATCGCACGAGGCCACGCAAATTTTAGCGGGAGGAAGCAGCCATAACCCTCAATGGAAGCGATAGAATCGTTAGGATCGTTAAGGAATGTATCCCCAGCTTCCCATGTCACAAAGCCGCAACGGGCGCACGAGTTCAGCTAGGCAGGCCAAACTTTCTGGCCAGAATGGTCAGCGATCGCAGCCACCTTCGCTGCAAAGCACGATCCGAGTCCGGGGCGCGAGGCAACACAACCTGAAAAATGTTGATCTTGAAATTCCGCGCGATAGTCTCGTGGTTTTCACGGGGGTTTCGGGATCGGGCAAATCATCCCTGGCGTTTGACACTATCTTTGCCGAAGGGCAACGGCGCTACGTAGAATCCCTGAGTGCTTATGCGCGGCAGTTTTTGGGCCAGGTGGATAAACCCGATGTAGACGCGATCGAAGGGCTCAGTCCGGCCATTTCCATCGACCAAAAATCGACCTCCCATAACCCCCGGTCAACGGTAGGAACCGTCACCGAAATCTATGACTATTTGCGATTGCTGTTTGGGCGGGCCGGGGAACCCCACTGCCCCCATTGCGATCGCTCCATTTCCCCCCAAACCATTGACCAAATGAGCGATCGGGTGATGGATTTACCCGATCGCACCCGCTTTCAGATCCTTGCGCCCGTCGTGCGAGGCAAAAAAGGCACCCACAAAAAACTGTTATCTGGCCTCAGTGCCGAGGGCTTTGTCCGCGTCAAGATTGATGGCGAAGTGCGCGAACTCAGTGACGCGATCGAACTCGACAAAAATCAGGCCCACACCATTGAAATTGTGGTCGATCGCCTGGTCAAAAAGCCCGGACTCGAAGAACGCCTTGCCGATTCCCTCGCCACCTGCCTCAAGCATTCCGGCGGCATTGCCATCATCGACATTTTGCAAGACACCGCCACCGAACCCACCGCCCCGCCCAATAACGTGGTGGAGTTACCCCTTGGGCGATCGCGGAAAGTGGCAGAAAAAGGCGGAGCCTACGGTCAAACCGCAGAGAACAACGGCGAACACCCCAACGGTCTTGAATCCAACCTGCCCAGTACCCTCGTCTTTTCCGAAAACTTTGCCTGCCCCGAACATGGCGCAGTCATGGAAGAGTTATCCCCCCGGCTCTTTTCCTTCAACTCGCCCTACGGGGCCTGCCCCGCCTGTCACGGTCTCGGCAGTCACCGCAAATTTGCCGCCGAATTGGTTATTCCTAAGCCCGAATTACCCGTCTACGCCGCGATTGCCCCCTGGTCAGACAAAGACAACACCTACTATCTCTCCTTGCTGTGTAGCGTCGCCGAAGCGTTTGGATTTGACATTCAAACCCCCTGGAACCAGCTCAGCAAAGAACACCAGCACATCCTCCTCTACGGCTCCAAAGACCCTATTTGGATTAACGTTGATTCCCGTTATCGCGACAGCAAAGGCTACAACCGCAAATACGAAGGCGCTTTGCCCATGCTGGAACGACAGTATCGGGAAGCCAACTCCGACACCTACAAGCAAAAACTCGAACAATACCTGGTAGACCAACGGTGCGAAGAATGCAACGGCAAACGCCTCCGGCCCGAAGCCCAGGCAGTACGGCTCGGCCAATTTCGGCTGACTGATTTGGTTGGGGTCTCCATTCGAGATTGCCTGGAGCGAGTCAACAGCTTAGAACTCAGTCCCCGCCAAGCACAAATCGGCGATCTTGTCCTGCGGGAGATCAAAGCCCGTCTCCAGTTTTTGTTGGATGTGGGATTGGACTATCTCACCCTCGATCGCCCCGCCATGACCCTTTCCGGCGGCGAGGCCCAACGCATTCGGCTCGCGACCCAAATTGGGGCCGGGTTAACGGGCGTGCTGTACGTGCTGGACGAACCCAGCATTGGCCTCCATCAACGGGATAATACTCGCCTCCTCAATACCCTCACCAAACTCCGCGATTTAGGCAACACGCTCATCGTTGTCGAGCATGATGAAGAAACCATTCGGGCAGCAGATCATCTAGTCGATATTGGCCCCGGTGCCGGGATTCACGGGGGGACGATCGTGGCGCAGGGTGACTTGGATGCCATTCTCAACTCGCCAGAGTCGCTCACCGGAGCCTATTTGTCAGGCCGACGGGCGATCGCCACCCCAGGGGAACGGCGCGAAGGCAACGGGCGATCGATCCGCATCAAAAACGCCTACCGGAATAACCTCCAAAATGTCGATGTGGAAATTCCCCTCGGCAAATTAGTGTGTGTCACCGGGGTCTCTGGTTCGGGCAAATCTACCCTGATTAACGAACTGCTCTATCCCGCCTTGCGCCACCACTTTGGCAGCAAAATTCCCATGCCCAAGGAACTGGGCACCATCGAAGGACTGAACGCCCTCGACAAAGTGATTGTGATTGACCAGTCGCCCATTGGCCGCACACCCCGCTCCAACCCTGCCACCTACACCGGAGTTTTTGACATTATTCGGGATGTGTTCGCAGAGACCATCGAAGCAAAAGCCAGAGGCTACAAACCGGGCCGCTTTTCCTTCAATGTGAAAGGGGGCCGTTGCGAAGCCTGTTCTGGCCAGGGGGTCAACGTCATTGAGATGAACTTTTTGCCGGATGTTTACGTGCAATGCGAGGTTTGCAAAGGCGCACGCTACAATCGGGAAACCTTGCAGGTGAAGTTCAAAGGCAAATCCATTGCCGATGTGTTGAACATGACCGTCGAAGAAGCCCTGGACTTTTGCCAAAACATTCCCCAGGCGGCAGCTCGGCTGCAAACCTTAGTCGATGTGGGGCTGGGTTATGTGCGCTTGGGGCAAACAGCCCCCACCTTGTCTGGGGGAGAGGCCCAACGGGTAAAGTTGGCGACGGAGTTATCCCGACGGGCGACGGGTAAAACCCTGTATTTGATCGACGAACCGACCACGGGCCTGTCCTTTTATGACGTGCACAAGTTGCTAGATGTGATGCAGCGGTTGGTGGATAAGGGCAACTCCATTTTGGTGATTGAGCACAATTTGGATGTAATCCGGTGTGCGGACTGGTTGATTGATCTGGGGCCAGAAGGGGGCGATCGCGGCGGCGAAATCATTGCCGTTGGCCCGCCGGAACTGGTTGCCGACCATCCCACGTCCTACACAGGGCAATACCTCAAGCAAGTGCTCAAACAATTTCCCCCGATTCCTGCAACAGGCTGAAGCAAGGGCGATCGCGCCCTCTGGGTAGGCTTACCAGGGATTGCCAATCATCGTAAACGCCGACCAGAAAAAGGGATGAGTCAGGTTTTTATCCGACCCGATCGCCGCTTCCCCCGGCAACGGCAAGCCACGGGTTTCCACCCCAAAAATTTGTTGCTCTTGGACGTAGACTTGCCCCTTTAACAATGCGATCTGCGCTTGGCGGAGAGCTTCGGCCTTAATTGGGGCTGTTTTAAGCTCCTTGTAAAATCGAGTGATCAAGGCTGCCGTGGCCACATCATCCACCGACCACAAACTCGCCACCGCAGATTTCACCCCCGCCTGCACTGCCAACCCCCCAAAGCCCAACTCCGCTTCGCGATCGCCCAAGGCCGTCGCACACGCACTCAACACCAATAACTGCACCTGAGGATTGCTCCACCCCAACTCTCGGATTTGATCAAGGCGCAATTTGTCATTCCACAGCTGAATATAGGAATTCGCCAAATTACCCGGCAAAAAGTCGGCATGGGTGGCCATGTGCACAATGCCATAGGGACGGGCTTGACGGGCAGCTTTGAGCGTCTCAAGGGTGACCGCGTTGTTCAAATAAGACTGACCCGACCACAGCGTCTCGACTAACGTTGAAACTTCAGTCAAAACAGACGGCAACGGCGGCTGCCCTTGAGTACTTTGGGAAATTCCTAACGTCAGCACTTGGGCATCGCGAATATCTTGATAGCGCGTATCCGTCAAACTGAGGCTGGGCATCAGGCCCACGCTATAACGCTCAACCAAAAACTGGTTCCCATCGTGCAAAGCCGCCATTGGCAGCGATCGCAAACCCGCCGCCATCAAAAACACCAAATTGGTGATCTTCCGTTCCACCAACGTCGGCTGAATCGGGGCAACCATCCACTCATGCAGTTGTTGGGCCAGGGGCAAATACCCAATCGTCCGGGTTTTACGCGGATCAGAAACCTCCGTGCGGAATTTGTCCGCCACCGCCATCACCTCTGCCCGCGTCACCGGAACTCGCCGCCGAATCGGATTCCCCTGCCCGGTAATCACCACAATTTCCAACTGATCACTATCCCGCTCCAGATTGGCGATCGCCGCGCCATCGCCTGCGGCCACCAAATTGCCCCCTGACTGCAACGAAGCGGGCACAAAACTGATGTAAACAAAAGCGGGTTTTGCCCCCGTTTCCCGCTCGATAGTTTGCGCAATATCCCGTTGCTCATCCAGATTGGGGGGGGGAATCGGGTCTAGCCCCAAATAGGCCGCAAAGTCATTGGTAAATCGCGCTTCGGGGCTTTCTGTTTCAAACTCAAAGGCGGGAACCGTTACCACGCTTGGAAAATCCACTGTGGGCGGTCGGCATGCCGTTAACACACAGGGATTGGGGAAGGACATTGGCATTTCATCAGTCTTGAGATCGAGGGGCTGGCCGGGGAAAGCCACAATGTTGAGGGCTACAGGCTGCGGTGCCGAAGTAGACAATCGATCATCAACGGTTAGGGTAAATGCCGCTGCTAACAGGCCCACAAAACCAGGGGGAGGAATGTACTCTAGGGTGGCATCGGCAGGAATCAACGTTCCCGGCCCAGCCTCGACCCCGTTGACCCGCAACACGGCCCCCGGCGCGATCGCCACCACGCGCACAAACAAAGGATTGTCGGCATTCAAATCGCCAATGATTAAGCCCAAAGCGGCAGCAGTTGTAGTCACCGTTGTCCCCGGCGCGATCGGGGGTAAAGGCGGAATCGGCGCGAGGGTCGGCGCGTTGTTAATGTACGTGATTTGGGTTCCCCCACTCCCTGAGACAAATGGACTCCCCGGAAAATCAAAGGTTTGTCCAGCAATAATTTCACTCCGACGGTTAATCGTGCCCAGCAACCCATTCCCGCTAACTGCCGTGACTGGCCCATTCGCAACCGTAAAAGGCTGGTTCGTCGGGCCACCATCATGCTGAATGGTAACCGTGCCATCACTTCCCGTAAACAGGCCCCCTGTGGCGATCGTGACTCCAGAAATTCCGACTTGCCCAACACCACGGACAATCCCTTTCGTGACAACAGCAACATTCCCACCGTTAATCGGCGGTTGCGGCCCTGTCACCGGGGCACTACTAAAACCACGGGTATCGATGGAATTAAAGCGAATATCCCCACCGTTGGGAGCATTACTCAGGAGCGTCACCGCGTTGCCATTCACTCGCCCGCCATCCGTCGCGGGATTCCCGGTCGCTTGCACCGTCCCAACGGCGATCGCCCCCGTTTGACTGACCACGCTAATCGCCCCCGCCGTTGTCGTCCCAAAATAGCCAAACCCATTTGCGATCAAATCACCCGTCGTAATATTCCCCGTCGCGGCTAACGTGATGTTGCCCCCTGGATTATTTGCAAATCCAGTCGGGGCAGAGGTGTCTATTGACCCCAAGCTCATGGTGCTGCCCGTCAGGGTAATAGCCCGCCCCTGAGTCACGATCGCATCACTCAAGTTCTGCATTGCGATCGCGCCGCCCGCCTGGAAGGTAATCGTACCTGGCCCCTGGGTAAAGGTCAGTGCGCCACCCACTAACCCTTGAATAATGATGTCGTTCGTGGCCTGTAGCGTTATATTCGTGCCGCCAGCCAACGCTTCCAGCGCCTCTTCCGAAATCGTGAACGAGGCCGTGCCACCGTCGCCTGCCAAAATTTCCCCATCACTAATTTCGATATCATTCGCACCACCCGACCCGGTAATGATGGTGATATTGGTTGGGTCAAGTAATAACGTGCCATCGCTCCCATTTGTGGCTTTGGTATTCGCGGTACCCCGAAACTGCAACGTTTCCTTCCCCGACACTTCGACAAAGCCGCCATTCCCACTAATTGCACCGCCTTGCGCTTTGATCGTGCCGAAAAAGTCAGTATTTTTGTCAGCCCAGACAATAACCTTCCCACCCTGGCCCGTTTGAGTCGCGCTTGCGTCTACCAAAGAGGTTGGGCTAAAAAAAGTTTGGCTCGCCGTTGGGAAAGTGCCCTGGCCCTGATAGTCGCCGCCAATAAACACCGAGCCGCCCCCATTCGTACCGGTTGCGGTGATGGTGCTATTGACTAACCCAACCCGATCGCCCAAGACAGCCACGGCCCCCCCCGTCACGCCCGCCGTATTGATCGCGCCACTGGCGATCGCCGTTCCTGGGCTGGTTGGAATCGTAACCCTGGCACTGGTCAGTGTCACCGTTCCGTTCGCATTCACCGTTAACCCCGTGGCATTAGGCAAATTGCCCCCGGTAAGCAGTTCCGATAGGGTTGGGGCCGTCGCCGCGAGGGGCGCGATCGCTGAATTTGGGGCCAGTGGTTGAAATTCCAAACTCAGCAAATTACCCGGTTGGCTCAGTCGCACAAAATTTTCTCCGGGCACTGCGGCCATCACCACCTGGCCATCGGGGGCGGTCAACTGGCCCGTATTCACAACCGTGCCCCCCAATAACATGAGCGATCGCCCCGCATTGACCGCCAAATTCCCCGCATTCACAATCGCCCCCGGTTGGGCCGCCGAAAACGCAAACCCATTGGGCACCCCGTTCAGCGTGCCCGCCGCCACTGGCCCCGTCCCATTCAACCACCCCGCACAACCAACACCCGCTGCCCCACACCCAAACCCGATCGCGTTGGCCGTCGTCGCCGTAAAAGCCGCAGGCACATTCAAACTCGCATTTGCCCCAAACACAATGCCAGCGGGGTTCAACAAAAATAAATTAGGCGTACCGCCCGAAATTTGCAGCGTGCCATCAATCACCGAGGCCGTGTTGCCCGTGACCCGCCCCACAATATTTTGCAGCTGGGGATTCGCCAAAAAATTCGCAATTTGGCCCTGAGTCAGTCCAAACTGGGAAAAGCTGTGGAATAAATTTTGGCCATCGCCCGATAGGGTACCGCCCCCAATATTGAACTGATTCCCTACGGGTGTCACCACCGTGCCCGTACCATCGGCGGCAGGCATGGGCTGGGCGATCGCGGCCTGGTTCCACACCACCCCCAGCAACGGCACCATCGTTAACCCCATCACGGTCAAAGCAGGCTTCAGGGGCGATCGCTTACGCCGGAGCAGAAACCGATGGGCCGGTAACTCCAGCTCAATTGTATGAGTCTCAGCCAACCCCTGCCGCCGTAAAGCTTGGAGCACCATCTGGTGAGTATCCAGCGATCGCCTCAACCGATTTTGGCGGGACACGTTGCCCCCATGATGGCGGTAGTAATACAGAGGTTTAGGAATATGGCCAAACTGGGTCAGTTCCGCCAACCGCAAACATAAATCATAATCTTCCATGAAATTGACAGCCTGACTCACCCCCCCCGCCTGGAGGTAGACTGAGCGTCGCATCAACCGAAAGTGGAAGGTCATGAACTCGACCAGCAATTGGGTCGGACTGTAAGGCCGAGCGCAGCGATCGCCATACTGCACCGTCTGCCCTGTGGCATCTGTATCGTAATAGTCGGTGTAGACCAGACCAACCGCCGCGTGAGCTTGCAGATAGGCCACCGTCTCCGCCAAGGCCGTCGGCGCTAACCAGTCATCATCATCCACCCACCCTAAATAGTCGCCGTGGGTTTGAGCGATCGCCTGTTGCAAAGCCGGAACACGCCCTTGATGCGGTGCCACAACGACCTTAACCCGCTGATCCTGGGCAGCATACCGCTGGGCGATCGCCGCCGAATCATCCGTTGCCCCATCCACCCAAATCAGCAGTTCAAACTGGGGATAGGTTTGTTGCAAAATACTGGCGATCGCGGTCTCTAAAAAATGCGCCCGATTGTACGTCGTGATAACGAGGGAAACCAGCGGTGACATGACATCAGTGCTCCAAAGCCTGTTCCTGTTTTTACCACTCTGCACTGCTTTTGGCCGAGTTGATCGAAAATCTTTACCCACCTTGGGTTTGGCACGTTTGGAGCCTTGCGCCAGCAGCATGGGCCATGTCGCGAGTCCTCAGGGTTGCCCGCGTCCAGCCCCAACCGATTGACGCGCCTGTATCGCCTTACAGGTTTGCACAAAGGGTTCCCGAGCATAATCTTCCAACTGCACCGATCGCAACAAATTGCTCCAGGCTGTCTGAATGTTGGCATCTCGCGGATTTAAACACCGTGGTGTGGCCAAGGTGGCGATCGCATCTTGCCAGAACCCAGCCGCCGCATAGGCGATCGCGCGATCGCGGGGTGTCGTGGCCTGCGCCAGCGTCGTCGTCAAACTTGCTGGCACCTCATCCAGTTCCAGCGTCCCTTCGAGAAACGGATTTTGCGACGGATTGCGAGGCGAACACCCAATCGAAAATTGCCACCGATAGACCTTATTGGGAGAGAGCGCTTTGGTCACCTCCGGCGGCAACCCATAGGCCATTACCCCACCGCCGGCCTGCAACGGAATCTGAGTGACAAAAATCTCTGTCTCCAGCCGCGGATTCACTTGCTCCACAATCCGAAGCTCTGCCGAAGTGGCCGTAGTTTTTGGTACATACCAAAATAGGGAACTGGCTGGGGTGGTCGAAGTGCTAATCGCATCTTTAGGCACGAGAGCTGCAAATTTTTTGGGGCCTAACAAGCAGGTTGGCGATCGCGACCCAGCCCCATCTCGTTGGTCCGGCAGCCCCCGGCGACGTGGTTTGTATTCTTGGGCGATCGCCAAACCCGCCTGCCCAACCAGCAAACAGCCCAAGGCGATCGCCAAAGATGACTTAATCAAATTCATAGATAGTACTCTATCTCGCAACGTTGTGTGGGTTCCAAAACCGCATGAGTTCCAGCAGCGTTTCATCGTGGTGCGTCAACCAGCTATGATTCCAGCCAGCCCAACCACACATCAGCACAAAACCTGAAGGGGGCTATCGGTATAGATTCAACTATGCTGACATAAGTTCCCCATCCCCTTGCTGATGTTTATACCGACTTCAAAAACCAGAGCTAATCTCCGTGAATTTCGGGAAATTCCTCGACTGGGGGAATCTGGTCAAAGCATCCATCTCCTCACGCCTGTCCCATCCTCCCACTAATCCTTTGATCCAGTTCAGCTCAGAATGATTGTGTTCGGCTTGCAGCAGCGCGTTGCCAACCCTTTGCCCGTGCGATCTTTTTGCTTTTTGCCATGCTTCCATTTTTGCTATGCATACCATCACTCTTTTAGGCAATCAACTACACCTGCTGGCTGAAAAGGCCATTTATCTGCCCCATAGTCGATCGCTACTCGTTTCTGATGTGCACCTGGGCAAGTCAGAAACCTTTCAGGCCGCAGGGATGCCCATTCCCAACGCCATTAATCAAGCCACCTTAACCCGCCTACAACACCTTTGCGATCGCTACCAACCCGCGCAGTTGCTCATTTTAGGCGACCTTTTTCACTCCCGCTTGGCCCTAGTCAACGAAGTGATGCAAGCATGGCAGCAGTTTCTTGCCCACATTCAAATTCCCGTGAGTTTGCTGGTCGGCAACCACGATCGCGCCCTGGGGCCGCAACTGGAGCAATGCGGCATTCACTGCATCCCCGAAGCCCTCCAACTGCCCAACCTCGTCCTCAGCCACCACCCCCACCCCAGCCCCCAACAGCTCAACATTTGTGGCCATATCCATCCCTGCATTCGCCTCAAAACCCGCCTGGATAACCTGCGGCTCCCCTGTTTTTACCTCCAACAAAACACCTTGATCTTGCCATCCTTCGGTGATTTCACGGGGGGCTACGAAATGCCTTTGGCGGCCAACACGACTGCCTTTGTTGTGGTTGAAAACACGGTTCTGCCGATCGCTGGGCGCGAACGGCCCTAGCCGAGCAAATCCAGCAAGCCCCCCTCCTTCATTTTGGGATTAAACCGCATGGGTTCTGTGACACCGCGATCGCGCAGCACCGCCAAGAGATCTGCCTCGACTCGCCGCGCCACAGTTTTTAAGGCTTTGACCTGGGCCAATTCATCCACCGCCGCCGCATACAGCGATCGCTCCGCTTCGGTCATTTGGGTTTTCACGTCAATCGGTTGATTCCACGCCTCCAGTTCCACCCCATTGCCCACAGGCACGCCGCCATTTTCTGCCATCCACGTCTCGCGAATTTGCTCCAACAACGGGCGGCTAGGGCGATCAATGATTTGCACTTTCAGCCAATGACACTGGTGCGGCTGCCGCACTAAATGCTGTTTCAGGCTCAAATAAACATTCCGAGAATAACCAATGAACTGTAGCGTTTGCCCTGCATCAAAAATGGCATAGACACCAACCCGACCATCCAAGTGGTCAGGCAGTAAGCCAAGCGGATTGAGATAAGGCAAAAAGTCCAAACTGGCCAGGGGCGTAATTTCTGTCATTCAACAAACCTTTGGGTAAATCGCACGAACCAGGCAACGGGCACCACCGCCCCATGTCATCGCTCAAACGGCTGGCGGCTCGGTGGATTCCGGGAGTTTCTGGCCCAGGCGAGGTTCTGTCCCGGCGAACAAGCGTTGAATATTCGTCCGGTGCCGCGCAATGACGTAAATGCCCCCCGCCAGCCCAAAAAGCAGATAGGGCAGGGGCTGGTGCAAGGCCACCATGAGGCCAGATACCGCGATCGCCCCACAAATCGAACTCAGGGAAACAATCCGGCTGAGGGCCAGGGCCACCAAAAAAACGCCAAACGTCCCTAACCCAACCATCCAATTCAAAGCCAGTAAAATCCCCAAACTGGTAGCCACCGACTTCCCCCCAGTAAACCCCAGAAAAATCGATTTACTGTGACCGAAAAGGGCGGCGATGCCAGCCAGAGTGACCATCCACGGCAACCAGGCAGCCAGGTCAACGGCAGGTGGCACTAGCACTGCGACCCACTGGGTAGGATACAATCCTTGCACAAGGGCGATCGCCCCAACCCCTTTCAAAATATCAACCGCTAAAACAGCGATCGCCGGCAACGTGCCCAAGGTTCGCAACACATTCGTTGCCCCCGTTGAACCTGAGCCATGCTCTCGAATATCAATCCCTTGCAATAACCGCCCCGCCCAGTACCCCGTGGGCACCGCCCCCAGCAAATAGGCCAATAAAATCAGACAACCATTCAGTGTCAGCCAGAGCGCCATAACCCAGACCCATAACCTACGAAAAAAGCATTTAAGTGGTTGCAGTTGGAAACCGTGGCACACACGACAACTTCATCTGCGCCCCTATTATCTAACGTTTATTTGACCTTGAATTTATCTGGCCTTGAATTTATCTGGCCTTGAGGCTCTAGCGCCAATTTTCTCAGGTATCGCCCCGCCGCGATCGCTCAGTATGCCGAGCTGCGCCAATTTCCCCTCATTCCCTGCAATCTCTGCGGGTCGCAAGCTCACTTACAACGCCATCAGATCGAACAAATGCTCCAACAGTGGGAAACAGAACACCCTGGCCGCACAGAAACCATCTTTCGGAGTCTGCAAAACGTTGTGCCCTCCCACTTGGCCGATTCCACCCTGTTTGACTTTGCCCAACTCGCCGCCCCTCCAGCGCAACCCTTGGAGTAGGAATAAAGGCAGCCAATCGTCGGAGTGCGACTTTTCCCGGATCACCACCGTCGCCCCGCGTACAAACGAATAAAGCAGTGCGCCCAGCCTCAGCCCCTCCCGCGTGAACGGCGATCGCCACTCAGGCCCCCTGGACTTGCCCCAAAAATATCGCGACAATCAGGATGCGATGTTGTAATATTAGCAAATATTCTTAACATGTTCCTCCCGCTACATTACCCTCCTAATTCACGCATAGCGCCTGGAGAGCTAGGTTATTGCTATTTATGACCCCGCTAAAATCAAGCAATCTCTTGTCGCCTCAGCAGCCTGAGTGCCGTCATTCTGATTTCAGCAAGAACTTGAACCACCAAACACAAATCCTTCGCCGAGCCAAAGAACGGCACTCGTGTTATGGATAGCTGGAGACGGTGAAGCGGGGATAAGCAACCAACCCTGATCCGAGGTTTGGAAGCACTTGGCAGGCCATCACCGCGACCGTGGATCAAGACAATCACAATTCATTTTGCGTCGAACACCCAGTGGAAGGGTTCAATCATCAACAGTAAGGGGAGTGTTATTCAGATGAGCTTAAGCCAATTTTTTGGGCAAACACCTGTGCAGGAGGTAAAGAACTATTGGGATAGTCGCCCCTGCAACCTGCGCCACTCGCAAAAACCCGTTGGCAGCAAAGAATATTTTGATGAAGTCGAAGCGCGGAAGCATTTTGTCGAGCCCCACATTCCTGAGTTCGCCGAATTTGAACGCTGGAACGGCAAACGAGTGATGGAAATTGGCTGTGGCCTTGGCACTGCCATGATCAACTTTGTCCGCAACGGAGCTCAGGTCACGGCTGTAGATTTATCGGAAAAGTCCTTAGAACTAGCTAAGCAGCGGGCAGAAGTCTATGGGTTTAGCGATCGCGTCGCCTTTTACCCAGCCAATGCGGAACAACTTGATCAGTACGTTCCCGTCGAGCCACACGATTTGGTGTACTCCTTTGGTGTTATTCACCACACCCCCCACCCTGAGAACGTCATTCAGCAACTGCACAAGTACGTGAAACCCGGTGGCACCGTCAAAATCATGGTCTACTACCGCTATTCCTGGAAAGTCTTGTGGATCTTGTTGACCTATGGCAAAGGGCAATTCTGGAAAATGAACGAACTGGTAGCCCGCTACTCAGAAGCCCAGGAAGGCTGCCCCGTCACCTATATCTATTCCAAAAAAGAAGCGAAAGCGCTGCTCAAAGGATTTGATGTGGTTGATATGCAAGTCGAGCATATTTTCCCGTACTACATTCCTGACTATAAGCAGTACAAGTACACTAAAGTTTGGTACTTCCGCTGGATGCCTCAACCTTTGTTCCGATGGTTAGAAAAAAACTTTGGCTGGCATCTGTGCATTACCGCTCAAGCCCCGGTGCAATCAGACGCATAAGTCAGGCTAGGTTGTCGCTTTGGCAATTAAGCGATCGCGGATCCAAAGGTAGTGCCAACTCGATAGGATGGTGCTCTAAAATCCGTCGAAAACTGAAGTGATCAGCGATCAAACTTACACAAAACGGCAACATTTTTTCGGTTTTTGCAGTCAGGAATGAGGAGTCGGACGGCAACGTTCAATGTTGACATTATTTGCAATTCCTAAAGCATTTCAAGGCCACGTTGGAGTGATTCAGCGGAATGCGATTTTAAGCTGGATGCAACTGCGACCCCGCCCAGAAATTATCTTGCTAGGAGATGATGATGGTACCGCTGAAATTGCGGCTGAATTCGGCTTAAAACACATTCCAAACATCGCTCGGAACGAGTACGGCACCCCACTCATGAACTCCATGTTTGAGGTGGCGCAACACCAAGGAACTGGGCCTTTGTTTGCTTATATCAATGCTGATATCATTCTGATGAGTGATTTCATGCAAGCATTGCAGCGGGTGCCCTTTGAACGGTTTATGTTGACTGGGCAACGGTGGAATTTAGACTTCAACCAACCCTTGGCGACCGACTCAGATTGGGCAGCTGACCTGCGCGATCGCGTTGCGCAAAAAGGCCAGCAAGAAGGCCCCCAGGCAATGGATTATTTTGTGTTTAGTCGCGATACCTACGTTGAAGTTCCACCGTTTGCGATCGGGCGTTTGTGTTTTGATAATTGGATGCTTTATCAAGCCTTAAGCCTCAATATTCCAGTGATTGATGCCTCTGAAGCTATTATGGCTGTGCATCAAAATCATGATTACAACCATCATCCGGAAGGACGAGAATGGATCTTTTCTGGCCCGGAAGCGCAGCGGAATTTGCAATTATTAGGTGGCCTTCACCACACCTATTTCATGTTAGATTTAGCGTCCTGGCAACTTTCACCGCGATCGCTCCGTCGCCCACCGTTTAGTTGGCAACGGTTAGAACGGCAGCTTGACATGTTGCCCCTTGCTCGACCGCAGTTGCGCCCGCAAGCATCTTTCGCTCTGAGTGTACTAAGATATACAACAAAAAAACAGAGGCAGTTGCTCAGCATTACCTCTAAATTGTTAGGGATTCCTGCTAGAATCGTGTCCAGATTAAGGCGAGTTGGGCCAACAAAGCCCTCGTCACTCAGTTAATTACAGAGAGGAGTGTAACTACGTGACAGGATCGCGATCAGTTTCTGTGGTTGGGTTAGGAAAACTCGGATCACCCATGGTTGCTTGCCTTGCCGAAAAGGGCTTTTCAGTCATTGGGGTTGATATTAACGCTAACTTTGTACAAGCGATTAATGACGGTAAAGCACCCGTTCAAGAGCCTGGTTTAGATGAAATGTTGGCGCGTAATCGCGATCGCATTCGAGCCACAACTAACTACGCCGATGCTGTCAATCAGTCCGACGTTACATTCCTCATTGTGCCCACGCCCAGCGATGCCAGTGGCAGTTTTTCGCTGAACTATATTTTGTCGGCGATCGAGCAAATCGGCCCCGTCCTTCAGCAAAAAGAGCAATTTCACCTGATCGTCATTACCAGTACTGTGATGCCTGGGGCAACAGGTGGAGAAATTAGAGCAGCGCTTGAACAAGCATCTGGTAAGGTTTGTGGTGAAGGGTTTGGGCTTTGCTACAGTCCAGAATTCATTGCCCTTGGTAATGTCATCCACGATATGCTTTATCCTGACTTCATCTTGATCGGTGAATCTGATCCGCAGTCAGGTGCCATGTTGGAAAGTATCTATCGGCAACTATGTGGCCCTACACCGCCAGTTTCGCACATGAACTTGGTCAATGCAGAATTGGCAAAGATTTCGGTCAATACCTTTGTGACAACGAAAATTTCTTATGCCAATATGCTGAGTGAAATTTGTGAGAACTTACCGGATGCGGATGTTGATGTGGTGACTTCTGCAATAGGACAAGACTCTCGCATTGGCACCAAGTATCTCAAAGGGGCTACCGGCTACGGTGGCCCCTGTTTTCCCCGAGATAACGTGGCGTTTGGGGTATTGGCAAAATCAGTCGGTGCAACCTCGGCGATCGCTGAGGCCACAGATACCATCAACCGCCGACAAGCAGGGCGTTTAGCCAGCCACTTGATGAACCATCTGAGTCCAGGGGCCATCGTCGGAGTGCTTGGGTTAGCGTACAAACCTGATACCAATGTCATTGAAGAATCTCAAGGTGTAGCTCTGGTCAAAGAGTTATTAGCGAAAGATTTTTCAGTTGTCATCTATGATCCACTTGCCTTAGAAAACACCCGTTATATTCTGGGAGACAAGCCCGTGTATGCGGCCTCTGCCAAAGAGTGCGTCCAAAAGGCAACTGCGATTGTCATCACGACTCCTAGCCAGGAGTTCAAGACGCTTGAGCCGGACGATTTCGCCGATGCATCCCATCAGCCCAAGTTGTTGTTAGATTGTTGGCGGATTCTAGAGCGTGATAAATTTACGTCGGTGTGTAACTACATCGGTCTCGGTGTTGGCCCAACCGCGTGAAATTAAGCAAAACACAGTAGTGACTGAGGAGTGTCCAATGATTGTAGTTTGTGGTGCTGGTGGTTTTATTGGTGGCCATCTGGTTCAGGCGCTGTTGCAACAGGGCGATCGCCCCGTGCGAGCGGTTGATGTCAAGCCGTTAGATGAGTGGTATCAAGTCTTTCCTGAAGCGCAAAACTTGCAGCTTGACCTGCAAGAGAAAGGAGCCTGTGAACGGGCGCTGTATGGTGCTAGCGAAGTTTACAACCTGGCCGCTGACATGGGCGGCATGGGCTTCATCGAAAATAACAAAGCGCTGTGCATGTTGAGTGTTTTGATCAACACCCACCTGCTCATGGCAGCCCAAAAGTACGATATCAAGCGTTTCTTCTTCTCGTCCTCAGCCTGTATTTATCCCGCTTATCGGCAGACCTCACCGGATGTCGTTCCCCTCAAAGAATCTGACGCGTATCCCGCCATGCCAGAAGACGGTTATGGCTGGGAAAAACTGTTTAGCGAACGGATGTGCCGTCACTACACAGAAGACTTCGGTATCATTACCCGCGTCGCTCGCTATCACAATGTTTATGGGCCCCACGGGACGTTTGACGGCGGACGGGAAAAAGCCCCCGCTGCCATCTGCCGCAAAGTCATTCAAGCGAAGCTTTCTGGCAAGCACGAAATTGAAATTTGGGGTGACGGGAACCAAACGCGGAGCTTCATGTACATTGATGACTGCATCAAAGGCTCGATGGACATCATGGGCAGCGATATCATCGAGCCGATCAACTTGGGGAGCAGCCAACTCGTGACCATCAATCAACTGGTTGACATCGTCGAAGACATTGCAGGCATCAAGCTCAAGCGGCGCTATAACCTTAATGCCCCCAAAGGGGTAAACGGGAGAAACAGCGATAACACCCTGATTCAATCTCTGCTTGGGTGGCAACCCAGCATTCGCCTGGAAGAAGGGATGGAGAAAACATACCGCTGGATCTACGATCAAGTTGCTCAGAAACAATTAGTTGGGACGGTATGAGCCTTCACTCACCAGTTGTTTCGGTGATTATGCCCTGTTTCAATCAGGGCCGTTATCTAGATGAAGCGATCGCGAGTGTCCTAGCTCAAACCTTGACCTCGGTTGAAATCATTGTGATCGACGATGGTTCAACCGAGGAAACAACTGTGCGGCTTCTGGAAAATTATCAGAGGCCGCACACAACTGTGCTGCGAACAGCGAATCGTGGCCCTTCCGCTGCCCGCAACGCTGGCATTCAGCAAGCCAAGGGCCAGTACATTTTTCCCCTGGATGCAGACGATCGCATCGCTCCCACCTACTTGGAGCAAGCCGTCTCCGTTCTAGAGGCCGACCCTAATATTGGGATTGTCTATTCCAAAGCCGCCTCCTTTGGCGCAGCCACCGAAGACTACAACCTTCCGCCTTACCAATTTCCTCAAATCTTATTGGGGAACATGATTTTCAATAGCAGTTTGTATCGCAAAGCCGACTGGGAGAAAGTAGGCGGATACAACGAGAATATGGTCTGGGGCTGGGAGGATTATGATTTTTGGCTCTCCCTGATTGAGTTGGGGCGGGATGTGGTGCAACTGCCTGAAGTGCTCTACTTCCATCGGGAACTACCCAACTCGCGATCGCAACAAATGACTCAGGATGGGTGGGTCAAAAGTTACACCCAAATTTATCAGAACCATCCCCGACTTTACGCTGACCACATCGAGACCCTGTTTCAAGAGCTAATTGCCCTACGGTCGAATCTACATGAGACTCATAGCGAACTTCATGCGACCCGCTCAGACGCGATTGCAGCCCACGCACAGTTGACCCAAGCCCGCGATCGCATTGCGAAGTTAGAACAGTTTCAAACCCAGGCTCAGGCCATCCTAGGCGCAATGCAGAGTAGCAAATTTTGGCAACTCCGCAATCAATGGTCTAAGTTGCAACAACGCTTGGGGTGGAAAGTGGAAAGCGACGAATTAGTCCCCTACACTCCCCTTGATTTGGGCACCCTGAAACCAACCCACGCGGTTGCAGTGCAAACAATTCGCCCGTTGCCCGCCCGCCTTCGCACAAAAGCCCAAAAAGGCATTCGGGTCTGGCGAGAACGAGGCACAGTTGGCTTGTTACGCTACGTGGCTGAACGCCGGCAAGCGCGATCGCGCCAGTACAGCAATTACCAACAATGGATCGAACAGCACGAGCCCACATCAGCAGACCATCGTCGAGCCCAAGCGGCGATCGCCCAGTGGACTCACCAGCCCACCTTTTCCGTGCTGCTGCCTGTTTACAACGTTGAGGCAAAATGGCTCGAAAAGGCGATCGAATCCGTCCGCGCCCAAACCTACCCCCACTGGGAACTGTGCATTGCAGACGATGCCTCCCCCAAAGCTCACATCAAAGCCATTCTCGATCGCTACAGCCAGCAAGACTCCCGCATTAAAGTCATTTTGCGATCGCAGAACGGCAATATCGCTGCCGCCAGCAACTCAGCCCTTGAGTTAGCCACAGGAGATTACATTGCCCTGCTCGACCACGATGACGAACTTGCCCCCCACGCACTGTACGAAAACGCCAAGCTCATCAACCAGCATCCTGACGCCGATTTCATTTACAGCGACGAGGATAAAATTGATGCCCAAGGTCAGCGCAGCGATCCCTTCTTCAAGCCAGACTGGTCGCCCGACTATTTTCACTCTTGCATGTATACCTGCCATCTCGGCGTATACCGGACGGAATTAGTGCGTCAAATTGGTGGCTTTCGGAGCGGCTACGACGGCTCCCAGGACTACGATTTAGTCCTACGGTTAGTCGAGCACACCCAACAGATTTATCACCTGCCGAAGGTGCTGTATCACTGGCGCATTATTCCGACCTCAGTCACATCAGGAGAAGAGGCCAAACCCTGGGCTTATGATGCAGCCAAGCGTGCTCTTGCCGACATGGTAGAGCGCAGTCCTTATCCCGGCAAAGTAGAACCAGGGCCACGAGCGGGGTTCCACCGCATTCGGCGTAACATCATTGGCAACCCGCTGATTAGTATCGTGATTCCCAGTGCAGCGGCCATGTTGGATACCCCAAATGGCCCAATTTGCTTGTTAGAACAGTGCATCCGCAGCATCCGCGAACGCAGCACCTATCGCCATTACGAAATTGTGTTGGTCGATGGGTATGATGTGCCAGATCCCATATTAGCGGCGATCGCGGGGCCTGACCTGCGACTGATCCGGTGTGCCGATCCATTCAACTTTGCCCAGCGCATCAACCTGGGGGCCAAAGCGGCCCAAGGCGAAATGCTACTTTTACTCAACGATGATGTCGAAGTCATCACGCCAGATTGGTTAGAGTCCATGTTGGAATTTGCCCAACAACAGGAAGTTGGGGCCGTTGGGGCCAAGCTATTTTTTGCCGATGGCACCATTCAACACATTGGCGTGATGGTCTTGGGGGGCAATCCGGGCCATGCCTATCGCGGCATTGCGGGCGACCACCCCGGCTACTACTTGTCTAATTTAGTAAATCGCAACTACCTGGCGATTACCGCTGCTTGCCTCATGATGCGGCGAGAACTGTATTTCGACATTGGTGCAATGGATGAAACCTTCCCGCTAAACTACAACGATGTGGATTTAAGCTTGAAGTTGCATCAGGCTGGCTATCGGAATGTGGTAACCCCCTACGCCCAGTTAACGCACTACGAATCGATCAGTCGCGGCGCAGGCTTGAAGCCAAGAGAGTGGGAGCATTTGAATACCAAATGGAAAACCTACTTTGAACAACTGGGTTACGAAGATCCATACTACAATCCAAACCTATCTAAACAAGAAGTGCTGTTTGAGTTGTAAACCCAGTCGGACAGCATAGCCTATTTGTCTATTTCCTAAAGTGATGCTTGGGCGATCGCTTGTCACTATATACCCCTCACCTGGATAATTCACCATTGATGAATTGGTAGGAGTAAGGTTTTTACCCCCACCGGGGCACCCACAAGCAGTAGCCAGGAGAATGAACAACGAGCGGAACGCTTTCTCCAGGCCCCACTGAGCTTACCGATTGCGCTGATCACGGTGGTCATTTGTGTGGTGGTCACAAACAAAACCATCGGGCAGAATGGCCTCCCGCAGACAGGCCCCGCGCAAATCCGCCCCGCGCAGGTTCGCCCCTTGCAAATTCGCCTTGTGTAAATTCGCCTCCCGCAAATTGGCCAAACTCAAATTTGCCCCCTGCAAATTTGTTTCCCGCAGATTCGCCCGACACAGATTGGTGCCATGCAAATTTCCCTCCTGTAAATTTGCAAGACTCAGCGTGACTTCTCGGAGATCGGCTTCTCGTAAATTAGCCGCAGTCAAATTTGTTTTGTACAGATTGGCACCAATTAAGGTTGCACTCACCAAATTGGCCTTTTGGAGATTGGCGCTGATGAGGTTTGCCATGCAGAGATTTGCCAAGCTCAAATTCGCGCCCTGGGCTTGGGCGGCATACAGGGTTGCGCCGACCAAATTGGCCATGCACAAGTTAGCCATGCTGAGGTTGGTCATACTGAGGTTCGCCTCGCGCAAGTTGGCCATGCTAAAGTCGGCTTCGCGGAGATCAGCTTTGTACAGGCTAGCCTCCCATAAGTTCGCTTTATAAAGCATGGCAGTGTACAGCGTTGCGCCTTCGAGCAATGCAGTACAGAGATTCGCCTCCCGTAAATTGGCCATACTCAGGTCAACTTGGCTCAAGTCAGCTTCCCGCAAATCAGCCCGATAGAGATTCGCCTCACGCAGGTTCGCCCGATACAACACCGCTGTATATAGCGTTGCCTCTTCTAAGTAAGCAATGCCAAGGTTGGCCCCTTCCAAGTTGGCCATGCTGAGATCCCCGTGGCTCAACATGGCCCGCGATAGATGGGCATTACAGAGATTAATTTCGCGCAGATTGCTTTGTTTGAGGTTAGCCCCTTCCAAATCAGGAATGATCCTAAAGTTGGTTTGACACCAATCGTTCCAGGTGGGTACTCCTTGTTTTAAGAGTGCAAGGTGTCCTGCGTTTGCCATCGAGCCCTCACTTCTGGCTGTGGCTGTGGTTTCCCAAACAGCTAGATAGGCTTAGTGTTCCCAGGTGCTATGGATTTTGCACGACCATCTACGGTTTAATCCAGATTTCTGTGTCGATGCAGCGAGGGTTGGCAAGGGGGCGATCGCAACAAAATTTAAGCCCAGGATACGCCTTCCAGGGTTACAGTGCTGGTAGGGATCGTCGTTATCCAGGCAAATTGGGAAAACCAGCGATGTTAGTGCTCCCTTTGCCTGAAGTCGATGGCTTGTCACGTTTAATGTGACCTCTTATTTCAGCTCAACGTATTTTGAATTAAACCGATGACAAACAGTGAGTTGACTCAGGCTCTAAACTTAGCAAGAGCGCTTGGTTTGGTGGTTTCTAGTCGCAGCATTAATGGCGTGATGTATGTGTACAACGCGGCTGGCCAGCCGAAACCGTGGGAACATTTTTTGGCAGATTATCCGCTAGAACGGTTACAGGCAATGGCTGCGAGAGCACATTTGCACCAAAAACCAGCGATTTAAATGGCTGGCTGCTCGCTATTTCGAAGGAGTTCTAAGGGACAACGGCCTGGAACCAAAGGTAGCTAAACCACGATCGCGATCGGTTCTGCGATCGCCGGAGCCAGCAAGATAACAGGATCGGAGCCAGATTTGAGGCGATCGCCGGATTGCAGTCATGGCGCTAACGCCAGCCTTGCCCGTGCCCCAGTGAGCAGCAGTTTGGGCTTATCGGCGTTAGCTTCAGCCGCAAGATTAAGAAATAGTTCGAGATGGGGCTAGAACTGAGCCAGGAAACGGCGATCGCTGGTATACAACCGACGAATATCATCAATTTGATACAACACCGCCGCTAACCGCTCCACACCAAAGCCACCGGCAAACCCCGTATACACTTCGGGGTCATACCCCACAGCTTTGAGGACATTGGGATCCACCATGCCGCAGCCCATAATTTCCAGCCAACGGCCCTGCCACTGCAAATCCACCTCTGCCGATGGCTCAGTAAACGGGAAGAAACTGGGGCGCATCCGAATCGGCACTTCCCCAAAGAGTTGCTCCAAGAAAATCCGCAACGTCCCTTTCATATCGGTGAACGTCAGCCCTTCGTCGATCGCCAAAAATTCAATTTGATGAAACACCGCCGTATGGGTTGCATCGACCGTATCCCGCCGATAGCACCGTCCCGGAATCACAATCCGCACTGGCGGTTCATTCGCCTCCATGTAGCGAATTTGGACAGAGGATGTATGCGTCCGCAAAATGTTGCCATCCGGGAGATACAACGTGTCTTGCATATCCCGTGCCGGGTGATCGGGCAAGAAGTTAAGGGCTTCAAAATTGTAGTAGTCCGTTTCCATCTCTGGCCCTTCGGCAACGGTATACCCCAACCCCACAAAAATGTCTAACACTCGGTCAATGATGCTATTCAAAGGGTGGATCCGCCCTTGCTGTTGATAGACCCCAGGCATCGTCACATCCAGGGTTTCGGCTTCTAGCTGGGCTTGGAGTTGGGCCGCTTGCAGAGCCGCTTTTTGTTGCTCTAGCTCAGTTTGAATGGCTTCTTTAACTTCGTTGGCTTTCGCACCAATGCGGGGGCGATCGCTCGGTTCTAGCTTGCCCATCCCCCCCAACACTTGGGGAATCGGCCCCTTTTTACCCAGATACTTCACCCGCAACTGTTCGAGTTGCTCCATTGTATTTGCCGCGGCAAGGGCTTGTTGCGCTTCCTGACGAATAGCGTCGAGTTGCGCTTCCAATTCTGATGGCTGAACTGTCATAGAGGCGATCGCTAGAACAACAAAACTGAGCCAACCCCCATCAGACCAGACCGGAGCGGAAATCGGGAATTGGGGTATGGGGGAATTCAGGTCATCCCCACGGATCCAATGCCATCCCCCAATCTGATCGAGAATGGTTTGAGGCCCATCCTCCAGTTTAGTTTAGTAAAGGGCGGATCAGATGGCTGAACTGCTGCGAGATTGTGACAACACACCTTAAACCTGGAGAACAACTGGTATGAAACTGTTAATCAGCAACGATGATGGCGTTTCGGCATTGGGTATTTGCACCCTGGCCAATCGCTTAGCCGCTGCCGGCCACGATGTCACAGTCGTTTGTCCGAATCGGGAACGCTCCGCCACAGGCCACGGCCTCACCCTCCATCAACCGATTCGGGCCGAGATCGTGCAAACCGTCTTCCATCCCACCGTGCAAGCCTGGGCCTGTGACGGCACCCCGGCAGATTGCGTCAAATTGGCGTTGTGGGCTTTGCTCGATCAACAGCCTGATCTCGTGTTGTCTGGCATCAATCATGGGGCTAACCTGGGCACCGATGTGCTCTACTCTGGGACGGTTTCGGCAGCGATGGAAGGCTTAATTGAAGGCATTCCCGCGATCGCCCTCAGCCTCACCAGCTTTACCAACCAAAACTTCGAGCCCGCCGCCGCCTTTGCCGTGCAACTGGTTGCCCAGATCGAAAAATCCCCCCTCCCGGAACTGACCCTCCTCAACGTCAACATCCCCGCCATCTCCGCCGCCGAAATTACCGGGGTCGCCATCACCCGCCAGGGCATCCGCCGCTATGTGGATATCTTTGAAAAGCGCGTTGACCCACGGGGCAAAACCTACTACTGGTTAGCCGGGGAAGTTCTAGAAGATGTGGAATCCACCACCGACCACACCGAAGGCACCTTAACCGATGTAGAAGCCATTCGCCAAAAGCTCATTTCCATCACCCCCTTGCAATACAACCTTACGGCGGCGCGGGGGCTCACCCAGCTCCACGACTGGCAATTTTCCCTAGCGCCCCAGGCGTGGACAAGCGGAATGTCGGGGAAATTGGGGGATGGATGAAATCAACGTAACAAACTGGTTCGATTTCGGAATTGTATGACTATACTGTTCAAATACTAATCCTTCTGGGTAACTTAAAAAGGAAAACAGCCGAACGTGTGAAACGCTGATTTCGTCAGGTGTTGTCAACGTGAACTGGTTGGCCTGTGGTTTCGATCACTGGGTTGGCGCGATCGCGGTCACTGCAAAAGCGAGAATTTTTCTTAAGCTTTCAGAAAGGTGCATCAGAAGTTCCTAGATTGAGATTTAGTGGTTAATCAGCCGCCGGTTCATCAGCTCGTTGTCTGAGCCAGTCCATCGCAACTATCGCAACTTAGAAGAGATACCCACCATGTCGAGTCCGTTAGACTACTTCGCCGTCAACTTTTGGGGGGTGAGGGGGAGCATTGCGAGTCCGGGTGAATCAACGGTTAAGTATGGCGGCAATACCCCCTGTGTCGAAGTTCAAGCGGGTGGGGAACACCTAATTTTTGATGGCGGAACGGGCATCCGGGTGCTGGGCCAATCGCTATTAGCCAAAACGCCCGTCCAGGGCCATCTGTTTTTTACCCATTCCCACTGGGATCATATCCAGGGGTTTCCTTTTTTCATTCCAGCGTTCATCAAGGGGAACGAGTTTCATATTTATGGGGCGATCGCGCCCGATGGCTCTACCATCGAAAAACGCTTGAATGACCAGATGCGCCACCCCAATTTTCCCGTCCCGTTGCAAATCATGGGGGCCGATCTGCACTTTGTTGATATTGGCATTGGGGAAGCCGTCAAGCTGGATAGCGGCGTTGTCATAGAAAATGCCTTGCTCAACCATCCGGGACAGGCGATCGGCTATCGGGTGAACTGGAACGGCCACGCAGTTGCTTATGTTACCGATACGGAACATTTTCCCGATCGCCTGGATCCCAACGTGTTAGCTCTGGCCGACCAGGCCGATGTGCTGATTTACGATGCCACCTACACCGACGAAGAATACCATTCGCCCAAAACCAGTAAAGTGGGCTGGGGTCATTCCACCTGGCAAGAAGCGGTGAAAGTGGCCGAAAAAGCCCAGGTCAAAACCCTCGTCATTTTCCATCACGATCCCCTGCACGATGACAACTTTTTAGACCAAATGGGGCGCGATGTCGCTGCGGCCTTTCCCCAAGGGATCATGGCCCGGGAAGGAATGACCATCCAGATTGCCCCGACGCCGATAATCAAACTCCCCCACGCGATCGCCGACGCCTACACAGCCGACAAGCCTGTCTCCGTTTAACCCCGGTGCACACCCGCCATTTAACCTAAACGCTTCAACTTCCTTAAATTTCTTCCCTTAAATTCATCCCAACAAAATTTCGCACCTAGCCCTCACCCTTATTAAACGCCT
The DNA here is from genome assembly GCA_964475335.1 of uncultured bacterium. GTDB lineage: Bacteria > Cyanobacteriota > Cyanobacteriia > Leptolyngbyales > Leptolyngbyaceae > CAYYWG01. The sequence goes on from CAYYWG010000005.1 coordinate 78,702, forward strand.
CTAATTCCAGCCACTCCGTTCACAGTCCCCCTTAGCGATCAAGGCGGGAGAAGCACACCAGCAGCCAACAAGCTCGCAGCCAGTCTCAATGGATAGTCCCAAAGCGCTTGCTTGTACTCAGCAAGGCCAGAATGATCAGGTTACGGCGGTTGTATGTCAAAATGTAAAGCGTGCAAATAACTTTTTCACTCGCGAACGCTTTAACCCCGACGGCTGTGGCGCTGGGGAACTTTGATGGCATCCATCAAGGCCACAGTCAGGTCATCCAGCCTGTGTTGCCAACCCCAGTGACACCCCAAGCCCCCGTGCCAACAGTCGTCACGTTCACCCCCCATCCCCAGGAATTTTTTTCGGGCCAGCCTCGGAGTCTGCTCACCCCGATCGCCGAAAAAGCGTTTTACTTAGAGCAGATGGGAGTCCAACAACTGGTTTTGTTGCCATTTAATCGGGAATTGGCCCAACTCACCCCGATCGAGTTTGTGGAACAAATCCTCATTCAAGGGCTCCAGGCCAAACAGATTAGCATTGGGCAAGATTTTTGCTTTGGGCAAGGTCGCGCAGGCACAGCCCAACTGTTGCAGACGATCGCCAGTGAGTATGGAGTTGAGGTGGCGATCGCCCCCCTCAAACTACTCCAGGGAACCCGCGTCAGTAGTTCCGCTATTCGGCAAGCATTACAAGCCGGAGATCTGCAAACGGCCAATGCATGGCTCGGACGGGCCTACAGCCTCATCGGTGAAGTGGTGCCGGGACAACAGCTAGGCCGAACGCTTGGCTTCCCGACGGCCAATCTCCAGCTTCCCCCCGAAAAGTTTTTGCCCCGCCAAGGGGTCTATGCGGTGCAGGTGCATGTGTGCGATCGCGCCAACTTACACCTCACCTGTCAGGCTCCGCTCTATCCCGGTGTGATGAATCTGGGCCTGCGCCCAACAGTCAACGGCACCCAAGTCGTGGCGGAAGTTCACTTGTTTGACTGGGCCGATGACTTGTATGGCAAAACTTTGATGGTCAACCTGGCCGATTTCCTCCGCCCCGAACAAAAGTTTAACTCCCTTGACCAACTCAAAGCCCAAATTCAGCACGATTGCCAAACGGCGATCGCCCGCCTCGGCCATCTGGCTTCTGGCCCCCAACCAAACGGCGCTGCCCCGGCCCAGGGAGTTTGTTAACCAGCCAATCGTAAGGGGTATACTGAGCACAGCGACAGGCAGGGAAAGTGGTTATTGGATAACCGACTGCCAGACCTTGCATCGCCGCTCTCGTTCCGCTGCCAGACACCCATGTGTCTATGCTCTCGCTTCTGCCACTTGCGACTGCTGCCCCTGAAACCAGGATGTCTATGACCAATCCAGCGATCGCGTCGGAGCACACTCACATTTTGATCGTAGATGATCACGTCGATAATTTACGGTCTCTCGCTGCCATCTTACAGGTAAAGGGTTACAAGGTACGCAAGGCCACGAGCGGAGCGATCGCCCTCACCTCCGCCAAAACCCATCCCCCCGACATCATTTTGCTCGATGTGCGGATGCCAGAAATGGATGGGTACGCCGTCTGCAAACACCTCCGCCAAGAGCCAGCCACCGCTGATATTCCCATCATTTTCCTCAGTGCCTTACATGACGGAGCCGACAAAGTAAAAGCCTTTGAGTGCGGCGGGGCCGACTACATCACCAAACCCTTTCAAGCGAATGAGGTGTTGGCCCGGATTCATCATCAATTGGTCATCCGGCAGCAACAACAGCAACTCAAGCAACAAAACCAGCAACTCCAACTCGAAATTTCCAAACGGGAAGTCTTAGGCTCCATGATTTCCCATATCCGCCAGTCCCTTGACTTGAACGAAGTGTTGTCGATCGCCGTTGGCGAAGTCAGGGAACTCTTGCAGGTTGAGCGGGTATTCATTGGCCAGTTTGATGCGCAAGGGCACGTGACCGTCTTAGCCGCGGCCACCGCCGCCACCGCCGGATCAATTGCTCCGGAACGACTGAACGATCCAGCCAGCCTCGCCTATTGGCGATCGCTCAGCACCACCCAAACCCCCAGCAGCATTGGGCCAGAGTGCGATCGCGCCACAGCTCCTGAGCCCGCGCTCCAAACCGCCTTGTTGGCCCAGTGGCACATGCAAGCGAGTCTCATTTGTCCGATTTGGATTGAAGGCCAACCGTGGGGATGGTTAGCCGCCCAGCACTGCACCACCGCCCAGCCGTGGGAAAACTGGATGGTGGACTATTTGCAACAATTGAGCGAACAACTGGCGATCGCCATTCATCAATCAGCCCTCTATAGCCAAGTCCAAGCGCTCAACACCAACCTCGAAACCCAAGTTACAGAACGAACTCAACAGTTGCAACAAGCGCTGGACTTCGAGACCACCCTCAAACGCATCACCGACAAAGTTCGAGACTCTCTGGATGAACACCATATTTTGCAAGCCGTTCTCCATGAATTGGCCTTAGCTTTGGGCGAAACCCAGTGCCAGCCAGCCTTGTCTCTCTATGTTCACGATGGCTCCACCACGCGCCTCCGCTACCAAGCCACCGCCTCGACATCGCCCGCTGCTCCTGACCCGATCCTAGACCTGACCAACGTCCCCGATTTGCACCACCAATTGCAGCAAGGCCATGCGATCGCATTTTGCCATTGCGGCCCCCAAACAATTGAACCACCAGCCGCCATTCTGGCCTGCCCCATTCGAGCTGAAAAACAAATTCTGGGCTACGTTTGGCTGTCTAAACCCCTCGCTCACACCTTTGCCGAACAGGAAATTCGGTTAGCCTGCCAGGTTGCCAACCAATGCGCGATCGCCCTGCGCCAAGCCTATCTCTATCAAGCCAGCCAACACCAACTCGAAGCCATGCAACGGTTGGAACAGCTTAAAGACGACTTTTTAAGCACCATTTCCCACGAATTGCGCACCCCCATTGCCAGCATCAGAATGGTCATGCAGTTACTCGCCACCCTCATCATCCCCTACCAAGACACCCTCCCCCCCGCTAGCGCCAACAAAATCTCAGAATATTTGCAAATTTTGGAACAGGAATGCGATCGCGAACTCACCCTGGTTCAAGGCTTGCTCGATCTGCAACACCTGCGAGCAGACACCAGCCCCCTCCAAACCACCGCGATCGCCCTCTCCCTCTGGCTTGCCCACATCCTGGAACCCTTTGAACTCCAAACCCAACGCCGCCAACAAACCCTCCACATCCACATCCCCCCCCATCTTCCCACCCTCAATACCGATATTTATCGGCTTAATCGCCTGCTGACCGAACTCTTGAGCAACGCCTGCAAACATAGCCCCGATGGAGCGGCGATCGGGGTAACCGCCACCGCCACCGCCACCACCATCCAGATCGTGGTAGAAAACTCAGGGATCGAAATTCCCGCCACCGAAGTCACCAAAATCTTCAATCCCTTTTACCGAATTCCCAGCGACGATCCCTGGAAAGAGGGCGGCACCGGGATCGGGTTGGCCCTGGCCCAGCGCCTCGCGGCCTATTTAAACAGTGCCCTCCATGTGGAAAGCGCCCAAAACACCACCCGCTTTATCCTCGATCTGCCACTGCGCTAACAGCCCCCTCCCCGCCATCCGGGTTCAAACAATCTGTCTTTTTTACCGTCGGGGCACCCCTTGTAGTTGCCCTAATTCTTGGTGCTGGCCCTGGGAGGAGCGGTCGGACACCAGCTCCGCCCCGTCAAATTCGCGGGTAGCAAATTATCCAGACTAGACCAGCAACTCCCCAGTCTCCTGTAACGAGTGCAATCGATGGTAAATGCCACCGTGGCGCAGCAGTTCTCCGTGACTGCCCACTTCCACAACCTGGCCTTTATCCATCACCACGATTTGATCCGCTTCCCGCACCGTACTCAAACGATGGGCAATGATGATCAAAGTCCGAGTCCCCAAAATGGCCCGCATCGCCAGTTGAATCGCCCGCTCCGACTCGTAATCCAAACTTGATGTTGCTTCATCAAACACCAACACGTCTGGATCCATAATCAGCGCACGGGCAATACCAAGCCGCTGCCGCTGCCCCCCGGACAACCGCACCCCCCGCTCACCCACGGTCGTTGCGTAGCCATTGGGCATCTGCCGGATAAATTCATCCGCTTGCGCAATCTGGCACGCTTCCACCACCGTTTGGAAACTGGCTGTGGGGTTGCCATAGGTCAAGTTGTCTAACAGGGTGCCGTTGAAGATATCCACATCTTGGTGCACGATCGCCAACCGTTTACGATAGGCCGTGATATCCAACCGACGAATATCTTGCCCATCAATCAAAATGGCCCCCTGTTCCGGTTCAAAATACCGAAACAGCAGTTTCACCAACGTCGATTTGCCGGATCCAGATCGCCCCACCAACGCCACCGTCTGACAGGGCTGGATAAACAAATTGATATCATTCAAAACCGGCTGCCCCGGATTATAGCTAAACCGCAGGTGGGCAAATTCCAACTTGCCGGTAAACCGATAGGTTGGGCTTGTCTCTGGATGCACCACTAAATTGCCTGCATCTTGCCCCACGGGCAACTGCATAAACTCATGAAACCGCAACATCGACGCATAGCGACGGGCAAAGGTTTCGGCCAGTTGAGTAATGGGATCAATCTCGGCGTAGGCCATACTCGAAACCGTCAAAATGGTGATGAAATGCCCAATCGAGATTTGCCGCTGCACCACTGCCCACAAGGTTAAGGCCAACACCAAAAACACGCAGAATTGTACGCAGGTGCGTTCCCACGTTCCCAACGCGACATACCCCCGATGGATGCGATAGTCAATGACCTTAAATTCCCGCTCTAACCGTTCCCGTTGCCGCTTGAGTTCTTCGGCTTCGGTGGCAAAGGCTTTCACGGTTTTGATGTTGGTAATGATTTCAGAGGTGCGGCTCTCGGTATTCTCCATATATCGATCAAGCCGGGCTTCGCGATCGGCTAGCCGCGCCAGCCCCCACAAACTATAGGCCACAATGCCTACAAAGGAGGCCAACAGCAACAAGGCAATGCGCCATTCGATCAACCCAATCACCACAAAAATCCCAAGCACGCGCACGGTTTTGGGAATCATTTGCCCCATGACTTCTGGATAAGTCCACATGTGATTGGCTAAACCTTTGGCCACGCGGGCGGCAATCCGCCCTGGATTGTTTTCGTCATAAAATTCCAGGGGCAAGGTCAAAATTTGCTCTAGCGATCGCCGGGCATGGTCACGCCGCGCCCGCAGGGCTGTATCCCAATAAAACCAAGGCCCTAACCAGGGTTGCAACGGCGCACGCCCCACCGAGACCAAAAAGATCAAGCCCAACAGCACCCCTAACGTAAAGTTGGCACTGGGCTGTTGACCCAGCAGGCGGGCTAGGGAATTCGCGATCGCCTGCATCGCCCCATCCAACGGTTGATTCGACAAGATATTGAGAATTTGGCCGATCGCATAGGGCACAAACAAATCAATAATTTCAAACGCACTCATCGCCCCGCAACTGAACAGCGAGACGAACCAGTAGCGGCGGTAGTAAGCAATGACATCCTGAAATTTGGCCATGACGCTTTGTCCCAACGATGAATAAACCAGCAGCACTCAAAGGTTCATGGGGCTTGTCTAGCCTGGGGGAAACGACCCAACCCCAACCCTGGGGTTCCTCTCAGTTCCACCCACCACCCAGACCAGACGATCCTGATGGCCCGTTCACTTCATTCAAAAACTACAGAGTAGTATTGTAATACATTTACTCGATCTTGGGGAAGGCGATCGCTCTGGGAACTTACTCAAAGATTTCATAAAGTTTTTTGTGGCTTCCAATTTATCTACGGGCTGCTTGATGAATTCTCCGTAAATCTACTGGTCGTTCCGCAAATAGATTGGTTAGGCTCTCAGGAAGGGGCATTGTACGGATTAGCGATCGCTCACGGTGTTGCTAACCCCAGAAACTTTTCGCCTCACACTCGTGTCTGGTCTCTATCACCATTTTTATCCATACCAATTTGGGCATCTACACCAATTTAGGCATCTACAGAACCTGCTTAGGGTGTTTCCAGGTCTACGTCATGCGCTCCGAGCATCCCCCCGCATGATTCATCGCACTTATGTTTGCATAGCTCCAAAGGCTTAAACGTATGGTTGCGTCTAACCCAATCTCTGTCTAGCAACTCTATACAGACTCGGTAAACATTCGGCAACCTAGGTTCAAGTTCAGTCAAAGACAGTTCCTGCCTCATCAGCAGACTTTTTCGTTAAACGCTTCAAGACAAGGAATTTTGAGGGATTCATGGCAAGACCTGCACTCAACCCCCTGGCTTTAACAGCGGTAAGCATCGCGGCAATTGGCTGTGTGACTTCTGGTGCGCCCGCCCAAGCCGCAACAATCACCTATGACTTTACCGTGGACATCACGACTGGGAACACCGTTGGCACCTACACAGGCAACTTTAGCTTTGATCTAGATCCAAACACGAACAGCTTACAACCCTGCTCCCCGAACAGTGACTTGTTATGCGCCTTTGCCGATCGCCACGGGGTCAAGATTACCTTTAATTTTCCGGGCCATCCCGATAACCGCCCCTACAACGAAACTGATGATCTCGACAATGGCCTAGGGGCCTTTCCCGCCGTCTACTTCACTCAGCAAAATACGCTAGTGGGGTTGGGGTTGATCGTAGCTCCGCCCAAATCTAACCTTAGTTTTGCCCTCCTAGGTACCGAGTTTTACCAGGGGTTTGCGGGCTACCCCGATCCAGCCACCCAAGCGAACAAAGTTGGGAGTATTACTTACCGATTGCGGCAAACACCGGGGCCAGGGCCGGGGCCAGGAGACGATCGCTGCGAGCGCGACCCAGACTCGTGTAATCCGGCGGCGGTGCCCGAACCATCGGCAGTTGCTGGCAGCGCGATCGCGATCGGCGTGTTCGGCAGTTGGCGATTTTGGCGGCGGCGGCGGCGAATGGACTCCTTCTAAGCCCAAGTTGGCTTCGCACCCCGTGCAGAGCCGATCGGGGTGGTGGGGCGGGCCGTGCCCTCGGTATACTCAAACCAGACAACTGGAATCTAAGCAACTGGAATCTAAGCAACTGGAATCTAAGCAACTGGAATCTAAGCAACTGGGGCAGTCGGCTGGTCATGACCAAGTATGAATAAACTGCCAACAGTCCTCGTTCCCCCCCAACTCCTGGCAGCGATCGCCGCAGGCGCAGACATCCGCCCTGTGTTAGCCCAAACTCAGCCCGCGATCGGAGTGCACTATGCCCCCCCCAAAGGTCACTCCGAAACCCAATTTGAGCGCGATTTGTGGCAATATTTTCCCGGTTACATTCAGACCGGGGTGATGATGCCCTGCCCCCAGCGGCAGCAACCCTATATTCCCGATTTTGCCTATATTGACCCCGTTCTGAACCTCCACATCGATATCGAAATTGACGAACCCTATGTCTATGCTGCGCGGCAGCCGTTGCACTATGTCGAGTCCGAGAAGGATGCCGAGCGCAACCACTGGTTTTTAACCGCAGGGTGGATCGTCATTCGGTTCAGTGAGGCCCAAGCCGTCAAAACCCCCCAAAGTTGCTGCAAGGCGATCGCCAGCACCCTGGCTTCCCTCACCGGCCAGAATGGGATCATGACCGCCTTTCGCCATGTGCCCACCCTCAAGCAACATCCCCGCTGGACTCGGGCCGAAGCCATTCAAATGGCAGCTACCAATTATCGCGACCAATACCTCGCGGCCCCCGCCCCACCGCAACCCAAGCGCAAGGCCAAACGGCAAAAGGCTGCGGCATCATCTCCAGCGATAGCCACAGCCAACCGGACGGTGTACTGCCCGACCTGTGGCGATGGCCCCATTCCCTGGCGCGGTCACTACATTGCGTGTCCGTCCTGTGGCTATGATGCCTTTGGTGTGTAATGGTTTGGCCAGAGTGCAGTATGGTAATGATGCTGATCCTCATTGGCCGGAAGCCTTATGCAACTTGTGACCGATCCTGCGATCGCCACCAAAATCCAGAAAATGCAACAGCGGGTGCGCTGGCAGGACAACAGCATAGTGCAACGAGGCATCGACCAAACCCGGATCGTTCTAGCAGATGAAGCCCAGGATTCCCCAGAATTTTCCTTTCTCGTCCTGGGGGATAGCGGCTCTGGCTACCATCGGGGGCACAGTCCCCAACGCCAAATTGCCGAACAAATGCTGGCCCACCGGGCCGACTGTCGTTTTGTGTTACATACCGGAGATGTGGTTTATCTCGTCGGGTCTAAAGAGTTTTATCCCAAAAATTTTATTGCGCCCTATCGGGAATTTTTGGTTGGGGGCGAGAATTACGCGGCGATCGCCTACAACCAAATGGTATTTAATCAACCGTTTCTGCCCGTTCCCGGCAACCACGACTACTACGACCTCCCCCTCGTTTTGGGCCTCCTCGCCCAAGCCACCCTGCCCTTGCGCTATTTGTTGCGCCGACAAGTGGATATCGACATCGGCCTCCACGGTTCCAATCAAGGCAACACCTACGCTGAAGCCTTTTTAGATTGTTTGAAAACCCTGCGGGCTCCCGGTGCCCTCGATCGCCACCTCGATCAGCACTACACCGCCACCTACGAGTCGCACCGTTGTTTGCGCTATCAACCTGGAGTCTTCACCCGTTTGCCCAATCGTTACTACACCTTTCAGGCCGGCGGTATCGACTTTTTTGCCCTCGATTCTAATACCTTAAACGCCCTCGATCCTTTACCCCAAACAGAATGGGGCATTGATATCCGGCTGGAGTTGGAACACCGACAAGCGGAAATTGAACAAGAACAACGGGAATTACTGGGGCAGGCGGCCCTGCTCAATCCGCAAAAGCCCGACCAAGCCGAACAACTGGATGACATTCACGCCAAGTTGGAGCAACTCGCTGAAAGCAGCCAGGATATCCACAAGCAACTGACGGCAAACAGCCCCACAACCGTTGATTTAGAGCAATTGGCATGGCTGAAACAACGCCTCATTGCCTCTTGGCAGACTGAATCGGTGCGGGGGCGTGTGTTGTTTTTCCACCATCCGCCCTATGTCACCGAAGCAACGAAGTGGAATCAGGCCCAAACCCTGGCAGTGCGAGAACGCTTGCGGCAAGTCCTGGATGCGGTGGCCCAAGAGCTGGGTTCTCGGTTGGGCGATCGCTCGGTTGTGGATCTGGTGCTTAACGGTCATGCCCACTGTTTTGAATATCTCCGCACCACAGAAACCGGCCACGGGGATGCCAATACGAACTGGGTGGTGTGTGGCGGCAGTGGCTACAGTTTGCGCCGCCAACGCAAGGAAGGCCCAGATTTATTGGAAACGCGGGGCAGCACCCAACAGCTCGTTGCCCGCACGGGTTGCTTCCTGGGGCGATCGGGCCAGGGTTCCCAAAAGCGCCGTCCCTATTCCTTTGTCCGCATTGATGTGGCACCGGGCACACCGCCCAAATTTGTGATCCGGCCCTTCGTATCTGAATGGTTCCAACACGATTGGCACACCTATGCCGCCCCACCGATTCCGATCAACTATTAGCGATCGCCTAGCCATCTCGCGATCGCCCAGATATCACTCTGCCGCCGGGATCGTTTCGGGGGTTTTCTCTGGCAAAACCAGCGGCGTTTGGAGCAAGGGGGCTTGGGGTTTGGGGAGTGCCTCCAGCGGGGGCGGCGCAACTGGGGGAGAAGCTTTGGCCACTTTGGGGGTCAGGCGCTCCATCACTTGATTCGTCAAGGCGTGAAAAATACTCAATTGCCGATTTTTTTGGAAGACCTGCTCCAAGATGGCGCTCAGGCGATCGATCGCCAGGGGTTTAGCTTCCGCCAGGGTCAAGTTTGGCGCTTGAGTATCGAAATATTCAACCAGGGTCAGGCCAGCCATGCGGGTCAGATAGGCTGCACTCACCGCCTGGATGCCCCCACCCGCAACGTAAGTAATGGCATTGGTCTTGAGCACCCCCGCGATCGCCCGCGTGGAGAGTTCCACTAAGCCCAACTTCAAGATTAAACTGCCCAAGGCGGTGACAACTTTTTGCGCCTGATCAACCGAAAATTTTTGTTGATAAATCCTGCCCAAGTCCAAAATCATTTGCACATTAATCGCCGCTGTCGCCAATACATCCACCGTCGGCACCGGGCTAGCAAACGCAGTCGCAGCAGTCATCCACTGAAATTTTTCGATTGTGGGCAGGGCACGAGTGCGCCGCACCGCATTCAACGCGGCGATCGCCTGCACTTTGAGCGTGGTGGCATGGCCCAGGGCACTCGCCATCACCAAAGACTGCTGCTCTTCTCGCAACACCCGATCTAACGGCTGCGTTAACCCCGTCAATTCCGGAGCCTGGTCTTCTAGCCACTCTTGCACAGCGCCGGTGGTCTGGTGCTGGCGGACTTTCAAAGGCCGAGGCGCAGCGGCGATCGCCACCACTTCCTCCGGTTGCACAGCCCCCCGACTCCACGTTTGCATCCGGTGCAGCAGCACGGCCCGCTCATCCGGCAAATACTGATCCTGCTTGTTGAACACCAACACTGTACGCTTGAGCGCGGCCACCTGATTGAGGGTTTGCAATTCCGAGGCGGTGAGGTCACCAGTCACCATAAACACAATGAGATCTGCTGTGGCCACCTGTTTGAGGGCGATCGCATCCGCCACCCCAGCCGCTTCCAACCCTGCCGCAAAACTGGGCGCTTCGTACAGCATGACCGAAGCCGGAGCTACATCCAACCACGTTGCCTGCAACTGTTCAATCAAACTCGTTTTGCCGCAACCCTTTGCCCCCATCACAACAATTCGCACCGTCGTGCGATGGAGTTCTTCGCTAATTTGCGCCGCCTGGGATTGCAACAGCGACACCTGGGGCTTGATAGCGGCGATCGCCGGGTGCTCGTCCGCGGTTTCTAGCTGCAACCGCTCAATCACTTGGGTCGCTTCTGCCAGTGCCCGCTGCACCAAAGTCGCATCAACATAACGCGGGAGGGGAGGCTCGGAGGGCTGGGCCTCTGGCGATCGCCGCAACCACCACGCCCCAGAGCCAAGGGCGATCGCAAACGCCCCATACACCCCCCAGTCGCCAACCACTTCGTTCAAAATTCCGAGCGCACCCAGGGTCAGAGCCAGGGTAACACTACCCACAACCAGAGGCCGCTGTCGTAAATCCACCATGCGCAACTCACCGGGAGTTTGAGTCCAATCCCCCCCATTCTACCTACGGGCGTACCGATCCGCGTGGGCGAGAAAGCCGCCTGAGCATTAAGTTTGATGGCTATGCCAACTTCAAATCACCCTCAACTTCCGCCGATTTCCCAGCGCTTCGCTCACCACTGCTTGTCAGCCACTAATAACTCAAAGATTTGTTCCGCAGGCAACGGCTTCGAAAAATAGAAACCTTGACCATAATCACACTGTAGATTGCGCAATTGCTGAAGTTGAACTGCCGTTTCAATTCCTTCTGCAATCACGCGCATATTCATTTTTTGCGCGATCGCCACAATGATGGGCACCAATCCCAAATCCTGGGTAGTTTCATCTAACCCTTGAATAAACGACCGATCAATTTTGAGATTATCCATGGGGAACAGGCGCAAATAATTTAAGGATGAATAACCCGTCCCAAAATCATCCATACTGAGTTGAATTTGCCGCGATCGCAAACAGTGGAGGATTTCTGCCGCCGCTTGTAGGTTGTCCATAATCGCGCTTTCAGTAACTTCTAACTTCAAGCAAGTCGGTTCCAGTTTTGTCAAATCTAAAATACGAGCAATTTGATTAATTAAATCAGGCTGAGCAAACTGACGGGCAGATAAGTTCACACTTACACTAAATATTTGATCAACTACGCCCTGAACTTGCCATTGCCGAATTTGATGACACGCTTTGTACAACACCAATTGCCCAATTTGATTGATTAATTGAGTTTCCTCCGCGATCGGGATAAAGTGCGCTGGCGAAATAAATCCTTGACTTGGATGTTGCCACCGCACCAAGGCTTCTAACCCCATGATCCTGCCCGTTTGGAGGGAAACAATCGGTTGATAGTAAACTGTTAATTCATCGGATTGAATCGCCTTACGCAAGTCTATTTCGAGTTGCAGTTGATTGAATGCCAAATCATGCATAACTCGTTCAAACACACAGTATCGGGCTTTGCCTGACGCCTTCGCCTGATACATCGCCGCATCGGCATCCCGCAACAAATGCTCAGATTTTTGATAGTCCGCACTACCCATCACCAAACCCAAACTGGCATTAATAAAAACAGTTTGCTGATTTAGGGGAAAGGGTGCTGTGAAAATACACAAGATTTGATTAGCAAATTCTTTAACCACTTCAAGACTCGATCGCTGGGTTAATAAAATTGCAAATTCATCACCCCCTAAACGAGCCAGTTTATCTTCCTCAGCAAGTAATTTTTTGAGGCGTTGGGCGATCGCTAATAACAACAGATCGCCCGTATCATGCCCTAAGGAATCATTGATGATCTTAAAGCGATCGCAATCCAACACCAACACAGCAAAGTCGTATTTTTCATCAGATTTAGACTGTTGCAAGACCTCTTCAATCAATTGTAAAAAAGCGATCCGGTTCGGTAATTCGGTTAAGGAATCCCGAAGGGCCAAATTCACAAGCTTAATATGGGCCGCTTCTAGTTGGCGCGTCCGTTCCTGCACACGGGCCTCAAGTTGGGCATTTAATTCATTGACCTTCAATGTCGCTAACCGCAATGCGATATGATGTCGCACTCGGGCCATCACTTCTTCAATATGAAATGGCTTCGTAATGTAATCAGAACCACCTGCTTTAAAGGCTCTAACTTTATCAAATGCATCGTCTAGAGCACTGAGAAAAATAACTGGAATTTCCTGGGTTTCAGCGTGTTGTTTGAGGGATTGGCAGACTTCATAACCGTCCATTTCTGGCATCATGATGTCGAGCAAAATCAAGTCAGGAGGCAACGCTTTCACTGCGGTCAAAGCCATTGCCCCGTTGATTGCTTTGCGCACCGAATAGCCTTGCCGCTCCAACATGGTGGCGAGTAACCGCAAATTTTCTGGCGTATCATCAACCACCAAAATATCAATTTGATTTAGCTTGGACTGGTTAGTCTCAGAATATGGCTCTAGCATCAATTTGAAGGCAATCAACGGAGGATTAAGTAAGGGGAAAAGTGGGTTGGGTTAGCGTCATGATTTGGTCAAACCGAAACTCACTTACAAGTTGATTTAAGGTCTCAGCCAGGTTGTGATGATGACCAGGAATTTGCTGAATCAGTTTAATTAGGGCCATATCATTACCTTGGGCGGCGGCAACTCTCACTTGTGCAATCCAACTCGGTGGCATGACGTTGAGTTGGTCTGAGGTCAGGGTCTTGGTCGCCACGCAGGACTTATTGACCGCCAGGTTGAGGGGCTTTGGAAGGGGGGGAGCGTAATGATATTGGATCCCAAGATATTTTTCTAACTTTTCAAAAATTTCTTCTTTTTTGAAGGGTTTACGCACAAAATCATCACAACCTGAGGCGAGAATTTTTTGGCGTTGTTCTTCGAAGGCACTGGCAGTTAAAGCAACAACAATGGTTTCAACCTCTGATAGATTGGCTTTGATATGTTGGGTCGCTTCGTCGCCACGCATTTCTGGCATTTGCATATCCATCCAAATTAGATGCGGTTGCCACTGTTCCCAAATCGCGATCGCCTCGCGTCCGTTTTTGGCTTCTTTCAGTTCAAAGGAAAAACCTTGGAGCAAGCGAACTAACAGTTTACGATTTGTCGGGTCGTCGTCCACGATCAGGATGCGGTGCTGGGGGTGATACTCGCTAGTTTCCACAATAACAGTTGCAGGCGAGGATGATCGGGCAAGGGGCGGTTCAACTAGCGTCGCCGGAATTGTGAAGGCAAAGAGGCTGCCGCGCCCAATTTCACTGGTGACTTCGATGGTGCTGCCCATCAGTTGCACAAACCGCTGGCTGAGGGCTAAACCTAAGCCTGTGCCTTCGGTGGCTTTGGCCCCCAGTTCAGTTTGGCCAAAAACTTCAAAAATTCGTTGGATTTCGCTGGTGGCAATACCAGGGCCAGTGTCCTCAACTTCGAAGGCTAGGGCTTGGCAATGGTCATCCAGCGGGGCCGGCTCCAATTGGCGATCGCCAGCCTGGGGTGTGCAGATCAGGCGAGCCCGCAGGGTGACATGACCGTGTTGGGTAAACTTGATGGCATTACCCAGGAGGTTGATCAAGACTTGGTTCAGTTTACCTTCATCGGCTCTGACATACTGGGGCAAATCAGGGCTATGCTCAATCCGAAAGCCCAAGCCTTTGGCCGCAGCACGCAAATGCAACAACGCATAAAGATTCTCCAACAACCGATGCAGATCAAAAACTTCTTCGTTGAGGGTGACGCGACCGGCTTCAATCTTCGACATTTCGAGAATGTTGTTGATCAACGAGAGCAGGTGTTCGCCGCTGCGGTTGATGATTTCGATGTATTCCTGGCATTCTTCGGTCAACGAGCGATCGCGCTGCATCAGTTGGGCAAACCCCAGAATCGCGTTCAGCGGAGTCCGCAGTTCATGGCTCATATTGGCAAGAAACTCGCTCTTGGCCCGGTTCGCCGCATCCGCAGCTTCTTTGGCTTCTTGCAACTCGGCAGATTGCTGGAGCGTCCGTTCCAACAATTCTGCCTGCTGCACAGCAACCCCCAACTGGCTGCCAATCTGCAACATGATTTTGGTTTCGGCACTATCCCACTCGCGCGGGTTGGAATTTTGGTAAGCCACCAAAATTCCCCAAAGTTGATGGCCACAGAAAATCGGCACACTGAGAAATGCCTTGGCCTGGAGGAACTCTAAATGCTGCAAGTCAGCATCGGATAAACCCGCCGTATAAATATTGGGGACGTTGCAATAGCTCACACCAAAGGTATCCAAACTTTCCCGAATCTGGAGCCAGTGGGGATCAAATTGTTGCGTTGTACCAGGGGGTTGATCGGATAAGACAATCCAGCCTGCTGCGACTGATTCGGCGGCGAGTTGTTCAGTGGGGTGCTCGGACAGGCGATAGATAATCACGCGATCGCACCGCAACACCGAGCGAAGTTCTTCCGTCGTCGCATAAAAAATGCGTTCGAGTTTCAGGGTTTGGCGCATTTGCTGAATCACCCGGGCAATGCTACGCTCCCGTTCTGCACTTTTGCGAAGGCGTTCTTCTGCGTGTTTGCGTTCCGTGATGTCGTTAACGATCCCATCCCACAAGGTGCTGCCATCCGGCTGGATAATGGGACGCGCGATCGAGTTCAGCCACTTCACCTCGCCATCGACCACAATGCGCCATGTGTAATTCCAGGCTTCCCGTTTTTGGATAGCTTGATGCACCGACTGTTGCACCCCTTCAAAATCATGGGGATGGGTCGCCTTCAACATCAATAACGAGTTAGCCAAGACCGCTGCTGGCTTGATTCCAAACATTTCTTCGCAAGCAGGGCTGACATAGGTAAAGGCCAACTCTCTGGTGGCGCTGGCCCGAAATTGATAAATCATGCCGGGGGCATTGTCGGCCAGATTTTGATAGTGGGTTTTGCTTTGTTGTAAAGCGGCTTCTGCTTGTTTTTGGCTGGTGATATCGCTCAGGGTAACGACAATTTGTTGATGGGTGGGGTCGTCTGGCACAAACTGGGGATTGACGCTAACCAACAACCAGCGGCAGTTGGGATAGCGCGCCTGGTCAAGGCCAAGGACAATATTGGATACCGATCGCTGTTGGGCGATCGCCTGGGTTAATGGATGCTCTGCCGCTGCGATCGGGGTGCCGTCTTCCTTCACAAAACCTTGGTTCGTCGCGACAAAGCGCTGGAACACCTCGGCTTCATCAGTTGTTTCAAACAAATTGAGGGCCGCCTGGTTGCAAATCAACCCCTGCTTCTGCCAGTCAAACAGAATGACACCAACGTGCATATCTTGCACCAGCCGCCGAAAGCGTTGTTCACTTTGGCGCAGCGCCTGGGTGGTCATGCTTCGGGTTTTAGCCCGTTGATCCACAATTACCAAGGCCAAAAGGCCACTGAGGACGGACAGGGCGATCAGGCCAATTAAAATGGCACCTGAAGGCGAGGCAGTTGTTGCGGGGGCAGGTGTTGACGCGGCGAACTTGGGCAACGAAATGAACTGGGCCGCAGCCATACCCATGTAGTGGATGCCGCTGAGCGCGATGCCTTTGATCACGGTGCCGTGGGCTTTTTGTCGCCTCGTTCGAGGGGTGGAGAACTGCCACAAACCCGTTGGTCGGTGCAGGCCACTACCCGCCGCAATAATCGCCACTGAAACCAGCACAAGGTGCCAGTCGTATATGATTTTGGCGGGGATTTGCATCGCGGTCATACCCATGTAGTGCATATCGGCGATCGCCAACCCCAGGCAAAGACTGCCAACCGCCCAATCCGGTTCGGTCAGTTGGGGCCACCGCATGAGCCAGAGGGCCAACCCCGAAGCCGCGATCGCATACACCAGAGACACGATGGGCAACGTCACGGGATAGTGGACAGAAAAAATCAAACTTAGCGCCAGCAGCGCCACAAGATGCAGCGCCCAGATGCCGCCACCCAGCGCCACAGCTCCCCCCAGCAACCAGAGCCAACCCCTCAAGCCCTTAGCCATGTGCACCCATCCAGCCAATTCCAAAGCTCAGTAAAAAGCTAAACCAGCGATCGCTCGCCAACTTTAGATTGTAGTAACCCAAGATTTCAACAGCCATACATAAATGATTAAGGAGCAACCTTAACCCATAACGCGATCGCCGATGATTTTTTTAGTTTTGCTTTAGAATACCCATCTCACCAAACGAAAGTACGATTCCTCATTAGATTTTGATTTCTTTGTAAATAAACGGCTAAATTCGCTAATCTGCGCTCTGTTGTTGGCAATTTGGCCAGCCACCAGGATAGTCCAGATGCTTGGATAGCTAAATCGGCGACTTTAGCCAGGTTTACGCGCCCAGGCGATCGCGCAGAACAGCCTTAGATATGGCAGTTTTGGCCTGTCCTAACGGCTGGGTTTCGCCAGGTTTTCCATTCGGCCATAGATTGGCTGCTAAGACGATATTGATGGCGGTTCTAGGGACAGTGCAGTCGCCAATTCAGAGGGATTAACAGCATATTTTACTTCGGCAAAATTCCGGATTAATTGTTCTTCCCGGAGGTGTTTACCTGTATTTTTTTCAATGTGCGATCGCCAGATTTCATTTTGCCGATAGATGCGATCGCCTCGCCGCAAAAATTGATGATTTCGTTCAAAAATATGATAAGAATAAGGCCAGATTTGATCCGTATAAATGGCACCTTTTAAGTGATTTTCTGTCAGCCACACTCGAATTTGAAACGGCTGCGCTGTCGGGTTATAAAAGCGCAAATCCACATAGTTATAGAAAATGCCTGCGCCACTCCCAAACGGCAAGACTCGCTCGTGATCAGGAAAGGGATCAAAACTATGATGATGGCGTTCTACAACTTCGAGGGGAGTGTGCAATGCCATCCAATACAACAGATTCGCCAGTTGGCACAAACCGCCACCAATCCCAGTTTTGACCATGCCACGGGATAGTTGCATCCCTTCGATATACCCCTTGGCGGCGCTGGGTTCACCCACTAAATGCCAAAACGAAAAAATCTGATTGGGCTGAATCAGAATGCCATCGATCGCACGTCCTGCGATCGCCAAATTGACCACTTTGTTTTCTTGGAGCTTGGGATCCGCATCCCCCAACTTCCGCCGTAATAACGACTGATGTTTTTTGCAAGAAAACGCCAGATTCTCGGCCCTGCGAGTTGTCGCAAATTGTTGCCACCGAGTGGAGTTTTCAACCTGACGGAACAGGCGTTTTTGCCAGATGCGCGTGTGATAAAAAATGGGATGAATTTCAGAAAGTCGCGGCACGCAGGAACCTCGTATCAGTCAAGTCAAAAGCAACCTGAGGGCTGGGCGATCGCCCAACCAGGCGGCCAGCTCAAAGGAGCCCCCATTGGCTAACGTCACCCTTGGCCCTGAGTGGCCCCTTCCAAATTCAGGCCAGAAACCCTGCTTCCACCCAGTTCACCGTCTGCCAGAAAGATGGAAGTTTAGAGTCAGGGCAACCCAAGGGAATGGGCTGGTTACCCGCCCTTTAGAACCAGGGCCTCATTTTCCTTTGAGCTTACCGCAAATTGGCTTGAGCATCGCGGCAACTAACCCACAACGGCTGGCGTTTCCGCAGGCCAACGGCCCATCGCCTTGCCAATCACAGCCAACTCCTGCATGAGCAAATCAAAGCGATCAGGATTCAGCGATTGTGGCCCATCAGAAAGGGCTTTTTGCGGGTTGGGGTGCACTTCGATCATCAACGAGTCAGTACCTGCCGCGATCGCCGCCGCCGCCATCGCTGGCACATATTCCCACTTGCCCGTCCCGTGGCTGGGGTCAATCATAATCGGCAGGTGAGTCAGCGATCGCAACACCGGAATCGCCGCCAAATCCAGGGTATTGCGAGCATACTTACTATCAAAAGTACGAATGCCCCGTTCACACAAAATCACATTAGGATTGCCCGCCGCCAAGATATATTCTGCCGCCATCAGCCATTCTTCCACCGTGGCGGCCATGCCCCGCTTCAGCAAAATGGGCTTATCCTGTGCGCCCACCTTTTTCAACAGGGCGAAATTTTGCATATTCCGCGCCCCAATTTGGATCACGTCAGCCACTTCGGCCAAAGGCTCTAAATCAGCCGCATCCATCAATTCAGTAATAATGCCTAAACCCGACACTTCTCTAGCCTTGGCCAACAACCCCAAGGCACTTTCACCGTGGCCTTGAAAGGCATAGGGAGAGGTACGCGGCTTGAAAGCACCGCCCCGCAAAAACGTTGCCCCTGCGGCCTTCACTCGCTGTGCCGTCTCCACGATCATGGCTTCGTTCTCGACG
This sequence comes from uncultured bacterium, assembly GCA_964475335.1. Taxonomy (GTDB): domain Bacteria; phylum Cyanobacteriota; class Cyanobacteriia; order Leptolyngbyales; family Leptolyngbyaceae; genus CAYYWG01. Next base: position 97,622 of record CAYYWG010000005.1, read on the forward strand.
GAGCAAGGGCCAGCCACCACCACCAACGGGTGATGCTCGCCAAAGCAGACAGGGCCATTGGGGGTAACCACCCGCACTTCGCTGGGTTCCCCATGCCGATAAGCACGACTGGCTCGTTTGTAGGGCTTTTCCACCCGCAGGACTTCCTCAATCCACGGGCTGATCTCTTGAATTTGGAGCGGATCGAGATCGGCAGTTTCACCCACCAACCCAATCACAACCTTGTGCTTGCCAACAATGGTTTCGGGCGATAAGTCCCACGAAATAAACTCTGCCGTCAGACGCTCAACTTCGTCTTGGGGCGTACCGACCTTCAGCACAACAATCATGAGCCCTATTCCTCAGCCTGAAACGCAGCAATTGAAATTGCTCTGCTGTTTTCATCCATTCAGCAGAGCCTCTTCCTTATTATGCCGCGCCTCTGAGGATTTTATCGACCTGCTATTGGCGAGCCGATCGCCACGACGCAACCGTGCGACCGAAGTTCGTTTTGAAGTCATCCCACCCTAACCAGGTACCCACGCGCTCCTCATCCCAGGAGGCAGACAACGCACCGTAACTAAGCCCCAAAACACCCAGACCAAAGAAGCCCAAGCTGATCAGTAAAACTACAACGGTGGGCAAATCAAATAAATTTTGGGTGACGATGAAATAGCTAATCACAAACGTGAGCATTCCGCAGGCTGTGGGGATGCCGCAAAACAGGCCCATTCTCCGGGCCATCCGTTGACTTACGACTTCTGGAATGCCCGCAAAAGCATTGGCCTTAGAGGCTTTTGGTGCACTAAGCGATCGCGACTTAGCGTTGCCATCCTTCCCCCCATTGCCGGACTTCGCCCCAGCTTCCTGTTTGGGTTTCGCCTGTTTTGACGCAGCGGTGCCCGACGACTTGCTTGGGGATTTCACTTTTGGGTTGCTATCCGTAGCCTTGGCTTTGGCCGTAGCTTTCTTGCGCCCCCCCGGTTCAAACGGCAGGCGACCCCCACTTACTTCATTTGCCTTCGCAAACCCCTTCGCTTCGCCGTCAGAGGATGAATGAGGAGCCGTCTGCCGAGATTCTGATGCCATGTCGTTCCCGTTAATAGTGACTAACCCCGAATGCCCAAGCGAGCAATCAGTGCTCTATAGCGATCGCGATCTTGACCTTGAATGTAGGCCAAAAGCCGCTTACGACGACCAATCATTTTCAGCAGACCCATCCGAGATGCATGGTCTTTCTTATTCGTCTTGAGATGATCACTCAAGCGGTTGATGCGAGCAGTTAGCATTGCAACCTGCACATCCGCAGATCCAGTGTCGGTTTCGTGGATCTGATATTCCGAAATAATTTCGTGTTTACGCTCTTGCAGCAGTGCCATGAACAGATAAGTTCCCTACTTATATCAAGTCAGCAGTCCCTTATTATATCACAGACTCCGAGGGTTCCCAAGGTTTTCTGGAAATGCCTTTCTGCGCAGCTACCCCCATGTCGTTGCGCCCACCGTTGTCCCCAACAACCAATAGGTCAACATTTCGCCTTTTCCTTTGACCTCGATCGCCCCACGGGGTTCAAAAGAATAGTGATTTTTCAGCCGCAGATAGGTGGTTTCCGAGACTTGAATTTTACCGGCGATCCCGTGGGACTCCATGCGGCTAGCGGTGTTAACCACATCCCCCCAAAGGTCGTAGGTGAATTTTTTCTTACCAATCACGCCAGCAATCACCGGGCCAGTGTGAATGCCGACGCGAACGGCGATCGGGTGTCCTTCATAGGTGCGGAAATCGGTGATTGCTACTTGCATATCCAGGGCCATGTTGGCGATCGCTTCGGCATGATCGGTACGGGGGTTGGGCAACCCACCCACAACCATATAGGCATCACCAATCGTTTTAATTTTTTCGAGGCCATGCTTTTCGCATAAATCATCGAATACTAAAAAGATACGGTTCAGTAATCCCACCAAATCTGCCGCAGAAATATTAGAAGAAAGATTTGTGAAGTTCACAATATCCGCGAACAAAACAGTAACCTCATCAAAGTTCTCGGCAATGAGAGCGCGACTGTTACGCTTGTGCAAAATATCTAGACTTTGTTTCAGACGTTCGGCGATCGCCGCAGGTAAGACGTTTAATAATAATTTTTCTGATTTTTCCTGTTCTATCCGCAGGGCTTCTTCCGCTTGGCGACGTTGGGTAATATCTTCAACAACGCCCAAAATTCCAATCACATTATTCTGGGCGTCATGAATAGGAATTTTGCTGATGTCAAGCCAAATCGTGCTTCCTTCAAATGTTTGAACTTTCGGAGCGATGAGATGCAGTTGGGGCGTATCAGTTCGCATAACTTCTTGATCCTGCGCTCGGAATTCATCGGCAATTTGCCGATTAGGCAACAGGTCATAATCCGTTTTACCAATGATATCGTCAGGGCTATCCAGTTGGGTCGCTTTAGCCCAATTTTCATTACAGCCCAGAAAGACCAGATTGGTATCTTTCCAAAAGACTTGTTGGGGAATATTGTTGAGAATTAACCGTAAATATTGTTCTTTTTCTTGTAAAGCGGCTTCTGCCCGTTTGCGATCGGTAATGTCAAACCCTACAGACAAAATTTCTAGCAAGACACCATCCGGATCAAAAATTGCCTTGCTTGACCATTTTACCCAGGCCACTTCACCATTACGACGAAGATTTTCGGCTTCTGCATCCTGGTACAGGGTTGGATTTTGGCAAATAGCGGTCATCCAGGCCGCCATTTCCGCTTCACTATTTTCAGTCCAGGGCACTAGAGTCCCAATGACGTTTTGCCCCAATAATTCAGCTTCCATGTAGCCAAAAAACTGCTGGGCATAGGTATTAATAAACGTAATGTGGCCCGTGGGCGTAATCCGAAGAATGAGGGTATTTGTCGATTCCACCACATCGCGATATTTTTTCTGGCTTTCTTGAATGGCAGCTTCGGCCAGTTTGCGATCGGTGATATCTTTTGTCACTGCCAACATGCATGGCTCACCGTCCAGTTCAATAATTTCCGCAGAAATCAAAGCAATGATGGCTTCACCTGTTTTTTTCCGCAATTGAATTTCTAGATCGCGAACTGATTTCTCCGTTTCCAACAGTTGCATAAGCTTGGCAGGATCTTTGCGATTGACCCACGCCCCAATTTCAAACACAGTTTTGCCTAAGATTTCGTCGCGCGTAAACCCAGAACCCCGCAGAAAACTTTCATTAACATCAATAAATATACCGGTCTGCAAACTGGTGATAGTGATGAAATCGGGTGAGGCACTGAAAGCTTTGGCAAATTTTTCTTGCGAGAGGCGCAGGGCTTTTTCGGTTTGTTTCCGTTCTTGGGCCACGAGGCCAAGGGCAAGTAAATCGGCGACGGAGCGCGAGAAACTTTGTTCTTCCAGAGTCCATTTGCGGGGTTGGCCGATATGTTCTAAGCAGACAACGCCCACGGTTCTGTCGCCTGAGCGAATGGGGGCATCAAGGAGGGAGGCAATTTGGTGGGTGCGGAGGTAGGATTGGGCGAATTCTTGGGTGTGGCTGTGGGTGTAGGCATCGTCAGCGGGGATGCTGATTTCTTCTTCGAGGGCTTGAAAATAACGGGGAAAGTCGGTGATGCTGATTTCAAGGGCGCTGGAATGTTGGTTGGGCGATCGCTCGTAGAGGTCAAGGCAGCGTAATTTTGTGTGGGTGGCATCCAGTAACCAAATGCTGGCCCGTTCCACATTGAGGGTGCGGGTGGCGGCTTCGGTGATTTCGCGACTGGCCAGGGCCAAATTCCCCTGATGAAAGACTGTACTTTTGGCCAGTTCTAGCAAAACGCGGTTTTGGCGACGCAGTTGTTGTTCGTTTTGCAATAGGATTTCGGCAGCTTGGCGGCGTTCGTCTTCGATGCGTTTGCGATCGCTCATATCCCGCCCCACAAACAGCACCGCATTATCCGTCAGGTGGGAAAAACTGGCGGCAAACCAGGTCATCTGCCCATTGATGGGTAGGGCATACTCAATGTTAATGACGGCATGGGTTGCCAGGGTTTGTTGAATACTGTCCAGAATTAAATCGGCTTCGGGTTGGGGCAATACTTCCGTGACGCGACGCTCCAATTGCGCTTCAATCGGGCAAAACAACAATTTAGGGTTGTTAGACACCAGTTTTTGAAACCGACCTTCGCGATCGTAAACAATCACCAAATCGGGAATCGCAGCAAACAGGGCTCGCAATTCGGCTTCGACGGCCAACAACGAAGCTGTGCGCTCTTCGACTCGTTGTTCCAGGACTTCGTTGGTGCGCTCCAGCACGTTAAACGATTCCCGCAACTGAGTTGCCATCTGGTTAAACGATTGGGCCAGAGTGGCCAATTCTGCAATGCCGTGGGCCTGGACAGTTTGTTGCAAATCGCCGTTGGCCAGAGCTTCTGCCGCCTGACTCAGCCGCAAAATCTGGCGTGCAATCCACCGGGAGATCGGCACACCCAAAAAGCTAGCCAGTAACAACGCGATCGTGCATGACCACACTGTATTCCAGGTGTTTTGGTTCAGTTGGGCCATAAAGTCTGATTCGGGCACCACAACCACAATCAGCCAATCCAGCCCATATTTATCCCGCCACGGCAACAGCAAGAGGAAGTTACGGTGGCCGTTAGCGGTGTAATCAATTTGTTGATCCGCTTTGATGTTGGCCAAGGCCCCAAATTTTTGAGTGAGGTAGTTGGCGCTATTGGCAATTAAGGGATCGCTGCTATCGGCGGCTTTGAGACGAGCGGCCTTGCCGTTGATGAGTTGGAAGGGCTTGGTTTGGGCCGAGGAGGAGGCAATCAGTGCGCCCGATCGCTCCACAATATAGATTGTGCCCGTTTGGGTCACCTTAATTGTGCGGAGAAATTCACTAATTTGCGAGAGGACGTGATCAACACTGATGACCCCTAATAGCCGTTTGTTGGCATCGTACAGGGGATAATTGGCCGCGATCGACAACACATCGGGTTGGTCTTCCCAAGGATAAACCCGGCTCCAAGAAGGTTTCCCCGCGTTGACCCCATCCACATACCACCCTTCAGCCAGTGGATTGTATACTTTGGTGACTCGCTCGATTTTGGTGCGATCGCCCTGGGCCGTTGTGGCATAGGCAATTAATTGCTGTTGGGTGCGGGCCGACTTTTCATTAATCAGCAGGCGATTATCGGCTGTACGCTCAACCCCAATGAAATCCCCATTGACATGCCCAAAGCCAATGTAGCCCACCTCAAAGGTTTTCATTTGCCGCCAAAAGTACTTGCCAGTAGTCTGCAAATCTTTGAGATCCAGCAAGCCTAATTCAGTGGCATCAACATTAAGTTGATTGATTTGGGTGGGGGTAGCAAGATAAGCGTCCAAATGTTGTTGGATTCGGCTGCTGGCTTCGCTCCGCAGTTGGGTGGCGACCTCGTGCACAGCTCGTTGCCCGTTCAAAAACGATAACCAACCGACGGTCGCCACCGCCCCAACCACCTGAATGATTAAAGGCACCACCATGACCCAATACAGCGGCACCTTACCAACAATGCGGCTTTGTTTAGGCGCGGGAGGGCTCGACAAGTTCGGCGATTTGTCCAGCACCATTGACGAAAAGCTCCCCCATTACGACAAGTTCAGCGTGGTAACGATTATGCCCCAGAATTTCGCGAAATCTTTGCCCTTCAACCATAACCTTGGGCATTGCGATCGCGCTACTGAAAACCTACCCTAGCGTAACCCTTCGAGATAGCGTATTGCAGGGAAAGAGCAAGGTAAAATTTGAACATTCCCCCCGCGCACCAGACCCAAACTGCTCCGGCGATCGCCCCACCCAGTCCCAACACGGCTAGCCCGGCCCCAGTTTGCCCCAACCCAACCCCCCGAACCCATCCCTATCCTTCAGCCAACATCCCATGAGTGAAATGTCTAAACCAACCACCCCCAATGCCTCTGCCCCCGTGCCCCCAGCAGGAACCCCAGCACCCGCCACAAGTTCCTCCACCCAACAACCCACGCCACTACGGTGCGTCCTGGGGGCAGTGGTGGCCGGGGCCTTGGCCTTTGGGTTATATCGCATGACCACAGCGATCGCCCTCTCCTTTGCGGCCCATCCCGTTGAGTCCCCCAACCTCATCGTGCAACGCATTTCAGCCGCCGTACGGACGTTAGTGATTGGCATGACAACCATGGGAACTGGCGTCTTTGGTTTAGCCGCCCTTGGGTTGTTAGCCTTAGCCGTGCAACTTCTGCTCCGACGCGCCCCATCCCCCGAATCGTCAGACTAGGCGGTGCCTTAAAACCATTTATTTTTCCTCCCCTCCTCAGCCCCGATGGACAAGCGCCTGTGACCTAGAAACAGGCAGGAACGAACCACTCGAAGTCTCCCGTGAAAAAGGAGGATTTGGGGGGTTCTTCAAGCTTTAAACAGCCATCGCAGGCTGTTTAAACACGCCCAGACTTTAGCTCAAGCACGGCGATCGCCCTCTCCAAAATTTCCATTGCACCTTCCCGTTATCCATCGCCTCCACCATTTCCCCCGCCGCTCCCACCACCTGATGGGTGTGCCGCGCCAGCGCAACTGTCCCCCCCCCCACGGGCAAGCTCACCCTGTGGCCCCCTGTTTCAGCAGAGAAACGCAGGGGATTGAGTACTTACCAGGCCCGACCAATCGTTAACGTTTACCCAGACCACCCAAAGTTTAACCTTGCCCCCTTTAACTTCAGGTCAGGGCTAACGCTGTAATTTTAAGCGCGTCCCAAAAACCTCAAACAAGCTTTTAATTTTGCTTTGAACAAAAAATTAACTCCTATCGTTAGGCTGCTTCAATTTAAGAGAATTTTCTGAGTTCAGGCTAGAGAGTTCTTGAAGGTTTCAGTGTTATTTCGTAGGAAATTCTAAGGCCATAGAGCCGCGATCGCAGAAATCAAGTTCCTATCGATCCCCCAGTTTGATGCCCATCAAAGTCAACTCCCAACATCTGGCCTGGACAAAATGAATTACCTTGCATCTTCTCGATCTACGCTGTGCCTAAACTTGCGATCGCCAACTTTCATTGCAACCTCATCCTATCCATCTTGCAGCCTAAAGTTACATTCTCATGCTTAGAAAAATTTAGCTCTAAGTTTAGATTTAGCTCTATGATTAGAATATTCAGCCTCTCGCAGTTTAAACAATTGTTAAAGTCAATTTAAATACATCGAGACACTCGTTTGATCCTTATTTCTATGCTGCATGAAATAAGGATCAGTTTAACAATCAATCTAAGCCTCTTACTAATATATTTAGCTGAATTAAAGCCCACCTCAAACTTGCATCATTGAGCGATCGCTCGTCGATCCACTTGATCAGCTAAAAAATGAGTATTCCTTCCTAAGTTTTCAGCCCAGCTCAATCTCAACTGATGGGATCAAAATAATAGAAATACCCCATAATTACGCCTCTTTCCGCTATTTGGCGGTTATTCAAAGAAGGCTTCACTGAGTAACTTAATCAATAGATATTTGATTACCGAAACAACCAAAGTCCGCCCATAAGTAGATAACCGTATAATCACTTAGAGGGCAAAATTCATCAAATCTTTAATCTTATCTATCCCTAATTTAAGTTAGGAGTGATTGAATAACTTATCCTGGTAAGAATTCAGAATTTATTGCCAAATAAGGGACTTGGTTAGTGAGGAACGATACTCGTTGCTAAGAAAAAATACCTAGATTTAGCTATGAAATCAGTTGCTTTAAGCCGCATTGCTTTTTCCTTTGGGGCCGCTATCTTGCTGCTAGCACCCATCGCATCTTTGCCAGTCAAGGCCAATGAAAATCGAGCTGATTTTCCGGGTCGGCGGGTCGGCGGTGGCACCCGGAGCGAATGTTTGGTTGGCTCACAATATTTATTGGCCCTAACCCCAAGCAATAACCTCAGCGTGACGGCCAATCAGCAACCGAATCTTTTCTTTGTTTTGCCCAAGGCCGATACAGCACAACAGGGCAAATTCCTATTAAAAGATGACCAATCAAAAACAGTCTACCAAACCACACTGACGGCTAATGCAAACGATCAGTTGGTTGGGGTGCAACTGCCGGCCAATGTGTTGAAGCCGGGGCAAACCTATCGGTGGAATTTTGCCTTCGCTTGTGACCCCGACGATCGCACCCAAGATATTGTGCTGACGGGGTGGCTCCGGACTGTAGCGGCAACTGTGGCAGCACCCACGGGTCAGGATCTGGCGGCACGGTTGCAGCAGGTTGAAACCTACCAGGCGACTGGCCTTTCGGGGGATGCGATCGCGGCCCTGGTAAAATTGCGGAAAGATTATCCAGATGATGCCGAGGTGCAGGAAACCTGGCAAGCACTGTTAAAAACGCTGAAATTAGATCAGGTCTTTTCTCCAACTATCGCGGTGCAACACTGAGTTGTGAGTGGCTGTAATCCTTAATCAGTAGGAACTATTTTGTTTGGTCTTCCCGCCATGCTTAAACGGGTGCGATCGCGATTTCCAATCTGGCCAAGTTGGGGCAACTTTCTGTTGCGGCCCACTCCGCTAATCTGGATTGCGAGTCGCTCTGTTGTGGTAAGCAGTGTGGCCTTGACCGGGTTGTTTTATGGCTTGCAACAGCTTGGCAGCTTGGAATCGCTAGAATTGGGTGCTTTTGACCGTTTGGTGCAGTTGCGATCGACAGCACCACTGGATTCTCGCCTGTTGGTTGTGGGGTTAACAGAAACAGACCTCCACCGCTATCGGTGGCCCTTATCAGACGAAATTTTGGCCCAAACCCTGCAAAAGTTACAGACCTTCCAGCCCCGAGTCATCGGCTTAGACCTCTATCGCGATTTGCCCACCCCACCCGGTGAGGCCGCCTTGGTCACCCAGTTGCAAGCCAAGAACCTCATTGCCATTACGGAGTTGGTGGGTCAAATTCCGGCACCGCCCCAGGTCGATCGCGATCGCGTTGGCTTCAATGACTTCACCCTTGACTCTGATGGGGTGTTGCGGCGCAATCTAGTGTTTGTGGCGGCCCCGCCCACTGGTTATTACTCCTTTGCCCTGCGCCTCAGTTTGGCTTATCACCAACAGAATGCGGTGCCCGTGCGCCCAACTGATTCCGCCCTATGGATTGGGGATGTGCCGCTGACTCCGTTGAATCGATGGTCGGGGGGCTATCAACAAGCTGATGCACGGGGCTATCAAATTGTGCTGAATTATCGCCATCCCCAGGCGATCGCCCGCACAGTGACCCTCAGCCAGGTGCTAGCCAATGAGGTGGATCCCAGTTGGGTGAAAGACAAAGTTGTGCTGATTGGGACGACAGCCCCCAGCCTCAAAGATGCCTTTTACACCCCCTACAGTGCCGCCCACAACCAAGATTTTCAGTCTCCCGGTGTCAATATCCACGCCCAGATGACCAGCCAATTGCTGGATCTGTTGGCAGGGCAAGCCGCCACGTTTGCCGTTTGGCCACAGTGGGGCGAACTTCTGTGGCTCTGGGGTTGGACACTGGTCGGAGGAATGCTGGTTTGGCGGTGGCAATCCCCTGTGCTGTTTGGGGTGTGTGGGCTGTTGGGGTTGGCCACGATCGCCCTCCTTGGGTGGGGCCTGTTTACCCAACTGATTTGGATCCCAATCGCCGAACCGGCCCTGGCGCTTGTGGCCGCGATGGGAGTTGCAATGGCCCATCGGTTGCTGTACACCACCACGCACGATCCCGTCACCGGGTTGTACAACCGAGCCACCTTTTTGCGCCATTTACAGCGATCGCTCACCCCCAACTCGCACCGGAAAACGCTCCCGCCCCTGAGTGTAATTTTTTTGCAGCTAGATCAATTCCAGCGGATTAACAAAAGCCTGGGCTACCAAATGGGCGATCGCCTTCTGCTCGCCGTCATTGCCCGCTGGCACAAAATCTTGCCCCCAAAGGCGTGTTTAGCCCGTATCGGCGGCGATGAATTAGCCCTGGCCACCCTCACCACCAACCCAGATCACCTCACTCAGTTCGCCAAACAACTGCAAACCGCCCTCGACGAACCGCTAGAACTCCAACAACAAACCATTCAAACCGCTGTCAGCATTGGCATTGCCCTCTCCCAAACTGACCACATCCACACCCCAGAAAATTTGCTCCGGGCGGCCCATACGGCCATGTATCGCGCCAAGTCGTTGGGCCAATCGCAATATGCGGTGTTTGCACCGGGCATGTTGGAAGAAGCCACCCACCAATTCACCCTGGAAGCTGAACTGCGCCAAGGCATTGCCAACCAGGAATTTGTCTTGTACTACCAACCGTTGATTGCCCTGGCCACAGGCACCATCATCGGGTTTGAGGCGCTGGTTCGGTGGGAACATCCCCAACGGGGTTTAGTTCCGCCGTTTCGGTTCATTCCCCTGGCCGAAGAAACGGGCTTAATCGTGCCGCTGGGCCAGTGGATTTTGCAGGCCGCGTGTCAGCAATCGGTGCAATGGCGATCGCAGTTTCCTGATCACCCCCTCATCATCAGCGTGAACCTGTCTGGTCGGCAATTTGAACAACCCAACCTGGTCGCCCAAATCGCCCAAATTTTCGACGCAACAGGAGCCGACAGCACCAGCCTCAAACTAGAAATCACAGAAAGTATGGTCATGGGAGATGTGGAAGCCGCCATTGATCTCATGTTGCAACTCAAAGCCTTGGGCTGCCAGTTGGGGCTAGACGACTTTGGCACGGGGTATTCATCCCTCAGTTATTTGCGCCGTTTCCCCATCGATACCCTGAAAGTCGATCGGTCGTTTGTCGCCAAAATGGTTGCTAATCGCGAAGACTATGAAATTGTTCGGATGATTATTTCGTTGGGGCATACCCTGGGCATGGATGTGATTGCCGAAGGAGTGGAAACGCCAGAAGATGCAGCGGCATTGCGATCGCTCTCCTGTGATTACGGGCAAGGCTTTCTGTGGGCCAAACCCCTCCCCGTAGCCGACGCAACAACCCTCCTTCAAACCTATCGTTCATCACAGCGCACTTGATTTTAGAACTCACTAAAACTTGATTAAAACTTACTGCAAAATCCTTCAAAGGAACTTAGTAAAATAGATATAAAGTTTAATCGATAATCATACCCAAATAACGGTTTAATCCTTCTAGCTAATACTTAAATCCATCCAAATAATCTATGCCAAATACTCAAAGTAATACCCGCGATCGCAATTCTTATCGCCACTCGCACCAAATCATTTCTAACCTGCTTTATAGCCTCAGTATCGCAACTTGTATCAGTCTTGCTCTAGTAGGGCAATCCGCCTCAGCCCAGACTCTATCAGAGAAAGTGGTAGCAATGGAGCGAGGACTCGAAAAAGAATTTGAAGACTACTTTGGTCAAAATCTAGCCGATGTCACCCAAGCCCCCGAAGAAATAGCCCGCACCCTCGACCGCATTGGCCGAGCAACAGGCACCAAACCCGCCGTCCTGTGGGTCATTCCCCGCGAAGACTTGCTCCATCTGGTCTTGATCACCCCCAACGGCAAACCTATCGTGCGGGATTTAAAAGAAGTTCCGAGCAGCAAAATTCGGGAAGCCGTTGAAGCCTTTCACTTAGAAATGCACAGCTCCCCCAACGCCGTCAAGATGGCAACCGCTCAACAACTATACCAATGGATTTTGCAACCCTACGAAGCTGAATTCTTGCAACCTGCTGGCATTGATACCATTTTGTTTTGTCTCGGCAAGGGGGTTCGGAGTTTACCGATGGCAGCGCTTCATGATGGGAAACAGTTTTTGATTGAAAAATACAATGTTTCGCAAATTCCCGCCTTCAACCTGATTCAGACAACCCATATCCCGTTGCAACAGGGGCGCATCTTAGCAATGGGAGCCTCCCAATTTCAGGAACTCAACCCCCTCCCGGCAGTGCCCATCGAACTCACGTCAATCCTTAAGCGATTGCAAGAAACGTCATCTAGTTTAAGTCAGTGGCAGGGTCAATCCTTTTTGAATCAAGACTTTACCCTGCCTAAGCTTCAGCAACAAGTCAAAGCGGAACAACCTAATGTTATTCACTTAGCAACTCACGCTATTTTTAAGTCAGGCAAACCTGAAAATTCTTATATCCAACTTTGGAATGCAAAATTAGGTCTAAATGATTTGCGATCGCTCCAATGGGGCAAGCAACCACCAGATTTGTTAGTGCTGAGTGCGTGTCGAACGGCGATCGGCGATGACCAGGCAGAATTAGGGTTTGCGGGACTGGCCCTCAAAACTGGAGTCAAAACCGCACTGGCCAGTCTGTGGAACGTGAGTGATGAGGGCACGCTGGCGTTGATGAACGAGTTTTATGCTCAGTTGGGCAAGACTAAAACGAAGGCCGAAGCTCTCCGTCAGGCTCAGCTTAAACTGTTACGCGGCGAAGTGCGGATTGAGGGCAAGCAACTGCGATTGTCACGGGGTACGGTGAATTTGCCAAGTAATGCCAACACGACTGAAGTTAATGACTTGTCTGCACCATATTATTGGGCTAGCTTTACGCTCATCAGCAGTCCGTGGTAAGGTCACGCGATCGCCCCTCTTCCACTCATTTTCATTCAACGATCGCGATCGCCAATGTCGTAGGGGTGACAATGCTGGCGATCGCCGCTGAGTCGGCTACGCTCAATATAGCCATCTGTAAACAACGCCTGTCATGAAGTTGTGGACTTTTTTAACAACGGATATTCGCGAACTCAACCTGAAACGGGCAGAGGAAGCGACCAAAGCGGGGGCAGAAACTATTAAAACCGTGCTGGATCTGGCGAAAGCTGTCAAGGAGCAGGGCGGCAAGGTTGAATTAGGAACATTACGGGAATACGCAGGTCAGTTTTCGTCATTGCTGGAGGTGTTGAACTCGCCGCTAGCTGAGATTGTGAAAGCTGGGGTTCCCTTTGCGCCTGTGGCCGTCGGCATCCTGAAGCTGATTGCGGAAGTGACAACGCAAGATCCAACGCTGGAACAATCCATGATGCTGGTGAGCCAGACGGCCTATTTGGATAGTGCGCGATCGCTTCTGGCTCCCCACAGCAAACGGCTTGCACAGCAAAAACAGCAGGCTTCAACCCAACTGGCGCAAGAACTGAAGAAATTGGGTGAGAAGGATTTCAGCGATCGCGATGCAAAAGAGGCGCTGCTGAATTTTCCTAACTCTAAACTGGCACAGGCATTTACCCCGATTTTGACCGCACGACTGCAAGCAAGTGGGTTTTCTGGGGCTGAGGCGAGAGTGTTGGGCGATCGCATCGCCTGGAACACGCCCCGGTATATCAACACCGCGCTTGCCCAAAATGCAGAAATCCTAAAATCTTTAGCAGAATTGCATCGGAATGGGGGCCGTGAGGTTTTAGAACGCTATGCCAGCATTGACCTGTATTTAGAGGAAAAAATTCAGCCCCAACCCAACGAAAAAGTATTTGCCGAAGCGTTCACCTTTCGAGACATTTACGTCCCGCTCAAAGCACAAATAATCAAATCTGATGGGGAACCGGACGAAAGCAAGGCTCCAGTTAAATTGGGCCACTGGGCTGGAACCTTGCTGAATGATGATCGGCAAAATGACAAGGTTTTGTTTATTCAGGGTGGCCCCGGACGCGGTAAAAGTGTTTTTTGTCGGATGTTTGTAGATGCGGTGCGCCAATCGCTATATCCCAAGTGGACACCGATTTTGATTCGGCTGCGGGATGTACGGGTGTTGGAAAAAGATTTTGAGGAAACGCTGAAAAAAGCGGTTGATCGCGATTTTGCCAAGAATGATCCCGGTTGGCTCACCGATGCCAATATTCGCTTTTTGTTTGTGTTAGATGGCTTTGACGAACTGTTGATGCAGGGACGAACCAGTGGCGGTTTGGAAGAGTTTTTGCGCCAGGTGGGACGGTTTCAAGAAAGTTGTCAGGCTAATTCTGAGAAAGGGCACCGGGTATTAATTACAGGTAGAACCTTGTCATTGCACAGCATTGAACGGCAAATGCCAGCCAATTTGGCACGGGTTGAGATTTTGCCAATGGATCAAGGGTTGCAAGCGCAGTGGTTTGGTAAATGGCAAAAGTTGGTGGGTGCAGCCCAAGCTCAGGCATTTCAAAGCTTTTTGCAAGATTCCTGTTATCCTGAACGCATTCGGGGTTCGGAGGATGAAGCTGGACTGGCGCAGGAACCGTTGTTGCTCTATCTGCTGGCGGCCATGCACCGGGATGGAGAACTAAACCTGGATTTGTTTCGCGATGCTGAGGGTGCCAAGGCAAAGGTCTTAATCTACGAACGGGCATTGGATTGGGTGCTAACAAAACAGCGGCCAGCATGGCTAAATCGGGATTTGACCGAATTGGAAACGGAGAGTTTGCGCCGGATTTTGGCAGAAGCAGGATTATGTGTGATCCAAACAGGCCATGAATGTGCCCCCATTGCCATGATTGAAGCCCGCTTACAGAGTGATGATGGGGCGAGAGAACTACTGGCAACAGCCCGACAGCGCCTACAAGATGACCCTTTACGCAACGCTTTGGCCGCCTTTTATTTGCAGCCCGGACGCGGGGGAAACGGGTCGGTGGAATTTGCCCACAAGAGTTTTAGTGAGTTTTTGTGTGCCGAACGACTGAAAGAGGCGTTGGAAGATTGGACTCGCCCTGGCAATAGCAAAAGGCAAGAATTTGCTGTTAGAGCAGAGCATCTACCTTGGGAAATTTATGATCTGTTGGGGCAACCAATTCTGACGCAAGAAATTGTGGAGTACTTGCGGGAACTCCTGTTCAACAGTCCCGATTTTCGGCCCCTAGCTTTGTTTAAGCGGTTGAATGACTTTTATGACCGCTGGTGCGAGGGCGAATTCATTGATGCTGATCCACCACCGACCTTGCCGCAAAAAAAGATGCGGCAACTCAAAGATCAGGGAATTACCACTGGACAACGGCAAGTGGATGTCTACACTGGGCTGAATGTGATGATCCTGTGTCTGGAACTGCATCGCTATGCCCAAGACCAGGAGGATTTGAGAGAGGCTATTGTGTTTTATCCCAGCGGTCAACCGGATACAAGAGGGGACAAACACACAGAGCGTTTGTTGAAAGTGATCCATTACAGTGACGCGATCGCAGCTTTCACCTTCACCCAGATTACAGGTACATTCCTTGCCAACGCTAATCTCGTAAGCGCTAATCTTGACAGCGCTATCCTCTACAACGCCAATCTTTACTGCGCAAACTTGGTCAATATCTACCTTGCGTTCGCCACTCTCGCTGAATCTAACCTTGAAAATGCCAACCTTGAAAATGCTAATCTCAATAATGCAAACTTTGCGAGTACCAATCTCAGCAACGCCAACTTCAATAACTGCATACTTTACAATACGACCCTAACCAGAGCGACTCTCTGCAAAACTAGCTTAATCAGAGCTGATCTTGCTCACGCCGACTTTACAAGTGCTAATCTTGAAGGCGCAATTCTCGATGGTGCCATTCTTGCCCATGCCCTTCTTGACAGCGCCAACCTAGATAATGCGATCCTTACTCATGTCAATCTCTACAATGCTACACTTTCCCGCACAATGCTTAAGAACACTATCCTAGCAGGTGCAAATCTTGAAAGTGCGACCTTTGAAAATGCATCTCTCGTTAATGCCGATTTACAACGTGCAAACTTGACCAATACAGATTTAAGCTATGCCAATCTGGAGAACATCATCTGGGATGAATACACAATTTGGGATGGGGTGGTGGGGTTAGAGAAAGCACGGAATGTGCCGGAGGCGTTGAAGCGGCAGTTGGGCCTGGAGTAGGGGCGGCGGCGGCGGGGTAAGCGATCGCTATAATTTGAGTGATGCGACCTTATGGGTTCACTTGCATGAAAAGCCAGCCAGTCCAGCTTTCCTATGAAATTGATTTAGAACCAGGAGAGCAGATCACTTTACCACCGGAATTAATTGCCAGCATTGGAGCCGGACGCTGGCTGGTCACGATTCAACCGATTGCTCCTGACCAATCTGCTGTGTCGGTTCGGAATCATGATGCATTTCTGAGGAGCTACGCCCCCTCCGATGAAGGATTGTATGACGATTACACCCGGTGATTTGTGGGTCGCTGAAATCCTGTTTACAGACGGTAGCGCGGCCAAAAAACGTCCCGTTTTAATTTTGTGGTTGGATGGGCAAGATACCGTTGTTGCGGCTGTCACCTCTGCATCCCCAAGATCCGTTACCGATGTCCCGCTGCAAGATTGGCAACAGAGTGGCTTACGCACGGCTTCCGTTGTTCGGCTGGCCCGTTTAGATTGTTTAGAACAATCCCTGCTGATTGCTCGGATTGGTCATATTTCTCAAGCCGATGCCCAGAGTCTGATGGTAGTCTGGCAGTCTGAGGTCAAACCCCGGTTTTAGGGCGATCGCCCCTTTTTAGCTTCTCTGAGATTAGCGATCGCCCCCACTGCTACTGCTCCCCCGGTTAAACTTGACATCTTGAATGGCAGTGCCGATGCCTTTGATGATGCCGCGCCCAATCAAGCCAATGCCTCGGCCTACCACTTCCGTAAGCACATAGACCACCCCACTGCCGACAAAGGCGATCGCCGCTTGCAGTCGGGGGGCGATCGCGTCGCGGGCTTCCAGGGCCAGGGTGACAGCGAGGCGCGGCCCAGACAGGGTATCGAGTTCCTGGTTGCGGGGGGAATAGATGGCAGTTTGGGTAATGCCACCCGCTTGCAACCGGAGGAGATCGTAGCGGCTCTCGAAAATGGCGGTGGGTTCTTTGAACAGGCGTTGCACCCGATATTTCCAGGAGAGGTTATTGCGGAATTTTTCGATTTCGCGGCTCGACAGGAGACGGCGATCGTAGAAATTTTGCTTGATCACCACCACATCCCCAAACCGATTCAGCAGCGGTTGCACCACACCATTGGCCACTTGCAGCAATACATTTTGCAAAACCAACTCTAGCCGCCCCATCGCTTCCACCGTACCCACATTGCAGGCCGCATCATCCACCATCAGCGGCGTTTGAAACAACAGATGCGCCACCACATCGGGAAAGAGGGGAATTTTGCTCAGAATTTCCGCTTCCACGATGGGAGCATCCCGCAACAGGACATCGACAACGGCAATTTCGGGCTGGTTGTACTGCTCCGTAGGCGAGCTACCGACGGTCAACGTAGCATAGCGGCCAAAAAATTCCACGGTGCTGTCTTCCCACAAGTTCAGCAAAATTGTCGAGCTTTTATCCAGCAGTTGGGCCAGGTCGAGTTTCGCAAACCGCAGTTCATCCAACAGGGCTTCAAAGCGTTTCAAGATAATGACCAACAGTTCTCGCTTTTTGTCATCGCGCAGGATGTCGATTTCTAGAGGCGCTTCAGTCAGGTTGCGGAGAGGTGCCTGAATTTGGGTAAACAGGGTGTCGAAGAGCGCCCCCTGGATGCTGCGGAGGCTGGTGGGTTGGGGGTTGGGGGTGAGAGCGGTGGCAGCAGGCGGTGGGGTTGGGGGCGGGGGCGACGCCGGGGGTGGGGAAATGGGGGGTGCCTGGTCTGCCCGATCGCGGGTTTTGGGGGGCGGTTCTGGTGAGGCACTCAGCAATTGCTGCACCAGCCAACGGGCTGCGCGGAGTTCGCGCCGCCGCCCCGAGAGAAACAGGTAATCCAGTGGGGCCAGGGTCGGTTCGGTGAGTTGTTGATTGAGGTTGGCGATCGCCCGGTCAATTTGGTGCAAACCAGAAACCCGTGCCGTTTGGCGCAGGTTGGCCAGTTGCCGTTGCAGGGGCGATCGGGGTGGGGCGGGCGGCGGCGCGATCGCCCCTGTTTGCCCCAGTGCTTGCACAATGGTTTCCATCCCCTGATCCCAATAGGTGCGTCCGGCAGCGACTTGCTGGATAGCAATCACCATATCCGCCACGACACTGCCTTTTTGGATATAGCCTTTGGCCCCGGCTTGCAAGGCTTGGGTGAGGAGGGCCGCCTCCCGATGGGTACTCATGACCAAAATCGGCAAATGGGGATAGCGGGTATGCAGTTCCTGGCAGAGGGCGATCGCCACATTTTTCCCCTGGGGTGCCAGCTCAAAATCTAAACTGAGCAACACCAAATCGAGCGATCGCGTCGCATTGATTTGGAACCAGTGCCGCGCCGCTGCCCGCGAATCGGCTTCTAAGACCACCTGCAACCTGGGATAGGGCCGCAAACACGCAATCAACCCCTGGCGAAACGCCGCATCCGCATCAATCAGCATCAAATTCAGAGAGGGAAGAGCTTGAGAGGTCATGGGCGGCAGGTCACGAGTCGCATCAATAACTATACGCTGAGAAACTCCACGCTGAGCATTCCCGACCCTTTACGAGAAAAATCCGAAGCCCTATTCTGAAGGCGATGGGTCGCACAGGGCAATGCATTTGTTTTTGATCGTTATCTGGATGAGCTTGGCGGCAGTATTGCGGTTTACGAATCTCGAAAGCAAAGCGCTGTGGGCCGATGAATTTTCGACATTGATTTTCAGCCTGGGTAACAGTTATACCTCAGTGCCGTTGGATCAGGTGCTATCCTGGTCGGCCTTGTTGCAACCGTTACAGGTCAATCCGACGGCATCCGTGGGCACCGTTATCCACAACTTGCTCACCGAAAGCAACCACCCCCCGTTGTATTTTGCGCTATCGCACCTGTGGTTAAACCTGTTTCCCGCAGAGTCAGGGTTGGTGTCTTTGGGGGCCGCCCGAGCGTTGTCTGCGGCGATCGGCGTGCTCACAGTTCCCGCCATGTTTGGCCTGGGCTGGCTGTTGTTTCAGTCCAAACGGGTGGGCCATTTGGCGGCGGTGTTGATGGCCTTATCGCCGTTTGGGATTTATCTCGCCCAGGAAGCACGGCACTACACCTTAGCCGTAGGCTGGATTATTGGGTCGCTAATGGGGTTGGCGATCGCCCTGCGGCGGTTGGCCCAAGGCCAGCGAATCTCCTGGAAGCTGTGTATTGCGTGGATTTTGGTCAACGGTCTGGGCTTTGCCACCCATTATTTCGTCGTGTTTGCCCTATTCACTGAAGGGGTTGTAGTGGTGGGGTTGGGGCTGCTGGCAGAATGGTGCCGCCGACATCAGGCCAAGGCCCCTGAACCATTCAAAGAGCTTGCCCAACTGGCGATCGCGGTGCGGGCTAATGGTTGGCGGTTAGCCAGTGTGGCCCTGGGAACGGCAGCAACGGTGTTGGTGTGGCTCCCCGTGTTGCAAACCATTCATCGGGCAGATCTCACCCGCTGGTTGCAATCAGGGGAATTTGACAATTCCAGTTGGGTCGATCAAATTTTGCGATCGCTCGCCGGATTGATCACCATGCTGTATCTATTGCCCATTCAAGCCGTACCCACCTGGGTGGTGGTGCTGTCTGGGATCACGGTGGCAGGCGGATTGCTGGTAACAGTGCCCTGGTTTATCCGGGGGGTAGAGCAACTCTGGCGATCGCCCCTGGCCCAATTACCAACCCTGCTGCTGAGTGGAATCGTCATCGCGGCGATCGGCTTCTACTGGCTCCTGACCTTTGGTGGCGGAGTGAATGTCGCCAGTGTGTTTCGGTACCAGTTTTTTTACTTTCCCGCAGTGCTCGTCCTCGTTGGTGCAGCCCTAGCCGCAGTGGAGACCATCCCCATGCCCGTGGTGCCCAGGTGCCCAGCCAAAATTCCTGGCCCGTGGGCGATCGCGATCGTCGTGCTGTTGACGGGCTTGGGCGGCCTGACGGTAAGCGGCGATTGGGGCTACCAAAAACCCCACCGACCCGATTTGGTGGCCCAGCACATTGCCGCCGACTTCCGTGGACCAACCCTGGTCGCCATTCCCCACCGCAATCATGGCCAAACCGGACGGTTGATGGGGGTCGCCTGGGAATTACGGCGCTTAAATCCGGCGATCGCCACCCAAACCCAATTTCTCCTGGCCCACTACGACGGCGATGACCGCAGCACCGCGATCGCCCCCCTCCGGCAAGCCCTAGCCGAACTACCCCGGCCCCTGGATGTTTGGCGCATCAACTTTCGCAGCGAAGCCAATGCCCCATCCCAAGCCGCATTGGCAGAGGCCGGGTGTGTGCCCATTTCTAAACTCCTGTCCGATGATGGCTATCGCTATCAACACTATCACTGCGAAAACACCGGAACGGGAACAGCCAGACCGACAGCACAGCCGTGAGATTAGCGGTAGGGCCGACGCCGATCGCGATCGCTGCGGGGTAGTTCAGCGTCCTCCCCCACTGCGGGCATACCGTTCACTGTCATCCCGCGATCGCTCCGTTGCCAGTCGGGCAGCCCAATCAGCAATAGACTTTTGCGCTTCGTTGTATAAAGCCCGTCCGGGGGCAATTTGGTAAGCCACATCCATCGCCGCGCCCCAGCGGTTTTGACTGGCCAACGTTTTCGCTTCAGCCAAAATGGGCTGGTCCTCAGTCAGTTGAATTTGCCGCGTCCATTCCGCGATCGCCGCCTGAGCCTCTGGATACAACGCCCGCCCCGAGGGAACTTTGGCCGCCTGGGCGATCGCATTGCCCAGTTGCTTTTGTTGGGCCAGTTTGCGGGCCTGGGCCAGGATGGGCTGGTCTTCGATCATCTGGATTTTTTGTTTCCAGTCAAAAATGGCCGCCTGGGCTTCTGGCCGCAAGGCCCGTCCCAGTTTAATTTGACTGGCCTGGGCGATCGCCGCCTGCAAATCTTTGACCACGCCCGACTTGGCGACCTGCCGCGCCGCCATCAAGTAAGGTCGATCTTCAACCCGTTGGCTATCATTCCGCCACTCTGCCATCAAAGTCTGGGCTTGGAGTCGCCGGGGCCGCTCCAGCGAAATCGACCCCGCCAGCGCGATCGCCAGTTGCAACGAAGGTTGTTGTTGGGTGTTGGCCGCTACCTGCGCCAAACTCAACTGCGTAGCATCTTGCAGGTGCTTTTCCAATCCTTGGGCCAATCCTTGCGCCGCAGCATAGAGGGGGCTATTCAGCGGAATTTGCCGCAGCGATGACACCGCCATTGACAATTGCCACAACTGCTCCGCCGTCGGTGATTTCGTGGGAGCACCAAAATCCAAATGTTGCGCCCGGTTCACCCACACCAAATGGCGCACACTGGGGGTTAACGGTGCCGTTTCTGGGAGCCATTGGGCCGTGGCGATCGCCCCATTCAAATTGCCCTTCGCCAGTTGCGCATCGGCAATCTGCACCAGGAAACCGCTCCAGCGCTCAATATCCCCCCGCACAGCTTGGCTCACATAGGTTTTGGGATTAATTTGCAAAGCCAACTGAATCGCCCGCCCCAAGGGCAAAGGATCCCCCGGTTGCTTTTGTTCCACCAATTGGCGCAACTGCCGGAGTTGGTTATAGGCCACCCGTTCCGACACGATGCGTTCGGTCAGGCGATTGAGCTGATGGCGTTCATACTCGCTGATGGCGGCTGATTCGGGTTGCACCACAGCTTCAGCGGCAGCCCAGTCGCGTTTTTGCAAGGCGGTTTCAATCTTGGCTAGCAATTCGGCTTCCCGATCGCGCAGGTTGCTCCATTCCAGCACCAAATTTTTTGCATCTCGATAGGCCGGATTCCCCGGTGGCAGTTGCTTCGCCAGGGCGATCGCCCCAGCCAAGTCACCGTCCAGCGCCCGGTCTTGGGCCGCCTGCACCACTTGATTTGACCAGAGCTTTTGCAATTGGGCCGCCCGTTGATGGAGGTAATGATAATCGGGAATTCGGGTTGCCAGTTCCAACCCCGCCAACAACGCCTTATCTGAGCCTTCTTGTTGGATGGCCTGCTCCGCGCAATACAGTTTATCGGCATCGCGGGAGAAAAACCACAGGCGATCGCAATCAGGAATGGGCGATGTATCCGTTAACCAGGTGTAGGCCGAGTACGCCGTGCCCCCACAAAATGCCAGCACCCCCATCCACACCAGGGGCACCCCAATGACCCTGGCCCCCCGGCGTAATTGTTGGATGACGGTGCGCCGAGGCCGAGACGACACCACGACCGGCGGCGGGGAACTGGCGATCGCCCCATCAGCCGTAGACGGGTCAGCACAGGCTCCAGGCTCCGAGGCCGGAGACACCAAAGACGGATTGGCCGGAGCAGGCGGAGGCGGAGCAGGTTGGCCCTGTTTAGCGGGTTGGGAGGTTGATCGAAGTTGCGGACGAAATTGCTCGATTGCCCGTCTTGCCATGATTACAGCGTTTTCCTCGTACGGCGTAGTGATCCGGCGATCGCCAGAGCAGCGGCCCACGTCCGGTCAACCGACCCCTGATCCGCTATCCCCGCAACCCACAAATCATGAGAGTTTGCCGCTATTGTATAAGCTCACTTCCAGAATGGAGCGTCTCCGACAGGATTTAACACGGTCTGGGTTGCGAGGGGCCAGCCCCAGGGCGATCGCAGAGCCACCGATCGCGAACCCCGATTGGGATAGCAAACGATCCGGTCAGGCTTCAGCCGGCCTGCGATAGCCATAGAAATCAATGTGGTAGTCCGTAATTCGCACCCCTGTTTGGGCTTCGATTTGCTGGATCAGCTCCTCCGGCAAGGTAACGTGCACATCCAAAATTTGGTTGGTATCCAGGCAATTGACATGGCTATGGGAATCGCTGATGTTGCCATACAGCCGCCCGTCTGATCGCTCAATGCACTCGATAATACCCTGGCTCGATAAAGCTTCCAGGTTTTGGTAAACCGAAGTGTGGCCAATATCTTTGCCCTGGAGATTGAGGCGATCGTAGATCTCCCGCGCTGACAGATGTTCGTGAGCATCCCAGAGCAGTTCAAGAATGTAGCGTCGCTGACGACTGAGCCGCATCCCCAAGGTCTGACAGCGCTCAACCGCTTCTTCGAAGGAGCGAATCGGTTTCAGGGCAACAGTATCGTGAGTCATAGCAAGGCAACTTTAACCAGAAGAATTGAATAAACGGCAATGAGCAATACCACGAGGAAACAGCCAGCCTGGGTGGCCCAGCCATCATCCCAGCTTCGCCATCCAGCTAAACACACCCTTGCGGGGATTTAGTTGGCCCTTTGAACACAGGTTGAACCGCTAAAGGCAGAACGGGACAGGCAACCAAAACTTTCAGCAAAACGCTACAGGCTAATCCTTGCGCCGTTTGATTCCACTATTTTTGATTCCACTATTTTTGATTCCACTATTGTCGAGGGTGAGGTGTTGGCGTTTACAGTGGATGGAAGTCAGCTTGCCCGCTGGGGAACGATCGCGCCTGACCGCTAGTTTGCGATCGCCACCGATCACACCCAAACTGTCGCGCATCCTGCTTTCAGGTACAGTTCTAGCATAGCCTAAAGCAAACTCGCTACAACTTTAGCTTAGGCCGCCTAACCCGCGATCGCATCTGCCCCTTGTTCACTCTGCCACCCAGAAACCTCACGGGTTCCAGCCTGGAGCACACAGGATGGGGAGCCAGCCCTAGTAAGATGAAGATTGCAGCAAAAATCTATCGATCAATTTACTGAAGACACAATCGTTATGGCCTTTTCTCGGTTTCGTTGGCTCCCTGCCCATTTATCTCGCTGGTGCGCTGGGCGGTTTGTCTGGTCGCTCGCCCTGAGTCTCCTGATTGTGCTCAGCAGTCTGACCTGGATGCATACCCCAGCGGCGATCGCAGGGCTAAACGACGATCGCTTTGATGGCGATATCTTTGCCCTCTACGCTGGCAATGGCTCCCTGGTGCCCCCCAAAATTACCTTCCAAGAAGCCCTCAAACGGCCTTCCCCAACGCTGCTCGTGTTTTATGTGGATGACAGCAGCGACTGCAAAAGCTATGCCACCGTCTTATCCCAACTCCAAGCCTTCTACGGACGAGTCACAGATTTTATCCTCCTGCGGGTTGACTCCTTGCCCCAGGGCAAAACCAACGACAAAACCGCACCGGGCTACTACTACAAAGGCGTTGTACCGCAAACGGTAATTTTTGATGAGACTGGCAAAGTCATCTTCAACCAGGCTGGCGACCTTGCCTTTGAGCAAGTTGATGATGTCTTTCGCCAAGTGTTTGATCTATTGCCCCGAGCCGAATCCGTCGAGCTTAAACGCCGTCCGGTCAACGAAATTAATACCGAATTGGTTAAGTCGTAGCCTGCGCTACCTCCTGGGCGGGGAGTCTGCCTCTACATTGGCTCAAAACGCGAACTTTAGTAACAACCCGTGAACAAGGTTCTGGATCCCCGTGACAGGCTACATTGGCCTGAGAGATACTCAAGACACGGTTTAGCAGCAAATGTTTGGAGGCTAGTCTTCGTGCCATGGTCTTCATCCCCCCGTCCCCGTCTCGCCCAGGTTGACTTTGACAAGGAGCCAACCGGATGACTCATTGCTACAGCACCGAGGATTTGATTGCCATTTTGGCTGACGAGCGGCGGGCCTGCATGAACGGGCAACGGCTGAATCTAGCAGTGAGTCTTTCGGGCAGTCCATTTTTGGACAAGTTTTTGCGCCCGGAAGGCTTTCAAAAGTTTGCCGCTTACAACGATTTCCGCGCAGCAGTCCACCAATATCAACGGGATCATGGGGTGTCTGGGATGGTCTGGCATCAGTTTATTGTGGGCGATCGCCAACTCCAGTTCCCCAAAGTGCACGATCAGCTAGTGGCGCTCCCCGAAGATTTGGCAATCCTGCGCGCCTTCAAACCACGGCTCTGCGATTTTTGGCGACAAATCACCGTGGGGATGGATCTCTACTTGAGTCTCAGTGCGGGCAAAGCCCACGAGGCGATCGCCCCAGTCCATGTCGAGCGAATCCAGCAGCGATCGGAGTGGGCCACCCTCAGCCAGCAAGGCCAGGGCCGCAAGCTAGAACTCATCCTGCAACTGGGCTGGGGCCAACCAGAAGCCGCCGCCTATCGTCGGGGGTTTCCCGAGGCGGGCAGTGAATATGTCCATGCGGTATATCCCGGCCATGCCCCCGTCGTGTAGCAAGCGGGAAGCGCCCGTGGCCATCCTTTCTGGCGCAGAGTTTGATGCCACCGCAACCTATCGCTATCGCCTCTGGCGCGAGTGGAATAGGAGGTTGCCCCGGTTGGGGTTTATCATGCTCAATCCCAGTCGGGCCGATGCCACAGCCAATGACCCAACGATTCGGCGTTGCCTGGGGTTTGCCCAAACCTGGGGCTTTGGGGCGATCGAGGTGATGAATCTCTTTGCCTTCCGGGCAGTGCACCCCACACAGCTCAAAGCCGCCGCCGATCCCATCGGGGCCGATAACGATGCCCATCTCCTGAGTTTGGCTCATCGGGCTGACTCCATCGTCCTTGCCTGGGGCAATTGGGGCTCCCTAGGCGATCGCGATCGAGCCGTTGTCCACCTCCTCCGCGCCACTATCCCCCTCTATTGTCCGGGCCACACCCAACAGGGCCAACCCCGCCACCCGCTGTACCTCAAAGCCACCACCACCCTTCGCCCCTTTGCGGTCAGGGACTAACAAGGGATTAACAAAACATTTTTCCCGGCAATTTCCAGGCGATCGCCCGCTCAATCCACGGATTGCCCAGATTGGACGGTGTAAGATGCCTGAGGATGGGTCGTTATTCCTGGCTCAGTCGTAATTTTAAACATGGGATTTTGCATGAACTTAACGCATTTTCAGCTTGCGACAAACCTGAATCAATTAGATATAGAACAGCCCCGTCGCGAACATTTGTTTGAATTACCCCCACCAATCCAAAAGTGGTGCATCACCCATCTTCTCAAAGGCCAACAAGAGCAAAACATCTACATCTTGTTGGTCATGATCAATATCTTGCTGACGAGCCTGCCCATGATCCTGGGATTGTATTTATTAGAAGGTTGGCTCAATGGTTTTTGGATTGCGGCATTAGGTGCTGGGTATTTTTATTTTCACATTACAACCTATGCGCGATCGTTTATCTTGGCGCTGCACTACTCAACCCATACGCCAATCTTTAACAAAAAATGGCGATTTCTCAAACACGTTAATACCAGTTTTCTCTGCGCCTTATTTGGCATCCCACCGTGGATGTATTACGCCCACCACATTGCCATGCATCATAGTGAAAACAATACGATGCCCTACGACCTCAGCTCAACAATGCCCTATCAGCGCGATTCGAAATGGCACCATTTTCTGTATATGTTGCGGTTTGCGATCGCGATTTGGGTTGAACTCCCCTACGTCCTCTTCCGCAAGCAAAATTATCAAGTTATGGCGCGTTGCATTGTGGGAGAAGGTTTATTCTTTACCATGATTGCCATTTTGTTTTTCTATCGTCCGATCGCGACAACCTTTGTGTTTCTGTTGCCTGTGGCCGTGATTTCCTTTGCCCTCATGCAGGGAAATTGGAAACAACATATCTTCGTTGATCCCGACGATCCAACCAACACCTATAAATCCACCTTTACCTGTATCAACACCCCAACCAATGCTGGCAATTTTAATGATGGCTATCACATTGAGCATCACGAAAATCCAGCCATGCCCTGGTATCGACTACCGGAATATTTTCACAGCAAATTGCCAGAATATGCCAAACATGATGGATTTGTTTTCACTGGCATTGGGTCAATGGCGGTGGGGCGGTTGGTGTTGAACAAAGACTTAGACACCCTGGCCGATCACTATCTCAATGTGGGCCAGAAACAACGAACAAAAGCGGAATTAATTGCTGAGTTTAAACGGCGGCTAGTGCCCATCCAGTCTTAAGTCCGGCGGTGTTAAGGGTTGCGATCGCACCTGTTCCACCTGGAAAACTGTCACATCCTTAACGGCCTAATTTTTAGCAACTTGGATTTACAACGCTAGAATGCTTAGGAGCATGATGGTTGTGAGACAAGGGTGGGTAAAAAACCATGAAATGGCAAGCAATCGTGGATTGGGTCAAGGTGAATCCGTGGGTGGTGATGCCCGCTCTTAGCCTAATCCCCATTGTCGGTATTCCCCTGCTCAACCAACAGGTTTCCTTCTCTAGCGGCACCAGCGCCGAGCCAACAGCCCTGGCTCCGGTACTCCCCAAGGTGGCGATCGCTCTTTCGCCCAACCTACAAACCGAACTCTTCAAATCGGCGCAACCTCAGCAACCAGCTCCCCAGAAAACGGCCCCCGCCAAACCAGCGGCCAAGCAAGCAACGGGGTCGCAGCCTGTGCCCTCGGTGTTGAATATGTCTGCCGATTCGGCGATCGAAATGCGCGTCTTGATTCACAACGGCGTTAGTTCGTTGCCCATCAGCACCTCCGCTGGCGGGGATATCATCAATGTGGACACGGGCAAACCTCTGTATCAGCTCTCGCCCAAGAGCCAGCACACCGTTCAGGCCGATGGCCCAACGATCGCCCTGGATGGGTCGCAATTGCCCTCCATTATCTGGATCAGTCCGGCACCCGGTGGGATTACCTATGTGGGCGATCGCGGCTATCGGGGCCAAATTCTGGTCGTGGCCAAAGATAGTCGCCTCTGGGTTGTGAACCATGTGAATTTGCAACAGTATCTCTACAGTGTGGTTGGGGCCGAAGTGTCACCCAGTTGGCCAATGGAAGCCCTCAAAGCCCAAGCTGTAGCCGCGCGATCGTATGCCTTGACCTATCATCTCAAACCCGTGAAAAAAGACCTGTACGACCTGGGTAACGACGAATATTTCCAGGTCTACAAAGGGGTAGAAGCAGAGGCAGACACGACCAGGCAAGCGGTGAACGCAACGGGTGGCGAATTTGTCAGCTATCGCGGCGACGTAGTGGAATCGCTGTATGCCGCAACTGATGACATTGTGATGGAAGCCTTTCAGGGCAAAGGCATGAGCCAGATTGGTGCGTTGGGCCTCGCCGAACAGGGCTATCAATACCGCCAGATCTTGGCCAACTACTATGCAGGCACTGGCGTGGCCCGCATTGAAATGGATATTGAGTAAATGGCGGTTCCCGAAAGAGGAATCTCCCCTAACAGCAGGCGATCGCCCATTCACAAGCCTGGGTTTGGGCTGAGCGCATATTAAGAGAGTTCAACGAATTGCCCAGACAGATGGAACTTCTGCCAGAATGTCAACACCAGCTCTGCACTGACTGCTTGGCATAGCCCAGGTCTGCCGTGCGATCGCGGATCGAGAAGGGGCGCAACCCATGAATAATCCCCTGTTTTATGCAGTTGATCGGCAGTCCCATGCAGAAAATGTGCGGGATCGGATTCAGGTGTCATTGGCCATCGCCGATGCGATCGCGCTCAAGTCCTTGCTGGCAGAATGCACTCCCCCCATTGCCCCCGTCGATCACATTGGGGCCGTGGTTAGCGAAGTTGGCATCCCCATTAATCCCCAGCAATCAGCCGATGCCGTCGTCCAGTTTGAAGCGATTCGCTGTATTTTGGCACCGTCTTCCCCCTTGCCCAAAGCCTCGCCCTCAAAGCGGTCTGGCTCCTGGTTTGATCAGCAAGAGAGTAAAGACCTGGCCCGGATGGTGCAGCACGAGTCGGGGTTGCACACCTTAGGCGAACATTTACCGTTAGCGTTGGCGATCGCCCGCTTGAGCAACGCAGGCTTTTTGCCCGAGCAAATCAACGACATTCTGCGCCTGCCCCATTACGCTTGGTACAAATCCTGGTGGTACAAACTCGATGCAAATGGGCAATTTACCCTGCCATTCCAGCGCTGTATTCGGGCCTTCCACTATCCCGATGGCACCCTGACCCTGCAATACAAAGATTTTTTTGAACGGGAGCAACCCGACTGTTTTACCAGCCTGCCCCAAAAAGTGTTGATCGTGATTCGGGCAGAACAACGGGGCTTTGCGGCCACGCTGCGGGACGTGAACCAGCAACGAGCAGCCCTCCAGATTTCTACAGCCATTCTAATTTGCGATCGCCTGTCAGACTTAGAAGCCCAAGCCTTTGTGCAACAAGGGATTAGCCTGTACCCTTCCTGCGACGAAGTCTTGCCCCACCCCGCCAACTGCGAACAGTGTGGACGGGCAGAATGCCCCATGAACCATCGGTTAGACTCCCCTGTCTTGACTTGCCGCAACTTTTTGTTGGATAGCGAGCTGATTTAACTGACAAGCCGACTTAACCAACGAGATAACCGACTAGAATTTAGAGGCTTCCGGCCCCAAACCCAGCCTGTGGGCAATACCCGTGGGGCAAGACCTGACGTTGTAGGACTTTCATTGTGCCCAATCCAAAGCCCATTCACCGATTAGAAGTTGTCGTTATTGGCGGCGGGGCTGCCGGATTTTTTGGGGCGATCGCCTGCGCTCAGGCCCATCCCGAAACTCGCGTCACCCTGTTGGAGGCCGCCAAATCCCCCCTGGCCAAAGTCCGCATTTCTGGCGGTGGCCGGTGCAATGTCACCCATGCCTGCTTTGATCCGGCCTTACTCGTCCAAAACTATCCCAGAGGCAGCAAAGCCTTGCGCGGAGCCTTTGCCCGGTTTCAACCCCAACACACCGTCGAGTGGTTTGCCCGACAGGGGGTGCACCTCAAAACCGAAGCCGATGGACGGATGTTCCCCAGCACCGACACATCTGAGACGATTGTGAACTGCTTGGTTCAGGCGGCAGCACGCGCCCACGTCAAAGTCTGGGCGGGGGCAGTGGTGAAAGCAGTGGGCTACCAGGAAGCCCAATTTACGATTTACCTGAAGTCTGGCCACCAATTCCAGGCCGATCGCCTCTTGCTGGCCACAGGCAGCAATCCCCAAGGCTACGCGATCGCCCAATCTCTGGGGCATCAACTCGCCGCCCCCGTTCCGTCACTGTTCACCTTTAATCTCTGCGATCGCCGCTTGCAAGACCTGGCCGGAGTGGCCGTCAACCCCGCCCACCTCAAGCTCGTGGCAGGAAAACACACCTTCGAGCAAAGCGGCCCCGTGCTCATTACCCACTGGGGACTCAGTGGCCCCGCCGTGCTGAAACTCTCAGCCTGGGCTGCCCGCGCCCTCCACGAGCAAAACTATCAAGCCACCCTTAAAATTAACTGGTTGCCCCAATCCAATCCCGAAGTCATGCGGCAACAATTGCAAGCCGTGCGATCGCAACTGGCGCACAAATCTGTGGTTGCCAACTGTCCTGTGCCCATTCCCCGTCGCCTGTGGGAAAAACTCCTCACCTTCATCGGCATTCCCCCCGAAACTCGCTGGGCCGAAGTGTCCAACAAACTCCTCAACCAACTGCTGCAAG